>CABIYQ010000006.1 GCA_902362965.1 Oscillospiraceae bacterium
AGTAAAAAAATCCGGACAAATACTGATTATGAAATTAAAATTCCGTGTATATGAGGAGGGCGAATCATAATGGGATATATTCCGACAAATTGGAAAGATCATATTCTTTCCGATAATCGTTACCGTATCAATCAAAACAGCGACGGAACGGTTTCAATCACTCCTGCGGGAAAGGTCGTACAGCAGGGAACTCCTATGTCAGCTGAAAATTTTAATCATATGGAAGAGGGCATAAAAAGTGTGTCAGAGTTATCTGACAGCGCCAAAAAACTTGAAACAGCCCGTAAGATCAACGGAGTATCATTTGACGGAACACAGGATATAACGATAGATGTGACCGGCAAGACCCGCCGCTATGAATTGGGACCGTATGACAGCATTTCCAGATATTCTATGTTTGCCAGAACAAGCAATATTAATACGCTTGAAAACTGCGGAGCAACCTTGCTTGTGACAGACGCAGGCAATTTTGGTTCTCCCCAGACAGGCGCATGGCTGATACAATTAAGCAACCGTGAAAGCAAGCCGACTATGTCGGTTACAACGCTGCTGCCGCATAAAAGGGGTACAGTAAATTTTGGATATTATGAGGACAGTGAAAACGGTTATTTTTATTTTGGCGCATATACCGGAACATACCGTTCTGTTTTTGCAGTAACGGTTTTGAGGGGTACAAATGTAACGCTGTCTGATTTCGGCGATACTGCGGACGCTCCGGGCGGCTGGACAACGGTAACTCCGAGAATCTTACAGGACAATACCAATTTGCAAAGCTATCTTCCATTGACCGGAGGAACGCTGACCGGTGATTTAATTGCGCCGCACATAAAGCAGTCCCAATCGGGAACACTTCTTGCTGAAAACTCAACAAATGAAAACAGTCTGACGGTAACCAATGCTGAGATAGCAAAATATTCACTGCTGTATATGGCTGCAAGCTTGACGGAAAGAGAGACGGTAAACTTTTGTGATGTGATTCCGATTTCCGCTATTGTGGCAGGAGCGGTATTTACAAAGCAGATTTATACGGGTACAAGGATTTATACTTATACAGTCACCTGTACAAGCGCAGGAGTATTCACATTAACGCAAACTAACTCCACAGGTACAGCAGGAACGTTGAGATTAAAATTGTATGTTATTTAGGAGGTTAATTATGAAAACATGGGCAAAGCGTTCACTTAGAACATTTTTACAAACGGCTGTAGGTTACATAGCGGTAAATATCGCTGCAACGGATTTAACTGTAAAATCCGCTGTTTTGGGATTAGCTGTATCAGCTGTCTCGGCAGGTCTTGCGGCGGTTATGAACTTGAAGGAGAACTAAATGAATAAATACAGAAAAAAGCCTGTAATTATAAAGGCTATACGATGGACTGGAATTAATTTGGAAGAAGTCAAAGAATTTGTAGGCGAAAGTTTAATTTATGATATTCAAGATGCAGCTTGGCAGTGTGGAAAGGGTATTCCGAGTGTTGATATGAAAATAAAAACATTAGAGGGAGATATGGTCATAACTAAGGGTGATTATATTATTAAGGGTGTTAACGGTGAGTTTTATCCATGTAAACCAGATATTTTTGAAAAGACGTATGAAATTATAAAATAAAGTTGACATATTTCCATAATTGATGTATAATAATAAAAAAGGGGCATACCGATAGACGGTCGCTCCCTCATATTGGTTATTAATAAACCGCAAAGTTGGGAGCTTGGGCGGTTTATTTCTTTATATTCTTGATAACTTCATTAAGAGTCACAAGGATTAAGAAGACAATGATTGATTCCATTATCTATCACCTCCTTGCCTGCTTATTTCGCCTGCCCTAGTGGGGACGATAAGTAAGTTTATGGCGTAAGGAGGGAACAACCGCCTACCGAACGCAATAGGAAAAGCGTTCGGCAGACTTGCCCTAAAGATGGCAAGCCTACCGTTTCAGGTATGCCCATAAACATTATTATACTATAATCGGCATAATATGTCAATATGCACTCTGTTTTTACAGGGTGTATTTTTTATATCTAAATTTAAGAAATGAGGTAAATAATAATGAGTAAAAAAGTATTTATAGGAGTAGGGCACGGTGGAACAGACAGCGGAGCGGTTAAGTACATAGTCGAAAAAGAGTATACACTGAAAACAGCCTTTGCACTGTCTGAAATTTTAAGTAAATACGGAGTTGATTTTAAGCTGTCACGTACTCAGGATATTGATACCGATATGGACAGTAAAGTCGCAATGTGTAATAAATATGCTCCTGATCTGGTTGTGGATATTCATTTCAATGCAGGCGGCGGACAGGGCTTTGAGGTATATTACAGCCGCGTGGGAGGTACGTCAAAGACGTTGGCAAACAATATTAATACAGAAGTACAGAAAATCATGTCGAACCGAGGTGTTAAGACTAAGCTTGGCAATGGCGGTTAGGTATTAACAAATACGGCATGGATAAAAATAAGTCTTTCGGTGACGGTACGCTGAAAGCAGTAAATTATCTTCTTGATAAGTGGGGATATCAGCAGAATGGTATTGCAGGGGAAAATTTTATTAAACGTCTGCATACTGAAATTGAGAATAAAGTGAAATAATTTGCAAAATTTATAAAAGTGTGGTATAATTAATTTGTTGAAAAAATATACCGCAGAAACAATACAAAGCTAAACCCGTCGGGAATTTCCTGACGGGCTTTTTTATACTTTTGACAATTTCTTTAAAATATGATATACTATTATGCACAGGGAAAAAATGTTATACATTTTTGCGGAGCGGGGTAGAAATATTTCGCTCTATTTTTTATATAAATTTAAGCGGCAGGATCTCTCCTTGCCGCTTGTTAGTTTTATGAAAATTTGGTTTAGTATTATCTGATTTAAGAATACAGCATATCATATTCAGTTTTTAAAATACAATCTACCCAGCCTATAGCGTATGCTGTAACAGGACCGATCATGCATGGATGAGCGCCTTTCACCATAATATCTTCATTGTAATGTTGAGACATGTATGTATTAGTATATAAATCAGGTGCACCGAATAAATGTAACATTTCATGCATTACAACTGCTGACCCTCTGCTATCATTATAAATTAGTGATTTTTCGTTAAATTCTTCCCAGTTTCCAATAACAGAATATGATCTTCCGTTACGATTAACAAAAATGACGTAAGATATTCCGTCAGCTCCATAATGACTTAAAAGAGTACGTCTGCCATCGTATGTTAATTCAGGAACATCGTCAAGTAATGAAAATATATATGTACTTGATGTTCCGTTTAAAATATTTGTTAATTCGGAATTCTGGACTGTTTTAGTAACTTCAAGCAAAGAATTTGAATTACTTGTAACAAAATTAACACTTTTACCATATTTACCGGCTTCTATTGAAATTTTATTTGTAGCGTCAGATACTAATTCTCTTTTGGCAGTTTTATCGGCGGAAGAAAATTTTGTTTGATTATCCTCTAAGAAAATTGTAAATACTAACTGTTTTCCTGTACATAATTTTGCCGGACCTAAATTATAATTTGGATGTTTTGTTACAGTATAATTATTAGTATAATATGGAGTATATTTAAAAGAAGAACTTTGCATGTATCTGTTAGTAGGATTAATGTTAATATTACTTAAGGATGTACATTGAAAAAACACATCATTTCCCATATAATTTACAGAATCCGGAATAAAAATATTGTTTAATTTGCCACAATGTGCAAACGCTTCCCAGCCAATTGTAGTTAAACGTGAATTACTTGGAATATTAACGGTTTTTAAACTTGTACACCATGAAAAAGCTGTTGGTTCTATACTTTCAATTGTATACGGAATAGAAATTGAAGTTAACCCATAGCATGTCTGAAACATTGACCTTGGGATTGTTTTTAAATATGTAGAATTTATTTTTACAGAAGTTAATGACTCACAGCCGTAGAAAATAAGTTGTTCTAAGTTTTGTATTGTAGATGGAAGAGTAATGGATGTGATTTTTTTGCATCGTCTAAAAGCGCACTCCTTGATTTGTTGAACACCGGAATTAATATTAACATATTGTAAATTAGTACAATCTTCAAATGCAAATGCACCAATTACTTTTACTGAACCAGGTATTGTAACGTTAGAAATATTTGTATTATCTTCAAAAGCTCTTGATCCAATTGTTGTTACAGAATACCCATTTATTGTACTGGGTATTGAGATTTGTGAAGATGTTCCGTTGTAACCTGTAATTGTAATTTGATTATTGCTAATATTATAAACAAAACCATTAGATGTTGCTTCAGCACTAGCTGATATTGATAGATTCTTAAATACAAGAATACTATCATTTGATGTAATTGAAAATGCAGCAATAAAAACAATGGAAAGTAAAGCAGAAATAATTTTATTTGTTTTTTTCATAATGATTCTCCTTAAATTAATTTTTTTAAGCATGCTTATAAACACATTATATACCAAAAATTTACAGAAATCAACATATAAATATAAAATTAATCAAATATTTACATTATGTCTATATTTTGTATAAATATAAAGTGTAGAATATAAATACAGTTTGTGACTGTTTACCATCTTTTCATTAAAAGTCCCCACTTGCTTTATTAAGTTCAAGTGGGGATTTTAATTTTTTACTTTTGGTTGCATATCCGATAGAAAGTAAAAAACATTTAAAGGTGACTTCTAAAAATTCTATTTTTGAGTTTTTCGGCTAGTAACCAAAGTGAATCCAACTGAGATGAAAGCATTTAAAGAACATACCACTTAAACTGAGCAGCCGAAGTATTATGCGTCCATATCTGAATTGGTGCACCTGACCCAGTAGACGGTCCTTCAATATCCATTGTCATTGTTGAAGCAGCTTTCGGTCGAATATAATAAAGATTGCTGCCAGCGCTGCTTTTTTTCCATTTCTGTGTATCATCAGCGGCATTAAACGTTTTGAGAATCAGGTTCGAACCATCTCCTGTTCCGCTTATTGACACAGCTTTGGCATTATCCGGAGTCAGTATATAGAAATATTCGTCGCTGCACTGTACAAAATTCCATTCATATTGCGTATTGCTTTGAACAACATTTGCTTGTGAAGGTGAAACAAATAAATTACTATAATTACTTTTAATAGAATGCTTTTCAACTGTACTCATAGTATTCCATTTAAACTGATCAGGATCTGTGCCAAATTCCCATATCTGAATTACTGCGTTTGAAGCTGTGGATGGACCTTCAATATCCATCGTTTTTGTCGGAGCTGATTTTGGTTTGAAATAATGAAGCAGACCAGTTCCGGCATTGAATTTATTCCATTTCTGGTTGTCTGCACCGCCATTGAATGCAGTAAGTATCAAGTCAGAACCGTTGTCTGTACCACTTATTGTTATAGCCTTAGAATTATCTGATGTTAATATATAAAAATATCCATCACCTGAATCTACAAAGTTCCAATAATATTTGTTATTACTCTGAATAACTTTTGATCCTGAAAAAGCAACATACAAATTGCTGAATTTGCTGTTTATATACTTTGGCAGGATATCCGACCATTGAGGCCAGTTACTTGGAGCAGAAGGCTGATTTAAGCTATATATAGCCGGCGGAGCTGATTTACCGTTATCAGGAGTATTCCCACCTGACTGAACCCACACATAGCTATTGCTGCTGTCCGTACCCCAATCGCAGTTTTGGGTTACATTCCATTCAACATCAGCCCATGTAGTTTCCTTATATGGGAAATATGAATTTGTAATTTTGTTATTTTTCCATGACTCCCAGTTTTTTGTACTGGAATTACGACCATAAGCACGTCTTAACCTGCATCTGCGTTTTAAATTGCCGTTAAATGTAAAGTCCTCCTGAAACATAGAGCTTTTGTTTAGTGTACGGTTAGCCTGAGGGAAACTGATAATTGCTGCAAGAAACCAGTCACTTGCTCCTTCTTCACGAACCCATTGCGCATAATAAGTTTTTCCATTTATAGTTTTGGTTCCTATGCACATTGTATACCATTTTCCTACTGTCCAGGTATAGTTGGTAAAAATGTGTTTTCCTTCTCCCTCGCCGCCGAAATCAAGATAATTCGGATCGCTGTCAGCGGATAAATATTCGATTTCCGGAAGCATACTGCCATCATTCCATATAGACAGCAATATTTTATATTGACCTCCAGAATACTGAAAACCTGCATAGCCTCCGGACCAGTTATGAACAGCCCAGTAAGTATTGTTGGCTACTGTTTCACAGTACCAATCTACAATTACGAAATCATAACTTCCTCCGTCCGTCCAATCAACATACATATTCGGCGCTTGATTTTTTGGTGTTAAAGTAGTATCTGCCATAACGATTCCTCCTAATTAAAAATATTAATTTCATATAACCACAACATTTTTGACTTCCGGTTAACTATTTACAATGTCTCTTATAAATATTCTTTTTTAATTATACAATATAACCAATAATTTTACAATATTTACCATATATATTATGCCTACTTTTTAAAATTTTCTACATTTTGCCATAAAATAACAAAAATATTTTTGGAAAAATTGCTAAAAAATACTTTTAAAATAATATATTTAATATATCTATCTATAATGTTCATATGAATTAGCACATATGGAAATTGTTTCAGCAATATTATATCAATTAACAAGAAATCTAACACCTGAAGAAATTAAAGCAAGCGGCTTTGACACTTATTTTGTTGATCATACCACAGGCATATATCCTGTTGCCGCTTCCGGAACACCGTTTACAGCAGCGTATTTTCAATCTAAAGGTGACCCTATAACTGATCTTGTGGAGGATATGGCGGCAGATGGTACTATCATACAAAGGCTACAAGTCTCAAAAGTGCCTATTTTACGTGGTTTTAGAGTTTAAAAAGTAGGACATGCCTTACCATTGCTACAATCTCACATGGGTAACGTACGTAAAATATGATAAAAACAAACGGATTCGTATACTTATTTTTGTTGATTTTAAAGTATAATCCTTAAATTTGCTAATTGCAAAGAAATTCATAAAAAAATACTGTCAAGGGCACGAAGTGTGCATTTACCCTTGACAGTATTTTTTTATGAATTAAAATGGAAGTGCAGATTTAAGGATTAATTGTCATATCCGCAGAATATGTGAATAGTATATAATAAGATGTATTAATAGTAGTGCATATTATTGAAATTGACCCATAAAAAGTCGCTTAGTTGGATACTAAGCGACTGACTATTTTCAACTAAATTCTATCTTTATTTTACACGGAATTAGTAAAAAAGTCAAGAAAAAACATAAGTCAAGTCTGAAAAATCTACAATTTTTATAAATATAAATGTTGGTTTTTAAGTATAGTAAACAATAAAATATGAGATTTATTTTTATTAGGGGTCAAAATATGGGTCAGCGGACAGGAGGTTATATACATGGCAAAACGTGGAGAAAACATCAGAAAACGAGCAGATGGAAGATGGGAAGGACGATATATCGAAGCATATTCAAGCGATGGAAAAGCCGTTTACCGTTCTGTTTACGGAAGAACATATACAGAAGTGAAAGAAAAATTATCGTTGAATAAAAAACTTTGCAGTCAAAATATAAGCAATAAAATCAACATGGAAGAATTATTCAAAGAATGGCTTTATATCAAGGAAAAATCAATTAAAATATCCTCAGAAGTAACATATCGTTATCTTATAGACAAACATTTTATTCCGCATTTCAAAAATGTAAAAGCAATGTACCTCACAAGTGAGCTTGTACAAGATTTTATATCAAAAAATAACCAATTATCGCCCAAAACTGTGTGCGACATGATTTCACTTTTAATTCAAATAATAAAGTATGGGCAGTCAAAGAAATATATAAATTACTTTGATTTTGATTCGATTATATATCCAAAATCGCTGAAAGATGAACTGCCTGTTTTGAAAAATTCCGAATTTATAAAGCTTGTAAATTATGTACAGACAAACTTTGAAATACAGAAAACAGGAATTTTGCTGTCATTATTTATGGGTATCAGATTAGGAGAAATTTGCGCTTTGCAATGGGAAGACGTGAATTTTTATGATGAAACAATTCATATCGGAAAGACAATGCAAAGACTGAAAAACTTAGATAAAAATGCTAAGACAAAAACTAAAATTGTGATTGACACTCCTAAAAGTCAAAAGTCGATTCGTGATATTCCGATACCGTCATTTCTGCTTGAATTACTTAAAGAGTATAAATCAGGCGATAAATCGTATATTTTAACCAGCACGACTGATTATATTGAGCCACGTTCTTATCAGAAAAAATTTAAAAGTTGTCTTGAAAATGCAAGAATACCCGATACAAATTTTCATGCATTAAGACATACATTTGCAACAAGGGCAATTGAGCAAGGTTGCGACATTAAAAGTCTTAGTGAAATGTTAGGACACTCAAGCGTAAAATTCACTATGGAACGCTATGTACACCCATCAAATGAGCATAAAAAAATGAACCTGGAAAAGCTTGCCGTTTTCTATTAAGGGTCAAAATTATGGTCAAGGAAAGTGGATTTCTCTCTATTTTGCGTTGTTTCCTAATGAAAAGTCGCTTAGTATCCAACTAAGCGAACTGATTTCACGATTTGGGTCATTATTATGATAACCTATTTTGTGGGAAGTATGCAAATTTGGAGATGGTTTTATGAGAAGTAAAAAAAGAACTATTGGGATTTTGATTGTGGTTATTGTTGTGTTGTTAGGATTTGCAGGTTCGTTGCTTGTCTATAGAAATAAGTTATCGTCTGAGAATAATTCAGATGTTTATACAGCAGTTGATAAAGAAATATATGAAAAAATTGTTAATGATGCATTTAAAAACGCAAGTTTAGAAGAAAGAAAAGAGATCGCATTAAATGTTCTTAATACGCTTGAAAGTGAAAACAAAATTAAAAAAGATTCAATCAAATTTAATGATGAATATAATTGCTATTTTTTCTTATATAGTAATGGTGCAGAGGGCTCTATTATATTAGATGATTGTTTTTCTTCGCTTGAAACAAATAATAATATTAATGAAGATAATAGTAAAAATGATAGCATATTTGATATTGAAAAAGGCAATTTTGAAAAAAGTATTTCAAGTAATTATTTTAACAAAACTTATATAGAGAGTGGCAATAACAATGCAAATGGATATATTAAGGAAAATTTATCAACGTATAACTTAACTTATTATCCAAAATCAGCTTTAATTATTGATTGTATGGATAATGATTACGAACGGAATTTAAATAATGTTCTTTCTCAAACGTGGACTACAAATGATTTAAAAACTGATGTAAGATCAAACGTTACTGTAGAAGAATTTAAAACAATTCTAAATGGATCTGATGGTCATAGTGGTTATGATTTTATAAATATAGATGCACATGGTTTTATAGATTATAATGGTAATCCTACTGTATTTTTACAGGAAGAGATGAATCCATTTGAAAATAATTATTCAGATGATAGGGATGCCAAAAGAATAGGCACAATATTTGGCTTTTTGGGTGGGGAATATTATTTAAAATATAATTTTTTTGAATATTATTATTACAATGCATTAACTGATGAAATAATATGGTTAAGTTGTTGCAAAGGATACACTAATGATATATTGGTTGGAACTCTTGCTAATGATTGTAATGCAAAAGCAGTAATTGGATTAACAGATACAGTAATCGCAGATTATGATAATCGAATGAGAGATTTTTTTATTCACAAACTGTTATTTGGATATACTGTAAATGAGTCGTTGAAAGAAGCAAAATCTGTTTATGGTAAAGATGATGCAGAATGGTATCTTAGAAAATATAATAAAAAAGATAATACCCCTGCTGAATGTAAAAACTATAATGGCGGAGATGAAACTTTAGTAGAATTAGTAAGCATAAATACTAATGAAATGCTTTCGGGTACAGTTACAGACGAAAGCAATAATCCAATAAAAGACGCTGAAATTATAATAAACAATGTACGGGGTATGTCACATGGAATTACTGCAACTACAAATGAAAATGGTGAATATACTTTAGAATGTCCGCAAGATAGCTATAAAATAGTTGTTAAGGCTGACGGATATGAAGTTTTTGAAACAGATGATTTTGTAAATGTAGTCTATGGTGAGGAAAATATATTTAATATCACTTTGAAAAAAGTGATTGAGCCAACTGACCACATTGAACCCACCTTAAACTACACAGCAGTAGATTTAATAGAAAAAAACATACCCGAAATAATTTCGCTTATGAATGGAGAATATCAGATTATCAAAACAGAAAATGACGGATATATTTACATTCAAAATCAATCTGTATTATCTGGAATGGAATTTTATGTTCAAGTTTCGGGTGACGATATTATATCAGCCAACAATGGCGAAGAAATTCATAGCGATACATTAAAAGCAAAATTAGAATCAGGAGAACTAACCTTAGACGGAATACAAGTCAATAAATCAGGAAAAGTTAGCGAAACTATTCAAGCCGATATGGATTATAAATCATGCAGTAAAGTATTAGGTGATTTTAATTGTATCGGTGGTACTGGTGGCTATTTAGGTGGTGACGTAAGTTCTTTATCGTATTATTATAATGATAAAAACGCAAAAGTAATATTGAATTTTAATATACCAGAGGAAATTTATAAAGATTTAATCTTGGGTAAAATTAGTTCTGTTTCATCAGAAGAAATGAAATCTTATAATCCTAACTTGCGGAATGTTGTTATTAGAAAAGTAGAAACAGTTACTACTATGCAAACAGAAGCAAAAGAAAATCTTATCGAGCTAGTTCCATCTGGAAAAATTTCATGTTATGGTGAACATCGTGGAGCAATAACAAATAATGGAGATTTATATCTCTGGGGAAATAACAGCGACGGACAACTTGGAACAGTTACAGATGAATTTATTAAAGTATATTGGGATAAAAATGGAATCAGTTCAACACCTATAAAAGTAATGGAAAATGTAGCTTGTGCAAGTTTAGGATATGACACAAGTGCAGTAATTACAAATGATGGTAGTCTTTATACATGGGGGTGTGGAAGATATGGAAGATTGGGCAATGGCGATGATGATAATAGTATAGAACCAATAAAAATAATGGATAATGCAGTTTCGGTTAGCTTAGGTTTTGAAGCTGGTGCAGTAATTACGAATGATAGCAGTTTATTTGTATGGGGCTACAATCTTTATGGATTGGGAAATGGTGATAGTGGTCCATTCAAATCACCAGTCAAAATAATGGATAATGTAAAAAAAGTTAAACTTGGAGGGGATAATGGAGCAGTAATTACTAATGATGATGTACTATATATTTGGGGGAGTAATATTTGGGGACAACTTGGAAATGGTGAAACGACAGATAATATGAAATCTCCAGTACAAGTAATGGACAAAGTTAAAGATATATCATTTGGAGATTATTATTGTGCAATTTTATCTAATTCAGGTGATATATATATTTGTGGTCGAATAGTAACAAATAAAGGCGTTATTGGTACAGCTTCAGTTCCGACTAAACTCGAAATATCACAACAAGCAAAAGAAATAAGTTGTTGTGGTAATACGATTTATTTTATAGGAGAAGATGATTGCTTATATGAAATGGTAAAACATAATTCACCGGTAAAAATAATGGAAAATGTAAATTGCATAAGTTCTAATGTTGCAATTACTAACGATGGTTGTATGTATACATGGGGGTCAAATGAATGCGGTCAGCTTGGTAACGGAACAACAGAAGATAGTGAAGAACCTATTAAAGTTATGGATAATGTTATGTTATCATAAAATTAAATTAAAGGAGAATTTAAAATGAAAAAACGGTATAACAAATTGGTGGCATATTTGCTAATGGACTTTTCAGCGCTTATTTTATTACTTCCAGCCGGTTTGGTAATACAAAGCAGTGAGTTTATTTTAGCAGGTATTATAAGCATAATTCTAACCATTTTATTGACATTGTACATAAACAGCAGAACGCCAAAAGGCGAACGTGTTGGAACATGGTTTCGTGCATGGTGGCTTGGTTTCAAAATAGCTTTTAAAATTGCTATGTGCTGTACATTAATTCTAATACCTACTATGTTAAAATGGAGTATCAATATTGCTTCATGTGATGCGTCCTCAAATTTGAATAATGGAGAACGATTTATTTATGATGAAAATGGAAATATGTACGAAGTAATGAATAACGAAAATATTAAAGATGAAAGCGGAAAATGGCACAGGGTATGGACTAATAGTGACGGTTATAAGTTTATAGAAATCAACGGAAATAAAGTTTATTTAAGATAATATATTTCCTTATTTCCCACCCCAAAGTCCAAAATATTAAAAAACTCCCCGATATGTTCTTTTAAAACATATCGGGGACTTTTTTAACTATAGGTCGTTAAGGGGTTAAGGAAAACTTTACTTCGCAAGCTCGTCAAATTCTTCAAGATGTTTAATTCTTAGTGTAATTCTTGGGTGACTGGCAATCATTTTTTGAATAATGGAACTGTTATCGCCCAAAGATATTTTTTCAAGCAAATAAAGTGCTTCAATCATGTCCGTATCATAGCCGATAGAGTAAGAAAACAAATCCGCTTTAAACTCATTTTTACGGCTGTTTACCGACAAAATCACCTGTAATCCGAAATTCAAAAACCAAATAGAAAACTCAAAATAAAGCCTTATTAAAAGCATTAATGCGGAAAAAATACTGCGTTTTCCAGTAAATGCACTCTGAATCCAATCCAATAATAACAAGAATAATCTTGCAATAAGTACAAACACGGAGAGAATACCATTTCCAACAATCGCATATATAGTTGCCATTGTATCACCATGTACAAGATGTGCAATTTCATGCCCGATAACTGCTTTTAGTTCATCTTCGGTGAATGTATGCATTGCTCCCTTGGTGACTGCAATCGTATTTCTTCCTAACGCCATAGCGTTGACTGTCATATTGTCTATTACGCAAATTTCAATCTTTCTGAGTTTTTTGTATTTCTCTTTGGCACGTTCATAAACTTCCCCAAATAACGGCTGTAAATATTCTGTTTCCCGTTTCGTTTCAAGCGGGCGAACTCTGTTTAATAACCTCAAAAGCTTCTCGCCTAACGGACTAAATCCAATGATAAGTGATACTGCATAAACCACAAACACAATTAAAAAACTTTTTTCCGTACCGCCTAAAAGAATCGATGAAATTACATAGTAAAATATAGAACAAACAAGATAAACCGGGTTATTTTTCCAAAACCGAAAAAGAAAAAGTATACTTCTTTCAATATCGTCAATTAATCTGTCAATCATAGGAACTCCCCCTAAAACGGCTTAAAAACGTGTAATTTACTGTGAAAATATTCGTCTCTTGAAAGAAAAATGCCATATCCCGTTTGTAACTGCTTTATCTCGTCAGGGTGATATAAAAATTCTCGCACTCGTCTTGCAGAACCAAAGCCCGTTTGTGTGGTGTCAAGTCCTTTCTGCTGTAGCTGATACGTCACTTCCATGGTCTGTCTTGTGCCCAAAATGTTCGCCCAATTTTCGGAATTTATAGCACTATTTTGTCGTAACACAAGATAGTTGTTGCAGTTTTCAATAATCTGCTGTGTAAAATCTTCGTTTTCTGCACTTGCAAGGTCGGAAAGACTTTGCGTTGCAAGAACACAAGTGACATTTGCACTTCTTGATTTGTTCACAAGGTCAATGAGTGTTTTGGAAGCGTATACATTAATTTCATCGAACAAGAAAAATGTTCTGTTATTACTCTGAAAACGCTGACTTATCGCTTTTTTGCTGTCAATCAAGACTAATCGACCAAAGGCGGGTGATATTTCGGGATAAATGAGCGGATTCAAGATAAATAAAATAATTGCCTTTTCCTGCAATGCTGTTGCAATATCAATTCCAGTATCAGAGAAAAGTTCTCCCAATTCACTTTCGGAAATGGTTGAAAATCTTGCAATTGAATTTTCTGCAATTTTTCCCGAAGTCTTGGCGATTTCAAGATTTTCTAAATGTTTTTCTTTGGAAATTCTCTTTTCTTTCACCAACTGCATTGACAGTGCCGAAAATTTATCCAGTTCCATATGTTTTACAATCGTTTGGAATGAAAGCGGAATTTCTGCTTTGTTCATCAACAAAATCAATCGCTGTAAATAGCGTTCCGCATTGACCTTGTAATGCTCCTCCGACCAGTCTGTCATATTGATAAGCATATCTTTTGCAACAGTTGGAGAAGTATTGCAAAAAGGATTATATGTATCTGATAAAGACGGATTTGTTAAATTAATGCAGTAAATTTTCTTGCGGTAACGCTTGTTTAACTGCGTCAGAACATCTAAAATACTGCCTTTTCCTGTATCTCCTTTGCCGTCTACAATCAGCATGGGAAAGTCTTTTTTCATGCAGTTCTGCATATAATTGCTGAGTGCAACGGTTTTTCCACTACCGGTAGTTCCGCAAATAAAAATATGCTTTGCATTATCAGGGGAAAAAATCGGCTTTCTGCCGTTATATCCCAATAATGCGGAATTGGTTTCATTTAAGTTTTTCTGTTTCATTCTTTGTTTCACCCTCTTAAAATCACGGCGAAAATTAAACAGCTTTCGCATAAAAACAGTTTGTCTGCAACCGTGGATAATAATACAGATTGGAATTATAAAAATCAGAATTTTTATAATTATTTCATATTTTTTAAGTCCGTTCAAATAGATTAAAAATCATAGCTTGTCACCTCATAGTAAATTGATTTGTTACATTATATGCCGAAAAATAGGCTTGTATGATGTGGGACAAGGTATAAAAAATAGAAGTAATGTTTAACATCACTTCTATTAAATTTATATTTTTATGATAGATTACATATTTGTTCGCACACTGTATCACTCATTAAATATAGTTCAATACAATCTTTTAATTGTTTTTTACAATCTTGCTGAAGCATAACCTTTTGTAAACTTTTTGCGGATAGTTCATGATAGTTTTTATTTTCAGATTCTTCTAATTCTATCAATTCATCAAAGTAGTATTCTCTGATATCTAACAGTGCTTTCATAGATTTAGCGTTTTCAAAACATTGTTTGAGTTCTTCCAGTTGATTATTCTCTGGAATGCTTCTCCATAAATATAGCATAGAAAGAGCATTTTTCAATTGTCCTTCAAATGTATTTTGGTCGGCTTTTTGATATGTTTGAAAATATTCTTTGTCCTTTTGAATCAAATTACAATATTGTTTTACTAATTCATCTGTATTCATTTACTTTCCCTCTCTTTCAACGTTAAATTTTCCTAAAGTATATCATATATAGTTTGAAATCTCAACATATAATCGCTATTTCAGACTTTGCATATAGTCAGTGATTTTCTGTAAAGAAAGTATTTCTATGTTGGTATAATATCTCTGGCTGTTATTCAAAACGTTTAAAATTGCCGTCTGATAATCGGGAACGACCCATATTTGCGTATCATATTCCATGAAATTATCCTTAATAATATTTAACAAGCGGTTATTTGCTTTCCTCGTCAGCTCGACTTCCACGCAATTTGTCTGTTCATCTTTTGTAAAAATAAAATCGGCTCTGTGTCTGCGTATTCCAAAACCGTCTGACTGGTGCAATTGCTTTTCCGTTGTTATGTCGTTTAAAGACAAGTTTTCTTTGTGCATGAAATAAATTGCCGTATCTAAAACTGTTCTGTCATGTACGATTTGTTCAATCTTGACTTTTTCCGTACCTGTTCCGACCTGTATAAGCGATTTGCCTTTGGCTGTCAAAAAATAAATACTTGGCACACCATACAAAAATTTTTTGCGTTTCAAATATCCTGCTTCAATTAAAATCTTCAATCTTCTGTCTGTCGCTCTCTGTCCCGAAAAATTGGCTAACCATCGAATGTGTTTACTTCCGCACGCTCTCCACCTGTCAACCTCTCTTAAAATCAACTCGTCTCTTTCTGTTAATCTCACCTGTTCCACCACCTCTTATATATAATTAAATAATAATAAAAAATAAGAATATAAATAAAAATAAATATTATAACTTGCTCACAGCTTCGGTGAATTGCAAATATAATTTATTATATGTATTGCACGATGTTATAGTGGGGTCTCGTATGAAATAGGAGACCCCACTATAACATCGGCAATTGTAATTCGCCGAAGCTGTGGGTTTTCTCGTTATATCTTTATTTTTATGCTCTGTCTTTTGTGATTAGTACACTTTTGTTACCTGTTGGTGGAACAGGGGAAATTAATATAATCAGTAATTTTGTAAATATTTTGAATAAAAGACAAGCAGTATTACATAACAATACAACAGAGAATGGAGGGAGTTGTATTGTCAAGAAAACAAATTATAAATGTGAAAAATACATTTCAAAGTAAAAGCGAAAAGGAACGTTCACAAAATTACACAAATAAATGGATAAGTATTATTAACAAAAATGAAGCTGATAAAGTTAACAAAAAGTTCAAATAGTTCCCTTTACAAATCGGCTCAAATATTGTATTATAGATACATACGAACCGATTTGTTTTTATCAAATCCGAAAGGAGAAGATGAAGCAATGAAGGTAGCAATTTATTGCCGTCTTTCTGAGGAAGATAAAAATAAGCTTTCAAAAGAAGACGACAGCGAAAGTATTCAAAATCAAAAATCTATGCTTATTGAATATGCGGTGCAAAAGGAGTGGGAAATTTACAACATTTATAGCGATGACGATTACACGGGTGCAGACAGAAACCGACCTGCGTTTAATCAATTGCTAAAAGATGCAGAACAACACAAGTTTGACATTGTGTTATGCAAAACACAATCAAGATTTACAAGAGAACTGGAAATCGTTGAAAAGTACATACATGGATTATTTCCGATATGGAATATCCGTTTCATAAGTATTGTAGACAATGCCGACACGGAAAACAAAGGCAACAAAAAAGCCCGTCAGATAAACGGACTTATTAACGAATGGTACTTGGAAGATATGTCCGACAACATTAAAAGCGTTCTGACTAATAAAAGGCGCAACGGCTCACATATCGGAGCATTTGCACTGTATGGATACCAAAAAGACCCTAATCAAAAAGGGCATCTGATAATTGATGAAGAAGCAGCGCAGGTGGTTCGTGAAGTCTTTACTTTGTTTTCGCAAGGTATGGGAAAGAGTTCAATTGCAAGATACTTAAATGAAAAAGGTATTCCAAATCCTACAGAGTACAAGCGTTTACATGGTCTGCGATATAAACCACCTGTAACTAAACAAAGTACGCTATGGAGATATTTTGCTGTTGCAGATATGCTCATTAACGAAATCTATATCGGCAACATGGTTCAAGGTAAGTATGGGAGCGTTTCCTATAAAAGTAAGAAAAACAAGCCTATTCCAAAGGAACAATGGATTAGGGTAGAGGGAACTCATGAACCGATTATTGATATGGATTTATGGAATACGGTTCAAGAAATGATTAAACAAAAAGCAAAACCTTTTTCTAATGGTGAAATAGGAATTTTTGCAAAAAAAGCAAGATGTATGTACTGTGGTTACGTTATGCGTTCTACAAAATCTCATGAAAGACGTTATCTGAAATGTGCAACCAAGAATGCCTGCAAAGACGCTTGTATCGGTTCTTTTATCTCCGTTTCTGTTCTTGAAGAATATGTGCTGTCAGAATTAAAAAATCTGTCTGCAAAATATCTTGATATGGACGAACTTGAAAAGAATGTTGTTTTTAATCAAAAACTGGACGAAAAGAAACAAATTCTTGAAAACCAGTTAATAGAATATCAAGCGAAAATGGTTAATTGCTCGACAGGTATCAAAACGCTTTATCTTGATAAAGTTAAAGGTATCTTAACCGAAGATGATTTTATTCAATTATCCGCTGATTTGCACAAGGATAAAAGCACATATGAAAATTTAATAAGTGAATTATCCTCACAGATTGCAGAAATTGAAAAAAAACAAACAAATACGGCAAGCAACAAAGAACAGCTCAAAGAATATCTGTCTTTGGAGCATCTGACACACGATATTGTAAATCAATTAATTGATTTTATCAGTGTTGGAAAACGTGACCCAGAAACAAAGGAAATACCTATTGAAATCAACTGGAAATTTTAATTTTTAAATGCTTATGGCGGATTGTCGCAGAGCAAAAAGCACGTTCCACCTATGATAATATACTTCGTCTTGCAGATGATCCGGACGTACGTGATCCTATTAAATTTTTACGTGAAAGAGAAATTGTTCATTTTCAGAGATTCGGCGAAGGTTTGCGTATTACACAGGATAATCTTAATTCAAAGAATTTTTATGCATGTAATCCGGCGTTTGATAAACAATGCGGAAAAAATTGCAGACGATAAATTATGTTTTTATTTAAATAAGGCAGATACGGAGGTATCTGCCTTATTTTTATTAATTACTATAAATAACTGTCTGCTTGTTCAAGGCAGATGTTTTAAATATAATGATATCGTTTTCTCATTTTTATAATAAATATTATTGTTATAATCATTGACATTATTTCCGCTGCAACAATAGATATCCATATACCGTCAATTCCAAGAAAAGCAGGTAGTATCAACACTGCTGCTATCTGAAATACCAAAGTACGCAAAAATGAAATAAGAGCTGAGATAAGTCCGTTGTTAAGCGCAGTAAAGAAAGAGGATCCATAGATAGAAGTTCCCGCAAATAAGAAAGAGAAAGAAAAAATACGAAATCCTCGAATTGTTAAATTTATTAATTCGGCATCATAACCTACAAACAAATTTGCCAGCGGATAAGCCAGAATTTCTGCAAGAACAAGCATGCATAATGAGAAAATACCGATAATAGAAAAACTTTTCTTTAAGAGACCTTTAAGCTCGTCATAATTATCGGCGCCGAAATGATATCCTGTAATAGGCGCTGTACCCACGGAATATCCAATAAATGCTGCAAGAAAAATCATATTGACATACATCAGAACACCATATGCTGCAACACCGTTTTCTCCGGCATATTTCATCAGCTGTGCGTTATAGAGCATGTTTACAATTGACATTGAAATATTAGTCATTAATTCGGATGAACCGTTTGTACACGCTTTAATAAGCGCTTTTTTATCAAATTTAGTCTTTGTCAGACGAAGAAGACTTTTATTCGGACGGCTGAAGTAAATCAGAGGAATAATACCGCCGACAGTCTGACTTATTGCAGTTGCAGCAGCGGCGCCGGCTAATCCCCATTTAAATACTGCAATAAAAAGAGCGTCCAGTATAATGTTAGTTAAGCCTGCCGCAACCGTTACTCCAAGACCAAGCTGAGGTTTTTCAGCAGTAGCAAAAAAGCTTTGGAATTCATACTGAAGCATATAAAATGGGAGTGCAATAAGAATAATTCTGCCGTATATAATGCAGTCTTCAAGCATTTTACCTTCTGCGCCCAGGAACGATGCGATTGGACGAATGAAAATCATTCCTATAACAGCTATTGCAATACCGCTGATTGCAGTTACATAAACGAACAGTGAAAACAGCCGTTTGGCTTTATCACGGTTGCCTTCTCCCATAGTTTTGGAAATCAGCGCACTGCCGCCTGTACCGAACATAAATCCGACGGCGCCCAGGATCATAAGAAACGGCATAATAAAATTTACTGCTGCAAACGGTGTTTTTCCTACAAAGTTTGATACGAAAAAGCCGTCAATAACACCGTAAATAGATGTAAAAACCATCATTATGATTGACGGTAATGTAAAACGAAGCAGCTTTTTATAAGTGAAATGTTCTGAAATTTGTATATTCATTCAAAATTCCTCCGTAGATAATACTTTGCATATTCTGCAATAAGGGGCGTTAAATCCTTGATATTCATACCTGACGTATTTACGCACAGATGATAGCCGGATTTGTCTCCCCAGTCAATATCAGATACAAGCGCATGACTTTCCGCTCTTCCGCGGTCTATGCGCCGAATTTGTTTTTCAAGTTCGCAGTCGGAAACGTCTGAGGAATTGTTGTCACGTTCACGGCAGCGCTTGATTTTTTCTTTCATATTTGCATAAACAAAAATATTAAACGGTTTATATTCCTTTAATATTTCATTTGAGCTTCTGCCGACAATAACAAAATCTTTGTTTCTGGCTGCAATTTCTTTAATAATTTTATGCTGCTGCGCAAGAAGTACGGCTTTATTGTTTATATCTGAGGAATAGGAAAAGGTACGTCCGAATGTCAGCGGAAAGCTGTGTATACTTCCGTTATTTATGATTGATTCAATATACCGTTCGTCCATTTCGGTGTTTTTTGCAATGGCAGTTAGTATTTCACGGTCGTAATAGTTCATATTTAAAATATCTGATATTCTTTTTCCGATTTCCCGTCCGCCGCTTCCGAATTCACGGCTTATTGTAATAATTTTCATAAGTAACCTCCATTATGAATTTTTGTCTTTACAGATAAGGCAATTTTTTTATTTGCTGTAAAAAGTTTTCATTTCTGTTTCAAGTAAATCGGCATACTGATTCATAGTATCAATCAGCATTTCAACCCGTTGTGTACCCATTTTTTTAAGAACTCTTATTTCACAGTCTAAAAGCGGGGTGACGATTTTGTTTGCATAATTTATTCCCTCTTGAGTCAGCTTTATTATTTTACTGCGTTTGTCGTTTTCATCGGGTATAAGTATAATATATCCTTTTTTCTGAAGCTCAGTAATAACGGTATTGACGGTTTGCTTCGGCATACCGTAATTTTCTACCATTTCCTTTTGTCTGTTGACTCCGGATAAATATAACATATACATAATTCTGGAAACATAATTGTTTACTCCCTGTTTTTTAGCCCATTTTTCGTATAAATAATCGGTTCTGTCAACAGCGGAAGTAATAGCCTTAATGGATTTATCCCAATTGTTCATAATATCACTCCAAGTAATTTTGTCCGTGTAAAGACTATTATAGTACTAGTACGGACTTTTGTCAAGGGGAAATTTTATTCAATTCTTGTATTGATTTACGAAAAATAAACGTATGGAAACTATATTCAAAAAAATTTTATTATTTATTTGTGCATTATTAATAAAATTATGATGTTAAAGAGTTACAAAACAGAAATTTTTTTTCAAATCTCTTGTTTATTATCTGAATATCGGTTATAATATTTGTATAAGAAAAAAAGGGGGCTGAAGTTTCCATGTGTGATAAAACTATGACCTTTTCTGTAAATGATGAAAAGGAACTGGAATTAAAGAAAAATCTTACTATTATTTATGATGCGCTGATTCAAAAAGGCTACAACCCCATCAATCAAATTGTTGGTTATATTCTTTCGGAAGATCCGACGTACATAACCACATACAATAATGCAAGAAGTCTGATACGCCATATTGACAGAGACGAGCTTTTGCAGGTGTTGGTTAAGTCTTACCTTGATGAATAAAATTTCATAAATTTTCTTTATAGTGTTTTTGTCTTTAAATCTTTATAATCTGATATGTATCCGTGCACATACGTTTACATGGTCGGACTTTATACAGCGTAAAAAATCCCCGAATGCATTTATTTTGCATTCGGGGATTTAATTGTTATGGAAATAATTTTTATCCCTTATATTTTTCTGACTGAGCTTCGATCAGTTCCTTATCATCGAAATAATTGATTTTCATGGCATTTTTTACATCATTTAAGGTTTCAGCAGCTTTTTCTCTTGCTTTTACACAGCCTTTTCTGAGAATTTCATAGATATACGGAATATTTTTTTCCAATTCTTTTCTTTTTGCTCTGATAGGTTCAAGTTCTTCTTCCAGAACGCAGTTTAAAAACTTCTTTACTTTTACATCTCCCAGACCGCCTCGCTGATAATGAGCTTTCAATTCGTCAAGATCGGTATATTCGGGTAGATACTTTTGAAAATGTTCCTGTCGGCAAAAAGCGTCCAGATATGTAAAAACGGTATTTCCTTCAATCTTGCCCGGATCGCTGACCTTAACATGATCAGGATCGGTATACATGCTCATAATCTTCTTTTTAACAACGTCCGGTTCATCTGAAAGATAAATACAATTTCCCAGAGATTTGCTCATTTTTGCCTTGCCGTCAGTGCCGGGCAGTCTCATACATGCCTGATTGGACGGCAGAAGAATATCAGGATCTACAAGAGTTTCACCGTAAACATTATTGAATTTATGTACGATTTCTTTTGTCTGTTCAACCATAGGCATCTGGTCTTCACCGGCAGGAACAGTTGTAGCCTTAAAAGCGGTAATATCTGAAGCCTGACTAATAGGATATGTAAAAAATCCCACAGGGATACTGGTTTCAAAATTACGCATTTTAATTTCTGTTTTAACTGTAGGATTTCTTTGAAGTCTTGAAACCGTTACAAGATTCATGTAATAACAGGTAAGCTCGCACAGCTCCGGTATCTGGGACTGAATAAACAGCGTTGATTTTTCCGGATCAAGTCCGCAGGACATATAATCAAGAGCTACTTCAATAATATTCTGACGAACCTTTTCCGGATTATCGGCATTATCTGTAAGCGCCTGAGCGTCGGCAATCATTATATAAATCTCATCATATTCGCCGGAATTCTGAAGCTCTACTCTTCTTTTAAGAGAACCGACATAATGTCCTAAATGAAGTTTTCCGGTTGGTCTGTCACCTGTTAAAATTATTTTTTTCACTTTTTAATCCTCCGACATAATAAACTATACAACATCTATTAAAGTATAACTCAATTTATAAAATTTGTCAACGATTTGCATACATTTATCCGCATATTTCTATAACTGCATTTGCAGTCATTTCAGCATTCAGGATCATTTCTTCAGGAACCGTATATTCATCAGCGCAGTGGATATTATATTCCTTTCCGGGCATTTCCGCACCAAATGCAACTCCTCCGATAGTATTGTGAACATAAGTACCGCCGCCTATGGCAATGCATTTTCCTTTTTCGCCTGTGAGGTTTTCGTAAACTTTTAGCAAGGTCTGTACAAAATCGCTGTTCTCATCAACATAGTGAGGTTCAGAGGCTAGAATGCATTCGTAGTCAAATCCATGACTTTGGAGTGTTTTCTGAATTTTACTGTTTATTTCATCTGATTTGAAGCTTACCGGAAAACGAATATCAAATATTCCTTCAAAATTAGTTCCGTCGAATTCAAGTACGCTTAAAACCAGCGTCAGCGCTCCGGATTTGTCATCACTGCATTTAACTCCTGCGTGTTCTCCATTTGTTTCACCGTATGGAAATATTTCGAAAAGCGACTTTAAAGTATCTGAAATTTGATTGTCAAAATCCAAATGGCTTAAGAATTTAATAAGTTTGGTAAGTGCATTTTTTCCGTTTTCAGGAGTAGAAGCGTGTGCCGAAACGCCTTTGGAAATTATTTTTATGGAGTCTTTTAAATCTTCATATAAAAAATCGTTTCCGATATTTATTTCGTCCTCAGAAAAACCGCATATTTCGGCAAAAGCCTCTGACGGTACTGCGTTTACTGTATCTCCGCCGTGAATTTTTAAAATATGTTTTTTGGGACTATTTTCAGCAAGCTTTTTGCTGAACTTACCTCTTATCATACCTTTTTCAATATTTATTACAGGATACTGACCGTCAGGAGTATAAAGCTTTTCTGGTAAAGCTTCCTTTTTACAGTAATATTCTAAATCATCAGAACCGTTTTCCTCGTTGCAACCCACAATAAATCTTACCGGTTTTTTAATCAGTCCTGTTTCTTTCGCCGCCTTTAAGCCGTAAAGTACTGATACTGCCGGCCCTTTATCATCGGTAGTTCCTCTGCCGTAAAGTTTGCCGTCTGATTTTGTAAGCTCGAAAGGAGGGTGGTTCCAGCCGATACCGGCGTCCACTACGTCTAAATGACATAATATACCAAGCTCAGGTTTACCCTCTCCAATATCTATTGTTCCGGCATAATTATCAATGTTTTTGGTTTTAAAGCCAAGTTCTGCTGCCTTTTTTAAAAAAACGTCAAGTACTTTTGCAGAATTTTCTCCGTAAGGCATATTTATTTTCGATTTTCCCATAACGCTGGGAATGGCTATAAGTTCTTTGAGAAACTGTTCCATATCGAAATAATAGTCCGTACATTTTCTATGTAAAATTTCCATTATATTTTTATTTAATTTCATAACAATCTCCATTCTGACGTACAGTAAAATAATGAATTTATAAATATAATATTATTTTAACACATTCTTTATGATTGTACAATACAAAAATGAAAATCTCACATTTCTAAAATTATTTTTCTTTTCCGCAGCTTGAACAGAATTTTTCTGAACCATTAAACTCTGCACCGCAGCCGCTGCAGAATCTACTGTTATTCTGTGACACAGAAACTGATTCCGCCGGTAAAGAACCATTTCCGGCTGCGCTAAATGCAGGCTGATTATTAACCGTTCCACCGCCTTTATCAAAAAGTTCTTTGAATTTCTTTGAGATACCGCAAAGCTTTCCATAAAGATCAACAGAAATTTTACCTGTCTGAGCTTCCTTATTAAAATTCTCCATGGTATAGATCATCATAAAAGAACTGATAAAAGCGTCACGCAGGCTGAAAATAATACAAATTGCAGTCACAAGAGCAATAAGCCAGCCTAAACTTGCGTCAAAAAGTCCTACTATTGCCATTATAATAAGATACACAATTATTCCAACAGCTAATTCGGCAACAATAGTGATTCCGGTACCTTTTGCTGAAGATTTAAGCAGCGATTTCCAGTTCTGAAAATATATTACAACACCGTCAGCAGCAGACTTAAATGCCGACTGTTCGTCTTTCATAAAAGTATAGCATAAACAGCATTCATCTACATAAGTGAGAGTAAGCGTAGTAAATTTCTGTACTATGTTCGTTATAAACGATGCCTGTGGTACAAGCTTTTCAATCCATCCAACCGTTGAATTAACAACCTTGTTTATTTGCCTTACGGAGCCGCTTACCAGCTTGTCAAGAAGTATGTAAACATTTGCTTGGGCAAATTTGCTTTTGACACGTTCCTTACCAAATTCAACCATATTATTAGGGATTCTGCCGGTCTGAAATATTTCAGCTATAACTGCAATCTGAGCAGACTTAATCATATAGCCGATATACTGCATAATAATACTTACTATTTTTCCTGAAAGTGCAATAGCTATTACTGCAAGAATAATCATGAAACCGTTTTCAGAAGCTGACGCAATAGCGATCCACATAATGGTCCATAAAATAACTACTGCTGAAACTGCAAGATTTATACCGAGTCTCATCCACACAAAAATCATGGTCTTTTTAAAAATGTCAAATGCTTTCATAATATTTCCCCCTAATTTTTAAAAATCTTCAGAATTAAAACTATATGTCAGATCTATAGCTTTTCTGATCTTTTCGATATTATCTGAAATCTTATCCATTGTACAGATAATGTCTTCCATCTGAACTCTCTCAGCATCATCAATAATTCCATCTTCC
Organism: Oscillospiraceae bacterium; assembly: GCA_902362965.1. GTDB lineage: Bacteria > Bacillota > Clostridia > Oscillospirales > Ruminococcaceae > Porcipelethomonas > Porcipelethomonas ammoniilytica. The sequence goes on from CABIYQ010000006.1 coordinate 25,467, forward strand.
ATTATATCTACAAGCTGACGGGAAATATCAGCCATTTCATAAGATGATCCTAAAAACTTAATGACCATTCTGTCCAGATCCTCTGAAAAGTTTGTATTGATCTGCTTATCTCTCAGCAGATAGTCGATTGAAACCTGAAAAAAATCACTCAGGAATATAAGCTTTTCAATTTCCGGCAAAGAACTGCCTGCTTCCCATTTTGATACAGTCTGACGGCTCACATCAAGCTTTTCGGCAAGTTCTTCCTGAGAAAGTCCTTTTCTGATACGCAGTTTACGTACTTTTTCTGAAAATTTCATAATTCAACTCCTTTCATAGTTATATAAAAACATGTCATATAAAGTACAACATGCCATAACAACATAGGATTTTAACCCCATATCATAAATTATATATGAAAGCATTTAACAAAGCAACCAATTGCAGCTTGCATTTACGCAACCTTCAGTTGCATAATTCCATTATTATAAAGTTCATTTATTCAAAAATTATTCTATATTGCATAAAAAAACAGGAGGAAATACCTCCTGTAAACTTATTATTCATCATCTGCATGATTAAGTCCGTAAGCCAATGTCATAAGACTATCTGTAAGATGTACATTTTCTACTATTATGCCTTTGTGGACGGTCAGGTCGTAATGACTGAAATTCCAAAAACCTTTTATGCCGGCGTTGATAAGTCTGGTTACAATTTCTTCAGCGGCGCTTTTAGGAATACACAAAACGGCGCAGACCGGATTGTTTTTCTTACAGAATTTTTCCAGTTCAACAATATTCATAACTGTATTTTTAGCAATAATCTGTCCGTTTTTTTCTGGATTGCTGTCAAAAATACCTATCAGCCGGAATCCTTTTTTGTTGAAATCAATATGAGAAGCTATGGCGCTTCCCAAATTTCCGGCGCCTATCAAAATAGTTTTGTTGCCTGCATTAATACCTAGTATTTCTGCAATTGCGGCATGAAGTTCTTTAACATTATAACCGTAGCCCTGCTGACCGAAACCGCCGAAGCAGTTTAGATCCTGACGTATCTGAGACGCTGTAACCCCCATTCGTTCTGAAAGCTCCCTGCTGGAAATACGTATAATTCCCTGCCTATCAAGTTCCCCTAAAAATCTGTAATATCTGGGTAAACGCTTTATTACCGGTGATGAAACCAAGGACTTTGACATATTTATCTCCACCGCCGCATACAGTATTCCGAATATTTCTTCATGACGAATGCATATTTCATTTTTATTCGGAATACGCTGCGGTTTCCGCTTTTTACGGCTGCGGACGCCGAAATTTGTTAATTATATCTTTATTTTTTATTTATTTCATAAGTACAGAAAGTCTGTTGTTGATTTCTTCAAGGAATGTTTTTGAATCAACTTTCTTTTTGTTTTCAAGACTTGAAAGCAGATACAGATCGCCTGTCATAACTCCGTCTTCAATTGTCTGAATCGTAGCCTTTTCAAGCTTGTCGGCAAAAGCCATAAGCTCGTTGTTACCGTCAAGCTCGCCTCTTTTTCTTAGAGCACCGCTCCATGCAAAGATTGTTGCAACTGAGTTTGTAGATGTTTCTTCACCCTTTAAGTATTTGTAATAATGTCTCTGAACTGTTCCGTGAGCAGCTTCATATTCATATACACCGTCAGGAGAAACCAGAACAGAGGTCATCATTGCAAGACTTCCGAATGCGGTTGATACCATATCTGACATAACGTCGCCGTCATAATTTTTGCATGCCCAGATGTAGCCGCCGTTTGAACGGATAACTCTTGCAACTGCGTCGTCAATGAGGGTATAGAAATATTCAATACCTGCCGCTTCAAATTTTTCCTTATATTCTGCATCAAAGATTTCCTGGAAGATATCTTTAAATCTGTGGTCGTACTTTTTGGAAATAGTATCCTTTGTAGCAAACCATACGTCCTGCTTTGTATCAAGAGCATAGTTAAAGCATGACTTTGCAAAACCTTCAATACTTTTATCAATATTGTGAAGACCCTGAATGATACCGTCGCCGTCAAATTCATGGATAGTCTGTCTTGTTTCATTTCCGTTCTTATCTGTGAATACAAGTTCAGCCTTACCGCCGCCTTTAACCTGCATTTCTGTATTTTTATATACATCGCCGTATGCATGACGAGCAATAGTAATAGGATTAGTCCATGTAGGGATATACGGTGTAATGCCCTTTACAAGAATAGGAGTTCTGAAAACAGTACCGTCCAGAATCGCTCTGATCGTACCGTTAGGGGACTTCCACATTTCTGTCAGGTTATATTCAGGCATTCTTGCGGCATTCGGAGTAATTGTTGCACATTTAACGGCAACTCCGTATTTTTTAGTTGCTTCGGCACTGTCGAAAGTAACCTTATCCTTTGTTTTTTCCCTGTACTCAAGACCAAGATCATAGTACTCTGTGTTCAGGTCGATATAAGGTTCGAGAAGAATTTCTTTGATCCATTTCCAAAGGATTCTTGTCATTTCGTCGCCGTCCATTTCGACCAGCGGTGTTTTCATTTGAATTTTTGCCATTGTTTTTTCCTCCCTGATAAATTATAAATCGTCGATTGTATGCCCATTGCTTTCCGCAATATGTGAAATTTTTTCATATACATCAGCGTTAACTATAATCAGTTCATAGCTGTCACTGTCAATATCAATCATACAAATATATGCTCTGCCGCCTAAAGCGGTATTAATTTCTTCACCCCATGATTCAACATTTTCATTTTCGTTAAGATTTAGCGAAGAAAGGTTTATGTCGATAAGACTGTAAGTTTTTAACTGTTTCAATGCCCATAAAAAATCTTCAAGCTCACATTTATAATCAATACCAAACGCATAACCTTCTTCGTCCAGTAAATCAACCATGCCCAGCCAACAATCATCGTCGGAATCACTTTTCATAATATTTTCTTTTAATGCATTTATTATGCCGGAATTATTATTAGTTATTAGCTCCGTAATTTTGTAAATGTACGAAAGATCCTTTTTTTCATTTTCATTTTTGTCAGTTTTAAACAATCTTTCAAAAAGCCCCATAAAATTCTCCTTTTATAATGTAACGTATCTGATTACGGCAAGCAGTAGAAGGTGTGCCGGATAGAAAATATAGAAAAACCACTTATAGGATTTTCCGCTTCGTCTTATACCGTTATAGTTTATTAGTAGCGGGACTGCAAGAAATATTCCAAGTTGAAACAGATTATTGTACCAGCAGCCGTAAACTGCGTTGAATATTATATTCAAAACGATCATAATTGCTGTAGAAACACAAAAATACTGCATTTGAGTTTTTCTGGAATAGTGTCTGCTTCCGAAGATCAAAATCCATACAACGGCAATCCCGCCCCAGTCGCCGAACATAGAGACTAGACAGATAAGAAGAATTATCATGTTTTTTACAGAAGTTTCGTATTTAGGATTGTCCCGAACAATTAATGCGATTAGTCCCATAAAAAGAGGAAAGATCACGCTTGTAGTACTGATAATTTCAAATTTTCCTGTATGAAAATAAGTGTATGGGATGTGAGATATCAGAGCGAATATCCCAAGTCTCTGAGCGTATTTTTTTACATTATGGGTTTTATAATAGCCCTCCGCAATCATAAAACACATTATCGGAGCGGTGAGCCGTCCGATAACATGCATGATCTGTCCTGCAATGCTGTTAAAAGGTATGAACGCCCATGCAATATGGTCGATAACCATTGCAATTACGGCAATAAGTTTTAGAATGTCTGAAGTCAAGCCTTTTTTTCTTTGCGAAGGGATGGCTATACGCCGTATAGGACCGTCTCGTCTGTTTGATATATCAATAGCCATATTTTACCCCATTGTGAAAATAATTATAAATGCAGCTATTGCAGCAGGTATTAAGGAAATGATATTAATTTTTTTCTGACTCATATTTGGACAGAATTTCTGCAAAAGCAGATTCAGGGCAAAGTATAATACTATACAAACTACAAGTGCAACAAGTTCGCTTTTTGATTCTATATGGAAACTGCGTACTCTCACTCGTGCAGGATAAATATTTAGCCATTCCATTATTTCATGGACTCCCTTGTATAGTCAAGAAGACCGCCTGCAAGAATAATGTCTTTAGTACGTCCGCTGAGTTCGCAAAGTACGGGGATTTCCTTACCTGTTGTTTTGTTTACAACAGTAAGCTCGGATTTTCCTGCTTCAATTTCTGCTCTTACATTATCAAGTACCAACTCGTCACCTTGTGAAATTGCGTCATAGTCTGCTTCGTTTACGAATGTAAGCGGTAAAATACCGGCATTTATAAGATTGGCTCTGTGGATTCTTGCAAATGATTTAACAAGTACAGCCTTGATGCCCAGGTAAAGAGGAGCTAAAGCGGCATGTTCTCTTGAAGAACCCTGACCGTAGTTTGATCCGCCTACGATAATGCTTTTGCCCATTTCCTTGGCTCTTGACGGGAACTGTTCGTCACAGATTGTAAAGCAGTGCTGTGAAATAGCAGGAATATTTGAACGCAGAGGAAGAATCTTAGCTCCGGCAGGCATAATGTGGTCGGTTGTAATGTTGTCGCCGACTTTCAGTGAAACTCCTGCGTCAATTGAAGCGTCAAGAGGAGATGTTTCAGGGAAAGGCTTGATGTTAGGTCCTCTTAATATTTCAACGCTGTCCATTTCTGCTTCGGCAATTGGAGGAACGACCATGTTGTCATTAATTTTAAATACTTCCGGGAGCTTGAATTCAGGCATATCTCCCAGTTCTCTTGGATCTGTGAAAACACCTGCAATTGCGGAAGCGGCAGCAACTTCAGGAGATACCAGATAAATCTGACCGTCCTTTGTACCGGAGCGTCCTTCAAAGTTTCTGTTGAATGTTCTTAAAGAAATACCCTTTGAATTAGGAGACTGTCCCATACCGATGCAAGGTCCGCATGCACTTTCAAGAATTCTTGCGCCTGCGTCGATCATAACGGAAAGAGCGCCGTTTTCGGCAAGCATATTAAGAACCTGCTTTGAACCCGGAGCAATTGAAAGAGAAACATCAGGGTGAACAGTTCTTCCCTTTAAGATGTGTGCCACCTTGAGCATGTCCATAAGAGATGAATTTGTACATGAACCGATACAAACCTGATCGATTTTGATCTTGCCGATTTCCTTTACTGATTTTACATTGTCAGGAGAATGCGGACATGCAGCAAGCGGTTCAAGTTCGCTTAAATTGATTGTAAGTTCTTCGTCATATACTGCGTCAGCGTCAGCTGAAAGCTCTGTCCATACGTCTTCCCTTTGCTGAGCCTTTAAGAATTCCCTTGTAATTTCATCAGACGGGAAAATTGAAGTTGTAGCGCCAAGCTCTGCGCCCATATTTGTAATAGTAGCTCTTTCAGGTACTGAAAGTGTTTTAACGCCTTCACCGCAGTACTCAATTACTTTGCCTACGCCGCCTTTAACAGAAAGACGTCTTAAAACTTCGAGAATAACGTCCTTAGCAGCAACCCAAGGAGAAAGCTTGCCTGTAAGCTCTACCTTTACTACCTTAGGACATGTAATGTAATAAGCGCCGCCGCCCATTGCAACCGCAACATCAAGACCGCCTGCGCCGATTGCAATCATACCGATACCGCCGCCGGTTGGAGTATGGCTGTCAGAACCGATAAGAGTTTTGCCCGGAATACCAAAACGTTCCAGTTGAACCTGATGGCAGATACCGTTGCCCGGACGTGAAAAATAAATACCGTGTTTCTTTGCAACACTGCCGATAAATCTGTGGTCATCGGCATTTTCAAAGCCGTTCTGCAGAGTATTGTGGTCTATGTACGCAACGCTTCTTTCGGTTTTTACTCTTGGGACTCCCATAGCTTCAAATTCAAGATATGCCATTGTACCTGTAGCATCCTGAGTAAGAGTCTGGTCGATTTTTATTCCTATTTCTTTTCCTTTTACCATTTCACCGTCGACAAGGTGAGCTTTTAATATTTTTTCAGTTAATGTTAAACCCATTGCAATCAGTCCTTTCAAGTTTATCTATTATATTTTACATCAAATACATGGTGTTTGTCAAGAAAATCACAATTTATGTGTTTTGCATAATAATATTTAAATTTTAACCGTTAAAAATTAACATACATAGTGAAAAAACAGTGAAAATTAATTTTTTCTATTGAATTAAATAATTTTTGTGCTATAATGAAAATTAAGAACAGTTGCTGTTTCGACAGAATAACTGTTCATAGGAGAGCTATAATAAAAATATGAAAAAGATTAATATTATAACCGGTCATTACGGCAGCGGAAAAACCACAATTGCACTTAATACCGCTCTTAGACTGGCACAGAACAATAAAAAAGTATCCATTGTGGATCTTGACATCGTAAATCCGTATTTCAGAACTTCAGATTTTCCGGAGCTGTTGAAAAAAAACAGTATAGAAATGATTGCGCCTATGTATGCCGGAAGCAATCTTGATATCCCTGCGGTAAACTTTGATATGGAAAGAATAATTTCCGAAAGCAGTCATGTTGTTATAGACGTAGGCGGTGATGACGCCGGAGCTTACGCCCTTGGCAGATATGCTCCCTTGATCGATTCAATGAAAGAGCAGACGGACATGCTGTATGTCATAAACTGCTATCGGTATCTTACCAAAACTCCGGCAGAGGCAGTTCAGCTTATGTATGAAATTGAACAGGCGGCAAGGATAAAACATACGGGAATTATTAATAATTCCTCACTTGGTTATGAAACTTCTGCCGAAGAAATAGAAAAATCCCATGAGTTTGCAGTGAAAATTTCAGAGGAAACCGGACTTCCTCTTGTATTTACCGCTTATAGAAAAGGTATTGATATAAATATTTCTCCTAAAACAGAAGTGGAACTGTTTGTAAAGCCTTTGTGGGATAAATAAGAAAGGAGATTTTTTATCTATGATAAAAATGGAAGTACTTTCCGATAAATGTAAAGGATGCGGACTGTGTACGACGGCCTGTCCTAAAAAAATTGTGGTTATTCAGAAGGATGCAAGAAATAATAAAGGATATTTTACTGCCGCATGTATAGATCAGGAAGCATGCGTAAGCTGTGCTATGTGCGCTTTGATATGTCCGGACTGCGCTATTAAAGTCAGCAAATATAAAGAATAAAGGAAGTTTTTTGATTGGAAAGAAATTTAATGAAGGGCAATGAAGCCCTTGCCGAAGCTGCAATCAGAGCGGGCTGCCGCTGTTACTTCGGCTATCCTATAACACCTCAAACGGAAATTGCCGCATATATGGCAAAGAGAATGCCAAAAGAGGGAAGAGTTTTTCTTCAGGCAGAATCTGAAATCGCCGCAATAAATATGGTTTTGGGAGCGGCATCAGCCGGAGTAAGAGCTATGACCTCATCATCTTCACCGGGTATAAGCCTTAAGTCGGAGGGAGTTTCGTATATTGCGGGAAGCGATTTGCCGTGCGTTATTATAAATGTTCAGAGAGGCGGTCCGGGTCTTGGAGGAATTCAGCCTTCACAGTCGGACTACTGGCAGGCTACAAAGGCTTTAGGACACGGAGATTTCCAGCTGCTTGTATATGCACCGTCATCTGTTCAGGAAATGGTCGACATGGTTATTAAAGCGTTTGATAATGCTGATAAATACCGTATGCCGGCAATGATTCTTGCGGACGGTCTTTTAGGTCAGATGATGGAACCTGTTTCCTTTCCGGAAATCAGAAACAATCAGCCTGACAAGCCGTGGGCGACAAACGGTCACGGAAATAAACGTCCTCATAATATTATAAATTCACTGTTTTTACAGGCAGATGAACTGGAAAAGCTGAATTTTGAAAGATACAAGCGATATGAAATTGTAAAAAGAGAATGCCCGGAGGCGGAAACATATATGACAGAGGACGCTGATATTATAGTTGCCGCATATGGCGCTGTAGCAAGAATTGCAAAATCTGCCGTTCATAGTGCAAGAGAGCTTGGAATAAAGGCAGGACTTGTACGTCCGATTACGCTTTGGCCGTTCCCATCCGATATTATAAAAAAGTCTGCCGAAAACGCAAAAAAAATTCTTGTCACCGAAATGAGTATGGGACAAATGGTAGACGATATTAAGCTTGCCGTTGAATGCAGAATCCCTGTACATTTTTACGGAAGAACCGGCGGTGTTGTTCCGACTCCTGACGAAGTACTTAATGAAATTAAAAAACTGGGAGGTGTTCAGTAATGGCAGTGGTATTTGAAAAACCGAAGTCTCTCCTTGACACAACAATGCATTACTGTCCCGGCTGCACTCACGGAATAATTCACAGACTTATCTGCGAGGTAATTGACGAAATGGGCATTGAGGGGGATACTATTGGCGTGTGTCCGGTAGGCTGTTCGGTAATGGCTTATGATTACTTCGCCTGCGATATGATAGAAGCTCCTCACGGACGTGCTCCGGCTGTTGCAACAGGAGTAAAAAGAGCTTTGCCTGATAAATATGTTTTTACCTATCAGGGAGACGGTGACCTTGCGGCTATCGGTACTGCCGAAACTGTACACAGCGCTACACGAGGCGAAAACATTGTGGTCATCTTTGTAAACAATACTATTTACGGAATGACAGGCGGTCAGATGGCGCCTACTACTATTCCGGGTCAGGTGACGCAGACTACTCCTTACGGACGTGACACTAAAACTGCCGGATTTCCTGTGAAAATATGTGAGATGCTTTCCGCTCTGGACGGCGTTGCGCTGGCGCAGAGAACTTCCGTTGACAGCGTACCCCATATAAGAGAAACAAAAAATGCTATCAGAAAGGCATTTGATAATCAGAAAAATAACAGAGGTTTTTCTATAGTTGAAATTCTTTCGACCTGCCCTACTAACTGGGGACTTACGCCTATTGAATCAATGGAAAGGCTCAGAACTGAATGTATTCCCTATTTTCCTCTTGGAGTATATAAGGATATAACGGAAACGGAGGATAAAAAATGAATAAGGAAATTTTACTGGCAGGATTCGGCGGTCAGGGTATTTTGTTTGCCGGAAAGGTTCTTGCTTACTGTGGTCTTATGGATAAAAAGGAACTTTCATGGCTGCCGTCATACGGTCCTGAAATGAGGGGAGGAACGGCAAACTGTTCCGTATGCATTTCAGATGAACCTATTGCTTCTCCGCTTGTAACTGAACCGGATTTGATGATGGCGATGAATCAGCCGTCATTTGAAAAATTTATTAATAAAGTAAAAGCCGGCGGTAAGGCGTTTATTGACAGTACTCTTGTTTCTCTCAAAAGTGAAAGAAAAGATGTGGAGTGTCATTATATTCCGGCTACACAGCTTGCAACGGACAATAATATCAACGGGACTGCAAACATTATTTTAATTGGAAAGATGATTAAGGAAAGCGGTCTGTTTTCCTTTGAGACCATAAAAAAGGCACTGGAAAAATGCGTACCTCCTAAGAGAAGTAATCTTTTGGGCATTAATCTCAGAGCAATAGAAATCGGTATGAGTGTTTGAATATCAAGCCTGCGTTTGCCGCAGGCTTTTTTGTAAATTTTGTTCTTTTTTCTTTACACAAGGCCGGTAAAATGTTATAATTATAATTGATATATTTCAATTTTGCTGAGTATGGATAGTAAGATAAATCGGAATTGATAAAGGGAGAATGACACAATATGTTTGAACAGGATTATATAATCAGACAGATTAAAGAATGTGTTGCTGCGGCAATGAAGCTGATATTCGGACTGGATACCGAAACACCTGCTTCTATGGAATTTCAGAACAAAGAAAAACAAGCTTTATCTGATGAACTTATCATGGAAATAGACAACGGCAATATAAAAAATGCTATTTCAAATATGTATTTAAATACACTTGACAAAACTAAAGATGATCTTCTTATAGGTCTGATTGTTTATTCTCATCTTTGCGAAAAAGATGATGATTTTCTGGATTCAAATTCAATCAGTTTTTCTGAAATAAAAGAAAGTGCAAAGGAATATTTTTCTGAATTTGGTTTATCATCAGTTGTCGACCTGATTATTGTTTGACTAACTTAACCGCAAATTCTGATTTATTATAATTTTGTTGAATGTGGAATTACATAATATAAAATGATTAGGAGAAGAAAGATGTCAGTTATCAAAGATTTGCAAACTGATGAAAATGGTTGGTTTGCTGATGGAAAATTCAATTCAACCTCGCTATTTAAGGGAGAAATGGCTGTTTCAATATTTATTGATGACGGTGCAACAGTTGAGTATGCTGAAAAATGTATCGCACACTACAATAGCTTAAATAATAATATTGATATGCTCCTTAAATTGCAAGAATATCTCGTAAGATTTTTTCTGTATATGTATTCCGAGTGGAAAGAAATGGGGATATACGATGAAATCGTTAATGAGATTGAACCTGTTATGGAAGGCTATAAATCAGGCAGGAATCTTATTGAATATCTTTCCGAACCAACACTGTATGTTTATCCGCCGAAAGGTGACGGAATAGGATATGGAATAGAATGTGATTGTCCCTGGGAACCTGAACATCAATGCTTAATCATCATTCGTAATGATGAATTATTGTATGTTGGTCAATCTGATGGGTTGGACGCATGGGGAGACGAAGATGACTATTATTGTATTTGGCACGATGAAGATACAGAATAATAACGATTAAATTTAAAGTCCGAGTTGAATTGATTAATCACAGAATCATCAAAATCTATGGAAACGGAGAAAATAATGAATACATCTGCAATAATCGTATGCGCCGGCAATTCAAGCCGTATGCAGGGCGTAAATAAAATACTGCTTCCCCTTGGAAAAACCAACGTTATAGGCTGTACTCTTACTGCTTTTCAAAAATGCGAAAGTATTACCGATATAGTTGTAGTCTGCCGCTGTCAGGACGAAGAAGAAATACGCAAAACGGCTGATAGTCTTGGTATTACAAAACTTCACGGCTTTGCACAGGGCGGCAGTACCCGTCAGCAGAGCGTTATAAACGGACTTAGAAAAATCAGTCCCGATACTGAAATGATCGCCGTTCATGACGGCGCAAGACCCCTTGTAAATCCTGCACATATTGAAAAAACAATAAAGGACGCTTCCGTTTTCGGCGGAGCGGTATTGGGAGTTCCTGTTAAGGATACTATAAAGATCGTTCATGACGGTCTTATTGAAGATACTCCGCACCGTCCTTCTCTTTACATAACACAAACTCCTCAAGTGTTTAAGCGTAGGCTTTACTTTGAAGGCGTAGATTTTGCCCTTGAGCATGAGCTGGATTTTACCGATGACTGTCAGCTTATGGAGGCAATAGGAGTTAAGGTCTGCATGACCACAGGAGATTACAAAAATATTAAAATCACAACTCCCGAAGATATAAAAATAGCCCAACTTCTTTTACAGGAGGATTAAATATAATGAGAATAGGACACGGATATGATGTACATAGGCTGACAGAAAACAGAAAGCTTATTTTAGGAGGAGTAGAGATTCCTTACGAAAAAGGACTTTTAGGACATTCAGACGCTGACGTTCTTACACATGCTGTAATGGACGCTTTTTTAGGAGCACTTGCATTGGGAGATATTGGAAAACATTTTCCCGATAACGATCCGGAGTATAAGGGCGCAGACAGTATAAAACTCTTAGAGCATGTATACAGACTCATTATTAATAGAGGATATAAGCTCGGCAATTTGGACGCCGTGGTTTTAGCGCAGGCGCCGAAGCTTTCTCCTTACATAGAACAAATGAGAGAAAATATAGCTAAAGCCTGCGGGTGCGAAATCTCACAAGTCAGCGTTAAAGCTACTACAGAAGAAAAAATGGGTTTTACAGGAGACGGTTCAGGTATGGCGGCTCACTGTGTACTGCTTCTTGTCGAAAATAAGAACAGTATATAATTTCCGGCATATAATAGTATCATCAGGAAGAATAGCATTAAGGCAATACTGTAAATGGCTGCCTTAGAAGATTGCGTTCAGAATTTGTGCTTGCAGGAGTAAATGCCTGTGAACACAAATTCTCAAAGAAGGGGTGATACTATGAATACGACAGCAGTCTCTATGCCCTCTGTTACACTTGCCATTAAAGCAAAGCGTATGTTCAATGAGCAGGGCTTTACATGCACGGTCAAAAGAGCCGCAAACGTTTCAGAAAACGGTTGCACTCATATGATCGTTGTTAACGGAGCTCCTGAAATAGTGATTGCATTTTTAGATAAATATAATATCGCATACGGAAAGCTATTGGGAGGCGCGATGCCGCAATGACAATTAATTTTGACAATGCAGCAACGACTTTTCCAAAGCCCGTTTCTGTTGCAAATGCGATTTTTAAAGCGGTAAAGCAATATGGTGGAAACGCAGGCAGGGGAGGTCATACGCTTACCTTATTAACTTCCGAAAAGGTTTTTGATACAAGGCAGACTGCCGCTGACTTTTTCGGCGCTCAGACAGAAAATGTAATTTTTACAGCTAACTGTACTCATGCGCTGAACTTTGCGATTCAGGGAATAATGTCGTCAGGCGGTCATATAATAATAAGCGGAATAGAACACAATTCTTCCGCAAGACCGGTTTATGCATTGGCTAAAAAAAGAAAATGTACCTTCAGTATAGCCGAAGTTTCAGACGATCCTGCTGAGACGGTCAATAATTTCCGTTCGCTTATAAATCATAATACCAAAGCAATTGTGTGTACAATTGCCGGTAATGTTACCGGACAGATAATGCCGTATAAGGAAATCGGGAAATTATGTCAGGAAAAAAATATCTGCTTTATTGCGGACGGAGCACAGGCGTGCGGAACTCTTGATATAAAAATGTCCGATGGAATAAATTTTTTGTGTACTGCCGGTCATAAGGGTCTTTACGGTCCTACGGGAACAGGACTTCTTATAAGCGATGGAAAATATAATTTAACTCCGTTGATTCAGGGCGGTACCGGAAGCTCGGCGCTGAATCTTGAGCATCCGGATATGCTTCCCGATGGATTTGAAAGCGGTACAGTTAATACTGTAGGAATAATTGCCTTGAAGTATGGAATAGAATTTGTAAGGGACATGAGACCGAATAAAATTTTTCAGCATGAAGATAAACTATGCCGAAAATTTATAAAGGGTCTTGCAGATACAAAAACCGTGATTTACCGTAATCCGGGAGTTGAATATGTTCCTATTGTTTCATTTAATATTCCGGATATGAAACCGGAGGATGCAGCAGATAAGCTGAATCAGTACGGTTTTTGCCTGAGAGCAGGTCTTCATTGTTCTCCGCTTGCTCATTATTCTCTTGGTACGCCGGACGGGACTGTAAGATTTGCTCCGTCTGTTTTTAATAACGAACAGCAAGTTGAAAGTCTTGTGAAAACTATAAAAAAAATACAGAAAATATAATAAAAACTATTGAAATTATCTGTATTTATGGTAAAATTATATTAGGATAATACGGAGGGGCAAAGCCCCTCTGTACATAGTAAATGGTAGAAAAGGAAGGGGAGTGAGTTATGTACGCAATAAAAAATGGAATAAATATGGTATGGAATGTTTTGCAGTCGATAACTTTTATGGACATAATTGACATGCTTCTTATGTCGTATTTGATATACATACTTATAAAATTTATAAAAGAAACTCGTGCAGGACAACTGGTTAAAGGAATTTTACTTATTGCCGCCGCATATCTTGTAAGCACTTTTATCGGATTGAAATCAATTTCATATATAGTAAAAAGTATTTTGAACGTAGGCATTCTTGCCATACTTATTATGTTTCAGCCTGAGATCAGGCGAGCACTTGAAAAAGCGGGGCGTACAAAGCTGGGAGTAAATTTATTTAATTTTTCAGGTTCTTCAGATGAATTAACGTCTCAGTGGAATAATGCCATAGAAGCCATATGTGATTCGTGTATGGACTTATCCTCTACCAAAACAGGTGCATTGATTGTAATTGAGAGACAAACTAAACTGGGAGAGCAGATAGCAAACGGAACAATAATAAACGCCAAACCCAGTAAGGAGCTTTTTGGAAATATATTTTATCCTAATACGCCCCTTCATGACGGAGCAGTAATTATCAGAGACGGAATTATTCTTGCAGCGGCATGTTTTTTGCCTAAGCCTCAAAAGGAAGAACTTATAAATAAAAAGCTTGGCTCAAGGCACAGAGCGGCAATTGGAATGAGTGAAAATTCCGATGCGGTTATTGTTGTGGTTTCTGAGGAAACCGGACAAATTTCTGTTGCGGAAAATGGTGTGCTCGTCCGTGACTTTACACGGTTCAGATTAAATGAATATCTTCATGAGGCAGTTATTCCAAAGCCTGTGGACTCTAAGAAAAAACTTCCGGTAAGGAAAGGTTTTCGTTCAAAAGGAGATGGTAAAAAGTGAAGTATGTTAAAAATATTATGAATAATCTCCGGAGCGCACTTACCACTAATCCAGCAATGATTATATACTCAGTTCTTATTGCTATTATCGCTTGGTTTATTATTTCAATAACGGTGTATCCTACAACGCCTAAAACATTAAGCAACATACCGGTTGAAGTGGATATTACAGGGACGTCTGCCGAGGAAAACGGATTGAGCGTTATAAGCTATGAAACTAAAAAAGTTACTGTAACAATTCAGGGTAACCGTTCAAGCATTGGAAGTCTTTCGGCTGACGATCTTGTCGCTTCGGCTGTTGTGGAAAATGTAACTTCCGCCGGAGAAAAGTATTTGAAGATTAATGTTATAAGTAAAAAGTCAGATGTAAAATTTGACGTTACCAGCGTTAGTCCATCTACTATGGCGGTAATGTTCGATAAAATTGACACAAGAGAATTTGAACTTTCTGTTGAAGCTCCTAACATAAAAGCCGTTGAAGGTCTTTATATGGATAACGGTGATTTTAAATGTACTCCTAATGTAATAGAAGTTTCAGGTCCTTCAACTCAATTGGATAAAATTGATAAGGCTGCGGTAATTGTAAACAATGAACAGGAGCTTGACACTGCATACACATTTCACAGCTCGGAAGTTGTTTTGTATGACAAAAATGAATCAAAGATAGATACTAAAAATATTACATTTAATACAAATGATTTTACTATTGATATACCGGTTTATATGCAAAAAAAATTGGATCTGAGTTATGATCTGAGATATGCTCCCGCAAATTTTGACGCTGACTCATTAAGTCTGGAAATGAATGTTAATACAATAAACGTTGCGTCTCCGAATACTGAGCTTGAAAAAATCAATACATGGAATATTGGTTCTATTCCTCTGTATGATATTGACTGGGATTTCAATAAGTCGTTTGAACTGGAGATTCCTGAAAATTATAAGAATCTTTCAAATATTTCGACGGTAACGGTCAAGCTTAATACTGACGGACTTGCCAAAAAGACAGTAACAGTAAACGATATATCTATTTTAAATGCCCCAACCAATTATAATTGTACGGTAAATTCCTACGGACTTGTCTTTGACATTATCGGACCTGAGGAGGATATCGCTGAAATAACGGAAAAGGATATTTTGGTTTCTGTTGATCTGCTGAAATATACGGTTCAGAGCAGTAATTTTACAGCGGATGCAACTATCAGTTTCCCCAATTATGATAAGGTGTGGGCAGTGGGACTTCAAAAGGTGTCCATTGAAGCTGAACCAATTACTACAGAAAACAATAATGATTAAAAATAAATGCGCTTTTCAATTGAAGAGCGCATTTTTATTAATTTTTAATATTCAATAAACGGCATACGGGTTTATTTAGAGTTTTCATTAGGAATTTTACAATTATTCCTGTAAAACATGCAGCTATAAATGTTCCTTCACGAACTCCTTGAATTTTATGTGATAGTATTAATGAGATGACCGCTGCCATGATTACGCATGATATATCGAAAGCAATTTTCACATTACCAAATTTTAAATGTAGTTTATCAGATATTGCTTTGACAAAGCCTTCACCTGAATTAAGTACCACATTTGCAATGACTGAAAGAGTAACGCCCAATGCCACTGTTATCATTCCGACTACAGTTAATATTAATCTTACAGTGTAGTGGTTCGGAACTGAATCAGCTGATATTATGTATTTTGAAAAATCTGTAAACCAACCGAAAATAAGTGATAAGGGAATTTGCATAAGCTGTATTTTTTGGAAATCCTTTCGCAGAATAATTATTTGAAGTAAAAGAAGCGTCATATTCCAGATAAACAGCAGATATCCAAGGGATATGGGAGTATTTAAACTGAGAGCATAGGCAACAGACGATATAGGAGATGTGCCAAGACCTCCTTTTACAGCCAGACTTACTCCCATAGCCGTACAAAACAAACTGATAATAAAAAGCAAATATCTTTTAAACAGCTCTGTGTTCGACATTTTTATTGACATATTTCATCACCATATAATATTATATCACTTTATTTTTTTAATGGCAACAATAAAACTGCAAAAACCAGTAAGATTTTTGCAGTTTTTATATTTCATTTATTCTTGAATACTTTCTGTAATAACTTCTGCTACAAGATTTGCAGGCAGTTGTTCATATCTCAGAAAATCGAATGTGAAACTTCCCATACCTCTTGTGACTTGTTTTAGGTACATAGTAAAGCTATGCATTTCTCTCATGGGAACTTCAGCAGAAATTTCAGTCATACCTTCTTCGTATGGTTCCATTCCCAGAACTCTTCCTCTGCGTTTGTTAAGTTCACCCATAACATCTCCGGTATTTTCGTCCGGTACGACTGCTTTAAGATTTCCGATCGGTTCAAGCATTACCGGTTCGGCCTGTTTCAGACCTTCCTTATACGCAAGGGAAGCGGCTGTTTTAAATGCCATTTCCGATGAATCGACAGGGTGATATGAGCCGTCTACAAGTATTGCTTTGAGTCCTACAACGGGGCAGCCGGCAAGTACGCCTTTTTTTACGGATTCCTGCAATCCTTTTTCAACCGCAGGGAAGTAGTTTTTTGGCACTGCTCCGCCGAATACTTTTTCTTCGAATATAAGCGAATCGCTTACACAAGGTTCAAATTCGATCCATACATGACCGTATTGACCGTGTCCGCCTGTTTGTTTCTTGTACTTTCCTTCAGCTTTGACCTTGCGACGGATAGTTTCTTTGTATGCGATTTTAGGTTCTTTCAGTTCAATATCAACACCGAACTTGTTTTTCAGCTTGGATACGGTAACCTCAAGGTGCTGTTCGCCCAGACCGCTTAAAATCTGTTCTTTAGTACTTTCATTCTGTTCGTATTTTAAGGTTTTGTCTTCGTCAAGTATTCTTTGAATGCCGGTTGAAATTTTGCTTTCATCACCCTGTGCGCTGCATACTGCCATTGAATAGCATGGAACAGGAAGAGATAATTTTTTAAATAAAACCTTACGTTCCGGAGAGCAAAGAGTATCAAAAGTAGACGCATTAATTTTAACTGCGGTTACAATATCGCCGGCGGTTGCTTCTGATGTTTCAGTTTGTTGTTTGCCTTTCATAAAATAAAGCTTACCGATTTTTTCATTTTCTCCTGTTGAAGAATTGAAAACTGTTGAATCTGCTTTCAGTATGCCCGACATGACTTTAATATACGACACTTTTCCGATAAACGGGTCAGCTACGGTTTTAAATACGAATGCAGACAGAGGTTCTTCTGTAGTGCATTTAATTTGTATCAAATCATCTCCTAATGCTGCTTCAACCGATTCAGACTCATCTGCGGACGGAATAAGAAGTGCAATTTCTTTTAAAAGCATATCAATACCGGATAAATTAACGGCTGATGTGCATACGACAGGAGTAATTATGCCATTGTTCATACCGTTGTGTATACCGTCGATCAGTTCTTTTTGAGTAAACGGTTCACCTTCAAAGAATTTCTCCATTAATGCTTCGTCAGTTTCGGCAACAGCCTCGCTTACAGCCTCCAACAGGCCATCGATACGATAAGTCATTTTTTCAATTTCAGGCATTTCAGTTTCAATTGTATTGCCCTTATCATCGTATTTATACGCTTTCATTTCTATAAGATTTACGTAAGAAGCAATTTTTTCATTTTCAATAACAGGTACTACAACAGGGCAAACTGTAGGACCGAATACGGTTTTAAGTTCTGTAAGCACGTTATAGAAATTAGCGTTTTCATCGTCGATCTTTGTTACTACAAACATTTTAGATTTATTCTGTTTTACAGCTTCTTTATACGCTTTTTTTGTACCGACCTTAACGCCTGATTTTGCTGAAACAGTTATCATAACCGTATCGGCGGCGGATATTCCCTGAATCATTTCTCCTGCAAAATCAAAAAGTCCCGGAGTGTCAAGGAGATTTACTTTTATATCTTCATATTCAAATGCCGCCGCAGAGCTGCCTATTGAAATTTTTCTTTTTACTTCTTCCGGATCAAAATCCATTATTGTTGTTCCGTCGGTTGTTTTGCCAAGTCTGTCGGAAACTCCGACTTTATAAAGCAGCGCTTCTGCAAGTGAAGTCTTTCCTGAACCGTTATGTCCTGCCAGAGTTATATTTTTTATACGTTTCATTGTGGTTTCGCTCCTTTTATCAAATTGTACAATAACACACTTAATATTATACTGGATTTTATTTATTATTTCAACTATTTGCAAAATATTCTACATATTTTATTAAAATTGAGCTTGTATTTTGTCTATTTTGCATATAATTTTTATTTGGTTTGTGAAAATCCATAAGGAATAAAAATTGAAATTATCAATAAAGATTGTGTTTGCTTTTTTAACTTTTGCTTGTAAAAACTATATTTTTCTTTATTTTCCATTTTATATTCCTTTTGTAAAATGCCGAATCGTTAAACGATCCGGCATATCATTAAAGTTTTCTTATTTTAATAGCAAAAACGGTTATAACAGTACATATCAGATGGTAAGCGAGAAGCATTGCAGGTGATAGATCCGAAAACGCATTCAAAACGCAGTTGACAGCCACGACGCCCAGTCCTAACAATGCTGATGCAGACTGTATTGCAACGCCTGCGGCTACAGTTTTTCTTATGGATTTAGCGCCCATAATAAGCTGTATAAAGGAAGTAAATTTTCCTGAACAAGCCATAGAAGCGCTTATTTTTTTAACCTTTTTAGTTTCTTCGTCAAAATCCTTTACCATTCTTTGAGGAATGATCTTGAGCAGTTCGTCTGAATAATTAAAAAGGGAGGAAATACGTCTGATCGTAATAAACGGATCCACACTTTTTATAATAACGGCAATATCATTTTTTTCCAATTGTTTCATACACTTTTTTACAGCAGGGCTTGCCGTTACTTCAATTATAAACATTGCCGCCAGATTGCCCGAAACGGAAAGATAAAGTGCGTCCCGATTTCCCTCGGTAAATTCATTTTCCTTTGTTTTAGTAGGGATTCCTTCAATATTATGACTGTTCATAAGCTCACGGTTTCCAAGAAGAATTCTTCTGTTATTGATCCAGCCGCACAGACCCATTGAGTCCTCATAAACAAAATTTTCAACATGACTGAGCATTTTTTGCTTTCCCGAAATAACATCATTAAAAAGATCTTTTAAAATACTGTTTCCGTGAGACGCCAGACTGGCTGCTTCTATCAAGGCTTCATCAATTTTAGTACCTGAAAAAAGCTTTATGGAGCATAAATTTATAGTACCTTCGGGGAATAATGTGCTGGCGTCAATCATAACTGAATTGATATCATAATAATCTTCAACGCTTTGATATCCAAGCATAACGCCATGGTTTCTGACATATTTTTTTGCCGCTTTTTCAAGAGGAATATTAGCAATAAGCGGTATTGCCATACATGCACATGCGCTGACGCATGCTGAAAAAACGAACAATGCAAAGCATACGGCTTCTTTATTGAAAGTTCCTATTTTCCAGAATGTCAGACCAGCGGAAAACAGCAGAGAAAAAATCATAACAATGGGAGCGATTATACGGCTGTATTTATCTCCGGTATCGGAAGAATATGTATACTTGGCAAAATCCTTTATAAAATTGGTGCGCTTCATTGTCGCAAGAATAGGAAAATCTCCGATAGTACCTCTTGTAAGGCTTTCCGCTCTGTCTACGTCCTCAACGCACACTATTGCATGACGGTTGAAATCCTTGGAAATAAAATCAAAATTCAAAGACGCTCTGCTGAGTATGAGACGTTTTCCGAAGGCATTGATCAGGAGACTTAATACTGCGACAGGAGTGTAAATAAAAAACTTTTCGTTATGGAGCATTTGCGGGTCGAGTATTGCAGGAATCGCCGAAACGGCAGAAGCTATGCAGGTAAGCGCTGTGAGGCTGTCGCTGTCTGCACGGAATTTAATCAAGCTTATCAGTCCGTTTTTTATTGTTCCGAATGAAACTATCATTGAAAGCAGAAGCAGCAGTATCTGAACCCAAGAGTATATTTCGGGTGAACGGCTGATACTTAGCATTTCAGGTACCGGAAGTTTTAAGGTTTCTCCTACAGCTATGTAGACGCTGAAAACAGTCATTATCAGCAGTACCATAATTCTGAATGAAATATTTCCCCTGATATCTGCAATATCGTTTTTTATTTTACGGGCGTCCTCAAAGCTGTCGTAATCTTTTATCGACTGTTTTTTGCTGTAGGATTTGCCTTTATTTTTTTTCTTTTTTCCTTTGATATTATCTTCTTCAAAAATTCCTTCGCTGAAAGGCTGATTAATTTCGGGGATCTGAACGTCCAGTGCTTCAGGAGCTGCCGATTCAATCAGTTCTACCATCCCGTTTTGAGGTTCTGGTTCTTTTTTATTTTCTTCTTCACGTTTTACTATGAATTTTCTTTTTTTCTTTTCGGGGTTAGTATATATACCGTCCGGAGATTCAACGGAATAGGTAAATTCCGGCTGCTTTTTTTTCTTTTTCCGCCGTTTTGCACGCATTTCCTTGGCACGTGTAGAATTACTCATTTTTCGTACTTTAGGAACATATACTTCATCAGAGGTATTTTGAGTGACCACAGCTCCGTCGTAACCTTCAATGGAATCGGTAGCTCTCGGAGGAAGATCGGCTTTATTTATTTGAATATCCTTTACAGAATTTATGTAAGAGACGTTTGGTCTGTTAATATCCGAAACCGCAAATTTTCCTGATTTATGACTTGGTGACGGTTTTTTGACAATGTCTTTTTCTGCGCTTTGCAGTTCGTTAATATTAAATGCAGCGGTTATATCTGCATTTTTTGCGTATTCCGGTATTTTAATATATCCGGTATTCTGATAAGGTTTGTCAGCGTTAATTTTCGTTTGCGTCTGAACTTCTGCTGATTTATGTTTAACGGAGGCTTTAGATGATCCTCCGGAATATTCATTTAATATATCGTCAAGATTATAATCTTTAGGCATTTATATCAATCTCCAATTATTTCTTTGTTCTTTGTCTTACAGCTTCATACATAAAGATACCTGCGGCTACTGAGGCATTTAAAGATGTAATTTTTCCGTTCATGGGCAGCTTAAGTAAAAAATCGCACTTTTCTTTAATAAGCCTTCCCATGCCAAACCCTTCCGAGCCTATTACAAGAGCAATACTGCCCTTCAGGTCAACACCGTCATAATCTTCACCGGAAGCGTCAGTACCATAGATCCACACGCCGTTTTCCTTAAGCTTATCAATTGCTCCGGCAAGATTAGAAACCCTTGCCACTGGAACCCAGCTTGCAGCTCCGGCAGAGGTTTTATGAACGGTAGCGTTAAGTGAAGCGCTTCGTCTTTTAGGGATAATAATTCCGTCTGCACCGGCAGCTTCGGCTGTTCTGATAATAGCGCCCAGATTATGCGGGTCTTCGATTTCATCGCAAATAATTATAAATGGCTCGGTACCCTTTTTGGCAGAAATCTCAAGTATGTCTTCAACAGATACATATTCCGCACATGCTGTTACGGCAGCTACGCCCTGATGAGCTGCTCCCTGCGTCAGCTGTTCCAGCTTCTGGAAATTTACGTCCTTTACTACAGCTCCGTTTTTCTTTGCCATTGAACGGATTCTGCCTAAAATTCCGCCTTCGCCGTTTATATATACAGTATCTATATTAGCTTCTGATTTTAATGCTTCCAGAACAGGATTCCTTCCGCAGATTATATTTTTTTCATTCATATATAATTTACTTCCAATATTTAAATTTACAACAAAATTATCTTTATTTTTTTACAAATCGTTTACAAGATTAATTATAACATTATTACAGAAAAATTACAAGAGAATTTTACAGAATATTTTGTTACATAAAGACGAAATCAAAATAATATTGCAGAAAGTAAATAAATACCAGAACCCAACGCCAGAAATCCGGCTGTTATTATAAGCAGTAATTTAAGCCAGAATACGTATTTAGGCGGTTTAGGACTCATACTCCGTATAAGCTCGTTTGCCTCACGGCTTATAAGTTTTTCCGGTGCGTTGCTCATATTAGGCTTTAAATACAGTACCGCTTTTTCAAAATATATACTTTGAGGATTATTGATCTCCAAAACTTTTTTGTTAACTCCTTTAATCATTGTAACCTCCGAAAGCTGATTTCAGGAATAATTATTCCCAGGATTCGGATAAATATACATTCTGTAATAGCAAACTGTTTAAACCACTGTGGAAAACTGTGTGGAAAGGGTGGAAAACTACTGTAAAAGCTGTGGAAAACTGTGTGGAAAAGGTGGAAAATTTCGCAAATCCACAATTTCAAGTCTGTTGAAAACAAATATTACTGTCTGTAATACCAAAATGTAACTCGTTTTTAACCTTTATGTAACATTTTAACAATTAAATAATATTTAATATGAAAAAGGACGGCATATCCGTCCTTTTTTTATTTTTTTGCATTTGCAAGCATAAGCTTGATTCTGTTTTCCTGATTAACTTTGGTAGCGCCGGGATCGTAATCGATAGCTACTATATTGGCGTTTGGATACGCCTGTTTTATAACTCTTGACATACCCTTAGCTACAATATGATTAGGCAGACAGCCGAAAGGCTGAGTACAGATAATATTTTCCGTACCGGTTTCTGCGAGAGCCGCCATTTCGGCAGGAATAAGCCAGCCTTCGCCCATATTTACTCCCTGACTGATATACTTGTCGGCAAGCTTTCTTATGTGATCAAAGTCATGAGGAGCTTCGAAAACGCCGTGTTCGTTTATAGTTTTTATAACTGTTTTCTGTACCTTGTGAATAAAGCTATAGCCAATTTTACTGAAAAGAGTTTTCTGAGATTTAAACTGATACAGTTTACCGTCTGCAACGGAACCGGCAAGGCAATACATTACAAATTCCATAAGCGCCGGTACTATAGGCTCGCAGCCTTCAGACAACAGAAATTCTTCCAGATGATTGTTTGCAAGAGGAGAATATTTTACGTAAATTTCTCCAACTATTCCCACACGGATTTTCTTTTCTTTGGTACGCTTTATTGTATCGAAATCTTCACACATCATACGGCAGTATTTTTTACATTTAAGAAACTCTCTTTTATCAAAAATCGGTATGAGCTTTTGCTGCCATAGATCTCTCATTTTATCGGTATCACCCTTGTTTATTTCGTAAGGCTTGCACTGATTATATAAGGACATGAGTAAATCACCGTAAAATACAGCATAAACAACTTTTATAAGTAGCGGTAAGGTAAGATCAAGTCCGTTGCCTTTTTCCAATCCGCTTAAATTCAGGGAAATAACAGGCACTTGAGGAAATTCCTTTTTAAGTGCCTTTCTGAGCAGATGAATATAGTTTGACGCACGGCAGCCGCCTCCGGTCTGGGTGAGCATTAAGGCGGTTTTGTTAACGTCATACTTACCGCTTTTGAGAGCATTAATAAACTGTCCGATTACAAGCAGCGCCGGATAGCATGTATCGTTGTGGACATTTTTCAGTCCCTCGTCCACGACCTCTCTTGTAGAGGTCTGAAGCAGTTCTACATTATATCCGTATTTTTTTAAAATGTTTATTATAAGCTTGAAATGTACAGGCAGCATATCGGGAACAAGAATAGTATAGCTGTCTTTCATTTCCGGCTTGAATACAGGGTATTGCATAAGTATTTCTCCAATCCTATTTCTCTTCTATTGCCGCTACAAGACTTCTGAGTCTTATTTTAGCCGCACCAAGATTGTTGATCTCATCAATTTTAAGCTGAGTGTAGAGCTTGCCTTTTGATTCAAGGATTTCTCTTACCTCGTCTGTGGTAATAGCGTCGATTCCGCAGCCGAATGAAACAAGCTGTACAAGCTGCATATCAGGCTGTGTGGTTACGTACTGTGCCGCACGGTAAAGACGTGCATGATAGCTCCACTGGTTTAAAACTCCTGGATTTGGATAATGACCGTACTGGAAAACAGCATCTTCTGAAACTACAGCCATACCCAGACTGGTAATCAGCTTTTGGATTCCGTGATTTATTTCCTTATCAATATGGTAAGGGCGTCCGGAAAGTACGATTATCTTCTGACCGTTTTCACGTGCCTTACTGATAATCTGATTTCCTCTGTTAAAAATTTCATTTCTGTAGTCTGCAAGCTTTTCATATGATTTTTTTACCGCCTGCTTGACCTGAGGCTTTTTGATGCCGTATTTTTTCAGTATCTCATACATTACGGAAGTCACGTTCTTTTCTCTGTTAAGATCCATATACGGATAAATAAAGTTATTGCTGTTAAGTCTGGGGTTATTAGCAATCAGAAGCTCCGGATAGTATGCAACAACAGGACAGTTAAAGTGATTATCGCTTTCACCCTCGTCAATATTGTAACTCATGCAAGGATAGAAAATAAAATCAACATTTTTGTTCAGCAGGCTTTCAATATGACCGTGGGTAAGCTTTGCCGGATAACAGACGGTGTCCGACGGAATGGTATGCTGTCCCAGATAATAAATATCCCTTGAGCTTTCATCGGAAATAATTGTTTCAAATCCCAATTCGTTAAACAATGTTTTCCAGAATGGGATCAGTTCATAGAAATTAAGCGCAAGAGGAAGTCCGACCTTAGCTTTTGGATTTTCCACATGCTGTTCAAACATGGAAAGCAGCAGATTATATTTAAAGTCGTAAAGACTTTCGTTTTCGCTGCTGACTGCTTTTCCGGCGCCCCTTTCACATCTGTTTCCGGAAATAAATTTTCTGCCGTCGGCAAACGTAATAATATTAAGACCGCATTTTGCTGTGCAGCCGCCGCACTGTGCAGATTTTGAAGTATATGAAAAGTTTTCAAGGAGTTCTTTGGAAATTGTGGAAGAACTGCCGTTTGTTTTTTCTTTAGCGTAAAGAGCGGCGCCAAATGCGCCCATAAGTCCTGAAATTGCCGGACGGATCACATTTCTTCCCATTTCCATTTCAAAAGCTCGTAGTACGGCATCATTTAAGAACGTACCGCCCTGAACTACGATATTTTTACCGAGTTCTTCAGGCGATTTTGCTCTGATAACTTTATAAACGGCATTTTTAATGATTGAGGAGGAGAGTCCGGCGGAGATGTCCTCGACAGTCGCACCGTCCTTCTGTGCCTGCTTGACGCTGCTGTTCATAAATACAGTACAGCGTGAGCCTAAATCAACAGGATTTTCCGCAAATAAACCAAGAGACGCAAAGTCGGCTATATCATATCCCAGAGCAAGTGCAAATGTCTGGATAAACGAACCGCAGCCTGAAGAACATGCTTCATTTAGCATAATACTGTCTATGCTATGATTTTTGATTTTAAAGCATTTAATATCCTGTCCGCCGATATCTATAATAAAGTCTACCTCCGGACAGAAATACGACGCCGCTTTAAAATGAGCAACCGTTTCAACAATACCGAAATCTATTGAAAGTCCAGCTTTTATAAGATCCTCGCCGTAGCCTGTGACTGCACTTCCGGCAATTTTAATTTCCGGATTCATTTCACTGTAAATCTTTTTCAGTTTATCTGCAATTCTGTCAAGAGGCTGACCCTTATTTGAGGAATAGTGCTGATACAAAATACGGCAGTCCTCAGTGATAAGAATAAGCTTAGTAGTGGTCGAACCTGCGTCAATACCAAGGTAAGCGTTGCCTTTATATGTATGCAGATCGGCATATTCGAGGTCGCATTTTTTATGTCTTAAAATAAATTCTTCATATTCTGCCTTAGAATTGAAAAGCGGCTGTCCGGTTACAATACCGTTTCCTGTTTTAGCGTTTTCGATCTTTTTTATAACTGATTCAATTGTAAAGTCGTCATGACTGTTAAATGCAAACAAAGCACAGCCTAAGGCGACAAATACCGGCGCTTCTTTCGGAAATACCGCCGTTTCGCCTTCTTTAAGTCCTAAGGTATCAACAAATGCTTTTCTCAGCCCCTTAAGGAATGAAAGCGGACCGCCAAGGAAAAGAACTTTACCTTCAATAATTCTTCCCTGTGCCAGACCCGATACTGTTTGATCGACAACAGCCTGAAAAATACTTGCACATATGTCTTCTCTTTTAGCGCCTTGATTTAAGAGGGGCTGAATATCGGATTTTGCAAATACACCGCATCTTGAAGCGATTGGATAAACTTTTTGAGCACAAAGCGACATATTGTCCATTTCTGTAACAGTAACTCCAAGGAGAGTAGCCATCTGATCTATAAATGCGCCTGTTCCTCCTGCGCATGAACCGTTCATACGCTGTTCAACTCCGCCGGTTAAGAAGATAATTTTAGCGTCTTCTCCTCCAAGCTCTATAACAGCGTCAGCGTCAGGAATTCTTTCCTTTACTGCTATAAAAGCAGAGTTGACTTCCTGTACAAAAGGTATTTCCGCACCTGTGGCAAGTCCCAGTCCCGCAGAACCGGTCATGCAGATTTTAAAAGTATCGTTTGGGTATTTTTCCTGTACAGCTTCAAGCTGTGTTTTTACAGTTTCGCGTACCTTTGAAAAGTGACGCTGATATTCCGAATAAATTATATTTTTCTTTTCATCAATAATAACAGTTTTTACTGTCGTTGATCCGACGTCAATGCCGAGAGAATAAATAGCCATATCTGAATTCCTTTCTGAAATCCAATAGAAATTACATTTGTATATTATTATAACACCTTTTTATTAAAAAAGCAAAGATTTTTTACAGTAATTTAATATGCAATGTTTACCGCTGTTGAATACCGTAAAAAAGTCAATATTGTATAATACAGTTGTCAAAATCTGCTCTTGAAAAAGAAAATACGGACTGCTATACTATATTTGTCAGATAATCATAAAAAATATAAAACAGATACTAATTTTTTATAAAAGGAGAAATTTATGGATTTCGGAAAGAATTTTGTTTGGGGAGCAGCAACGGCTTCCTATCAGATCGAAGGCGGAGCTTACGAGGACGGCAAAGGACTTAATATTTTTGATACGTTCTGTCAGATACCGGGAAGAATTGATAATAACGATAACGGGAATATAGCCTGCGATCATTATCACCGATGGAAAGACGATATTGCAGTAATGAAGGAAATAGGACTGAAGGCTTACAGATTTTCTTTAAACTGGGCAAGAATTCTTCCGGAGGGTATCGGAAAAGTCAATCCAAAAGGAATTGAATTTTATAATAATATAATAGACGAACTGCTGAAAAACGGAATAGAACCGTACATTACTCTTTATCACTGGGATCTTCCTCTTGCACTGGATAAGCTGGGCGGCTGGAGAAATCCTGAAATTGTAAGATGGTTCAGCGAATATGCAAAAGTGGTTGCTGAAAACTTTTCTGACAGAGTAAAATATTTCATGACCATAAATGAACCTCAGGTAATATTTGGTCTCGGATATCAGCAGGGAAGAATTGCTCCGGGTTTAAAGCTTACAGTACCTGAGCTGCTTGAGGCTGCACACAATCTGCTTAAAGCACATGGCGCAGCAGTTGTGACCTTGAGAACCTATGCGAAGCAGCCGCTTAAAATCGGATATGCTCCTTGCGGGAATATGAATATGCCTGCTTCAGACGCTAAGGAAGATATTGAAGCGGCTCGTGATTCAATGTTCAGCTTTGACACTCCTGATATGGCGATAGGAAGTCTTGTATGGTATAATGATGCAATTTTCTTTGGTAAATACCCTGAACGTGAATTTAAGATATGTGAAAAATATATGCCTGAAATTACCGATTCAGATATGAAATTGATAAGCCAGCCGCTGGATTTTGTCGGACATAATGTTTACTGGGGACACAAAGTTTCTGCCGGTGACGGTACTCATAAAATAGTCAGCGATCCGGGCGGATTTAAAAATGCGCCCTACAGGTGGCCTGTAACACCCGATTGTCTTTACTGGGGGACTAAGTTCCTTTATGACAGATATAAAAAACCTATATATATTACAGAAAACGGAAAGTCATGTCATGATGAAACCTCAGCCGACGGTCATGTTCATGATACTGAAAGAATCAATTATATTAACGGTTATCTCAAAGGACTTAAAAAATCTGTTCTTGAGGGTACTGACGTTGCAGGATACTTTCATTGGTCGCTTATGGACAACTTTGAATGGGCGTACGGCTATACCGAACGTTTTGGATTGACTTATGTGGACTATAAAACTCAGAAAAGAATCTTAAAGGATTCCGCATACAGATACAGTGAGATTATAAGAACAAACGGTGCGGATCTTTAATGTATATTTAACACTTTTGCGTAGAATATAATTATGAGGTGATAAAAGTGGAAAAAGGCGAAATCCCTATTGGATTTGGTATGGCTCTCGCTATGAATCCGGAAGCTATGAAAAAATTTTCGGATTTGCCAGAAGCAAGGCAGAAGGCTATTATCGACGGTACTCATAATGTAAATTCCAAAAGTGAAATGCAGCAGTATGTGAGAAATATTTTAGCGGAATAAAAACAAAAAATCCCGATTCAAAATGAATCGGGATTTATAATTATAGTCCTGTCTTTTATAGATTATTGAAACAGCCTATTGCTTTTCCAATAATTTTTATATTATTTATTTCGTCTCCGATAAAAATCATCGGTTCAAAGTCCGGATTATCAGCATATAAAATCAGTTTTTGATTTTCCGTATAATAGTAATATTTTCTTATGAATATTTTTCCGTTGAGTGAAATCATGACTATATCTTTATTTTTAATGGTGTCTGTTTTTTTTATAAAGACAATAGCTCCGGCGTATATTTGAGAATTGCTCATACTGTTGTCAGCAGCCTTAAAACAAAAGTCTCCATGCAAATCAGAAAGGCATAAATGTTCATTAAAGATCATCTTGCCGTTTTCTGTATAATTAAGTATCGGTATCGTGTCGCTGCACTGTAAAACATCTTCTATTTTTATATTTTTATCTTTTTCAATATCTCTGACAAGTCTGTCAAGACCGTTTTTTTCTTCCTCTTCACTCCAACCCATGAGATATTCCGGAGAAACCTGAAGTATTTCTGAAAGGGGTTTTAAAACTTCTGCCGGAATTCTTTCAATGTCGCTGCTTTCATAGCGGTATACAGTGGCACGGTTTTTATTGAGTTTTTCTGCCAGTTCATCTGCACTTAAACCCAGTTCTTTTCGCCTTTGTTTTATTCTTTCACCAACAGTCATATAATCACGTTCCTTTTTGTGGTTTTTATTATTTTAACATATAATTTGCTTAAATGCAATTTTTTTGCATATCTGCGAAAAAACTATTGACAACCGAAAAAAATTGTGTTATCATATAATCACAAAAGTCGCATATGTGCAAATTTAACTTATGGTAAAGAAAGGAGGATTAGTTTGCTTATCGCATATAAGCAACTTGAAAATGCAGAAAGGAGGGTAAAATGACAGATATAATAGTAGCCTTGATTGCATTGATCGGTACTCTCTGCGGTTCTCTTGGAGGCGTATTGGTATCGTCAAAAATGACAAATTATCGGCTTTTACAGTTGGAAAACAAAGTTGCCGAGCATAATAATTTTGCCAGAAGAATGCCGGTCATAGAGGAGCAGATTAAGGTTATAAATCACAGAATTGACGATTTGGAAAGGGGAGTGTAGTGAAAAATTATTTTGCAAAGCTTTTGAGTGTGAAAAGTATTGTGACTATAATACTCACATTTAATTTTGCTGTTTTAACCGTAATGGGGAAAATAAATTCAGAGCAGTTTATTATGATCTTCACAACGGTTATAGCGTTTTATTTTGGTACTCAGCACGAAAAAAATAATACAGAAGAATGAAAGGAAATGATGTATATGAATAGTCCGTATATGGGAGATTTTAAGGTAACTCAGGAATATAATGGGAATGATCATGACGGTCTTGATTTGGTTGGAATTGCATCAAAAGAAATACATAGCACAGTAAATGGTATAGTGGAATTTGCCGGATGGGAAAACAGTTCAGATCAAAGTCAGGGATTTGGACAGTATGTAAAAATTATTGATGATGTCAGCGGATATGGTTATTATTTTGGTCATATGTCAAGTATTAAGGTTAAGGTCGGCGATAGGGTCAAAATTACTGATATTATAGGAATTGAAGGCAGTACAGGTAACAGTACAGGCAGTCATTGTCATTATTGTATTCGCAAAAACGGTAAGGGGACGCATATTGACGTATCAGAGATCTCCGGTATTCCTAATAAGCTTGGTACATACAATGACGGATATGTATCAGGTTCAGGGAACAAAAGTGAAAACAAATCAGTAACTCTGATTATTGACGGGGTTACTTATTCAGGAACTCTAACTAAAAAATAATCAAAAAAAGCACAGCTTATGCTGTGCTTTTTATTATAAAATTTCTTCCAGTTTTTTTCTTATTCCCGCATTTCTTTTTATATAATCGATGTTCATAGGTTTGATTTTACCGTCTGCAAAATCATACATACCCTGTAAAATTCCCTCTGTACTGTCTTCTACAAGATAGCCTCCAAATTCACGAAAATAACCACCTGGACCGTGTATGTCTGTAGAAAATGACGGTATACCCAAAGAATCAGCTTCATGAAGAACCATTGGAAGTCCTTCATAAAATGATGAAATTATAAATAAATCGCATCTTTTTAAAATTGGCATAGGATTTTGCATAGATTTAATTAAAACAATGCTGTCCCAGCAATTTGTTTGTCGGGCATGTTCAATAGTTTTATTATAAAGAACGCCGAGTCCTCCGATTATTATTAGGCTTGAATCTGGATAAGATTTATGAAATTCTTCAAAAGCGTCAATAAGTCTGAAGTGACCTTTTTCTGGCGAGAATCTTCCGATAGTAATGAATTTCATTCCCGGAGAATTTAAAATATGGTTTACTCCGTTCGGGTGCGGACAGAAAATTTCAGTATCCTTTTGAAATTCGATTGGCATATCGCCCTTTAGAACCACAGCGTCATGATTATGGAAATTATTCATAACCATAATATTATCCTTTCTGCCACTAATCTGATAGGTAGGTTCTGCTATATCAATGGATACCGGAAGAACATGGTCACAAACATTATAAGCCCATTTTAGCAAATGTATATTTTGATTATTTCTTGTTTCTATTTCCTGAAGCATATCATTATGAACGAACACGGTTTTAATAGAGTCAAATTGAGTCAGCATTCCAAGAATGGTGTTTTCATAACCGCCGTAATGTATAACATGTTTAAATTTAATATTATAAAAATGTTTTTTTATTTCTCTTGAGTATGCTTCAGCCATTATTTTTTTATATTTATTTTTTTCTTTTCCTTTTTTCAAGTAATTTTTATGTGCATAATCAGTTTTAAAGTCAAAAGTTATTTCACTGCTTATGGGGATTACTCCGACTTCATCAGGAATTACTTCTGTTCTTGAAGGATCTTCTTTAAGAAGCCGTTCACGGAATGAAAGGTAATAATTGTTTTTGGATAAATCAATATTATCAAGTACGGAAAGAAGAGCAGTTGTAATACCATTTTTAGCAAGATTTCCGGCAAATATCAGAACGTTTTCTTTACCGTTAGGTATAAGTTTTTCTTCGTTTGTGACCGACTTTCCGAGAAATACTCTTTGACAGATTCTCTTAACTGCGTCCGGACTGTCGTAAGTACAGTATTTTTTTATAAATTCCGAGTCGTCGTAATCCTTAGGAGTGTTTATTGCTTCAATGAGTTCATCGACGGTAGCTGCCTGAGGAAATGGAAATTCATCTAAAGATACGTAAATGCCTCTGTTTTGGAAGTATTCTTCCTTATCGTAGGTATAGAGAATTATTTTTTTTCGGGAATTTGCAAAATCATAAAATACGCTGGAATAGTCTGTAATAAGGGTATCAGCCATATTCAATATCTCATAATATTCATATCCTGCCGGAAAAGCCTTGATATGCTTATATGCGTTATCTTCAAATTCCAGCTTCATAAGAGGGTGATATTTTACATACATCAGCTGATTGTCTTTAAGACGGCTGTCCATTTCTTCAAGAAAATGTGTAGTATCGTCTATCACGCCTTCCTGATCGTATTTATTTACTTGACCTCTCCATGTAGGCATATAAACAATTATTTCCTTATTGTCAACCTCAAATTGTTTTCTCAGTTCAGCGCGTCTTTCAGTGTTAAAAAATACGGAATTTCTGGGGTATCCTTCATTTAAAATAGTTGCTTTGCATAGATTTTTCAACATGTACGCACTGACCATTTTTTCTTTCATATATTCATTAGGAAATACCAGATAATCACTGAAAATGAGATTTCTCATAACATTGCCCATATTATAAACTTCGTTTTTAACATCTCGTCCCATATTTTTCAGCGGTGTTCCATGCCATGTATTTAAAATTATCTGTCCGTCTTTTTTTATAAAACGTCTGGGAAATGAAGTATCATTAACAAGATATTTTGATTTTGAAAGAAATTTATAATATTTTAAGGATTCTTCTCTTATAAATTTAACTTTTTTGATTCCGTATTTTTGAAGTAAATTTTTCACATTTTCAGCCATATAAGGCTTGGCAGGTACATATAATTTAAAATGTTTATAGTCTGGATTAGTTGAAAGTTCCCTAGCAATATATAATATATTTCCAGCCATATCCGACCCGTTTCTGGATTCAAGAAATACCATATTTTTATTTAATTTGGATTTCTGATATATATTATAATAAATACTAAACCACAATCGGGATTTTAATTTGTTGACTATTCTTTTTACCGTACTGTTTTTTGCCATTTAATAATTCCTCCGAAATAGAAATTGAAAGTATTTAATATAGTTTATTTTAAATCATTTTTTATTTGAGTAGTAGAAATTTCCGGCGTTCTGGAAAGATATACTACCTCGCAGTAATCTTTCAGAAAATCAAATTTTCCGGTCCAGTCGTCTCCCATTACGAAAGTATCGATTTTAAATTCCTTTACATCGCTGATTTTCTGTTCCCAGTTTTCTTCAGGTATAACAAGGTCTACATATCTTACGGATTCAAGAAGACGTTTTCTTTGTTCATAGGTAAAGTAGCATTTTTTCTGTTTGGAATTCCAGTTAAATTCATCGGTAGATAAAGCTACTATAAGATAATCTCCCAAAGCCTTGGCTCTTTGCAGCAGATTAATATGACCGTAATGAAGAAGATCATAAGTACCGTAAGTAATAACTTTTTTCATTGTTTTAATACTCCTGATATTATTTATTTTATTTTAAAAATTTACCTAATTAACAATTTTCCACTATAATTTTTAGTATATATTAAAATTATGTTTTTGTCAAGAAAAATCAAGAGTGTATTACTTTTTGAAACATAATTTTAAGAATAATGTAAAAGAAATGTTTTTTCTTTATTAATATGTTTTACTTTTTGTTTTATATTAAACGACAAATTTTTTGGTATTAAATGTGAAAAAAATAAGAGACTCATATTATGAGTCTCTTTATATTAATTAAAATGTTTATTTGCAAGATAATGTGCAATTGCAGCGGCGTCGCCGGCAGTTATCTTACCGTCTTGGTTATAATCTGCCCATGCCGGAAGTTCTTCCTTTTTCTGATGAGCCAGCATTTTGGCAATATATGCAGCATCGCCGGCAGTTAGATTGTTATCGCCGTTTGCATCGCCTCTCAGACCCGCCTGAACTGGGATGTAGGCAATTTTGAATCCGTTTATTATAAGGATAGATTCATCATATCCGTTTTCATAGACTTCAGCAGGGGAGTAAGAAAAGCTGCATGGAATGCTGATTTTACGTCCGGTCTCATCAAAGAAACTAATTTTATCAGCAAATGATTCTTCGTCGGACGCACATGCAATTACATCTTCTGAATAATAATAAATTTGTTTTGTAATATTATTCGGATCAATTGTTTCATAGTTTCCTGCCATATCATAAACTTCCACAAAGCTTTCGGTTGAATATTCCGGCAGCTTTATTAAAATGTTATTTTTATACGATGTATTTGCCGGAGCAAAGTACACAGGATATGATTCATCGTTTACCTCATAGCTTACGGCTCCCTGTAATGAGCCGTTATCTGCGGCTTCAATCATAAGATATTCCGTATCTCCGATAATTAGTTTGGAGCAATTGTTTATAACAGGCTTTTCAGTGTCAATAGTAAAGCTTTGAGTTACAACTTTACTGCTGTATTTATCTGACAGAGGAGTTTTGGCCGTTACCCATATCGTATAAGCGGCATTGTTATGAATTTTTCCGTCAGTGTCTCGGAAATCCCAGTTTATTTCAAATGAATTAGACGTTCTTTCGTTAGTTGCATGATCGATATATATATTTCCGCTTCCCAGAATCTCGCTGTAAACCTCTTCCTTATCGGAATTATATATTGATACCTTAACATCATAGCATCTCCGTTTAAAGCAGGTATTTAAAAACAGATTATTAAATGCATTGTCATCATCGTTTGGATTCAGCAGCGGAGAAAAGTAAGGGTGTGACAGCGTTATGTCCAAATCGTCTGTGTCAGACGGTTCATTGTCAAATTCATCTGTGAAAAGACTGTAAAGTTCAATAAGATTCAATCCCGCTGTATTTACACCGTCTGACAAAAAGGAAGCATATTCATTATCGGGATCCTTATAGGCGAACTGTTCAATCAGCTCTGCTGTGTTGTTTTCGCTCCAGTTTCCGCAGAATGTCATAAATGAAAGAGTAAGTGCAGGGGAAGTTTCGTTTTTCAGGTTAATAAAACCGTCTATGAATGTACCGTTTTCAAAAACCTCAAAAATATTATTGTAAGCTTCTTTAGTAAGTATTATTTTAGCCGTTACATGCTTTACACTTGATGGTTCTACCGTTATTTCCTGTAATTCGGCTCCTGTATCGGTATCTTCAAAGACAAGATAATAATCAGCGTCTTTTACAAGTCTCTGAGTATTCCAGCTTAATTCATCATTTTCGTTTACTGCGTCATTGAAAACATCGGCGCTTAGCTGATATGTCTGGGCAGTATCGCTTATATTATGTATATTAAACTGAAGCAAGTATTCTCCGGAAGCGTTTTCTCCCAGTGAAATTTTAGGACGGTAATTATCAGCTTCACTGTTGGAGGATATATAACACGGAGTATTTATCGCATCAGAAACATTTGCCAGTCCGTTTCCCTGAACCCTTGGAGACGCTACCTCAAGACCGTCGCTGGTGCTTATAGGCGTTGCAGTTGACATCAGGAGCTTTGCCATAAGTTCAGTATAATCAGAATTTTTAACAATTCCGTATTTTGAAGCATTTTCCTTTAAATATTGTTTAAGCAGTGCGTTTAAGCCGGCAATCTGCGGAGACGACATTGAGGTTCCGCTCATTGTTGAATAAAGGTTATGCAGTTTTTTATTTGAGTCAGGAACAGAAGAAATAATATTTCCGCCGAATCCTGTTATATCAGGTTTTATAAGCAGAGTTTCAGTAAAATCCCATGATGAAAAGCTGCTCATGACTTCTTTATCATATTTAAGAACAAGCTGAGGAGTCAGACTGAAGCTTACAGTTTTATTTTCCTGTTCTATCATCTTCATTCCTGCGTTGAAGGAAATAAATCCGCTGGGCAGTCCTTGACAATCCATTGTGAGAAGTTTTCCGTTTTCGTCATTGTCATATACGATAAGACCTACTGCTCCCGCTTCAGCGGCATTGTAAGCTTTTTCTGAAAAAGAAATTTTTCCTCTGGAAACAAGCGCTATTTTGCCTTTAACGTTGAGTCCTTTATAATCGTCGGCTTCTCCGTTTCCGGGTATTGGAACGTATGCCAATGTTTTTTCATTAAACGCTGCCAAAATGCTTTTCTCTGAGTCAACTATTTCAAAATTGTTTTCATTAACAGTTATTGCATAAGTTTCCTCAAAATAGTTTTGTGCGGAACCAACAGACAATACGCTTTTCAGGTTATTTGAAAACCCTCCGGTGCTGTAGTCCAGGAAGTTATTTTCAATTACTTCAAGTTTTCCGTCGTTGCCGGCAGATGAACAGAACATGACGCCGGTGCCGGTAATATTGTTAATAGCTTCATATGATGGTTCAAACAATTTTTCTTCAAGCGTTATACCGCTTGCGCCGTAGCTGGTATTTATAACGTCTGCACCAAGATAAAGGCAGTCGTCATAAGCTGCAAAAAGATTTTCATCGCTAAGACTGATGTCTGACATAAGAACGAGCTGTGCGTCAGGAGCGACGCCCTGCGGATCGTACTTGCTGCTGGTTTCAGCTTCTCCGTTGCCTGCTGCAATTCCTGCAACATGAGTACCGTGAGTGTGAAAGTATTTCAGAGTATCGGTTGTTTGCGAACAGTAATTAAATGCATATGGAATTTTATTATTTACATAATAGCTAGCTCCTTTTTTCTGGGTAGCTGATAGGTAAGGGGAGATGTTTATAATGTCTTTTTTTGTCAGCCTTCCTTCAGCACCGTCCGGAAGAGACAAGAATTCATGGTATCGGTCAAAGGAATTGTCTATTACGGCAATTACAATTCCTTCTCCTTTATAGTCCGTTTCGGAAGCACCTACGGTTTCCAGTACTTTATCTGTCAGTTCGGAATAGGAAAATATTGAATCTTTGCTTTCAGTCTGGGCATTAAGCGTATCGATTTCTTCCGATTCATCTCCTCTGGGGGAAATCTCATAAATATCGGATATTACCATAGAATTTAGATCATTTTTTATGATTTTGTATTCATTATGGGAAATGTCAACAGAAAATCCGTTATACGCCGCTGTGTATTCATATTTTGGCGAAAGCGATTTTTTCCCCAGCAGTTTAGCAAGATATTCTTTGGCAAATTCATGTTCTTGTTCAATTGTTTCGTAGGCAGATTGTCCTTCGTCAGTAAAAATAAATTTGTCCACTCCAAGAGATTGTGCCTCGGGATACTTTGCCAGCGGCTCTCCGGGAAGCTTTATAATGCAATTAAATAAAGTGTCATTATAGTCTTTTTCATAAATAGACGCAATAACATGAGAGCTTGCAGACATAAACAGTGATACGGTCATTACTGCGGAGGTCAGAAATGAGATTATTTTTTTCATGTGGTTTCCTTTCTTTATAATTATTTTTATAATTACATTATATCTTATTTTTCCTTATTAGTCAATTAAATGTAAATATAAAAAAATCTTCCTATAATTTATAGGAAGATTTTTTATTAATTATGCCTTCACAAACATCCACTGCTCGTTATATGTATTGTGATAAGGGTGCCAGATTGTTTTTGCCAGATTTGATGTAGAACCGTATTGAACAACCAGACAATATGATAAGTTAGGCATGTGCAGTTTGTATGTACCGTTATCATTTTCATAAATATCTATGTTCATACTTGAATTTTTGACTACGCCGTAATTATCGGTGGAATAGTTTACATTTATATATCCCGGATATGTTGTGGATTTTGTTTTAATTTGATAATTACCGCTTGAAGTTTTAATAATTTCCCACTTCTGATTATTGCCGCTGTTTAATGTATTTTGTACCAAGCCGCCGGTAGTTTCATTTAACTGAAGATATTTTCCGCTGTTCGCATTAATAATATAATAAGTACCTCTAGCGATTTCTGCCTGATTTCCGTCTTCCAGTACCCATTTCTGACTGCTTGAGGCTGTATATTCAGCCCAACCCACAACAGATGTGGAGTTATATACATCAAGAGCTCTCCAGGTATTACCGTCCTGTTTTAAAATGCAGTAAGTTCCATCTGTATTTACTGATAAAGAAATCTTTAGTGATGATCCAACTACGGCTCTTGGAAAATCAGCTGCGTAATTTGCACCAGTTGTTACATAGCTTCCTGTGTGAACGGATTTCAGAGTATTGTTTTGATAAACAAAACGTTGATTATTACCGCCCATAAAAGAATGTTGTATTAATTCTTTGTAACTTGGAGCTGCAACGTCAAGATATAAATTGCTTTTGTAATTTCTTATATAATATGTATTATTTGCAGAAATCGTCATAGCTTCTGCCGATACAATTCTTGCATTGATTTCGTCTGCATAAACATTAGTTATAGGACAGCAAAACAGCATGCATATTAATAAATAAGAAAATACGCTTTTAAAAATCTTTTTCATAATTTAAACCTCTTTTTTTATAATATATAATCCAGATTATATTTTCATTATACATATTTTGACATTTTTTTCAATATATTTTTTTATAATTAATATAATATTTGCTTTTATTTAATAATTTGTTCATAAATAAATAAAAAGTCCGGAATTTCCGGACTTTTTAAATTATTCTTTTTCGTATATGAGATTGTCATTAATATAAACTTGTGAAATGTTGTCCGGGTCTATAGGTTCATCGAATATCCATTGAGCATGATGATACGGTGATTTACCATCTTCATATGTGGAATATCCGCCGTTAAACAGCGGATTTACATATATGATACTTTCATCAGTCATAATTAGTTTTAATTCGTTATCATTAATAACTGTTTCTCCGCTGCTTTCTATTATCGCAGATAAAGGTGTAATTATAAGGTCAGTTATTTGATAATTAACTTCTTTAGGATAATTATTATAGCCTACATGCAAAGTATTTATGTTGCCGAAATTTAATGTAAAGCTGATTCTGAAAATGTCAAAATCATTTTCCCATTCATGACTTTGAAGATCTATATATTTTTTTCCGCTGTTAATGTCAATGAAAGTTTGTCTGGCTTTTTCATCTTCGCTTATATTATTTGAATTATAATTTGAAAGATAAATATCTACATTGTTGTTTTCGGAAAAATATTGTTCGCATAAATTGTATTTTATTATTAGATTTCCTGTATTTTCATCTTCATAGGCATCAAGATTGCCTGAATATCCTGATTCATAATCTATACCATCTGAATTCAGAGCAATGAACTGTATTTGTTCGGCGTCTATGCCTTCCGGTTTTACAATACAGTAAATGTTCAGTTTATCAGCAATCATTCCAACGGGAGTAAAACTTATATCGCTGCTGCTGGATTCATAGCTGAAATTTTCCATTTCGCCTATAAGACTAGTTTCAACATCTGTTATTTCCATATCTGTTGACGTTTCTGAAAAGAAAG
The DNA here is from genome assembly GCA_902362965.1 of Oscillospiraceae bacterium. Taxonomy (GTDB): domain Bacteria; phylum Bacillota; class Clostridia; order Oscillospirales; family Ruminococcaceae; genus Porcipelethomonas; species Porcipelethomonas ammoniilytica. Next base: position 64,862 of record CABIYQ010000006.1, read on the forward strand.
TTCTAATCCATTCAAATCCGCCGCTTTCAGCTGCCGCCCATGTACCGCATGTAAGGGCTGCTGCTGCTGCCGCCATCACCGGAATAAAGCGGATTTTTCTTTTAGGCTTGTATTGTGATGTGTTTACGCTGCTTTCAGCCTCTTTTATTATTCTTTCCGTACAATTTTCATTCATAGAAATTTTATTCATAGTTTCCATATATAAGTTTTTGTTCATATTCTTCTTCCTCCTTAAGCTTTTTTTCAATGAGCTTTCTGCCTCTTTGTAAATGTGTTTGAACGGTGGATTCTTTTCTGCTTGTTATTTCTGAAATTTCTTTAACGGAATACTGTTCGTAGTAATAAAGGTGAATGACTATTCTGTATTTTTCCGGAATTGACATTAGAACATCTATAAGCTCAGACTGTGATTCGTTCATAGAATATACTTCTCTGCATTCTTCCAGTGAAGTTTTGGTTTTGTACCATGATGATTTAAAAATATCTTTGCACTTATTAACAGTTACTCTTATAAGCCATGCTTTTTCTTCGTTTTCACTTTGAAATACACGATCTAAGGTGTAGAATTTCAAAAATACTTCCTGAGATATGTCTTCAGCGTCCGATTTGTTTCCGCAGTATGAATAAGCAGCACGGAAAACAGTGTTTTTATACTTTTCGAGTTTTTGGCAGAATATAATGTTATCCATTGCATCAGCTCCTTTCGTTCATTTTTTGAAGCTTCATTAATAAAACGATTTGGGAATACATAAAATCTCAGTTTTTAGTAAAAAAATTAAGGGACGCTTAAAATTCGTCCCTTATAAGATAACTTTATTTTTTTTCAATATCTTCTTTTACACTTGAAGGCAGGCAGAAATCGTATAAAGCTTCATACGAATCATATTCAGATTCCGTCAACACGGCGGAGGGTATCAAGCCGGTACACTCGTTTGAAGAGCCTGCTTCATTAAACATTATATCCTCGTAGGCAGGGGTCACAGGATAATCTTTTTTTGATTTTTTCATTTGCTTTTCCTCCTTTTTTATAGTGTGAGAGAAAAAGCTTGTAATATTCATAAATTATTTTTTAAAAAAATATTGTATAGATGAAGTCAGATATTATTGCGGCAATACAACAGTGCCGCAGTATTTATTGTTTTAATCATTATTTTTTCATAAGACTTTTAAGTCTGTTCATTGCTTCAATAGTGTTTTCTCTGTCTCCGAAAGAAGTGAGTCTGAACCAGCCTGCGCCGTTTTTACCGAAGCCCTCGCCCGGAGTTCCTACTACATAAATATTGTTCAAAAGATAATCAAAAAATTCCCAGCTTCCCATATTATTCGGGCATTTCAGCCAGATATAAGGAGAATTTACGCCGCCTGTGTACTTGATACCCAGTTCGTCCATTGTATCGGCAATGATTTTTGCATTTTCCTTGTAATAAGCGATATTTTCACGAGTCTGTTTCTGTCCTTCTTCAGAAAATACAGCCGCAGCCGCACACTGTACAGGATAAGATACGCCGTTAAATTTTGTGGAAAGTCTTCTGTACCAGAGTTTGTAGATGTTTGTACCGTCAAGCTCAAGCTCTTTAGGAATTACAGTATAACCGCATCTTGTACCGGTAAATCCGGCAGTTTTTGAAAGCGAGCACATTTCAATTGCGCATGTTCTTGCACCTTCAATTTCCATAATACTTCTTGGTATATCATCTTCGGTAATGAATGCTTCATATGCAGCGTCATATATGATAAGAGAATTATTTGCATTTGCATAGTCGACCCAAGCCTTAAGCTGTTCCTTGTTTAAGCATGCGCCTGTAGGATTGTTAGGGGAGCAGAGATATATGATATCTGCCTTTACGTCAGGATCGGGCATTGCACAGAAATTATTTTCTTCTGTACCGTCCGCATAGAGGATTTTTCTGCCTGCCATAATGTTTGAATCAACATACACCGGATAAACAGGGTCTGTTACCAGAATTACGTTGTCTTCTGCAAAAATGTCGCCGATATTACCAGCGTCGCTTTTAGCTCCGTCATTTACAAGAATTTCATCGGCTGATACGTTAACTCCGAAGCTTTTGTAGTAATCTGAAATGGCAGTTCTTAAAAATTCGTATCCTTCGTAATCAGGGTAGCCTTTGAAAGTTTCCTTTACACCTAATTCGTCACATCCCTTTTTCATCGCTTCAACAACTACGGGTGCCAGAGGAAGAGTAACGTCGCCGATACCCAGTCGGATAAGTTTTTTATCAGGATTTGCTTTTATAAATTCGTTAGTCTTTTTTGCGATGTCTGCAAAAAGATAGTTTGGAACAAGGTTTTCAAAATTCTTGTTTACTTTTGTCATTGTATTACTCCTTAAAATTTATTTTATATGACTTACATCAACGTCTCCGTCACAGATAAGTGCGGCAGGACCTTTCATAATAACAGTACCGTCAGAGTTCCATGTTATTTTCAGGTCGCCTCCTCTGAGATGAACGGTGACTTCCTCGTCATGATTACAGTAGCCGTTGAGTACTGACGCTACAACCGAGGCGCATGCGCCTGTTCCGCAGGCGAAAGTTTCACCGCTTCCTCTTTCCCAAACTCTCATATTAAGAGTATGGGAATCAATAACTTCTATGAATTCAGTATTGATTCTGTCGGGGAAGAGCTTGTGATTTTCAAAAGACGGACCGATTTTCTCCAGTTCAAGATCTTTAATATCGTCCATATATACAATAGCGTGAGGATTGCCCATTGATACGCAGGTGATTTTATATTCCTTTCCATCAACCTCTACAGGTTCGGAAATAAATCTTTCCTTATCGGAATTTACCGGAATATCTTTCGGTGTAAGTATAGCTTTGCCCATATCTACCTCAACAAATTCTACTTTGCCGTTTTCCGGAAACAGTGTGAGGTACTTTATGCCTGAATTGGTTTCAAGAGTAATTTCAGTTTTATCCGTCAGACCTTTATCATAAACATATTTTCCGATGCAGCGTGTAGCGTTTCCGCACATCATTGCCTCAGAACCGTCCGCATTGAAAATTCTCATTCTGAAATCAGCCTTATCGGAAGGCATAATCAGAACCAGTCCGTCAGAGCCTATGCCCTTACGGCGGTCGCTTACATATATGGAAACTTTTTCGGGGTTGTCAACTTTTTCTTCAAAGCAGTTTACATATATGTAATCGTTGCCGATACCGTGCATTTTTGTAAATTTCATTTTTATCGCCCCTTTGATTTAAATTAACAATATAAGTATATATTATTTTCTGTAAAAAATCAACAAGCTTTTAGAAAAAATGCAATATTATAGAAATAAAACGATATAAAATTATTAGTTTTGCAAGTAATAATAAAAAAAATCTTGCAATGATTGCTAAAATGTAGTATAATTTAATAAGTTTATTCTAATGAAATAATGCAGAAACGAGGGATTTGATTTGGATCTTGAAATGGTGTCGTATCTTTCCAAACTTGGAAAGCTTTCATTTACTGATGAAGAACTGAAAAAAACAGCTGAAGAAATGACCAGTATCATCGAAATTATGGATACAATCAAGGAAATTGACGTTGAATACAATGCGCTTGCAGATAATAAGAATGTATATCTGAACAATCTGCGTGAGGACGAATCGGAAGCCAGTATGCCTACGGAAAAAATACTCCAGAATGCAGTTAACAGTCAAAACTGCTTTGTTGTTCCTAAGGTTGTTGAATAATTCGGATAAGAGGTTAGGATATGGATATTACAAAACTTAAAATAAGAGACATGAGAAAGATGCTGGACAGCGGTGAAATTTCTGCTTCCGAGCTTACTCAGGGTTATATTGAGAGAATAAAAAAATATGACGGTAATGTAAAAAGCTATATTACTGTTACGGAAGAAAATGCGCTTGAAAGCGCTAAAGCGGCTCAGGAAAAAATCAAAGCCGGAAATGCTGCGCCTCTTTGCGGTATTCCTATGGCTATAAAGGACAATATCTGTACGGACGGTGTTAAAACGACCTGTGCTTCAAAAATGCTTGAAAATTTTATTCCGCCTTATAACGCTACAGTTATGGAAAAGCTTGATGCGCAGAATATTGTTATGCTGGGAAAAGTTAGTATGGACGAATTTGCTATGGGCGGTTCAACTCAGACTTCCGCTTTTGCAAAGACAAAAAATCCTTACGATCTGAACAGAGTTCCCGGAGGTTCTTCGGGCGGTTCGGCGGCAAGTGTTTCCGCCTCCCTTTGTGCGGGAGCATTAGGCTCCGATACGGGCGGTTCGATCAGACAGCCTGCGGCATTCTGCGGTGTTACCGGTCTGAAACCGACTTACGGCAGAGTTTCACGTTACGGTCTTGTAGCTTTCGCTTCATCTCTTGACCAGATCGGTCCTCTTGCAAAGGACGCTCACGACTGTGCAGTGATTTTAAACGCTATTGCCGGTTATGACAGACATGACGGTACTTCTTCAAAAAATCCTACTGAGGATTTTACCGCTAAAATCGGAATGGATATGAAGGGCGTTAAAATTGCCATTCCAAAAGAATTTTACGGAGAAGGCATTGATAAAGAAGTTGCAGACGAAGTACTGAAAGCTGCTGAAACATACAAGCAAATGGGTGCGGAACTTATAGAATGCAGTATGCCGAGTCTTAAATATGCCGTTCCTGCATACTACCTGATTTCTTCTGCCGAGGCATCCTCAAATCTCTCAAGATATGACGGTATCAAGTACGGTCACCGCAGTGAGATCGGTGAAAACTTTAACGAGCTTATCTGTAATTCAAGGGCGGAGGGATTTGGCAGTGAAGTTAAGAGAAGAATACTTCTCGGAAACTATGCTCTCTCCAGCGGCTACTATGACGCATATTACGGTAAGGCTCTTGCACTGAGACAGAAAATATCAGCGGAATATGACAGTATTTTTGAAAAGTGCGATATGATATTGACTCCTACTACGCCTTCCGTTGCTTATAATGCAGACGAAAATGTATCAGATCCTGTAAAAATGTACAAGGCTGATATCTGTACCGTAACAGTAAACATTGCCTCTCTTCCGGCTATATCTACAACATGCGGATATAACAAGGACGGTATGCCTGTTGGTATGTCAATTATCGGAAAGAAGTTCGACGAGGCTTCTATCATCGGCGCTGCGGACGCTTTTGAAAAAACTTTCGCTTATAAAGCGCCGGAAATGGTTTAAAGGAGGAGAAGAATAATGTCATCATATATTCCGGTTATCGGTCTTGAAGTTCATGCCGAGCTTTTAACTAAATCAAAGGTTTTTTGTACCTGTAATGCAGAATTCGGCGGAGACCCTAATTCACGCTGCTGCCCTGTTTGCACAGGTATGCCCGGAACTTTGCCGGTAATTAACCAGACTGCTGTTGAATATGCGGTAAAAGCAGGCTTTGCTCTTGGCTGTGATATCAATAAATTTTCAGTATTTGACCGTAAAAATTATTTCTATCCCGATCTTCCAAAGGCTTATCAGATCTCGCAGCTGAATCTTCCCCTTTGTATAAACGGTGTTGTTACGATTGAAGTTGACGGAAAGAAAAAGGATATCCGTGTAAACCGTATCCATCTTGAAGAGGACGCAGGTAAGCTTGTTCATGACGACTTCAACGCTGTTTCTCTTGCCGACTACAACAGATGCGGAGTACCGCTTATAGAAATCGTTACTGAACCTGATATTTCTTCCGCAGAAGAAGCAAAGGCTTTTGTGGAAAAAGTAAGTCTGCTTTTACAGTACGCAGGAGTTTGCGACTGTAAAATGGAGCAGGGTTCTCTCAGAGCAGATGTAAACGTTTCCATTATGAAACCGGAAGATAAGGAATTCGGTACGAGAACAGAGTGCAAAAACTTAAACTCCTTGAAATCGATCGGACGTGCTATAGATTTTGAAATCAAGCGCCAGTCCAGACTTCTTGACATGGGTAAAAAGGTCATTCAGGAAACAAGACGTTTTAACGATAACAGAGGCGAAACCACTTCCATGAGAACCAAAGAAGACGCTCATGATTATCGTTACTTCCCTGAACCTGATATTTTACAGGTTAATTTTACTGATGAAATGCTTGATGAAATAAAAGCAAAGCTTCCGGAAATGCCTCATAAGCGTCTGGCAAGATATACGGGTGAGTATGGTCTTTCAGAGGTTGACGCTAAAATTCTTGTTAATCAGAAGCGTGTTTCAGACTTCTTTGACGAATCGCTTAAAGTATATAACAATCCTAAGAGCGTTGCTAACTTTATTATTGTAGAACTGCTCCGTCGTGTGAATTTAGGAGAGGTCTCAATGGATAGTCTGCCTTTTGAAGCAGACGCATTTGCAAAGCTGGTTGAAATGGCTGATACAGATAAGGTTTCTAAAAACGATGCTAAGAAAATCCTTCGTGAAATGATCTCAAGCGGCAAGTCTCCAGAGGAAATTGCCAAGGAAAAAGGAATGCTTATCGTTAATGATATGGCAAAGGTTGCAGAAGTAATTGATTCTGTATTAAAGGCAAATGAGACAGCAGCTCAGCAGTACCGAAACGGCGAAACAAAGGTTTTCGGTTTCCTTATGGGACAGTGTTCAAAACAGCTTAAAGGCGCTTGTACTCCAAAGATAATTAAAGAAGAACTTGAAAAGAATCTTTCAGAGAGTACCGCTGCGTCTGACATAAGCGAGGACAGTAAATCCGAAGAAATTGTTTCTGCTGAAACTCAGCTTAATATGACGGCTTATAACGATGTAAACAAATACAAGCCCGGTACTAAGAAAAATATAATGCAGATAGGTACTGATACACTTAAAAAAGAATTTGTATTGTCTGACGCTGTTGACAATATCGGCAAGGATATTACACTTAGCTGCTGTGTTTATAAAATCAGAAATATGAGTGAGTTTTCATTTATCGTTGTACGTACGGGAAGATATCTGATTCAGACTATTTATTCTCCTGAAAATTGTAAGGACAGTATTGATGGTCTTAAAGAGGGATATTTTGTTAATATTACAGGTACTGTAACAGAAAATGAAAAGGGTTACAACGGAATTGAGCTTGTTCTGAAAAATATCAGTCTTATTTCAAGTCCTGCTGAGGAATATCCTCTGCATGTTCCTAATAAGCGTTTGGGCTGTACACTTGATATTAATCTCAATAATCGTTCAGTAGCTTTGAGAAATGCTTATGAAAGAGCTATCTTTAAACTACAGGAGGGTGTATGCAACGGATTCAGAGAATTTATGCTGAAAGAAAACTTCACTGAAATCCATACTCCGAAAATTGTTGCACAGGGTGCTGAGGGCGGTTCAAATATTTTCCATCTGGAATATTTTGACAAACCGGCATTCTTGAATCAGTCGCCGCAGTTCTATAAACAAACTGCCGTTGCGTTCTTTGACAGAGTTTTTGAAATCGGACCTGTTTACCGTGCGGAAAAACATGCAACTTCAAGACATATTAATGAGTATATCGGTCTTGACTTTGAAATGGGTTACATTGACAGTATGTATGACGTTATGGCAATGGAAACAGCTATGCTGAAATACGTTATGGATTACATCAGGGAAAATTATGCAAATGAAATTGAAATTTTGGAGGCAGAAGTACCTGTGATCAATGAAATCCCATGTGTTACGCTTCTTGAAGCTAAAGAAATTCTTGGAAACAAGGGTTCGGGAAATAAGCTTGACCTTGAACCTGAGGACGAAGTTTCAATTTGTGAGTATGCTAAGGAAGAATTTGACAGCGATTTTATTTTCGTAACTCATTTTCCATCATCTAAACCACCGTTTTATGCTATGGATTCTAAAGAAGACCCAAGACTTGCGTATAAGTTTGACCTTCTTTTCAGAGGTCTTGAAATAACAAGCGGCGGACAGAGAATTCATGATTATGACGAGCAGGTAACTAAGATGAAAGCTCAGGGACTTAATCCTGACGATTTCAAATATTATCTTGAAGCCCATAAATACGGTCTGCCACCTCACGGCGGTCTTGGAATCGGTCTTGAAAGACTTGTAATGAAAATTATTAATGCTCAGAATATCAGAACATGCAGTATGTTCCCGAGAGATATTAACAGACTTTTACCGTAAAATAAAAATCCCTGCGTCAGCAGGGATTTTTTAATATTCATAATCAATACATGCTCTTGATTCTCTGACTTGAGTTATGAATTTTCCGAATTTCAAATGCTCCGGATGGTTCTGATATGCATTTAAATCGTCAATACTTGCAAAATCACATATTAAAGCAAGGTCATAGTTGCTGTCGGGAGCGTCGGGTGAATTTGTAACAGCCTTGAAGTCTTTCATTACGGGAATCAGCGCTTTGAAATTTTTAAGCATTTCCAGTGCGGTATCAAGATTTTCTTTTTTAGTCTTACCGTCTGCATTTTCTGACAGCTTGAACATTACGATATGTTTTATCATAATTAATTCTCCTTTGATTTTTATAACCTTATTATACCACTGACTTTATTATTTAACAAGTTTATTCGCTTTCTTTTGTGCGTTGCTTTAAATTTTCTTCTTTGAGGATACGACCGTCTTTAAGAAGCTGTTCAAGAGTATCGCTGTCGTTATCGGCAATAGCGTCCCGATATTCTGTCAGATGCTTTATAAGCTCGTCAATTTCAAACACAAGGCAGTCACGGTTCGACATAAAAAGTGTAGTCCACATTGTTTCGTTCAGTGTTGCCACTCTTGTCATATCCTTAAAGCTTCCGGCGCTGAAACCAAGTTCTTTCTGCATTGTGGGACTTTTAACGTATGCACTGGAAACTACATGGGCAAGCTGGGAGGTATAAGCGATTATGCTGTCGTGGTCAAACGGAGACGTCTCTACGATTTTACCGAATCCCATGTCTCTTGCCAGAGTTTCAACAGTCAGGACAGAGTTTTTGTCAGTTTCCGGCAGAGGTGTTACAATAAAATTAGCGCCGATAAACAGTGAGCCGTCTGAAAAATCAAAACCGAAACGCTCTTTGCCTGCCATAGGGTGAGTGCCGACATAATTTACGCCATGTTCAGCGGCAAGTTTTGTCATATTGATCGTCATCTGACCTTTTATTCCGCATACATCAGTAAGTATACAGCCCTTTTTGAACTTACTCATATTGTCTCTCATGAACTGTTCGGTAGGCTGCGGATGCAGGCATATTATTACCATATCGAATAAATCAAGCTCAGATGTATCCGCACCTCTTATAATACAGCCGCATTTTACTGCGTCTTCTATTACTTTTTGATTTCTGTTAAGACCATATACTTCATGATTTGTATAGCTGGTAATCGCTTTGCAGTAAGAACCTCCGATAAGACCCAGACCTACAATAAGTATTTTCATTTTTACCATTCCTTATAAAGTTTTATTTTCAAATTCACACAGTTTTTTTACATCTGTCATAACATCGTCAAATGCGTCAGGAGTGAGTGACTGTGCACCGTCGCACAATGCCTTTGACGGTTCCGGATGAACTTCGATCATAAGTCCGTCTGCACCGGCTGCAACTGCTGATTTTGCAAGTGGTCTTATAAGAGAAGATTTGCCTGAAGCATGACTTGGATCCGCAATAACAGGCAAATGAGTTAGATTATGAAGTACCGGAATTGCTGAAACATCAAAAGTATTTCTTGTAGCAGTTTCAAATGTACGGATTCCTCTTTCGCAGAGAATTACATTTTCATTTCCGCCTGACATAATGTATTCAGCACTCATCAGCCATTCTTCAATAGTATTTGCAAGACCTCTTTTTAAAAGAATAGGTTTGCGGCATTTTCCGATTTCTGCAAGCATTTCAAAATTCTGCATGTTTCTTGCGCCGATTTGAATAATATCAACATCGTTGAACAGATCCAGATGTTCAAGGCTCATTAGTTCTGTTACAATAGGAAGTCCGGTTTCTTTTTTTGCAGTCAGAAGAAGCTCCAGTCCTTTTGCTTTAAGACCTCTGAATGCGTAAGGTGAAGTACGGGGTTTAAAAGCTCCGCCTCTTAAAAAGTTTGCGCCGGAAGCTTTTACTGCTTTTGCACAGTTTACGATTTGTTCTTCGCTTTCAATGGAGCAAGGTCCTGCCATTACTGCAAAATGTCCTCCGCCGATTTTAACTCCGTTTACGTCTATCACAGTATCTTCATTGTGAAATTTTCTGTTGACCAGTTTGTATGGCTCTGATACTCTCTGAACTTTTTCAACAATATCAAGTGCGGCAACGTCTTCAACATCAATCTTTGAGGTGTCGCCAATGAGTCCGATAATAGTTGTTTCAGTACCTGTGCTGAGATGTGTTCTGAATCCTAAATCTTCAAATTTATCTGTCAAATTTTTTATTTCTGTTTCCGTTGAATTTTTGCATACTATAATCATTTGAATTTCTCCTTTAATATTTTGTATTTAATAGTATACCACTTTAAAGTCCAAAAGTCAATAGCTAAAAAAATAATATAATAAAAATTATGAAAAAATAACTTGTTTTGCCGTTATACAGTACCGAAGCTTCGGTTTGTTTGCGGAATCGTTTTTAATAAATCTGCAAATCGCCCCTGCATAAATATTATATTCACTTTTGGGGAAGGTGAGATGTATATTATTTAACTGCTAGGGACGATTTGCAGATCTACTGATTGTATGATTATAAAAAAGGAGAAAGATGTTCGGATAAATTATATTCATTCGGACATCATATTACATATTATACCTCCATTGAGTCTATTTTGTCAATATATTCAAACGGATATATTATAATATCTCTATTAGGCACAAAACAGAAGAGGAATTTTTATGTATTATTATCAAAGATTACGTGATTTACGTGAAGATGCGGATAAAACACAAAAGGAAATTGCAGAATTATTAAATACCAATCAGTCACAATATCAGAAATATGAAAGCGGAAAAAGAGAATTACCGCTTCATCATGCTATAACGCTTTCAAATTTTTATAATGTTTCCATAGACTATATAACAGGCATAACGAATATAAAATACGGTAAAAACAATATGAACACTGAAGAAAAGAACTTGCTTGAACGCTGGAATTGTCTTACTGAAAAGAATAAAGGGAAAGCTGAATACTTTTTTGAACAGCTGCTTAAAAAGCAGCTGCGCAGTGAAAAGGAACAGAAAAAATCCATGTAATTAAAATTTTTATGTCCATGCCTGTTCAAGGCACTTTATACCTTGGGTGATTTCTTTTTCGTCAAGTCCCGAATAACCTGCAACAATACAGCTTTTCGGTACTTTTTCTTTTCCGAAGGAATAATATTCCGATAGTCCGTAGACCTTTACATTTTCCTTAGCAGCTGATTCTACCAGTTGTTTTTCATTCATGCCATTGTTGAGCTTCATAAGTACGTGAAGCCCGGAATCAAGCCCTTTAAGACTAACATAATTTTTCAGTTTGCATGATTCTATAGATTCTGTCAGTGTATCCCGTCTCTGACGGTAAAGCTTTTTCATACGGCGTATATGCCTTTCAAAGTGTCCTCTTCCCATAAACTTAGAAAGGGTCAGCTGTTCGAATACGGGGACTGTACACGCATAAAATCCAAGTTCTTTCATAAATTTTTCAAGAAGCTTTGGAGGAAGTATCATGTAACTGATTCTCATCGAGGGAGCAAGACTTTTGGTAAAAGTATTAATATATATAACTCTGTCTCTGCTGTCAAGACTTTTCATTGCAGGTACCGGTTTTCCGGAGAATCTGAATTCACTGTCATAATCATCTTCTATAATATATCTGTTTGGAGAAGAATATGCCCAGTTTAAAATTTCCGTTCTTCTGCTGACGGGCATAGCGGTTCCCAAAGGAAAATGATGAGAGGGCGTAATGTGTACGGCGTCTGCTTGGGAATTTTTTATGAATCCACATTCCGCACCCAATTCGTCCATAGGTATAGGCAGAATTTTTAAACAATGTGAATTAAAAATTTTAAAAATTTTGGTATATCCCGGGTTTTCAATTCCGTAAACCAGATTTCTTCCCAGAAGCTGTATTATCAGTCCTGTCAAATATTCCGAACCTGCGCCGATTATAACCTGATCCGGATGCACCTCAATGCCTCTGAAGCTTTTGAGATAATCTGAAATTTCAAGACGCAGCTCATAAATACCTCTGGAATCGCATGCGCTTAATAGTTCCGGACTTTGCTCACTTAAAGTTTCTCTTGAAAGCTTTGCCCATGTGGAAAATGGAAACAAACCGGTATCAACCATATTTGTTTTAAAATTATATTTATAATTTTTGCAGCAGGATTTTTCCGGAATATATATGCTGCTGTTTTCCGGCTGCGTACGGTATTGAACCGCTTCTGCGTAGAATCCGCTTCCGGGTCTCGAAGTTATGTATCCCTCTGCCGCAAGCTGTGAATAGGCTGTTTCTACAGTTACCACACTTACTTTCAGGTGTGACGCCAGTTCACGTTTTGAGGGCAGTTTTTCTCCGGATTTTATGCCGCCTGTTTCAAGTTCGTTTCTTATGCGATAATAAAGCTGTTCGTAAAGAGGGGTTTTACTATTTGAATCAAGATTAAATGTTAACATTCCAACCGACCTTATTAAATATTCTAAAACCGACTATTGAAGCAATGTCAATTTAGTAGTATTATTATATCGTATTATAAAAAAACAGTCAAGATGTTTAATTTTAAAATTGGCTGACAGAAAGGTATGAAATTTATGGCAAACGAACGTTATAAACTTAATAAAGAATTGGCTCAGATGCTCAAAGGCGGAGTTATTATGGACGTTACGACTCCGGAACAGGCAAAAATCGCTGAAGCAGCAGGAGCATGCGCAGTAATGGCGCTTGAAAGAATACCGGCTGATATCCGTGCGGCAGGCGGCGTTTCAAGAATGAGCGATCCTAAAATGATCAAGGGTATTCAGGAGGCTGTATCAATTCCCGTTATGGCAAAATGCAGGATAGGTCACTTTGCAGAAGCGCAGATTCTTCAGGCTATTGAAATTGATTATATTGATGAGAGCGAAGTATTGTCTCCGGCTGATGACAAGTATCATATTGATAAAACAAAATTTGACGTACCGTTTGTATGCGGCGCTAAGGATTTAGGAGAAGCTCTAAGAAGAATCAGCGAAGGTGCATCAATGATAAGAACTAAGGGCGAACCTGGCACCGGAGACGTTGTTCAGGCAGTAAGACATATGAGAATGATGCAGGGTGAGATACGCAGACTCACTTCAATGTCAAAAGACGAGCTTTATCAGGCTGCCAAAGATTTACAGGTTGACTACACTTTAGTAGAATATGTTGCCGAAAACGGTAAGCTTCCAGTTGTAAACTTTGCCGCAGGCGGTGTTGCAACTCCTGCTGACGCTGCGCTTATGATGCAGCTTGGTGCAGAGGGTGTATTTGTCGGTTCAGGTATTTTTAAATCCGGAAATCCTGAAAAACGTGCCTCATCAATTGTAAAAGCAGTTACAAATTACAATGATTATAAAATGCTGGCTGAACTTTCCGAGGATTTGGGCGAAGCTATGGTAGGAATTAACGAGCAGGAGATTCAGCTGCTTATGGCTGAAAGAGGCAAGTAATGAAAATTGGTGTTCTTGCTCTTCAAGGAGCATTTATCGAGCATGAAAGAATGCTGGAAAGTCTTGGTGCTGAAACATTTGAAATAAGACAGAAAAAGGACATTGAAGCTCATATGGACGCAATCGTCCTTCCGGGTGGTGAAAGCACTGTCATGGGCAAGCTTTTAAATGACCTTGAGCTTATGGATCCTATTCGTGATATGATCAAAAACGGACTTCCGGCATTCGGAACATGCGCCGGACTGATTCTTCTTGCTGAAAAAATTTATAATGACGATATTGTTCACATAGGAACAATGAATATCATTGCCAGAAGAAACGCATACGGCAGACAGCTTGGCAGTTTTGAGACTAACGCTGAATTCAGCGGCATAGGCGAAATACCGATGACTTTTATAAGAGCTCCCTATATTGAATTCGTTGGCGAAAAGGCTGAAGTACTGTCAACGGTTAACGATAAAATAATTGCTGCTAAACAAGACAGACAATTAGTTACTGCTTTCCATCCGGAGCTTACAGGCAGTACCGCGGTTCATAAATTTTTTATTGATAATATGGTTAAACAATAAAAAGACGTAAAATAAAGCAGACACGAATGAAGTGTCTGCTTTATTTTTTGATATTAATCCAGAGGAATTTCAAAAGAACATACAACGTCAAGATTTTCAGAATTTTTATCTACAAACTGAACGGTTATAGCTTTAGAATCTGTTGAACTGAAATTGTGTGTCTGGTAATTTCCATCGTATTCTCCTTGATTTGCCAGATTAAGTTCAAGCTGATTTCCGTTTTCATCATAAACAAGCATTGCCAGCGACATTTCCGAAGAATTTTTATATTTTATTGACAGACAATAGGGAGTTGATTTTACCTGACAGATTTCAATACCGATTTCTTCATCTTTATAAATGGTGTCGTTTATTTTGTTTGCGGACATATCCGGAGTGACCTTTAAAAGAAAATCTCCGCCTGCGTTAAACTGACTGTAATACTTTTCAGCACCTTGTGGATCTTGTCTATAATCTATATTGTTTTCCCTACAGTATTCGTAATAATCTAATATATTGCCGTTTTCCCAGACATCGGCAGATTCATATACGCCAATATGAATTTTAATGTCGGTTGTGTCTGTAAAGCGTAAATTTTCAGGAATATGCATCTGGAACGTACCTGTATAAGCAGACGCTCCCTCGTAGTCTCTGATAAGGTCGATCCACGGCAGACACATATTATCTATGTCGCTGAAGGATTTTCCGCCGATGTCAACTCTTACTCCTTTTGCAAAGATATGATAGTTGTTTTCTATATCTGGATTATTGTTTTCGGCTGTAAAAATAACAGTTAAATTTTCACCGTCACAAAAAATACTTTCAGCTTTTACTTTCAGTCCGTTAGTATCGCATTCTTCACTTAATGATTCTGCATGATCTTCCAGTATATCATAATTAAGTTGGTTGCCTTTGTTAACCTTATACTCTGTTCCGTCAGCGACTTCGGCGGTAATTTCCTGCTTTGCTTTTTCCTTCGAAAATACAGATATTACATCATCTGCGAAAGCGGCGGTAATAGCAGTGCAGCCTACTATGGCGGCAGCGATTACAGGAATAAAAGTCTTTTTTGACCATTTGTGTTTTGATTTATTCTTTTCAATACTCATATTAATTATCTCCTTACGGCATTCTTCTCTGATTTCTATTCTGTCCGTTACATTTTTATAATCTTCAATTTTCATATATGAAACTCCTTTCCAAGTGATTTTTTAAGCATTTCCCGTCCTCTGCATAATTGAGTACGTACTGCTGAATCAGATTTTTTTAATATTTCAGCAATTTCTTTTGTTGAATATCCTTCGTAATAAAAAAGGTGTATAACTATTCTGTATTTTTCGGGCAGGTTCATAACTTCATGAAATACTGTACTTTCTTCCGGAGATTCATAGACAATTTCTGCGTCATCGAGAGCTACGACATGTTTGAATCTGAATGACTTGAATATGTCCTTGCATCGGTTAATGGTACAGCGGATCAGCCATGCTTTTAAATGCTCGTCGCTGTCATAGGCGTATTTTCCGGTAAAACACTTTATGAATACGTCCGAGGTTATGTCCTCTGCGTCGGCATGGTTTTTACAGTATGAAAAAGCGGTTCGGTAAACTGTATTACTGAATTTATCGTATATTAATTCCATGTCGTTTTGCTCCATTCTGGATCACTCCTTTGCAGTTCTTTTGAAGTACTTCACCAATAATACGATTGAAGGCTTTAAAATGTTACATTAATTTTTTAATATTAAATATACTTGACAAATCTTAAAAATTGTTGTATACTAACTGTATTAGTTTGAACGGTACACTGTGCTGAAATAGGGGGAGAATTATTATGAACTTTAAAAAAATTTTTACAATGTTTACTGTAATATTGGTCGGTATTATATTAACAGGTTGTGGAATAATTCAGGCAAAAGTTGAAGAGAACTTGAGTGATAAAGAGGAATGTGTTTTAAACACGGATAATGTTACGCAATTTATTTATAAATCCAACAGCTATACGATCTTAGAAAACACTTATTCTAATGAAAGTTTAGGAGATTGGGTTGGTTATATCCGTAAAGTTGTGGCAGTAAATGACGATGGAAAAATACTGGAGCAAAACTCTATGGATAAATCAATATTTAATTTCAGGTCAGATTTAGACGAAAGCGCCATCGTTATTAGTTTTTTAAATGTGTATACAGATTCGGATGATACTGATTACCTGATAGTAGATGTTAATGAAGGTCATCACAAAGCAATTCTTACTGAAAAAATTACAACTCAAGATACAATATTTGATTTTACATCATTAAAGCACGAATCATTAAGTAATCAATTTAAAATCAATCCTGAAAATGCAACTCAATTAATCTGTAATGATACCGTTTATCAAGTTACTTCGGAAACTGTATCGGATAGTGAACTGGGAAATTATATTACTGCTGTTGCAGAACAAATCACTTTTGATTCAGATACGAAAAAGCCATTGTCTAAGGACGAATTAAATAGTATTGATTGGTTTGGCAAAGATAGTAAGAAACGAGATTTTTGGGTTTATAGTGATATTTACGAAATATCCGGCATTGCCGTGACAGAAGCTGTAGCGGTAAAGATAAACAATCAATATTATAAAGCAGAAGTAAAGTAAAAATTGGAATAGGGTATAATCTAAGAATACCTGTTATCTTTTTTATATTAAATAATACAAAACGTTACTGGAACGGTGAGCGTAGTGAAAGGAATGGTCATATATATGTTTGATCTTGACCTGCAAAGCAGAACTCCGATTTATGAACAGCTTTATAAAAAGACAATTGAATTAATCATTAAAGGAGTGTTAAAAGAAAATGAACAGCTTCCAAGTGTAAGGAGTCTGGCTAAGGAAATCGGAGTTAATCCGAATACTGTCGCCAAAGCTTATCAGGAACTGGAAAGAAATAAGATTATATATTCTGTTTCAGGAAGAGGCAGTTTTATTGCAAAAATCTGTGATTCTTCTGTTAAGGATTATATTTTAGAGGATTTTGATCATTCAGTGTATGAAGCGGTTAAAATCGGTATTACAAAGGATGAACTTAAAGAAAGAATAGACGGGGTGGAATTATGATAGAATTAAAAGGAGTTGTCAAGAAATTTGATGATTTTCAGGTTCTTGACAGTATTGACCTTACCATACCGCAGGGAACGGCATTTGGATTGCTGGGCTCTAACGGAGCCGGTAAGTCTACGATACTGAGACTGCTTTCAGGTATTTACAAGCAGGAAAAAGGGGAAATCTATATTGACGGAGAAGCAGTGTTTGACAATCCGAAAGTTAAGAAAAGAATATTTTTTATAAATGACGAAACAATCCAGTTTACATCTTTTACTCTGGAGGAACTGAAAAATTATTACAAAAGCTTTTATCCGAAATTTTCAGAGGAACTTTTTGAAAAGCTCAGAAGTACTATAAACCTGCCGCTAAAGAAAAAGCTTAACGCTTTTTCAAAGGGAATGAAGCGTCAGGCGGTTGTAATTACAGCTCTGGCGTGTCAGACGGACTACTTGCTTCTTGACGAAGCATTTGACGGTCTTGACCCTACAATGAGAATTATTGTTAAAAGAATGCTTGTGGACGCAATGATCGACAGAAATCTGACAACTATTATTTCTTCGCACAATTTAAAAGAAATTAATGAAGTCTGCGAAAGCGTTGCGCTGCTGCATCAGGGTAAAATTATTTTTTCCAGGGATCTGGACAGCGTCAAGGGAAATATACATAAAATTCAGGCAGTATTTAAATCTGCCGATCCGGAGATGCCTCAGTACTATTCAAAGGAAGAGCTTGCCGGAACGGGAGTTGAAATACTGCATTATGAAAAAAATCAGAGTGTTTATCATTTAATTGCAAGGGGAGAGGTAGATGAAATCAAGAAAAAGCTTGAACCTAAAAAACCTATTGTTCTTGATATAATACCGCTGTCTTTGGAAGAAATATTTATTTATGAAATGGAGGTGCTGGGCTATGACTATAATGCCATTGAAACAGAGAACAAATAACATGTTTTGGATAAATTTTAAGCTGAGTCTTAAACAGAATAAAAAAATGCTGATTGTAATAAGTATTTTACAGATGCTGGGACTGCCTATGCTGTCTGTACTTCTGACGGCTGTCGCAATAGATGAAGAAAGTATGAGTGAAATAAGTATAGGATTTTTTGCAATGATCTCATTATTCTGCATAGCTGTCTCCATATTTTGCGGTATAATTATAGCTGTAAATAATTTCAGCTATCTTCATAAGAAATCACAGGTTGATATGATCTATTCTCTGCCTATAAAAAGAAAATATAAATTTATCAGCGACTTTTTTTCAGGTCTTGCAGTTTACTTAATTCCGTATATTGCGGCATGTATTCTTTCATGGGCAATATTATTAGCGTCGGGAGTATGTGTAAAAAATATATCTGGTGTTCTTGAGAACGGTTCCTTTGTATCTCTGATAATACAGGGCGAATTTGCCGGACTGCTTATCATGGCCTTATTGTATACTCTTACCGTATTAGTATTAAACTGCTGCGGTACATTATTTGAAAGTATAATAAATATTCTTATTATCAATATCCTGATACCGGGACTGATTGCAGTTATTGCAACAATGTTTTTTGCACAATTATACGGTGTATCAATATTTGATACAATTTTGCCTGTTTTAGGTTATACAAGTCCTATAGGCGCCGGAATTTATCTTATATATCTTTTGGCTTCAAATGAATATACTTATTCTGACTTTATAGGCTGTATTTCTGCAGGAGCTTATGGTAAATGGGTTGTGTTCTTTTTATTGTTCACAGCTGCGGTTTTTGCGCTTTCCATGTTTTTGTATTTGAAAAGAAAAGCGGAGGACGTTTCAAAACCTTATGTTTACAAGCTGCTTTACTATCTTGTTATAACATCTGTACTTATGGCGATTTCTCTTATTGCAAGATATGATATAACAACGATTATTCCTGTTATTATATTCTCGCTTATTGTTTATCTTATATTTGAGGTTATTACTAACAGAGGCTTTAAGAAAATTTACAAATCGTTCATAAGATATGCAGTTACTATGGTTTCAATTTTGATAGTATGTATTATTGCCGTTGGTACTAAAGGATTTGGTGTAGAAAGCAAAATTCCGTCGGTAAATTCCGTAAAAAATGTTAGAGTAAGTTATCAGGGATTCGACCAGAATGTTATTTCGGGATATCATGTAGATTATCTGGATAAAAAATTTGACCGAGTTTATACTCAGAAACAAATTATTGAAAAAGTGATAGAAGTTCATAAGGATGCTCTGGATTTATATAACAGCGGAGAGTTTGAAGAATCATTTTTCAGTGACGATTATTATTATTCAGATAGCTATGATTCTGAAACTTATTATGACGGTACTCCGAAAGCGGATTATCCTCGTTATAAAGTGAATTTTACATATAAGCTTAAAACCGGTTCTTCAATAACAAGGCGTTATACTCTTACTTACGAGCAGATAAGTCAGTTGTTTATTCTTGATTCAACCCCGCAAATGGGCGAATTTCTAGAGAAATGTATTTTTAATAATATGAAATATGTTGAACATATAAATAATAAAGTAACAGAAACATATAGAATTTATCTTGCTGATATGTTAAATGAAAACTCTGATGAGTATAAAATCAGTAAAGCACAGGCAAAGGAAATTTGTGAAGCATACGGCAAGGATTATGTTAATATGTCTGAAAAACAGATGCTGACTGACAGCATATACTGTTATATAAACAGTGATTATCCTGTAAGGGAATCATTCAAAAATACTATTGCGTTATTGGAAAAATACATGCTTGAAGTACCCGAAATAACAGTATTTGATTATCTGTCTGCTGTATTGTATCCTCCGGAGGCTTTAAAATGCTGGGGTTCGGACGAATCTTCAGCTTCATTCGGTTCGATGTATTTGAATCAATCTGAAGGACGTATTCTAAACTTTGAACAGTTTGAAAGTATGCTGGAGCTTGGAATGATAAGAGCTCCTTATTATGAAGAAGCGGATTGCTGGTGTGTAAATTACAACGGTAGTATTTATATTATCCCATCGCAATTTTCTGACAATGCGGAGATTCTGTATAACCGTCTTAGTGAAACGGGTGTAGTAGTTACTAAAGAAATTCTTATTGAAGATCTTCGGAATAGTGACGAGGATATATCTTATATTATCAAAAGATATGGGATTGATGATGATGTCGAGCTTTACGATGAATTTTCCTTATTGCAGGAGCTTTCGTACAAATATTATGATGAATATTCAAGTTTTGATGAATATTTTGAAAGTATGTTCGGAACAATAGGCGAAAACGGCAAAGATGAATATAATTATGAAAAGCTTCACTGGAATTACTGGAAAAGCTTTAATAAATTTTATGGTTATGCAACACTTGAGGATTATATAGAGTTTAATTCCATTGATGAAAAAGATGAAGTTTCATTAGAATGGACAGAATATACCTCAGCTTTTCCCAATCTTAATGCAAAGCTTTTTACGAGCTTGGATAAACAACAGTAATATAAAAACGCTTTACCAATATTGGTAAAGCGTTTTTTGTGTCAGCATAAGCATTTACTGGTTCATATACTGATCCAGATAATCCTCATAATTAAAATCAGAGCTTGTATATGCAGAGGTAAGCTTGTCAACGTAATTCTGGAATATTTCTTCTATATCCTCAGGACGCTGTCCGTTTTCTCCTTTTTCGTCAGGTGAATCCGGAGTACCGTATTTTACGGATATTACATAGATTTCATCATTGTAATCGTACTGACAATTTAGTGAAATATCCTTATAATTTTTACCGTTTTCATCAGACAGAAATTTTATGCTGAGACTGCCGAAGTTTCCTCCGTTTTGAAAAAGAGATCTTGTATCAACAGTTTCCAAATCATATTGAACGGAATATTTGTCTGGAAACTCTTTATTGTCCGAATCGGAAACGTTTATGTCTTTTACGGTATTTTTGCTGCTGTCGTCCGTATTACTGCAAAGCTGTGCAATAATTTCTCGGTAGCTGGCAGCCATGCTTTCATATTCAAAATCTTCCCATTTAGCGTCCTTTTCCTCGGGGATATATAGGTTTGAAATTGAAAGAGCAGTGTATTTTCCGTCACGGTAAAATTTCAGATTACCGTTAACGTCGTAATGCATAAAAGCGCAGTCATCATTCAGTTTTGACGCCTCTGTTAAAATGTGGGATTCTGATGCTGTTTTGGAAATCTGAATATAATAGTTTTCTTCAAGAGTGTTTTCGGCAATATATTCCCTGAAATTTTCATAAACTTCATTTTTATTTTCTTCTCTTTTATCAGAACAGGAACAAAGAGAAACGCAAAATACAGTGCATAATATCACTGAAAAAATTTTTCTCATTTTATCAGTCCTCGCAGTTAGTTATTGCGCCTGTGGGACAGGCTTCATAGCATGTTCCGCAGCCGGTACATTTATTATAATCAATAACGGCATGGAAGTCAACAACCTTGATGGCGTCTGAAAGGCATTTTTTCTCGCATATCTTACAGCCTATACAGCCGTTTGAACAGGATTGCTTTGTAATTTTTCCGTTGTCCTTTGAGGAGCATTTAACGTCGATGTGATTGATTATCGGTTTAATTGAAATCAGACTGTTAGGGCATACCTTTACACATTTTCCGCATGCAATGCATGCGCCTGTTACTTCTGCCACGCCGTTTACTATTTCAATGGCGCTTTCATCACAGACATTAACGCAGTCGCCGTAGCCAAGACAACCGTATGTACAGCTTTTAGAGCCGCCGTAAAGTCTTTTTGCGGCAGAACAGCTTGCAACCCCGTCAAAAGTAAATCTTGTTTTGACTGCATCGCAGTTTCCCTGACAGTGAACTACAGCCGTTTCAGGTGTTACCGACATAGCCTCTGTACCGAGTATTTCGCTTATTTTAGCGCTTACTTCAGTGCCGCCCGGTTTGCACAGATTTGTTGCGGCGCCTTTTTCAACGATTGCATTTGCATAGTCCGAGCAGCCTGCAAAGCCGCATGCTCCGCAGTTTGCCTGAGGAAGAGCGTCTGAAATCTGTTCGATTCTTTCATCGGTTTTTACATAAAATATTTTTGAAGCGGCAGTAAGCAAAACTCCTGCAAGAAGTCCCAGTACCGCAAAAATGAGTATGGGAACAAAGTATGTTTCAAACATTTATTATCTTCCTCCTTTTTAACTTATAAATCCTGAAAATGCCATAAAGCTTAAAGATACGATTGATGCGGCAATAAGAGTTGCGGGGATTCCCTTGAATGTTTTCGGAATGTCGGCGTCTTCGAGTTTTGAGCGTACTCCTGAGAACAGAATAAGCGCAAGTGAGAAACCGATTCCGGCACATACTGCGTTTACAATTGATTCAAGGAATGTGTAGCCGTTGTCAATATTAAGGAGTGTAACGCCCAGTACTGCACAGTTAGTTGTTATCAGCGGAAGATAAACGCCAAGAGAGTTGTAAAGAGGCGGCATCACCTTTTTGAGAATTATTTCAACAAGCTGTACAAACAGCGCAATGATCAGAATGAATGCTACTGTATTGAGATATTCAAGACCGTTCGGTTCTAAAATTAACGAGTATACAGGATATGTAACGGCAGTAGCGCAGGTCATAACAAATATTACAGCTGCACCCATTCCCAGACTTGAGGAAAGCTTTTTTGAAACGCCTAAGAACGGACAAATACCCATGAATTTGGAGAGTACGAAGTTGTCAACAAGTATTGCCGACAGCATTATGATAAAAATACTTTTCATTATTCTCCTCCTTTTCTGCCTGCACAGCTTGCGGCATTAGGGCATCCTGCACAGCCGATTTTCTGCGGAGGCTTTTTGCCGGCAATTTTGTTTACCAATGCTATAATGCAGCCCAGAACGAAAAATCCTCCGGCGGACATTACAAATACGGACATAGGTTCAAATCCCGGAATCTTTAGTCCCATCCATGAGCCTGAACCCATGATTTCTCTTACCGATCCCATAAGAAACAGGGCAAGCGTAAAGCCAAGACCCATTCCCAGACCGTCAAGGGCGGAAGGAATGACCTTGTTTTTACATGCGTACATTTCCGCGCGTCCTAAAATGATACAGTTAACGGTGATAAGATTAAGAAATGTACCCAGAGCGTCATAAAGGCTTGGTATAAAGCCGTGAAGCAGAAAGCTTATAAGCGTTACAAAGCCTGCGATTATGACGATATAGCAGGGAAGCTTTACAGCCTTTGGAATTACTTTTTTAAGCAGTGAAATTACTATATTTGAACCCAGCAGAACAAATGTAGTTGCAAGTCCCATACCGATCCCGTTTACCGCCTGAGTGGTGACTGCAAGCGTCGGACACATACCCAGAAGTCCCACAAGAGTCGGATTTTCTTTTATTATTCCTTTGGTAAGTTCTTTTATATTACCCATTTAAAATTTCCTCCTTGTGTTCATTGTAGGTTTTTAAGGCAAGGTCTACGGCTGATTTCATTCCCTTTGAGGAGTATGTAGCGCCTGTTATCACGTCAAATTCGTAGTTTTCATTGCTTGCACCCATAAATTGGTCAAGGAAGCTTTGATCTTCCTGTACTTTTGTACCCAATCCCGGAGTTTCTCCTATAGCAAGGAAGCTAATACCGCATACGCCGCCGTTTTCGTCAATACCGATCAATAAATCAAGACCGCCTTTTGAATAACCGTCTGCTACTATTTCAAAAATTACTCTGCCTTTTTCATCAGTTGTGACTGATGTTATACCATCGTAGGAGAGGTCAGTAATTTTATAATCTGCTTCTCCGAATGTTTCTGTAAGTGAATTACTGAATTTTTCCTCCTGAGCCTTTACAATTTTGTCTTTGGTAGCTGAATTTGCAAGTACCAGCAGTCCGCAGACTATTGCTGAAATAAGCATCAGTACAAGAGGGGGCATTATTTTTTCTTTCATTTTTCTTTAGCCTCCTTTACTGCTCCTATAGGTTTTGTCATTGTAAATCTGTCAATATAAGGCGTTACTATATTCATAAGAAGTATTGAGAATGAAACGCCTTCCGGATAGCTGCCGAATTGTCTTATAAGGAATGTTATTATACCGCAGCCAATTCCAAAAATAAGCTTTCCTGTTGGAGTAACAGGAGTTGTAACGTAGTCGGTCGCCATGAAGAACGCACCCAGAATAAGACCGCCTGCAAGTACCTGATACAGTACGTCGTTTCCTGCGATAAGATTCAGCAAAGCAACAGTACCGATAAATGCAATTGGTGTTACAGGAGAAATGATTTTTCTGACAATTAAGTAAATACCGCCTATTAAAAGTGCCAGCGCACAGGTTTCGCCTAAACAGCCGCCTGTGTAGCCTAAGAACAGATCCTTGTATGACGCAGTTTCAGTCACAAGGGGAGTTGCGCTTGTTACAATTTCTTTACCGTTTTCTTTCCAGTATTGAGGAACAGCCCATGTGGTCATATTTGAAGTGAATGAAAGCATAAGTACGATTCTTCCCACAATTGCCGGATTGGCAAAATTCTGTCCCAAGCCACCGAAAAGCTGCTTTACTATGACAATTGCCACGAAACAGCCTATCACAGCCTGCCAGAACGGAAGTGTTACAGGAAGATTAAGTGCGAGAAGAAGTCCTGTAAGAACAGCGCTGAGGTCGCCGATTGTTTGTTCTTTTTTCATTATAATTCTTGTAACGGCTTCAAATATAATACATGAAAGTATACAGACTGCAATGAGCATTAAAGCTCTGAGTCCGAAAATAATTCCTGAAGCTATTACAGCCGGAAGAAGTGAAGCTATTACGCACAGCATTATGCGCTGTGTACTCATGTTATCTTTAACATGAGGTGAAGGTGAAACAGTTAATATATTCAAATTTTTACCGCCTTTCTTATTTCCTTGGTATCAGAGCTTTGGCAAGCTGATTTGTTTCTGCAAGCTTTCTTCCTGCCGGACAGGCATAAGTACAGCAGCCGCAGTTCATGCATAAATTTACTTTCAGCTTTTTCAGTGCTTCAACGTCTCTGCGTTTATATGCCTTTTCCATTTCGGTAGGCATAAGATCAAAAGGACAAGCCTTTATACAGCGTCCGCATCTGATGCAGTTTGTAACTACAGGCTCTGAATATTTTTCAAATGCTAACACTGCATTGTTACCCTTACCCACAGGAGTATCAAGGTCAAATGCGCTCATTCCCATCATAGGACCGCCCAGGATAAGCTTGTTCATTTTTTCGGTATCGCACTGTGCATATTCCAGAATCTTTGACACGGGAGTTCCGATTTTGACTGTTAGATTACTTGGATTTTTTACTATATCGCCATCGACGGTTAAACGTCTTTCAACAAGAGGCATGCCTGTCTGACAGTAGTTATAAATCTGTGCGGCTGTGGAAACGTTGAGAACAATAACTTTTTGGTCTGAGGGCAGCTGACCTTCCTTAACGATTCTGCCGACAGTATTGTAAATAAGAACCTTTTCTGCGCCCTGAGGATATGAAGCGGGAAGAGTTTTTACTGTAATTGATGAGTCTGAAGCTGTTTTTTCAGAAAGAAGGGAAATAGCGTCAGGCTTATTGCTTTCAATACCGATCACGGCATTGGGTATTGAAAGAAATTTCATGACAGTTTTTATTCCGCCGATAACAGCGTCAGGATCTTCAAGCATCTGACGATGGTCAGAGGTTATGTATGGTTCGCATTCTGCGGCGTTTATTATCAGAGTATCAATTTCCCCTTTGGGGTTAAGCTTGATGTGAGTAGGGAAGCCTGCGCCGCCCAAGCCTGTAATGCCGCTTTCACGGATTGCCTTTATAAATTCTTCCTTGCTGTTGATCACAGGGGACTGAACTTCTTCGGAAACAGTCTGTTCACCGTCGGTTTCTATGGTTACAGCTTTGCAGGTATTTCCGTTGGCAAGTTTAATTTCGGTTACCGCTTTGACAGTTCCCGA
This sequence comes from Oscillospiraceae bacterium, assembly GCA_902362965.1. Lineage (GTDB taxonomy): Bacteria > Bacillota > Clostridia > Oscillospirales > Ruminococcaceae > Porcipelethomonas > Porcipelethomonas ammoniilytica. The sequence goes on from CABIYQ010000006.1 coordinate 90,904, forward strand.
TACGCTTGAATGAACGGGAACGGACATAAATGCGTCGGTATCTCCGATTTTCTGTCCGACTTTTACAGCGTCTCCGACCTTTACAAGGGGTGTGCATGGAGCGCCCATATTCATAAGCATAGGGATAGTTACTAAGTCAGGCACAGGAAGAGCGGCAGTTTGACATTGCGCTGTGCCCTTATGGTGTTTTAAACGGACTCCGTTTAGTTTTTTCATCATTTCCTCCTCATTTTTGTTTGATTTTTGTAAGAACCGGCATTAATAATCCCAGACACAGACCTGTTACAGTTCCGGCGATGCATCCTGAAATTATCAGTACCGGCATATATGCAAGGACAGCAGAGCTGCCCAGTATAAAACATGCGGCTGAAAGCTGACCGACGTTGTGCATCAGACTTCCTGCAACGCTTGTTAAAACTATTGAAGCTTTGGTTTTTTTACTTAGCAAAAGCATTGTAAAAAAGGCGGCGAGTCCGCCTGAAATGGACATTATAAAAGCTGTTGTTCCCCGTGTGAGAAAAACAAAAAATGATTTAAGTATGCAGATTGCCAATGCACAGCCTGTATTTATTTCATACATAGCAAACATAACCGGTATGTTTGAAAATCCCGGCTTTACTCCCAACGGCAGCGGAATAAGACTTTCAGCTGCCGACAGTCCGGCAGAAAGAGCAAGAAGCATACCTGAAAGGGCTGTTTTATATGATTTTTTCATGTTTGTCAGTCCTCGATTTCTACTATAAGTTTTTTGGGCAGACATACGATTTTTTCACTTTTTGAATCAATAAAATCTGTTTTTACACAAATTTTATCAGGACAATCTGATTCTATTATTCTTATTTTTCCGTTATTTACCTCAAAGACAACGCCTTTTACATTTTTAAGTGAAAACGTATTGTTTTTGTGAGTTTCAAGGTAAATTTTTTCTATAATTTCAGAATCTACTGAAATTACCGCTGTTTTGCCGGGATTTATTTTCTTATTGATAAAAGTGACGGAAATTACAATAATACCTGTCAGAAGAATGGCAAGTATTATAAAAATATCTTTTTTGCTGATTATTTTTTTACTGTTTGTATTTATATGAACCATCCTTTAATTTAAAATCAAGACCATCGCTTACATACAAATTTTTATCCTTGTCTGCCGCAACTATTTTATAGCTGTCTGAATGGAGGTGCTTTTCAATTTCCTTTGTACCTCCTGTGAAGATCAGTGTTGAAAGAAAATCCGATTCAAGACCACTGTCACAGAATACTGTTACCGTTGTAAGATCGGTTTCGGTAGGATATCCGGTTTTGGTGTCTATAATATGACAGTATTTTTTACCGTCGATTTCCGCATAGCGTTCATATCCCCCCGATGTGGAAATAAAACAGCCGCCCCTGAGAGTTACCGACCCTATAGAACCTTGTTTATCCGGAGATGCTATATCAATATTCTGTTCACCGTATTGGTTACCGTAAACTAATATTGAAGAACCTGTAGTGATAAGAGAATAATGTGAATCTTCTTTGTCAAGAAGTTCTTTTACTTTATCAAGGGCGATACCCTTTGCGACGCAGCCGAAGTCCAGTATGGCATTGTTTTCTAGGGTGATGTTATTTCCGTTTATTGTAATATTTTTAAATCCTGTAGCGGCAAGAGCCTTGTCAATTTCACTCTGAGCAGGAATTTCAGGATTTTTACCGGTTATATCCCAAAGCTTTGTGAGACTTCCGGCAGTTACGTCAGCGCCGTTTCCGTACTTATTGTTAAGTTCCAGAATATGCCGCAGTGCGGCTGTCAGTTCGTCTGAGGAATTTATTGTCTTGGAAGAATTAAGCCTTGAAATTTCGCTCATACTGTCATGGAAATTAAATATATTTTCTGTATCGGTAAATATTTGTTTAATTTCTTTTTCTATATTTTTATCAGACGATACCACAATAAAAGTATCCATACCGAAAAAATTAAAATTAGCATAATCATGCTTAAAAAAAATTGATATTAATATCAGAATAATCGAAAATACAACTATAAGCGGCAAGAAAATACAAATTTTACGAACCTTTTTACGGCTTTTTTCAGAAATCATAAAAAACCCTCTTTAAATTTAAATAAAAAAATGCTATAATAAAAATATTGTGGTTTTTATCCATAAAGTTCGGATATTTTATCTTCGCTTGTTTTGATAAGTTTCATAAGCGACGGCGTTTGGGAATATTCTTCTGAAAGGCTGTCGGTCGTTATGCTTTTGTTTAAATTTTCTTTGCTTTTTAATTTTATGGATGCACACATCTTCATTATTACTGAATCAGTGAGATCCTCGGCGGGTATTTCCGGTATTTTAAAAAACAGAGAGTTATTTTCTTCATTTGAATGATAAAGCATGCGGAAAAGCTTATATAAATTCAGTATTATATAAGAAACAGCGTCCTTTTCCAGAGACTTGTCCTCGGCTGAGCCGCAGATGGACAGCAGTACGTTTGCGGAATCGGAGATCATTTTTATGTCGTCACAGATATTTTCATCGCTGTCTGACTGTGAAAACTTCTCGTCCGGCGATGCAGTGCGCCCAAGAAGATAGTCGCAGGATACATTGTAATAATCAGCGGCTTTAACAAGAAAGTCCAGACCGCATTCTCTTATCCCTTTTTCATAATGGGACAGCAGAGCCTGTGAGATACCCAGATCGGCTGCCGCCTGTTTCTGACTTATCTTGCGCTCTTTTCTTCGGAGAGTCATGATTCTCGGAAATTCAGTATTCATTCTGACACCTCTTTTCTTTTTGGATTGACAGGATCTGATTAATACTGTATTAAAATTATATAACAATCCGTATAAAAAAGTAAAGAGCATATTTACAGAAATTTTTGTGAGTAAATATACTGTATTTTGTCAAATATATGTATATGGCGAATTTACAGTGTGATTTTAGTGCATAATAACCATGAAATTGGTTTGGAATTGTTAAAATAAATTTATACATTTTGTATTTAAAGGAGTATTTTAATGAAAGGATACAGACTAAGTATTATAAGGCACGGTCTTACAGATGCCAATGACAAGGCAATTTATCTTGGAAGCCGTACCGATTATTCGCTTTCTAAAAAAGGAATAAGTCAGATCGTCAATAAAATGGACGAGTATGAATATCCCAAAGTGCAGAGGGTTTATTCAAGTCCTATGAAAAGGTGCATTGAAACTGCCGAAATTATTTATCCTTACCGTGAGCTTCAGATAGTTGAAAATATGACGGAGCTTGATTTCGGTGAATTCGACGGAAAAAGCGTTCAGGAGCTTATAGACAGAGATGACTATAAAGAATGGCTTAAGGGCGGAACTCCGGACAAGCGTGCGCCCGGAGGAGAAAGTATGGAGGAGCTTCTGCTGAGACTTTTTAAAGGACTTCATGAAATTATAACCGATATGATGGACGAGGAACTTACTCACTGCGCATTGGTTACTCATTCCGGATTGGTAACGAATATTCTTTCGGCGTTCGGACTGCCTAAAATCGACCCTAAGGAGCTTACATGCGCTCCGGGAGAGGGTTTTGAAATCCTTATGACCGCTAAAATGTGGCAGCAGTCTCAGACGTTTGAAATATTGGGACGCATTCCTTATTACAGAGAATAAAATACATAAAAATGCCTTTGCTTTTACATATTCTTTTAAATATAGACAGGGAGCTGAATTATGAACACATCATCTTATAGGCATAAGGCAAAAGAAATTTTAAAGGGCAGATACGGCGAAGGCTTTTTTGTGGTTTCGGTATGCATAGTTGCGTACCTTATTTTCAAAGTTTTTGATATTGCAGGTGCGGGTATTATTTTATACAATAATAATGCAGATGTTTCCGGACTTTTCCGAAGCGGAAGCATTGCTGAAATATTATTAAAAATAATCAGATATATTATATGCTTTATTGTAATGTCTCCGCTGATTACCGGAGGATTATGGTGGTTTTATCAGACCGTTTCAGGCGGCGACAACAGAAGTATTCTTAAGCTTTACACAGGGTTTAAGCTGAACATGAGAGCCGCATTTTTATACGGAATTATGTGGATACTGAGCATGATATCTCTTTTGCCGTCAGGCTTCTGCTGGCTGTTTGCATATAAGCTTTTTCATGCTGTTCCGGATTTCAGCAATCAGGCAGTTATATTGTTTGCAGTTTTACAATTGTTTATGGCAGGCGTTTTTCTTCTGGGACTTTATCTGAAATGTCTGCTGACATTTATTCTTTCGCCCTTTATTTTTATAAAGCGTCCTGATACCGGAGCTTTTAAGGTCATGAACATGTCCCGTAAAAAAATGTATGGTGTAAAGCTTGATTTTCTTAAAATGATAATTGCGTATATACCGGCAATGCTGCCGCTTATAACAATTCCGTTTATACTTCCGAAAGCCGTTATGGCGGCATCGGTTTTTGCAGAAGAACGTCTTAAGGAGGAATAGATTGGGAAGGATAGTACTTCAAGTTTCAAAACAGGCAAAGCTTGAGGATTTTCTTATAAAAGACGCAGGAGTATCAAAAAGGCTTATTTCCCGCCTTAAACGTACTGAAAACGGCATCACAAGAAACGGCAGTCTTATCCGTACCATAGATACTGTAAATACGGGAGACACTATTATACTTCAGTTTGAGGATACTAAAATACTTGAACCGAATTTTGAGCTTGATGTGCCTATAGCGTTTGAAAATGAAAATTTGGTAGTATTTGATAAACCGATAGGAATGCCGGTGCATCCGTCAATAAAACATCAGGGAGATACTCTGGGAAATTTTTTTGCGGCAAAATATCCTGATATTACATTTCGTCCTGTAAACCGTCTTGACAGGGATACCTCCGGACTTTGTATTACAGCCAAAAATGCTTTTGCAGCAGCAGCACTGCAAAACAGCGTGAAAAAAGTTTATTATGCCGTTGTTACCGGCTATATTGACGGTGAGGGAATTATTGATGTTCCCATTGCAAGAGAAAAAGATTCCATAATAAAAAGAACAGTAAGGCAGGACGGTCAAAGAGCAGTTACTCATTATAAAGCAATAAAATCGGGTACAAAATATTCTCTTATTGAGATTAAACTTGAAACCGGCAGGACTCATCAGATAAGAGTACATTTTGCTTATATAGGCCACCCCCTTGCAGGAGATGACCTATATGGAGGCAGTACCGAAGATATATGCTGTCAGGCTCTGCATTGCGGACTCCTTTGTTTCAGAGAACCGCTGACCGGAAAGGAAATAACCGTAACTTCTCCGCTTAGAGATGATATTCAAAAATTAATAGAAAAGGAAGGTTAAATATGGAGAGAATAGCAAGCTTTCAGGTTGATCACAGAAAAATTGACGTGGGTATGTATATTTCACGGGTTGACGGGGATATTGTTACATACGACATTAGAATGGTAAAACCTAACGGCGGAGTGTATCTTGAAACGCCGTCAATGCATACCATTGAACACCTTTTTGCCACTTTCGCAAGAAATTCCGAATTTGGTAAGGGTATAGTCTATGTCGGACCTATGGGCTGTCGGACAGGTTTTTATCTGCTGACAAGGGGAATGAGTCATGAAGCCGCTATTAAGCTGGTTCGTGACGCTTATAAGTTTATATCGGAGTTTGACGACAGAATTCCTGGCTGCTCGGAGGAAGAATGCGGAAACTATAAAGAGCATAATCTTCAAAAGGCTAGAAAGGACGTACTTCCTTTGTTGAAAGTTCTGGAAAATTATACTGTCGAAATGCTGAGTTATTCTTGGCATATGCAACAAAAAAGCGAACTGTAATTTGTGCAGTCTTACAAATAATTGTCGCTATTTGGAAGATGTATACAAAACGACTTGCGTTTTTTTGTGAACTTGTTATAATAAACTCCATGATGTAACTGATTTGTAACAATTGTAATCATTTGTTACAATGTCCCCTGAAAGCTCAGGGGCAGGAATGAAAGGAGTTTTTACAATGAGTCAGAAACATCTTTGCATTGACAGAAGAAAGCGTATATATTCACTGATTATGAACTGTGCGGCGCCGGTTCTCACAATGATTTTTCTTGCGGGTTCGGTTTGCTGGGCGGCAGAGCTTCAGTACGGCAAACCGGTTGTGTATGATAAAGATCCCGAAGCAGTAATGGTTTTTTCTTCTAAGGGACTGATAAACGGTATAAACGGTTATGCGGAAATCAATCTTCCGGTTTTGGAAGATGCTCCGTTAGGTACCGTTAATTCCGGAGCTGAACTGGTTGAAGCGTGCGGAATTTATATTGACGATGAATTTATCGGGGCTGTGGCTGATAAGGACAGTATTGAAACTCAGTTGGAAACTATTCTTAACGAGTATCTGGAAGATGAAACTGTTATTAAGGCAGATTATGCAGTTGAGCCTGATCTTAAACAGGGTGTTTACCGTTCAGAAGCTCTTGTTGATGAATCGGATATGAAGGATTTTCTGACAGGTGAAAAGAAAGTAGTTTCTGAATATACTGCCGAAGAAGAGGATACAGCCGAAAAAATTGCTCAAGACTTTGATATGAGTATTGACGAAGTTAAGGAACTTAATCCGGAAATTGAAAAAATTGAAGACGGCGAATCCATTAAAATAAAAGAAACTGTTCCGGTGCTTCCTGTAAAGTATATATGCGAGGAACAGGAAGAGGAAATAATTGAGCTTGATACCTATGAGTACAATGAAAATTCAGAGTTGGTATCTGAAGGTATAAAGGGCAAAAGGCTCAGCACCTATGAGGTGACTTATGTTGACGGTACTGAAGTTTCAAGAAAACTGAAAGAATCTGAAACAGTGGAGCTTCCTGTTGCGGAGGATTATGACAGTGAAGATACAAATGCCTCAGAAGGGGAACTTTATTCTGAAAGCGTACCGGAAACTGAGAATATTTTCTCAGGGGATTTTATCTGGCCTGTAAACGGCGGGTATGTAAGCGATCCGTTTATGAGTGATAGAAACCACAAGGGAATGGATATTGCCGCTCCGGCAGGAACCGAGATTTATGCAGCCGATGGAGGAACGGTTATTGAAGCCGGCTGGAATGACGGCGGGTACGGAAACTTTGTTATGATAGACCATGGAAACGGTTATATAACACTTTACGGTCATGCAAGCGAGGTTTTTGTAAATCCGGGAGATACGGTTGCTAAGGGAGATTTGATTGCCGCTGTAGGAACTACCGGAGATTCTACCGGAAACCACTGTCATTTTGAAGTGAGGTTTGACGGAGGATTTTTAAATCCTGATGATTTTATATAAAAAATATAACTAATTAATAAAAAATTTACAAAATATTTTTGCTCAAAATGTTGCTAAAAACTTGTATCTGTGCTATAATTATCAAGCGTGATTGCAACAGATATGCGATGAAGCGGAAGGTTGCCGGCGGTATGTCGGGTAATTTCCGTGGAGTATGTCCGATTTTAAACCGGGCGACTGAAATACCGAGCACAGTTAGTGACATTTTGAGCTTAATATAAGCTTGAAGTCTGTAATTGTGTCCTGATGACAGTAACCCGAATTCTTGAGCAGAGAAATTCGGGATTTTTTATTGTTATAGAACAGGAAACACACGGGAACGTGTAGTATTTCAAATCCGGCCCCCAAAAATAATACCTTAAGGAGGCGAAAAAAGTGGCAGTCAACGAAAAGATCAGAATCAAGATCAAGGGTTATGAACACGCAACAGTAGACGCAGCGGCTGCAAAGATTGTTGAAGCTGCAAAGAGAAGCGGTGCCAGAGTTTCCGGACCGATTCCGCTGCCTACAAACAAAGAGGTTATAACTATCCTCAGAGCCGTTCATAAGTATAAGGACAGCCGTGAGCAGTTTGAAATGAGAACTCACAAGAGACTCATCGATGTAATCAGACCAACTGCTAAGACTACGGACGCTCTTCAGAAGCTGGAAGTTCCGGCAGGCGTGGACATCGTAATGGAGCTTAAGTAATTAAAGCTTTAAAGCCCCTGATTCCGCAGAAAATCCGCTGCGGAATATTGACGGAAGTTAAATCCGTCGGTCATGTTGGCTAAAGGCCAACCAATAACCTAACAGGAGGAAATATACATGAAAAAAGGTATAATCGGCAAGAAAATCGGTATGACACAGATTTTCGACGAATCAGGAAAAGTTATTCCTGTAACAGTAATTGAAGCCGGTCCATGCGTTGTTGTTCAGAAGAAAACTGCTGAAAACGACGGCTATGAGGCTGTTCAGCTGGGTTACGGCGACGTTAAGGTTACAAGAGTTAACAAGCCGATGAAGGGTCACTTCGATAAGGCAGACGTTGCCTGCAAGAAGGAACTCAAGGAATTCAGACTTGAAGATTGTGCTTCAGTTAACGTAGGCGACATTCTTAAGGCTGACACATTTGCTGTAGGCGACATGGTAGATGTCAGCGGTACAAGCAAGGGTAAAGGTTTCCAGGGTACTATCAAGCGTCACAACAATTCAAGACTCAAGGAAACTCACGGTTCAGGTCCTGTACACAGACACGCAGGTTCAATGGGCGCATGCTCATCACCTTCAAGAATCTTCAAGGGCAAGGGAATGCCTGGTCAGATGGGTAACGAAAAGGTTACTGTACAGAATCTGGAAGTAGTTAAAATCGACGCTGAAAATAATCTTATCGCACTCAAGGGTGCAATTCCGGGTCCTAAGGGCGGAATCGTATCCATCGTAGACAGTGTTAAGGCTTAAGGAAGGAGGAAGCATATATGTCAAAGGTTTCAGTTTATGATATGGCAGGAAATCAGGTTTCAGAAACAGAAATTTCCGATGCTGTATTCGGTATAGAACCAAACGAAGCTGTAATGCATGCAATGGTTGTGAATTATCTTGCAAATCAGCGTCAGGGCACACAGTCCACACTGACACGTACAGAAGTTCGCGGCGGCGGCAGAAAGCCATGGAGACAGAAGGGAACAGGTCATGCAAGACAGGGTTCAATCCGTGCTCCTCAGTGGACACACGGCGGTGTTGCTTTAGGTCCTAAGCCAAGAGATTACAGTTATACACTTAACAAGAAGGTAAGAAGACTTGCTATGAAGTCAGCTTTATCTTCAAAGGTTCAGAATGAAAATCTGATCGTTATAGACGCTCTCAATATGGATGGTTTCAAAACAAAGACTATTGTAAATATGCTTAAGGCTCTTAATGTTGACGGTAAGGCTCTTATCGTTACTGCTGAAGCAGATCAGAAGGTAGTAAAGAGCGCTGCAAACATCCCGGGAGTTAAGACAGCAGCAGTTAATACATTGAATGTATATGACATTCTCAACCATGACAAGTTCATCGTTGTTAAGAATGCTGTCGGAAAAATCGAGGAGGTGTACGCATAATGAAAGCACCACAGGATATCATCCTCAAGCCGGTAATTAGTGAAAGAAGTATCGACCTGCTTCCTTCAGGAAAGTATACTTTCAAGGTTGCTAAGGATGCTAACAAGGTTGAGATAGCAAAGGCAGTTGAGCAGCTTTTCAGCGTTGAGGTAACTAAAGTTAACACAATGAACTGCAAGGGACGTACAAGACGTGTCGGCAGATTTGAAGGCAAGAAGGCTGACTGGAAAAAGGCTATCGTTACTATAAATCAGGAACCGGATGACAAGAAGACAAAGTCATCAATCGAGTTCTTTGACGGTCTGTATTAATAGCTGATACAGAATCGCACGGTATGGGAGTGATGCTCCCGCAAACAACGCATTTAAGGAGTGAAAACAATGGCTATAAAAACCTATAAACCGACAACTCCTTCACGTCGTCAGATGACCTGTACAGACTATTCGGAATTGTCAAAGGTTGCTCCGGAGAAAAGTCTGCTTGAACCTCTTAAGAAGAAGTCCGGCAGAAACAGCTACGGAAGAATTACTGTTCGCCACAGAGGCGGCGGCTCAAGAAGAAAGTATCGTGTAATCGATTTCAAGCGTGACAAGGATAACATGAACGCTACTGTTATGACACTGGAATATGATCCAAACCGTTCAGCTTTTATCGCTCTCGTTCAGTATGAGGACGGCGAAAAGAGATATATTCTTGCACCAAACGGTCTTAAGGTAGGAGATACAGTTTGCTCCGGTCCTGAAGCTGATATCAAGGCTGGTAACGCACTTGAAATGGCTAACATCCCTGTTGGTACATTTATCCACGCTATCGAGCTTTATCCAGGTAAGGGTGCTCAGATGGTTCGTTCAGCAGGAAACATGGCTCAGCTTATGGCTAAGGAAGGCAAGTATGCTCTTGTAAGACTTCCCTCAGGCGAGCTTAGAAACGTACCGATCAACTGCAAGGCTACTATCGGTCAGGTAAGCAATATAGATCACGAAAATGTTAATCTGGGTAAAGCCGGAAGAACACGTCATATGGGTATAAGACCTACAGTAAGAGGTTCTGTAATGAATCCATGCGATCACCCTCACGGCGGTGGTGAAGGTAAATCACCAATCGGACGTCCGGGACCTGTAACTCCTTGGGGCAAGCCTGCACTTGGCTATAAAACCCGTAAGAAGCATAACCGTTCTGATAAGTTCATCGTAAAACGCAGAAACGGCAAGTAAGCTGAAAGGAGGAACTGATTAATGAGCAGAAGCATTAAAAAGGGCCCTTACGTTCAGGAGGCTCTTTACAAAAGAGTTGTGGCAATGAATGAAGCAGGTGAAAAGAAGGTTCTCAAGACATGGAGCAGAACTTCAACAATTTTCCCTGATTTTGTCGGTCACACATTTGCAGTTCATGACGGACGCAAGCACGTTCCGGTTTATGTTACAGAAGATATGGTAGGTCACAAGCTGGGTGAGTTTGCTCCTACAAGAACATATAAGGGACACGCTGGTTCCAAGACTACAAATAACGGCAAGAAATAGCGGAAGGAGGAGTTCAAATGGAAGCTAGAGCATATCTGAGAAACGCTCGTATTGCACCTAGAAAGGTTCAGGTTGTTCTTGATCTTATCAGAAACAAGCCTGTCGACGTTGCACTTGCTACTCTCAATTATACACCAAAGGCTGCATGTGAAATACTGGAAAAGCTTTTGAAATCCGCTATTGCAAACGCTGAAAACAATCACAACATGAATAAGGATGACCTTTACGTTGCTGAGTGTTTTGTTTGCCCGGGTCCTATAATGAAGAGAATCATGCCAAGAGCACAGGGCAGAGCATACAGAATTTTAAAGAGAACATCACACGTTACAATCGTTCTTAAAGAAAAAGAATAATCCCAGGGAGGTTTAATAATGGGCCAGAAAGTTAATCCGCACGGTCTGCGTGTCGGCGTTATAAAAGATTGGGATTCCCGCTGGTTTGCTAACAAGGCAACATTCGGCGATACTCTTGTTGAAGATTACAACGTTCGTAACTACATTAAGAAGAACCTGTATGCAGCAGGTGTTCCAAGAGTGGAAATCGAAAGATTCGCTGAAGATAAGGTAAGAATCCACATTCACTGTGCAAAGCCCGGTATCGTAATCGGTAGAGGCGGCACAGAGATCGAAAAGCTCCGTCAGAAGCTTGAAAAGATGATGGGTAAACAGGTTGCTGTTAACATCGTTGAAGTTAAGAATCCTGACATTAATTCACAGCTTGTTGCTGAAAAGATTGCGCTTGATCTGGAAAACAGAATTTCATTCAGACGTACAATGAAGCAGGCAATCGGCAGAGCAATGCGTTTGGGTGCTAAGGGTATCAAGGTTATGGTTTCCGGACGTCTGGGCGGTGCTGAAATTGCAAGAAGCGAAACATACCATGAAGGTACAATTCCGCTTCAGACAATCAGAGCTGACATTGATTACGGCACAGCAGAAGCGCACACAACTTACGGACGTCTTGGCATCAAGGTTTGGATCTACAAGGGTGAAGTTTTAAAGGGTGAAGTTTCAAAAACTGAAGACTCCAGAAACAGAGGCGGCAGAGACAACAGAAGACGCAATAATCAGAGACGTGATAATAAAGTAAGAGAAGCAAAAAATGAAGGAGGTAACCAGTAATGCTACTTCCAAAGAGAGTAAAATACCGTCGTGTGCACAGAGGCCGCATGACAGGTAAAGCCACAAGAGGCAATAAGGTAAGCTACGGCGATTTTGGTCTTCAGGCACTTGAGCCTGCATGGATCACATCAAATCAGATCGAATCAGCCCGTATCGCAATGACACGTTATATCAAGCGTGGCGGTCAGGTTTGGATCAAGATATTCCCTGACAAGCCGGTTACAAAGAAACCTGCCGGCACAAGAATGGGTTCCGGTAAAGGTGCTCCGGAATATTGGGTAGCAGTTGTAAAACCAGGCAGAGTAATGTTTGAAATTGCAGGCGTTCCTGAAGAAACAGCAAGAGAAGCTATGCGTCTGGCTATGCACAAGCTCCCTATCAAGTGTAAGTTTGTTGCGAAAGAAGAGCAAGGAGGGGAGCAGTAATGAAGGCATCTGAAATCAGAGATATGTCGGTTGAAGAAATGAACGAAAAGCTGGCCGGTTTAAAGGAAGAGCTTTTTGCGCTCCGCTTTCAGCTTGCTGTAAACCAGCTTGATAATACAGCACGCTTAAAGGCTGTTAAGAAGGACATCGCAAGAATCAAGACTGTTCTTCGTGAAAACGAAATCAAGTCGGGCGTTAGACAGTAAGAAAGGGAGGATTTAGCTATGTCTGAGAGAAACCTTAGAAAAACAAGGGTTGGTAAAGTTGTAAGCGACAAGATGGACAAAACTATCGTTGTTGCTATCGCTGACAATGTTAAACACCCGCTTTATAAGAAGATCATCAAGCGTACAGTAAAGCTTAAGGCGCACGATGAGAATAACGAATGCCGTATAGGCGATCGTGTTGAAGTTATGGAAACACGTCCTTTGTCAAAGGATAAGAGATGGCGTGTTACAAACATCATTGAAAGAGCTAAGTAATTTAATATATAGACGAGGAAGCAGTTTTAAGCGGAACGCTTCTGAAAGGAGGAACTCGCTGTGATACAAATGCAATCTTATATGAAGGTCGCTGACAACACCGGAGCCAAAGAGCTTATGTGTATCAGAGTTCTGGGCGGCACACGCAGAAGATATGCTAATATCGGTGATGTGGTAGTGGCATCCGTTAAGAAAGCAACACCCGGCGGCGTTGTTAAGAAGGGCGATGTTGTTAAGGCGGTTATCGTTCGTTCAGCAAAGGGCCTTAGAAGAGAAGACGGCACATATATTCGTTTTGACGAAAACGCAGCCGTTATAATCAAGGAAGATAAGAACCCAAAGGGTACACGTATATTTGGACCTGTAGCAAGAGAGCTTCGTGATAAGGAATACATGAAGATTTTAAGCCTTGCTCCGGAAGTATTATAATGGAGGTGTCATAATGAGCAAATTACATGTTAAAACAGGTGACACAGTCGTTTTACTGACAGGTGACTACAAGGACAAATATGAAGAGGGCGGAAAGAGAAAGACCGGTAAGGTTCTGGAAGTAAGCCCGAAGGAAGGCAAAGTTATCGTTGAAGGAATCAACATGATAACAAAGCATATGAAGCCTACAAGAATGGGACAGTCCGGCGGAATCATCAAGGCTGAATCTCCTATTTACGCTTCAAAGGTACAGCTTGTTTGCCCTAAATGCGGAAAGCCTACAAGAGTTGGTCACGGTTTTGAAACTAAGACAAACGCAGCAGGCAAGGAGAAGAACATTCCTGTAAGGATCTGCAAGAAGTGCGGACACAATTTCTAATAGAAGGAGAAACGACATGGCAAGATTAAAAGATTATTATGTTGATACCGTAGCTCCTGCTTTGATGAAGAAATTCAATTACAAGAGCGTTATGGAAATTCCGAAGCTCGATAAAGTTATTGTCAACGTAGGCGCCGGCGAGGCTATTTCAAACTCAAAGGTTATCGACGCTATTGTCAATGACATTACTCAGATTACCGGTCAGAAGCCTGTAATATGCAGAGCTAAGAAATCAGTTGCTAACTTTAAGCTTCGTGAAGGAATGCCGATCGGCGTTAAGGTTACACTGAGAAGAGAAAATATGTATGAATTCGTTGATAAGCTTTTCAACGTAGCATTTCCTCGTGTAAGAGACTTCAGAGGAATTAATCCTAATTCTTTTGACGGCAGAGGAAATTACTCAACAGGTATCAAGGAACAGCTTATTTTCCCTGAGATCGAGTATGATAAGATTGACAAAGTCAGAGGTATGGATATAAATTTCATCACAACAGCTAAGACTGATGAAGAAGCAAAAGAGCTGCTCTCATTACTGGGCGCTCCGTTTGCTAAGTAATTAGGGAGGATTTTTTCAAATGGCAAAAAAAGCGATGATTAATAAGCAGCAGAGAACTCCCAAGTATTCCACCAGAGCTTACAACAGATGCAAGATCTGCGGCAGACCGCACGCTTATTTAAGAAAGTTCGGAATATGCCGTATCTGCTTCAGAGAATTGGCTCATAAGGGTCAGATTCCTGGTGTAAAGAAGTCAAGCTGGTAAAAATACAAAGGAGGTCATTGGCATGCAGATTACTGATACTATAGCAGATTTACTGACAAGAATTCGTAATGCGAATTCTGCAAAGCACGCCACGGTTGACGTTCCTGCTTCAAATGTTAAGAAGGCTATTGCACAGATTCTTGTTGACGAAGGATATGTAAAGAGCTTTCAGCTCATTGAGGACGGCAAGCAGGGTGTTATAAGAATCACTCTGAAATACAGTGACTCAAAGTCACCTGTAATAACAGGTCTTCGCAGGGTTTCAAAACCGGGTTTACGTATTTATTCAAGTTGTGAAGATATGCCTAAGGTTAGAAAGGGTCTGGGAATTGCGATCGTTTCTACATCAAAGGGAATCATGACAGATAAGAAAGCTCGTGAGCTTAATGTAGGCGGCGAGTTATTAGCATTCGTTTGGTAAGGAGGACAGGGAAATGTCACGTATAGGAAAAATGCCGATTAGTATCCCTGCCGGAGTTGATGTTACTATCAATGATAACGTTGTTACTGTTAAGGGTCCTAAGGGCACACTCACAAGAGAATTTTCAAACTCAATGATTATTGAGAAAGGGGACGGAGTTATAACAGTTTCCCGTCCTAATGATTTAAAGGTAAACAAGAGTCTTCACGGTCTTACAAGAACGCTTATCTTCAACATGGTTGAAGGGGTTACAAACGGCTATGCGAAAACTCTTGAAATCGAAGGCGTTGGATACCGTGCTGCAAAGCAGGGCAAGAACCTTGTAATGAATCTTGGTTATTCACACCAGGTTATTATGCCTGAGATCGACGGAATTACAATTGATGTTCCGCAGCCTAACAAAATCGTAATTAACGGAATTGATAAGCAGGCTGTAGGTCAGTTTGCTGCTGAAGTTCGTGAAAAGCGTCCGCCTGAGCCGTATAAGGGCAAGGGAATCAGATATGCCGGCGAGAGAATCATCCGTAAGGAAGGTAAGGCCGGTAAGGGCAAGAAGTAATAAAGGAGTGAATTTGCAATGATTAAAAAGGCTGATACAAAAAAAGCCAGAGCAAAAAGACATGCCAGAGTTCGCGCTAAGATTTCCGGTACTCCTGAACGTCCTCGCCTGAATGTATTCCGTTCAGCAAAGCATATATATGCACAGGTTATAGACGACGTAAACGGAGTAACACTCTGTTCCGCTTCAAGTATGGATAAGGAATTTGAAGGAAACGGCGGAAACGTTGAAGGCGCACGTAAGGTCGGAGCAATGGTTGCTAAGCGCGCTGTTGAAAAGGGAATAGCTGAAGTTGTATTTGACAGAGGCGGCTACCTTTATCACGGAAGAGTAAAAGAGCTTGCTGAAGGAGCTCGTGAAAACGGACTGAAGTTCTAAGAAGGAGGTTATACTTTTGGCTAATATAGATGCAAAAGCATTGGAGCTTTCCGAAAAGGTTGTTTCTATAAACAGAGTTTCCAAGACAGTTAAGGGCGGACGTATCCTGAAGTTTGCAGCTCTTGTTGTTGTTGGCGACGGAAACGGCACAGTAGGCTTTGGTCTGGGTAAATCAGGCGAAGTTCCTGACGCAATCCGCAAGGGTATTGAAGACGCTAAGAAGAATCTTGTTAAGATTCCAATGTACGGCACAACAATTCCTCACGAAATTATCGGTGCATTCGGCGCCGGCAGAGTTCTTATGAAGCCTGCTGCTCCCGGTACCGGTGTTATCGCCGGCGGTCCGGTTCGTGCGGTTATTGAAATGGCTGGTATCAAGGACATCAGAACAAAGTCTCTTAGATCAAACAATCCATGCAATGTTGTAAGAGCTACTATCAACGGACTTATGTCATGCTCAACAGCAAAGGAAGTTGCTGCAAAGAGAGGCAAGTCTATAAAAGAAATTTTAGGTTAAGGAGTGGGCTGAAATGGCAAAGCAGATTAAGCTTGTTAAAAGTCTTATAGGAAGAAAAAGCGACCAGATTGCTACTGCTCATTCTCTTGGTCTTAAGAAAATCGGTCAGGTTGTAGTTCAGCCTGATAATGAGCAGACAAACGGTAAAATAAAGAAAATTTCTCATCTTGTAGAGGTTTCAGAAGCATAAGCTAAGGAGGTGCAATGTAATGAAGTTACACGAATTATCACCGGCACCAGGCTCTGTTGCTGAACGTAAGCGTATCGGCAGAGGTCACGGTTCAGGTAACGGCAAAACAGCCGGCAAGGGTCATAAGGGACAGAATGCACGTTCCGGCGGCGGCGTAAGAATCGGATTTGAAGGCGGACAGATGCCGCTGACAAGAAGAATCCCTAAGAGAGGATTCAACAATATTTTTGCTAAGAAATATTCAATTGTAAATGTTTCTGACCTTAGTAAATTTGTTGACGGAACAGTTGTTGATACAGAAATGCTGATCGCTTCCGGTCTTATCAAGAAGGAAAACGACGGTGTTAAGGTTCTCGGAAACGGTGAGCTTACAGCAAAAATAACAGTTAAGGCTGCTAAATTCTCTCAGAGCGCAATCGAAAAAATTGAAAAGGCTGGCGGGAAAGCAGAGGTGATTTAATGTGTTCGAAACAATAAGAAACGCATGGAAAGTTGCGGAAATTCGTAAAAAGCTTTTGTACACATTATTCATCATTATAGTATTCAGATTCGGAAGTGCATTGACGGTTCCGTTTTTGACATTATCAAAGGTTCAGGAATGGATGAGTACCAATGCTACAGACGGTAACTTTCTTGAATACTTGAATATTTTGACGGGCGGTGCGTTGTCGAAAGCGACAATTTTTTCCCTGTCAATCACACCGTATATTAATGCGTCCATCATTATACAACTTCTGACATATGCTCTTCCTCCTTTAGAACGGCTTCAGAGCGAGGGTGAGACCGGAAGAAAAAAATTGAATCAGATTACTGCATTTGTAGCGTTAGGTCTGTCAATATTTATGTCAGTAGCATATTATTTCACGTTAAAAAATATGGGCGCTGTTAAGTATACAACAGGATTTGAAGGTGTATTTGCAGCTGTTGTAATATCAAGCTGCTTTGTTGCCGGAGCAATGCTGGTAGTATGGATGGGTAACAGAATTAATGATAAGGGTATCGGAAACGGTATTTCTATGATACTTTTTGCCGGTATCGTTGCGAGATTCCCGACTGATGTAGGTACGCTTATTACACTTACTAAGGATAATCCGTCCAAATATTTATTTGTTTCAATTGCAATTGCCGTAATATATGTTGTTATGATAGGATTTGTTGTATTCATGAACGAATCCGAAAGAAGAATTCCTATTCAGTATGCTAAGCGTGTAGTGGGAAGAAAACAATACGGCGGACAAAGCACACATATTCCTGTTAAAGTTTGTATGAGCGGCGTTATGCCAATCATCTTTGCAATGTCATTTATGTCATTGCCGAGTACTATTGGAATGTTCAAGGGACCGTATGCAGATCCTGATGGTTTCTGGCAGCGTTTCTATAACGGATTCCTGAATTTCTTCAGTACTACTTCAGGCTGGTATGCATTAATTTATTTTGTTTTGATTATCGCATTTAATTACTTCTATGTTTCAATGCAGTATAATCCAATAGAAATTGCAAATCAGCTGAGACAAAACAACGGCGGCATACCTGGTATCAGACCTGGTAAGCCTACATCTGATTATATTCAAAGAGTTCTTTCAAAAATCACATTGGTCGGCGCTTTCTTCCTGGGTATTATTGCAATCTTCCCGATCGTACTGGGTATGTTTGACAATAATCTTAGAAGTCTGTCAATGGGCGGTACTACAGTGCTTATCGTTGTAAGCGTTGCTTTGGAAACAGTTCGTACACTGGAATCACAGATGATGATGCGTCATCATAAGGGATTCCTTGAATAAGGAGGTCCGGTATGAATTTAATTTTATTAGGTGCTCCTGGTGCCGGTAAGGGTACTCAGGCGGAGGTTATTTCTGACGCATTGAAAATCCCGCAGATTTCTACAGGAAATATACTGCGTGAAGCTGTTAAAAACGGTACGGAATACGGTCTTAAGGCAAAGGCTGCAATGGACAGCGGTTCTTTGGTATCCGATGACGTTGTAATCGGAATATTAAAAGACAGAATTGCTGAGGATGATTGTAAAAACGGTTTTATTCTTGACGGATTCCCGAGAACAGTTCCTCAGGCAGAAGCCCTGGACAGCATGGGCGTTAACATCGATAAAGTAATCGAAATTTATGTTCCGGATGAAACTATTCAGCAGAGACTGTCTGGCAGAAGAGTATGCGAAAGCTGCGGCGCTTCATATCATACAGAATTCAAGCCGTCAAAAGCTGAAGGAAAATGTGATAAGTGCGGCGGAAATACTGTTCAGCGTAAGGACGATCACCCGGATACAGTAATTGAGCGTTTAAAGGTTTATCATGAACAGACTGCTCCTCTCAAGGATTTTTATGCAAAGCAGGGAAAACTTGAAACAGTAGTCGGTCAAGAGGATGTTGCTGAAACATCAAAGCTGACTTTGAAAGCAGTAGGGGCGTAAAATGGTAAGCATAAAATCTTCTACGGATTTGGCTAAAATGCGTGAAGCCGGTCTTATTGCCGGCAGAGCATTGAAGCTTGCTGGTGAATCTATCAAGCCTGGTATGACTACAAAGGCTCTTGATAAAATAATTCATGATTATATTATAGGCTGCGGAGCTAAGCCGTCGTTTTTGAATTACGGCGGATTTCCGGCAAGCGCCTGCATTTCAATTAACAATGAAGTAATTCATGGTATTCCGGTTCACAAAAGAAGAATTGCTGAGGGTGATATAGTAAGCGTTGACGTAGGCGCTTATTATAACGGTTTCCACGGCGATACATGTGCAACGTTTCCGGTAGGGAAAGTTTCCGACGAAGCCAAGGCTCTTCTTGAGGTCACAGAACAAAGCCTTTATGAAGGCATTGCAGCTGCTCAGGTCGGCGCAAGACTAGGCGATGTATGCCATGCGGTTGAAGAATACTGCGCTTCCAGAGGATACGGTATTGTCAGAAACTACTGCGGTCACGGAATAGGCCGTGAACTTCATGAATCTCCGGAGGTTCCGAATTACGGAAAGCCCGGACACGGTCCAAGATTAGTTTCAGGAATGACATTTTGTATTGAACCTATGATTAATGCTAAGGGCGATGATGTAAGGGTTCTTAGGGATGGCTGGACTGTAGTAACGGCAAACGGATCATTGTCTGCTCATTTTGAGCATGCAATTGCAATTACTCCCGACGGACCGGTAATACTTACTAAGCCGTAACGGAGATAGCAGTGAAAATTGAAAAGGGCAGAGTTGTTAAAGCAGCTGCCGGACGAGACAAGGGTAGTTATTTTGTAATAACAGAAATGAAAGAAAATTATGTTTTTATTGCGGACGGCAAGAGACGTAAACTTTCATTACCCAAACGAAAGAATCTGAAACATCTTAGATTCACCGATAATGTTATCGAATTGAATGATATGACTGATAAGAAGCTTAGAAATGTGCTTAGCAGATATGCTGCTGCGCACACCGTAACCGATATGGGGAGGTATTAATTTTGTCTAAGGAAGATGTAATTGAATTAGAGGGCGTTGTTGAAGAAGCTTTGCCGAACGCAATGTTCAGAGTAAAGCTGCCCAACGACCACATAATTCTTGCACATGTATCAGGTAAGCTGAGAATGAACTATATTCGTATAGTTCCCGGCGATAAGGTAACGGTTGAAATGTCGCCTTACGACCTGACTAAGGGCAGAATCACTTGGAGAGCTAAATAATAGTTCTAAGAAACCTGAGGCGTTGTGAAAATAATGCTTCTGTAATATATCAAGGAGGTATTTTCAATGAAAGTCAGACCTTCAGTTAAACCTATTTGCGAAAAATGCAAGGTTATAAAACGCAAGGGCAAAGTAATGGTAATTTGCGAAAATCCAAAGCATAAACAACGTCAGGGCTGATACGCCTGACATCTTAATTAACGGAGGTGCTATTAATTAATGGCAAGAATTGCTGGTATTGACCTGCCAAAGGATAAGAGAGTTGAAATCGGCTTAACTTATATTTACGGCATCGGTCGTCAGACTGCTACAACGATCCTTAAGGAAACCGGCGTTAATCCGGATACAAGGGTAAAGGATCTTACAGAAGAAGACGTAGCAAAACTGCGTGATTATATTGACAAAAACTGCAATGTTGAAGGCGATCTGAGAAGAGAAATCGCATTAAACATTAAGAGACTTGTGGAAATCGGCTGCTACAGAGGCGTTCGTCACCGTAAGGGTCTTCCTGTTAGAGGACAGAGAACTAAGACAAACGCAAGAACCCGTAAGGGACCTGTAAAGACGATTGCTAACAAGAAGAAGTAAGGAGGGCATGAGCATTGGCACAGCAGAAAGCTAAAAAAGTTGCTATCAGAAGACGCAGAGAGCGTAAAAATATTGAAAGCGGCGCTGTTCATATCCAGTCCACTTTTAATAATACGATCGTAACAATTACAGATACACAGGGTAATGCTATTTCATGGGCAAGTGCAGGCGGACTTGGTTTCAGAGGTTCAAGAAAGTCTACACCGTTTGCAGCGCAGACAGCAGCTGAAACAGCAGCTAAGGCAGCTATGGAACATGGCCTTAAGAGCGTAGAGGTTTACGTTAAGGGACCTGGTTCAGGACGTGAAGCAGCAATCAGAGCATTGCAGACAGTTGGTCTTGAAGTTAAGATGATCAAAGACGTAACCCCAATCCCACACAATGGATGCCGTCCTCCAAAGAGAAGACGTGTCTAATTTACAGGAGGTGCAAAAAAGTTGGCTATTAATAGAGAACCTATTCTCAAAAGATGCAGATACCTGGGAATCAGCCCGGCAGTAATGGGCATTTCCAAGGAGAGCAACCGTAATCCTAATGCAAATAAGAGAAAGAAAGTTTCAGAATACGGCATGCAGCTGAAGGAAAAGCAGAAGCTTAAATTCATCTACGGCGTTCTGGAAAAGCCTTTCTATCACTATTTTGAAATCGCTGAAAAAATGGAAGGCAAGGCCGGTGAAAACCTGATCACTATTCTTGAATCACGTCTTGATAATGTTGTATTCAGAATGGGTATGGCTCTTACAAGAAGAGAATCAAGACAGCTTGTTTCTCACGGTCATTTTATGGTAAATGGTCAGAAGGTCGATATTCCTTCTTACAGAGTAAAAGTCGGCGATGTTATTGAGCTTTGCGAAAAAAGCAAGAAGAGCGACAAATTCAAGGATGTTGCAGAAGCAACTAAGGGCAGAGTAGTTCCGCTTTGGCTTGAGGCTAACAGAGATGCGGCAACAGCTAAAATTGTTCGTATGCCTGTTAAGGATGACCTTGACTATGAGGTTGAAGAAACATTCATCGTCGAGTTGTACTCAAAATAATAATTATATTATTGGCCTGTTGATTTATATAGAGATAAAAAGTGATTGCGAAATAGGAGGGTTCTTATGCTTGAAAAAATCGTAAAGCCGGAAATTGATACTGTTGAACTCAGAAGTGACGGAAAATACGGTAAATTCGTTTTAGCCCCACTGGAACGTGGTTATGGTATCACATTAGGTAACAGTCTAAGACGAGTATTGCTCTCCTCGCTGCCCGGTGTAGCAGTCAATTCGGTGAAAATAGACGGTGTTCATCATGAGTTGTCAACAATTCCGGGTGTAAAAGAGGATGTTACTGAGATTATCCTTGCAATTAAAGGTCTTACAGCAAAGCTTTACGGCGAAGGCCCTAAAACCGTTTATATTGAAGCCGAAGGTGAATGTGAAGTTACTGCCGGTGACATCAAAACAGATTCTGAGGTCAATATACTTGATCCGGGAATGCATATTGCAACTCTCGGCAAGGACGCTAAGCTTTATATGGAGATAACAATTGACCGCGGAAGAGGTTATGTTTCTGCTGAACGTAATAAGCAGCAGATGGGAAATATGCCTATAGATGTTATTGCAGTTGACAGTATTTATACTCCTGTTTTGAAGGTTAATTATAAGGTCGAAGACACTCGTCTCGGTCAGGTAACTGATTTTGATAAGCTTACAATAGAGGTATGGACAGATGGTACAATCTCTGCAAAGGAAGCTTTGTCACAGGCAGCCAATCTCCTCAACGAGCATCTGAAGCTGTTTATTGATTTGTCAGAAGAATCAGTAATAGCAGAAGTATTAGTCGAACAGACAGATAAAGGTAAGGAAAAGATCCTTGAGATGACCATTGAGGAACTTGACTTATCAGTACGTTCATTCAATTGTCTGAAGCGTGCTGGAATTAATACCGTTGACGACTTGATTAATAAGTCTGAAGAAGAAATGATGAAGGTTAGAAACCTTGGTAAGAAATCCTTTGATGAGGTCAAAGAAAAGCTTCAATCACTTGGTTTTGATCTGAGTTCAGAAGAGGAATAAAACTGCGGAAAATATTATTAAAGAAATGTTTTCTGTAATTTGTAAAGGAGTGAATAACGATGCCAGGTACAAGAAAGCTTGGAAGAACAACTGACCATAGAAAGGCCATGCTCAGAGCAATGGTTACTTATCTGTTGGAGAACGGACAGATTGAAACAACTGTAACAAGAGCTAAGGAAGTCAGAGCAGTTGCTGAAAAGATGATCACAATCGGAAAGAACAATGATCTGCACTCCAAACGTCAAGTATTTGCTTACGTTACTAAGGAAGACGTTGCTAAGAAGTTATTTGATGAAATTTCACCAAAATATGCTGAGAGAAACGGCGGATATACAAGAATTATCAAGATCGGTCCTCGCAGAGGCGACGCAGCAGAAATGGCAATTATTCAGTTAGTTTAATTCCGGAAATAAAAAAGCCGACTCATTAGAGTCGGCTTTTGTGTATTAATTATAAACTAAAATAAGCAGATACTTTAAAAGTATCTGCTTATATATTTTTATTTTAGAATTTCACTGTTTAAACCAAGTTGATCTAAGCTTATTTTATTAAGTGTATAATTAATTATAAATATAGAATCCTTTGTTGTTATGATCTGATCGTTATCACAGTCTGCATTTACATAACATGTTGCATTTTCAAGAGGATACTGTACTGAACTTAATAATAATTTATTAATAACAACTATATCAGTCGAATCAACTATACCGTCAAAGCTAACGTCTCCGTACAACGTAGCGTCTACGTCTGTAGGAACGGTTATATCTCCGCCTTCAGCAGCTTTTACAGTTACTTCAACGTAAAGAGGAGATAAGATTATTGATCCATTATTGAAGTCATGGCATTCAAGCTTTATTCGTGTTGAGCCCTCACTTATAGCAGTCATAATACCATTTTCGTCAACTACTACGATATCAGTATCTTCTGAAGTGAATGTTGCATAGCCAATGCCAGAATAATATTTAATTTGTTGGGTATCTCCTATATTTAAAGTATAATTGTCTTCAATAACACTCCAAACAGGTCCGGGTGTTGTTACAGATGTCGTAACAGTCACTGGTGTAGTTTCAACTGGAGTTGTTTCAGCGGGTGTAGTTTCAATTGGGGTTGTTTCAACAGGAGTCGTAGTTGCTTCTGTTGTAGGCTGTGTGGTTTCTTCATCAAATCCTTCTAAAGAATAGGTATTGTATAAATCTGCCGGAATTTCGTCAAGGCTTATACAGTAGTCGCTCTGGTACATTTCTATCAGATCTTCTGCCTTATTAAACTGCGGATTTGACAGGAAGTTATTATTATCTGAGCCTCCGTCATACCAAGGACAGAAATACAGCCAGCCGGCTTTTTCAGAAGTTAAGTTTTCAAGTGTTGGTATGCTGTCATTTTCAGCCATGGCAACCATTTTTTTGCCGTTATACATATTTACGAGATTGTAGAACGTACCGCTTATAGCGCTGTCGTTATGTTTTATTACCGCTTGACCTGTAGACCAATCAGTGCAGTTATATTTATCATATGCCACGATGTCCACATATTCGTCGCCCGGATACCAGTTTGCAGATGTTGAATAAGCGTAACTGTTCCATTCCCAGATAATATTGTGAAGACCGTAATCTTCAGTTAAGGTTTTATATGTAAGCTTCCACAGTTCCTTATAAACAGCAGAACCCGACTTGCCCCACCAGAACCATGATCCTTCTTCACCGCCGCCGCCTTCGGCTTCATGGAGCGGTCTTAGAATAATAGGAATATTTTCATCCTGTAATCTTTTTATTGATGCTGCAAGGGTTTCCAGACACGCCATATAGTACTCATATTCTTTTTCTCCTTCAATTATAGCTTTTGAAGTGTCAAAATCCGAAACATAATTACCGTTGTCATCTTTAACGGAATATGTAGCCTGTGAATAATCAACCTTGTCTCCTACATTGTAGCTGGCGAAATTTTTCGGTACAGTAACGTGCCATGAAGCTGTAATGATGCCGTTTTTGTTTTTTGCCCAATCAATCATTCTGTCTGTGGTACCGTCTTCGCTTCCATATAGAATATTGCATTCGTTTAAATAGTCAAATCCACGGATTGCAGGATAAACGCCTGTTAAATTTTTAATATATTCAAATTCATATTCAAAATCATGAGGACCGTACTTATATATTTCCTGCTGACCTGAAATTATGTGTTCACCATAATTATCAACGAGATAGCTCATCAAACGTTTTGTCTGATCAGTTGCTTTTTTATCGGACAAAGTTTTCGCTACATTAAGATCAGGCATATCAGCACTTTTAACAGTTAGATAATCAAAATAAGTCCAGCCCCAAAAGCTTTCAAGCTGTATTTCGTTCTGACCGGCATTAAGCTTATACATACCGATATCAAGCTCTTCAAATCCATCGTTCATAACGAATCCTATTTGACCCTGATTAACGCCGTTAACGTTTAATTTCTGAACCTTATCTGAACCCATGGTTTGAGGAAGATGATAACATATAGCAAGGTCATACATTCCGGTTTCTTCGACATCGACAGTAACTGTAACAGTTTCGCCTGCGTCTTTCATATAAACGTATTGTCCGCCGCTGGCAGAACTGTCCTCTGTAATTTCCATTGAAGTACCGTTAATTACTCCGTCCTCAAATTCGTATTTGGTACTTGTATCTGCTGTAACCAGATTTGAAATAAGTGAAACATTTGCGGTACATGCAGCGGCAACGGCAGCCGCCATAATTTTTCTTAGAAATTTGTTTTTCAAAATAGTCCCTCCTAAAAAATAATGATTATAAATGCCATAACATTTATAATCATTATACCGTATTTTTAAAAAAAGTTCAATAAATTTTGTGCAAATTAATGAACAAAAAAGTATAAATAAATTTGTATAGTTTTACTATTTAAACTCTTTTAAATCTTTTATAGTACTAGTGAGTTCCTGAATATGATCATTTATATTATCGTCTTCAGTAAGTTCCCAGACAATTTCGTAATAATATTTTGCATTTTTAAATTCAAGCTGTTCTTCCGAACGTTTTGCAAGAAAATATGCTGCTTGAATAACATTTACGGAGGGGCCGGGCTGTATTTTTTCTTCGGTCATCAAGGACATTAATTCAGAACTTGTATGTTTAGGCGGAAGAGAACCCATTCCCAGACAATTAGATATATACTGTAATTCACTTTCATAGAGATCAGGTTTATAGAAAATTCCGCACATTTCCAGTAATGCAGCTGCTTTTATAGGGTCGTTGATTTCTGAAAAATAGTAACTGTAGTTAAAGTAAGCTCTGCCGATCTGTTCTTTAGTTACGGCACATTGCAGCAGTTTGTCACAGGCAAATTTAATACCTTCAGGATTTTTTCGCAGTTTCATAAGTTCAGCATATTGGAGATAAACGTCAGGGTCTACAGGATTAAGTTCAGCTGCACGTTCTATTGCCGCTAAAGCTTCATCATAGCGTCCTTTTTTCATAAGCCCATGACAATACATCCAGTATACTCCGGCAAGGTTGCAGTTAACGGACTTGACTTCCTTTTCAGGTTCATAAAGTTTTGTATAAAGAAGATATTCCAGAGGAGTACCAAAGCTTTTGTATGTAAATTCTGATGTATCATTCCATGCCGGCAGGTTGTTTCTGATTATCTCCTCAAGAATTTTAATTCCGCCGCTGTAGTTTCTGTTATCAAATCTTTTCCTTGCGTTTTCTATTTGTTCGTTTACTTTTTGATTTTCGCTGTCCAGATAATTGTAAAGACTGCTTTCATAGTCTTTTTTGGAAATTTCATAGAGCAGTCTTGCGAGTTCCCGGTTTATTTCCGTACTGTTTTCACTATTCTTGTATTTTTCAGCCTGGTCTTTCAAAAAAGGACCGTCTTTTCTGGGATCGCCAGTAAGCGACTTTTCAATTTCTGCAATTATTTCACTTGTATTCATATTATAAGATTCTCCGTTTCATATTCAGTATAGATTTTATTATAAATGAATCTGCATAATTTGTCAAGTTAGATAAATATTAAATTTGTGCATCTTTAACACTTTTTATTTTATCTCTTGTTCTAAATTTCTGAATGTTGAAGTATCGAAAAAGTCGCTGAGTGTTATTCCAAAACCGTCGCAAAGCATTTTTAGCGTTACAATACCTGGGTTATGACTTTTTCCGTACAAAATATTTTTTATAGTAGATGGTGCGACAGCGGAAGCTGTAGCTAATTTATTAATTGTCATATGTTTCTGATCACACAAAAATAAAATTCTGTTTTTAACAGCTGTATAAGTATCCATTTTTTTGCTCCCTTAAAAAAATTATGAGCTAATTATAGTCTATTATTCTTGACAAAATAGGCTATATATGATACAATATAGTCATAAATTGTTAAATTAGGGGTGAAAAAAATGAATAAACAGAATAACAAAGCGATTGCAGGATTAGTTCTTGGGATAACAAGTTTACTTGCATGGCTTCTTCCGCTATTGGGATATCCTGTTTCTATTGTTGGAATCATTATGGGAGCTTTAGGTAAAAAAAGCGAAAAGAAAAACATTGCAATTGTGGGATTGGTTTTATCTATTATAGGACTGGTACTTACTCTTGGTAATTCAGCATACGGCGTGTATTTAGCGCTTAATGAATTAATGTAAATATTATGGTTGCATCAGTGACGACTATTAAAAATGCCGAAGATATAAATCTTCGGCATTTTTTAGTATGTTTATTTGATTACACATTAAACAGGCGCAAACTGACTGCTGTAAAGATTTGCATAAAAACCGTTTTGCTCAAGAAGCTGTTCATGACTACCCTGTTCTATAACATTTCCGTCTTTCATAACAAGAATAACGTCGGCGTTTTTTATAGTTGAAAGACGGTGGGCGATAATAAAGCTTGTTTTGCCTTTCATTATTTTTTCAAACGCACGCTGTATTCTCTGTTCAGTTCTTATGTCAATACTTGACGTAGCTTCGTCCAGTATGAGCATCGGAGGATCCTTAAGCATAATTCTTGCAATTGAAATAAGCTGTTTTTGTCCTTGGGAAAGTCCGCTGCCCTCTTCGTTGATTACCGTATCATATCCGTCAGGCAGGCGTTTGATAAAGCTGTGGGCATGTACTGCTTTTGCGGCTTCAATAATTTCTTCTCTGGACGCATTTGGTTTTCCATAGGATATGTTTTCCGCTACAGTACCGGTAAACAGCCATGTATCCTGCAATACCATTCCAAACTGTGAGCGCAGACTGGAACGTGTAATATCCTTTGTATCTTTTCCGGATATTTTTATTTTGCCTGAATTTATGTCATAAAATCTCAGAAGAAGATTTATAATAGTAGTTTTTCCGCAGCCTGTAGGTCCGACTATTGCTATTTTTTGTCCGGACTGAACATGAAGATTGAAATTCTGAATAAGCTTTTTTTCAGGAACATATGAAAAATTTACATTTTCCATTGTAAGTGTACCATCACATGATGCAAGTACTTCTTTATTGTTGTCAGGCAGTTCGGAGGGTTCGTCGATTACTGCAAAAACTCTTTCAGCAGATGCAACGGCATTCTGAAGCTCTGTAATAACACCGGATATTTCATTAAAAGGTTTTGTATACTGATTGGAGTATGAAAGAAACGATGAAAGCTGTCCGACTGTAATAACTCCAAGAAAATTCAATGCTCCAATAGCGCTTAACGCTCCGGCAGTACCCACAGCCGCATAAATCAGACCGTTTACAAAACGTGTTGTAGGATTAGTCATTGAGGAGAAAAATACGGCTTTAACTCCGCTTTTTCCCATTTGTGCATTTATTTCAGAGAAGGTTTTTTCAGCTCTTTTTTCATATGAAAATCCCTTTACTATTTTTTGATTTCCCACCATTTCTTCAGTGAAACTGCTCATTTTTCCTCTGAGATTAGACTGCTCTGTAAATGAATCATGACTGAGTTTAGTAATGATTGCGGCGGTAAAGAGGGATATCGGAGTCAAAATAACAACCAGCAAAGCTATTTTAACGTTGATAGAAAGCATAAAAATCAGCGTTCCGAGAATAGTTACAACGCCGCTGAAAAGCTGAGTAAAGCCTTGCAGTAAACCGTCTGAAATTGTTTCAATGTCGTTTACTGCTCTGCCGATAAGCTCGCCCTTTGAACTGTTGTCTATAAATTTCAGAGGTACGGAATTGAGTTTTTCAAAATAATCTGCTCTTATGTCACGAATAGTATTGTACGATAGTTTATTTGTAGAAAGAGAGGTTATCCATTGGAATAGTGCGCTTATCAGAACTGTGACTGCAATAACAATACATATTTTCAGGAGCGCCTCAAAATCAACATTTCCTTTACTGATAATAACATCAACACCCTTACCGATCAGAATCGGTACAAAAAGTGATAGTACAACTCCTATAAATGCGCAGAATATTGCAGAGAAAAGGTGTATTTTATAGGGTTTGGTATATTTAAGTATTCGTTTAAGTGTTTTTATCATTTTAAAAGTACCTCCGTCAGCTCATTTGTGATTTGTAGATTTCTGCATACTCTTCACAGTTTTTCAGAAGTGTTTCATGAATTCCGTATCCTGCTGCTTCTCCGTTGTCAAGAACCAATATATGATTGGCGTTTTGCAGTGTAGTGGCTCTTTGAGAAATCATTATTACAGCCGTATCCTTAAGTTCTGATTCAATTGCTTTTCTAAGAGCAAGGTCTGTAGCGTAGTCAAGGGCGCTCATACTGTCATCTAAAATAACAACAGGCGGATTGCCTACTAATGCTCTTGCAATAGTAAGACGCTGCCGCTGACCTCCTGAAAGGTTTTTACCGCCCTGAGAAATATTTGTTTTTATTCCGTCGGTTAACTTTGAAACAAATTCCCATGCCTGAGCAATTTTCAGTGCCGAAATAATTTCTTGATCTGTGGCGTCAGGTTTTCCCCAGCGCATGTTGTCAGCTATTGTACCTGAAAATAATGCAGCACGCTGAGGGACTATTCCTATGAGTTTTCTCAGTTCTTCCATTGAGTATTTTTTTATATCATTGCCGAAAATTTTAATGTTTCCTGAAGTTATATCATAAAATCTGGGGACTAGATTTGCAAGAGTCGATTTGCCTGAACCGGTACCTCCTATTATACCCAGTATTTCACCTTTTTTCAGAGTAAATGAAATATTATTCAGGGATAAGTCTCCGGCGTCCGGATAGGAAAAACTTACATTTTCAAATTCAACAGCCGGACTGCTGAAATCAAATTTTGTATCAGATCCGTCTGTCATAGACGGCTGTGTATCAAAAACCTCGTTTATTCTTGAAGCAGAGGACGCAGCTTTAGTAAATATTATTACCAGATTTGCAAGCACCACAAGGGCTAAAAGAATCTGAGTCATGTAATTTACAAAAGCTGTAATTTCTCCCTGCGTAAGATACCCTGTATCAACTCGTATACCGCCGAACCAAAGTATGGCAACTATACCGAGGTTCATTATCATAAAAGTAACCGGATTTAAAATTGCCGAAATTTTTCCTGCGATCACCGCATTATCTGAAAGCCTGCCGCTTTCGTTAATAAGTTCTTTTTTTTCTTCCTCTTGTTTTGAAAAAGCGCGTATTACTCGTACACCATCAAGATTTTCTCTTGTCAGCAGAGAAATTTTATCAAGACCTTTTTGTATTTTTTTATACATAGGCACGGTTTTTTTCATTACCCATACTATAATAAGCGTAATTATCGGTGCGGCAATCAGAAAAATAATTGATAGCTTTAAGTCAAGAGTCATTGACATGACCGCAGCGCCGACTATCAGAAACGGAGCGCGTACTGCAAGACGAATAAACATATTTACACCGTTCTGGGCGAGCACGGTATCGTTTGTAATTCGTGTAATAAGAGATGAAGTACCAAATCTGTCGATTTCAGCGTGGGAAAATTTATTTATGTGCTTGTAAAGAGCATCTCTCAGCTCTGTGCCGAAACCGTATGCGCACTTAGCGGCAAAAAACTGGCATGTAAGTGCAAATCCAAGTCCGCATATACCAAGAACAACAATGAGTCCGCTCATTTTCCAGACATAATCCGAATCATTATTTCCTATGCCCTTATCAATAATCTGAGCCATGACTAATGGTACGGCAAGTTCAAAAATTGCCTCAAGAAGTTTGAAAAACGGACCAAGAATAAGTTCCTTTTTATAATGTTTTAAAAAGCGCCTGAGTTTAAACATAGATATAACTCCTTTTATAAATATCATCTTTACTATTTTACACTATATTCTGATTTAATGCAACGTCGCTTTAAAATAATTTGGAAAAAAAGGAATATGTGCGAATAAACGGCTGTTTATGGTCCAAAATAAAATCGGAGGTGTTAAACGTGAAAAAAAATTCCAAATCTATTTTAAACGGCAAAGGTTTTTATATTGCTCTGGCATTAAGCGTTGCTATGGTTGGTGCAGCATGTTATTTTGCATATACTCAGACGGCAAACGATATAGCAGGTCAGCTTGATTCAACTCTTTCCAAAAGCGACAGCAGAGAGGCGGCGGAAGTTAAAACAGACGTGCCAAAGCTTACTACGGCGGAAACCATAGCGGAAGCTATTGTTAAACATACTGAAACAGCGGTAACTGCTGTAAAGGAAACTCAGCCGGAGGAGGACGAAGAAGCGGAAGAAACTGCAAAGCCCGAAGTCAGAAAGCTTGTTATGCCCATTGAAGGAGAAGTTATGAACGAGTTCAGCAACGGAGAGCTTGTTAAGTCTAATACAACCGGAGCATGGCAGACTCATAACGGTGTGGATATTCAAGCTACTCTTGGAGATCCGGTAATTGCGTCAGATTCAGGAACGGTTTCCGCAATTGAGGAAGATCCTCTGTGGGGCGTTACTGTTACAATTGATCATGGCAATGGTATTATTACCAGATACTGCAATTTAAATTCAGGCGTTACCGTTCAGGCGGGACAGCAGATAAGCAGCGGTGAGGAAATAGGAGCAGTAGGCGAGACGGCAGATATTGAAACGTCTGACGAATCGCATCTTCATTTTGAAGTACTGAAAAACGGTTCTTATGTTGATCCTCTTTCAATGATGTAGTAAAATAAAAAATACCCTGTATTAAATAATACAGGGTAAAATTTTATTTTTCTGAAGATTCGACTGCCTGAACAAGCTCTTCATAGGTTGATGAAATATTGGCTATTATCTTTTTGCGTACTACAAAGCCTGTATACTCGCCGTTCTTGACTGCCCAGTAAGTATTGGAATCTTCTCCGGGAACAGGAATATATTCAATTCTGTTAACGGTATTGTTTGAAAGAGTATAGGTTATTGTTATTTCAGGCTCGCCGTCAGGATTCTGATCGTTTTCAATGGATTCAAAGTATGCGTTGTTAAAGGAATTGAAAAATGAAATGAAAAGTGATTTTGTATCGTCATCTGTAAGTTGAGTATCGTTAAGAATGTATTCTTCTTCGTAATTATTTATTTCCATTTCTGCCGTAACTCCGGGCATTTCAACCTTTACCTCCGTAACGTCGTTTATGTCGGCAGAGTAAACGGTAGTGTTCATCATATCCATTGTGTCATATCCTAAAGCGGAGATTTCATTTGATATAAACGTTACGACCTGACCGCTGTCTGTAAATAGACCGTACATTTCATTTTCATTATTTGTATAATCTCCGAAGATTACTTTAGTATGTTTGCTTCCTGCCGTTACTTCAAGAACATATTTTGGATTGTCAAATCCGTACTTTGCATAATCAGATTCTGTACAGTTTTCTGCTACGAAGCTGAAAATTTCATCTCTGGTAGCGTCTGTCAGGAAGTTGGTGATCTGTGTATTGTATACGGACGTATCTTGGTAGGGTTTGATCATGCTCCAGGTGCCGTTTTCATCTTTTTTCATAGAGAAGCGTATGTTTTCATCTTTTTCGGAGCCTTCCCACAAACAGAAGGAATCTATTTCAGCAGTGAAGTAATTGAAAATATATGTTTGTTTAAGATTATTTTTGGTAGCACAGAGAACGGCGCCGGTTGTATAATCTATAAGATATATATTGTCGTCGTTTTCCTTCATTACATAGAAGTTTTCGTATGTAGGCGTGGCATCTCCTATAAAAAGCTTATACGGCGTATCGTCTGCGTATACTGTCAATGTGATAGGATCGTCAAAGCCATATTTAGAAGAATCGGTGTCGTCAAGAATTTTGATTGCGGTAAGATTACAGAAGTTTGAGCATATTGCTGTTATTGCGGTTGAATTTAAATCAAATTCATCAGTATTTGTCAGCTGCCAGTTGGAATCAATATATTCTGCTGTGTAATTTCCGGATTCGTTATGAATATCTACCTTATCAATGGAATTTTCATCAATATTAAAAAGTATGAGCTTATTGGCCTCTTCAGTTTCTTTTTTTGTTTTATTTGAATTAAGATGATCAGCCAGAAAATAAATGCCCAGTGATGCAATTAATACTACAGCCATTATTGCTATGGCTATTTTTATGCGTTTCATTACGAATTTCTCCTTTTAATCCAGATGATTACGCCTGCCGCTGCAACAACAATAGGCGATGCACACAATATAACCAGAATTACGTTTGTATCAGATTCGCTTTCAAGAGTCATATAGTCGTAAGTTTTTTCTCTTGCGGGAATGCCCATGTTTACGTCGCTGTTGTACATCCATGTAATTGTACTGAGGTAAAGGTAAACGGGAACAATAGCGTAATCTTCCTGAAGATGTTCATCGTCAATAAATTCCGCATTACCCATAACGACCATTTTTGAATTGTTTCTTGTTGGGTCTTCAGAATATGCGGCAAGGTAAAGAATACCGCTTATATCCTCAGGATCTACTTCAGGACCTCCGTATGATTCGCCGTATGCCGAATCATATGTTTCAATAAGAGGACAGATATTCAGATTGCTGTAATTGTCGCCCTGATACTCAAAAAATGAACGTGATTCCGGCATATAAGGAATAAGCGAGTTTTCTTCAATAAGTGCGGAAGTAAGATCCGTCAGATTTTCATTTTCTTTCTTCATGTCTGTAATATCTACCAGATTTACCATTATTTCATACTTGTCTCCTGAAACATGTTTTGAAGAATCTGTTTCATAAACACGATTATAATCCATACCGAGACAGTATTCATGCATAAGCTCCAGAATGTTTTTATATTCGGTATCGTCTCCGTTAGGGGAGAGAAGCAGCGATAAATTTCCGCCTTTGTCCATGTAATCGTCAATTTTCTGTTTTTCATCGTCAGTTATATCTTTTTTCGGAGCCGGCACAATAATTATAGCCGCATCGTCCGGTACTGCTTCTTCAGTTGTAAGATTTAATTCTTTTGCTTCGTAGTTATAATTTTTAAGATTTTTTCTAAAACTTGTATAGTTGTCGTCGATGGATTTTTCTCCGTGTCCGGTAAGGAAATAGACAGAAGGGACTTCGCCTTCAACTACGGACTTAATAGCGCCAGTTATATAATTTTCACCTTGAAAATAAGCGTTTTCAGCAATAAAGTTTCCTGACGAATCATAGTCGCCCTCATATACGTACATGGAAGTGCCGGGAATACGCTTTATTATATCTCCGCATTTTACGACGATATCACCCGATTTTATATTGAGATAGCCGCTGGGGTTAAGCTCGTTTACAATATCCGGATTTGTATCGGGATCAATATCTATAAAGTTGATATTTTCATATTCGGCATACTGATCCATCATAGTGGTAAATGCGATCATTTCATCGTCTTCTCTTACCTTATCCATTTCCATAAGCAGATATAAGTCAACCTTTTTATCCAGCTTTTCAAGATAATTTTTTGTTGTACTGCTCAGACTGTAAAGTTTATTAGGCGTCATATCCATTTTAACGTCAAGAAAAGAAGCTGCTACATTTATTAATATAACTGCTATCAGGAGCATTACAGCAAATATCCACGCTATAGTGGTAAATTTTGCATTCTTTTTTGATTTTTTTGTACTCATTTATATTACCCCCTGCTCCAGCGTCTTTTTTCAACGGAAATAATGGTGAATCCGACAAAAAGCACTGTTGATGTTATAAAGAATATCAGATCAGCTATGCTGAAAAGTCCCTGAGAGAAAGAAACAAATCTTTCCTGAGTTGAAAAGCTTCCGATAATTTGTGCAGCCTTAGGAAGATTTGTAAATAATCCGCTGTCTTTGAAATTATCAATAAATATAAGTATAATCATAGCGCCTTCTCCAAGAATACCGGCAATAATAGGACTTTCAGTAAACGACGACATAAGCATTCCTACTGCAATGCAGACAAGTCCCCAAAGGAAAAATCCCAGATAACCGCAGATCAGACTAGACCAGATTACTTCGCCTGTAAGAACAGTAATGAGGGGATAGAACAGTGTAAGCACAAGCATCATAAGAAATACGGTTGAAACAGCTAAAAATTTGGCAATTACAATCTGGAAAACATTTAAAGGACTGGTCATCAGCAGAACTTCTGTTCCGCTTTTTCTTTCGTCGGCAAAGGTTCTCATTGTCAGCATAGGAATCAGCAGGATAAAGTAAAAGAAATTATTGTAGAAAACGTTGGGAAAAGAAAATTTAAACTGATGTCCGGAAAGATTTGAAATACCGTTTATAAAGCTGAGTGAAAATACCAGCAGGAAAAGTGCGGCAATAATGTACGCAAACGGCGAACAGTAATAGGAACGAAGCTCCTTTTTATATAGTGAAAACATATTATTCATCCTCCTTTTCGGAAAAATCCTCGCTGTAATAAGGATTGTCCGAATCCATTTCATTAAGAAGATCCTTAAGACCTTTCTTCTTCGGAGCCTGTGCGGTTAATTTTACAAAAACTTCCTCAAGATCCGGTTTTTCGCTCTTTACTTCGTCAATGACAAAGTCTTTTTTTATCAGAGCCGTCATAATATTTTTTCTGACTTCGTCTTTTTCAATTTCTATTTTATATGTATAAATTTCCGGTTCTTCAAAAGTAATATCGTTGATATCGGATACTCCAGGTACTTTTTTTATACATTCTGAAACAGCGTCCTTGCCGCCTTCGATTTTCATAATAAGTACGGTAGAAGTTCCCAGACTGTTTTCAAGGTTTTTAATACTGTCCACTGCTCTGATTTCACCGTGACTGATAATAACTACTCTTTCACATACAGCCTGAATTTCGGCAAGGATATGAGAACTTAATATAATAGTATGGTCTTTTTTCAGGGACTTGATAAGATTTCTGACTTCAATTACCTGATTGGGGTCCAGACCTACCGTAGGTTCGTCGAGAATAAGATATTTCGGATCTCCCAGAAGAGCCTGAGCAAAGCCGACACGCTGCCTGTAGCCTTTAGAAAGGTTGCGGATAAGCCTTTTTTCGACATCCTTAATTTTCAGTTTTTCCATAGCGGATTCTACCTGCTGGTTTCGTTCGTTTCTTTTAACTCCTTTAATGCCTGCGACGAATTTCAGGTATTCCTTTACTTTCATATCAAGGTATACAGGCGGAATCTCTGGAAGATAACCTATCATTTTTTTTGCTTCCGAGGGATTTTCGGAAATATCCAGACCGTTTATAGTCACTGTACCGCTTGTAGACGGCAAAAACCCCGTAATAATGTTCATTGTAGTTGATTTTCCGGCGCCGTTAGGTCCGAGGAATCCCAGAATTTCGTTGTCGTTGACCGTAAAACTAAGGTTTTTGACAGCGGCATTGCGACCGTAAAACTTCGTAAGATTTTTTATTTCGATCATTTATATACCATGCCTTTCATAATTTATCGGATAAGCTCCGTTGGATTTTTTAGAAATTAAAACCCTTTATTAAATGTGGTTATACACCTAAACATTATCCCAGAAAAATGTTAATAAAGTATTAACAAATTGTAACTATATTATTAACGTTTGTGTATTTTCCCCAAAAATTTCAAGTCTGATAAGAATATTCTAAAATAAAATTGTGAAATGCCTGTGAAGAATTATTGTAAATGGAATGAAGAGTATAAAAACAATATTAAAAATTATATTATATTAACAAAAAAATAAAGCGAATATCGGCGGTGTTGGCAAAATTAACAAAAGAAAATCTTTCAGTCTGTGCAAGTATACAATTTTTCTTTTTTGTCTTTTGAGATTTTAGTTAAAGTGTTGACATTTGAAAACTGTTGATTTATAATATGATTATGAAATTTTATAGCGCAATTCGTGACGTTTTGTGACAAAGCTGTAAAATTTAAGCTGATAAAATGTGGCGAATCGGCTTAAAATTACGAAACGATATTTTTATATTGTAAAACCATTTCAAAATGAGAGGGGAAATAGTGATGATTCTTAAAAAGAAGAAAGCTGTTATTGCAGCGATTCTTTCAGCAGCACTTACAGCTAGTGCTGTTATGCCGACAGTTTCAGCCGGCACTAGAACCAAAGAAGAAGCGTACGGCGATTCAACTTACGCTCAGAGATTCCTGTCGTTGTATGATGACGTTATTACAAACGGTGAAGAAAACGGCTATCTGAGTTCTAAAAATAAGGCTTCAGGCGGTTTCGGCGTTCCTTACCATGCAGTTGAAGAACTTATTATTGAAGCTCCTGACTACGGTCATGAAACAACTTCAGAAGCTATGTCATACATCGTTTGGATGGCAGCTATGAGAGACTACATTTCTCGTAAGGACGGCGTTACTAAAGAAGACGGCAGCGCTGTTGACCAGACAAACGATCTTGCTAAAGCTTGGAAAACAATGGAAATCATGATTCCGGCCATCGGCGGTTACGGCACTCAGTCTACTTCAGACGGAATCAGTATTATGGATAAGACAGAGCTTAGTGCGACATATTCAGAAGAATGGGATACTCCTGAGACTTATCCGACAGCTATGCATACGGGTAACAACGGTATAAACCCAATTCATTCTCAGTATGCAAGTATTTACAGAAGCGATAAGGGTCTTTATCTGATGCACTGGCTGGCTGACGTTGACGACTGGTACGGATACGGCGGCGGCAATGGTAAATTTACATTTATCAATACATTCCAGCGTGGCGCGCAGGAATCCTGTTGGGAAACAGTTCCGCACCCTTGCGTAGAAGATCTTCAGTACGGTATGAAGGGTACAAGAGGTCTTAAAGGTATCTTTAATACAGATGAAAAGGTTTCAGAACAGTATGCATATACAAATGCGCCTGACGCTGAAGACCGTGCTATTCAGGCTGTTTACGCTGCTAACAGATGGGGCGTAGGCGACAGTTCAATTTCAGCTCTTGCCGGTAAAATGGGTGACCAGCTGAGAAATAACATGTTTGATAAGTATTATAAGAAGATAGGTTGTCAGGATGAGTGGAACACGGCTAACAGCTATGAAGGCGCTCACTACTTGATGTCATGGTATACTTCATGGGGCGGTACAACTAGAAGTGATCAGGGCGCTTGGGCATGGCAGATCGGTGCCAGCCACTGTCACGAATTCTATCAGAACCCGCTTGCTGCTTATGCTCTTCTTGAAGATGATGATTTGAGAAACGGTATGAAGACGGGTAACCAGGCAATTAAGGATTACACAACATCACTTCAGAGACAGCTTGAATTCTATCTCTGGCTGCAGTCAGCTAATGGACCTATTGCCGGCGGTGCTACAAGTTCATGGCACGGCAGATATCTGAAATATGAATATCTTGCAGATGTAGATAAAGAATATATTGAAAAGTATGGTACAAATATTCCTACAACTTTCTATAATATGGCTTATCAGGAACACCCTGTATATGCTGACCCAGGTTCAAACCACTGGATTGGTAACCAGGTATGGGCAATTCAGCGTCTTGCAGAGCTTCGTTATGTAATTAAAACAGGTAATACAAATTCTTATGTTGAAGCAGTTAAGCTCCAGCAAGTGAAAAATGGTACTCCTACAGAAATGACAATAGAAGAAGCTCTTGATGCTATTCTTGACAGATGGGTTGAATGGTTCGTTAACGAAGTTGAACTTTATGATGACGGTTCATATACAATTCCTGCTACATTAGACTGGTACGGTCAGCCTAAGACATGGACCGGAACATATGATCCGGAGGCTAACAGTGATTTGACATGTGAAGTAACAGCACGTGGAACTTCTGACCTCGGCTGTGTATCCTCACTTGCTAATACACTTATTTACTATGCTAAGAGCAATGATGTTGACTCTGAAGCAGCTTATAAGGACAGCGACAAGGTTGCAGAAAAGGCTCTTTATCTTGCTCAT
Organism: Oscillospiraceae bacterium; assembly: GCA_902362965.1. Taxonomy (GTDB): domain Bacteria; phylum Bacillota; class Clostridia; order Oscillospirales; family Ruminococcaceae; genus Porcipelethomonas; species Porcipelethomonas ammoniilytica. The sequence continues at coordinate 129,956 of CABIYQ010000006.1, forward strand.
GAACTTCTTGATCGTGAATGGAATCTTGGACGTGATGATATCGGTCTGTCTATTGCAGAAACAAATGGAAGCATGGTAAGACTGTTTGAACAGGATGTATGGGTACCTACAAATTATAATGGTACAATGCCTAATGGTGATACAATTGCTAATGGTGCTACTTTCTTAAGTATCCGTTCACAGTACCTCGGCGATAATAAGGATGGTACAAACAACAGCGCAAATGTTAAGTATGGTACAAGTACAGAAATTGACGGTAAATACTACACTGACAACAGAGGCTATGTTGCTAAATTCAAGGAAGCTTATGATTCTGTCGGAGGTGCAAATGCATCAGCAGCAGATAAAGAAGAAGCTATGAAGACTGTTGAACTTAATTATCATAGATTCTGGCATGCAGGCGATATTCTTATTGCTCTTGGTACAATGGCTGATCTTTATCCGGATGTTGTTCCAGATAAGTCTAATGATGATGAACTTTCAGTTGAAAAGGATGTTATTGAAGTTGAAGTTGGTGAAACTGATACTATTAAGCCTAACAAGGATGGCTGTACTTTTGAATCAGCAGATCCTTCAATCGCAACTGTAGATGAAAACGGTGTTGTAACAGGTGTTGCTAAAGGTGAAACTACTATTACTGTAACATTGGGTGATGAAACAGTTGAAGTTAAGGTTATTGTAACTGATGGATCTACAATTCCTACAGAAAGCTTTAATCCAGATGATCTTATGTATGGAGATGCCAATGTTGACGGGACTGTTGACTCAGCAGATATAGTTGTTCTTAACAAGTATCTCCTTAGTGAAGCACAATTCCCGCTTAAAAATGCAAAGGCTTATGAACAGGCACAGACTGTTTATGATGATGAAATTGACACAAAGGATGCAGTAGCTATTATTAATTATGTTCTTGGACTTATTGATATGGATGATTTAGGTCCTGCAAGATAATAAGGTTTTTCATTTTAATTCCTTTTTTATAATTCCTATTTAATCCCTGAAAACCGGTCTTTAATAAAAGACCGGTTTTTTTCTTTTTTTACTTGATTTCTTTATTCAGGAATGCTATAATAAAATAATAGTATATTGTGAACAAATGTATGGGAGGATAATTTTGTGATTCGAAGTATGACAGGTTATGGACGCGAACAGAGAATTATTGATCAGCGTGAAATAACAGTTGAAATAAAATCGGTAAATCATAGATATTATGAATTTACTGCCCGTGTACCAAGAATATACGGCTTTATTGAGGAAAAACTTAAATCGTATATAAAAGATAGTATTTCAAGAGGTAAGGTTGAAGTAAATGTAACTATAAATAATTTAAATGGAAAGGAAGCAAATATTAATGTGGACAAATTAATGGCGGCTGGGTATATAAATGCATTAAAAACCGCTAATAGTGAACTTAATTTGACCGACGACATAACACTTTCTACATTAATAAAGTTTTCGGATATTTTCAATGTACAGAAAGTTGCTGAAGATGAAGAAAAGATTTGGGGGGATGTTTGCAGTGTTGCAAAAGACGCATTGGCAAAATTTATTGAAATGCGTCAGAAAGAAGGAGAACATCTGAAGGAAGATCTGATAGAAAAAATTAGAAATAATGAAGAAATACTTGAAATAATTGAACAAACGGCTCCTCTTACAGCGGAAAATTACCGGAGTAAATTATATGCAAAACTAAAAGAAGTGTTGGACGATACAAATATTGACGAGCAGCGAATCTTGACTGAAGCTGCGGTTTTTGCCGAAAAAATTGCTATAGATGAAGAAATTGTAAGACTGAAAAGTCATATGAAACAATTCAGAGAACTTCTTGAAACAGATGAACCTGTTGGAAGAAAACTTGATTTTCTTGTTCAGGAAATTAACAGAGAAATTAATACTATCGGTTCTAAGGCACAGAATCTCGAAATTACAAAGTGTGTTGTAAATATGAAATCTGAGTCGGAAAAAATAAGGGAACAGATTCAGAATATAGAATAGAGAGGTTATCATGCAGCTGATAAATATAGGGTTTGGAAATATGATATCTTCTTCAAAGCTGGTGGCAATTGTAAGTCCGGAATCAGCTCCGATAAAGCGTATTGTCCAGGAGGCAAGGGATACCGGACATCTGGTTGACGCTACTTACGGACGAAGAACAAGAGCTGTAATTATTATGGACAGCGACCATATAATTTTATCTGCAATTCAGCCGGAAACGGTCGCAGCAAGACTTGACGAGGAGGAACAGCCTGAAGATGAATAAGGGATTAATGATTGTGGTATCAGCTCCTTCCGGTTGCGGAAAGGGAACTGTTTTAAATGAAATTTTAAAGGATAAAAATTTTTATTATTCAGTTTCTGCAACGACAAGAGCGCCAAGGGAAGGCGAAGCGGACGGAGTGAATTATCATTTTATCACCAAAGCTGAATTTGAAAAGCTAATTGCTGAAAACGGCATGCTCGAATATGCAAAATACTGTGATAATTATTACGGTACACCAAAGGAAATACTTGAGAAAAAAATGAATGAAGGTATAGACGTTATACTTGAAATAGAAGTGCAGGGGGCAATGCAGGTCAAGAGACTTTGTCCTGAAGCAGTATTTATTTTTATAGCTCCGCCGTCGATCGCCGAGCTTGAACGTCGTTTGAAAAAACGAGGTACAGAATCAGATGAGATTATTGCAAAAAGAGTTTCGGAAGCTGCCGGAGAGATCAGGCAGGCTGTAAATTATGATTATGTTGTTGTAAATGCAGCGCTTGAAGACGCTGTTGAAGATTTTAAAACAATTGTTAAAGCAGAAAAATTAAAAACTGCTTATTCTGAAAATTTAATTAATGAGGTGCTTGAAAATGCTTAGACCAGCTATTACACAGTTAATTTCTAAAAATGACAGTTACTATTCCTTGGTAATAGGAGTAGCCAAAAGAGCAAGAGAAATTGCAGACGAACTTGCAGAGGAAAAGAAAACTCTTGAAGAAAAACCGGTCAAGACAGCTGTTGAAGAATTCGCAGCAGGAAAGTATAAAATTCTGGAATATAAGCCGTCAGATAACGATGAAAATTGATTTTAATGGAGGCGCTTGAGGTTTGTATACTAAACTGAAAGCACTTGTTGCCGTAAGTGCAGCGTCAATTTCCTTTGATAAAGCTTTTTCGTATCTTATTCCGGAATCTCTTGCTGAAAAAGCAGTTCCGGGAGTAAGAGTTTTTATACCTTTTGGTAAGGGAAACAGAAAAAGAGTCGGATTAATTCTTAGAGTTGAAAAACTTGAAGAGCATGAAAAAAAGCTTAAACCGATTATTTCCGCTGCGGATAACTTTCCTGTTCTCAATGATGAAATGCTTGATATGGTAGATTGGCTTCGGGAAAATACTTTCTGTACCTATTTTGACGCAGTCAGGACTATACTTCCTTCCGGAATGAATATTAATATCAGAGAGAATTATACTTTGAATCAAAATTGTATTGACATTAGTCTTACGGATAAGGAAAATAAAGTTCTTGATTTTCTTCGTGAAAATATTGATACCAATAATGCGGCAGAGGAAGTAAAAGCTCAGGGAAACGGTTTGATTCTGGAATCATTGATATCGAAAGGTATTTTGCAATATGAACTGACCGGAAAGCAGAATGTGGGAGACAGCAGTATAAAAATGTTGGAGCTTACTGAAAGCTATAAAAAATCTCCGGAAAGCTTTAAACTTACTGTAAAGCAGAAAATGCTTGCGGATATTTTAACGGATCATGATGAAATTTCCGTAAAAGAGGCTTGTTACCTATGCGGTGTGGGGACGTCTGTTGAAAAAAAACTGGTTGAAAAAGGCGCTGCAAGAGAATATGATTATGAAGTATTCCGTACTGTAAATATCGGAATGAATGACAGTCGTTCTATCAATGCGATCGTACTGACCGATGAACAGCAAAAAGTGTTTGAAAGAGTCAGCCAACAGATGCATACAAGTAATCCTCATTGTTTTCTGCTTCACGGAGTTACAGGCAGCGGAAAAACTTCAGTGTTTGAAAAGCTTATCGGAGAGTGTATTTCTTTGGGGAAACAAGCTGTTTTGCTTATTCCTGAAATTTCTCTTACTCCTCAGACTGTACGCAGGTTTCGGGAGCTGTTCGGAGAAACGGTTGCAGTTATTCACAGCAGTTTGTCTTTGGGACAGCGTATGGACGAGTATAAAAGAATAAAACGTGGTCTGGCAAAAATTGCAGTCGGAACACGCAGCGCAGTTTTTGCTCCCTTTGAAAATATAGGCCTGATTATTGTCGATGAAGAAGGGGAACGCTCCTATAAATCTGACAGTGCGCCAAGGTATAATGCTATAGATGTGGCAAAAAAAAGATGCCGTACTCATAATGCGGTTTTGCTGCTGGCATCGGCTACGCCTTCTATTGAAAGTTATTATTATGCGCAGAAAGGTATTTATGAGCTTCTTGAAATGAAAAAGCGCTATTCGGGGACTGTTCTTCCTCATGTCGGTATCGTTGATATGAACGAGGAAAGATATGACGGTAACGCTTCGGAATTTAGCAATATCCTGATAGATGAAATAAATGAAAATTTAAATAATCACGAGCAGACAATACTTCTTCTTAACAGAAGAGGATATCATACAATTATAAGCTGCAGTGACTGTCATAAGCCTGTTTACTGTCCGAATTGCAGTATTCCTATGACATATCATAAGATAAACAATACGCTTATGTGTCATTACTGCGGTCATAGTCAGCCGCCGGTTGAAAGCTGTCCGGAGTGCGGAAGTACAAGGTTGAAACAGATGGGATTTGGTACTCAGAAGCTTGAGGAGCAGTTAAGTAAACTTTTTCCTCAGGCTCGTATACTGCGAATGGACGCTGATACCACTATGTCAAAATATTCTTATGAAAGGAATTTTAAGGATTTCGGGCAGGGAAAATATGATATAATGATAGGTACGCAAATGATAGGCAAGGGACTGGATTTTCCAAATGTTACTCTTGTTGGTATTTTATCTGTGGATAAAGCTCTTTATGCCGGAGATTTCCGAAGCTACGAAAGAACCTTTTCCCTGGCGGCTCAGGTTGTGGGCAGATGCGGAAGAGGAGAAAAGTCCGGCAGAGCGTATCTCCAGACATTTATGCCAGACCATTATGTACTGAATCTTGCGGCAAAGCAGGATTATGAGGCATTTTACAAAGAGGAAATTTTAATAAGAAAAGCATTGCTTTTTCCGCCAGTATGCGATATCTGCGTACTGGGGATAAACAGTGAAGACGATGAAAAGGCAAAAAAAGCGTCTGAAGAAATTCTTGAAATTATAAAAAAGTTGGTGAAAAACGGCGTTAATTTCCCTTTGAGAGTTTTAGGACCTGTAAAATGCTCCTACGGAAAAATAAACGGTAAGTTTCGGTACAGACTGATTTTAAAATGTAAAAATACATATGATTTCAGAAATTTTATTAGGGATATATTGTCTGAAACAGGACATGCAAAGGAATTTAATAATGTTAATGTTTTCGCTGATATTAACGGTGATATCGGCATATAGTATATAGCGGAGGAAATTATGGCACTTAGAAAAATTGTAACAAAAGAAGATCCGATTTTAAGAAAAGTCTGCAAGCCTGTTGATGTTTTTGACGAAAAGCTGGCTCGGCTTATTGACGATATGATGCAGACTTTAAAAAAAGCGCAGGGAGTGGGTTTAGCTGCACCACAGGTTGGATTTCTCAAAAGAATTTTTATTATGGATCTTGGAGACGAAATGATTGAATGCGTTAATCCAGAAATTATTAAAACAGGAGGAAAGCAGAGAGTAGTGGAGGGTTGTCTTTCTTGTCCGAACGATTGGGGATATGTTACCAGACCTAATAAGTGTAAGCTTAGGGCACAAAACAGATACGGTGAATATTTTGAAATGAATCTTAAAGAACTTGGTGCGCAGTGTGCATGTCATGAAAACGATCATCTTGACGGCAAGTTGTTTGTTGATATAATAGAAGAAAGGGTACAACCGGAGGAGGACAAGTAGATGAAAATTGTTTTTATGGGAACTCCGGATTTTGCAGTACCGTGTCTGAAAGCGCTTGTGGAAAACGGTCATGAAATACCGGCAGTTTTCACTCAGCCGGACAGACCTAAAGGCAGGGGATATAAAATGATACCACCGCCGGTAAAAAAGTGTGCGGAGGAATATAGTATACCGGTATTTCAGCCTCTTTCATTACGTAAAGGCGAGGACGCTGAAAAGTCAATGACAGCTCTAAGAGAGATTTCTCCTGAACTTATTATAGTTGTTGCATACGGTCAGATTCTTCCCAAGGAAGTACTTGAGCTTCCGAAATACGGCTGTATAAATATTCATGCCTCACTTCTTCCTGAATACAGAGGAGCGGCTCCTATTCAGAGATGTATTCTTGACGGTAAAACCAGAACGGGAGTTACTTCAATGATGATGGAGGAAGGTCTGGATACAGGCGATATGCTCATAAAGAAAGAACTTGAGATAGGAAAGAACGAAACGGCGTCTGAGCTTCATGACAGATTGTCAGAAATGGGTGCAGAGGTGCTTCTGGAAACTGTAAAAGCAGTGGAAAACGGAAGTCTTTCACCTGTAAAACAGGACGATTCACTTTCTACCTATGCTAAAATGATAACAAAGGATATGAGCGCTCTTGATTTTTCAAAGCCTGCTGAAGAGATCCATAACATAATCAGAGGAATTACAGGGTTTACCATTTTGGACGGAAAACGTCTTAAGGTTTACAGAAGCCGAGTTATGGGAGAAAGCGTAAACGAGTCCGGAACTGTTGAAGATCCCGATAACTTTACCGTGGTATGCGGGGACGGAAAATGTGTTGAGTTTACCGAAGTTCAATATGAGGGCGGCAAACGAATGAGTACAGAAAACTTCCTGAGAGGAAGAAAACTTGTAAAGGGACAAAAGCTGGGGTAAGGAAAGGAATTATTATGTTTTTTTATAATTATTACTGGCTTGCACTGATACCGCTTGTTATTGCAATGATAGCATCGGCGAATGTAAAATCAACCTACTCTAAATACGAAAAAATCAAAAACGGAAGAGGTCTGACAGGAGCTATGGCGGCAAGGCAGATCCTTGACGCAAACGGTCTTTATAATATTAGGATCGAGTACGTGGCAGGTCAGCTTTCCGATCATTTTGACCCACGATCAAATGTTGTTAGACTTTCTGATTCAACTTATAACAGTACTTCCGTTGCGGCAGTAGGAGTTGCGGCTCATGAAGTGGGACATGCAATTCAGTATGCAAAGGGATATGCTCCCATGAAGTTGAGAAGCGCCATAATTCCACTTACAAATATAGGTTCTTCTCTTTCTTATCCTCTGGTTTTTATTGGACTGATTATGGGAAATTCATATATGTCCGACTTTTTTGTAAATGCCGGAATAATACTTTTTCTTACAGTTGTTGTTTTCCAGTTTGCGACTTTGTTTGTGGAATTTAATGCAAGCTCAAGAGCTATGAAAACTCTTGAAACCGATCATATACTTGAAGGAGATGAGCTTTCTATGTCAAGAAAGGTTCTGACTGCCGCTGCCCTTACTTATGTTGCGGCATTGTTTACAGCGATCATGAATCTTATTAGACTTTTAATGATGGCGTCAAATAGAAACAGGCGGAATTAATGGATAATGCAAGATTACAGGCAGTAAAACTGCTGGGAAAAACATTTTCTAAGGGAGGATATTCAAATATTCTCCTTGATAAAACTTTGTCTGAAACTTTAATGGGTGAAAAGGATAAAAACTTTTGTGCCGCTTTATACTATGGAGTTTTAGAACGAAGAATTACTCTTGATCATATTATTACGGGATATAGCCGTATGAAGCTTTCAAAGCTTCGTCCGGAAATACTTAACATTCTCAGAACCGGAATTTATCAGCTTAAGTTTATGGATAATATTCCTGACAGTGCGGCGGTGAATGAGAGCGTAAATATTGCTAGAAAGTTAAAGCTGGGCAGTCTTTCGGGATTTGTTAATGCGGTTTTGAGAAATTTTTTAAGGGACGGCAAACAGATTAAGTATCCGGAGAATAAGACGGAAAAACTATCGGTGGAATATTCGTCTCCTGAATGGCTGGTCAATTTGCTTTTGCAAAATTACTCTGAAAATCAGGCAGTTTCACTTCTTAAAAGTTCAGTTGAAAAACCGCCTGTAACCGTCAGGCTCAATAATCTGAAAGGTGAAACATCACAAATACTTGAAAGGCTTTCGGACTTTTCTCCTGAAAGTACGGTAATTGATGGGTGTTATAAAATCAGCTACGGTGATGTTACTAAAATACAGGCTTTTAAGGATGGTCTTTTCCATGTACAGGATATTGCTTCTCAGCTTTGCTGTATGGCTTTGAATCCTAAAGAGGGAGAAACTGTACTGGATCTGTGTTCTGCTCCCGGTGGGAAGGCGTTTACTCTTGCAGAGCTTATGAATGATAAAGGCAGAATATTAGCTTTTGATATTCATGATAACAGAGTAAAGCTTATTAAAAATGGTGCTGAAAGACTTGGAATAAGCTGTATTGAAGCTAAAACAGGTAATGCTTCGGTTTTTGATGAGAGAATTCCAATGGCAGACAAAATTTTGTGCGACGTACCATGTTCCGGTCTTGGAGTTATAAGACGCAAGCCGGAAATTAAATATAAAAACTTTGAGGAATTTGAAAGACTTCCGGAAATTCAGTATAAAATATTGGAAAATGCAGTAAAATATTTAAAACCGGGCGGAGAACTTGTTTATTCAACATGTACTGTTAATCCTGTTGAAAATGTTCGGGTTATTGATAGATTTTTAAAGGAATATAAAAATTTTAAGGGAGTAAAATTTCTTGAGGAGCTGGGCATACCATTTGGTGATTATAAAGTAACACTTTTTCCGGAAAACCTTAACAGTGATGGATTTTTTATTTCTAAAATAAAAAGGACGGAATAAATTTGGAAAAAACAGATATTTTATCCCTGACTCTTCCGGAGCTTGAATTGGAAATGATCAAGTTGGGAGAGAAAAAATTCAGGGCAAAACAGATTTTTCAGTGGCTGCATGTTAAGCAGATAAGGGATTTTAGTGAAATGAGTAATATTTCATTGGAATTACGCACAAAAATCAGTGGGCATTTTTATTTAAAATCACTAAATATGGTAAGAAGGCTTGAATCTTGTATAGATAATACTGTAAAATATCTATATGGGCTTTCAGATGGTACATTTGTTGAAACAGTTCTTATGGAATATAACCATGGACTAAGTATTTGCGTGTCCACTCAAGTGGGTTGCAGAATGGGTTGTAAGTTCTGCGCATCAACAATAGCAGGATTTGAAAGAAACCTTGAACCGTCGGAGATACTTTTGCAGATTTATGAAACTCAGAGAGATAGTGGGAAACGTATATCAGGAATTGTTCTTATGGGTATAGGTGAGCCGCTTGATAACTATAAAAACGTTATTAAGTTTCTGGAGCTTGTTTCTGCTCCTGAGGGATTCGGACTGAGTCTGAGACACGTTACTCTTTCAACATGCGGAATAGTTCCGAAAATTAGGGAGCTTGCGGATTTAAAGCTTGGACTTACCTTGTCTGTTTCGCTTCACTGTCCCGATAATGACGGCAGAAGTGAAATAATGCCTGTAAATAAAGCCTATAATTTAACAGAACTTATAGAGGCTGCAAAGGAATATGTCCGAAAGACCGGACGACGTGTAACCTATGAATATGCGGTTATTGACAATGTGAATTCTTTTAAAAAGGACGCTGAAAAGCTTGCTCACCTTATAAAGGGAATAAACTGTCATGTTAATCTGATACCGGTTAATTCCGTAAAGGAAAGAGATTACAGGTCAAGCCGTGAATCGGCATTGAAGTTTCAGAAATATCTGACTGATCTGGGCATTAATGCAACTGTTCGCAGAACTTTGGGCAGTGATATTGATGCGGCATGCGGTCAGTTAAGACGTGAAGCAGCAGGAACAGAATAAAGAATAAGAGGTGAAAAATATTGAAGTATGTCAGCGCTACTGATATAGGACTTGTCAGGGAAGAAAATCAGGATATGGTAAAGGTAGAGGAGTTTTACGGTAATTTGCTTGCCGTTGTCTGTGACGGAATGGGCGGAGAACGCTCCGGACAGGACGCCAGCCGTATTGCCATAAAGGAATTTTTTGACCGTTTTGATGCGGGATATTCGCCCTATCTTGAAACTATAGGAGTAAGACAGCTTATGACAGCCTCAGTATCTGCTGCCAACTCAGTAATATATACAACAGCAAGAATGAATTACAGAAGCTTCGGAATGGGTACTACTTGCGTAGCGGCTTATATAGACAGTAAATATATTTATATATTGAATGTGGGCGACAGCCGAGCGTATTATATGGACGAAAGCGGTTTGCATCAGATAACCTCGGATCATACATTGGTAAATATGCTTCTTATGCAGGGAAAAATAGAGCCTGACGAGGTGCATACTCATCCTAAAAGAAATATGCTGACTAAAGCTGTCGGCGTTGAAAAGATAATAAAACCGGATTTTTTCCGAATGAAACGTGAGGATAAATTTACGCTGCTTTTATGTTCTGACGGATTGTCAGGCTATTGCAGCGACAGTGAGATTTTTGAAATAATAAAATCGACTCCTTTAGAGGAAGTCAATAGTGCGCTTATTGACCTTGCACTCAGCAAGGGCGGACGTGATAACATAACCCTTGCAGTAATAACAGACTGATATAAACAGGAGTGTGAAGAATTTAATGGATAAGAACATTGGAAAGAAACTTGACGGACGCTATGAGATTATTGAGCTTATCGGCGAAGGCGGAATGGCGGACGTTTATAAGGCAGTTGATATTGTAGATAACAAAACTATAGCGGTTAAGATTTTGAAAAAGGAATTTGCTGAAAATGAAGAATTTTTAAGAAGATTCCGTAATGAATCCAAGGCTATAGCAGTTTTGTCTCACCCTAATATTGTAAAAATTTATGATGTGGGATTCTCAGAAAAAATACAGTTTATTGTTATGGAGTATATTGACGGTATTACTCTTAAAGAATATATGGAAAATGAGCGTGTATTAAGCTGGAAGGACGCTGTGCATTTTGTAACACAGATTCTCAGGGCGCTTCAGCATGCTCATGAACGAGGTATTGTACACAGGGATATCAAGCCTCAGAATATAATGATGTTTACAGACGGTACTATTAAGGTCATGGATTTCGGTATTGCAAAATTTGCCCGTGAAGAGGGAAAAACTGCGACCGACCAGGCTATAGGGACTGTTCACTATATAAGTCCGGAACAGGCAAGGGGAGATGTTACTGACGCTAAAAGCGATCTTTACTCCGTAGGAGTTATGCTTTATGAGATGTTGACAGGTCAGAAACCTTTTGATACTGATAATCCTGTTTCGATTGCAGTTATGCATATGCATAATATTGCAGAGCTGCCAAGACGTATTAATCCGGATATTCCTACTCCGTTGGAGGAAATTATCGTTCATGCTATGGAAAAAAATCCCGATGACAGATATCAGACGGCTGTTGAAATGATGAGGGATATTGACCGTTTCAAGGCGGATCCTGATGTAAAATTCGGTTATATTACACGCAGTCAGGATACTGACGCACAGACCAGATATTTTGCAGCTGTAAACGACGCTCCTGAAGAAACGTATAACGATAATGATTACATGCAGCCGCCTGATGATACTTATGATCAGAATGATATTTATGAAGATACTTATGATGAGGATTATACCGATTTTGAAGAAGATGAGAAGCCTGCTAAGAAATCTCTTTTTGTTCCGATACTTTCAGCCGTTACAGTTGTTGTAATAATGGTGGCGGTATTCTTTATAGCAACACTTGTAAAGGGAGTATTTTCAGGAGACGGTCAGAAAAGTTCTTCGGAATTTGCTATGCCTAATCTTGTGGGAATGGATTTTAACCAGGCTCATGAGGCATATCCTAATCTGGATATACAAGTGGAAGCTACAGAATGGTCTGATTTGGAAAAGGATAAGATCTTTTCTCAGAGCATACCTGAGGGAGACGGCGTTAAAAAAGGCGAAATTGTTAAAGTCAAGGTAAGCTTGGGTTCTAAAACCGTTAAGGTTCCTAATGTTAAAAATTATCATTACACTACTGCCGGTGACCTTCTGAGAGCACAGGGACTTGAAGTAGAATATCAGTATCAGCCTAACGATGAGGTTGAGGAAGAACTGGTTTTCGATACAGAGCCCTCCGCAATGGAGGAAGTACAGCCGGGTTCAACAATACTTGTTTATGTAAGCAAGGGTTCAGAAGTTGAAGACATTGAAATGCTGGACTTTGTTGGACAAAATATTCAGGACGCAAAGGTACAGTGCGGAGTATGGGGTCTTACTGTAAAGACTAAAAAACAGGATTCCGGCGAAGAAGAAGGAACAATTCTTAAGCAGAGCATCAAGGAGGGTGAGAAGGTTCCTTCGGATTCTACAATTACGTTTACTGTAAGTACCGGCAAAGAACCGGAAGGCGATGTTGAAATGAAGTTTTACTTCCCCAGCAACGCAACAGGAAGATTTACTATTACCGCTTATCAGAATGGAGTTGCAATTTATGAAAGTTTTACCCTCTCGGCTGACTACTCAAAGGAAAATCTTGTAACTGTAAGAGGAAAAGGTACTGATGAGACGATTACTATGGTTCTTACAAACCTGAGTAATAACCTGACCTGCGAACTGGGACGCTACAGTATGAATTTTGAAGAGGGAACATTCTCGGTAATTGATGAAGATATCGACAGAGCATTCCAGACGGTTGACGGATTGTACGTAGAACCTACAGATCCTCCTGTTGAACCTACAGATCCTCCGGCTGTACAGCCGGCAACCGATGAGCCGGACGATTCGTCGTCGGAAGAGACTGAGGAATAATATGCAGCAGGGTATTATAGTAAAATCAATCGGAGGGCTCTATTTTACAGAGTCCTCCGACACCGTATATGAATGTAAGGCAAGGGGAGTTTTCAGAAATAAGGGAATCATTCCATGTGTGGGGGACATTGCTGAATTTGAAAACGGAGTAATAACTCGAATACTTCCCAGAAAAAATCATATTATAAGACCGCCTCTTGCTAATCTTGATCAGCTTATTTTTGTTACTTCTGTAACGCAGCCAGCGCCGAATCTGCTGATACTGGATAAATTTATTGCAGTTGCTGAGTATCAGAATATTGAACCTGTTATAGTACTGACAAAGATTGATCTTGAAAGCTGTGATAATATATTCGATATATATCAAAGAGCGGGAATACAGGTTTATGTAATCGATTATGAAAACGATGATCCGGCAGAACAGATAAGACAGCTTTTAAGGGACAAAATCAGCGCCTTTACAGGAAACAGCGGCGCAGGAAAATCAACGCTGCTCAATGAAGTGTGCGGAGATTTTAATATTCCTACGGGAGAAATAAGTCAGAAACTAGGAAGAGGAAAACATACTACCCGTCATGCGGAGCTTTATAAGCTGCCATGGGGCGGATATATTGCAGACACTCCGGGATTTTCAACCTTTGAAACAAATAAGTATAACATTATTAAAAAGGAAGAACTTGCCGGATGCTTCAGAGAATTTGCAGAATATGACGGAAAGTGTAAATTTCGAGACTGTTCTCATACAAAAGAAAATGGTTGTCGTATAATCGAAGCAGTAAGTAGGGGAGAGATACCCGAGAGCCGCCATGAAAGTTATTGCCGTATGTTTGAAGAAGCTAAACAAATTAAGGAATGGGAGCTGTAGTAATTGGGACAATATAAGAAATGCTATATTTTTGCAGGTTCGCCTGAAGCAAAATGTTCCGGAGTTGAATTTGACAGCAGCAGATATGTGATTTGTGCTGACGGAGGATATATACTGGCTAAGAAAATGGGGATTGAACCGGACGTAATAATCGGTGATTTTGACACCTATAAATCCAGACTTCCTGAAAATTGTGAAATCATAAGGCATCCGGAGGAAAAAGACGATACCGATACAATGCTTGCGGTAAAGCTTGCGTTGAACAGAGGATTTAAGCATATTGTGATCTGCGGTGCAATAGGAGGCAGACTTGACCATACCATGGCAAATATTCAGACCCTCCGATATATTTTAAAACACGGCGCATACGGCGAGCTTGCCGGAGATGGCAGTTATGTTACAATGCAGGGACCGGGTGTAAAAGTATACAGTCGTATGAGCGGATATTATTTTTCTATGTTTTCATACACTGAAGAGTGCACTGGAATAACAGCTACAGGATTTAAATACCCTTTGAAAAATGCGGTACTCAAAAGCAGTTTTCCACTTGGTATAAGCAATAAGGTTACGGGTAAATCCGGTATTGTTTCACTGGAAAAAGGAGTTTTACTGATAATTTTTTCAAAAGATATGAACCAAAACTGAAATTAAGAATATAATGGAATATAAACTTGATTTGGAGGGAACGCAATGAAAATAGTAGTTATTAAAAGTCCGAAAATTTTATCAGGTATACTTAGAGTTATTTTTAAAATTAAAAAAGAAGAACCAACAGAGTAGTTTAAAAAAAATTTAAAGGGCTTTTTCAATTTTGAAAAAGTCCTTTAGTCTGCGTTTAAACCAAGTTTGAAAGCTTCTGGTTTCTCAAATACATATACGAAATTTGAATAAATAAAACAAAAATAATTGCATAATCTCCATATAAATACAAATACTAGTTTTACCAAATTAAAAATTAAGGAGATTTTAAATATGAAAGCAACAGGTATTGTAAGACGCATTGACGATCTTGGAAGAGTAGTTATTCCTAAAGAAATCAGACGTACTATGAGAATACGCGAGGGCGATCCTCTGGAAATATACACAAGCAATGACGGTGAAGTTATATTTAAAAAATATTCTGCTATTAGTGAAATGAGTGAAAATGCAGCTCAGGTTGCAGATATTATGTGTAAGCTGGCAGCATGTCCGGTTGTAATTTTTGACAGGGATCATGTTGTAGCCGTTTCGGGCGTATCCAAGAAGGAATTTAATGAGCGACGTGTTTCGGCGGAACTGGAGGATCTTATGGAGTATCGCAGAAGTCATTTTGCTGACAGTACTGGAAGCTCAAAATTTGCACCTGCTGAAGGCGTTGACAAGTATGCTATGGCATGTATGCCTATTTTGAGCTCCGGCGATGTGACTGGTGCGGTAGCTTTTATGGAATCTGAAAAGTCGACTGTAGTTTCTGAATTACAGAAAGGCCTGATCAGTGCTGCATCACAATTTCTTGGAAAGCAAATTGAATAATAATTTTACGTGTTATATTATTAAAAATAGCCTTGGGTTAAATTTTATCCGAGGCTGTTTTTGTTGATTATTAATAAAAAATATAAGATTTTATTGTGGGACTTGACAATCAAAATATAAATTGCTATAATAGTTAGTAAGCTTACTATTAGCAAGCTAACAAAAATACAGGAGGTCGGCGGCGATGATGTTTTGAGTAGAAATCAAGAAATGTTTATGGAATTGATATCACTTAATAATTTACTGAAACGTCATATGGATTCTTCTACCAGTAAGAAATATTTTGACAATCTAACCGGAACAAACGGATGGGTTATCGGGTATATCTGGCGTAATAGAGATCATGACGTATTTCAGCGTGATATTGAGAAGGAATTTTCAATCAGACGCTCGACAGCTTCAAAGGTTCTGAAGCTGATGGAAGGAAAGAAATTTATAAAGAGAGAAAGCGTTGAATATGACGCAAGATTAAAAAAACTTGTTTTGACGTCAAAAAGTCTGGAAATTCAAAAAATGATAGACGAGGATTTTAAAAATATGTGCGATAAAGCGTTTGCTAATCTCACAGATGAGGAAATTGAAAGTTTTTTAGGGGTTATATTGAAAATCAAACATAACTTTGATTAATAAGAAATTGTTCACTAAAATTCAGTTAAGTATGCATTGTAATTTAAAACTTATATGAACAAATTCTAAAAAAGAAAAGGAGAATGATATAATGCTTAAAGTATTCAAGTATTTGCAAAAGAAAGAATGGCTTATGATTTTGGGCAGTCTTATTTTTGTAATCGGTCAGGTTTGGCTAGATCTCAGACTTCCGGATTATATGTCAGATATTACAACTTTTGTAATTACAGACGGCAGCAAAATGTCCGATATACTGAAATCGGGAGCTAAAATGCTTGCATGTGCACTGGGAAGTGTAGCTCTTTCATTTGCCGTAGGATTTTTTGCAGCTAAAATTGCTGCCGGAGTTTCAAAAAGACTGCGCTCAATGATGTTTTCAAAGGTAGCGTCGTTTTCAATGGAGGAAATAAACAGCTTTTCAACATCAAGTCTCATTACAAGATCAACAAATGATATAACGCAGGTTCAGATGGCAATAGCCATGGGATTGCAGGTTATTATTAAGGCTCCGATTCTGGCAGTATGGGCGATATTAAAAATATTAGGAAAAAGCTGGCAATGGACTGTTGTCACAGGCGGAGCTGTTGTTGTTTTAATGTGTATAGTTTTGGTGGCTGTTATCTTTGCATTGCCGAAATTTAAGATAATTCAGTCGCTTACTGATGATTTGAACCGTGTGACACGTGAAAATCTTACAGGTATAAGAGTTGTAAGAGCGTATAATGCTGAAGAATATCAGTCGGCAAAGTTTGAAAAGGAAAATAACAAGCTGACTTCAACACATCTTTTTACATCAAGAATTATGGCTATTATGATGCCTGGAATAAATATGATTATGAGCGGACTTTCTCTGGCGATTTACTGGGTTGGAGCTTATCTTATAAACGATGCTATGAATCCGGAGGATAAGGTTGGACTGTTTGCTGATATGACAGTATTTACTTCTTACGCAATGCAGGTTGTATCGGCTTTTATGATGCTTGTTATGATATTTATTATACTGCCAAGAGCTATTGTGTCGGCAAGAAGAATCAATGAAGTACTTAGTACAAATCCAAAAATCTTAAACGGAACAGTAACAGAAACAGCTGAATCTGATAAGGGAACAATTGAATTTAAAAATGTCAGCTTTAAATATCCGGACGCTTCCGATTACGTACTCAGAGATATAAGTTTCAAGGCTGAAAAAGGTAAAACAATTGCATTTATAGGTGCTACAGGCAGCGGTAAAAGTACTCTTATTAATCTGATACCACGTTTTTATGACGCAACAGACGGCAATGTGTTGGTTGACGGAGTAAATGTTAAAGAATATGATATTGAATCACTTAACAACAAGCTGGGATATGTGCCTCAGAAGGCTGTAATGTTCAGCGGAACGGTCAGCAGCAATGTAGCTTACGGTAATAACGGAAGAGATAATTACAGCGCAGACGATATAAAACAGGCGATAAAGATAGCGCAGGGTACAGAATTTGTTGAAAAGATGGAAAATCAGTATGAAGGAGCAATTGCTCAGGGAGGCAGCAATATTTCAGGCGGACAGAAACAAAGACTTGCTATTGCCCGTGCAGTATGCAGAAAGCCGGAGATATATATTTTTGACGACTCTTTTTCTGCTCTTGATTACAAAACAGACCGTGTTCTAAGATCTGAACTGAAGAAAGAAACTGCCGGTACAACAACGCTTATAGTTGCTCAGAGAATCGGTACGATTAAGGACGCAGATTGTATAATCGTACTGGATAAAGGAAACATGGTCGGCAAAGGTACGCACAGTGAGCTTATGAAAAACTGTGAAGTATATCAGCAGATTGCCTTATCACAGCTTTCAAAGGAGGAACTGGGAAATGATGAATAAAAGCAGGGGACCTGCCGGCGCAGGTGAAATGCCGAAAGATTTAAAAAAGTCGCTGGGACAGCTTGCATCTTACTGTAAGTCATATTTTCCGGCAATTATAGTTGCAGTTTTGCTTGCAATTACAGCGTCTGTTTTTTCACTTATAGGACCTAATAAACTTCAGGATATAACAGATCTTATAAAAGACGGATTAGTTACCGGAATTGATATTAAGGCAGTTGAAGATATAGCGTTTTTCTTAGTAGTACTTTATGCTCTCGGTTTTATATTTAATTATATCCAGGGATTTATCATGGCGACGGTAACTCAGAAAGTAAGCAAAAGTCTGAGAACAGGAATATCTAATAAAATTAACAGCGTTCCGCTTAACTATTACAATAAAACAAGTATAGGCGATGTACTTAGCCGTGTTACCAACGATGTTGATATGATAGGTCAGACAATGAACCAAAGCGTGGGGACTCTTGTTTCTGCTGTTACTATGTTTATCGGCTCTCTTATTATGATGCTGGTAACAAACTGGATTATGGCGATTACTGCTGTTCTTGCAACTGCTATAGGCTTTGTTTTAATGATGTTGATAATGTCAAGATCTCAGAAGTATTTTATTAGACAGCAGTCGGAACTGGGTAAGATTAACGGTCATATTGAAGAAATTTATTCCGGTCACAATGTTGTAAAAGTATATAACGGAGTTGAAAAGGCAGAAGAAAAATTTGAAAGTATAAATGACCGTCTTTATGACAGCGCTTGGAAATCTCAGTTTATGTCTGGACTGATGATGCCTTTGATGAACTTTATAGGTAATTTTGGTTATGTTTGCGTATGTATTGTAGGTGCGGCGCTTTTTATGCACGATCATATTACTTTCGGCGTAATAGTTGCATTTATGATTTATATCAGACTTTTCACTAATCCTCTTTCACAGATCGCTCAGGCTGCAACTTCTTTACAGTCAACTGCCGCAGCCGCAGAAAGAGTGTTTGAATTTCTTAATGAAGAAGAAATGGAAGATGAAAGTCATAAGTCTGCAAAACTAGAAACAGCTAAGGGTGATGTTGAATTTAGAAATGTTAAATTTGGTTATGATCCTAATAAAATAATTATTCATAATTTTTCTGCTCATGCAAAGGCAGGACAAAAAATTGCAATTGTCGGTCCTACAGGCGCAGGCAAAACAACAATGGTAAATCTGCTTATGAGATTCTATGAACTGAATTCAGGTGAGATTTTAATTGACGGAGTACCGATAAATAAGATGACACGTCAGAATGTTCATGATTTGTTCTGCATGGTTTTACAGGATACATGGCTGTTTGAGGGTACTATAAAAGAAAATATTGTATACAGTAAAGAAGGAGTAACCGACGAGGAAATAGTACGCGCATGCGAAGCGGTAGGAATAGATCATTTTATAAGAACATTGCCTCAGGGATATGATACAATATTAAATGATAAGGCAAATCTTTCTGCAGGACAAAAACAGCTTATAACCATTGCCAGAGCAATGATTGAAAATGCTCCTCTGCTGATACTTGACGAAGCAACAAGCTCGGTTGATACAAGAACGGAAATACAAATTCAGGAAGCTATGGATAAGCTTACAGAAGGCAAAACATCATTTGTAATTGCGCACAGACTTTCCACGATTAAAAATGCCGATCTTATTCTTGTAATGAAAGACGGCGATATAATTGAGAGCGGCAATCACAATGAGCTTCTTGAAAAGGGCGGTTTTTATGCAGAGCTTTATAACAGTCAGTTTGAAAAGGCTTCGTAAGGAGGAATGCAGACATGAGGTTTAATTATATTGTTATTGAACGGGAATTTGCCAGCGGCGGAAGAGATATAGGAAAACTTGTTGCGAATAAGCTTAATATTCCCTGTTATGGACGTGAAATCCTTGAAAAGGCTGCTGAAAGGGAAAATTTATCAGTTGAATATGTAGAAGAATTAGAAGAAGGCTCTACGGGCAGTTTTTTGTACTCGCTTTATAAAATATCCAGTATGGCAGACGGTACAATGGGAGGAGCAACAGCTGCGGAAAAACTTAATTCAGATGAGATAAATATTATCAGAGAGCTTGCATTATGCGGTCCTACAGTATTTGTTGGAAGAAGCGCAGCCTATGCTTTAAATGATAGAAATGATGTTTTAAAAGTATTTGTGCATGCAAATCATGATTTTAGAATTAAAAGAGCTTGTGAAGTTTACGGACTGGAAGAAGGTTCAGTAAAAAGCATTTTGAAAAAATATGATAAGAGAAGAAGTAATTATTTTAAAATGAATTGCGGAAAAGACTGGAATGAAATAAGAAATTATGATCTGATTCTGGACAGCAGTGTTTTAGGCATTGAAAAAGCGGCGGAAATAATAGCTGAATGCTGCAAATAAAACAAAAGCGGACTTTTAAGTCCGCTTTTTTGTTCATTTAATCAGTATACTGATCTATATCTATTTCCGGTAGATCCAGAGAGGAAGTTGTAATTATATCTTCCGATTCAAACAGGATAATTTCCATTTCCGGAGTTTCATATTTTTTCTTTTCTGTCATAATCTTTAATGTCTTTTAATAAAAAATAACCTGTTAAATTTTGGTAATTTAACAGGTTATTTTTATTTTATTTATCCGATTTTTTTTCTTTTTTCTTTTGACGTGCTTCCATGATTTCATTGGCTTTTGCCGCTTTTGCTGCATTGGCTTTTTCAGTAAGGGTAATGTTTTCCTGAACAGCCCAATTTTTTATACGAAGCTTGCTCTTATCGCCGCCGGTTTCGATTACGACCGTATCTTCGCTTTTTCTCACTACAAGACCGACAATTCCTCCGATTGTCATGATTTCATCGCCTATCTGGATGTTTTCACGCATCGCTTTGGCTTCCTTATCCTTTTTCTTTTGGGGCCTGATAAGAATAAAATAAAAGACAACGATAATCAGAACCATAGAAATGATCATTGTAGTAAACTGACCACCGGTTGACTGGTTATTTGACATTAGCTGAACCGCACTAAGAATTTCCTGCATTTGTTACCTCCGTTATTTAGATTTAATATATTCGTCAATGGATTTTGCAGCAGTTTTTCCGGCACCCATTGCCAGAATAACAGTTGCAGCACCAGTAACAGCATCACCGCCGGCGTAAACGCCTTCTTTAGTAGTAAGCATGTCTTCATTTACAACGAGACAGCCTCTTTTGTTTGCTTCAAGACCGTTTGTAGTTGTACGGATAAGAGGGTTAGGGGAAGTACCGATCGACATAATAACAGTATCCACCTCAAGGTTATAATTTGAACCTTCAACAGGAACAGGACTTCTTCTGCCGCTTTCGTCAGGCTCGCCCAGTTCCATTTTAATGCATTCCATTGCGCATACTCTTCCGTTTTCATCGCCGAAAATCTTTACAGGATTGTTGAGGTTTAAGAATTCAACGCCTTCTTCTTTAGCGTGGTGTACTTCTTCCTTTCTTGCAGGCATTTCCTCTTCGGAACGTCTGTAGACAATATAAACGTGTTCCGCACCCATTCTCAAAGCACTTCTTGCAGCGTCCATAGCAACGTTTCCGCCGCCTACTACTGCTACAGCTTTTGATTTTATAACTGGAGTGTCATATTCGTCAAGATAACCTTTCATAAGGTTTATTCTTGTAAGGTACTCATTTGCCGAGCATACGCCGATGAGAGATTCGCCTTCAATACCCATAAATCTGGGAAGTCCTGCACCTGAGCCGATGAATACTGCTTCATAGCCCATGTCCATTATTTCGTCTACGGACAGTACCTTGCCGATGACCATATCCTGCATTATTTCAACGCCTAATTCTTTAAGCTTCTGGATTTCCTTCTGGACGATATTTTTAGGAAGTCTGAATTCCGGAATACCGTACATAAGAACGCCGCCGGCAGTATGGAACGCTTCAAAAATAGTCACCTGATAACCAAGCTTTGCAAGATCGCCTGCACATGTCAGTCCGGCAGGACCTGCGCCTACGACAGCTACCTTATGACCGTTTGATTCAGGTTTTGCTGAAGTACTGTTTCCTTTTTTCATCATATAATCGGCAACAAATCTTTCCAGACGTCCGATGGCAACCGGTTCGCCCTTGATGCCTCTTACGCATTTGCCTTCGCATTGATTTTCCTGAGGGCATACTCGTCCGCATACGGCAGGAAGGGAATTTGTAGATGTGATAACTTCGTATGCTTTTTCAAAATCTCCTTTTGCAACTTCAGCTATAAATTCAGGAATTCTAACTCCAACGGGGCATCCTGAAACGCATGGCTTATGCTTGCAGTTTAAGCAGCGTGAAGCCTCTTCCATTGCCATTTCTTTAGTATATCCAAGTGTTACTTCTTCAAAGTTTCTTGCTCTGACTTTCGGATCCTGTTCAGGCATAGTAACTTTTTCTAATGCCATATTTGCCATTGTAACTTTTTCCTCCTGTTTATTTTATGTTGTTCATCATGCGGCAGTCATGTTCCTGCTCTCTGTATGTAGAATTTCTTTTCATAAGTTCATCGAAGTCGACTTGGTGACCGTCAAAGTCAGGACCGTCAACGCATGCATATTTGATCTGTCCGCCGACAGTTACACGGCAGCCGCCGCACATTCCCGTACCGTCTATCATGATAGGATTTAAAGAAACTATAGTTTTGATATCATAAGGTTTTGTAACGGCGCAAACAAATTTCATCATCGGTACAGGACCTATTGCGATAACAGCGTCATATTTTTTTCCTGCTTCAATCTGTTCTTTCAAAGCGTCTGTTACGAAGCCTTTTTTTCCATAGCTGCCGTCGTCTGTACATATTATGAGTTCCTTGCACTTTTTACTGAATTCTTCTTCAAGAATTACAATGTCACGGCTTCTGAATCCGGCAATAACGTCAACTTCAACGCCTTTTTCAAAAAGCTCCTTTGCCTGAGGATAAGCAATGGCACAGCCTACGCCTCCGCCGATTACGCAGACTTTCTTTGCATTTTCATCAATATGAGTAGGTATTCCCAGAGGACCTGCAACGTCAAGGAGTGCATCACCCTTGTTTAGTGCTGCAAGACGTTCGGTAGATTTTCCGACAATCTGAAAAATTATCGTAATTGTGCCGTTTTCACGGTCATAATCAGCAATTGTAAGAGGGACTCTTTCTCCTTGTTCGTCGATTCTGAATATAATAAACTGTCCGGCTTTAGCCTTCTTTGCTATAAAAGGAGCCTGAATGTCCATTAAAACAACAGAGGGATTAAGCACACGCTTGTTAACTATTTTAAACATTATTATCTCTCCCATAAATAATTTTGTAAATTTCATTATAACATAATTAAAAAAGATTTTCAAGTATCAGTATAAATTATAAAAAATATAATTGAATTTTATTTTTCAGTCATAAATTCCCGTTTTATCCATTCTACAGCAAGTTTAGTCCATTGTGCGCATTCTGTATTTATATGTCCTTCGTGCTTGGCAGTTGATTCGTCTGCCAGAGCCAGTCCGTGACCTCCGTATGGGAAGATGTGACACTCAAATGGTACTTTATATTGACTGAGCGCTTTAGTAAAGTTTATAGTATTTTCAACCGGTACGGTTTGATCGTCAGAACAGTGCCATATAAATGTTTTAGGAGTTTTGCCGCTGACCTGTTTTTCCAACGAAACCAGTTCCAGCATTTTTTCCGAGGGATTTTTCCCCAGAATACTTTCAATTGAACCTTTATGACGGTATTTACCGCTTGTAATGACGGGATAGCATAATATCATACCGTTTGGTTTGAACATTTCAGTACTGCCGATTATACTATGAAGATATTCGCTGTTCCATAAAGTTCCGAGACTGGCTGTAAGATGTCCTCCGGCAGAGAAGCCGCATAACAGTATTTTGTCAGGATCAATATCATATTTTTCGGCATTTTCTCTTACATATTTTACGGCGTAAGCAAGTTCAAGCAGAGCTGCAGGAAACGGACTGTTTATACTGTATCTGAGAATAAAGGCATTAATACCGTGGGAAGCAAATCTCATGGCAACAGGCAGTGTTTCTCTGTCCGAAAGATATTCATAACCGCCGCCCGGACAGATAATAACAGCCGGACGTTTTCTTATTCCGATTTCCGGCGAAAATTTTAATGTTACTGTTTCCAGTTCAGGATGAAAATTTTTCGGATTCAAACCGACTTTTTCATAAGGTATTTTTAAAGAAATTTTTTCCAAGCTATTCATTCCTTTGTGTTTTTATTTATATTATAACATTGCTTTTTGATATGTCAATATAAATTTAGTGAAAAAACAGAGTGATATTTTTAAAAATTTATGTTATAATAAAAAAGAATTTATTGTAAAATGAAAGAATATTAATAGAATGGAGATAAAAATGAGAATAAGATGTAAACCATGGGCAAAGCCCGAACTGGAAGCCTGCGGATTTTGTATAAATGAACCGGAAACATTAAAGGGTAAATGGCGCTGTGAATTTAAAAATGACGCTCCCTTATATCTGGAGCTTGGCTGCGGCAAAGGCGGATTTATTTCACAGGCGGCGCCGTCAAATCTGGATATAAATTATATAGCGGTCGATATAAAAAATGAAATGCTCGTCCTTGCAAAGAGAAAGCTTGAAGACGCTTATAAAGAAAAAAATATACAAATGGATAATGTAAGGATTTTTATAAAGAATATAGAACAAATTGATAATGTGTTTGACGAAGCGGATTGTGTTGACAGGATATATATAAATTTCTGCAATCCTTGGCCTAAGACTAAGCATAAAAAAAGACGTCTAACTCATTTCAGACAGCTTGAGAAATACAAGACATTTTTAAACGGTGAAATCTGGTTTAAAACTGATGACGACGGGCTTTTTAATGAATCGTTTGACTATTTTGAACAAGCTGGATTTGAAATAAAATTTAAAACCTGCGACCTGCATAACAGTGAATATGCTGATAGGAATTACATAACAGAACATGAAAAAATGTTTACAGATGAGGGTAAAAAAATAAAATTTCTTATAGCTAATCCGAAGAAAATATAAATTAAATTGGAGAAAAATATGAATAATTTATATAAAGAAATAGTTATAGACGGCGGCATGATAAGTCATTCGTTTGGACGCTTTCGGGGTCTGGGTGCTGTTTTGGACGGTAAATCTTCTCGTATTCTGGAAGATTACAAGTTTAAAAATCAAAAGTCGTATCAGGAAATAATAGAACTTCTTTTCAGAAAAAAATACGGTGCGGCGCTGTCACATATAAAAATTGAATGTGATTTAAGTGATATTTCATCAGATAGTAACTGTTACCGACACTTTGGTTTTGAAATTGCTTCTGACGCTCTGAATATAAATTCAGATATTTCAATAGAACTGTTTTTTACTGATAACGGTATAATTGATTATACAGAAAAATACAGTATTTATAAAAATATTCTTAATACGGTATATCAAAACTATAGTATAAAAGCGGACTATGTCAGCGTCGGCAATGGTTCAGATTCCGGATGGATAGAATATCTCAGCGGCAGATTAAAAAATGACAAAACATCAAAATATGATTTCAGCAGTATAAAAATTGCCGTATCCGACAGCTTTTCGGACGAAATGGCTGTAAACGAAAATCTTAGAAAATCTGCTGATATAATATTCGGCGGAAATGTGTTGAGCGACAGTACAATCATGCTTAATAAAAAATTTCAGAAAGAAATTTGGAACTCAGAAGGAGCTGCTCCATGTTGCATTTCGAAATATGCGGTTAATGCTGACGGCAGCGGTATTAGCGGTGAAAATTCATTGATTGAAGTAACGGGCAGAATTAACGGAATTTTTAATGCAGGCAGTACAATATATGAATATAAATCTGTTTTATCTGTGTGTGAAGGTGAAAATCCGTGGGGAAGGATTATCAGCGCTGACAAACCGTGGTCGGGATATTTCAGTATCGGCTGCGGCTTGTGGGGTGCGGCACACTTTACTCATTTTGCAGAGAAAAACTGGAAGGTTATATCTTCCGGAAACGGAGAAGAAGCAGGAGATTATTCGGTCTTTGTTTCAGAAAAGGGAGATTATTCCGCAGTATTTGCAAATAATTCGGATAAACCGAAGAAATACAGTATTTGCGTCAGAAACATTGAAAAAGCGGACGCTTTTATTCACTGTGTTGAGACAAAAGGACCGGAAAGCTGTGACAATTATTCTGTAAATTGGTTCAGATTAGTGGATAAGATTATTCCGGTGAAAAAGAATTACGGCTTTGTCTACACTCTTGAAGTAAAGCCTTTTTCAATTATGACTTGTACAACGCTTTCAGTGGAGCATGTAAACGGAATTTATACAGTCAGAAAGCCTGAATGTGAAAATACAGTTTTGAATCTGCCTTATTTCGACAGTTTTAATTATGGAGATGAATTGCTGAAATCAAGGAAAAATATACCTCTTTATACTTTGGATTTATGCGGTAGGTTTGAAATATTGTCTGACGGGGAAGAAAATACTCTTATTCAGATCGCTGAGCCTGATGATAACAGAGATAAAATATTTCCTGTTACGGTACTTGGTGATGATTCATGGTCTGATTATTCGGTAAAAATTGAGGTTAAGCTCTCAGACGAAGATATTTTAAACTATGCGGGAGCAGGCTTGAGGTATCAAATGTCAGGCGATACTGCGGAATGCGGATATCAGCTCAGAATTTATTCCGACAGCCGCTGGCAGCTCAGATACATGGATAATATCCTTGAAGAAGGTATGGCGGATAATATTATCCCAAATGAGTGGAACAGTATAAAGATATCTGCCTGCGGAAGAAGAATAAAGTGTTGTATTAACAAAGTACTTGTCTGCGAGCATGTTGTTTCAGCTCCTTTTGTACTTTCCGGAAAAGTAAGTATATGCAGCGGATACAGCCGTAATATGTTCAGAAACCTTGTTATAAATCCTGTTTTGGGAGCGTTTGAATACAGTATTATGCATGATTGCTTAAACGGTGAATTCGTGTATTCCGGCAGCTGGGTGAAGAACAGTATGGACAGTTGTGAATTTAACAACAGAACCAGCGTCAGTACCGAAACGCCGAATTCATATTTTGAATTTGATTTTATTGGTGAAAGTGTAGCGTTCGCAGGCAAAGCAGAAAATCTTAGACTTAAAATAGAAATAGACGATAAAATTATGGCGGCGGGTATCTTTATAGGTAACTGCGGAGAAAAGGAGATTTTTTACAGTAGGAGCAATATGGAAAATACCAGTCATAAACTAAAGCTTATCGTGCTTTCCGGCAGGCTAGAATTTAACAATGCGCAGACCTTTATATCCGGTCATCATATATTGCCTAAAACTTTAATTAACGGTTCAAGCATAAAAAAAGCTGAGAACGGAAAAACATTAAAAAAGAGCACTCTTTTGATGGGGGCCGGTCTGGCTGCGGCAG
Organism: Oscillospiraceae bacterium; assembly: GCA_902362965.1. Lineage (GTDB taxonomy): Bacteria > Bacillota > Clostridia > Oscillospirales > Ruminococcaceae > Porcipelethomonas > Porcipelethomonas ammoniilytica. The sequence goes on from CABIYQ010000006.1 coordinate 157,164, forward strand.
GAACGGGTCTGATTCTGTTAAGAAAAGCGCTGAAAAAAGGAAAAAACAAAAAATAAGACATATTTCTTTAAAAAACTGGACAAACGACTCGATATATGTTATAATAATATCCGGTAATCCTTTAAGTTGATCCCGTGAGGTTGACAAGGTGTGCGTAATTAGGTAAAGTATATTTGTATAAGTATATTGTCACGCTTATCTGTCATGGGACGGATAAGCGTTTTTTATATGTGAGGTGGTCGTTTGAAAAGAAAAACCGTTATTATGGATGAAAACAATATGAAGCGTGCTGTAGCGAGAATTACTTATGAAATTTTGGAACGTAATAAGGGTACGGACGATTTGTGCGTTGTGGGTATATTTTCAAGAGGAGTTGCACTTGCTCAGCGGATTGCGTCTAAAATATATGAATTGGAACATGAAAAGATACCATGCGGCGCTTTGGATATTACAGCGTATAGAGACGACAGAAAACCGGCTGATACTTTTGACAGAACCAAAATTGACTTTGATGTAAAAAACAAAAATGTTGTAATAGTAGATGACGTTTTTTATACCGGAAGGAGCACCCGTGCCGCAATAGATGCACTGATAGAAAGGGGCAGACCTAAATCAATTCAGCTTGCCGTTCTCGTGGACAGAGGACACAGAGAGCTTCCGATCAGACCGGATTATGTAGGAAAAAATCTGCCTACCTCACGGGAAGAAAGCGTAAAGGTATCGGTAAATGAAATCGACGGTTCTGACTGTGTCGTGATATTTTCCGTACAGGAAGGAGATATAAAATGAGTTCGCTGCTTCTTAAAAATGTACATGCTGTTGATATAGGAACAGATAAAGTCTGCGATATTTTTATCTCAGATGGAATCATACGTAAAATTGGTGAAAGTATTTTCTGTGATTGTGATAAGGAAATTGATTGCAGCGGTCTGACAGCAATGCCGGCGCTTTTTGATATGCATGTTCACTTCAGAGATCCGGGACTGACTTATAAAGAGGATATTGTAACAGGCTGTAATGCTGCTCTTGCCGGAGGTTTTACAGGAGTGGCTTGTATGCCTAATACAAAGCCTGTTGTTGACAGTGCGCAGACGGTAGACTATATTATTAATAAATCGAAAAATTCCGGAGTGAGCGTTTATCCGGTGGGATGTATCACTGCCGGACTTAAAGGCGAAGAGCTTTGCGATTATAAAATGCTGAAAGCGGCGGGAGCAGTTGCAGTTTCTGATGACGGTCGTCCGGTTGAAAGTCAGACAATGCTTCGAAACGGCATGATAGCCGCAGAAGACGCCGGATTGCTTACAATATCCCATTGTGAAGATCTGAAGATTATAGGTAAGGGAATTATCAATAAAGGTAAAATTTCCGAGGCACTGGGAGTCGAAGGAATGGATAGAAGTTCTGAAGATTCAATTACCGCAAGGGAAATCATGACGGCAGCAAGTACAGGGTGCAGAATTCACATTGCTCATGTAAGTACCAAAGGCAGTGTTGATATTATCAGAAATGCTAAGAAACAGGGAATTAAGGTTACATGTGAAACCTGTCCTCATTATGTTATGCTGACCGATGAAAAACTTCTTTCAAGGGACGCTGATTACAGAATGAATCCTCCGCTTCGTGAGGAAGAGGACAGACTGGCGATTATAGAGGGTATATGTGACGGTACGATCGACTGTATTGTAACGGACCACGCTCCTCATTCTCCGGAAGAAAAATCTGATTTTCTTAAAGCTCCAAATGGTATTGTGGGACTTGAAACTTCTCTTGCGGCAACACTTACGGGTCTTTATCATACGGGAAAAATCAATCTTGAAAAGCTGATCGGTTTAATGTCGGTAAAACCTCGTAAAATTCTTGGACTGCCCATTGAAACAATAACAGTCGGAGCAAAGGCAAATATTGTCCTTGCTGATCTGGACAAGGAATGGACTGTTGATCCCGAAAAATTTAAATCAAAGGGAAGAAATACTGCATTTAAAGGTATGACGCTAAAAGGTAAGCCGGTTGGTACTATTTCAAACGGAGAAATTAAATATTTTGAAAAATAAAATATAAAGGAGTACTGCAAATGTCATTTGACAGACTGATAGCAAAAATAATTGAGACAAAAAATCCTACTGTTGTAGGACTTGATCCTAAGCTTGACTATGTTCCTGAATATATTAAAAATAAGTATTTTGAAGAGGACGGGTTTACCCTTAAAGCTGCGGCCAAGGCTATATTTAAATTTAATCAGAAAATCATTGATGAGATATGTGATATTGTTCCGGCAATTAAGCCGCAGGCGGCTTACTATGAAATGTACGGTCACTATGGAATAAAAACACTTGAAAAAACAATCCGTTATGCAAAGCTGAAGGGTATGTTTGTTATAACAGACGGCAAGCGAAATGATATCGGTGCTACTATGGAGGCTTATACTGCCGCTCATCTGGGCAGTGTGAAAATAAGTGACACAGAATGTGAACCTTTCGGTGCGGATGCACTGACAGTTAACGGATATCTTGGTTCGGACGGTATTAATCCTTTGTTGGAGGTTTGCAAAGAAAAAGACAGGGGCATATTTGTTCTTGTAAAGACTTCTAATAAGTCCAGCGGTGAGCTTCAGGACAAGCTTATTGACGGTATTCCAGTTTATGCTGTTATGGGCGATATGTGCGAGAAGTGGGGAAGCGAACAAATAGGTGAATACGGCTATTCCTCAGTCGGTGCAGTTGTGGGTGCTACTTATCCGGAACAGCTTTCCGAACTGCGAAAAAGGCTTCCTCATACAATGTTTCTGGTACCTGGTTACGGCGCTCAGGGCGGCGGTGCTCAGGGAATAGCAGGTGCATTTGATGAAAACGGTCTGGGAGCAATTGTAAATTCTTCAAGAGCAGTTATGTGTGCATATAAAAATGAAGAAAACTGTTCGGAACAGGATTTTGCAAAGGCTGCGAGAAGAGAAGCGATCAGAATGAGAGAGGATATTACTTCTTATATAAATCTGAAATAATGGATATAAATAAATTTTATCGGTGAAAGGAATGATTAGATGTCCATATTTAATCAAAGTCAAAAGGCTTATCTGCTTTTAGCGGACGGTACTGTTTTTGAAGGCCGCAGCTTCGGTGCAGAGGGTACTGTTATCGGTGAGGTCGTTTTTACGACTAGTCTTACCGGATATCAGGAAACGCTTACCGATCCCAGCTATTACGGTCAGATCGTTACGCAGACATTTCCGCTTATAGGAAATTACGGTGTTAACGACGGAGATTATGAGTCGGCAAGATCTTATGTCAGCGGCTATATTGTAAGGGAATGGTGTAATACTCCGTCTAACTTCCGCTGTCAGGGTAATATAGATACATTTCTTAAGGAACAGAATATTATTGGTATTCATTCTATTGATACACGCTGTCTTACAAGAATTATTCGTGAAGCAGGTGTTATGAACGGTGTTATTACAACTGAAAATGTATATGAGAAAAAAGACGAGCTTTTAAAACAGATAAATGAATATAAAATTACTGATGCTGTAAAAAGCGTTACAAATCCTGAAACAAGAACTTACGGAAGTGAAGATCATAAATACAAAGTGGCACTTTTTGATTTCGGTTACAAGAGAAACATAAGAAATGAACTTGTAAATCGTGGCTGCGAGGTTATTGTTGTACCGGCTAATACTACCGCAGAGCAAATCAAGGAAATTGCTCCGGATGGTATAATGTTTTCAAATGGTCCCGGAGATCCGTCTGAAAACACTGAGGTAATAAAAAACATCAGAGAAATCGCTCAGCTTGGTATTCCGATTTTTGGAATTTGTCTGGGACATCAGCTTATGGCTTTGGCTCATGGAGCAACAACACAAAAGCTGAAATACGGTCACAGAGGTGCAAATCAGCCGGTTATCGACAAGGCTCTGGGAAAAACTTTTGTAACCAGTCAAAACCATGGTTATGCTGTAGTAGGCGAAAGTATGGATCCTGAAATCGGAGAAGTTTCACATATTAATGCAAACGACGGGACATGCGAGGGCATGAGGTATAAAAACATCAATGCTTTTACAGTTCAGTTCCATCCGGAAGCTCACGGCGGTCCGCAGGACACGGCTTACTTATTTGATGAATTTATTGAAATGATTAAAAAGGAGATGCACTGATATGCCTTTAAGACAGGATATTAAAAAAGTACTTGTAATAGGTTCCGGCCCGATTGTTATCGGACAGGCTGCCGAATTTGACTATGCAGGCACTCAGGCATGCCGTGCATTGAAACAGGAAGGACTTGAGGTTGTACTTATAAACTCAAATCCTGCTACAATTATGACAGACAAGGCTATGGCGGATAAGATATATATTGAACCGCTGACTCTTGACGTAGTAAAAAGAATTATTGAAATTGAAAAACCTGACAGCGTTTTATCTACATTGGGCGGACAGACCGGTCTTACTCTTTCCATGCAGCTTGCAGAAGAAGGATTTCTTGATGCTCACAATGTTAAGCTTTTGGGTGCTGATCCTCTGACAATTCACAAGGCTGAGGATAGACAGGCTTTTAAGGATACAATGGAAAAAATCGGCGAACCATGTATTCCTTCAAAGGTTGTTGAAACTATTGAAGATGCCGTTGACTTTGCAAAAGTTATCGGTTATCCTGTAATAGTCCGTCCTGCGTTTACACTTGGCGGTACAGGCGGCGGTATTGCCGAAAATGAAGAACAGCTGAGAGATATTTCCAAAAACGGTCTGAGACTTTCACCTATCACTCAGGTACTTATTGAAAAATGTATCAGCGGCTGGAAAGAAATTGAGTTTGAGGTAATCAGAGACAGTAAGGGAAATGTTATTACAGTATGCTCTATGGAAAACTTTGACCCTGTAGGCGTGCATACGGGTGACAGTATCGTTATTGCGCCTGCCGTTACTCTTTCCGACAGAGAATATCAGATGCTTAGAACAGCGTCTCTGAATATTATTTCAGAACTTAAAGTTGAGGGCGGTTGTAACTGCCAGTTTGCACTGCATCCTGAATCAATGGAATATGCGGTTATAGAAGTAAATCCGAGAGTTTCACGTTCTTCTGCACTTGCTTCAAAGGCTACAGGCTATCCGATCGCAAAGGTTGCTACAAGAATTGCTATCGGCTATACTCTTGATGAAATAATCAATCAGGTTACCGGAAAAACATACGCATGCTTTGAACCAGCGCTTGACTATGTTGTAGTAAAATTCCCTAAATGGGCATTTGACAAGTTTGTTTATGCAAAGCGTACTTTGGGTACTCAGATGAAAGCAACAGGCGAGGTTATGGCAATCGGTACAAGCTTTGAACAGGCAATGATGAAAGCAGTACGTTCAACTGAGCTTGGTGTTGATTCAATGAATATGAAGAAGTTTGCCGACTATTCAACTGAAGAGCTTCTTGAGAAAATCCCTCATGCTGATGATGAAAGAGCATTTCAGGTTTACGAGCTGTTAAAGCGTGACGTTTCTATTGAAAAGCTGCATGAAATCACTCTTATTGACGAATGGTTCCTGGACAAGCTTAAAAATCTGGTGGAACTGGAAAGATGGCTTGCAGATGGTGAGCTTACTGAAGAAAAGTATCTTTTTGCTAAGAAGTTCGGATATCTTGACAGTACAATTGAACGCATGTCAGGGCAGAAATGTCCTCTAAGAAAGAGAGCCGTTTATAAAATGGTTGACACATGCGCAGGCGAATTTAAGGCTGAAACACCTTACTTCTATTCAACCTTTGATGAAGAAAATGAAGCAAAGCAGTTTATTGAAAGAACTGATACTGGAAAGAAAAAGGTTATTGTTTTCGGTTCAGGTCCTATCAGAATCGGTCAGGGTATCGAATTTGACTACTGTTCCGTTCATTGCGTATGGTCCTTGAAAGAAGAGGGGTATGAAGCGGTAATCTGCAACAACAATCCGGAAACAGTTTCCACTGACTTCGATACCGGAGACAGACTGTATTTTGATCCGCTTACAAAAGAGGACGTTGAATCCATTATTGAAACTGAACAGCCTTACGGCGTTGTTGTACAGTTCGGCGGTCAGACGGCTATCAAGCTTACCCGTCATCTTGCGGATATGGGTGTAAATATACTCGGTACTTCAGCTGATAGTATTGACGCAGCAGAAGACAGAGAAAGATTTGACGAATTACTTGAAAAGTGCGAAATTCCTCGTCCGGCAGGATATACTGTCATGACGACAGAGGAAGCTGTCGAAGTTGCAGAAAAGCTTGGATATCCTGTACTGCTCCGTCCTTCATACGTTCTCGGCGGACAGAATATGATCATTGCTCATTCTGAAAAAGATGTAGTTGAGTATATGGGAATTATCACAAGAACCATGATTGAAAATCCTGTTCTTATTGATAAATATATGATGGGCAAGGAAGTTGAAGTTGACGCTATTTGTGATGGCACTGATTTCTTGATTCCGGGAATTATGGAGCATATTGAGCGTGCCGGAGTTCATTCGGGTGACTCAATTTCAGTATACCCTGCCCAGACATTATCTCCGGAAATTGTAGATACCATAATTGACTATACAAAGAAGCTTGCTTTTGAACTGAAAGTAATCGGTCTTGTAAATATTCAGTATGTTGTTTATAATAATGAAGTATATGTAATTGAAGTTAATCCGCGTTCCTCAAGAACAGTACCGTATATCAGTAAGGTTACAGGTATTCCTATGGTGGATATCGCAACTAAAATTATGCTGGGATCAAGTCTTAAGGAACAAGGTTACGAAAGCGGACTTTATAAAAAGAGCAAGTATGTTGCTGTTAAGGTTCCGGTATTCTCATTTGAAAAGCTACAGGACGTTGATACTATGCTTGGTCCTGAGATGAAATCTACAGGCGAATGTTTGGGCATTGCGGAAACATTTGAGGACGCATTGCTGAAAGGTCTTGTTGCTGCCGGATATGACCTCAAGAAAGAGGGCGGTGTGCTGATTTCAGTAAGAGATACGGACAAGCAGGAAATTATTGCCGTTGCGGACAAGTTTGCTCAGATGGGCTTTGAACTTTACGGTACAAGCGGTACGGCAAGCACACTTAATAAGAATATGATCGCTACAAATCTTGTAAATAAGATATCTGAAGATACAGAACCTAACGTACTTTCACTTCTTGAAAGCGGAAAGATTCACTATGTAATTTCTACATCTGAAAAGGGAAGACTTCCGGCTAGAGATAGTGTTAAAATGCGCCGTAAATCTGTAGAGCGTTCGATTTGCAGTCTGACTGCTATTGATACTGCCAAGGCTCTTGCAAACGTACTTATGACAAACAGATCTATCGACGATGTTGAAATGATTGATATTACAAAAATATAAACTTTAGGGCGGAATTTTATTCCGCCTGAAAGTTTAATTAGAACATGTAAAAGTATACTTAAAAGGTGCAAATTATGGGAGTTGTATAATGATATTGGAAACTGAAAGAACTTATTTGAGGAAAATTGAGCAATCCGATTTCAATGCACTTTGTAAAATTCTACAGGATAAAGAAGTTATGTATGCATATGAACATGCGTTTAGTTGTGAAGAAGTGCAGGAATGGCTTGATAAACAGCTCAAAAGGTATAATGAAGACGGATTTGGACTTTGGGCTGTGATTTTAAAGGATACTGATGAAATTATTGGTCAGTGTGGAATTACAATGCAGGAATATAAAAATAAAAAAGTTCCTGAAATAGGTTATCTTTTTCAAAAGGCTTTTTGGCATCAAGGGTATGCAGCGGAAACAGCAGTCGCATGTAAGGAATATGCATTTAATGTTTTGAATATTGACGAAGTTTATTCGATTATACGTGATAATAATATTACTTCTCAAAATGTAGCTAAGAAAAATGGTATGACAATTAAAGATGAATTTGTCAAGCATTATAATGGTATGGACATGCTGCATTATGTTTTTTCGGTGAAGAAGTAATAAATTGTTTAAGGAGGTTTATATGTCTACAAGCAAGGAATACTTAAATTTTGTATTGGAACAGTTATCCGAATTAGAAGAAATTTCACATCGTGCCATGATGGGTGAATATATAATCTATTATCGTGGAAAAATTGCAGGCGGAATTTATGATAACAGATTATTGATCAAGCCTACGGAATCTGCAAAATCAGTTATGCCTACAGTAACCTATGAAATACCGTATAAGGGTGCAAAGGAAATGCTGTTGGTTGACAATCTGGATGACAAGGAATTTTTAAAGAAATTATTTGAAGCTATGTATGATGAACTGCCGGAGAAAAAAGTTAAAAAGAAAATACAAACTAAGGAGTAATAAATGAAAATTGAAATAAAACCGTTTTGCATGGAATATGCAGCAGAGCTGTCAAAGGCTTTGAATAACAAGAAAATACTTGATAATCTCAGAGACGGTATTTCTTATCCCTATACTGTAAAAGATGCCGAGGATTATATCAGTTTTATACTTGATTCGGATAAAAACAGTACTTATGTTTTTGCTGTTTGTGCAGATAATAAAGTGATAGGTACTGTAGGTGCTTTTAGGGGAAGTAATATTCATTTCAGGACGGCTGAGCTTGGTTACTATATTGCAGAATCGTACTGGGGAAAAGGAATTATGACCGAAGCAGTTGCTCAGATATGTAATTATATTTTTGAAAATACTGATATTATCAGAATTTATGCTGAACCTTTTTCATACAATATTGGTTCATGTAAGGTTCTTGAAAAAAATGGTTTTATATGCGAAGGTATTTTAAGAAAGAATGCAGTTAAAAACGGAAAAGTTATTGATATGAAAATGTATTCAAAAGTAAAAGGATAATTTTCTTTATATCTGATTCAATGAGGTGAATTGTTTTGAAAAGAGAACTTGGTATAGCAAGATGCGGACTTGCTTGTTGTTTGTGTGCAGAGAATACTCATTGTACAGGCTGTAATTCGGGAGAATGTCCTGACAAAGAATGGTGTGAAAACAGGAAATGTTCAATTGAAAAGGAAATAAGTCATTGTTATGAATGCAATGAGGACTGTAAAAGAGGATTGTTGAAAAAAATTAAACCATACGCATTTACACTGTTCATTAAAAGATATGGTGAAGAATATTTGTTGGATTGCCTTGAATCTAATGAGAAAATGGGGATAGTGTATCATCGTGAAGGGATTACAGGAGATTATGATAATTTTACAGATTTGGAAGAACTAATAGAATTTATCAAAACAGGAAAGCGTTGAATTTAATTTTGCAGAAAATAAACACCAAAAAAGATATACAAAATACATATTGATTAAATTTGTTAAAGGAGCAAAGTTTCATGAAAAAAATTATGTTTGTTATACTGGAGCAATATGCCGATTGGGAAGCTGCTTATCTGTCATCGGCGATATATATGCTAGGACAAGGTAAATTTGTAGTCAAAACAGTGTCATTGACAAAGGATATTGTTACGTCTATAGGCGGTTTTCATACAGTACCTGATTATGATATTCATTCTGTTACCGAAGACTATGAGGCTTTAATTCTGATTGGCGGAATGACATGGAGAAATGAAAATGCACAGCAAGTTAAAATGTTAGTAGAAAAATGCGTTGAAAACGGAAAAATTTTAGCAGGTATTTGTGACGCTTCTGCATTTTTAGGAACTGTTGGAGTGTTAAACAATGTCAATCATACCAGTAATGACTTGAATGATTTGAAACAATGGGCAGGCAGTGCATATACAGGAGAAGAAAAGTACATTAAAAAACAGGCGGTAAGCGATAAGAATATTGTTACTGCAAACGGTACGGCAGCGCTGGAATTTGCAAGAGAAGTAATGCTGACTTTAAAAATCGCAGAAGAAAATAAAATTATTGAATGGTATAATTTTCATAAGCTGGGTTGTTATAATGCGCCTATGCCGAAGATGTAAATTTATTATGAAAGGAAAGATATATGAAGTACACACAGGGAAAATATCAGGTTTTAGAAAAAAAAGCGTTGGCAAAGGATATTTTCAGTATTGTTATCCTTTGCCCTGAAATCGCACAGGTCGCTGTTCCCGGACAGTTTGTTCACATTCTGCCGGAGGGCTGTACTTTAAGACGTCCCATTTCGATTTGTGATATTGATAAAGAAAAAGGAACACTGAGAATAGTATTTATTGTAAAAGGGGACGGTACTAAGCAGATTGCTGAAATAAATGAGGGCAGTCTTATTGATATGCTTGCACCTCTTGGTCACGGTTTTACAGTAGACGAGTCTTTCAAAAAGGTTGTGCTTGTTGGCGGAGGAATCGGTACTCCTCCTATGCTGCCTTTGGCGAAAATTTACGGAGAAAAAGCTACAGTAATTTCAGGTTTCAGAAGTGCGGAAGCTGTAATTTTGCAGGAAGATTTCAAAAAGACAGGTGCTGAAACTATTTTATGCACTGATGACGGAACTACAGGCAGAAAGGGTTTTGTTACAGAACCTCTTAAAGAACTTCTTGAACAGGGAAGTATTGACGCAGTTTATGCATGCGGTCCTATGCCTATGCTGAAAAATATTGCCTCACTTGCAGACCAAACAAATGTTTACTGTGAAGTTTCACTTGAAGAAAGAATGGGCTGCGGAATCGGTGCATGTCTGGTATGTGCATGTAAAACCAAAAAAGACGGTGAGGAGCATTTTGCACATGTATGTAAAAACGGTCCTGTATTTAATGCAAAGGAGGTAATCTGGTAATGGCTGATTTATCTGTTAAAATAGCCGGAGTGGAATTTAAAAATCCGGTAATTCCTGCATCGGGAGTTTTTGGTTACGGTCGTGAATATGAGGAGCTTTTTCCGCTCTCAAAACTGGGCGGCATTGCAACAAAGGGCACTACTATAACAAAGCGTAACGGTAATCTTTCTCCGAGAATTGCTGAAACTCCATCGGGTATGCTCAATTCTGTGGGTTTGCAGAATCCCGGCATTGATAAATTTATTTCGGAAGAACTTCCTAATCTTATGACAAAAGATACAGTTATACTTGCAAATATTGCGGGTTCTACAGCGGATGAGTGCGTAGAAATTGCAAGAAAACTTGATGAAACAGACGTTCACATGATAGAGCTTAATATTTCTTGTCCTAACGTTAAGCAGGGAGGAATGGCTTTTGGAGCGACATGCGATGGAGCTGCCGGTATTACTAAGCGAGTAAGACAGGCAACTAAAAAACCTCTTGTTGTCAAGCTGTCACCAAATGTTACAAGTATTGCAGAAATTGCAAAATCTGTTGAAGCCGAGGGAGCAGACGCTCTTTCACTGATAAATACAGTTCTGGGAATGAGGATTGATATTAATACAAAAAGACCGATACTAAAAAACAATATGGGAGGAATGTCCGGTCCGGCAATACTGCCAATTGCTGTAAGAATGGTTTGGCAGACAGCTAATGCTGTTAATATTCCGATTATTGGCATGGGCGGTATTTCAAGCGGCAATGACGCTGTTGAAATGATGATGGCAGGTGCCAGCGCAGTACAGGTAGGAGCTGCTATTTTCACTGATCCTTATGCTCCTATTAAGATTATAGACGGTATAAACGATTACCTTGACAGTAATAATATTAAGTCTGTTAATGAAATAATCGGTTCAGTTCAGCCGTGGTAGGAGATATAAGATGAAAATTATGGCTGTTGATTTTGGAGATTCCCGAACAGGTATTGCATGCTGTGACAAATCAGAAATGCTTGCATCTCCTGTTTGTGTTATAAATGAAAGAGACTTTGAAGAGTGCATAAAAAAAACCGCTCGGACGGCGGTTGAAAATAAAGCTGATATTATAGTAGTGGGATATCCTAAAAATATGAATAATACGCTTGGCGACCGTGCCGAAAAATGTCAGCTTTTTGCTGAAAAGCTTAAGGAGCTAACCGGAAAACCCGTTGAACTTTGGGATGAAAGAAATACTACCGTTTCGGCACACAATTACCTGAACGTAACAAATACAAGAGGGAAAAAACGCAAGGCTGTGGTTGACGCTGTTGCGGCGACAATTATTCTTGAAAGCTATATGGGATACCGTAAAAACAGCGGTAAAAGTATTAATGAACTTTAGTTTTATTTTTCTGACTTTTCAGTTTTAGAGAATAATTCTTTAACGCCTGTTATCAGCACAAAAACTGCAAATATTTTAGTTAGATAATCATTGCCGATGCTTTTGGCAATGTAGGTTCCGGCAACTGCGCTCAAAACGCCGCAGATAATTGCCGGAACTATTTTTTTCCATTTTACCAGCTTATTTTTAGTATGAATAATAAGTGCCGCTGCCGCTATGGGAATGAAAAAAAGCAAATTTACTCCCTGAGCAGTCAGTTGTTCCATACCCGCAATGAGCGTCATGTAAAGGATAAGTATCATTCCGCCGCCTAGTCCCATAGACGCAAGAATTCCTGTTAAAAAAGCCGAAATATAAAATAATATATTCATTTGCAAAGTAATCTTACTCCCGAAATTATTAATATTACGCCGAAAGCCTTTTTTAGATATTTAGACGGTATTTTTTTCATAAAAAATCCGCCGAGCAACGATCCTGCAAGACCGACAGCAATAACTATCAGAGTATCTGTAAAAATATCCTTGATGATATTGTAATAAAAGATACTGCTGACAATACTTAGCGGAAGGGTAAGCGCAATAGAAGTGGCGTGGGCTTCCTTTGTACTGAGTCCGGATTTTTTCAGCATAGGAACTGCAATAATTCCTCCTCCTGATCCGAACAGACCGTTAGCCAGACCGGTAATGATACCTAGAATGTAAAAATAAAATTTACCCACGCCGTCCTCCTGAAATTTATAAACTGATTTTTATCCGATCATTGACGAAAAGCAGTCTACTGCACTACCAAAAGCTTTTATAGCTTTACCTGTACTTTTTTTTAGCATTTTCTTTTTTCTGTCAGGCGACTTAGCAACCATATAAAATGCCGTACCTGCCATCATTCCAACAGCAGCGCCCTTTATCATTGGTTTGATTTCCATTTTTATTTTCACTCCTTAGATTAATTTGCAAAATTATTATTTGCTTGTATTACAGTAAAATTCAATATATATTTAACCAATTTTTTCCAAATACTTTACGAAACAATATATGGATTGACATAAAATAAATAATATAGTATAATATTACTGTAATAAAAAATATGGAGGATTTTGGTGAATATTGGAAAAAGATTTTTAAATGTCTTATTGTCTGTTGTACTGATTCTGTACAGCTTGTTTTCGGTTCAGCTGATAAGCGTGTCGGCAGAAGAAAAATCAAATGCTAAGGAAAGCAATCTGACTGAAGCTGTTTTGCCGGAATTGATTACATCAATTTCGAAAAGCGTTTCGAATACTTATATACTGTTGGGATCTAAAGCTATTTATAAAGAAGCGAAGGTAGGTAATGTTACTGTAAAGTGCGGAGAAAAAGTTGTCGTTCCGCTGGAACTGGATTCAATTAACAACAGCGCAACGGTAGTCGTGTCGTTACCAGAGGGGGTTACTTGTGAAAAGGTTGTTGATAATTTGGGAAATCCGCTTAAAACAGTAAACAATAATTCAACCTCAGAATTTACCATGACTGATACAAAAGCTTTTATAACTTATTCAGTTGATAAAAATCTTACTGACGGAGAATATAATATAAAATATAATATAATTGGGAATTATTATAGCGAGATTTATGAAGTGTTCGGAGGAGGTTTTACAGTAACAGGTAATTTTGCGGAAACGACTCCGACAGTTACAACATATACAGAAACAAAAACAACAACTACTGTTACGTCAGTAAACGAACTGCCTGTAGTTCCTATAAAACCGGTAAAAGGGGACGCCAACGGAGACGGTAAACTGCGTGCAAGCGATGCGGCATTTATTGCCAAAACATTGGCTGAAGCATCAATTGCAGGTAAAAAAATAAACCTTGAAGATTACCCCAATGCCGATTTTAATGAGGACGGGAAAATAACGGCTGCTGATGCAGCAGCAATTGCAAAATATCTTGCAGAACAAAGCATTAAAAAATAAAAATAGCGGACGTTAAAAGCGTCCGTTTTTTCATAAAAAATATATTTATAAATATTGAAATTAATGTGCTTTTTTGGTATAATAAAATTTATAGGCTATTTATAAATGAACGGAGCATAAAATGAAAAATCTAAATATTGTACTTGTGGAACCGCAGATTCCTCAGAATACCGGTAACATTTCGAGAACCTGTGCCGTAACAGGCGCAAAGCTTCATCTTATAAAACCTTTTGGATTTGAAATTACTGATAAACATCTTAAAAGAGCCGGTCTGGACTACTGGGATAAACTGGATATATATTACTATGAAAATTTAAAGGACTTTTTTGAACAAAATGAAGGAGAGTATTATTACTTTACCACAAAAGGAAAGCATGTATACAGTGATGTTGATTATCCTGACGATGCGTATCTGATTTTTGGACGTGAAGATAAAGGACTGAACGAAGACCTGCTTTATGAAAATCCGGAAAGATGTGTAAGAATACCAATGCGCAGTGATTTAAGGAGTCTGAACCTTTCAAATTCGGCTGCAATTGCAGTTTATGAAGTTTTAAGGCAATGGGATTTTCCCGATTTGTCAAGAGAAGGTCAGCTGACAAAATATAGATGGCAGAAAGAAGGCTGAATAATGCAGAAAATTAAAATTTTGACTGATTCTACCTGCGATATTCCAAAGGAAGAAGAAAAAAGACTGGGGATAAAAATTATGTGTTTTCCGGTCACAGTGGATGGCGTATCTTATAGGGAGAGACAAGATTTTTCCAATGCGGAATTTTATAAAATGATGGATAATGCAAAGGAAATGCCTACAACCTCACAGCTTACGGCGTATGAGATCCTTGAAGTGTATAAGGAGCTTTACAGCGAGGGTTGGACCGATGTAATACATGTTACAATTTCATCAACCGGTTCTGCAACATATAATAATGCACTTTCTGCAGCTCAGACATTCAAGGAAGAGGTACTGAGCAAAGATGGTCCGAAAATGAGGATACATGTTGTAGACTCTAAGAATTATACGGGCGTGTACGGTTATCCTGTAATGCAGGCAGCGCTTAAAGCGCAGAAAGGCGCTACGTCGGATGAGATTATTGATTATCTTCATGAGTGGCTGGATAGGGCAGAGGTTCACTTTGTTCCTATGACGCTGAAATATGTAAAAAGATCCGGACGTGTAACAGCGGCGGCTTTTGCAGGAGAACTTCTGGGACTGCGTCCTCTTATAAAAATTGTTGGGGGAGTATCAACTGTTGTTGAAAAAATCAGAGGTGAAAAAAATATCATACCGAAGCTTCTGGCAGACGCAGAACAGTATATGACCCCTCAAACGCCTTATCTTATAGTGAGCGGAAGCGATAAAACTCTTCCTAAGATTCTGGAACAGGCAATGACGGAAAAGTTCGGCTATCCTCCGGAATATATGGTTGAAATCGGCGCTGCTATAGCATGTAATGCAGGACATAATGTGGTAGGATTTGTAATCAAGGGCGGTCACAAGTAAAAAAATATATGTTTTCAAAAAAACTATTGCAAATTACCGGAAAATAGTGTAAAATAAAAATAATGGTTGTTAAAATAATAACAGCATTATTTTGTATTAAATGAAAGGATGTTTATTTAACATGGCAGGTTTAAACAAGGTTTCAGTTGACGACATTAACGTAAAAGGTAAAAAGGTTCTCGTAAGAGTTGATTTTAACGTTCCTCTCAAGGACGGTGTTATCACAAACGATAACAGAATTCAGGCAGCTCTGCCTACAATTAAAAAGCTTATTGCCGACGGCGGAAAGGTTGTTCTTTGTTCACATCTGGGCAAGCCTAAGAACGGTCCGGAAGATAAATTCTCATTGGCTCCGGCTGCAAAGCGTCTTGCAGAACTTGTTGATACAAATGTAATTTTCGCTAAGGACGATACAGTTGTAGGCGATAATGCTAAGAAGGCTGTTGCTGAAATGAAGGACGGCGAGATCGTTGTTCTTGAAAATACAAGATTCAGAGGTGCAGACGAAACTAAGAACGGCGAAAACCTTGCTAAGGAACTTGCTGACTTAGTTGACGGCGAAGTATTTGTAATGGACGCTTTTGGTTCAGCTCACAGAGCTCACGCTTCAACAGCAGGCGTTACAAAGTTTGTTAAGGAAACAGCTGTTGGTTACCTTATGCAGAAGGAAATCAAATACCTAGGCAATGCGGTTGAAGTTCCTGAAAGACCTTTCGTTGCAATTCTCGGCGGCGCTAAGGTTGCTGATAAGCTCAATGTAATTTCAAATCTGCTTGAAAAGTGCGATACACTTATTATCGGCGGCGGTATGGCTTACACATTTTTAAAGGCTAAGGGCTATGAAGTAGGCAGCTCACTGGTTGATATGGAAAAGGTTGACTACTGTAAGGAAATGATGGCAAAGGCTGATAGTTTAGGCAAGAAGCTTCTTCTTCCTGTTGATACAGCTGTTACAGCTTCATTCCCTGATCCGATTGACGCTGAAATTTCAGTAGAATATGTAGATTCTGACAAGATTCCTGCTGACAAAATGGGACTTGATATTGGTCCTAAAACTCAGGAACTGTTCGCTGAAGCTGCAAAGACAGCTAAAACAGTTGTATGGAACGGTCCTATGGGCGTATTTGAAAACCCTGTACTTGCTAAGGGTACAATCGCTGTAGCTAAGGCTCTTGCTGAAACAGACGCTACAACAATTATCGGCGGTGGTGACTCCGCAGCGGCAGTTATGCAGCTTGGTTTTGCAGACAAGATGAGCCATATTTCAACAGGCGGCGGCGCTTCACTTGAATACCTCGAAGGTAAGGTACTTCCAGGCGTTGACGTTATTGCTGATAAATAAGATTTAAATTGGAGAACAAGGCTTTCCTTGTTCTCTTTACTGTAAAAATAAACTTTTAAATAATAAGGAGTTAAGTAATGAACAAGTCACTAAGAAAGGCAATTATTGCCGGTAACTGGAAAATGAATAAAACAAGACCGGAAGCTAAGGAGCTTCTTGAAGCTATTAAGCCACTGGTTGCAAATGCTGACGGTAAGGTTGAAGTAATCGCATGCGTACCTTTCACAAACCTTGAAACAGCTATCAATACAACAGCAGGTTCAAATGTTAAAATCGGCGCAGAAAATGTCCACTTTGAAAAAAGCGGTGCATTTACTGGCGAAATTTCAGCTGATATGCTGGTTGAACTTGGTGTTGAATATGTTGTAATAGGTCACTCTGAAAGAAGACAGTATTTCGGCGAAACAGATGAAACAGTAAACAAGAGAACAAAGGCAGCTCTTGCAGCAGGTCTTAAGCCGATCGTTTGCGTAGGCGAGCTTCTCTGGGAACGTGAATGCAATATTACAGAAGAAGTTATTGCACGTCAGATCAAGCTTGATCTTTATGATGTTACTGCTGAGGACGTTAAGAAAACTGTTATCGCTTACGAACCAGTATGGGCTATCGGTACAGGCAAGACTGCTACAGCTGATCAGGCAGAAGAGGTTTGCGGATTTATCCGTGCGACTCTTGCAAAGATTTATGATAAGGCAACTGCTGATGCAGTTACAATTCAGTACGGCGGTTCAATGAACGCAGGCAATGCCGCTGAACTTCTTTCTAAGCCTAACGTTGACGGCGGTCTTATCGGAGGAGCTTCACTTAAGGCAGCTGATTTCAATACTATTGTTCAGGCTGCTGTTGAAGGCTGATAATAAAAACACAAAAATCGGAATCCTAAAGACAATTGGACTAATTGGTCTGATTGTCTGGATTTCATTTTTCATTATTGATTTTTCTCTCATGAAGCATGAAAATGAACCGATTTTCTGTATGGAAACTGGTGTTGACGATGGAGGTTCGGTTATTTATACAGGACTTGGATATGTTATTGAAAAAGTTGTAGATCATGATGAATACTTTAATAATGGCAATCAGGTTTTCATTTGGAACATACGTCCATGGTTTATGTGAATACTTTCTAATATATAAGGAGAGAAGTATGCCCTGTACTCATGAATTTGGAATAATTGAACATTTTTCCAGTCGGATTAAAAAATATTCAAAATACCAACCTGAAAAATATAATTGTATTTCAATTGATGATGATTATATTTTGCCTCTTGGAGAAAAACTTTATGGTATAAAAATGATTAATCCGTGTTTGAATGAAAAGTGTAAAACTCTTTGTTATTACGGAGTGACAATTATACCAGTTGAATCACTTAGCCAGTTCAGAACTGTATTTATTGAAGAGAATAATCATGTATATAATCAGATGATTTCGCTTATTGACAGAGCAATCGCTGAACAGAAAAATATTATACACTATGGTGTATAAATTTGAAAGGAATTGATTTTACATGACTAAAAAGCCTGTTGCATTAATTATTATGGACGGTTTTGGTTACAATGCCAGTGATTACGGCAATGCCATTACTGCTGCAAATACACCGAATCTTGACAAGTATATGCAAGGACCCCATACTCTTATCGGCGCCAGTGGACTAGATGTTGGTCTGCCGGACGGTCAGATGGGCAACTCTGAAGTAGGTCATACAAACATCGGTGCCGGAAGAATAGTTTATCAGATGTTGGTTAAGATTTCTAAATCAATTCAAGACGGGGATTTCTTTGAAAATCCTGCATTGAAGTCAGCTATGGAAAACTGTAAGGAAAAAAATTCTTCTCTCCATCTTATGGGACTTCTTTCACCGGGTGGTGTTCATAGTCATATGGAGCATCTTTACGGTCTGCTTGAAATGGCAAAGAAAAACGGTATTGAAAAAGTTTATGTTCATGCGTTTCTTGACGGACGTGACGTTCCGCCGTCATCTGCTGCTGAATATATGCAGCAGGCTTGCGATAAGATGAAGGAAATCGGAGTTGGCTCGGTTGCTACTGTTATGGGTCGTTTCTATGCTATGGACAGAGACAATGCTTGGGACAGAGTTGAAAAGGCTTATAATGCAATGGTATTGGGCGAAGGTGTTGAAGGCTGTTGTCCAGTACAGGCAATAAAAGATTCATATACAAATGGTGTTACTGATGAATTTATGCTGCCGACTGTATGCGATAAAAACGGTATGGTAGGGGAGAACGACAGCGTTATTTTCTTTAATTTCCGTCCTGATCGTGCAAGACAAATCACAAGAGCTTTTGTTGAAGAAGGTTTCAGCGGATTTGAACGTAAAAAGGGATTTTTCCCGTTAAACTTTGTATGTATGGCTCAGTATGACGCTACAATGCCTAATGTTTCAGTTGCATTCCCTCCGGAAGCGCTTGAAATGACATTCGGCGAATATGTAAGCAAAATGGGCAAGACGCAGCTTAGAATTGCTGAAACTCAGAAATATGCTCATGTAACATTTTTCTTTAACGGCGGCGAAGAAAAAACATTTGACGGCGAGGACAGAATTCTTATTAAGTCTCCAGATGTAGAAACATTTGATATGAAGCCGGAAATGAGTGCTTACGAGGTTACTGATTCCGTAGTTGAAGCCATTAACAGCGATAAATATGACGCTATTATTTTAAATTATGCAAATTGCGACATGGTTGGTCATACCGGTGTATTTGACGCCGCTAAAGCTGCTGTTGAAGCAGTTGACGAATGTGTCGGCAGAACAGTTGAAGCTGTTCTTGCTAAGGGCGGTGCAGCATTTATTACAGCTGACCACGGCAATGCTGATAAAATGTATGAAGCTGACGGTTCACCGTTTACCGCTCATACAACAAATCCTGTTCCGTTTATTGTTGTGGGTTACGACTGTGAACTCCGTGAAGGCGGAGTATTGGCAGATATTGCACCTACAATGCTTAAAGTCATGGGATTGGAACAGCCTGCTGAAATGACCGGAACTTCTATAATTAAATAATATTTTTATAATAGTAAACTTCCATACGGATTCTTTTAATTCGTATGGAATTTTTTTATATTTTTAGGAGAAAAAATGGAAAAAATTTGAAATTTGTCGTATTATCTGATATAATGTATACAAGGCAGGTGATAGAAATGGTAAGAAATTATCTGAATATTAATGTATATGAAGCATTTCAAAACAGAATGGAGTATATATTTCAGGAATTTGAAAATATATATGTATCTTTTAGCGGCGGAAAAGACAGCGGACTCCTCTTAAATCTTGTTCTTGATTATATGAAATCTCATAATATTAAAAAAAAGCTCGGTGTATTTCATCAGGATTTTGAAGCACAGTATGCAGTTACAACAAGTTATGTTCAGGAAACATTTGAAAAAAATCTTGATTTTATTGAACCATATTGGGTCTGTTTGCCTATGGCGACAAGAACTGCGCTTAGCAGCTATGAAATGTACTGGTATCCATGGGACGATACCAAAGAAAATATTTGGATCAGACCTATGCCTGACAAACCGTATGTGATTCATTTAAATAATAACCCTTTTTATTATTACAAATATAGAATGCATCAGGAAAGTCTGGCTAAGCAATTTGGCAGATGGTACAAAGAAATTCATGGAGGGGGAAAGACAATTTGTCTTTTAGGAATCAGAGCTTCTGAATCAATTCGGCGATACAGTGCATTTTTAAATAAAAAATATGGTTATAACGGTACCTGTTGGATCTCTAAAATGTTTAAGGACGTCTGGAACGCTTCGCCATTGTACGATTGGAGCGTAAATGATATCTGGACAGCTAATTATAAATTCGGGTATTCATATAATCCTCTTTATGATTTGTATTACAAGGCAGGTCTTAAACCTGAACAGATGCGTGTTGCATCACCGTTTAATGATTATGCAAAGGACAGTCTGCATTTATACCGTACTTTGGAACCGGATACTTGGGTTAAGCTTTTGGGACGAGTTCAGGGAGTAAATTTTACTTCAATTTATGGCAGAACTACCGCTATGGCATATAGAAACATTAAGCTTCCGGAAGGACACACATGGAGATCATATGCCGAATTTCTTTTAAATACTCTTCCGAAGCGTCTTAGAAAGAATTATGTTGAAAAATTTAAAACATCTATAAAGTTCTGGCACGAAACCGGCGGCGGATTATCTGAAGAAACTATTCGTGAGCTGACAGAAAAAGGGTATAAAATTAAAAGAAACGGAGTATCAAATTATACGCATGACAAAAAATCTAGAATAGTATTTATTGGAAAAATTCCTGATCATACTGATGATATTCTTTCAACAAAGGAAATTCCCAGTTGGAAACGAATGTGTGTATGCATTCTTAAAAACGATCATGCCTGTAAATCTATGGGATTTGCAGAAACTAAAAAACAGAGAGAACGTATTGATAGAATCAAAAGAAAATATAAAAGCTTGGAGGCGTTATAATTGGAATTTATTAGTCCTGTTTATGATGTAAAACCTGTACCCATTGAAAAAATCGTACCGAATACATATAATCCGAATGCTGTTGCACCCCCTGAACTAGAACTTCTGTATGACAGTATTAAAGAGGACGGCTATACTATGCCGGTAGTTTGTTATTACTCTTCTAAAGATGATTTGTATGTTATTGTGGACGGTTTTCATCGTTATCGGGTCATGTTGGATCACAAAGATATTTATGATCGGGAAAAAGGATTGCTTCCGGTTTCTGTAATTAATAAACCTTTGGCACAAAGAATGGCAAGTACTGTACGTCATAACAGGGCAAGAGGAACTCATGATGTTGATCTTATGGGAAATATTGTAAGGGAGCTTCATGATTTAGGTCGGTCTGACGCATGGATTTCCAAGCATCTTGGAATGGATAAAGACGAAATTTTGCGTCTGAAGCAGATAACAGGACTGGCAGCTTTATTTAAGGATATAAATTTCGGTCAAGCTTGGGTACCGGAAGAAAATACGGAGTCTGAAAAAGAGAAGGAGTTACTTTAATTGGTTAAAAATTTAGACGCTGTTATTACAACAGTGCGCCTATATAAGTTAAAATCCAAATTATTTCATATATTCAATAATATTAGCAATTATTTCAGGGGAATTATATTTTATTCCATTTTTGCCAAATAAAATTGCAAATGCAAAATTATCGGCAATGCATTCTTCAGCGGCAGTTACATATTCCGTATTTTTACCGATAACTTCCCAGAAATCCGAAGCATCATCTATAGAGTAAGTTTCTGAAAGGTTGTCTGTTGGTATAAGAACTGTTGAACTCCAGCTTAATAAATCATCGCCTTCTTTTTCAAAGGGTTTTGTTAAATACCATACCATATAACAATTACGTTTTTTACCGTTTATGGTAAACGTTGCGTAGGAATCATATTTAACGTCAGGATTTGAAATTATATTTTCTTTTATATTTTGAGGAAAATCTGGTTCTTCATCTGCAACTGAAAATCCAATCATTTTATACATATCCTTTTTAAATTGGGGATTAGAACGGGTAAGGCAATGGAAGATTTCATGAGTAATAATCTTTTTTAGAAGACTTGAATTGGATTTTGATACTAATGTGTTTGAAAGATAAATTTGGTTTTGCAGCGTATATCCGTAGGAACCTAATTCGTCTTCAGCAGTTGTATTAATAAATATTAATTCTTCATTCAGCGGAAGTTTATATCTGTTGCTGTCTATTTGCTTCTGTATTTCGGCAATTGCATCTGAAATTAATTTCTTTTGTTCAGCTGTAAATTCTAATATCTGAGCTTTACTGTATTCCTTGTATTCATCAAGTGTTGTATCATTTTTTTGCATTCGGTAATTTAAATCCTGTTGTGACATGTTATTAAGATAATTTTCATTTCCCATTTTTAAAGAAATTCCTTCGGATTTATCAGCGAAACGAAATTTAATTTCACATTTTTCTAAAGATTTGTTAGCAAGATATTTTGCAATAGACGCAGCGTCTGCTGCGGTGATTTTTCCGTCCTCATTAAAATCGGCATTGGGGTAATCTTCAAGGTTTATTTTTTTACCTGCAATTGATGCTTCAGCCAATGTTTTGGCAATAAATGCTGCGTCGCTGGCTCTTAAAACTCCGTCTCCGTTGGCGTCGCCTTTGATCGTTGACACCGCTGCATTTACAGAAATCAAGTCAAGGTTATATATACTGCCAAGCATTGAAAAAGCTAATGCAGATGATATAGCGGATTTTATTATTTTATTTAATTCCATACTATCCCCTATTTCACCATAAAAAATTAACAATTTTTTTATAAATATTATATCACCATTGCGCATATACGTCTATATGCAGTGTTATACAAATATAATAAATAAAGTTTGTTAATGTTTTTATTTGGTAATTAAAAACTGATTATCGGAAGATATGAAATTAAAAAATCAATATTACTGATGTTTTACAAAAGCTTCAGCGTGTTGAAAAATAGGACATTTATCGCTTTCTGAACAAACGTGGTTGTAGAATTCCTGATATACGCATTCCATTGAATCCTTTTTATATGTATTTATGTCGCATAACTTATACCTGACATTTACAAAATAATTTGTATTTTGAATTGGACAAAAATCAAAATATGGTTTTATTATATACATCCCAATATACCCCTTATTATTTAATAAACTGATTAATTTATTAAATTATATCATTGATTCCAGTTTTTGTCAATGTTATTTTACCCTAAATATTCTATATAAAAATTAATATATAAAAAAGTCCGGTGTAAACCGGACTTTTATCGTTCTGCCAGTGGAACTGTTTATCATCTGTTCGCTAGTTACTGCTTGATCTGATTTTAGTTTTTGCAACAAGAAGAACAACTGAAAAAATTGCAACTGCAAATAATAATTCTATGCCAAGATATGAGAAATACTTTGAACTGCTGAATAATTCATCTGATATACCGGCAAGCATGTTGTTTGCTCTGATAAACCAGTATGCGGGGAGGAAATGAGCCACATTAATGACCGCTTCTCCCAAGAATTTCTGGGGAACAAATACGCCGCAGAGAAAGCTCATTCCAAGACCAATAGTATTTGCAATCATATCAGTAGCTTTAGGACTGGGAGCTAATACCGATATCAACAGTGTCATTGAAAGAACAACAAGCATGAATACTAAGCTGTTGAGAACTGCAAGCAGACCTTCTCTGCATAAAAGCATTTTACCGCAGAGTATCAAGGCGGCAATCATGAAAATAAGCCAGATGATAACTGCATAAATGATAGCTCCCAAGGTAATCTGAAAGGTTTGTTTTGTAGTAGATACAGGTGAACAGTTTGTTCTGCTTCTGATTTCCTTTTTATTTATTGTCAGAAGAGCAGGGCATAGGCATGAGATCATTATAGCTATAAATATATATGGTAAATACTGAAAATAATAGTATATATATTCACTGTTGAAGCTTCCGGAATCAGAAAAATTTTCGGTTTTAACTTTAATTTCACTGTTGCTTGTCTGTGCTGTTTTTGATATAGCGTCGTCAATACTGAATCCGCCTGCGATATAACATGATAGATTTGTAACATACTGATCCAACTGAGATTCAAATAGTGCAGTTGAATATGTTCCGGATACCTTATAATTAGAAAACAGATCGTCAACTTCTCCGGCAGAAATTTTGTCTGAATATCCCTCTTTTATAGTAAGAACGTAGTCTGTACTCTGATAGTAAAGAGAATCCAGAATAGTGTCTTTGTCAGTATCAATATCTTGAATATTGTGATTGGAGCTTATGTAATCAACAAGTTTTTGGCTTGCAGCGGTATTATCCATATCTATTATGCATATGCTTAATTTAGTTTCTTTGAAATTATTATCTTTGGCAGATTGATTTGCCATTAAAATTGAAATTATCATAAAGATGCCAATATATAACAGAGCTGAAAATTTCTTTTTTCCGGCAATTTTTGCAAATGCCTTAAAGACTTGCATATTTCTTCCTCCTTGTCAGTAAAAATCCTCCGATTGTAAATATTACGGATAAAATCAGAAGCGTAACGAATTTTTCGGTATATCTTTTATAATCATCGTAAATATTTAAACAATAGAATAAATCTGAAATGAGAGCTGCCGGATTTATTTTGTTGATAATCGGCGCATTCTGTTCAATGACAGCTTTCATATTTCCGAACATCAGACCGCTTAAAAAGCATGACAGCATTGTTACCGACATTGAAATTGCCATTTTCACATTTTGATTTAGTCTTCCGAATGAACCTATAAAGAATCCCATTGTAACTCCGGTAAGACTGCCTACAGCACCTGATAAATATACCATAGGTATTTTATCGCCCATATCTACTTTAAGTATAAATAATATATAAGAAATTCCTATGCTGACGCATATAACCTGAGCGACAAAACTTGCAAGTAAGCTGGCTGTTATGGAGGTAAGCTTGTTAGTTGGTGAAATACATTTTCTAGCAGCAATTGCAGATAGATTTCCCTGATTATTTATAGCAATATATAATCCGCTAATAGAGCCGAAAAATGCAGCCATTGCTATAAGATTGTAAAAGTATTGAATGTATGTATCCATATTTCCATTTGATAGGGAAAGACTTTCGTTGCAGTTTATTTCCTGTGACATGGCATCGACTACGGATTGAAGATTCTGCGGATTGTTATTTACAGTTTCCATTATAATTGATTCACGTATTTGATATTGATCAAGAAATGATTTAATAATAGTTTGCTTTATGCCGTCATTTGAAACGGTAAGGGAAAGCTCGCTGTCCACGTTTATTATTCCGATGATATCATTTGTTTTCAGCATATCAAGTGCGGTTTGGCTATCAGTAAATTTAGAATCAAACATAGCATCTTCTCCGGAAGACAGTTCTTTTATTACTTCTTTAAAGGCAGTATTTTCAGTATTTTCAACGATTGCCACCGGTATTTTATTGAACATAGATTCCTTTTCATACATACTGTTAAAGGCAACATAAAAAAATGTTCCAAGAATAATAGGGAATGCAAGGATCCAGAATAAAAACTCCTTTTGCCTGAATGCATTTTTTAAGGAATACTTAAAATTATGAAAAAACATTTTAATCCTCCTTGTCTCTAAGTTCCTTACCTGTTATTTCAAGAAATACATCATTAAGAGTAGGAAGTTCTGAAAATACTCTTCCGAAAGGAACATTATTTTGAGTCAGTACATCAAGGATACGCACGAGGTTATGCTTTCCGCCGCTGCAATATACCATCAATTTATTATCGTTATAACTGACTTCGTAAACATGAGGAAGATCATTTATCTTAGATATAATTCTGTCTTCAAGATCTAGGACTTCAATTGTGACAGTTTCAGTATTTTTGATCATTTTTTTCAGTTCGTCTTTTGTACCTATTGCAAGATTTTTTCCTTTGTCCATAATTGCAATTCGAGTACAAAGCTGTTCTACTTCTTCCATGTAATGAGAAGTATATATAATAGTAGCACCGTTTCGGTTAAGCTCAGCGATACCTTCAAGTATTTTGTTTCTGCTTTGCGGATCGACTGCAACGGTCGGTTCGTCAAGTATGATAAGCTTTGGTTTGTGGGCAATGCCACAGGCTATATTCAGTCGTCTGAGCAGACCGCCCGATAGTTTTTTCGGATGGAATTTTATAAAGTCCTGCAAACCTGCAAATTCGATTGCTTCCTGTACATATTGCTTTCTCAGACTTTTATCTGTTATGTAAAGACCGCAGAAGTAATTAATATTTTCGTAAACATTCAGTTCATTGAAAACTGCTACGTTCTGCATTATAATACCGATTTGTTTTTTTATTTTATAATTGGAAGGAGTCATTTTTTCTCCGAAAATTTCTATTGTACCCTTATCAAATGAAAGCAGGGATAACAGACAATTGATAGTTGTTGTTTTTCCGGAACCGTTTGGTCCCAGCAGACCGAAAATTTCGCCCTCTTTGATTTCCAGATTAAAATGGTCAAGGGCTATAAGTTCTTTGTATCTTTTAACCAAGTTTTCTATTTTGACTACTGTTTTTGCCAATTTTATTTCCTCCTCATAAAGTTATACTAACATTATAAAATAAAATTGATATTATGTGAAGTGAAAAAAGTCACTTTTTTATATGACATTTGTCATATAGAATTTTTTTGAAATATAGACATATGGAAAATTTTATGTTAAAATAAAATTATAGAGGGGAGGACAGTGTGAATAAAATTACGAATAAGCTTGCAGTACTTGTATTATGCATTATCTTAATAACTGATTATGGCGAAAGCGCTATACTGTCTATTGCTGCATTTTTAATATCAGTATCATTATCTTCGATGAGTCAATGCTTTATCGGAAGCAGAATTTCTGCTGCGGTCCAGTTTGTATATATCGTACTTTGCTTTTATAATCCTGTGTTTTGCTGTATGCTCCCTTTGATGTTTTATGATATAATGTCTGAAAGAAAAATATTTTTTGAAATTCTTACCGGAACAGTATTACTTTTTAATATAAAAAGGTTTGGATATGTTCAGATAGTATTGATTTTTGCTATTATTGCTGTTAGCTTTCTTTTGGAAAAGCGTACCTCTGAGCTTGAAACGGCACAAAATAAATTGATTGAAACGAGAGACCAGTCGGAGGAAGTAAATATTCTGCTGACTGAAAAAAATAGGTATTTATGTGAAAGAAGAGATCATGAAATAAGAATTGCGGTCTTAACTGAAAGAAACAGAATAGCAAGAGAAATTCATGATAATGTAGGACATATGCTATCTAGAACGCTTCTTCAGATGGGTGCACTTCTTGTGACAAATAAGGATGATAAACTCAGACCGGAACTTGAAAAAGTTAAGGATACTCTTAATGAAGCAATGACAAGTATAAGAGAAAGTGTTCATAATCTTCATGATGATTCTGTAGACTTGAAAAATACTGTTATTGAGTTGACAAAGCCTTTGAAAGATAGTTTTAAAGTTAAGCTTGATATGGATTTTTCTGAGGATATTCCCAAAAATATAAAGTTCTGCTTTATAGGAGTTATAAAAGAGGGAATATCAAATATAATTAAATATAGCAACGGTGATTCAGTTATTATTACTATACGTGAACAACCGGCTTTTTATCAGCTTGTGATCGAGGATAACGGTACAAATAACAATGGTATTATTTACAGTGATGGAATTGGTCTTGAAAACATGAAAATCCGTACGGAAAGCCTGGGCGGTATATTTAAGTACTATTCTGAAAAAAATAAATTTAAAATATTTATTTCAATACAAAAGCAAGGAAGAATGTTATGAATATAGTAGTTGTAGATGATGATAACTTGGTTGCACTTTCACTTAAAACTATTTTGGAGGCTTCTGAAGACTTAAAGGTTGCTGCAATTGGCAGCAGCGGTGAGGAGGCAATTAAACTGTATGACGAGTTTGATCCCGATGTCCTTCTTATGGATATACGTATGTCTGGAATGACGGGAATTGAAGCAGGAGAAAAAATACTTGAAAAGCATAGTGATGCAAAAATACTGTATCTGACTACATTTTCAGATGACGAATATATTGTTAAAGCATTAAAAATCGGTACTAAAGGATATATTTTAAAGCAGAATTTTGAATGTATTGTCCCAGCACTGAAAACTGTTATGAAAGGACAAACCGTTTTCGGAGACGAGGTAATAAACAAACTGCCTGTTCTTATGAAAAAAACATCATATTTTGATTATGAAAAATACGGGATCAATGATAAGGAAAAAGATATAATCAGTCTTGTTGCTCAAGGATTAAGCAATAAGGAAATTGCAACTGAATTGTTTTTGAGTGAAGGGACAGTCAGAAATTATTTAAGCAGTATCCTTGAAAAACTTGAACTCAGAGACCGTACTCAGCTTGCGATTTTTTATTATAACAATAATAAATGAATAATATTGACATAAACGGAGGAATACTAATAATGAGTAAATCAGAAAAAGCTAAAGAATTATTTACAAAAGGCTATAATTGTTCACAGGCGGTACTGGGGGCATTTGCTGAAGACCTTGGAATGGATTTTGAAACTGCTATGAAATTATCTTCGTCGTTCGGCGGAGGTATGGGAAGAATGCGTGAGGTGTGTGGTACGGTAAGCGGAATGTTTATGGCAGCAGGACTTAAATATGGATATTTTCTTCCTGATGACAGAACCGGTAAAACAGAGCATTACAAAAGAATTCAGGAGCTTGCAGAAAAATTCAAGGAAAAAAATAAGTATATTGTATGCCGTCAGCTTCTGGGACTTGAGGGTAATGACAGCAGTTATGTTCCTTCGGAAAGAACGGGAGAATACTATAAAAAGCGTCCGTGCGTTGAACTGGTAGGGGATGCAGCGGAAATTCTTGAAGAATATTTTCAGGAAAATCCAATATAAACTAAATTGGTTTTTTTATAAAACAATTTGGCATATTGCAATAAAGGCTGTCAAAATATGCCTTAGTTTTCGGCATAAAAAATATCTTTAAAAGGTTGACAAAAAAATAACAATATGATATAATAACATTGTTAAGAAATTAACAATGCAAATAAGAAAGTACAAATAAAATTTTTATATTTTCAGGAGGATGCATTATGGCTAAGAAAGAAGAACCAAAGATTACTGCTGAACAGCCGCAGGTTGATCCTAAGGTAATGATTGACGGTCTGGTTCAGAAGGCAAAGGTTGCTCTGGATGAGTACATGAAGCTTGATCAGGAACAAATCGACAATATTACAAAGGCTGCTGCTCTTGCAGGTCTTTCAGCACAGATGGAACTGGCTAAGATGGCTGTTGAAGAAACAGGCAGAGGTATTTTTGAAGATAAGGTAACAAAGAATATTTTCTCTACAGAATATATCTGGCACTCAATCAAGTACGAGAAGACAGTAGGCGTTATTGAAGACAATGTAGACGAAAGCTACCTTGAAATCGGCGAACCTGTAGGTATCGTTGCAGGTGTTACACCGGTTACAAACCCAACATCTACAACAATGTTCAAGGCGATCAGCTGTCTTAAGACAAGAAATCCGATCATCTTCGGTTTCCACCCAAATGCTCAGAAATGTTCAGTAAGAGCTGCTGAGATTATCAGAGATGCTGCTATTGCAGCAGGCGCTCCTGAAAATTGCGTACAGTGGATTGAAACACCTTCAATTGAAGCTACAGGTTTCCTGATGAATCACGCTGACGTTTCTACAATTCTTGCTACAGGCGGTCCGGGAATGGTTAAGGCTGCTTATTCAGCAGGTAAACCGGCATTGGGCGTTGGTCCTGGTAATACACCATGCTATATTGAAAAATCAGCAAAAATCAAGCAGGCTGTTAATGACCTTATTCTTTCTAAGTCATTTGACAATGGTATGATCTGTGCTTCAGAACAGGCTGCTATTATTGATACAGAAGTTTATGATGAAGCAGTTGCTTTTATGAAAGAACATGGCTGCTACTTTGCAAAGCCTGATGAGATCCAGAAGATTCAGGATGTCGTTATCAATGTTGAAAAGATGGCAGTTCAGCCTTGGGTTGTTGGACAGTATCCATGGCAGATTGCTGAAAAGGCTGGTATCACAATTCCTAAGGAAACTAAAGTTCTCTGTGTAGAAATAGGCGGTACAAACGCTGAAAAGTATCCTTTGGCACTTGAAAAGCTTTCACCTGTTCTGGCAGTTGTTAAGGCTGATACAACTGATCATGCATTTGAAATGTGTGAAGAAATGTTAAAGCACGGTGCCGGTCATACAGCTGTTATTCATTCTTCAAATGAAGAGCTTATTGAAAAGTACGGAGAAACAATGAAGGCAAGCCGTATCGTTGTTAACTCACCGGCTTCATTTGGTGCTATCGGTGATGTTTACAATTCAATGGCTCCGTCACTGACACTTGGCTGCGGTTCTTACGGTAAAAACTCTGTATCAGAAAACGTTACAGTTAAGAACCTTATTAACAGAAAGAAAGTTGCTAAGAGGAGATTGAATATGCAGTGGTTTAAGGTTCCTGAAAAGATTTATTTTGAACCGGGTTCAGTTCAGTATCTTGCAAAGATGCCTGACATGCACAGAGTCATGATCGTTGCTGACCCTGGTATGGTTCAGTTTGGTTATGTTGAAAGAGTAACATATCAGCTCAACAAGAACGCTAACAAGCCTACAGTTGAAATCTTCAGCGAAGTTGAACCGGATCCTGATCTCACAACAGTACGTAAGGGTGTTGAAGTGATGAATTCATTCCAGCCTGACGTTATCGTTGCTCTCGGCGGCGGTTCTGCAATGGACGCAGCTAAGGCTATGTGGCTGTTCTACGAGAATCCGGATGCTGACTTTATCGGTATGGCTCAGAAGTTTATGGATATCCGTAAGAGAGTTTACAAGTTCCCTAAGATGGGTAAAAAGGCAAAGATGGTTTCAATTCCTACAACTTCCGGTACAGGTTCAGAAGTTACTTCATTTGCCGTTATTTCAGATAAGAGCAAGAATATGAAGTATCCTCTTGCTGACTATGAGTTGACTCCTGATGTTGCTATCATTGATCCGGAATTTGTTTATACAGTTCCTAAGGCATCTACAGCATTTACAGGTCTTGACGTTTTAACACATGCTATTGAAGCATATGTTTCAGTTCTTGCAAATGATTATACAGACGCTCTTGCACTTCATGCAATCAAGCTTGTGTTTAAGTATCTGCCTACATCATATGCTACGGCTGATCCTGAAGCAAGAGAGAAAATGCATAATGCTTCCTGTATCGCAGGTATGGCATTTACAAACGCATTCCTCGGTGTTAACCACTCATTGGCTCATAAGCTTGGCGGT
This sequence comes from Oscillospiraceae bacterium, assembly GCA_902362965.1. Classification (GTDB taxonomy): domain Bacteria; phylum Bacillota; class Clostridia; order Oscillospirales; family Ruminococcaceae; genus Porcipelethomonas; species Porcipelethomonas ammoniilytica. Next base: position 188,833 of record CABIYQ010000006.1, read on the forward strand.
GAATTCCATATTCCTCATGGTCTTGCAAATGCTTATCTGCTGCCGCACGTTATTGAGTATAATGGTGAACCGACTCCTACAAAGTTCGCAGCATGGCCAAAATATGATCACTATATTGCTCCTGAACGTTATGCTGAAATTGCAAAAATGATGGGATTTGTTCCGCAGAATGCAACAGCTCAGGAAGGTGTTAAGGCTTTGGCAGACGCTGTAAGAAAGCTTATGACAGACGTTGGTATTCCACTTTCAATTAAAGAAGCCGGTGAAATTGACAAGAGATCATATATTGAACCTAAGGTATTTGAGGACGCTCTTGATGACTTGGCATACAAGGCATTTGATGACCAGTGCACAACTGCTAACCCTCGTCTTCCAAGAATCGATGAACTTAAGAAGCTTTATATGCTCGCTTACTACGGTAAATAATTTACTATATATAATTAAGTACGCTTTGAGTTTCAAAGCGTACTTTTTATTATATTATAATTTCATTTACAGTGATTCTGTACAAATTATTTTAATTATATTAAAAGTAATATACAATATTAACAAAATTAAAAAAAGATAAAAAAACTGTTGACATATATCAAAAACTGTGATATAATTAATATTGTTGATTGAGGAATAATTTATTATAAAAAATAATATTATGCAGGTGTAGTTCAATGGTAGAATTCCAGCCTTCCAAGCTGGCTACGTGGGTTCGATTCCCATCACCTGCTCCAAAATACGCCGTTTGCAAGAAATTGCAAACGGCGTTGTTTTTATATAAAATTAAGCAGTGAGACACCTATACTAAAATAATAAACTTATATGAAAGGAAAAGTTATGTTGGAAAATTGGCTTCAAGACTTTACGAAAAAAATAAACGAAAGTTTCCCGAAACGTATAATTTTCATTGGCATTCAAGGCAGTTACGCAAGAGGTGAAGCAACTGAAAACAGTGATATTGACGTTGTTGTGATTTTCGATAAATTAATTTATTCCGATATAAAGCGTTACGATGAAATCATAAGCAAAATGCCTATGCGTGAAAAGATATGCGGTTTTATTTCAGGTAAAAAAGAACTTGAAAATTGGGACAGATCTGATCTTTTTCAATTTTATCATGATACCATAGCGCTGTATGGCAGTTTGAATTTTATAAAAAATCTGATAACCAACAAAGATATTTCCCGTGCGGTCAGGCTAGGCGCTTGTAATATTTATCATATGTGCGTTCATAATGCAATTCATGAAAAAAGCGACGATATTTTAAAATCTTTGCTTAAATCGGCTTTCTTTGTAATTCAAGCAAAGTATTATCTTGAATGTGAAGAATATATAAATAAAAGAAAAATATTGCTTGAAAATATCAATTTACAGGATAAAGAAATATTATTGTTGAATCCCACAGATGATCTTGATTTTGTATCGCAAAAATTAATTGCCTGGTCGGCAAATTTAATAGCTAAAGATTTATAAATTTATAAAATCCATTAAAACGGCTGTAAGCTACCAATTGCTTACAGCCGTTTAAATTTACGCAGTTTATCTGATTATCGAATGGGTCTAATTACTTTTATCAACAGTAAAATTCTATTGGATAGGCTAAATACGAAATTTCATTTAATTCATCAACAGTTACCAAACCTGACGGCGCATTTAAAACGCTTGGAATACGATTCACAATAGTTGCGCATGTATGCTCAACTGTAGCAGGTTTGACTACATGAAATTCTGTATCCGGTTCTCCTATTATTTTCCAATCGCACATATCACCATCATCAGGACCGTATACCTTGCCTATACATCTGGTTTCAATTATTGGACCTTGAAATGTTTCAGTTTTTACAACAGCTGCCATTCCAATACACTCTCCCTTAGGAATTATTCGCTGCATTGTAGAGGAGTAAACATCTTCTTCCTTAAAATAAGGAACACATTTTTGCGTCTGACTTTTAATTGTAAGTCCAAGCTTTGCAGCAAGGCTTTCGTTTGAATTCCATACATAGCACGGTTCTATAGTTTCAGGATGTGCAATTTGATTTTCAAATTCTTCTGCGTTTAATCCTACTCCATGAGCCTTTGCTAAAGCCAGTCCGTAATCCTCAACATTATAGCTTACTGCGCCTTCGATTTTTTTGATGCTATTACAACTCCCGGCAATCATACCAACCATGTTTATCCAGAAAGTATCTTCCATGCCGCTTCCGACAAATGTACAGCCATGTTCTTTGGCAATTACGTCAAGAGTGTTAGCACGTACAGGATCTGTTGTCCAACAATAGGTAGCTTCCTCGCAGGTTGAAATGACATTGATTCCACGGCTTAGACATTTAACATAATGTTCGTAGCAGTCACTAACCAGACTGAAAAGTGTAACAACTGCGATATCAGCATCAGTATTGTCCAAAACTTCGTCGGCATTGCTGTTGATAATCACACCAGTTTTTACACCAAGCTCTGCAAAATCACCAATATCCATACCAACCACTTCAGGATCTATATCAATTGCACCTACAATCTGAACTCCATGTTCATACATATATCGCAATGTATATTTACTCATTTTTCCGCATCCATACTGAATAGCTTTAATTTTTTCCATAATTAATAATCCTCTTTCCTTAAACAATTCCACACAGCCAACGGCTAAGTGTTTTACTGAAAAATCTGTACCTTGCTATTATTATATACCAAATACTGCGTATCATTCGCTTACAATATGGTAAACCTTGTACTTGTTCAGTGTGCTTTTTACACTGCCCATGACAAATATAAAACGACCTTTTTACAAAAGGTCGTTTGTATACATTTATTAAATTATTCTTGACTACTTATCAAAATCTTCTAAATTCAGAATATATTTTCTCAACAGTTCATAGTCATCTTCATCTACATTCAAATCTCCGTTTGCATCTGCTGCTCTCAAAGCGTTTCCTGATAATGTATTTGAACTTAAATGCTCTTTTAATTTAAGTAAATCATTACTTTTTACTTCTCCATCTTGATTAATATCTCCAACCAAAACTATATCTCTAGATACTGTTGATATAGGAAGGCTTGCTCCAGCTGTATTTTTCACACTGGTTACTTTATATGATTCAAGATAATCAGTTAGATTGCTTACGCTTGTTGGCGCATCAAATGAAACATACATCAACGTTCCTTGCGTATTAATATTAGACGTATTATTGTAGCTGACATCCATTACTCCATATGTATCCTGAGAAAACCCATGAGATCCCCCTAAATTTCCCTTGATAACTTTTTTAACCTCTACTATATTGTAATTATATTCCAGATGTGATGTCATTTTTGACACTCCAGAATTATTAGTCTTTAAGCTATAATAAATTCTGAAAGTCTTATTATATGATGCTGCATTAGCTGTCATCATACTGCCAAACGACATAGTTGCTATTGCGGCTGTTAAAAGTGATGCAATTGTTTTTTTCATTTTTGATTTCATTTTAATTACTCCAATACTTTAATATTATAAATATAAAAAATTGTATTTATACTTATAACCAAATAATACCATATAATTTTATTTTTTTCTATTGATTTTTTTAACAAAAATTTAAATATATATTGTATATTTTTACTTGTTTTTTAGGCATCTGTGAACAATTATTATAAACATAATGAAGAAAATCCTTTTAATGTTTCACTTCAAATTGACTCAACAGGATGCGTCGAGAGTAATATAACTGTTGAGGAATCTGCTTTTTCTGCAATAATCTGTGCATTATGACAGCTATTTAACAAAGCTGAATAATCTGCCGCAAACGTATCAGCAGAGTTTATTAACTCAGTTTCTGACGAATCCAGCAGACCTCGTATAAAAAGAGCATGCTCCATCATACTTTGATTCCAGAAGCATTCAACCTCTTTCATAGACTGCATATCGATTTTTCCGTCTGTTTCAAGCATTTGTACATACTTATGATAAAGCTTTGCTTCTCGTAATATATGCTCAATCAGCAGCAGATAATTCATTGTAAACATCTGATAGCTGAGTACTTTATTAAGAATCTCTTCTTTCAGCGCAATCAAGCCGTTAAGCAGCCTGATAGCCATTCGATTCAAAGCCTTTACCTGACCAAATCTGTTTGTAATTTCATGGCAGTTGCAACTGCTTAAATTCAATTCTCTTTCAGTAATATTGCGGTTAATGAAGTAAAAATACAGCGGCACTAAATTACCGCCGATTCTCAAAAATCAATCCCTGTTAAATTCGTCCATCATTCTCTGATACTCCTTTTCTTCACAGTCAATATAATCCTTAGTGAACTGCTCAACTTCATCAATACTGTTTTTCATCAGTTCAAAATCAACCGCAGCGGAGAAAATATCAATCTCTACATTTTCGGATTCGTCAGAAAATACCTCTATCCTGAACCCCTCGCAGGCAACGATCTCACCGTCCTCATTTTCTCTCGGCAAATAACCTCATCGGGTACGTTATCGGATTGCTGCTGAACCGCCCTCATAGGCTCGACACGCTTCTCACGGGCGGCTTGTCGCGCAGCTTTAAGACGTTCTCGCTGCTTAATCACATATTCGGGGTGAAGCCAAGCAATATTGCCTTCAAGATGTGAAAGCAGATGTTTTCTGCAATTTTTACACTCCGGTCCGTTTAATCCAATGCGAATCAGCCAGCAGCGAAATGTATAGCGAGTATTCTCGCTCTGAGTCACACGGGGACTTGCAGATTTCTGGGTCAACGCCTGATTGCTAACCGCCAACACCAGCGAAATATATGCTCTCAGCACACCAGCATTCAATCTGCTGTTGAAGGCTCTTACTTCGATATTATTGTCAGTAAAGACTGGGTGTAAATTGAGGCAACGATATCTTGACTGATCGTAATGTGAGTGATAATCAGCGTCATCATTATACCAAAGATGTTTTATCGTCTGAATTTCCCGTGGCTTTATCTTGTTAAGTTTTTCAAGAAAATGCTTGTCAACCTTTTTGCAATAGGTATTTTCACGATTTGAATCAACCTGTAAAGCCTGATACAACATATCCTCTTTACTGGCAAAAATATTTACCAAGTTCCTCAATGTCCGAGCATCATATGGTTCAAAATCGATGTGAATATGGATTCCTGTCGACTCATTGCAGATACCTCCGCTTCGCCGAATGGAACGCACAACCTCCTGCAAAAGAGCCATGACCTCATACTCCAAAATTGGAGTAACAAGTTCCACAGAATATTTTTTTGAAGCCGGATAACCGTCCTTAGTTGTACAATGAATGCTTGCGTCAGACATGATTTTCCATAGCCTGTCCTGATTATCATAAACATCGTATCGGACCAGAGAGGCAGCTGCAAAGGCAATAAGCAAAGTTTTGGGCGGTTCGCCGAGGCATTTCGGCGGGAGCTATGATCGAGCCTGTGCATTCTACCTCCACACCATGTTTTTGCTGCAGCTTGCAAATTAGATTTTGCAGGTTGTTTTTAGTTGGGAGGCAGTAATTTGTCAGGAAATTTTGAAGGGATTAAGGTATGGGAGATATGGCTTAACAAGGCTACAGGCAAAACATGGGGAGAATTCAGAGACTTAGTAATACCGCCGGAAATTGAAACGCCGGATATTTCTGAAATGCTTGCAGAATCAAGCCGCACTTTAGCAAATTTCAATCCTTATGAGGAGGCGGAACATGGAAATATTTAAACTATTTGGTAAAATAGCTGTTGATAATTCCGAAGCTAACAGGGCGATTAATGAAACTGTGGGGAACGTAGGAAACGCTGAACCAAGAATGTCCAAAGTCCTAAAGAAAATAGGAGCAGCGGTTGTTGTCGCATTTGCTGTCGATAAAATAAAGGATTTTGGCAAGGCGTGTATAAGCGCAGGAATGGACTTTGATTCACAGATGTCGACTGTTGCGGCGATATCAGGAGCAACAGGCGAGGAATTTGAAATTCTGAGAGCCAAAGCACAAGAAATGGGTGCTACAACTGCATTTTCCGCAACTGAATCAGCACAAGCTATGGAATATATGGCAATGGCTGGTTGGAAAACCACTGATATAACAAACGGACTTGCCGGAGTAATGAATTTAGCGGCAGCTTCCGGTGAAGATTTGGCTGCAACCTCTGATATTGTAACGGACGCTATGACTGCTTTCGGAATGAGTGCAGAAGAAAGTACTCATTTTGCTGATGTACTCGCCAAAGCAGCTACAAATTCAAATATCAATGTAGGCATGATGGGAGAAACATTTAAGTATGTTGCTCCGTTCATTAACAGATTCAGACGGAAAAACTAAATCATTCGGAGAAACGCTGTCTGATTTGCGAATAAGCTTTGCAGACCTTGACGAAGTCTAGAAAACCCAGTACGCTTCTGCAATCGCCGGAAAAGAAGGAATGTCGGGACTGTTAGCGTTGATTAATTCAAGCGATGAAGATTTCGATAAGCTTACAGATTCTATAAAGAATTGTACGGGCGCGTCTGAGAAAATGGCAGAAATCAGACTAGACAATCTTGAGGGTGATGTTACGCTTTTTAAATCTGCATTGGAAGGCGCACAAATAGCCATTTCAGATAAGCTTACTCCGGTTCTGCGTAATCTTGTGGAGAAGGCTACAGATTGGCTGCCAACAGTGCAGGATAAGCTTTTATCTGCTATTGATGTTGTTATGGATATTGGAAAATATCTTGCACAAGAGCTTACACCGATATTAAGCAGCATAGGTAAATCTGTTCTACCGATAATTAAGGACGTTCTTAAATCAGCAAAAGCTATTATTGAGCAGCTAGTACCTGTTATAAAAAATATTTGGAAATTTGCTGAGCCTGTCTTTAAAATAGTGGTAGATACAATAGACTTAATTGTGGAATATCTTCCGACACTACTTCAAGATGTTCTTGATTTTATTGACCCATTGAATTTGATTCATAAAGAGACAAGTCAAGTATCTGAAGAATATCTTAAAATGGCTGATAGACGGAAGTGCCATAACCCAAGACCTAATAGCACGTGCTGATATGAATCTTGACGGTATGGTAACGAAGGAAGATTTGGCACTTTTAAACCGATATGTTTCCAGTGACGGG
>CABIYQ010000007.1:0-2651 GCA_902362965.1 Oscillospiraceae bacterium
TTCCGAACATCAATGTTATCATTGCAGTTAATATAAAAGTTTTTAATTTTTTCATAAACAAACCCTCCATATATTTTCATCTCTTTATATATATTATATCATATATGTTTTGTTTTGTCAATATAAACCATACATTTTTTACCATTTATTTTCTGTACTTTATTATACTCTCTGCTGTTTCCTTTATCAGACGGTCACAAGGAAATTCCATTTCTTCATTAATATATTCTGAGCATTCATTTAATGTAAATTCCATTATATCAATCGGTGTTGCTTCTGGATCTTCTTCAGCTAAATATTCAAGATATACATCGTACCCTTCTATTTCATCTTTAATATAATGTGTCCACCTTTCCGAAAATCTTTCAATTGCAGACGATTCAACTTCCCTGTCCTTCCATTTTATAGTCTTGTACTTATCCATGTTAGCTTCATCTTCGGTTTTCTCTCGGTTAAAAGACACCATATCTTCAAGCATTTCTGATAAATATTCCTCTAAGGATAAATCCAGTTCGTATGCTTCCTGTTTCAGGATCGCTAATTTATCAGGATCAAATTCAAGCCAAAAACAATCTGTCATTATCTTTTTCCTTTCTTATTCGCCATTGGCGAATTTTCATTTTTACTCTTGACTTTTTATGATAATATGTTATAATTATAAATGAAAAAGGTGACTGCGATAAGCGGTTCTCCCAAAGATGTTTAGTGTAAAGAAACACCACCAATCTGTAGGAGGAAGGGCGGTGTTTCTTTTATTTAGAAACTATTTCTTGTTTTTATAAATATTATAAAACAAGGAGATAGCAGTTAGAATTACTAAAGTGTACTGAAACAGTCCATCATATGTAACCATAGCTATCACCTCCCTTACTGGGAGAAACCGCCTTTTCGTTTTCACGTTTATGCAATCACCTTATGATGATTATATCATAAACAGTCATATATTGTCAACCTTGGAAGTCTTTACAGACTTCTTTTTTATTCTTCAAGTATCGGAGGATTAAAATAATTTTCTAATGCTTTTTCAATTATCATCAATACTTTTTCCGGTTCAGTATCTTCATCAAAATACTTTAAATAGAATTCAGAAGGCAGCTTTAAAGACTTCATTTCTGATTTTTTTGCTTTATAGTCCCCTATAAGCAATTCCGTCATTTTGCTTTTTGATAATTTTTCGCAATTTTTATACGCTTCTCTTAGCTGTTTGGCTTTCCTGATATCAAGTTTTATAAGCATTCCGTTATCAGGACTTTTTATAATGCTGTATAAAAGCTTTTGTCCCTCTTCCGGAATATATGAAAGCTCCACTGCCGCTCTGACTGCAAGCTGCTTTGAATCTATCCACGGTTTAAGTTCCGGTATAAGCTTGTCAACTCTCAGCAGTCGTGCTACCGAATCCTTTTTCATACCGTATTCCTCTCCGGTTATATCAAGCTTGCTTTTGGATGGCTCATTACCGTCTAGCCTTTCTAATTCCTCATTTATGGCACGACTCTTTTCCTCGCTGAACATTTTTGAGTGCCGCATTGCCAGTACTGCCGCCTGTTCTGATATTTTCAAATCGTCAAATCCACGCTGTCTGAGATTTGTTTCTATCATGTACATCTCTGCTTCATCATCTGATAGACGTTCTTTGATCACTGCCGGAACTGTTTCAAGTCCTGCAAGTTTTGCTGCATTTGTACGGTTATGACCGGAGAGAATCTCATAATTCTCTCCATAAGGCTGTACTATTATAGGAATCAGTATACCGTTTTTCTTAACGCTTTCAATCATATCCTCCAGTCGTTCTCCGGAGTACAATTGAAATTTATGGTCATGATACGGTATAAGACTGCTTATCGGAATATTTTTTATCTGATTTTCCTGTGACATCATTGTGCCGATATCAAATGTTGCAAGCATCTTAACACCTCGTCATAATTTCTTCTGCAAGCGCCTTGTATTCTTCTCCAAGCTTGCTTTTGTTAAGGCATAAGCTTCTATTTCTTTCCGAACTGTTTGCGGCTTCTACAGATTTATGTATTGCAGTTTTATACAAAAGGTCTTTATAGTTTGTGTCAAGCATTGCAAGGGTATTTCTGCTCATTTTTGTATTTTCTGCCATTGTAGCAATTATTCCGGAAACTTCAAGACTTTTATTGATTGTTTCTTTAACCTGTTCACAAATGTTGATAAGACTTCCCAGTCCTTCATATGCAAACTTTTGTGTCTGAACCGGAATAATAACATTATCCGATGCAGTCAAGGCATTGACTAACAAAATTCCCAATGATGGCAGACAGTCTATAAGTACATAATCATAGTCGGTCAGATTTTCATTTGTAAGGATACGCTTCATAACTGTTTCTCTGGACAGTGCATTCATCAGGTAACTTTCAGCATTTGCAAGGTTGATATCTGAGGGAATATAACTGATTCTGTTTGCTTCTGATACTCTTACACAGCTTTCAAAATCTTCTTTACTGACTTTCATTCCCTTTGCAATACTCAGCATCATGTGACTGATCGTAGGATCACCGTCACCCTCAAATCCAAGATAGCTTGAAAGATTTGCTTGAGGATCGAGATCTATAAGCAAAACCTTAAACCCCTTTAACGCAAGCGCTGTACCCAGATTCAGCGTTGTGGTAGTTTTTCCTACCCCTCCT
>CABIYQ010000007.1:3026-111225 GCA_902362965.1 Oscillospiraceae bacterium
AAATTCTAACGGGGTTTGGGGTCTCCCAAAGGATAAATTTTGTTCAGTCTCGCTGATTTTTTCAAAATTTGCCGAGTGTGTCCACACCGGCTTTGCTTGCTACCCAGACCTCCGGATTTGACTGCCGGCGTGCCGGTGAGTTAAATCCGAATTTTCAGCCCGTGTGCGGGCTGATTATTTCCCGGAGAAAGTGGGTTGCTGCAACTGTGCGGGTTTCTGCAAAAGTTACCGTTTCGTTTATCAGAAAAGGAGTGCGATTCAGACTTGGCGGTTTCTGCAGAAACTGCATGCCGATTTTGCCAGAAAAGGGTTAGAAACGGAAAAAAAGCGAGTGAGGTGAAATTCCGATTGCATTTCGATTTTTTTGCGGATTTTTTCTCAGTAAGTAATATTAAATTTTACCCTTGTGCGGATAAACCTCAATTTGATTTCCAATTATATACACCATTTTTTATTTTGTCAAGAGGGGTATTGAGAAAAAATACATGCAAAACCAAGTAAAAATTGCGGTAGTAAAATATAAAAAAAGACCGCAGTTTCCGTGCTTTGACAGAAATTGCAGTCTTACTGAAAATATGTCCAAAAAAATTTTTTTGACAAGGTAAAAAATAAAGAACCGAGATTAAAAATCCCGATTCTTTCAAAATAATGAAACATGTATATACTAAAATCAAATTAAAAAGTCTATCAGAATTCATATGAATTCTGATAGACTTAAATGAGCCGCTACTTAAATCATCAACTTCCATACAAACACAACGGAAAGATGATGATTTTAGCACTCTTGTATGGTGACCCGTACCAGAATCGAACTGGTGTTGCCGCCGTGAGAGGGCGGAGTCTTAACCGCTTGACCAACGGGCCATTGGTGCACCATCGGGGGCTCGAACCCAGGACCCACTGATTAAGAGTCAGTTGCTCTACCAACTGAGCTAATGGTGCATAGTAATTTTTCCACTTAAAAAGTATATCACACTTTTTTATAAATGTCAATAGTATTTTTTATTTTTTGACATATTTTTATCTAATGATCATATAAAGCAGTGCATTGCAAATAGCTGCTGCAACATTACTGCCGCCTTTTCTGCCTTTTGCTACAATATAAGGAATACTACCGTTCATAATAACTTCTTTGGATTGAACAACATTCACAAATCCAACCGGTACTCCGATAATAAGTTCAGGCTTGATAACATTCTGTTTAATAAGCTCATCAAGACGAATAAGTGCAGTAGGCGCATTTCCTACAGCATAAATAATAGGTTCTTTGATCGATGCCGCCTTATCAACAGACGCCGACGCTCTTGTAATTCCTTTTGCCTTAGCCGCTTCTGCTACATCAGCGTCTGCCATAAAACATTCGACCCGGCATTTAAGCTTTTTAAGTGCATTTTTATTGATACCGGATTTTGCCATATTAGTATCTGTTACTATTACTGCGCCTTTTTTTAGAATTTCAATTGCTTTTTCAACTGCATTCTCAGAAAAGCACAGATTATCCAGATAGTCAAAATCGGCAGTTGTGTGTATTACACGCTTTACAATTGGTTTTTCCATAGGCGGAATATATCTTCCGTTCAGTTCCTGTTCAATGATCTCAAAACTTCTTTTTTCAATATTCTCCGGTAAAATGTGTTCGATATTCAATATTCTATCCCCTTTCTAGCGTTTATTCCCTTTTCATAAGGGTGCTTTACCGCTTTAATACAACTCACATAATCTGCCTTTTCCATAAATTTTTCAACAGGATTTCTGCCGGTAATTATAAGCTCAAGACGTTCAGGTTTGTTAATTATAAAATTTTCTGCTGTTACTTTATCCATAAGACCGTAATTATACGCCGCATTAAATTCGTCCATTATCAGCATATCAATACTTTCCTGATTGGCAAGTACAATTGCATTCGCCAGCATTTTATTATGACAGCATATTATTTCCGTCTTATCTTTATCTGACATGGTATTGTAAAAACCGTAATTACGATCACAGCGTGCCACGGTAATTCCCTTGATATGCTTTAATATGTTAATTTCTCCGGTTTCACTTCCCTTTAAAAACTGTATAAAATGAACCTTCATTCCCTGTCCTGCGGCACGCAGTGCCAGACCGACAGCAGCAGTTGTTTTCCCTTTGCCGTCACCGCAGTAAATATGAATAAGTCCCATTACACGCCCTCCTCAATGATTTTATAAACAAAATCCATATCAATATTTTTTCTCACTTCATCTGCAAGAATATCATACTGTTGTTCTTTGTAAGCCTTTCGGTCAATACCTTTTCCAATATACTCCAATCCTTTGGCAGTGTAAAGACTGTGCACAATACTTTCTGCAATTCCGTTTTCATCAAATATGCCATGTACATAACAGCCGTAAATATTATCATGAGAATCTCCGCCGGTACTGCCGTCGGAAAACTCCAGCATACTGTTTTTTATACCGTACGACTCTCCCATATGAATTTCATACCCGCTAAATTGCTTACCGCTAAGTACAGAAAAAATACCGCTGATGTTTTTAAATTTCCCGCTGACACGAGTTCTTGTTTTTTCATTTCTAAAAACCGTTACTATATCCAGTAATCCCATACCTGCAATACTTCCGCCATTTTCTGTACAGTCGGGATCCTCAATTTTTTTACCCATTATCTGATAACCGCCGCATATCCCGAATGCAGGAATATTTTCTGAAACAAGTTTTTTTATTGACGTTTCCAATCCGCTTTCACGCAGCCATTTCATATCGGAAATCGTATTTTTAGTTCCGGGAATAATTATAAGATCCGGCTTTTTCAGTTCGCTTACTTTTGAAACATATCTTACTGAAACATCTTTAAACTGTCTGAATACATCAAAATCGGTAAAGTTTGAAATTTTCGGAAGCCTTATAACTGCAATATCTATAATTCCACTGTTTTCTGTTTGTTCAAGTTTTCCGGACAAACTATCTTCATCTTCCAAATCGCAATAAATATATGGTATCACTCCTGCCACAGGCTTACCGCCCATCTGTTCAAGCATATCAAGTCCGGGTTTTAAAATATTTTTGTCTCCCCTAAATTTATTTATCAACAATCCCTTTACCAAAGATTTTTCATCTTCCTCCAAAAGCATAAGAGTACCCAGAAGCTGTGCAAATACTCCTCCCCTGTCAATATCGCCTGCAAGAAGCACTGGAGAACCTACCATTTTTGCCACACCCATATTTACGATATCATCTTTTTTCAGATTGATTTCCGCAGGACTCCCCGCACCTTCAATTACAATTATATCATACTTTTCAGCCAATGTATTATAAGCGTTCATAATATCAGGAACTAACCGCTTCTTATATTTAAAATAATCTGCCGCTTTCATATTTCCAAGTACTTCTCCGTTTACTATGACCTGTGAACCTACATTATCAGTCGGTTTCAGCAATATCGGATTCATTAATACAGAAGGTTCTATTCCGGCAGCTTCAGCCTGAAAAACCTGTGCTCTGCCCATTTCAAGTCCCTCAGACGTTATATAGGAATTAAGCGCCATGTTCTGGGATTTAAAAGGAGCGCAGCTGAAACCGTCCTGTTTGAAAATACGGCAAAGCGCAGCTGCTATAATACTTTTTCCGACATTGGACATAGTCCCTTGAATCATTATTGATTTAGCCATTTTCCAAACACCTTTCCATAGCCGATATCAGATATTGGTTTTCCTTGCGGGTACGCACAGCAATACGGTAAAAGCCTCTTTCCAGACCTTCATAATTTTCACAGTTTCTGATTGCTATATCCTCACTTTTTAAAAGTCTGTCAAGCTTAATAATTTCAGATTTCAACATAATAAAATTTGCTTCTGACGGAAAAACTTTAAGGTTCATATTATTAAGACTATCAATCAGAAATTTTCTTTCAGCTGAAACAAATTCAGCTGTTTTTTTTATAAAATACGTATTTTGCAGTGCGGCAGAACCTGCAAGCTGTGCCGGAACAGAAACGCTCCAGGGCTGTCCTGAATTACGAACTTTTTCAATCAGCGTCTCATTTTCACTTAAAACATATCCCAAACGCAGTCCTGCCATGGCATAAATTTTTGTAAAAGCTTTCAGTATTATAACATGTTTACAGGACAAAAATTTCTTTGCCGATAAATCAGAACCGTTCAGTACGAAATCCATAAAGCATTCGTCAATCACTAATATAACATTATGTTTCTGACAGCCGTCAATAATTTTTAAAAGTATATTCATATCCGTTACATTCCCCACGGGATTATTGGGATTGCATAAAAAACAAATATCCTTATCTTTCAGCAAATCAGTGTCAAAATCTTTAATTACATACCCGTTTTCTTCTTTGAGGTAGCAATATTCTATACTGCACCTGCTGTCAAGCAGCGCTTTTTCATACTCAGAAAAAGACGGAGCAAAAAGCAAAGCCTTACATGGACTTACAGCGCTAACTATGCGGTAAATCAAATCCGCCGCACCGTTTCCGCAAAGAATATTTTTTTCCGGAATATTTTCAAAATCCGATATTGCTTTTATCACATCTGTACAGTTCGGATCAGGATAAAATGAAAACTTTTCTACATTTTCAGCAAGAATTTTTTTCACATTTTCCGGCATTCCCAGAGGATTTATATTTGCAGAAAAATCATATTTAATATTTATATTACCGCCATGCTGATATTTTTTCATAAAAAACACCCTGCTATTATAATTCTTAATATTACCGTTACTGCAAGCATCAAAACAGATGTACAGTACATCAGCCTGTTTGATTTTTTTATATCATCATTTTCAATCGGACGGTTATTATCTCCGATTGTTTTCTTTTTATAGAGCTTTCCGAAGTAGTAAGCGTCCCCTGCAAGACGAATATTCAATGCTCCGGCACATACCGATTCAGTTTGTGCAGAATTCGGACTTGCATGATTAAACCTGTCTCTTCGCCATATCTTATAAGCGTTTTTTCCGTCCAGTCCAAGAATAAATGAGGATACAATCATAAGCAATGCCGTAAATCTTGACGGTATAAAATTAAAAATATCATCAATTTTTGCGGGAATTTTTCCAAAATTTATATATCGTTCATTTTTATATCCGACCATAGAATCCATGGTATTAACCGCTTTATATAAGTATCCTAAAGGTACACCGAATGTCATATAAAACAGAGGTGCGGTTACGCCGTCAGAAGAATTTTCCGCAACAGTTTCAACCGCTGCTTTAATAATTCCCTTTTCGTCGAGATTCTGAGTATCTCTTCCCACAATCATAGAAACTGCTTTTCTTGCTTCCTTTATATCACGTTTTTGTAATGCACCGTATACCTTTATGCTTTCCTTTTCAAGGCATCTTGCCGCTAAAAGATAATATCCCAGTACACTCTCGACTGCAATCCCCACAAACAAATTTATTTTATAAGCTAAAAAAAGCAAGCAAAAAGGTACGATAAACGACAGCGTCGTTATTATCATAGCCATAACTGCTCCGGCTGTTTTTTCACTACTGAAAACCCTTCTTGTAATTTTCTCAACCGCCCCGATACATTTTCCGATAAGTCTTACAGGGTGAGGAAGCTTATACGGATCTCCTATTATAAAATCCAGCAAAAACGCCGTAATTAAAGGCATAATAAAATATAAATATTTCATTTTAACTCCGATATTATTTTCAATTGTCCGTTTTCAAACTCAGTAATATATCCGCATCCGTTTTTCACCTGATAAGAATAAAAACCGGATCTGGGAACTGCATATTTTTCCAGTACAGCCATTATTGTTCCGCCATGTACTATTAATGCAGCCGTACCCTGAAACGCTTTAACGATACTTTCAAATTCATTGCAGCACCGTGTTTTAAACTGCTCATGACTTTCACCTTGCGGAATTGCCATTGTTCCCATACTGTCAATCCATTTTTGATAATCGGAATCATTTTTCAGTTCATCGTAATTTTTTCCCTCAAAGATACCAAAATCACATTCACGAAAATCATTGCAAATTATGTATTTACTGTCCGGATAAATAATTTTTGCAGTCTCGACACATCTTTTCATAGGACTGACCAAAACAGTGTCTACGTCAGGATATAAACGATTTTTTATTTCTTCAATCCCCTTTTGAGACAGTGATTCGTCTGTTCTGCCGATATAGCGCTTTTCTTCATTGCCTTTTGTTTGCCCATGACGTATAAAAATTATTTTCATTTACTTTCGTCCTTTATTATTACAGGTATACCCACTGTTAATCTTACAACTTTTCTTGATTGTGACGCAATGTAGCAACAAATACGTCCGGTTTGTTCTCGCCAATCACGCTCAAATTGATCAACCGGTATAATTCCGTTTCCTATTTCATCAGTAATAATTACTGTATTTTCATCAAGAGAATCAACAATAATTTTGATTTCTTCAGTAGTTTTTCCGTCTTTCATCATTCTTCTGACCAGTATATGAAAGTTTTTGATACACAAATATTTATTTATTTCTTCAAAGTCAACTGTTTTTCCATCAGCTATACTGTTGTTATCAAATTTAAACACAGAAACTGCATAATTACTTTTCCCCTGATAAGCTCCGCCTGTTATAAGATACATTTTATTTTCCCCCATATCAATGGTATAATGACTGCTGCTGCAAGCATTGCAAGCTCACATATCTGCAAAAAATATCCTTCCAGATCGCCTGTTATTCCGCCAAAATTTTTATAAGCAAATCTCTTGTATGCAAAAAAAGTCAAAAATCCTACAACAATTACTGCTAAACCGTACACCGGACTTATAAACAAAATTACTAATGTACAAACAGCAAAAATCACTGAAAGTATTGCAATTACTGATTTCCTGTGAGACGCTTCAGTAAAAGAATAAAGAGTTCCATTACCTTTGGCATTTTTTAAAGTTACGGCTGCAAATCCGCTTAATGTCCTTGAAATTACGAATATCAGTCCGCAAATTACTGCCGTTTTCAAGGTTCTTACCTCACTGAATAATCCGGTCTGTACTAAAAAATATATAGCAGCATAGATTACTGCAAACGCTCCGGTATGAGGGTCGCTCATAATCTCAAGCCGTTTTTCTTTATTCCCGTATGACGATTTTGCATCAATTACATCACAAAATCCGTCCATGTGGATTCCTCCTGTAACGACTATCGGAATTGCCGTACTTACCGCTGAAAATAATACTGTGTTGATTCCCAGTTTATCTGAGATAAAATACCATAAAACCATCATCAATCCCGATACAGCGCCCACCAGCGGAAAAAATCCCAGAGCGTAACACCTGTTTTCTTCGCACCATTTTATTTTCGGTACGGGTATTCTGGAATACATAGCAAACGCAGATATAATTGAATTGAAAAACTTCATGTCAGATTTCCTTTCAAAATATATGGTATCCCGTATACTGATTCTATAATATTATCGGCACATTCAAAAATCCTTCGGTTAATTTCTCCTAATGCTTTCATGTATTCAATAGTTTCCTTTTCATACAAAATACCATCTGAGAATATCTCATTGGTAACTACTATCAGCTGAGAAACCATTTTATTTATTTTTTCAATACCTGAAATTATTTTATCAGCAGCAATGTTTTTATCCATCCTGCCCGAAAACATTTCATTAGCGCATAAATTTGACACACATTCCAGCAAAACTAAATCTTTCCGAGTAAAAGTAAGTTCATCTATATCGGTATATTTTTCAATAGTTTCAAAACCTTTTTCCGCTCTCATTTTACGATGCCGTTCAATTCTTTTCAGCGCTTCTTCACCAAAGGGCTGCATTGCCGCAATGTAATATTTTTTTCCGGTAAATTTAAATGCAATATTTTCAGCAAGTTCTGATTTACCGCTTCCGCTGCCTCCTGTTACGACCGTCAGCATTTTGTATAATCCTCATACTGATCCATCTGTAATTCATCGAACCTGTGTGCAGAATGATAAACAGATAAAGCTCCATCCAGCAAGGGAATCAGCATCGCTCCCCCCGTCCCCTCGCCAAGACACAGTTCACCGTCTAACATAGCCTTAAGTCCCATAGATTCAAGCATTTTTCTTCCGGCAGGTTCTTTTGAAACATGTGAACAAAGCATAAAATTTACAGTTTCAGGAACGATCATGCATGCAAGCTTTGCAGCAACAGCGGAAATAAAACCGTCTATAACTACAGGGATTCTGTAAACTGCTCCGCCTAAAAACAATCCGGTCATGCCGGCGATATCAAATCCGCCGATTTTTGAAATAAGCTCGACAGGTTTAGTTTTATCAGGATCGTTCAATTCAATTGCATGTTCAATTACATGTATTTTATGAGCCAGTCTTTCTTTATCCAAACCAGCGCCGCAACCTGTAACGTTTCTTACAGGTTCGTCCAGAATAACAGAAGCCAGCGCAGAAGACGTGGTTGTGTTTCCAATACCCATTTCTCCGGTGATTAATATATCATAGCCTTTTGCTTTAAGCTCTCTTACTATATCCATTCCGGCTGTAATTGCCTGCTCAGTCTGATTTAAGGTCATAGCGTTTCCGTAATATATATTTTTTGTACCATATGCAGTTTTCTTTATTATAATTCTTTCATCATCAACATCTGTTATCATACCCATATCTACAGCGATAACATCTATATTATAGGACTTTGAAACAAGATTTATATTCGCCCTGTCGTTTGCGATGCTTTCAGCAACTAACGCTGTAACGGAACTGTCTGATTGAGTAACGCCCTCGGCAACTACGCCGTTATCTGCGCACATTACCACCGTACAGCGTTTATCTATTTTAACTTCTGCATTACCTGTAATTCCTGCAATTTTAGTTACCGCTTTTTCAAGCAATCCCAGACTTTTAAGCGGTTTTGCAACACTGTTCCATTTACATTCTGATAATTCCATTGCCATATGATCAGGTTCAGAGATTTTACACAGTCTTTCCATATTTACTCCTATAGTCTAAACATTTTTTCAGAAATGATTCCGCCATTGAAGGTTTATTGTAAAAATAAAAATGAGGAAATCCGGCAATTATATTTTCCGTACTGTAACCGCACTTCCATTGCTTTCCATTTAATTTCCTTGCAGTAAAACAGTCTCCGCAGAAGCTGCTGTCCCAGTAATGAAATTCATGAGACCTGACAATTTCTCCCTTTTTACAAAGCAGATTGTCACGATCTGCTGTCAGTTCTGTATAACCGAATCTCTGTAATTTTGAGGTTTCAAAAGTAATGCCGTCTATTACTCCTGCCATTCTATACTCTTTTCCATTTTGAAATTTTACTGATTTATGAAGATACATATATCCTCCGCATTCGGCTATAATTGGTATTTTGCTGTTCGCTGCGGATCTGACGCTTTCAAGCATTTCCTTATTTTCAGAAAGCTTATCTGCATACAATTCCGGATATCCGCCGCCGAGTATCAGTCCGTCAATATTATCCGGAAGCTTACTATCTTCAAGAGGAGAAAAGAAAATTATTTCCCCTCCCATTTTTCTAAGTAAGTCTAAATTATCCTCATAATAAAAACAGAATGCTCTGTCATAAGCAACAGCAATCCTTGCATTTTTGCCGTCATTTAATTTTGGAATTTTAGGAATCTCATAGTTTACTATTTCTGCTTTTCCGGCAATTTCAATTATTTTATCTATCAGTACTGTTTTATTTATCTGATCCGAAAGCATCTTTAGTTTCTCATTAAGATTTTTAATTTCATCGGCAGTTATAAGCCCCAGATGACGGCTTCCTATATGAAAATCATTATTTTTAGGTATATATCCAAAATATTCCGTTCCCATTTGACTGCAAAGCTTTTTAATATCATCTTCTAGTGAAATCGGCATTCGGTTAAAAATAAAACCGACAACGTTATTCGGTTTTTTATAATTAAGATATCCGTTTATTACCGCTCCAACAGAACCACTCATTCCAGAACAATCAATAACAATTATAACTGGCGTTGCTGTATCATTTGAAACGTCATAAGCCGACGCTTTTCCGCCGTAACCGTCATAAAATCCCATGACGCCTTCAATAACTGAAATATCCGAATCATGGCTGTTAACGTCCAAAAGATAATTCATAGTATTTTTATCGGTAAAAAAACCGTCAAGATTTCTTGATTTTACTTTGATAATCTTACTATGAAACATAGGATCAATATAATCAGGACCGCATTTGAACGCCGACACTTTATATCCAGTTTCTTTAAGTACTTTTAACAGTCCGCATGTAACGGTGGTTTTTCCGCAGCCGCTGTGAGTACCGGCAATCATAATTCTGTTCATAAAATTGTCCCCTTTATTATAAATACCGGATTTTCACCGCACAGCATTGTATATTCGCTCACAGACTTTGTTCTTGTAATCGATACTTGTACAATTTCTGTTTCAGCGCCGCATATACGAAATCCTTCCAGCGACTTATTCAATGTTTCCAACGAAACAGCGGTAACAACTATCACAGCTTTTCTATTTTTTTTAAATACCATTTTGATAATCTGTTGTAATTCTCCACCGCTGCCGCCGATAAAAACACGATCCGGAACAGGAAGCTTTTCTATATTATCCATGGCGTTTCCGCTGATAATTTCTATATTGTCGCATTTAAAAATATGCTTGTTTTTATCCGTCAGACTCATGGCTTCGGGATTCCTTTCAACCGCGTACACTCTTCCGCTGCCGCACTGCAAAGCCATTTCAACAGATACGGAGCCTGTGCCGCTTCCAATATCCCAACAAACCGAATCATTTGATATACCCAACTTTGATATAATAACACTGCGTACTTCAGATTTAGTCATAGGCACATTTCCTCTGACGAACTCACGATCCGGTATTCCCGACCGCTTTAACGTTTCACAGTCTGAATTTACTACCGTCATCACAGACAGCAATGCGGTTTCTGTTTCAGTAAAATCCTCGGCAGTACCGCAAAGTATCCTCTCATTTTCATATCCCAGATTTTCACCGATATAAACTTCCGCACTATTCATGGAATATTCGCATAGGCGTCTGCAAGCCTGTGCCGCTGTAATTTTGCCTCCGAGAAGAAAAAAAGTTTTCTCATTTTCAGCCGCATGACGAACTATATTTGAATCCATTCCGTGCAGGCTTACAAATTTCATATTCTGCCAGCTTATACCGATTTTTGAACAAAAATAAACAACTGAAGAAATTCCGCAGACAATCTCATAATCCATATCAGAAATTTCAGGTAAAAGCCTTGCTGTACCGCTGAAAAATCCGCAGTCTCCAGACATAAGTACCGCAGCAGTCTCAAAATTTTCAGTATGCAGAAATTTTGAGATATTACTGCTGTTATATGTTGACAGTACAGGTTTTTTCAGATATTCAAAGCATTTAAGTATTCTTTCTGCTCCGATAAGAATATCAGCTGATTCAATAATTTTTTTTGCATACTCAGTCAGGGTTTCACTGCCGTTCATACCAATACCTACAACCATAACCTTCTTACTGTTCATCTTTTACCCTCATTAAAATTTTTTTGATTTCTTCTGCGGAGTAACCATATTCAATAGGTTTCCTGATAATCAGCGCTTTGCAGCCGCATAATTGCGCAGCCGTAATTTTATCAGAAAATCCTCCGTTTTTACCGCTTTCTTTAGTTATAACAATACGGATATTATTCCGTCTGATATGACTGCAATTTTGTTCAACTGTAAATGGTCCTATCTCGCTGATTATATTTTCTTTTTTAAATCCCATTTCAATACAGCTGTTAATAATCCGGCTGTCTGGCAGTACTCTTACAACGAGCCTTTCAGAAAAATTTCTGATTCCTGTATATTCTGCAAGATTTTTACTTCCGGTCGTTATAAGAATGTTACCCGACTCTTTTTCTGCATACTCTGCCGCACTGCCGATACTATCAAAATACTTTACATCATTATAATCAATTTTCTCACTGTCCCTAATTACACGAAAAAACTGTGTATTGGTATCTTTACACGCTTTTTTTATATTTTCGGTAGCTTTTTCTGCAAAAGGGTGCGTAGCATCTAGCACTGCTGAATATTTTTCTTTTTCAAGCATATTTACTATCTGACTGTAATCCTTCTTGCCTGTAATAATTTTCAGCGTATTGAAAGACGAAAGAAGTTCTTTTCCTAATCCGGTCGTTACGCATACCGCCGCAGGTATACGATTACTATGACAAAAATCCGCAAGCTCCCTGCCCTCAGTCGTTCCGCCGAAAATAAGTATTCTAAACATTTTTATAACCTCTGGGAGTAACCATTTTATTGTTTATAACCTTTGTATCGCTGTTGCCCACAAACACAGTGGTAAACATATCAGCATGAAAATCCCTAAGCTGCAAAAGGGTAAGAATACCGCTTTTCTGCCCGTTTCTGCCGATATTTTTTACATAACCGCATATAGTTTCACATGATTTAAATTTTAACATTATATCGCATGCTTTCCGCAAATAATCACTGCGTTTTTTTGACGAGGGATTATATATACAAATAACAAAATCAGCAGCAGCAGCACATTCAAGACGTTTTTTTATTTTTTCCCACGGCGTCAAAAGATCCGAAAGACTTATAACAGCAAAATCATGAGTAAGAGGCGCCCCAAGAACAGCCCCGCCGCTTAATGCCGCAGTAATACCCGGAACAATTGTAATTTCTGCATTCGGATAATCTGCCGAAAGTTCTAATGCAAGCCCTGCCATACCGTAAACTCCACTGTCGCCGCTGCATATTAAAGCCGTTTCAGTACCCTTCGACGCCCTTTCCAATGCATATTTGACACGGTCCGTTTCCTTTTTCATAGGAGTTGAATAAAATTCTTTATGTGGAAAATATTTCTCTAAAATATCCGTATAAGTTGTGTATCCTACAACAAGACCGCATCGTTCGATGACGCTGCATGCTTCCATTGTCATACTGTCGTAATTTCCGGGTCCGAAACCAACAATATATAACTTCATAATGTCTCCTTTGCAAAGTCTATAGTAATGTCCGTTTGAGCCGCACTGCATGTAATTCCGTCTCCTACAGTTTTAGGAACAATAATACCTCCCTTACTGCACAGTACGGCACTGCGTTCACACACATTATCAACTCCGGTTATATTTTTTACAAAATCAGAACCCGTAAAATTTCCCTCAGCATTCATCAGTTCATGTGCAGAATAAACAGATAATTCCAGTCTGTACTTTTTGCAAAAATCCAGTATACCCTTTTCATCTGATTTTAAATCAATAGTTGCAATACGACCGACTTTATACAAAGGAATTTGATTTTTTTCAAGAAAATTCAATAAAAAGCTTTCAATTTCCTCAGATGTCCTGCCTCTTTTACAGCCGATTCCCAGAACAATATTTTGAGGTATGAGATTCAAAGTGCTATTAAAAGGCTTTTTTTCTTTATCATCAGAAATGCATATACCGATTTCACAATTTAAATCTGTACATAATTCGTCAGGAATGTTCACCGTACTGTAATCGCTTGCAAATCCAATTTTTTTATTCTGCAAAACTGCCGCCGAAACAGCTTTGGCAATCTTCATATCGGAAATATAAAGACTATTTGCCTTAGCAAAACTGTCAACTGAAAATTTTCCTCCTGTATCGGTAGCAGTAGTAATAACCGCTTTTGCTCCTGTTTCATTTGAAATTATCTGCGAAATTCTGTTAGCTCCTCCCAAATGTCCTGACAATATGGGAATTACATATTTAAACTGTTCGTCCATAACGATTACCGCCGGATCGGAAATTTTTGATTTTATAAAAGGCGAAATCGTCCGTACTGCAATACCGCATGCGCATATAAAAATCAATATATCATATTCACTGAAAATTCTTTTCACAAGTATTGATATGGTTTCATAGCTTTCAGCACCGACAGATGCATATTTGCTGTAGCAGAATCTTTTGCATTTAAAGCCTTTTGCTTCAATTTTTTTATATAGTAACTCCGATTGCATTGTACCCTTTTCAGTCACAGATATTATTGCCGCCGTCATTTCTTTACCTTTCTGAATTCCGTTTCAAACTCTGAATCATAAAGCTTTGAAAGAGAATAATCATCTCCCAGAAATTCCCCTACTGTAATAAGCGCTGTCTTTTTTATGTTATTGTTCTCGGCTGTTTCCGCAAGAGTTTTTACAGTACACCGGCATACCTTTTCATCCTCCCAGCTTGCCTTATAAACAATAGCTGCCGGAGTTTCTTCGCTGTATCCTCCGAAAATAAGCTTTTGAGATAGTTCCGCCAGCATACCGGTACTTAAAAAAACAACCATTGTCGCTCCATGCTTTGCAAGTTCTGAAATATCCTCCTTCGGTGGTACGGGAGTTCTTCCTGCCATTCGTGTAATGATTACAGTCTGGGACACATCAGGTAGAGTATATTCAGCTTTAAGCGCCGCTGCGGCTCCGCAAAATGAACTTACCCCGGGACAAATTTCATAGGGTATTTCAAGAACTTTCAGTCTGTCCATCTGCTCCCGTATCGCTCCGTAAACGCTGGGATCTCCAGTATGAAGCCTTACAGTCATTTTTCCGTCCCTTTCCGCATTTTTCATAACTTCAATTACTTCGTCCAAATTCATATAAGCGCTGTTATAAATTTCGCAGTCCTTTCGGGCGAAGTCAAGAAGTTCAGGATTAACAAGTGAACCGGCATAAATTATAACGTCTGCTTCCGAAATCAATCTATGTCCTCTTAATGTAATCAAATCCGGACTTCCGCAGCCTGCTCCTACAAAATTAACCATTATATTCCTCCGCCATCCATTTGATAATACTATCAGCGCTTGATGTTTTTCCAAGTACTCCATACTTATTTGAAAACATTAATGCACCAATTTCTAACGTATTTTTCACCTTTGCATCAAGATAAAACTGTATCTTACCCATTAAAATTTCAATTGTCTTTTCAAGTAATCCTGCCGATTGCAAAATTCCTAAAGCGTCGTCTACCGTTATACATTCATAAATTTTTTTCAGCGTTTCAGTATCTGCACCGGCTAAAAGTCCGCATGTGATCAATACCTCCATTCTTCCGTCCGCATTTGAAGAATGAGTATTCATTATACCTGCTCCAAGCTTTACAAGCTTACCGGCATGTCCTGCAATAAGAACTCTTTTAAAGCCAAATTCCACTGCAAAGTCTATAGCCTCACCTATAAAATTACTGCACTTTACTGTTTTATCAAGCTCCGGCAAATACTCTTTCAGGAAAGTTCCGCTGTAATTTCCAATCGTGATCAAAAGATTTTTTCTGCCCTGAGCCTTTAACATACTTTCTTCAGTACGAATCGTTTCAATAACAGCTTTGTTACTCATAGGTTCAACTATTCCGCTTGTACCGATTATTGAAATGCCCCCTTCAATTCCCAGCCTGGGATTATAAGTTTTTGCAGCGATCATTTCACCTTCCGGTACAGATATAATTATCCTGAAACCGCCGTCATAACCATATTTTTCAGCAATTTCTATAACAGCATTCTCAATCATTCTTCTGGGTACTGTATTTATTGCCGCTTCGCCGATTTTTCTGTCAAGTCCGCTTTTAGTAATTCTCCCTACTCCTTTTCCGCCGTCAATAATTATTCCAGAAGGAATTTTTTCAACTCTTGCATACACAAGTATTCCGTTTGTAACATCAGGATCGTCGCCGCTGTCCTTTTTTATTGCACATTCTGCATAATCCGTTTCTATTTCAGAATTTTTAATATTAAGCTCAAGCAGTATACCCTTTGGAGTCATAAGACTTACTTTGTCAATTGTCATTCCTGTAAGAAGCATTTGTGCAGACGCCTTGGCAGCAGCGGCAGCACAAGAGCCTGTCGTATATCCGCATCTCAGTTTTTTAGTACCGCAGTAAATATATTCTTCAAGCATTATCATTTTCCTCAGAGGTTTTAATAATCATAAGTGAAAAGTATCCGTTTTCAGTTTCATCTATACCGTAATGTATTCTTTCATTTTCCAATCCACAGGATTCCACAATTATCGTATTGTCTGACATTCCGTATTTTTCAACCAGTTTTTTTACTCTATTCATATGCTTTCCGCTTTTCATTATAACCTTAGTACCATTTACTGACATCAAACTTTCAAGTTCATCAGTATAACCCGGAGCAACTACAAGTACTTCTTTGCGAGAAACAAGAGGTTTTTTCAGTCTCGCAGCCGCAGCGCAAAAGCTGGGGACTCCGGCGCAAACCTCCGTTTCAAATCCGTTTTTTTCAATAATATTCAAAATGTAAGAGCATGTGGAATAAATGGAAATATCACCGATATTCAGCATTGCCACATCATGTCCCTGACGCAGATATTCCATGATTGTCTCAGCAGATCTTTTATGATTCTCCTGTGTTTTCTCAATATCATGAGACATAAGAAATCTGACGGGAACAATAAGCTTGTCCGTCATGTCAACGGACTTCTGTGCAATTGAAAGTGCAAGCATGTTTTCATTTTTAGTCTGCGGAACAATTATAATACTGCACTTTTTTATAGTATTTACAGCTTTAACAGTTATCAGCTCCGGATCTCCCGGGCCAACGCTTACTCCGTAAAATTTTCCGTTCATAAAGTCTCCCTTTTTGGCTGTTCATTCAAATTTGTAAAATACTATTTTAATTCTATCATATTATTACATTTTTTTCAAGAACACTATTTACGCTTTATCATACAATAAATATTATCCGCAGACAAATTATAATAAACAAGCTGAAAAACATAATTTTTAAAAGGAGGCGATTAATTTGATACTTAATATTGTAGGAAGTGTTTTAAACAGTCTTTTTTTCTTTGCACTGCATATTGACAGCAAAAATGTTTTTCCGAAACCATTGTCAAAACAGGAAGAAGAAGAGTGTTTCAAAAAAATGCAGGAAGGCGATGAATCTGCCAGAAACAAACTTATAGAGCACAACTTAAGACTTGTGGCGCATATTATAAAAAAATATTATTCAAATTTAAAAGATCAGGACGAATTAATTTCTATCGGTACGATAGGATTAATTAAAGCTGTTTCAACTTTTGATTATCTTAAAGGTAACAGATTCGCTACATACGCAAGCAGATGTATTGAAAATGAAATATTAATGCACTTTCGTTCCCAGAAAAAAACTTTAGGAGACATATATATCGACGATCCGATCGACACTGACAAAGATGGAAATGCTCTAACATTAATGGATATAATGGGTGACGGAAAAGACATTGTTGAGCAGGTAGATTTATCAATCAGATCCGGACAATTATACGGCTTTCTTGAAAATACTCTTGATGATAGGGAATTTGAAATTATAAAGCATCGATACGGATTATACGGCTGTAATGCTCTTACTCAAAGAGAAGTAGCACAAAAACTTAATATTTCCCGTTCGTATGTATAGTATATAGCTTATTATAAATGAATGGCAATCGCAAAAAACACAAAAGCGACCATTCATTTTTTTATTTTATGCATAGGACAAGCACTTATTCGTATTGTGCATTATAATTTCAATGCAGACATACCACAATTGGGTTTGTTGAAAGTTTTAAAGGTTCAGTATGGAATTATACTGTTTCATAAAAAACTTCACAAAACGCCTTGCAGCTATGTGTATCACGATGGATAAAAATGAATGGCACTATAGAAGAAAGGAATGTATAAGTATGGCAAGTGCTGTTCAGTGGATTAAAATTACAACTGACATTTTTGATGATGAGAAAATGCTTCTCATTGATTCAATGTCGAATTCTGATGAAATCATCATCATTTGGTTTAAACTACTTTGCTTCGCCGGCAAGCAGAATAACAAAGGCGTTTTTATGATGAATAATATCCCCTACACTACAAAAATGCTCTCCACTATTTTTAGAAGGAATGAAAAAACAGTAATAAAGGCTCTGAAAATCTTTGAAGAATTTGGAATGATACAGTATATAAATGGAGCTATTACTATCACTAACTGGGGAAGGCACCAAAATCTTGATAAAATCGAAGCAAATAACGAATATATGCGCAATTATATGCGAGAGTACCGTAAAAAGCAAAAAGCTGTTGCCGTTGGTAAAAATGAGGATAAAGTTAACGGTAAACTTAATGGTAAAGTTAACATTAACTCGGCAGAAGAAGAAAAAGATATAGAATCAGAAAAGAGTAAAACAGAAGATTCTATTTCCGATGAAACATTAAGCAATCTGGACTATGAGTCTATCATAAACTCTTTTAATTCTATCTGTAAATCCCTGCCCAAAGTAATTAAGCTTACGGAAAAACGCAAAAAAGCTATTACAGAGGTCAATAAACTTTTAGGAGATATAACATTTGAGCAGTTATTTGAAAAGGTTGCCAATTCGGATTTTCTTTCGGGGCGAAAAGGGACTTGGTGTTCTACTTTTGATTGGATTGTAGCTCCAGCCAATACTCTCAAAATTATTGAGGGGAACTACGATGACCGAAAACAAAAATCAAAAGAGGATTACTCAGATTGTTCAAAATATGAGAATCTAACAATGGAGGTATAAGAATATGAATGAAATGGATTATATAAAATGCTTCGATTACTATCGGTACTGTGCAGGTTTAAAAAGACGTCAATTCAATTATTATCTCAATAGTCTTTCTGTTAACCCACAAAAGGGACAAGAACAAGCCTTTGATGCAATAATTGCTTTCACTGAAAACTACCTGTCAGAAAAGAAGCCTGACGGTCTATTATTAATTGGTGGTGTAGGCAGCGGTAAAACCTTTATGGTTTCCAGTGTTGTCAACAACATCATTGACAATATAAGCGAAGATGAAATTTTGCGGTTAGAATCGCCTAATGATCATGTTCTGAGAAATATGTCATTTGATTACAATTGGTTTATCCATTGTATAGACTATGCCTGCTTTATATCAGTAACGGAACTATTTGAAAAATTAAAAACGTCAATTGCTTCGCAAGAAACATGGTTTTATGATAAAATGATTCAGCATCTCAAAACAGTACAATTATTGGTTCTTGATGATTTGGGTGCTGAAAAGTCGAGCGAATGGACAAAATCAGTTCTATTTGAAATCATTGATTACAGATATAATGAATTACTGCCTATACTTGTTACAACAAACTGTCCTCCAAAGGAATTAAAAGAAAAAATAGGTGACAGAAACTTTGACCGTTTAAGAGAAATTTGTACATTGGTTTCTGTCACAGCTGAAAGTCAGAGAAAAACCTCTGTGCTGTAAGCGATTAATATATCTACCATTTATAATATTACAAAAGCCATTGATTTTTAATAGTCAATGGCTTTTTTCTATATGAAAGGACACACTTATCCGTGCCCTATGATAATATATAAGGTTTTTTCAAAAATTGGCTTAGTTTAGTGAAATTCCACATAATAAAGGGCAAAATTCATGCATAGATTCAGCAAAAGCAACAACTCAGCTTCTCAACCGTTGTTAACCGCGGGAAAGTATAAGCATTTTTAGGTGAGAACAAGTCATTATTCTAAACCCAAAAGAATGTTTACAGCTTTCTGGAGGTCTGGTTTGGTGCGATAAGCCATAATTACCTTTCGTTCTTGGTCGCTTAAATCCTCCGGTGATAATCTGACGTCAAGCAATTCACTGGGAGATACATTCAATGCCTTGCAAATATCCGCAAGTATATCCGCATCGGGACGGTTAATGCCCTGTTCCCAGTTGGAAACTCTGCTGTTGCTGACACCGATTTTCTGTGCTAGTTCCTTTTGACTGAAACCACGCATTTCCCGATACTTACGGATTCTTGCACCAATTTCATATTTCATCAAATCACCTCTACACTAATTATAACCCATGAATTCTGGTATGTCAACAAAGAAATCAAGATAATCTGTAGAATCTGCTTGACTTCACAGATATTCTGTGGTAAAATGGAATTATATCCAGAAATTCTGGAAAAGGAGTTTGTCTTATGAGAGTTTATGAAAACGTTCGTACGTATATTAAGAAAAATGGACTGAATCAGTCCAGCATTGCAAAGAAAGCAGGGATTTCCGCTAAGAATTTTGATGCGATTCTGAACGGAAAACAAACGCTATGCCTGGATGATTTAAGGGCAATTTGCTATGCGCTGAACGTTAGACCTGAAAAATTTATGTAGACTATGAAATAAGACAAGAGCGAAAGGTGAAAATTATGGTACTTGAATTTTTGAAGTATGCGTACTTCAATATTACAAAGGGTGATGATATGAACGATATTCTAAGCAAATGTGCAAACAAAGCGTATATGGATTTATGCAGAACAATCAAATTTAAAACAGTTGACGGAAATATCAAAGCAGAGTACAAGGCAAAAATTTGTGATATGCTCGTCAATGAATATAATGCTTTATGTAATGCTGTCAATGCTTGTTCCTCTGAAAATGAAGAGCAAGAAATTTTCGATAATGAGCACAACCGAATCTGCGAAGAAATCATCAAAACATATTCTGAAATCAGCGATTTTACATACGGTCAGGCGCAGAAGTGGCTGAATATGATGCTGAAATATGTCCTCTTAATTGAGGAAGATTCTGTTCTGAAAAGTTATCTGCATATTCCAGTTGACAGTTATATTATGCAGGCTGTAGGTTCAAATAATCCTAAACTAAAATATTGCTTGAAATTGGAGTGCGTTCCCAAAAAGAGCGGTACTGTGGGTAAATACAGCGAAAGCACTTCAAAGCCTTGGAGTAAGTGGAACTATGAGGAATATATTGCTTTCCAAGATTCCATAAGAACTGCAATTGCCGAGAGTGATTATAATTCTCCAATTGAATGGGAAAATGAGGCTTGGATTGAAGTTGCAGAATACAGAAAATAATAAGGAGAAGTGCTTTATGGAATCTATCGTAAAAATGGTCTACAAAATGGATTTAAATATACTGAAAATATCCTGCAATGGAAAAGCCTTTGACGTTTCTCGTATCAAAGATATTCCTATTGAGCAATGGGTCTTTCCGTTTTGTTCAAAAGGTGTAAAATGGAACGGTCTTTATGAAGAATTAAAGGCATTCACAGAAAGCAATGATTTTACGCTTCATTTTGACAGTGACGATACTTCTTTTGAAATTGTAAAATATGCTTTGTCGGAAACTCCAGCTAAACTTATCGGCACAAACAATATCATTACTATTCTTTATAATGAAAATCCGTTTACGACCAGAATCACAGTCAATGGAAATGTGTTCAATACCGCTCGCATTCAGAATCGTTCTATTGACGAATGGATAAACCCAATTCAAATCAGAGATTTGCAATGGAACGGTATTTTTGAGGAGATTACTGAATTTATTGGAACTGATGTCTATAAAATATATTTTGTTGGCAAGCAGGAATTTATGAAACTGCTTATTGATAAATGCCAAAAAAATGTTGACGTATTCTACCGTGACCCTAAAATTGCAGAAAAAGTCAACAAGGTCAAACAACCAGTAAAATCTACACCAAATACTGCTTTATCTGCCCTTCCAAAAGTAAACACAGAAAATATTTCACTTTCAGTAAAGAAAACTGCCGAGAAGCTGAAAAATACTGCTGCTGAATCAGATTCTACAGAAAATCTGAACAACATTCCAATTAAAAATGATTTTATTAGAAAAAACATTATGTCCTTTTGTGCGGTCATATCAATTATTATGACTTTTCTGCCCTTTGCAAGTTTCAGTGCAAAAGCAGGAGATGTTACGGGAAATAAAATCAGCGTAAGCGGATTTGAAACGCTGTTTGGTGTAAATGAAATCAAAGTCGGCTCTAATAGTTCTATTTTTGGATTGATTCTGTTTCTCGTTCCAATAATTATAATTGTTATGAACTACATAAAACCTTTGAAACCGTTTAAAAAGTATATTGCAGTCGGCGCACCTGCCCTTGGAATTATCGGAGAATTTATTACATTTTTTGATTTAAGAGGAGCATTCAAGACTTTTATACAAGATGAGGGTGCAAAGTTAAGTTCATCTCTCGGAATAGGATTTTTCCTTATTTTAGCGTCTTATATTCTGACTGCTGTTGTAGGTCTTATGATGTATCATGGTATGGAACTGCCGAAAAAGAAAAAGAATAGGAAGTGATTTGCTATGATATGTCCAAATTGCAGTACGAATCTTGATGATAATGCAACGGAATGTTTCTTGTGCGGCTGTCATATTGAGGAACAGACTATTTCTGATGATGGGCAAAATTACAGTGTGAATACTTGTCCGGTATGTGGTTCTGAAATCGGCGAGCAGGAAAGTGTTTGTCCTATATGCGGTTCGCCTATTGAAAAAATAACGCAAACTGAAAATAATCAGGAAGAATATAATACAGAAAATATTGAAAAATCTGAACCGCAAAACAGATCCAACAAAAATTTGATTATAATTATTATTTCTGTAATTGCAGTAGTAATAATTGGCATACTGGTATTTTTACTTTTAGGTAAGGAAGATACAAAAGACAGTCAAAGTGAGGTATCTCAAGCAGAAGTTACAACTACTTTGGTTACAGAATCTACAACAGAAACTACCACAACTTCCGCCACTACAGAAACAACGACTACAGTAACTACGGAAATTACAACAACCGCCGAGTCATATGCAGATGTAAGCAGTTATATCGGATTCTGGCACAAAGAAAGTGTTGGCTACGACAGAGAGCTGACAATTTCGAGCGTAAAAAGAAATAATATTATCTTTTCGCTGTGGTACTATCGGACAGATTCAATTGAAGATATTCCCGCTGCACTTGAAAATAATACTGCATATTTTGACACGGGAGATGTTCAGGGATATCTTACATTTGAAGATGATATTATCACTGTTGCAATCACAAATTCTTCCCGTCCATATATGACTACTGAGGTTATGACCTTTGATGGACGTCATGACCATTCGTGGGAATATGAGGGATTCGATACCGCCGCTGATTTTGAACCGTACGTCATTGAGGTTACTAACCCGAAATTAAGTATCTATGATTCGCCGAGCTATAATGCAAATATTGTTGGAGAAATTACGGATAAATCAAGATATACAATTGTTGAGGAATACATTGAGCCGGGACAAACCTCAATCGGATACATCTGGGGAAAGCTGAAATCTGGATTAGGCTGGATAAATATGTATGATGCAACAATAGTTGATGATTCATTTTATGGGGAAGAAACACCAAATGTCTGGTGTCCGAACTGCGGTTATGGATTCTTTACAACTGGGGTTGGAACAGAAGGATTTAATTGCCCTGCCTGCGGTCATAATTGGTTGCCATAACATAATCATAATAAAAGAAAGCATCTCTTTCCGTTTATAATTTTTAATACCGTAAAAACAGCCGTAATCTTAAAAAATTACGGCTGAAATTATAAAAGAAACAGTTGACTTCTTTTCGTTTATATCTTATAATATATACAACATTATATTTTGCGAGGTGTTTTCGATGATTTACGGTTATGCGAGATGTTCCACCAATGAAAAAATGCAGGACATAAACAGACAAGTCAGAGAGCTGAAACAGCAAGGGGCAACCGATACTACGATTTATCTAGAATACGAAAGCGGTATGAAAACAAATCGGGCAGAACTGCAAAAACTGCTTGATATAGTTCAGTCAGGAGATACCATTCTTGCAACAGAGGTCAGCAGAATTACCCGAAGCACAAAACAGCTTTGCGATATTATTGAACTTGCTAAAAATAAGCACATCAAATTGGTACTTGGTACTTTCGTTGTGGATTGCAGTAAGGAGCTTGACCCAATGACCGAGGGTATGCTAAAAATGATGGGCGTATTCAGCGAACTGGAACGCAATATCATTAGTCAGAGAGTAAAAAGCGGTATGGAAAATGCAAAAGCCAAAGGCAAAACCATCGGCAGACCGCCTACAACAGCCGAGGACATTCCGAGTATCTTTTATAAGCATTATCCGAAATATAAAAAGGGTGAGATAAATAAAAAGGAGTTTTCAAGGCTTTGTGATTTGTCCTATCCGACGATTTATAAGTATTTGGAGATTGTGGAGAAATAACCTTACATTAAGTATAAACTAAAAAGGAGATTGTAAAAAATGGAAAACACAGCAAAATATGAATTCACAGGTGAAACTCGTATTGTAAAAAACAATAGTTCTGAACATGAAGTAAAACGTATTAGGGCATTGAAAGGATTTAAACCTCCCACTATGTTAGATGAAGTTAATATAGGGGACTTGGGTGGCTGGATTGAAGAGGAAAACAATCTTTCTCAAGATGGACTGTGTTGGGTCGATGAAAATGCAGTTGTAATAGAAAGCGCAGTTGTTAAAGATGACGCTTATGTTTGTGGGAATGCTGTTATTTGTGAAAATGCGGTTATATGCAGATTTGGAACAGTAGATGAAAATGCATTCGTAGGGGGAAATTCAATAATAAGCGATAAGGCTACCGTTTTTGAAAGAGCAAAAATATCTGGTTATGTCACAATTAAAGGAAATGTTGAAGTAAGAGGATTAGCTTGTTTAATTGGATTAAATGAAGAAAATAGAACAGTAATTGATGGCGATATTATTATCTTTTCAAGCCTTGGGATAAAAAAATGGGATGTTAAAATCTGCTCCAGAAAAATTATAGAAAACCATTCGGATATTGGTCTACCACAAAATAATGCTGTCATCAGTTTTTATGACCCCAATAGATATAATAACGACAAAAACTATAAACTTGTTGATTACAGCGAAAAAGCAGATAGTGTACTCTACATTCCGCTTGACGATTTTCAAACAGAACTTCCCGAAGCCGAAAAAATAGCAGAATTTGTATATTTTGCAGAGTCGAAAGAACTGCAAATAATATGTCAATGTGAATCGGGGCAGAATCGGAGTGCAGGCTGTGCCGCTGCGATTCTGGAACATTTTAATCATTCTGGTGATTTTATATTGAATAATCATAGATACCACCCTGACGAAATGGTATATTATGCGGTGTTGGACGCCCTTGAAGCGTTTGGCGATAACAAATAATCTGATAATATAAAAAAGACGAACCAGAGAGCATAAAAGCTCTCTGGTTCTTTTCATTTTTAGGTTACAGCCAAACTATCTATTAATGTTGAAATTTTTTATCATTTCATATCATCAACAATTTTCATAATGGTATTTTTAATCAAAGAATGGGAAGAAGCTTTTGCATAATCAGAAACTTCATGAGGTAGACAGTTAAAAAAATCTGCAAAGCTGTCAATATTTGTATTGAACTGTTTGAACATCTTTCGATTGAAATTGAATTTATGTATATGAACAGAACGCAACAGCTTAAAAAAGTCTTTATGTTCAATTATATCACTCAGGCTTTCAAGTGCTTCCTTGTATGGTGATTTATTGATAGATTCAAGTACTTTAATTGCGTTTTCAGACAGACCTATAACAGCTTGAACATCAGTTCTATTCCTTTGTTTACAATCATACTCACACATCAGGTAACCATAGTCACAGTCAAAGATTTCGCACATTTTGAAAAAATCTTCAAAACAAGGCATTGTCTTTCCTTTTTCCCAATTTGCAACAGTCTGTCGTGATTCATATGCATATCCCATATGTTCGGCAAAGGCACCTTGACTTTTAAAGCCTGCCTTTATACGCTCTTCCTTGATTCTTTTGCCAATTGCTTTTTTGTCATATTTCATGTTGTTGACTCCGCTACTTTTTTTCTATAATTTGATTTTTTGGTAGTAAAACGTGGTGTTGTAGTTTACATTGTACCATGCTATAATAAAAATGTCAAGAGGGAACAAGCTAATTCCTTTTGAGACAATAGCATACCGGTAATTGCTAAAGAGGACATTTCAAGCTGTCTTTCTCCTTGCGAAAAAACGCAAAACTAAAGGCACTAAATAAACTAATGCAGACAAGCAAAGAAATTTGTTTTTCGGCATAAGTATTATTAAAAACAATTGCGAGGTGCTTTTATTATGAAAGACACAGAGAATGTTATTACAGTTCATATTCACTACGATGAC
This sequence comes from Oscillospiraceae bacterium, assembly GCA_902362965.1. Classification (GTDB taxonomy): domain Bacteria; phylum Bacillota; class Clostridia; order Oscillospirales; family Ruminococcaceae; genus Porcipelethomonas; species Porcipelethomonas ammoniilytica. The sequence goes on from CABIYQ010000007.1 coordinate 28,955, forward strand.
AAAGGTCAGAATGTATCTGACATTCTGAACAAGTCACTTTGGATTTTTATCAAAAAGGAGGTTGAGAAGTTATGTTCATCAAACAGTTGACTTCATCACCCAAAAGGGCTTATAATATAAAAAATGAATGGTTGCTGATGAAGGAGGAATTCTTATGTATCCTGTAATTGACAACCCACAGAAATACAAAGCCGCAATTTATGCCCGTCTTTCAAAAGAAGATGATAATAAGACAGGAGATGATTCAGAGAGTATAAAAAATCAGATAGCTTTGATTCAGGACTATGCTGAAAAGCAAAAAATTTCAATATGCGAAACATACATTGACGATGGTATTTCAGGCACTACATCGGAAAGACCTAATCTTGAACGTATGATAAATGACATTATCGAAAAGAAAATAAATATGGTCATTACAAAGGACCTTTCAAGATTAAGCCGTAACTATATTGATACTGGTCGATTTCTTGAAGTATTTTTCCCTGAGAACAATGTTCGATACATTTCCCTGCTTGATGAAATTGATACGTTCTCAGAAAGCTACAACGATGATATTACGCCTTTCAAAGGACTGTTCAACGATATGTATGCAAAAGACATATCGAAGAAAGTTTTAAGCGTAAAGCGTAAAAAGCAAAAACAGGGACTTTTTATCGGCGGAAAAGCTCCGTACGGTTATAAAAAATCTCCTACGAATAAAAACGCAATTATCATTGATGAGTATGCCGCTGAAATTGTAAAACGCATTTTCAAACTGGCAATTGACGGAATGTCTTGCCGTCAGATAGCAGTAACTCTGACAGAGGAAAACATTCCTACACCGGCGCAGTATGCAAAGATACGATTGAAAAAGAAAGCGCCATTCTCCGGTAAATGGAGTTCTGAACGCATCAGCGAAATGCTTCAGAACGAGGTTTACATAGGGAATATGGTGCAAGGACGAGTGAAAAAGGCAAGCTACAAATCCAAAAAGCTAATAAAAATGCCCCGTGAAGAATGGATCGTCGTAGAAAATACGCACGAAGCCATTATTGATAAGGAAACTTTTCAAAAGGTAGGAGAACTCATAAAGAGCAGAACACATACAAGACATCGAACTTATGATTTCCCATTAAAAGGAATTATCTTCTGCAAGGAATGCGGTTATCCTCTTGCGACTATCAAAAGAACTCTGTCCGGCGGAAAACCTATACTGTATTTCATATGCAGGACTTACCAGAGATTTACGCAGTATCATGAGTGTACTTGCCATTGTGTAAGGGTCGAGGATGTATCTAACGCAGTAGTAAGTGAAGTCCGCAGAATATGTAAGAATTATCTGGATTGTCTCGATACGGAAAAACTTACCGAAAAAGCGCAGAAGCAGCTTCAAACGGAACTGCGCAAGCAAGGCAGAGACATCACAGCTCTGAAAACGAAAATGGAATCTATTCGTATGAAGATCGACAATGCTTACGATGATAAACTGTCTGGGAACATTGATAATCAAACATTCCAGCGAATTTATGCCAAGCTTCAGGAAGAAGAAGCAGCTGCCCGAACTAAGCTGACTGAACTTGAAAACAACAAAAAAGACAGTCCATCCATTAACGAGGAAAAAATCAAAGAGTTAGTAAAAAAGTTTATTGACTCCGAAGATTATACCCGTGAGCTGTTTGTCAGTCTTATCGAAAAGATCGAATTATCTGAAAATAAAGAACTTGATATTCACTTCAAGTTTCCGGAACTAAAAATAGCCGATCGTTTATAATAATTCCTATACTACGTTTCAAGAATTGAAAAAAAGGCGCTGTCATCCCTGCGGAAAATGTACGAAAAAAATCCATACTAATTTAATTAAAGCAAAAACTTCCGTTTAGATTTTTAACGGAAGTTTTTGCTTTTTAACATAATTACTCAAGAAAAAACGGCAATACTTGCCGTCATCAGGTTAGACAAGACTAACCTGATGACAATTTTATTCATATACAATATTGATTAAGTACATTTTTCAAAGCACTCACGCTGGCGCTATGTATTCTTGCCACCGGGATATCATATTTTGCTGATCTTTGATTCACTCTTTGAACCATTTTATGAGAACAGGTATTAGTAAAAACCACCATAAGATCGGGAGTTCCCAGTTTGTTTTCAAAATCTGCCGGCATTTGTGTAAAAACCTTGGCTTTACATTTAAATGATTTACATATATCTTTATATCTTGTAGCCATTCGGTCATTTCCACCTACTACTACTATGCTCATTTTTTACCTCCTTTCCCAAGTTAGCATCTGCTTACCAATATAGTATAACATATATAGGTAATTTAGTCAAGTTTTTTTTATTTTTTACTTAAAATTTTCACGTCGGCATTTACTTTTTTTAAGTTTAATGCTATAATATCTAAAGCTGAACTGAGTGGATCATATCTCAGTAAATATAAACTTTTATATATTTTATGAGTTGGTGAAATTATATGAAAATGTTTTTTAAAAAATTATCTACATTTCAAATGATTATTTTGGGTTTTGCAGGAGTAATTCTTGCCGGAAGTCTTATTTTGATGCTTCCGTTTTCAACAGCGGAAAATGTATCGGCACCATTTATGGATACGCTGTTCACTTCCGTTTCGGCAGTCTGCGTTACCGGACTAATCGTTCACGATACCGCTACATACTGGTCAGGCTTTGGTCAGGCAGTAATACTGATTCTTATTCAAATAGGAGGATTAGGAGTTGTTTCGGCTGCTACATCCATTGCACTTTTCTCAGGGAAAAAAATAAATTTAAAACAAAGAAGTACAATGCAGGAAGCCCTTTCTGCACCTCAGGTTGGAGGTATTGTAAAACTAACGGGTTTCATAATAAAAATAACATTTTTTATTGAATTTGTCGGATGCGTCATTATGGCTCCTGTTTTCTGCAAAGATTTTGGATTTTTTAAAGGATTGTGGTATTCCGTTTTTCACTCTGTTTCTGCATTCTGTAACGCCGGATTTGATTTAATGGGTGTAAAAGAACAATATTCCTCACTAACTTCCTATTCAGGTCACCCTTTAATTAATATTGTGATCATGCTTCTTATAATAATCGGCGGTATAGGATTTATGACGCTTGATGATATAAAATGCAATAAATTTCATATAAAAAAATATCGTATGCAGACTAAAGTAATACTAGTAACTTCAGGACTTCTTATTTTAATCCCTGCTGTTTATTTCTTCTTCTTTGAATTTTCTTCCGACCGATGGAATATTTCGCTTTCAAAACGCATATTCTATTCATTGTTTCAAGCTGTCACACCCAGAACCGCCGGATTCAACACAGTAAATTTTAACATAATGAAACAGGGATCTCTTGTTATTATGCTTGTCCTTATGCTTACAGGCGGTTCGCCGGGTTCAACAGCCGGAGGAATGAAAACAACTACTTTGGCTGTTCTTATTTCATCTGCAATATCAGTATTCAAGCGTCGGGAAGATACAAGATTTTTCGGCAGACGCATTCCGGATGATGCAATAAAAAAATCAACTGCAATTCTCATGATGTATCTTTCACTTTTCCTGACCGGCGGTATCATAATCAGCAACATTGAAAATCTGCCTGTACTTGATTGTTTATTTGAAACGGCTTCGGCAATAGGAACAGTAGGATTATCAAAAGGAATTACACCGGAGCTTGGAAATGCATCTCATATAATACTTATGATATTAATGTTTGTAGGAAGAGTCGGAGGTCTTACGTTTATATTTGCAGCCTTGTTCTCTAAGAGTAACAGTGTGGCAAAGCTTCCGCTTGAAAAGATAAATGTCGGATAAGACAGAAAGGATAAATACAAATGAAAACAATTTTACTTATTGGTCTGGGTAGATTCGGACGTCATATAGCACAAAAATTAAATGAACTTGACCATCAGGTTATGGCTATTGACAAAAATGAAAACAGGGTTGAAGCCGCTCTTTCTTACGTCACAAGCGCACAGATAGGAGACGCAACAAAAAAGGATTTTCTCAGTACAGTAGGCGTAGGAAATTTTGACGTATGTATTGTAGCCATCGGGGATAATTTCCAGAGTTCATTGGAAACTACATTGCTCCTTAAAGAACTTGGAGCACAAAAGGTCGTATCCAGAGCGGCAAGAGATGTACATGCAAAATTTCTTCTCAGAAACGGTGCAGACGAAATAGTCTATCCCGAAAAGCAGCTTGCTTCATGGACGGCGATCAGATATTCCTCAGATCATGTCTTTGACTATGTTGAAATCGACGGGGATTATGCAATTTTTGAAGTGTCAGTTCCCAAAAGCTGGATCGGAAAAACAGTAGGTCAAATAGATATACGCCGCAGATACAATATAAATATTCTTGCTATCCGCACAAACGGAAAGCTGTGTCCGGATATTTCAGCAGATACTCCAATGCCTGAATCCAGTACTATTCTTGTTCTTGGTTTATATAGTTCAATGCATAAATGTTTTCATATTTAACAAATAATATTTACATAAAAATCGGATAGAATAATTTTATTATAATGTTCTAATATTGAAAGGAGCTTCCATGAAAACATTTACTTATACAATTAAAGATGATTTAGGAATCCATGCCAGACCCGCCGGTCTTCTTGTTAAAACCGCTAAAAATTTCAATAGTGAAATTACAATTGCAAAAGACGGAAAATCAGTAAATGCATTAAAACTTATGGCGCTTATGGGACTTGGAGTAAAGTGCGGGGACACTATTACTGTAACTGTTTCCGGCGAAGATGAAGAATCAGCAGCTTCGGCAATGGAAGAATTTTTTAAATCAAATCTATAATAATAAATTATAAATAAAAAATCGTCATTTAATTTTAACTAATGTATATGCATAAAAATCGCCTGAGAATCAAAATTCTCAGGCGATACTTCTGATATAGTCACTTATATTTTGTTTTTTATGTTCATATATTCTTTGGAAAAATTAAAATATTTATTATACTCTCCGGTATCACAGCATCTTATTTGTAAACCAAATAAAATTTCAGAAAATACTAAAGAAATATCTCAGGATTTTGTAAAAGAATCTCTTTCTGAATATGACTCAGCCGTTTAAGTCTATACTCAAGTTTTCTTGCAATTTTATCCGAATCAAACTTCCATACCGCCTCAATATATATAACACGATGACTGTGCGTATATTTTGCGCCGCCTGCCAAAACTCCCAGATGCTGTTTTATTCTTTTGACTATATCAGCAGCAATACCTGTATATAACGAATTATCTGCACATCTAAGCATATAAACATACATATTTTTTATATAAACAGCAAGCTATCTGTCGTCTCTTCCGACATAATCCTGCTTTTTTACTAAGCTTTTATACGACGGTCTGATAATTTTATTAACCGATACCAATTCTTCAATTCTATGAGCGCTCCAACCTGCAATTCTTGCAATTGCAAACAACGGAGTATATAATTCTACCGGAATATCAAGCATATTATAAACAAATCCACTGTAAAAATCTACATTGGGACTAACACCTTTGAATATCTGACGCTCCTGAGCAATAAGCTTCGGAGCAATTTTTTCAATATTGTTGTAAAGCGCCATATCCTTATCTCTTCCCTTTGCCTTGGCAAGCTTTTCTACAAACGTCTTAAATATGACCTCTCGGGGATCTGACAGTGAATATACAGCATGTCCCATACCGTAAATCAAGCCTTTCCGGTCAAATGCTTCCTTATGAAGTATTTTTGCCAGATATGCGCTGATTTCTTCTTCATCTTCATAATCAGACACATGATTGCGGATATCGTCCATCATTCTCATAACCATTATATTTGCACCGCCGTGCTTATGCCCCTTCAAAGAAGAAAGCGCCGCCGCTATTGCAGAATAAGTGTCCGAACCCGATGAAGTTACCACTCTGGTAGTAAATGTAGAATTATTTCCGCCTCCATGTTCCATATGAAGCAGAAGAGCAACGTCAAGCACCTGCGCTTCAAGCTTTGTATATTTCATATCAGGACGCAGCATACGAAGAAAATTCTCAGACGCTGAAAGATTTGCTTCCGGTCTGTGTATATACATACTTTCATTTTTTTCATAATGATTATAAGCATGATACGCGTATACAGCCAGCATTGGAAAAACACTGATCAATTGAATGCTCTGTCTTAACACATTGCTGATTTCCAGATTTTCAGCCTGTTTATCATAAGAAGCCAACGTAAGGACACTTCGTGTCATAGAATTCATAATATCATAGCTAGGCGCTTTCATAATAACGTCCCTGGTAAAATTAGTCGGCAGTTCCATACATTCTGCAATTATATCAAGAAATTGTTTTAATTCATCATTGGACGGAAGCTTACCGAAAAGCAATAAGTAAGCAGCTTCTTCAAATATAAACTTTTCTCCCTTGCTTCCCTGTACCAAATCTTTTACATCATATCCCCGATAAAGAAGCTGACCGTCGCTGGGAACCTTCTTTCCGTCAATTATTTTAAACGCACTGACTTCTGAAATATTTGTAAGTCCGGTTAAAACCCCATTGCCGTTTATATCCCTCAGTCCCATATTTACACCGTATTCACGAAAAAGATCCTTGCTTATACTGTCGTTTTCTATGCACAAATTCTCTCGCTTTTTAGTATAATTGGAAATCTTATCCATATAACCCATATATATGCCTCCTTTAAGTTGAATATATTAAATTAGCACTCTTTTGATATGAGTGCCAACCAAAAAATAAATAATAATGCTTCAGTAAAGAAGCATTAACACTAATATAATAATATTGTAACATAAAAAGCGAAATATGTCAATCAATTTCATCAAATTATCACAATTCTTTAAAGATAACAAAAAAGCAGTCAAATTTTTTAATTTGACTGCTCCAATTTTCACATTACTTTTCTTCTTATTAAAATATAATCAAATACGTTTACCTTTCCGTCATCATTAATATCTGCCAGAAAAAACTGCTGTTCACTGAATTTTTCCAGCTTAACAAGATATTTATTCATAATGACAATATCAGATACATCTACTTTTTTATTAATATTAATATCGCCCTTTTCATAAACAGGTTCAGACGCTTCAACAATCCACTTCTGACATGATTCTCCGTTTACTTCCCATTGCTGAACATTAGCTCCGCTTCCTTTAGAACCGCCTGCTGTTTCCAAGGCGCCGGCATCCTTTGAAGCTCTTGTCAGTATATAGTAAGAGCCGTCCGGATTCTTTACAAATTTAAACAAATGGGAGCTTGTTTTATTGTTTGTAAGTATTTCAGCGTTCCCGCCGTTTTCTTTCGTTCCTCCTGAAATATTTAGATAATACGTTTTTCCGTCTGCCAATTGAGATATAACGTAATAATAACCGCCGCCGAAGCTTTTAAGAGTCCATGAATTGTGTGCGCTTATACCGTCGGCGCCCCACTGCTGAACGTTAGTATTATCAGAAGCCTTGCCTCCTTCCGCTTCCATATACAAACCGCTGTTTAAGTTTTTAAACATATAAATACTGTTCGTATCCATTATACAGCCTGTATCCTCAACCTGAGTAAGTATCCATTTCTGAGACTTATCTCCCGCTTTGTATTCCCACTGAATAATATTGGCTCCGCTGGAAGTTGAAGCTGATGAAACGGCAACACAGCTTTTATCTCCGGAAGACTTTGTCAAAATATAATATGTACCGTCATCATTCCTTACAAATTTAAATTGCTGGGCGTCGGCCTTTGTATCGGTGTATATCTGAATATTTGTGCCATTATCAGATTTTCCCATATCAATATCCAATAAATAAGTTACTTTATCGCCAAGCTGAGAATAAAGGTAATAATAACCATTTCCTGCTGATAATACTCGCCATGTATTATGCGCTGCCGAACTTTCTGCTCCCCATTGCTGAACATTTGCGGTATTTTCAGCATTTGCGTCCTTTACCTCCATATACAAGCCGCTGTTTTCATTCTGAATCATGTATACCGCACCCTCTGTAAGTACTGCCGGAGTAAATACAGGAGAAGGAGGAATAACAATTCCATCGTCCAGTACAGATACATTCGGTCTTTCAGGCAGTTTATAATTTGAAGCAAGATAAAAGCTTGTATGAGGCGGCTGATTATAGGATATATTTTGACCTGCGACCTGATTTCTATATTGAGGATCATGCATAAGAGTCGTTATACGGTAATCTGTTTCATATGGCGTACAGTAAATTCTTAAGGATTTGCTGTCGCTTGCTCTTACAATAAGTTCTTCACGCCAATCTCCGAAAATATCGGCTGATAGACACGGAGTTCCCTTAGTTGTATTACATGTATAAGCGCCGTCTGTAGAAAGAATGGTGGTAAGTGTTCCGTCGTTTTTCATTTTAGAAATTGTAGCCGGTTTATCAGTATATCCGTCTAAAATTTCACGTTCAAGATCACCGTCCCAATAGCTGAGAAAATTTACAGCCGGTCTTCTGCATGAAAGTGTATTTCCTGATCCGTCAAATACATCGTTTCCGAGTCCCCAGAATTCTGCTCCGTCATTTCCTGCCCATACATTAGCTGCACAGCATCTTCCTGTATCGGCATCTCCATCTTTATGGAAAATGGTTTTACCGTTTGAAGCGTCGACAAGAGAAACTCCATAAGGCTTATCCTCATGGCATATCCATAGTTCCAAGCCTTTTCTATCCGGAAGAAGATCGCCTAAATGCATTGCGTCTCCGTGACCGGTATTAAGACACCATAAAACGCTGCCGTCATCATCAAGACAAGTTGCACCTAAAACAATTTCCTGCTTACCGTCATTGTCTACATCTGCCGGCATACAGTTATGGTTGCCATCTCCGTAACCTGGCTTAGTTTTATCATTTCCGGTGTCAAAATACCATTTCTGTACAAGCTTTTTGTTAACAACGTCATAAGCGCATGCTGTCATTCTTGTATAATATCCTCTTACAGTAACGGCGCTGGGCTTCACACCGTCCAGATAAGCTACTGCGCCTAAAAATCTATCAACACGGTTGCCGTATGAATCGCCCCATTTTGATACAGTTCCTCTTCCAGGATTGTAATCCACCGTATCTAACGCTTTGCCTGTAGAACCTTCAAATAAAGTATAGTATTCCGGACCGCTCAAAATATAGCCGTTTGAATTTCTGTAATCCTTTGAAGAGTCACCTATTACATTACCAACACCATCTACTGTACCATCAGCAGTTTTACATACCATTTCAGCAAGACCGTCCAGATCATAATCGGCAACAAGCATTTGTGTATAATGCGCTCCTGCACGGATATTGACTCCAAGATCAATTCGCCAAAGTTTAGTACCGTCTATTTTATAACAATCAATAAAAACCTTATCCGTTTTACCTTTTTGAGAATTATCTTTTGAATTTGAAGGATCCCATTTAACAAATAATTCATACTGTCCGTCTCCGTCAACGTCTCCTACTGTACAGTCGTTAGGACTGTATGTAATTCCTGAAGTCTGAGCCTTGGGTACATCAAGCTTGACTTCAAGATAATTACTTCCTGACTGCATTGCACATGTATCTGATGATACAATCGTTCCGCTTTCAACAGTTTCAACCTTGTATGTATCAGTGGATTTGCCGTCCTTATCCAGATAACACGTTGCATTTCCCGCATTACTGGTATAAATAAGAGCGTTATTCCTGTAAAGTTTAAATATTGAATTGTCAGAATCATCTGCAAGAAAACGCCAGCTTACCATCATACCAGAACCGGTACTGATCGCAGAAATACCCCTGTCAAGATTTTCTACAACATATCCTGACGCAGCATCCGCTTCTGAATAGTCAGGAATGCAGACCATACAGCCGGCTATACATAAAGCCGCAGCGATACTTAGTATTTTTTTTCTCATCCTCATTTTCACCCTCCATATACATTTTACATATTTTTTCAACAAAACTAATAATATCTGTTATAATTTTATCATTTTTTAACATTAAAGTCAACCAAATAATAATAAAAAACGGAGCAATATGCTCCGTTTTACAAAAATTAATCAGAACTTTCCGCCGCCTCCGCCATGTGACGTTCCGGAAGAACCTGTATGAATACTGCTTCCTCCTCCCGAACTTGACGGTTCAGGTCTTCTGGTTTTAGTTACATTTCTATATATAAAAATATCGTTGGAACGATCAAGTCTCAATGAATTGTTTACAGCGTAATTATTTGCATTATGCTGCATTGCAACAGTTTTCATCTTTGATTTCATAACCAAAACAGAAATAACTGCAATGATCAGTCCTATAAATAATCCTATTCCGACTGCTATAATATAATCAGAAAAGGTTTTATATTTATGATCAATATCATAAGGAGTACCTTTTTCAGCCTCCGCCAAAAAATCGTCCGTCAAATCAATAAACTCAGTAAACGCAGAATAATAGTCACCGTTACTTAAATCCGGTACAATTTCATCTCCGATAACATCAATTCCATAATCTGTAAACGCATCAATACCATATCCGGTTGTAGAGATCCACCAATCACGATCCTCCATACTCAAAAGCAGAAGTATACCGTCATTGTCTGCACCTGCGCCGTAACCGTTATAATCATAATAATCGTCTGCATACGCCATAGGCGTTTCTCCGTTAATAGTATCGGCAGTAACTATTACTATATCAAAATCGTATTTATCAGTCAAATCTTCAATTTTACCGGCAAGCTCTTTTTCTTCACTGTCTGACAGCAAATCCGCTTCATCAACTACTCTCGGCAGATCAGCATCATTCAGCTTGCCTTCAGCTCCGGCAGATAACGGAACGATTAAAGACAGACATGCAAGACCTGACAAAAATACTTTTTTTAATATCTTCATATCAATCACCTTATTATTGTCAATAATACCGTCAGCAGTGACGCTGCAGCGCCGGAAATTGCAAATATCCCAAAAAAACATTTCCAGAACAATCCTTTATCTGTGGGAAGATCTCCTACAAATTTACCCGTCTGACCGTTCATTGCAAACATAAACTTCTGGTTTTTCCATGTTGTATTAAGAATCCACACCGGAAGCAAGGCATAATGTGCCGCACTCTTATAAAATCCCACATTTGAGCCTGTGGTCGACACCGTTGCATATCCCTGAACAGTCCTTTTAAACGCTTCTTCCGTACTCTGTTTAATTCTGTTGTTGGCACGTCCTATACTGCTTTTTTGGTCAACGTCATATTTATCTGCAAGATACCCTGCAAGATAAGCAGTTTCAAAATCAACCATATGAGAATAATCAAAAGGTTCAATTGATTCCATAAAATCATCAGGCATTTTTTCCGAACCGTCAACAGGTACATTTCTGAAAGCAAGACAGCCTTCGCGGTAAATGTTAAAATGTGAAGTTTCCGTATAGTCATATTTGCTGTCGCTCCAGTGTCTCACTTTAGTACCGCGAAAAGTATATTTTGAATATGTATCACAGTCAAAGAGCCAGAAAGGTACATAAATGCCCTTAATTTCGTCAATGTGATTCTGATCCTTAAAAACTTTAGGTAAAAATGGCTTTCCTTTAAGATGATTCTCCATAGCCGCTTTTGCCGCTTTCTTGTCAAGTTTGAAGGGGATAACAAAATCAGGACGCAGATCTCCGGAAAAGCTTGATTTTAATATTACGGGATTATCGCAGTAAGGACAATTTGTAGCGCCTGTATTTTCATCTGCAATCAGTTCTCCCCCGCAGGATTGGCATGTATATAAATTTATTCCTTTAAGTTCGTCTTCACCCCATTGATTACCAGGCTGAACGTCCCATTCATACCTTTCAGGCTGTTTATCACTATCATCATTCTCATTCTGTAAATTTTTCAACGCTTCAATATCAAATTCAGCGTCACAATAAGGGCAGACCATTTTCTGCTGAGTGCTGTCAAAGCTCACAGCTCCGCCACAGCACGGGCATTTATACTCAAGTATAGTCGACATTATTCCACCTCGCTGAAAACAGTAATTCTTACTTTATATCATTTTCATCAAACGGGTCAGCACATTCCGGACAGAATTTAGGCGGATTAGCAGGGTCTTCCGGTTCCCAGCCGCACTTGTCGCATTTATATAACGGAGCTTCCGCCGGTTTCGGTTTGCCGCATTCAGTACAGAACTTACCTTTATTTACTGCACCGCATGCGCATGTCCAGCCGTCTGCCGGCTTCGGCTTGCCGCACTCAATACAGAATTTACCGGTATTTAAAGTACCGCATGTACAAGTCCAGCTGCCAGTGGGCTGAGGCTTTGTTTTGCCGCATTCAGTACAGAATTTTCCTGTGTTTACCGTACCGCATACACATGTCCAGCCATTAGCCGACGCAGACTGCTGTGCATTCTGCTGCTGTCCCATAGCAAACAGATTCTGAGCATTAAGTCCTCCACTCTGAGCTGCCATATTCATACCCATAAAACCGGTCATAGCTCCGGCTGAATTACCTGCTGCCTTTTTCATAGCGTCCGCCTGTGCTCCGACCATAGCTGCTCCCGCCATATTAGGATTGCGGTAAACGGCAGTTCTCTGAATATCCTTGATCATATCCTCGTCTTCCTTGGAGGCACTTACAGAATTGATTGCTACTGAAACAATTGAAAGTCCTCTGAGCTCCTTCCATTTGGATGAAAGAGCTTCATTCATAGCTTCAGCAAATTCCATGGTATGACCGGGAAGCGCACTGTAACGGATTCCCATTGAAGAAATTTTTGCAAAAGCAGGCTGCAATGCGCTTAAAAATTCAGATTTAAGCTGTCTGTCGATATCTTCGCGAGTATATGCTCTGTCAACATTTCCGCATACATTTGTATAAAAAAGCAAGGGATCCGCAATTTTATATGAATAAACGCCGTTGCATCTTATTGAAATATCAATATCAAGTCCGATATTCTGATCGACTACACGAAACGGAACAGGATTCGGCGTGCCAAATTTATTGTCAACCAGTTCTTTTGTATTAAAATAATAAACTCTCTGATCGTTTCCTGTATCACCGCCGTAAGCAAATCTTTTTCCTATGGTTTTAAATGTTTCCTTAATGCCCGTTCCCAGACCGCCTGAAAAAATACTCGGCTCGCTTGACATATCGTATGTATATTCGCCCGGTTCAGCGCAGATCTCAACAATTCTGCCCTGATCTACTATGATCATACATTGACCGTCAGAAACAACGATACCGCTTCCGTTGGTTATAATATTTTCGCTTCCTTTAGTATTTGAAGAACGCTTGCTTGTTCTTTTACTGCCTTTTACAACAAGTACGTCATTGGGCAGAGAATCACAGTAAATATATTCCTTCCACTGATCTGCAAGAGTTCCTCCTATTGCTCCGAATGCAGCTTTAATCAGTCCCATAAAAATTACTCCCTTCAATTCAAAATTTTATATTAATACATAATATAATTGTATGCCAATTAACGGCATACAAATTTTACTATTAATAATTTTATGTATTTAACCAAGAACGTTTCCCTTTAAATTCCAGCTTATCCGGATAATTTATAAAAGCCTGACGAATAAACGCACATAGTCTTTTATATTCCTTAACAGACATAGACGCTTCAGAACCAAGCCAATATTTATACTTTTCAGTACAAGTTACTATAATATAGCGCTGAACAGGATAAATCGAGCTGCTTTTACGGTCGGCAGAAGTCATTGTAAGCTTTTTAATGTCCGACACAATAAAATGATCTTCCCCGACCATAAAATGCTCTCCTTTAAATTCTACATATTCAGGACAGCGTTTTACATTTTTTACAGTCCTTATCAACTCATAGGGAATTTCCAAAACACATATTAATGATACAATAACCATAAAAATAAGCTCAAAGGTTTTATAAGAATCATTATCGGTAAAAATAAGCAAAATCGTCAGACAAACAGCCAAACTGACCCACACTACAATGATAATTCCGACTTTTTTCCATTCGCTGCGTATAATATCTTCCGATGATACATTAAAACGCCTTTCATTATCCCATGAGTCACGGATAACCTCTGCTTTTCTCTCATCACTGATAGCTTCAGTTTCACGCTTATGTATTTCATCAATAAGATCATATAAGCTACCGGAAGTAAAGCTGTAAAGCCTTATTTTGATAATTTTTCCTGATGTATCCTTCAGTATAAGAGACCTTTTATGTTTTGTAAACACAAGCATTGAAATACTATGCTTCTTATATTCGGTTTTTTCATAAAAATAGTATTTTTCAAGTTCTAATGTATATTTTTTTAAAAGTCTCCTCACACATACTTTTTCATCTGAAACAGTAACAATAGTAAACCTTAAAATTTGTACAATAACAGCTATCAAAAATCCTGTAAAAAAGCATATAGGTATTTTCAATCTGTAAATAAAAAAAGGAATAAAATTCGTAAAATCCGATAATATATCAATAAATAACCAAAAAATCAGACCAACTAATATGGCGGTAACAAGTACCCCTAAAATTATTTTTCCTATACTTGCATAAAATTTCCTTGTATTATTCTCAACAATTGTATCCATAAATTTTATTTAAGCGCTTTTTTAACCTGAGCAATAATATTATCTTTACAAAGTCCGAATTCCTTCAGCAAATCAGCCGCCGGGCCTGAATGACCGTACTCGTCGTTCACTCCGATTTTAATTACCGGTACAGGATAGCATTCAGTTACAGCTTCTGCAACAGCCGAACCAAGTCCGCCTATTACGCTGTGTTCTTCAACTGTCATAAGAATACCGCTGTCCTCAGCCGCACGGCATATAAGTTCCTTATCAAGCGGTTTAATAGTATGAATATTAATTACTCCCGCATTAATTCCTTCTTTTTTAAGTTCATCAGAAGCAGCAACTGCTTCGCTTACCATAAGACCTGTAGCAATAATAGTAATATCATCGCCTTCTCTTAAAGTAATACCTTTTCCCATTTCAAATTTATATGTTTCCTTATCATTAAAAACCGGAGCTGCAAGTCTGCCGAACCGCAGATATACAGGCCCATTATGACGTATTGCCGCTTCTACTGCCGCTTTAGCTTCAACATCGTCCGCCGGATTTATAACAGTCATACCCGGTATTGTTCTCATAAGCGCAATATCTTCATTGCACTGGTGAGTAGCGCCGTCTTCGCCTACAGAAATACCCGCATGAGTAGCGCCGATTTTAACGTTAAGTCCCGGATAACCGATTGAATTTCTTACAATTTCATATGCTCTGCCTGCCGCAAACATTGCAAAGGTACTTGCAAAAGGAATTTTACCGCATGCGGCAAGTCCTGCCGCTACCCCCATCATATTAGCCTCTGCAATACCGCAGTCAAAAAATCTTTCAGGATAAGCCTTCTTAAAAATACTTGTCTTTGTAGCGGCAGCAAGGTCTGCGTCAAGAACCACTAACTCCGGATACTTTTCAGCAAGCTCCGTTAATGCTTCGCCGTAGCTTTCTCTGGTCGCCTTTTTTATTATATCTGACATATTTATTAATCCTCCAGTTCCTTTAACTGAGCGTCAAGCTCTTTCATTGCCTGTTCATACTGTTCCTTATTAGGCGCACTTCCATGCCATGAAACCTGATTTTCCATAAATGAAACGCCTTTGCCCTTAATACTTTTCTGAATAATAGCAACAGGCTTGCCGCTTATCGTTTCAGCCTCAGCAAAAGCCTTTTCTATTGAATCAAAATCATGAGCGTCCATTGTAATCACATGCCAGCCGAATGCGGCAAATTTATCTGTAATCGGTTCAGGAGAACAAACTTCTGAAATAGGACCGTCAATCTGAAGACCGTTATTATCAACAACTGCTATAAGATTATCAAGATTTTTATGTGCCGCAAACATTGCAGCCTCCCATACCTGACCTTCTTCTATTTCACCGTCGCCCAGTACAGTATAAACCTTATAAGATTTACCGTCAAGCTTTCCAGACAATGCCATACCGCATGCGGCTGAAATTCCCTGTCCCAGAGAACCGCTTGACATGTCAATACCCTTTGTATGAATACATGGGTGTCCCTGAAGCATTGCTCCGATATGTCTAAGACTTTTTAATTCTTTATCCGAAAAATAGCCTTTAAGAGCTAAAACTGCATAAAGTGCCGGTGCACAGTGTCCCTTTGAAAGAACAAATCTGTCCCTGTCCGGATCCTCAGGATCAGAAGAATTTACATTCATCTTTTCAAAATAAAGATATGTAAGCAGATCTGCTATTGAAAGCGAACCGCCCGGGTGTCCGGACTTTGCATTATAAACCCCCTCTATTATTCCTTTTCTGACTTTGCAGGCATTGACCTGCAGGCATTTCTTAGTTGTGCCGTCCATTTTTTACCTCCTGAATAATAATATCAATAAGTGTAATTATAATCCTATTTATTTTTTATATCGCCTGAATAAATCATATCTATAAGTTCTGCGATTGCATTTTCATCACTTGAATTTTTAAGCGTTATATCGGCTATGTCTTTAACGTCCTGCTGAGCATTAGCCGTTGCCGTACCGAAATCGGCAAATTGAAGCATTTCAATATCGTTATTATAATCTCCGGCAGCAATAACTGTATAATTTTCCATATTCAACAGTTTTATGTACTCTTTCAGAGCAGTGCCTTTTGAACTTCCTTTTGGAAGCATTTCAATAAAAATATCATGAGAGCGTACAAAATCCACAGGGAAATTTCTGGTTTTTACATATTCTCCAAGCTTTGTAATCTGAGAAGGCTCTGCAGCAAAAAGAATCTTAAACCAACCGCCCGAAGGTACGCTGTCAAGAGTTGCATAAGCCGGTTCAACCTGACAAATTCTTGTGTGCTCTTTTTCATATTCATTATTACACACAACATAAATATTGTCAAGTCTTAAAACCTCTCCCCCAGGATTTTCCATAAATTTAAAGAGTTCTGCGGCAATTTCCTTGGAGCAATCCGGCAGTTCGTCTGTAAACATAACATCATCAGTATGAGTATCATAGATCAACGAGCCGTTATATAAAATAACAGGCAGCTCAATTTCAAGTTCTTTAATATATTTCTCAGCTGATTGCAAAGTTCTTCCCGTTGCAATTGTAAATTTTCCACCGTCTGTTCTGAATTGTTTTATCGCCGACTTGTCTCTGTCTGATAATATTTTATTTTCCGGAAGCAGTGTTCCGTCCATATCTGTTATTAAAAAAATATTTGATAAATCGGGCATAATTACCTGACCTTTCTTAAAATCTCTTTAAAGTAATCCGGCAGTTCACTGTCAAATTCCATATACTTTTCTGTCTCCGGATGAATAAATCCAATCTTTTTAGCATGAAGGCACTGTCCGTCTATTCCCTTAAACTCTTTGCCGTAGACATCGTCCCCCAACACCGAATGTCCTTTATACGCTAAATGCACCCTTATCTGATGAGTTCTTCCCGTTTCCAGAATACATTTAAGATGAGCATATTTTTCAAACTGCTCCAATACCTTATAATGCGTGACTGCATTTTTGGAATTTTTATCAGTAACGCACATTTTTTTACGGTCATTGGGATTTCTTCCGATCGGTGCGTCCACCGTACCCTCTGTCTCTTTAAATCTGCCGCAGGCTATACACTCGTATTCACGGGTAAAGCTATGAACTTTGATCTGTTCTGCAAGAAACTTATGAGCATTATCCGTTTTCGCTACAATCAGTAAGCCGCTGGTGTTTTTATCAATTCTATGGACGATCCCGGGACGGATCACACCGTTAATTCCCGAAAGACTGTCTCCGCAGTGATAAAGCAAAGCATTTACAAGAGTTCCGCTGTAATTGCCCGGCGCCGGATGCACTACCATTCCCTTTGGTTTATTGACTACCAACAAACTGCTATCCTCATAAATAATATCAAGAGGAATATTCTCAGGTTCAGTATTCAGTTCAACCGGTTCGGGAATATTTATTTCAACAACATCTCCTGCCTTTTGTTTATAATTCTTAGCAACTGTTTTACCGTTGACCAGTACTCCTCCGCTTTCAACAAGACTCTGAACTGCGGTTCTGGTCAGATCTTCAATCTGAGAAGTCAACCACTTGTCAAGTCTCAGACCGCTTGCTTCTTCCGGTACTGTCAGAATAATGTTATTCATCTGTCTGCACCGATTCATTTTTGTTTTTTTGGCTCGTGCTTTTATCAAAAAACAGTATCTGAATCAACAGTAGTACAACTCCGACTACCACACAACAGTCTGCAAAATTGAATATTGCGAAGTCAAAAAGCTGTACGTCAAGATAATCCACAACAAGTCCGCCACGGAACAGACGATCAATTATATTACCAAATCCGCCGCTTATAATAAGCGTCATGGAAATGACTGTCAGCAACTCTTTTTTATGTTTAATCAAATAGTAAATACAAAATATCATTAATAAAGAAGTAATTCCAAGCAGAACCCATCTCATACCGCTGAAGCTTCCGAAAACCGCACCGTCGTTTTCAAGATACG
Source organism: Oscillospiraceae bacterium (assembly GCA_902362965.1). GTDB lineage: Bacteria > Bacillota > Clostridia > Oscillospirales > Ruminococcaceae > Porcipelethomonas > Porcipelethomonas ammoniilytica. Next base: position 47,358 of record CABIYQ010000007.1, read on the forward strand.
TAAGATTCAGTATTTTTGTATTTCCGATTTTTATAAATTCTTTTGACGGTTGTCCTTTAAGATTTTCAACTGCCCAATACTTTATAAGCTGATCTGCGCCCGTTAGTAAAGCAGCAGCAGAAAACGCTATTAATAATATAAAAATATTCATCTTCCTCTCTAATAAAAATATAACTTGCCGCTCAGAGGAACGGCAAGTCATTATTTCTTTATTCAACTACTCCGGCACATCTATCACAAAGTGTCGGGTGTTCATTGCATCTGCCGACAGTTTCCGAATATACCCAGCATCTTTCGCATTTTTCACCTGTTGCCTTGACAACTTCAAATTGCGGCGACTCATTATCAGCCTTAACTACAGAAACTCCGGAAACAATAAGAATTTCAGCAAGCTGGTCAGCTATAGCATTGTACTTTTCATACATATCACCACAGCAGTGAATAATAACATTAGCTTCAAGGGACTTACCGATAACCTTTTCATTACGCTTTTCTTCAAGAACCTTATTTACTGTTTCTCTTGTATTATAAATAAATTCCCACTTACCGATAAATTCATCACTGAACTCAATTCCGGACTTTTCAGGCATTTCATTTAAGAATATGCTCTCAGCATTGTCTTTATTACAATGAGGCAGATAGCTCCAGATTTCTTCAGCTGTAAATGACATAATTGGTGCTATCAGTCTTGCAACGCCACTGAGAATACGATACATAGCCGTCTGTGCAGCACGTCTCTTTACAGATTTTTCACCCTCACAGTACAGTCTGTCCTTAATAATATCAAGATAGAAGTTTGACATATCAGTTACACAGAAATTATGAATACTATGGAAAGCAATATGAAAATCAAATTCATTGTAACCGTTCTGAACCCTGTCAATAAGGCTGTCAAGACGCATCAATGCCCACTTATCAATTTCAAGAAGTTCATCGTCTGAAACGGCATCTTTATCAGGATCAAATCCTTCACCGTTTGAAATATTGCCAAGAATAAATCTTGCTGTATTTCTGATTTTCTTATATGCATCTGACAATTGTTTTAAAATCTCAGGAGATATTCTGATATCCGAATGATAATCTGATGAAGCCACCCAGAGTCTAAGTATATCCGCACCATACTGATCTACAATTTCTGCCGGATCAATACCGTTGCCCAATGATTTGTGCATTGTTTTACCCTGACCGTCAACAACCCAGCCATGAGTGCAGACTGCTTTATAAGGAGCAGTTCCCTTATAAACTACTGATGTAAGCAATGATGACTGGAACCAACCTCTGTACTGGTCAGCACCCTCAAGATAAAGATCAGCAGGCCATGTCAATGAATCGTATTCGTCCATAACGGCAGTATGAGACACACCGCTGTCAAACCATACATCCATGATATCATATTCTTTTGTGAATTCTCCGCAGCCGCATTCGCATTTTACAGTGTCAGGAATAAATTCGCTTAATTCTCTTGTCCACCATGCATCTGCACCTTCTTTACGGAACAAATCAGAAATTGCCTTGATTGTTTCATCGGTAACGATCGGTTTGCCGCAATCCTTGCAATATATGATAGGAATCGGTACGCCCCAAGTTCTCTGTCTGGAAATACACCAGTCGCTTCTGTCACGAACCATTCCCTTGATTCTGTCTTCACCCCATTCTGGGATCCACTTTACGCTTTCAATAGCTTTTACAGCTTCGTCCTTAAACCCGTTTACCGAGCAGAACCACTGTTCAGTAGCACGATAGATAATAGGACTGTTACATCTCCAGCAGTGAGGATACTGGTGAGTGATATGCTGGCTTGCCAGAAGTGCGCCTGTTTCTTCAAGCTTTGCAGCTATTGCCTTATTGGCTTCATTAGTATCAAGACCTGCAAACTCTCCGGCTTCTTCTGTCTGTTTACCCTTTGCATCCACACATACAAGAATTCCGATATCATCATAATTCTTGCACACTTCAAAGTCCTCAACACCGTAGCCTGGAGCGGTATGAACACAGCCGGTACCGCTTTCCAGTGTTACATGATCTCCCACGATAACAGGAGAAAGTCTGTCATAAAGCGGATGCTTTGTTTTTATATGTTCAAGTTCAGCGCCTGTAAAGGAACCAACTGTTGTATAATCTTCTATTCCGGCAGTTTCCATTGTAACCCTTACAAGCTCAGCCGCCATCACATAATATTCGTCACCGTTTTTAACAAGGGTATATTCATACTCAGGCCCAAGACAAATTGCTAGGTTACCCGGAATTGTCCATGTAGTAGTAGTCCAGATCACAAAATAAATTTTGCTTAAATCCAGTCCCATACCAGTAAACAGTCCCTTGTCATCGGTTACGTTGAATTTAACATAAATTGATGTACACGGATCGTTTGCATATTCGATTTCAGCTTCGGCAAGGGCAGTATTACAGTCAGGACACCAATAAACAGGCTTTAGACCCTTGTACATATATCCGTCCTTTGCCATTTTACCAAAAACTTCAACCTGTCTTGCCTCATATTCCGGCTTAAGAGTAAGATACGGATCATCGTAATCTCCAAGACTTCCCAAACGTTTAAACTGTTCCATCTGGCTGTTTACATGCTTAAGAGCAAAGTTTTTACAATGCTTTCTCAGTTCAACCGGAGGGATCGCACCGTTTTCAACTCCGATATCCTTCATCGCCTTTAGCTCAATAGGAAGACCGTGCGTATCCCAACCGGGAACATAAGGCGCACAGTACCCGCTCATATTCTTCTGCTTTATAATAAAATCCTTTAAAGTTTTGTTAAGAGCTGTTCCCAGATGAATCTGACCGTTTGCATAAGGAGGACCGTCATGAAGAATATACTTCGGTTTCCCCTTATTATTTTCTATCATTTTATAATACAGTCTATCATCTTCCCATTTTTTTAGGGTTTCAGGTTCTCTTTTCGGCAGATTTCCCCTCATGGGAAAATCTGTTTTCGGCAGATTTAATGTCTTGTTATAATCCATCGCTTATACTTCTTCCTTTTCAGTTGTTGTAGTATTACCCGTATGGGAATTATTCTGACCAAACTGGAGGTCTGTAAACCTTGATTCATATACTCCCTTTATAGTTCTTGCAGAAAAGCTTGACGTTGCAAACGGATCCGGCTGCGGCAATTCTTCTTCAGTCGTTTCGGTCTGTTCGGAATACTGAGACGTATCCTCTTCATCAAGTTCAATCTCAGGCATAGCGGAAATCATTTCAAGATGAGTTTTATACATATCAAACAAGCTTTTCTTAAATTCAGAAACCTGCTTTTGCGCTTCTATAAGATTTTCCTTTTCTTTTGCAATTTCAGCACGGTTCTTTTCCATAGCCGCTTCATGCTGAACTGTTGCTTCGTCAAGTAAAATCTTTGCCTTTTCTTCAGCCTGTGCAATTATTTCATCTGCTTTTTCCTGAGCCTCTGCAACAACCTTATGTCCCTGCTTCTGCGCTCCCAGCAAAGCGTCCTTTAATGCGTCCTCGTCCTGACGGTATTCTCTTACCTTATCGGCAAGTATCTGAATCTTACTGTGAAGGTCTTCCCTTTCAGCATCCAGTTCTTCAAATTCAGAAATCAATTCAGCAAGAAAATCATCGATTTCCTCCTGCTTATATCCAAAAGCAGCTTTTTCAAATTTTCTTTCTCTTATATCACTTGCACTTATCAACGCCACTCACCTCTTAACAATATTTACACAAAGTTATGTGTATTCTGCCTTTCTTTGTGATGCCTGAAATTTCTTCAAGCCTGTATTTTCCAAAACCCTTAACAGAAATAATATCTCCCTGCGACAAATTAAATGAACTGTCGTATTTAAGAAAATAATTTACTTCCGCACCAATTCCTTTTATTATTCCTGCAGTCCGGCTTCGGCTCATATTCAAAGCGAGACTAAGAACACCGTCAAGCCTTAAAGACGCAACAGTTCCTTTAATTTCTTTGAATTCCTGAACCTTTTTCAATACCGTACCGCATTCATCTGAGACTTTTACGCCAACAGAGCCCATTTTCCTGATATCGCTTTTAATAACATTCCCAACAGAATCAGAAACTGCGATCTGTGCCGTTCCGTCGCCAATTACAATGTCGCCTACAGTTTCACGCTTTATCTGCAAAGCCATTATTGCTCCGAGAAAGTCTCTGTGTGTAAGTTTATTTTCCTTTCGATAAGAAAATGTCAGACAAGTCATAGGAAAATCACTGTTTTCAGGCTGATAATATTCTTTAAACACACAAAGCATTTTTCTTTCTGCATTTTCAAATAATCCGTAAAAGCAGTAATTATCATACATCAGTCTTTTCAGTTCTGCCTCAGCCAATACACATTCGCGGGCATTCAGAAAAGAAGAATAAACCGATCCTCTTTTTTCTGCAAGTCTTATCATATCGTTAATTCTGGAAACAAGCCGCTTACTTTCATCCGCTGCTGAAATGTTATCACTCATCTATCAGATAATCACTCCATTGTTCTCCAACTCCCCCACAAGATCTTCTCCTATAAATCCGACATTGTAAGGAGTTATAATATATGTCATATTAGCAACAGGTTTCAGGCTTCCGCCGTTTGCATAAGCAACGCCTACAAGAAAATCAATTATTCTTCTTTTGTTTTCAGCGGACGCTGTTTCAAGATTAAGCACAACAGTTTTTTTAGCAATCAGATGATCTGCGATCTGTTTTGCATCAGTAAAGACCTCCGGTTTAACAAGTACTACCTGAAGCTGTGCTGTTGCCTGAATGTTTACAACCTTGTTGCTTCTTTTTTCTTCATCACTGTCAAAGCGTTCTGCTCTGTAGCTTCTGCTTCCCTCATAATCGCTGTCTCTTTCAGAAGAATGTCCGCTGCCGCTGTACTGTCTGCTGCGTGACATTTCCTCATACTGTTCATCGCCTTCCTCCGGCGGTACAAAAAAATCCTTAATGTTCTTAAAAATATCCATATTCTCCGTTCTCCTATCTCCGCACTGCTTTAAACAGTTTTATTAAAATCACATCTATGCACTGTAAAAGCGCATAAAAAACGGCATATTACTTATAGATTCTGGGTCCAAAAAGTCCCCTGCCGATTCTTATTAAATTTGAACCATACTGAATTGCTTTAATATAATCATTTGACATTCCCATTGAAAGAATGTCCATATTTATATTATCTATGTTTTCACTTGAAATGTCAATATATAATTGCTGCATATCGCATAAAAATTTTTCAGCATTTTCAGCCGGCGGAATAGCCATAAGTCCGCAAACCTTTATATTCTTCATTTCAGCGGCTTCATACAGTAGTTCCCTGAGAAAAGATCTGCCAACACCGCCTTTAGAAGCCTCATCACCTATATTTACCTCAATAAGTATATCCTGAATTTTTCCCAGTCTTTGCGCTTGCCTGTCCACTTCAGCTGCAAGCTTTGCGCTGTCAACCGACTGTATAACTGAAACACTGTCAATTATATATTTTACCTTATTTGTCTGTAAATGTCCAATAAAATGAACATCTGTATTCTTACTGTAAAATTCTTTTTTTGCCATATATTCCTGAACACGGTTTTCACCCAAAAGTCCTATACCCAGTCCTATTGCATGATTAACGGCTTGAGGATCAACAGTCTTCGTAACCGCCATAATATCAATATGTTCATTGGAATTTCTGTACTTAGCAAAAGCTTCCTGAACATTATAAGCTATTTTCTTATAATTTTCATCAATATAGCTGAAATCAGTTTCCATCAGCGTCAACACCTTCCACTACTATATCATCATAAAGCGAAACATAATCGCTTCCTGCATTCATAGAGGACAAAACATAATTGTTTCCTTCGTATACCACGTCAAGCTTTTTGAAATTTATTTGTTCTCCAAGCTTTACATAAACGCCTTTACAGTTTACTGTTTTTGTAGTTTTCTCGCCGGTTTCTTCATCTACGACAGTTTCCTCAATATCCTTGAACCTAATAGCTTTTCTTGATACCTTAATGCCCTCGTATTCGCCTTTAATCATTTCAACCTGTTCTGTCCTGTGCTGAACAAGATCATAAGTAAGCTCATCGCACTTAACTATCACGATACTTTGACCGGGAATTTTAGTATCCCTTATATCAAAAATCGTACCCTCAACCGTATCGGACGTAGACTGAAATTTCAGCTTAACATCTTCTTCAAGAGAAAACTGAGCTTCTCTGTTGTCAATGATTCCTGCGGCGTACCACTCATAGCCGTCAATCAATTTTCCGACTATATTTCCTTCGTCAACCGGACCGCTGTCCTTTACGCTGCCTATAAGCTCAGGAGTAATACTGCTGAGCTTGTCCATAGTCAGTTCTTCTTCGTAACCGTCTGCATAGCTTACAAAATAAGCCGATCTATCAGACACGATACTATCAAGAGGAACGGTTTCAGTTGATTTTAATTGAGCAATCTGATTATTCAGATCAGTCATACGTTTTGTAAAATCAGAAGCTGAGTCTGTTACAAGCTGATAAGTACTAAGCAATACAGCAAGTTCATCTCTTTTAGAGGAAATATCCTCAATATTACCGGATTCTCTGTCGCTTATTATGCTTCTGTACTTTTCATCAATAAGAGTTGCCAGGTTAGACGGCTGAGCAGATTCAATAGTACCCGGATTCTGGATTTTCTTAAGAATACTAAGCTGATTGTTAATATCGTCAATTTTCTGCTTGACATCAATCTGGCTTTCATCAGCATAGATTTCGGCAATTACAGACCCTTTGCCAAGCTTTCCTCCGTCCGGGACTTCGTAGCTTACAACACCGTTTCCGCTGTAACGCACTACTTCTTCATTTCTTATATAAATTGCCTTAAAAGAAACAGAATCATCAGCCTCTGCATAAGTAGCGGTTTCGGTTTTGTATTCTTCATCATTCAAATGAATAATAACGCTCAGCAGAGAAGTTGTTATACAGATTAAAAGCAATACGCTTAAAATTCTGGAAGTAGCCGAATTCATTTATTTCTCCCTTACTGTTCCGCCTTTTCAGACCCATCAAGAATAGGTATAGGCTTAACAGGACAAATTGTGGAAATAGCATGCTTATAAACAAGATTCTGCTTTCCCTCGCAATCCAGAATAACGACATAATTGTCAAATCCTCTTACTATACCTTTGAACTGAAAACCATTTGTAAGATAAATAGTCACCGGTATTTTATCTTTTCTGGCCTGATTAAGAAATACATCCTGCAAATTAAGAATTTTGTTCATGGTAACACCCCTTATAAATATTGTGTTTTTTCAAAACATTTGTTTATCTGTTTTTTCGGTTATTACCCGAAAACGTATGTAAAAATACTTATTTTATATTATATCACAAACTCAACGCTTTGGCTATATTTTTTTTACAATTATCAAAAAATTTCTCTTTATTGTCAAATTCATCTAACATTAACCACTGAATTTTTGCATTTTTCCTAAACCAAGTCAGCTGACGCTTTGCATAACGTCTGGTTTCCTGCTTAATTTTATCAATACAGGTCTGTAGATCCGCTCTGTTTTCAAAATACGGAATCAATTCCTTATAACCTATAGCATTAGCAGCAGTTCTCATTTCACCTGATTCAAAAACTTTTCTGGACTCTTCAACAAGTCCATTTTCCACCATTATATCTACACGCCGATTGATTTTATCATAAAGCTTTTGTCTGTCATGATAATTCAATCCGATTATTACCGATTCATAAGGAGACTCAACAAGGCGGCTTTCAGCTTTATATTCACTAAGCTTTCGTCCTGTAATTTCATAAACCTCCAAAGCACGTATCACACGTACCAGATTATTAGGATGAAGCTCAGCGGCAGTTTCAGGATCACATTTTTCAAGCCGTTCAAAAAGCTTATCATTACCAAACTCGGCTGCTTCCTGTTCCAGCTTTTGTCTGATATCCAAATCGGATTTTATATCCGGAAATTGAATATTGTCAATCAGAGAGGAAATATAAAGTCCCGTTCCGCCGACTATTACAGGCAAACGACCACGTTTATGAATCTCATTTATTTTTTCATTAGCCAGTTCCACATAATCTGCTACGCTGAACGCTCTGTCACGCTCCAGAAAGTCAATAAGATGATGAGGAATACCGCCCATTTCCTCCTGTGTCGGCTTCGCAGTCGCAATATCCATACCCTTATATATCTGCATAGAATCTGCAGAAATCACTTCTCCGTCAAACGACTTGGCAATTTCAACGCCCAATTCAGTTTTTCCCGAAGCGGTAGGACCTGCAATAACAGCAATTTTTATTTTTTCCATTCTACTGTATCCTTTTAAACTGTTTTTCTATATCCCGCTTTGAAAGCACAAACATTACAGGTCTGCCATGAGGACAGTGCCTGATATTTTCATTGTAATAAACATCTTCTGCAAGCTGCTGAAGTTCAGGTATACTGTTTTTATCATTTGCCTTTATAGCAGCCTTGCAGGCAAGATCATGAAGTGTGTCGTCCAGACAATGAGTCTGAGGATTGACTTTGTTAAGATAAAGATTTTCTGCTATTTCAGGAATTATTTCATCCATATTGAGCATATCAAGAATCAACGGAACAGCAGTTACCTTCACAAAAGGCGAACCGGAAGTATCTATTTTAAATCCCATGTTTTCAAGAACATCACTGTTTTCTTCAAGTGCTCCGCATTCATTTTCTGAAAGTAAAATTTCCATACTGTCGATAAGAATCTGACTGTCGGCAGAAGTACAGTTACTTCTCAGCTTTTCAAAAATCACTCTTTCATGAGCAGCATGCTTATCAATCATAACCATATTATTACCTGATTCTGCCAAAATATAATTTTTAAAAAGCTCCCCAATAACTTTTATTTCAAGTTCTTCTGTTTTTTCCTCTACATGCGGTTCAGGATCAGGTACAGGTTTTTTAAACGAGTTACTGTTAATATAACTGAACTCACCAAAATCTTTTTCATTTTCACATGACTGATTCGTTTCTTCTTGAGTATTTTTCTGAACATCAGAAAAACCTGTTCTTCCATCATTTCCATAAATCATCTTTCTGGACGAAAGATTTATTGATTCTGAATGAAAAGCAGTTGTATTATCGCTTTTCACTTTTTCACTAGAATAAGCAGCGGAATATTCAGAATTTGATACAGATCTCACAGACACAGTATTTTCTGTTTTTTCAGGAATTTTAGGCTGTTCAAATTTTTCAGGCTCAAAAGGCTTGGCTTTATAGTCAACAATACTGTTCTTTTCTTCCTTCATCTGAAATTCATAAATAAGTCCAGACGCCATAAGTGCATTTTTAACTGCAAAATACACGCAGTTGAAAACGATCTTTTCATCAGAAAACCTTACTTCCGCCTTTGCAGGGTGAACGTTTACATCTACAGTTGCGGGAGGAACATCAAGCATCAGCACACACGCAGGATATTTTCCGACCATTATAAGATTTTTGTATGCCTCTTCAAGAGACACGCAGCATGTCACAGATTTTACAAATCTTCCGTTTATAAAAAAGTTCTGAAATACTCTATTGGACTTTGAATACAGAGGTTTAATAACATACCCCTTTACCGCTATACCGTTTTCACTGTAATCAACAGGAATAAGGTCATGGGCAAAATCTCTTCCGTACACTCCGTAAATCGCCGAATAAAGTTCCCCGTCTCCGGCAGAGGTAAACTCGACCTTATTGTCTTTAATTAGCTTAAAAGAAATTTCGGGGTGAGAAAGTACGATCTTCTGCATAATTGAAATTATTGCATTTGCCTCAGCAGAGTCTCTTTTCATAAACTTCTGACGTACCGGTACATTGTAAAAAATATCACGTATGATAATTGTTGTTCCGTCCGGACAGCCTGTAGGTTCATTCAGTTTTTCAATGCTTCCCTCAATTATGTAATTAGTTCCCAGTTCGCTTTCATGCTGCTTTGTAAGCACTTCTACCCTTGCAACTGCTGAAATTGACGCCAACGCTTCTCCTCTGAAACCAAGAGTCAAAATACTGTCCAGATCATCTTTAGACGTAATTTTGCTTGTGGCATGGCGGAGAAATGCAGTAGCGACCTGATCAGGTGCAATTCCGCAGCCGTCATCGGTTATACGCATATAAGTCGTACCGCCGTTTTTGATTTCAACAGTAATATGCTCCGCTCCTGCGTCTATTGAATTTTCAAGAAGTTCCTTTATTACAGACGCCGGACGTTCAATAACCTCTCCGGCAGCAATAAGTTCGGAAATATCCTTACTCAGTACATTGATTTCCGCCATTTAATCCTCCTTTTTGCTTTAATCAGCAAGCTTTGCCAGTTCCTCAAGCATTTCTCTGCACTCACTGTCAGTAAGCTCGGCAACGTTTGTTTTTCTCAGACGGTCTGCGAGAATATCTCTATTGAGTATTTCAAAGCTTATCTGACCATCGTCACTGTCTGCTTTTCGTACGGTTTTATTTTCAAGTTCCATTTCAGCCAAAAGCTCTCTGGCACGTTTGACAACTTTATTTGGAAGTCCTGCAAGCTTTGCGACCTCAATACCGTAGCTTTCGTCTACACCGCCCTTGACAATCTTTCGTAAAAAGCGTATTCCATCGCCGCTTTTCTTAACGGCTATGCTGTAATTCTTAACGCCTTCCATGAGATTTTCAAGTTCGATAAGCTCATGATAATGAGTGGCAAAAAGCGTCTTGCAGCCAAGATTTTTTGAACTGCATATATGTTCCGCAACTGCTCTTGCAATACTGATACCGTCAAAGGTTGACGTACCACGTCCAACCTCGTCAAGAATCACAAGACTGTTTTTTGTAGCAAATTTTAATATATCCGAAACCTCGCTCATTTCAACCATAAAGGTACTTTGTCCTGCGGTAAGATCATCGGATGCTCCTACTCTAGTGAAAATTCTGTCAACCACAGAAATTTTTGCGTATGACGCAGGAACAAAACAACCCATCTGAGCCATAAGAGTAATAAGTGCAGTCTGTCTCATGTATGTTGATTTACCGGACATGTTTGGTCCTGTTATGACCGACATTCTGCTGCCCTTTGTATCAAGATAAACGTCATTAGGCACAAATATTTCATCAGACAGCATTAGTTCTACAACCGGATGACGTCCGTCATGTATATCAATAACTCCGTCAATCGCAATTTCCGGGCGAGTATAATTATTTTTCATTGAAACGTCAGCAAATGATGATAGTACGTCAACTGCGGCAACGGCGGAAGCAGTACGCTGAACGCTCTGAAGTTTTGACGCCAGAAAATCACGTACTTCTGAGAAAATATCTGCTTCAAGTCTCAGCGCCTTGTCCTTTGCGCCAAGAATATTATTCTCGGCATTTTTAAGATCTTCCGTGATAAATCGTTCACAGTTTGTCAGAGTTTGCTTGCGTATGTAACGGTCAGGAACAAGATCGTAGTATGAGCGTGTAACCTCAATATAATATCCGAATACACGGTTAAAACCAATTTTCAGTCCCTTTATGCCTGTTTCTTCACGCTCACGTTCCTCGATTTCAGTAATAATATTCTTACCGCTGTTCATTATATGCCTGAGGTCGTCAAGCTCCTCATTAAAACCGTCCTTTATAACACCGCCGTCCTTTACTGAAACCGGCGGCTCGTCAATTATAGCGTTTTCAACAAGACCGGATATATCCTCAAGAGTTGAGATACTGCTTTCCAAAGAATTTATCAGCTTTGAACCAGACAGTTTTTTCAGCTGTTCCTTCAAATGAGGCAGTTGAAGAGAAGTTACAGACAGCGACTTCAAATCTCTTGGGGTTGCAGTTTTGTACATTACCCTTGTCATAAGACGTTCAAGATCATAAACACGCTCTAAAATATCGCCGGTTTCCATAAGTACAACAGGATTTTTAGTAAACTGCTCCACAGCTTCAAGTCTGTCAATAATTCTTGCCGGACTTGTAAGCGGCTGTTCAATATAAGTTTTAAGAAGTCTCTTGCCCATTGATGTTCTTGTGGAATCAAGTACCCACAGAAGAGAACCTTTCTTTTCCTTGTTTCTTAAGGTTTCAGTAAGCTCAAGATTTCGTCTTGCAGTAAGATCCAAAGCCATAACCGACGAAGCGTCCTGACGTTCAATTGAAGTGAAACGTCCTGTAAGGGTTTTTTGAGTATCACCGATATATTCAAACAGTCCGCACACTGCACAAACATCCGCACCGCTTTCGGCAAGTCCCAGCATATCCATTGAAGAAACGGAAAATTGTTTATACACAGTTTCTTTCTTCAAATCCGGATCAAAACACTCCGATTCTCTGAGTGTTACCGAACAGCCCAATTTCTCCTTTATAAAATCAAGGACTGTTTTAAGAGAAAGAAATTCAGGATTAAATATAACTTCTGCCGGACTGTATCTGGACAACAAATCTACAAGCTCGGGTTCAAGATTTTTCCCGCCGTCAACAAGTGCAAGACGAACCTCTCCCGTTGATATATCAGCAAAGCACATTCCGCAGCTCTGATTATCATAATAAGCGCAGCATATATAATTATTATTATCGTCGTTTAGCATACTGCTTTCTATAAGCGTACCGGGTGTAACAACTCTTATAACATCTCTCTGTACTATACCTTTTCCTTCAGACGGATCTGTAAGCTGTTCGCATATAGCAACTTTATATCCTGCTTCTATAAGCTTTTTTACATATATTTCACTGCTGTGGTGAGGAACTCCGCACATAGGTGCTCTTTCCTCAAGTCCGCATTCCTTTCCCGTCAGGGTAAGTTCAAGAGTTTTAGATACCAAAAGCGCATCATCAAAAAACATTTCATAAAAGTCGCCCACACGGAAAAACAGTATAGTATCGGGATAATCGTCTTTAGTATCCAGATACTGCTTCATCATAGGGGAAATTTTGGATCTGTCTATTTCCATCAATAACCTCCGATTATGCAATTTGACCTTTTCAGAAAAATTCATGAAAAAGTCAAAAAGCTAAAAATTTTATTTAAATCATATCAGATCAATGACATCCGCCGCAAGTTGAACAGCTGCCTGAACAACCGCTCGGCTGTGACGGACAGGTTTCAGGATCTTCTCCGTTTGCAGACGCAGTAATAATGTTGTTAATTTCTGCCAGCATACCGTCCATGGCATTTTTTGCAGCATTAAATGCAGCCATATTAGGATTTACCATAATTTCACCGTAAATATTCTTGATAACTCCGTCAAGCTCTTTTACCTTATCAGTATCTTTATCTGTTTTAGACATTTCCATATTAAGCTCATAACGTTTCATTGTAAAATCATTGATAAGCTTCTGAAGTTGTTCGTCCTTATCATTTGTTTCCTTTGCCTTTATATATGCGTCATATCTCGGATCTGCCTGTATAAGCTTTCCTAATTCTCTTGCCATTGAAATTGTATCCATTTTTATTTCTCCTTTTTTTCAATCAATTTACCTGTAACAGCCCAATTTTTAGCGCCGATTATTTCTACATCGGCAAAACTGCCCGTCAGGGATTCATCGCCTTCAAATTCAACTATTATAAACTCACTGCTTTTTCCGGTAAGCCAACCTTCCCTTTTTCCTTTACCGTCTACAAGCACTCTCATTTTTCTTCCGATAAAGCGTTTGTAGTTTTCAGTGGAAATTTCTCTCTGCAAAGCAAGAAGTCTGGTCATTCGTTGACTTTTTTCCTCGTCTGAAATAAGATCATTTATTTCAGCCGCCTTTGTTCCGGAACGCTTTGAGTAAATAAACGAATAAATATTATCATACCCCACACGCTTCATAAGTTCAAGTGTTTTTTCAAAATCCTCTTCGCTTTCATTTGGAAATCCTACAATAATATCAGTAGTAAACGAAAAATCCGGAATAATACTGCGGGCATACTTTATTGTTTCCATATACCTTTCAACTGTATACCTGCGGTTCATTTTCTCAAGTATATCATTACTTCCGCTTTGAACCGGAAGATGAAAATGTCTGCCAACTTTTTCACATCGAATAATAGTATCAATAAGTTCTTTTCCGGCATCCTTTGGGTGCGATGACATAAATCTTATTATAAACTCTCCGTCAATTGCGTTTATCCTTTCCAGAAGTTCGGGAAAATTAATTCCGTCAGGAAGATCTTTTCCATAGGAATTTACATTCTGTCCCAGAAGCATAATTTCTTTATAACCGGATGCAACCAATTCTTTTACTTCCTGTATAATATTTTCCGGTTTTCTGCTTCTTTCCCGTCCCCTAACATACGGAACTATACAATAAGTACAAAAATTATTACAGCCGAACATAATTGGTACAGAAGCCTTAAAAGTACTGTCTCTTTTTTGTTCAAGTCCCTCTACAGGCATATTATACTCATTCGTATCAAATGCATGTTTTTTTCCGGAAAGCTTGTCAAAAAGCAGCTTTGGGAACTTATCCAGAGCAGATGTACCGAAAACAATATCCACAAATTTATATGAATTATTGATTTTTTCAACGACATGATCAAGACCGGTCATACAGCCGCAAAGACCTATTATCATCTCCGGATTTTTTTCTTTATAATGCTTTAGGAATCCCAGATTTCCAAATACTCTGTCTTCAGCGTTTTCTCTTACAGCACATGTATTGAAAATAACCAAACCTGCATCCTCAGGCTTGTCCGTCAGACCAAAACCCATTTTTGCAAGCATACCTTTCAATTTTTCACCGTCAGAAAAATTAAGCTGACAGCCATAACTGTGTACGCAGGCAAGTATTGGCGAATCCTTTTGGGAAATAATTTCCCTAACTGAATTTATATATTCTTCAATAGTCTTTTCCTGATTCAATTATTAATCTCCATTCATTCAGGTAATTTATGTAATAATAAATTATACCACAGAAACAACAATTTTACAAGTGAAAATCAGATTTTTTCAATCATTTCAAGAACAACTTCCGCTACTCTTTTAGCGGCAATTTTTTCAAATTCGTCAAATGACATTACGCCTTCATCATCTGCATTGTCAGAAATACACCTGATACTGACAAACGGCATTTTATTCATAAAAGCGCAGTGACCGATCGCAGAAGTTTCCATATCAACTGCAAGCGGTGAAAATTTCTCACAGATAGCATTTTTGACTTCACTGCTGGAAATAAAAGCTTCGCCTGAAACAACACGTCCGATATGACTGTCAATATTTTTTTCTTTGCACACCTCACAAGCAATGCTTATCAGCTTTTCATCTGCCTTGAAAATTCCGTTGTAAGGAGGGTAATCATTTAACAATCTAAGCTCAAGATCGTGAGGAAGCACTTCATCTGAAACAACTATATCACATACCTTAACCTTTGCATCCATACCTCCTGCAACACCGGTATTGATAATTGCATCAACATCAAAATGATCGATCATAACCTGTGTACAAACAGCAGCATTGACCTTTGCAATACCGCAGCATGCATTGATAATAAGCTTATCCTTATAAGTATTTATGTAAAAATCAAAACCGGAATAGTTTTTAATAACTGCTCCCGTAAGAGATTTTCTTATGTCTGCCAGTTCCGACGGCATTGCTCCGATAATTCCTATTGTTTTCATATATAAAAATCATTCCCTTCACCATAAAAATACATTATTATTTTTATTATATCAGATTTTTCTGTTATACGCAATACCTATTTGCCATCATTTGACTTAAAATTAATCTATCATCAGGTTTATTGGTTTCGGAGGTTAACATAATCAAGTACTTGTTAGTTAAATTCCGAAAACCAATTAAAATTCCCGATAATTTTTTCATAACGTCTCCCAATTTACGTTTCTTATAAGCTTCTGCTTCATATTCCACAGCTTTTCTGACAGATCCACATAATATTTATGCGGATTTTCAAATCTTTTTACCTCGTCCCATATCAGTGACAACTGAGTTTTGGAATACTCTCTGATTTCTTCGATTGACGGAGACTCATACACGCACTTTCCTTTTTTAAAAACAGGAATCTGAAGATTTTTAACAGTAAAATTACTGAGTTTTTTTCGTTTATAGGTAAACTCCGGATCAAAAATTTCATAAGGCTTTGTATCGTCAATATTTTCGTCATTTAAAAGAATAACATCTGCCAGCGCCATTCCGGTTTCTTTACAGAACAGTCTTACAGGCTTTTTATATCCGGGATTTGTAATTTTAGTCACATTATCAGAAAGCTTTATTTTAGGTAAAATTTCTCCGTTTTCTTCAACTGCTACAAGCTTATAGACTCCTCCGAAAACCGGTTCGGATTTACTTGTTATCAGTCTTTCACCCACTCCGAATCTGTCAATTTCAGCCCCCTGCATCAAAAGATCCCGAATAATATATTCATCAAGAGAATTGGAAACCGTAATCTTACAGTCCTCAAAGCCTGCATCGTCCAGTATTTTTCTTGCCTTTTTGGATAGATATGCAATATCACCGCTGTCAATTCTGATTCCTCCCGGACGGTATCCCTTTTCCGCCAGCTTTTCAAAAACTTTTACAGCGTTTGGTACGCCTGATTTAAGAGTGTTATATGTGTCCACAAGAAATACACAATTTTCAGGATAAGCCTCTGCGTACGCCTCAAAGGCTTCCAGTTCTGTAGGAAACAGCTGAACCCAGCTGTGAGCCATAGTTCCCAACGCCGGAACTGAGTAATCTCTGTCCGCCATAGTACATGCCGTACCGCAGCAGCCTGCTATATATGAAGCTCTGGCACCCAGAACAGCTCCGTCTCCTCCCTGTGCTCTTCTTGAACCGTATTCTATAACCGGTCTGCCTTGTGCTGCACGTACTATACGGCTCGCTTTAGTAGTAATAAGGCTTTGATGGTTTACAAACAGTAAAATCATCGTTTCAATAAGCTGAACCTGTATTACCGGACCCTTTACCGTAATAAGAGGTTCGTTCGGAAATACCGGAGTACCTTCCCGTACTGACCATAAATCGCATTCAAATTTAAAATTTTTCAGATACTCAAGAAACTTATCGGAAAACATATTTTTTCCTCTCAGATATTCAATATCCTCATCTGTAAATTCAAGATTTTTAAGATATTCAATTATCTGTTCTAGTCCTGCAAAAATTGCATATCCGCCTCCGTCGGGAATACGTCTGAAAAACATATCAAAATAAACCGTCTTTTCACTGTATTCATGTAAAAGATAACCGTTGCCCATAGTAAGTTCATAAAAATCAACAAGCATTGAAAGATTATGTTTATTCATTTATTTCAATTCCTCCGACAAGTTTTATTCCGTTTGTTTCCATAACAGATAAAGCTGAAATGTTAGCAAAACTGCGATCGTGTTTTTCAGTGTGAAAGGTTTCAGTCATGTTTAATGGTACTAAGATTTCGGCTGATTTGTTAATCTCATTAAAAAAAGTTTTCAATGACAGACAAAAGTTCAGTACGCATATATCAGTACAGTCTCCACAGACTATATAGCAGCTTTTATCCATATTATTCTCAAGAAATTTTCTGAATCCTGACGCATGAAAACCGTTAACAGAATTCTTTTCAATAATTTCAAATCCGCCTATTTGGGTAAGCTCGTCAACTATTTTACACTCGCTGTTCCCTTTTATACAATGAAGAGGAAAAGTTGCAAATTCACATGAATCTTCACTATGACAGTCAGAAAACGCAATCGACTTTATATTTTTTCTCTTACAGTACTCAAGAAAAGCTTTTACAGGAATAATAATGTTTTCAATTTCTTTGTCATGAAGTACACCCTCACGGATAAAACCGTTTATTATATCTACCATAACAAAAACTGTTTTTTCACTTTCAATTTTTTCTGTACAGATAAACGGCAGGCTGCTAAAATACTGTTCATACTCTTTCATCTTTATATCGTCAGATTTTATTTTCATACTTTTCCCTCCTTTTTTTATAGTATATGATAATATTTTCATAAAATACAAAAGGCGGCATAAAGCCGCCCTTTAAATTATGTAATTAAAGCTCAATTATTTCTCCCTCAAGACCATTGTAAGCACTGATCGCATTTGATTCATCAGTATCAATATGCATAGCGGGAGCATATTTTTCGGAAACTCTTACTATAACGTCTCCAAGAATAGCTTTTCTGCCGTCTGTATCAATTTTAACCCATACGATATCCTTGTCCTTAACGCCTCTTTCAGCAGCTGTTTCAGGAGTCAGATGAATATGACGCTTTGCAATAATAACTCCTTGACTGAGTTCAACTTCACCGGCAGGGCCTACTATCTTACAGGCGCCTGACCCCGCAACGTCTCCGGACTCTCTGATAGGCGCTGCAATACCGATCGAACGAGCATCGGTAGCAGAAAGCTCAACCTGTGTTTCAGGACGTACCGGACCGAGAATAGAAACATTCGGCATCTCTTTCTTAGGACCTACTATAGTAACTCTTTCTTCACATGCAAACTGTCCAGGCTGTGAAAGATCCTTTTTATGAGTAAGCTTTGCGCCCTTACCGAAAAGAATTTCAAGATGCTCCTGCGTTACGTGAACATGTCTTGCAGAAGTTTCTACAATAAATTTTTTTGACATATATTTTTCCTCCATTTTTTTAATTCAATATAATTTTACTACTTTTTTCATCAAAGGTCAAGGATATAATACAGATTTTTGAATAACCAAGCTTTGATTTTTATATAATAGCTATAAACAATAATTAGGAGGCTGATATGATTACATTTAATTACAGTAAAAATTTTACGGTAGACCAAATAATAAAGCTTTTTAAATCCGTGGAATGGGAATCTGCAAATTATCCCGAAAAGCTTTTTAAATCTCTGAAAAACAGTGAAACAGTAATCACGCTTTATGATGAAAATAATTTGATCGGACTTATGAGCGCAATCTCAGACGGCGGCATGAACGTATACTTCCCTTATCTTCTCATCGATCCTGAATACCACGGAAAAGGACTGGGAAAAATAACAGTTGAAAAAATGCTTGAAAAATACGGAGGTTTTTACAGAAAAATTCTTGTTTGCAGCAATGAAAAAGTACCGTTTTATACAAAATGCGGAATGACCGTACCGGAAGATCAGCTGCCCATGATGAAAATAAACTGAACTCTGTGTCATTTTCCTGAAGAGAACATAGTATATAGAGTAAATTCTATAAAACCGGAGGGAAATTATGAATACAAAAGTTTATTTTTTAGGCGGTACTTCTCCTACAGGCTTCCGCTCCAAATTTATCGAACAAATAAAAAAGCCGGGATACTATACCTACATACTTAAAGGTGGTCCCGGCACTGGCAAGTCAACACTTATGAAAAAAGTTGCAGAAGCTTTTAAGGACAGTCCTATGTCGGTTTATTACTGTTCATCGGATATACGTTCACTGGACGCTGTAGTAATTGAAGACAAGGGCATAATCGTGGTAGACGGTACTGCTCCTCACGTTTTTGAAGCGCTGTATCCGGCAGTATCACAGGAAATAATAAATTTGGGTGAATTCTGGGATAAGGATAAAATGAAAGAACATAAAGATGCTGTTAGATACTGTTTCGATGAAAATCAAAAATATCACAACAGAGTACGCTGCTATGCAGAAGCGTTTGCTTCGCTCAACACTGATATTTATACTCTTGCTGAAGACTGTCTGAACAAAGATAAGCTTGCGTCATATATTAAAAGGCTTACAAAAAAGCTTATTCCAAAGGCTATGCCGGACGGTACCGGAAAAATTGAATTCAAACAGCTTTCAGCCTTTACAACGGAAAATTATATGACGCACCCCATATCAGGAGAATATTCAAAGTACTTTATAAAGGACGATTTATTTGCAGGAGGAGATTACTTCCTGAAAAGCATTGCGGAAATATTCATAAATAACGGATATGATGTAACCGTAAGCGAATGCACAATGCTGCACAACAGTACTTTCGAACATCTGATCGTTGAACAATTGGGACTCGTTTTTATTACCGGTAATTTCTTTAACGGTCTTGTACCGGAAAATGAAAATATAATTAATTTTTCAAGATTTTACGATAAAGAAATGTACAGCAATAAGAAACAAAGAATAAACTTTGATAAAAAAGCTTCTCTTGAATTGGCAAAGGAAGCGTCCGTATGCTTAAAAACAGCCTTGGATATTCATGACGAACTTGAAAAATTCTATATCAATGCAATTGATTTTGAAAGTCTTAATCATTTTACCGCTGAATTTATTGAAAGCCTGAAAAAATAAAGAAAAAACGGTTCGGTATTCCGAACCGTTTTTATTTCAGACAAGCTTTTATAACCGATTCTATTTCTTCTCTGCTGCTTTCTATACTTTTTGCCGTTTTAATAAGCTCAAGACATCTGGATAGTTTCTGTACTGATGTTTTATCTTTAAAGTAATTTTCTCCGGACAAAAAATCATAAAAATATCTTGCGGCAAGCTCAGCGGTAATACATATCATTCCTAAAAAATAATCCTCCGGTTTATACAGTCTTATCATACTGAAATATCCTTCAGCATATTTTTTAAATTTATTTATATCAAATAAATTATCCGTAATACACCCCGATCTTGCGCCGTCGCCGAAATCATATACATAAAGTCCGGACATTACGGAGTCAAAATCAATCATACAAATACCATCGTGAGTCTCTTTATCTAAAAGTACGTTTGAACACTTTACATCATTATGCGTCACTTTAACCGGAAGATTTTTTTCAGTCAGCTTAAGCACATATTTTTTCACGTTATTAAAAAAAGCAAATTCATTGCAATATTTTTCAGATTCATAATATTTCAGTTTTTTTATTCTTTTATATGTATTATGAAAGTCAGGATCCATTGCATAAAACTGCTCGGCACAGGCAGATTCAGTCATAAGATGAAATTTACCCAATGTCCTGCCGAATTCATATACCGACTTCAAATCAGGCATTTTTTCATAAGCGGCAGAATTTTCAATATACCTATACCCTCTCCAGAAGCCTTCTTCTGTTTCAGCAAAATTTTTCCCCTCACATTCTAAAAATTCAGGATATTTCCTGTCAACGTATTTATACAGCAAGTTAATATTAAACATAATTTCCTTTGGATTTTTAATCGCCTTTTTATTTACTTTTTGCAGTATATAGCTTTCATTGTCTGAATATATTATTTTATAAGTCTTATTTATATGTCCTGAATTTATTCTTTCGATCCTTAAAATATTACTTCCAAGTCCAAATTTGAATAACACATTCATTAAATTTTCCATTTTCTATCACCTGTTTTTTATAATAACAGATTATTTTTGTTATTGCAAGCCTTGAAGTTAATAACTATACGTGTTATAATAGTTATAAATTATCGAAAGGGGTTAAAATATGTCAGTTTTCAGTAATATAGGAAAAAACATTTCAAACAAAGGAAAGGAAATTTCACGAAAGGCAAAAGTAATGTCTGAGACAAGTTCGCTCAATAACATTATTAAAGGTGAAGAATGCAAAATCGATACTCAGTATAAGCTGATGGGCAAAATGTACTTTGAAAAATACGGCTCTTCACCGGAACAGGAGTTTTCGCCTGCTATTGAAGCTATTAAAAATTCAATGGAAAAAATAAACGAAACCAAGCAGGAAATAATTAAAATAAAAAGTCAGTTCTGTTGTCCGGAATGCGGAACACCGTTTAAAAACGACGCCGTTTTCTGCTCCAAATGCGGCACTAAGCTTCCTGAAAAAGCCAAACCGCAGTCCGTTGTATCTCCTCAATCAAAAAAATGCTCAAACTGTGGTAATGTACTGGACGCAGAAGCAATTTTCTGTAATGTCTGCGGAACAAAATTTGAAAATATGTCTGCTGCTACAGATGATCCGGCTGCCGAAAATACCGTTTCTTTGCCGTCAGAAGTTCCGGCCGCTTCACCGGAAATTATTCCTGAAAAATCAGATACTATAAATACGGATACTGCCCAAGCTTCCGATGAAACTTTAACGGACGCAATAACTGACAGTTCATTAGAAACTAAAGAATCCAGTACTGTACCGAATGAATCGCTTGAGCCGCATAAATTTTTCTGTCCAAACTGTAAAAATGAAATGCAGGAAGATGATGTATTCTGCAATGAATGCGGAACAAAAGTCAAGTAAATTTTCAGTATCATTTTAAAAAGCACAAATAAAAACGGCAGCTCTAAGCTGCCGTTTTTCCAGTATCATATAGTGGAAGAAAGATCTATATTCCTCACTTTATTTCTTACCTTTAAAACAAATCCCGGAGATACTGAAAGCTCATCAATTCCCATTTTTAAAAAGGTTTCTGTCAGACTTGTATCCGCCGCAAGCTCCCCGCATATTCCTATCCATGCACCGTGCCTGTGAGCATTTTCCGCAGATATTTTAATAAGTCTCAGAACGGCTTCATGATGAGTATCACAAAAGTTCTCCAAATCGGGATTCTGTCTGTCACATGCAAGCGTATACTGAATAAGATCATTGGTACCCACACTGAAAAAATCTACCAAAGGCGCAAGCCTGTCGCTTATAATCGCTGCAGCAGGAGTTTCAATCATAATACCAATTTCTACAGTATCAGAAAATTCAATATTATCAAATTTTAATTCAGATTTTACTTCTTCACATAATTTCTTTATTTTTTTTACTTCATTTACAGAAGTAATCATAGGAAACATAATTCCCAGATTTCCGTAAACAGATGCTCTGTAAAGTGCTCTCAGCTGTGTTTTAAAAATCTCCGGACGTGTCAGGCAAATTCTTATAGCTCTGAAACCCAGCGCCGGATTATCCTCCTTATTCAGATTAAAATAATCAACCTGCTTATCAGCGCCTATATCCATAGTTCTGATTATAACCTTTTTTCCAGCCATGCTTTCAAGAACTTTTTTATACGCTGCAAACTGCTGTTCCTCAACAGGAAAATCTGAATTTTCCAAGTACAAAAACTCGCTTCTGAAAAGCCCGATCCCTCCGGCGTCGTTGAAAAGCGCTGCCCCGATATTGGCAACCCCTCCGATATTGGCAAAAATATCTATTTTTGTACCGTCTATTGTGATATTTTCTTTTCCCTTCAAATTCAGAAGAAGCTTCTTCTTTTCAATATCCTCCGACTGTTTTTTCATCATAGCGTTTAATACAGCTTCATCAGGATCAACGTAAATTTCTCCGGTAAATCCATCCACAATTATGGTTTCTCCATTTTCAATATGCGGCAAAAATTCATCGCCCACTCCAATAACCGCCGGAATATTCATATTTCTTGCCAGAATCGCAGTATGTGAATTTGAAGAACCATAAGCGGTTACAAATGCAAGAACTTTATTTTTATCGAGTGAAACCGTTTCGCTTGGCGCAAGATCGTCCGAACATATTACCACTTTTTCATCTATACTATTTTGTTCACTGCTTGTCAAAGCAAAATTATTTATTATTCTATTGGAAATATCCTTTACATCTGCTGCTCTTACCTGCATGTATGTGTCGTCCATGGACGAAAACATTGCAGCAAAATTATCAGATGTTACCGCAACCGCATACTCAGCATTTACCATTTGTGTTTCAATTATATTGACTATTGACTCATTATAGTCCTCATCTTCAATCATCATCATATGGATTTCAAAAATCTGAGCATTTGTTTCGCCGACTTCTTTCAAAGCTTTATTATATATTTCCTGAAGCTGATCCGTACTGCGCTTCTTTGCCAGTTCAAGACGCTTTATTTCTGTCTCTGTATCTTCTATATGAACACGGCGTACAGAAGCTTCCTGACGATTAAATACTGAAATTTTTCCTATAGCAACAGCTCCGTAAACACCCTTACCTTTAAATTTAACCATAAACCGTACCCCCTTTAAATTACGATAATACAAGTGCTATTCGCCGGAACATCTTAATATAAACTTTATAATTGTTCCAGTAAACTGTAAATTAAATCCTTTTTTGCCAAACCGTCTGAAAACGCCGTTGCACCGCCTGCGGCTGTTCCGAGTTTAAGGGCATATTCATAGCTTTTCTTCTCACAGCCTGCTATAAATCCTGCTACCATTGAATCTCCTGCACCGACAGAATTTTTAACAGTACCGCTGCATACTCCGCAAGCATGAATTTTACCGTTTTCATCTGCCAGTATCGCACCGTCTCCCGCCATGGAAACAAGTACGTTTACTGCACCCATTTCTTTAAGTTTTAAAGCATATTCCGATACATCCTCAGCCGTTTTCAGCTCCACTCCGAATATTTCCTCAAGTTCAAAATTATTAGGCTTAATAAGAAACGGTTTATATTTCAGCACATTCATAAGCAAATCACCGGTAGCGTCAACAATTGCTCTGATTTTTTTATTTTTAAGATATTCAAGAATTCTTTCATAAATATCCGAAGGCAAAGATGCCGGAATGCTTCCCGCAAGCACAATTGTATCTCCGTCCTGTATTTTATTAAGCTTTTTAAAAAGCTCCTCTATATTTTCTTCAGAAATTTCCGGTCCCTGTCCATTAATCTCTGTCTCGAAAGACGACTGTATCTTAACATTGATCCTGGAAAATCCATTGTTAAGATGGACAAAATCAGTTTTTATGCCGTCTTTAGCCATCCCATTTTCAATGGCTTCACCGGTAAAGCCGGCTACAAATCCCAGAGCTTCAGATTTAATTCCCAATTCATTTAATATAATTGAAACATTTAATCCTTTCCCTCCGAAATATATCTCTTCGCTTTCAGTCCGATTAACGACGCCTACTTTCATTTCTCCTGTACGGACAACATAATCAATTGCCGGATTAAATGTAACCGTATAAATCATTTTACATTACCTCCTCTATACTTTATATATTTTTTTGCTCTGTTAAGTAGCATAATATCCTTAAAAAGCATTTTCCATCAAAAACTCCACTTCAAATTTACCTAAATATAAACCGCTTACATTTATTGTTCGCTTTTACAAAATACATATCCTATATTATTTTCTATTTAATGTTTAATATACTTTATTTAAAAAATACGGTTAAATTTTTTATTTCATATTTAATAAAAAATAGAAAAATTCACCCGTCTCAGGTGAATTTTCATTCATAAGTATCAAAACCTTTATCTGTCTGCCATAAGCTCTATTGCCTGTTTATTATTGCATACATCAACCGTTTTATATGCTCCTCCGAATTCACCGTCAATTGTCCATTGAAGCTCATCATCACACTCAAATCTTATTTTAGATGTTCTGAATGACTTTATATACGCCGTATCAATATCAATATCTATATTTAATAAAGAATGAATTATCCTCTGCAAATCAAGAGGATTTCCAGGTGTCTTAATCAGCGTAACTTCATACAAACCATCATCAAGAAGAAAATCATTAAGCGATAATAATCCGGCAACAGATGATGAATTAGTTACCATACCAAAAATATAATTGTCTTCAATTATTTCATCATCATATGTTATTTTCATATGATAAGATTTTATATTTTTAAGTCTTGATATACCGTTCAGGACGTAGGCTACATGTCCTAATACGTTCTTTACCTGCTGTGAAGTTTCATAGGTCACTTCTGTAAAAGCTCCGAATGCGGCAATATAAGTAAAAAATTTATCATTAAAGCTTCCTATATCGCATGGGTATTTTTTTCCATCTATAATCCACTGAACTGCGTCTATAATATTTCTGGGAATTCCTACTCCTCTGGCAAAATCATTTGTAGAACCTGCGGGTATATATCCTATAGGCAATTTTTTCTCGGATCTCATTACTCCTTGTATTACTTCATTAAGCGTACCGTCACCTCCGGAACAGACTATCAGATCAAAACCTTGACCACATGCATATTTTGCTGCTGCACATGCATCCATTCTTTCCTGAGTAGGTCTGGCAGTAACCTCATAACCTGCTTTGGTAAACATGTCAATAACTACTGCCAGCTTTGAACTTATAGTAGCTTTTCCTGATTGTAAATTTAATATAAAATACAATTTTTTCATTTTTTGATCTGCCTTTCTTAATGAATATACTATTATTATACATTAAGCTTATTATAAATTCAATATTAAATATAAATTTTTTTAGATTTTTTTTAAAAAATACTTGACAATATGTTTTTTATATGCTATAATGTTTAAGCAGTCGAAATGAGACTGTTAAATATTGGGGTGTCGCCAAGTGGTAAGGCAGAGGACTCTGACTCCTCCATTCCGTGGGTTCAAATCCTACCACCCCAACCATATTAGTGCTATAAAATAGATGCACACCGTTCAAACCGCCTATGTAGGCGGTTTTTTGGTATTTTAGAGGCAAAAAATCATTTCGACAAAAACCATCATAGCATACCTACAGTTAAGCTTAATCGAATTAATTGAAAATACCCGCAGTGAATAACACTGCGGGCAGTATTTTAACATATTTTATTGGCATTATAACTAATCTGTGAAATCTGATTATTATAGAAGATAATAATCAAATCAGTTCCAATACTTTATCTGATTCTTCAGAAGAATCCAAAACAGAGACAGTCTTAAGCTTTCGGTTTATAGCTCTCGTACGGGTACCAATAAGTTTATCAAGTTCTTCATCAGCCTGTCTAAGCCGATTTCTTGTATTGGTAAGAACCGTTTCAAAGTTTCCGAATTCTTTTTTAGCAGCTTCAAGTATTTTCCATACTTCACCGCTTTTTTTCTGAATTGCAAGGGTTCTGAAGCCCATTTGCAGACTGTTAAGCATTGCCGCCATGGTTGACGGTCCTGCAATATTAACTTTGTAATTTCTCTGAAGAACTTCCACCAATCCCATATTAACCACTTCCGCATATAATCCCTCAAAAGGCAGAAACATAATAGCAAAATCTGTAGTATACGGAGGAACAATATATTTATCATGAATACTTTTAGCACATTTTTTTATTTCAGATTCAAGAGCTGCTCTCTTAGTTTTCAACTCGTTTGGATCTCCGGTTTCATAAGCGGTAAGAAGATTTGAATATGTATCTCCCGGAAATTTGGAGTCTATTGGAAGATACACACATTCTCCGTTCTCAAGACCCGGAAGCTTCACAGCAAAATCAACCTTTTCTGTTCCCTTAGGAGTAACAGAAGTCTGTTCTTCGTATTGCTCGGGAGCAAGGATTTCATCAAGAATAGCTCCAAGCTGAATTTCTCCCATAATACCTCTTGTTTTAACGTTTGATAGCACATTTTTTAAATCCGATACTCCGGAAGCAACATTTTTCATTTCTCCCAGACCCTCATAAACCTCGGCAAGTCTCTTATTAACTGTCTCAAAGGACTTCGAAATTTTATCGTCAAGGGTTTTCTGAAGTTTTTCATTTACTGTATTGTTGATCTTGTCAAGACTATCCTGATTTTCTTTCCTAAGCTTCTCCATACTTTCAGAATTTGATTTACGAATACTGTCAAGGGCGGCAAGAATGTCCATTCTTATCCTGTCAAAGTCTCCCTCCAGCTTTGTAAGCTTCTCTGTTGAAGCTTTCTGCTGCTTATCCTGTCCCTCGTTGAGACTTTTGCCCAGTTCAGACATATTTTTAACAATAGTTTCAAAAGCCTTATTAAGCTTATCGTCAAGAGTGGACTGCATTTTTTCTGTAATAATACTGTTGATTTTATCCAGACTTTCCTGATTTTCCTTTCGGAGTCCGTTCATTTCAGCTTCTATTTTTAAAAGTGTTTCTCCTGCTTTTGCCTGCTGTTTTTCCTGAGAATCCCGCAGACTGTCTCCCAGCATGGAAATCTGCTTTACCATAGTTTCGCTCTGCCGCACAATCTGATCCATAAGAATTTTATTTTGATCGCCATTATTTCGGCTAAGAAATTCGATCTGCTTTTTAAGTTCTGATATTTCTTCAATGCCGGAATCCATGCCTTGACAGTTTGATCTGATCAGAACAACTATCAGCAAAATAATTATAATACCGCAGCATATCAAAGTTATAATATCCATTTTATTACCTATCCTTAAATAATTTATTTCAGTCTTATTTTAAATGGATTTTTAAGACTGATATCACATAATTTATTTTATTATAACATCAGGAATACTATAAGTCAAGAATACTTATTGAAACCGAATTAATTACGTATTGCTTGTCATTATGAGCAGTTGCTGCTTTTTTCCTTTTAACCGGATTTATAAAATAAACTAACATTTTTATGAAAAAAACAAAAATATATTTACGAAACCTTTTTTTTATGATAAAATAATAATATCGTCTGAAAGGGAGGAATAAATTTGATTTACATAACCGGTGACATGCACGGTGAATTTTCAAGATTTAAAAATAAAAAAATAAAAAAGCTTAAGGAAAATGACACATTGATTATCTGCGGTGACTTCGGATTTATCTGGGACGGATCAAGACACGAAAATTCTGTTCTAAATAAAATAGGCAATATGCCGTTTAACGTTGCCTTTATTGACGGATGCCATGAAAATTTTGAACTTCTCAGCGAATATGAAGTAATAGACTGGAACGGCGGAAAAGCACAGCTTATAAGCGGTAATCTGGTTCATCTTATGAGAGGGCAGATTTATACTATTGAAGGTAAAAAAATTCTTGCATTCGGAGGAGGACACAGTCAGGATTACGATTATCGCAAAATGCATAACTGGTGGATTCAGGAACAGCCTACACATGAAGAAATAATTGAATCAATAAATAACTTAAGCATGTATGATAATGATATTGATTTTATTATAACTCATGAGCCTCCGGCGTCTCTGAAAGACTGTCTTGGAGTTGATGTACTGCAAAGACTTGAAATTCATGCTTTTTTTGAAGACATTATAAAAGCATGTCATTTTGAAAAATGGTTTTTCGGAAAATGTCATGTTGACAAATACATTCCAATGAAATTTTATGCGGTATTTGAAGAAGTACTTCCCCTTTACGAAGAAAACTCCATTTAAATAAAAAAACTTCCTATGAAATTTATTCATAGGAAGTTTTTATTATAAATCATATTTATTAACCACGTCCTCCCGGACCTGTCTGACCTCCTCCGGAACCGCTGCTCAGCGTTGTTCCGCCGCTGATCGTTCCGTCGTAACCGGCTTTCATATTTGAATCAGCCGAACTTACTGCAAAATATTCTGTATCGCTTAACGTTCCTCCAGTGTAAGCTTTAACGCTGTCTTCCGGACTGCACATTACCATAGCTGCCGCTGAATTTGCAAACGTCATTGTACCTATTACAGTACCGCTGCTGTTTGTAAATGTAACAGATGTTCCGGCACTTATTGAAACAGACTGATTGACAAAATTATAGTTGGAAGGAATGCTCTCGCTGAACATATCATTGCTTCCGCCTGCCACTACAACTCCTCCGTTGTAACTCCATTTACTGTCACAGTCAATCGGAGAATTACCGCCGCCTGTCTGCGAAACAAATACATAACCGCCGTTTACTGTAAGACTGCCGTTTGAATCAAGTCCGTCTCCGCTTGCATTAACGTATATATATCCGCCGTTAATAGTCAGACTGTAATTTCCGCTGCCCATTGATCCGCCCTGATTCCATCCGCCGGGACCTGTCATACCCGAACCATCAGTACCGCCTGCCGCATTGTATCCGTCATCGCTTGACGTTACCATAACAGTACCGCTGTACTGAGTAATATTTGAAGCTTCAACCCCCTCATATGATTTGATAATATCAATATAAGGCGTGGAGTAATCAGTTTCCTTACCCTGTGTGCCTATTACCAGATCTGTATCGGCATGAATACCGTCGTCGCCGGTTGAAAGCCTGAAAATACCCCCTGTAATATTTATATTTGTAGCATGAACGCTGTCGTCTGTTGAATCAATGTCAATATTTCCGCCGAGGATGTTAATTGTACCCTCTATTACCGCTGATGTATCATCGTCAGTACAGCCGGCTTTAAATCCTTTAGCGCTGGTATCGTCAATTGTCGTTGTACCTGAATTGCCGCCGCCCCAGCTTCCAGGACCTCCGGGCTGCTGTGAACCGCCGCTTGAAGACTGTTCAGCAGTTGTTTTGACAGTAATATCACCATCGTTTACCGTAAGAAGCTGCGAAGCATGGAAACCGTCGGAATATGCCGTAATATTCACTGTACCGCCGTTTACGGTTACATATCCTTTTCCAGAAGCAGTATCGGTTTCAGTACTTTTAATACCGTCTCCTCCCTTGGCATTAACCGTAACATTCAAGCTGCTGAAATCGGTATCCAACGGATCGCCGATCCTGACAGAATCCTTTCCTCTTATTCCATCATCAGCGGCTGTTACATTTAACGTTCCGTTATTGATATGAATATCATTCTTGCATACTATTGCGTCTTCGCAGTTACCGTATACATTCAAAGTTCCTTTGCCTTTAAAAGTAATATCGTCCTTAGCGTAAACAGCTCCTACCCCTCCGTCAGCATTTGTATATGAAGTACCGTCCGAAACAGTATTTACTGTGCCTTTTTTGGCAGAAATGGAACATTTATCATCAACGCTTGCAATATAAATCGGTGATGTGGAAGTATTTGAAATACTCATTCCTTCAAGTGAAAGTTCAACCAGACCGTCAACATAAGCTGTTTTGTCAACATCTACTATAATCTGTCCTTCTTCCATTTCTCCGGTAACAATATATGTACCAGGCTGTGCGATTGTAATTGTCTTCAGGTCAGCGCTTAATTCAGCTCCTGTTCCCTCAAATACAATTCCGTCATTGCTTAGAGTTATTGTATTTTCAGTCGGTACAACTACCGTACCCATAGCCGAAACCGCATTGTATGTACTGATTGTTCCTGACTTTACAAATTCTCCGGCAGTTGCCGCACTTTCATGAGTCATTTGAGATTCGCCGGTATAAATATTATATGTTCCGTCAGATAAAGCATCATTGCATATAAGCGCATATGTATATTTTTTATCAGGAGTTACCGAGTAAATCTCAGAACCGTTTTTAGTAATAGAAATCTTCTGCTTGTCAAGTTTTTCAGTATAATTCAGAATCATTGAATCAACTGTTATTCCTGCCGTATTTACAAATTCTGCGTTGCTTGTTGCAACAACGCTTCCGCCTGTAATATCAACAGTGTAGCCCTCACCTGTTGTCAAACTTCGTTTACCATATGCATAAACTTCCGCAGAACCGGTTACAGAAATTGAAGTTTCTGCCTGAATAGCGTCATTTTCAGCTTTGGCAGTAACAGTTCCTCCTGAAATTGAAACATAATTTTTTTTGGATTTTATAGCGTCTCCGCCTTTTGCATTAACGTTAACAGTACCGCCGGTAATTGAAATATATCCTAATGAAGAATCTGCTCCGTTATTTGAAATGATTCCGTCAGCTCCCGTATCAGTATCATCAGCCGCACAAGTAACCTTCAGATTTCCCCCATTTATAACTACCGAATTTTTGCCCTTTACAGCAGCGCCGGAAGAATCGACACTGTTATGATTAACTTTTATATTTCCGTTTATGATCCTCAAATCATCATTACTTGTAATTGAATACAAATAATTAGAATTTACTGTAAGAGATCCGCTGCCGTTAATGACAAGATCGTCCTTAGAATAAATGGTCGAATCAGCCTCAGCATCTGTGTATACTTCAGTATCATTGAGGATATTTTCTGTTCCCGCAGCCAGACTAATAACTGTTTCGTCAGCATTTACCACATAAATCGGCGAATTTGTCGAGCAAGTAACATTTACACCGTTTAATACAAGCGATACTCTGTCAGTGTCGGAAGCATTTACATATATCTGACCGTCTGTTAATGTTCCGTCAATATAATATGTACCGCCGGAAGTAATTGTGACCACGTTTTTATTTTCGCTGAGCTCCATATTACTTCCCTCAACTGAAATATAACTCTCATTGAGATGAATATAATTCACATCTGATGCTGATGTGCTGATTGCTATTCTTTTAAGCTTTATTAAATCAAATACATTAACCGTATTATCATTGTTTAAATCCAATGATATATCTGATAATTCTCCAGATTTTTTTATAAGATAATTCTGTAAAACATTTACATCATCGGCATTTACTATACCGTCTGAATTCAAATCGCCTAAAATTGCGGCTGAAACCGTATTTTTAGCAGAAAAAATTTCTGCATTCAACCCGATACCTACGGCTGCTACCGCTGCTGCCATTAAAGCTGACAGCGCTTTGCGAAGTGTTTTTATTCTTAGCATTATGATCCTCTCCTTTAATTAAAATATTCTTTCAACAGATGATGATTTTATTTTAAATTACTTATCTTAAATTAATCTTAAACTTATTAATAAAATTTTATTTTCTTAATACTATGTAGTTCAACAATTTATAAAATTCTACAAATTTAAGATTAATTTAAGAAACTTTTTATATTATATAATCAAGATAATCGAAAGGAGGAAATCCTGAAATCTCAGGTGCACAATGGCAATTAAAACTTTTAAAAGAAAAGAAATAAAATTTCTTCTTAATATAAATCAATTTAATGAATTACTTAATACAATTGATTTATATATGAATCCAGACGAATACTGTGTCGGCGGAAAAGAATATGGTATCTTTAATATTTATTATGATACCAATGACAGCTTTTTAATAAGAGAATCTCTTTCCAAACCATACTATAAAGAAAAACTGAGAGTAAGAAGCTATTATTCTCCTGCCCATTCAGACGATAAAGTCTTTATTGAAATTAAGAAAAAAATCGGCGGTATCGTTACTAAAAGACGTGCAGCAATGACCTTAAGGGAATCCGAAATTTATCTAAAAACCGGAATCAGACCTAAATCAGACAAGTTTATGACTAATCAGGTACTGGACGAAATTGACGTATTCAAACAAAACTACTCTATTGTACCGGCACAATATATAAGCTATCAGCGTATGGCGTTTTTCGGTAAGGAAGATAAGGATTTCCGGCTGACATTTGACAGAAATATTACTGACAGACGTTATGATTTGACTCTTGGCAAAGAATGCTATGGCAGACAGATTATCAGACCAAATCAACGTCTTATGGAAATAAAAATTACCGATTCTATCCCTATCTGGTTAAGCGAAGAACTTTCCCATCTTGAAATTTATAAGACCAGTTTTTCCAAGTACGGAAAGGCGTATCAGAATTATGTAAGAGATAAAATAAATCATGAAAAAGGAGTTAATATTTATGCCTGATATTTTTAATTCAATATTAAATGGTACAACAGGATTAGGTACTTTCTTAATTTGTATAATTTCTTCCGTTATATTTGGAATCTTAATTAGTATAGTTTACATACTGACACATAGAAAAGAATCTTACAGTCAGAGCTATGTTATGTCAATTATAATGCTTCCCGGTATCGTATCGCTTATCATATTGCTGATTAACGATACTTCTAAAGCTTTAGGTCTGGCAGGAGCTTTCTCATTGGTAAGATTCAGAAGCGTTCCGGGCGATCCTAAAGATATTGCTTATATTTTCTTTTCAATGGCAATAGGCGTAAGCTGCGGACTTGGTTATATTGCTTTCGCAGTAATCTTTATCATAATTCTTAGTGCGTTTATTTTGGTTCTTAATACCATTAAATACGGTGCTCCTAAAACATCTTCCATGACTCTTAAAATTACGGTGCCGGAAAATCTTAATTATCAGGGATTATTTGATAACGTTCTGAATGCTAATACGGTTTCATGGCGTCTTAAAAGAGTTAAAACTGTGGATTTTGGTACGCTGTTTGACTTGGTTTACAGTATCGAATTAAAAAATGATGTGGATCAAAAAAAATTTATAGACTCAATACGTACTTTAAACGGCAATTTAAATGTCACACTTATTCTTTATAAGTATGACGACCAGATTTACGCAAAATAAAATTTCAGCATTTAATAAATTATAATATAATTTATTAAATGCTGTTTAAAATTCAGTCACTTTTGTTAAATTATTAAAATATATTTTGCCGTATTGACTTCTATTAATATTTAATGTATAATATAATCATTGCCGCTGTGGTGGAATAGGCAGACACAAGGGACTTAAAATCCCTCGGAGTAACATCCGTACCGGTTCAAGTCCGGTCAGCGGCACCATATTGTGACTATAAAAAAGATGAATAGTCCGCAAAGTCCGTAGCTACGGGCTTTTTTTGTTGCTCTGACGGTGAAAAATCAAGGTCAGATTCTTATCAAATTACACCATAAATACAGAATTTTTCGGTCAGGAGATCAGTCAAGAACCAAAAATAAATATGTCAATGCAGACGGTTAGGTTTAAAAAACTTAACCGCTTTTTATACCCAAATAAAAGGAAATGGTGAATATGATTCGATATTTTGAAAGCTTCGCAGGGTGAGGACGATATTGTAAGCTACAGGAATGTCCGAAACGCAGCTGAAAGAGAATCTGTACAAGTCCAGTAAAAACGGAGTACATATTATTTTTGTACTCCGTTTCACTATCTTATTCGATTTGATTTAGTTTTGGGTTTTCTTTTTCCATTTACAATATTTGCATTACTAGATTATCTAGTGCAAAAAACATCTTAACTATCGCTATCCTGAATTATTGCCAAAATACAAATAACAATACAAAGTAAAGAAAAAATAAATCTATATGGAACAATCCTATCTTGAGTTTCATCCAGAACCATACATTCTTCCGGACATTCTTTATTATAATACACCCTTATCATACTTCCAACATAGTAATTATATGACAAAGAAGCCGAAAGCCATTGCTGATAAAGCTCTCCATCCACATCATATGACACTTTATAGTAATACTCATATTCATCGTAATTACTATTTTGGGTTCTGAATCTTTTTACATTCTTCTCAATGATTTCTGCCATGACCATTTGACCATTGCGATTTATTTTTCTGTATATAAGAAAATTATTTATATACGGCATACTAGATATCGTTGCAAATATAATTATAATAACATTTAAAATTATTTTAAAATAGTACATGATGCATAAAAATTAACCCATCAGCTTGACCATAACAGCCTTTTGTGCATGAAGACGGTTTTCAGCCTCTTCAAAGATTTCTTTGGCATGTTCTTCAAACACCTTGCCCGTTATTTCCTCTTCACGGTGCGCAGGCAGACAATGCATAACAAGAGCGTCTTTATTGGCAAGAGCCATTATTGTATCATTTATCTGATAACCCTCAAACGCTTTTTTACGCTGCTCAGCTTCACTTTCCTGACCCATAGAAGCCCATACGTCTGTAAGGACAATATCAGCATTTTCAGCTGCTTTTTTAGGGTCGTCAGTAATTGTAAAGCAGTCAAAATCTGCTGCAAAATCCATTACTTCCTTAGCCGGACGGTAATTTTCAGGAGTAGCCACAGAAACAGCCATACCAACTTTCAGACCGCCTACAATAAGGGAATTAGCCATATTGTTGCCATCGCCGATATAGCACATTTTCAGACCGTCAAAACTGCCTTTAAATTCACGGATAGTCATAAGATCGGCAAGTACCTGACAAGGGTGTGAAAAGTCAGTCAGACCGTTAATGATGGGAATGTTACCGTACTGCGCAAGATCTTCAACTTCTTTTTGGTCAAACGTACGAATCATGATACCGTCAATGTAACGGGAAAGTACACGTGCAGTATCCTGAACAGGCTCTCCCCTGCCTATTTGCAATTCGCTTGCAGACAGAAACAACGGGTATCCTCCCAGCTGATACATACCGGTTTCAAAGGAAACACGGGTACGTGTAGAAGCTTTCTGAAAAATCATTCCCAATGACTTTCCTTTCAAATGCGGGTGCGGAATACCATGCTTTAATTCATATTTCAACTGATCCGCCAGATTTAAAATATCAATTATTTCTTCTTTGCTCAGGTCGAGCATTTTCAGTAAATGTTTCATCTCAGTTCACCTAACCTTATATTTTTTATGAATTTAATATCTTTTCAAATATTTCAAGTCCCTTGTCAATTTCATCATAAGTAATATTAAGCGGAGGCAAAAGCCTTACTTTTTCTTTTGCGGTCAACAGCATAAGTCCCTCGTCAATAGCTTTTGCAGCAACGTCTGCCGCCTTTTTATTTTTCAGAGTAATTCCAATCATCATTCCAAGACCGCTTACACTTTCCACTTCATTCATTTTTTCCAGCTTTTCTTTAAAATACTGTCCCTTAGCAGTCACATCTTCCAAAAAACCGTCAGCAGTAACCTTGTCAATAACAACCTCGCCGCCGGCACATGCCATAGGATTACCACCAAATGTAGAACCATGAGTACCCTTTGTAAGCACCTCTGAACATTTTTCAGCCGCCAGACACGCTCCCACTGGTACGCCTCCTGCAAGCCCCTTTGCAAGGGTAGTAACGTCCGGCTTTACGCCGTAATGCTCAGAAGCAAGGAATTTGCCGGTTCTACCAACACCAGTCTGAACCTCGTCAGCAATTAGTAAAATATCCTTTTCACGGCAAATTTCAGCCACCTGTTTTACATATTCCTTATCCAGAGCGATCACACCGCCCTCTCCCTGAACAAATTCAAGCATTACTGCACACACATTGTCAAGCTTTGATTTTAAGTCGTCAATATCATTAGCTTTTGCATTTATAAAGCCTTCAACGAATGGGAAAAAGTAGTTGTGAAAACTGTCCTGACCGGTTGCAGAAAGAGTACATAGAGTTCTTCCATGAAAAGAATTAACAAGAGTAATAATATTGTGACGTCCCTTGCCGTACTTGTCAAAACTGTATTTTCTTGCAAGCTTGACAGCGCATTCATTTGCCTCAGCACCTGAATTTCCGAAAAACACTTTTGAATATCCTGTAACCCTACACAATTTCTCCGCAAAATCCGCCTGAACCTTTGTATAATAATAATTTGAAGTATGCTGAATAGATCTAACCTGACTGCATACAGCATCTGCCCATTCTTCATCGCAGAAACCGAGAGAATTGCATCCTATACCGCTTCCGAAATCTATGTACGATTTACCGTTTTCATCAATGCAAGTTCTCTTTTCTCCCTTATCCAAAACTACGCCGAAACGACCGTAGGTATGCATAACATTATCATCAAACTTTTCAATAGTACTCATTTTTTTACACTCCCCTTGTCAATAATATCTAAAATACATAATACAAAATGCGATGATCATAAAAGTACCGCAGGAAAAAAGAATTTTCTCTGCCGTGCTGCCATTTTCTTCCGGCACAAAGCTCCTATGGTTCTTTCTGCTTACCTTAATGGAAATACTGTTTCCTTTTTTAAAAATTGTGGTTCCCTCAGGATAAAATTTTGCAGAAGGTGCAGTATATGTCTGATCTGCAATATCATACTTCACAATAGGCGCTTCCGTAGTTACCTTAACACCAGCATATTTCGTTTGTGATTTGGCAATTCCTGTAACAGTTCCTATAACGTGTATTCCAAATTTTTTACGTTTAAAATACAGAAATCCACCAATTACATCCAGAATCACTCCGATAATAACCGGAAAAAAAAGAATAAATTTCTCC
Source organism: Oscillospiraceae bacterium (assembly GCA_902362965.1). Classification (GTDB taxonomy): domain Bacteria; phylum Bacillota; class Clostridia; order Oscillospirales; family Ruminococcaceae; genus Porcipelethomonas; species Porcipelethomonas ammoniilytica. The sequence continues at coordinate 84,687 of CABIYQ010000007.1, forward strand.
ATACTACTTAAACTGAGTACCTATACCGGCCTTAGAAAGAATTTCAATAAGAATTGAGTGAGGAACTCTTCCGTCAATAATTGAAGTTTTCTTAACACCTCGTCTGACAGCTTCAACACAGCAGTCGATCTTAGGGATCATACCTCCGGAAATAATCCCCTGTCTTTTCATAAACGGGACTTCACTGACATTAACAAAAGGTATCAATGTATTAGGATCTTCCTTGTTTCTGAGAAGTCCTGCAATATCAGTCATAAGGATAAGATTTTCAGCACCAAGCTCAGCTGCAATTCTTGAAGCGGCAGTATCAGCATTAACATTATATGTGCTTCCGTCAGTTCCGCTCGCAACAGTTGCAATAACAGGAATACAACCATTGTTTAAAGTATCCATAATAGGCTTTACATTAACTCTAGTAATGTTTCCCACATATCCCAAATCCTCGCCGTTTTCCCCCTCAGCACGCTCAGCGGTAAGCATTTTCCCGTCAATACCGCAAAGACCTATAGCCGTACCTTTATGTTCTGCAAGAAGAGCTACCAGCTCCTTGTTGACCTTTCCGGCAAGGACCATTTTTACAACATCAATAGTTTCCTTGTCAGTATATCTCAGACCGTTAATAAATCTGCTTTCAATACCAAGTCTTTTAAGGGTATCGCTTATTTCCGGACCTCCGCCATGTACAAGAACGACTTTAATTCCCACTAAAGAAAGCAGTACGATATCGCTCATAACCGCCTGTTTAAGCTCGTCATTAGTCATAGCGTTTCCGCCGTATTTTACAACTACAATTTTGTCATTATATTTTTGTATATAAGGAAGTGCATCGATCAGCACTTTCGCACGAATATTATTAGAAATTTCCATTTTTAACTCCTGTAATCCCCATTGATTTTAACATAATCATAAGTCAGATCGCATCCCCATGCAGCGGCAGAACATTCGCCGTTACCGATATTAATAAATACTGTAATTTCTTCTTCCATAAGAATTTTTTTAGCTTCATCTTCTGAGAAATCCACTCCCGCACCACTTTTACATACGGCAATTTTTCCGGCATTTGATGCCAGATAAACATCGACATTGTTTATATCAAAATCAGCGTCTGCATATCCTACTGCACATAGTATTCTTCCCCAGTTAGCGTCCTCACCGAACATAGCCGCTTTAAAAAGACTTGAAGTAATAACCGATTTGGCAATTGTCTTAGCAGTTTTAATATCGTCAGCTCCTGCGCATACACATTCAATAAGCTTTGTAGCTCCTTCGCCGTCCCTAGCCATCATTCTCGCAAGATTTACCATAACAACGTAAAGAGCGTTTTCAAATACGGCAAAGCTTTCATTTTCTGAACATATTTCATCAATACCCGAAAGACCGTTTGCCATAACACAGCACATATCGTTTGTAGACTGATCTCCGTCAACGCTCACCATATTAAGCGTCGTTTTTACTACATCGCTTAAAGCACGCTGAAGATATTCCGGAGCAATTGCCACATCAGTGGTAATGAAAGAAAGTGTAGTGGCCATATTAGGATGGATCATACCGCTGCCCTTCAGCATACCGCCCATAACGCATTTTTTACCGTTTATTTCAAATTCAACAGCAATCTCCTTAGGCATCGTGTCAGTTGTCATAATAGCCTCTACCGCCGCACTGTTTCCCTCATAGCTTACACCCTTGCAAAGCTCAGGCATACCCTTTTCAATAGGTTCAATAGGTAATATCTGACCGATAACACCGGTTGACGCCACAATAAAATCAGATGGCTTAAGACCAAATTGATCAGAGACAAGCTCACACATTTTTTCAGCCTTTTCAACTCCGTCCGCATTACATGTATTAGCATTTACAGAGTTTACAATGACCCCTCTTGCTTTTCCGTCTGCAATATTGCTTTTCGTAACCTGAATAGGAGCACCCTTTACCTTATTAGTTGTGTATACAGCCGCCGCAGTACATTCCTTATCTGCAATAATTACGGCAAGATCATTCTTCTTTTTGGCGGAAGGCAAAGCATTGTTAGATTCTGCCGTATTTTTTTCCGTGTCAGTTAAAGGCTTGTGTGCCAAACCGCACTGTATACCGTTAGCCTTAAAACCCTGTGCAGCGCACACTCCGCCGTCAATATATTTAAATCCGTCAAATTCAACTTTGTTAATCATAACTTTTATCCTTTATAATAATCCTGTAGTTTCATCAATACCCATCATAATATTCAGGCACTGAACTGCCGCACCCGAAGCGCCTTTTCCGAGATTGTCAAGTCTTGAGCATAACAGCATCTGTTCGCTGTCGCCGAAAACGTATATTTCCATTTTATTGCTGCCGCTAAGACCGTTTGACGTTAAAAATCCATCCGGAACACATTCGCTGCCCGCAGGTTTTACTTCTATAAAATTTGAATCCCTGTAATTTTCATACAGCGCTTCTCTTACCTGTTCGGGAGTATATTTTTTCTGAAGCAGTCTGCCCTGTAAAGGAATTGAAACAACCATTCCGCTGTAATAGTTGTCAACGATCGGATTAAACATCGGCTTGTAAGCAAGACCTGATATCTTCTGCATTTCCGGAAGGTGTTTGTGGTTCATATTCAGCGCATACTGCCTAGGGCTCAAAAGCTCTGCTGGTTTGTCATTACTTTCATAAGCGGCAATAGCTTTCTTCCCCGCACCGCTGTAACCGGAAGTTGCATAAGCAAAAACAGGATAAAACTGCGGAATTATGCCTGCTTTAACAAGAGGATAGCATATTGATATAAATCCGCTTGCATAGCACCCGGGATTTGCTACTCTTTTTGAAGTTCTGATTTTTTCCCTATGCTCCGGAGAAAGCTCCGGAAAACCGTATGCCCAATCCGGATTTGTTCTGTGAGCAGTTGAAGCGTCAATAATTCTTACATGATCATTTTCCACAAGAGAAACTGCCTCAACGGCCGCCTTATCAGGCAGACATAAAAAAGTAAAATCAGAAGCGTTTATAAACTTTTTACGCTCGTTTATGTCCTTTCTTTTATCTTCATCTATTTTTAAAAGTTCAATATCATTTCGACCTTCAAAACGTTCAAGAATTTTCAGACCTGTAGTACCTTCCTGACCGTCAATATAAACTTTTACTGCCATTTATCTCTCCAATTCATTTACCATTTTCTGCTGTTTTTTCCGCTTTCGTCTTTAAAACACCGCCACATACTGATAGCTATTATAACCAAGATCATAATAATGCTCCAGATGATCGAAGCCTTACCGCTAAGTTTCAGTACTGCTATAATAAGGATTTCACCGAGGATCCATACCAGCATTGCAGCGACAGTCAGTAACACAATAAATACAACATGTTTTTTACTCATAATATGCACCCAGTTGTTTTTTTGTTATTTCAATCTGCTTTATTACTGATTCAGGTGCAGGACCACCGAAAGATTTCCTTTCCCTAACACATGTTTCCAGACTGATAGCCGTGTAAATATCATCTTCAAAAAGTTCAGATAATTCCCTGTAGCTTTCAAGAGGAAGCGTTTCCAGAGTCAGTCCCTTGTCAATACATTCCGCAACAAGTCTGCCAGTAATCTTGTAAGCATCCCTAAAAGGCATACCATGTTTTACCAGATAGTCAGCACAATCAGTAGCATTAATAAATCCGCCGGCGGCAGCTGCTCTCATTTTGTCTTTGTTTACTCTCATAGTTTCGATCATAGGAATAAAAGTCTTAAGACAAAGCTTTACGTTGTCCACAGAATCAAATATTGCTTCCTTATCTTCCTGCATGTCCTTGTTGTATGCCAGCGGCAGACCTTTGAGCATGGAAAGCAAAGTCATCAGATTACCGTTAACACGTCCTGCTTTACCTCTTATAAGCTCAGTTATATCAGGATTTTTCTTCTGCGGCATAATTGAAGAACCTGTAGCGTAAGCGTCGTCAAGTTCTATAAACTTAAATTCCCATGAGCACCACATAATTATTTCTTCTGAAAATCTTGAAAGATGCGTCATAATAAGAGAAATCGCACAGTTCAATTCAACGCAAAAATCCCTGTCTGAAACTCCATCCAGACTGTTAAGCATAGGTCTGTCAAAACCAAGCGCTTCTGCCGTCATATTTCTGTCAATAGCATAAGTCGTACCGGCAAGAGCGCAGCTTCCCAAAGGACATTCATTCATTCTTTTTAAGGTATCCTCAATACGTCCCAGATCTCTTAAAAACATCTGAGCATAAGCCATAAGATGATGACCTAAAGTAACAGGCTGAGCTCTCTGAAGATGAGTATATCCGGGCATTACTGTTTCAGTATGCTTTTGAGCCATATCGCATAGTACATCAGCAAGCTTAAGAACCAGAGCTTTTATTTCCTTTATTTCATCTTTCAGATAAAGACGTATATCAAGAGCCACCTGATCGTTTCTCGAACGAGAAGTATGAAGTCTCTTTCCTACATCTCCCAAACGCTTAGTCAGTTCAGCTTCAATAAACATATGAATATCTTCAGCGGTCATATCCATTTCAAGACTGCCGGTATCAATATCTTTAAGTATTCCTTTAAGTCCGTCAATGATTTTTTCACTGTCAGACTTTGAAATAATTCCGCACTGCCCAAGCATTGTTGCATGAGCAATACTTCCCTGTATGTCATGACGGTACATTCTTCCGTCAAAAGAAATGGACGAATTAAAAGCGTTTACTGTTTCGTCAACTTCCTTTGAAAATCTTCCCGCCCACATTTTATCTGCCATATCGGTAAATCCTTTCAATATATGTCAATAAGCACATAGGGGCGAACAGAATATGTCCGCCCACAAGATTTTAATTTAAATTACTTGTTGTTTCTCTTCTGATCAAGCTTCGCCTTAACCTTGATAGGCAGACCAAAGAGATTGATAAATCCGGCACTGTCAGTCTGGTCATAAACCTCATCAGCGTCAAATGTAGCAACTTCTTCATCATAAAGAGTGTATGGTGAAGTAACGCCGGCATTAATAATGTTGCCCTTGTAAAGCTTAAGCTTAACATCGCCTGTAACAGTTTTCTGAGTTTCTGTTACAAATGCACTAAGCGCTTCACGAAGAGGAGTATACCACTGACCGTTGTAAACGATATCAGCAAACTTAATGCCGATATACTGCTTCATTCTTGCAGTTTCCTTGTCAATCGTGATAGTTTCCAGAACCTCATGAGCATGATAGAGAATAGCGCCGCCAGGAGTTTCATAAACGCCTCTTGACTTCATACCTACCAAACGGTTTTCTACCAGATCAGCAAGACCGATACCGTTTTCGCCGCCTAATTTATTAAGTGTTTCAACTAATTCAACAGCACCCATTTCCTTACCGTCAATAGCTGTAGGAACACCCTGTTCAAAGTGTAAAGTAACATAAGTAGGCTTGTCAGGAGCCTGAATAGGAGAAACGCCCATTTCAAGGAAACCTTCCTTTTCATACTGCGGTTCATTTGCAGGATCTTCAAGATCAAGACCTTCATGTGAAAGATGCCAGATGTTCTTGTCCTTTGAGTAATTTGTCTCACGGTTTATCTTGAGCGGAATATTGTGAGCTTCGGCATACTCAATTTCCTCGTCTCTTGACTTAAGATCCCAGATTCTCCATGGAGCAATAATTTCCATATCAGGAGCAAAAGCCTTGATAGCAAGTTCAAAACGTACCTGATCGTTACCCTTGCCTGTACAGCCGTGACAAATAGCGTCAGCGCCTTCGGCAATAGCAATTTCAGCGATTCTCTTAGCGATTATAGGACGTGCAAAGGATGTGCCGAGCATATATCTGTTTTCATAGATTGCGCCTGCCTGAACAGTCGGGAAAACGTAATCTGTAATAAATTCTTCAGTAAGGTGTTCAATGTAAAGCTTTGAAGCGCCGGTCTTAAGAGCCTTTTCTTCAAGACCTTCAAGCTCGCTTGCCTGACCCACGTCACCGGAAACTGCAATAACCTCACAGTTATTGTAATTTTCCTTCAGCCACGGAATGATAATAGAAGTATCAAGCCCGCCTGAGTAAGCTAAAACGACCTTTTTAATTTCTTTTTTTGCTGCTGGTTTATTCATAATGGTATACCCCCGATTTATATTTTCTAAAGTCATTAATCTTATTATACACCTTTATACACAAATGTCAAGTACTTTTTTGTATAAATATGCATAGATTTTTTATTTATGCATATTTTATACATTATTTATGTATATATGCATTACGGATGCGGTTTTCCCTGACGGTAAGCTTCCATAATGTCCTTAAAAACCTCGCCGTTTGAGGGAGGAGTCCAAGTAATTGCATTAGCGCCTGCATCAATAGTTTCCAGAATAGAATCATCGGTAGGACCACCGGTTGCAATGATAGGAAAGTCAGGAAATTCCCTCCTGATTTTTCTTACCACATTTGCTGTATCCTTAGCAGCAGACACATTAAAAATAGTCGTTCCTGCGTCAATACGCTCTTTAAAGTCAACATTATCGTTAACAACAGTAACAATTAGCGGAATGTCAATTTGATTGCTGACCTTCTGAATAATATCATTAGACGTAGGAGCATTAACAACAACGCCTGTAGCACCTTGCATCTCTGCATAATGCGCAAGATTCAGCACTCTGTTTCCGCTGGTAAGACCACCGCCTACACCTGCAAATACCGGAATATCAGCCGCAAGCATAACCGCCTGAGTAATTATAGGCTGAGGAGTAAAAGGATATACAGCTATAACGGCATCCGCATTGACATTTCTTATAATACAGATATCCGTTGTAAAAACCAATGACTGAATTTTTTTGCCGAATACAATAATACCGCTGCATTCCTTAATTACTTCCGGTACTCTCAAAGCAAATTTTCTCAGTGTTCCGCTTATATGCGGAGGAGACATTTTCGGCATATTTATCATCTCCTTATAAAAAATATATAGAATAATTATAACTTATTTTTGTATTTTTTACAACAATTTTCACAAATTTTTCAAAAATAAAGTCAGTAAAAATTGTGCTAATAAAAATATTGACTTTCAAAAAAACTTTTGATATAATTTAAATACCGAGTAGCAAAAGGCGTAAATCCAGGTTTGGATTTACGTCTTTTTTGTGTTTGCACGGATTTTTCAGAAACGGAGAGTTAATATGAACAATGAGAAGAAAATGAACAAAATGGGAACCGTTCCGGTAAAAAAATTAATTCTTTCCACGGGAATTCCTATGATAGTATCTATGGTATTTCAAGCGGTTTACAACATTGTAGATAGTGCATTTGTATCAAATATGAAATCAGACGGTGAGGCTGCTCTGAATGCACTGACATTGGCATTTCCTGTACAAATGCTTATGATTGCATTCAGTATAGGAACAGGCGTCGGAGCAAATGCACTGCTGTCTAAATCTCTGGGACAAGGCGACAATGAAAAAGTAAGTAAAACTGCCGGAAATTCTATATTTCTTGGAATTATAATATTTGCGTTATTTATACTTTTCGGAATATTCGGAACAGAGCCATACATCAAATCCCAGACGTCAGATCCTAAAATAACACAAATGGCAGTAAGTTACCTGAGAATTTGCTGTATCTTTTCCATAGGATGTGTATTTTTTGCTATTTTTGAAAAACTGCTTCAATCCACAGGACGCTCTATATTTTCGACTATTGCGCAAATCGGCGGCGCTTTGACAAATATAGTACTTGACCCTATCATGATTTACGGTTTATTCGGCTGTCCCAAACTAGGCGTAAAAGGAGCAGCATATGCAACCGTTATAGGCCAGTGCGTTTCATTTGTAATGGCATTAATATTTCATTTAAAATTCAATAAAGAAATTACAAATAATTTTAAATATCTTTATCCGTCAGCGGAAATTATAAAAGAAATATATTCCATAGGACTTCCGGCCATAATTGCTCAGGCGCTTATGTCTGTCATGACTTATGGTATGAATATAATTTTAGGCAGTATCAGTACATCTATGGTCACCGCATACGGTCTGTACTATAAGATACAGCAGTTTATTCTATTTGCCGCATTCGGACTAAGGGACGCAATCACGCCTGTTATTTCATTTAACTACGGTATGAAAAGCAAATCACGTATTAAAGACGGAATAAAATACGGAATGATTTATGCTCTTGTAATAATGATTGCCGGACTTGTATTGCTTGAAATATTTGCGGTTTTATTATCGGATATATTCGGACTGTCCGGAGAAACTCGCCAAATGTGTATTTACGCAATAAGAATTATATCTATAAGCTTTATTTTTGCCGGAGCAAATATTGCGTTTCAAGGCATTTTTCAAGCTCTCGACAGCGGCATAGAATCGCTTGTAGTATCAATTTGCCGACAGTTTTTATTTGTTCTTCCTGTAGCATGGATATTCTCATATATTATAATTCACTTTTCAGGCAGCTCATGGCTTGTATGGATAACGTTTCCCATAGCGGAAATTGTTTCAGCATTCATTGCATGCATTCTCATGAAAAGGACTTATAAAAATAAGATTTCAGTTCTCCCGAATTAAATACAGAATATAAAATAAAAGCGGACTTTTTAGTCCGCTTTTTTACTTTTTAATACTTAGTTCTGCCAGATATTTAGCAATGGCGGTTCACTTGAACCTCTTTGCAAAAAAAATAGTCTGCGTGCAACAGTGACATAAATACCGGAACATTAAAAGTACTATTTACGGTTTTCGTTAATTTGTCAATAAAAAAATTCCTGCGGGTAAATGCGCAGGAATTTTCCATTCACTTTTTTTGGTAAACACAAACAATTTCACCGGTAAATGCCTTGTGAAACGGATCACTTTCATAGAATTTCAACAGACTCTTATCAGTAAAGTCGTTTTCTTCCATATCCTTAGTATAAATTTTTCTGCAAACGAATACCATATCTGCTTCTTCAAAAGCAGTATTTCCATCAATTTCGCACGGTGTCAGACCTGTTTCCTTTGCCTTATCGCAATCTCTTCCGGAATGCGAACCGCAGAAGCTGAGTGCGCTTCTATATTTTTCACTGAAAAACGAGATTGTAAAAAATTCATTTTTTTCAATAAGCTCAAAGGTTTTTCTATTGGAACGTACCACTGTTGTAAACACAGGCATATTCCAGAGAACTCCCGTCTGTCCCCACGAAGCGGTCATGGTATTGTATTCAGACTTGTTTCCGCTGGTAAGAAGAAACCAGTCCTTACTGATAAGCTTGTAAGGATTAAACTGCAAATCGTATATATCCGTTTTAACAAAACCCATAAAATTCTTCCTTTCTGATAATCATTTAATATAAGGGTATAATAAACAATATTATCACAAAATCAGAAATATTACAAGTACTTATGCTCTTTTTAAAACCGGTTTGTACTGTAATCTCAGCTTGTCTGTTATAAGAGCAATGAATTCAGAATTAGTAGGTTTTCCCTTACATGTATTAACAGTATAACCAAAAAACGAATTAAGAGTATCCAGATTGCCTCTGTCCCAGGCAATTTCAATGGCATGTCTGATTGCTCTTTCAACTCTTGACGAAGTAGTGTCAAATTTTTTAGCAACAGTCGGATACAGCATTTTAGTAACGCTTTCAAGCAGTTCCTTGTCTTCCAACGATGACAAAATAGCTTCTCTTAAGTAATGATAACCCTTAATATGTGCAGGAACGCCGAGCTGATGAATAACTTCTGTTACAACAACTTCCATATCCTGACATTCTTTTTCATTAGCGTCTGCTGCTGTTCCTTGAATCAAGGACATAATTCTGTCTCCAAGTGAATTAACGTCAAACGGCTTAAGCATAAAATATGCCGCACCATTTTGCATAACCTGTCTTTCAATAAACGGGTTGTCATAAGAGGATGTAACAATAAACTCAGGCTTCTTTCCGCCTAGTGCCTGAACTTTTTTAATGAGTTCTATGGCGTCCATGTGCGGAAGAATAGCGTCAACTACAACTATGTCGGGGCTGTCATTTTTTATTGTCTCAAACAGAACCCCTCCATCTTTCGGTCTTGTTACAGCATACATACCCATACTTCTTAACGTACTCGCACAAGTTATACCGTATTCAACGCTGTCGTCTCCAATTAACACCTTGATTTTATTTACCATATTGTTCTACCTCCATATTTTTTCTACTTCCATATATTAACATATTAAACCCCTTAAATCAATAGCAATTATTAAAAGTTTTTAGCGGAAATTGGATATATTTGTAAAAAACTTGTTAACAAATTGTGAACAGCATAATTTTTAACGACAAAACCCATAAAAAAACTTTCATCGTCCATAAGTTTTTACATCAAAAAAAATAATTCATCTAAAATTTTTGAATTAAATATTTAGTATAAATTTTTACGTTGTTCAAATAAATTTTACGTTTTAATTTACAACAAAAAGGATACAGATGACGTAATCTGAGGATAATTCTTTAATAAAAGAAAAACAGCTGATGTCATAAATAAAAAAATATAGTTACAAGAACAGTTTTTTTCATAAAATTTATTCCTATTCCGGAATTGTTTTGCATTGAAGATTCAATAAAATTACCGGCATTTCACTATTATTCGCTTAAAATAAATCGAAAATAAAAATTACTAAATAAACCGTTAGAAAATTGCCTTAATAAACGGTTTTAAAACAGCCAATATTAAAAAAGAGCCGATAAAACAAGACGCCGTAACAATAAAAGAAAGGACAAAAAAATGAAAAAAATAATAAAATCAGCAATATGCATAGTATCCGTATTTGTTATTAATATCTGCACTATAATAGGCTACTATGCTGTTAATCTTCCTGATAGCTTTTATGTTTCAAAGGGAAATAATCTGGAGCTTTCTACCAGATTTTCAATTGAAGCCGAATCAGACAATGCACTGGCGTCATTTGCCGGGCAAACATATCCAAAATCAGAAACGGCATGTCTGAAGCTTTTCGGACTGCTTCCTGTAAAGGACGTTGAAATCCACACAGTTGAAACTCCGATACTAATTCCCGGAGGAGATCCTTTCGGAATAAAACTTCTTATGGAAGGCGTCATGATTGTAGGTATGGGAGAAATCAAAACCGATTCCGGAATGAAATGTCCGGCAGAAGAATGCGGATTAAAAGAAGGAGATATTATTATTTCTATTGACGGGAAAAAAATAACGTCAAATACGGATATACAGAATATAGTAGCAAAATCCGGCGGAAATTCCTTAAGAATAATTTATACTCATCAAAATGAACAGAAAACATCATTATTAGAGCCAGCTCTGGCATGTTCCGATAATAGCTATAAAGCCGGCATGTGGGTAAGAGACAGTACTGCGGGAATAGGTACTGTAACGTTTTATGAACCTAACACAAACCGATTCGGCGGTTTAGGTCATCCGGTATGCGATTCGGATACAGGTGAAATTATTCCGGTATCCAGCGGAGATGTAGCTGATGTGGAAATTACAAAAGTCGTTAAAGGATATTCCGGTTCGCCCGGTGAACTTCACGGTACTTTTAAATCAGATATGTCGTCAGGAACAATATATTTTAATAATAAATACGGAATATTCGGAGAAATGTTTAAGCCTGTTGACAGCTCAGGCGGAATACCCATGGGATTAAAGCAGGAAATAGAAACCGGACCTGCCACAATATATACAACTATTGATGGAAACGGTCCTCAGGAATATGATATAAATATTGAGAAAATCGATTATAAAAACAGTGGTACTAAAAATATGACTATAAAAATCACAGATAAAGAACTTCTGGAAAAAACAGGCGGTATCGTTCAGGGAATGAGCGGAAGTCCAATTATTCAAAACGGAAAACTTATAGGCGCAGTCACTCATGTATTTGTAAGCGACCCTACACGCGGTTACGCTATATTCTGTGAAAATATGTATGAATCCGGAATTTCAAATTACTGATTTATTTATAAGCTCAGGGACGTTACAAACGTAACGCCCCTGTTTTAACAGATAATTTATTTTTCGTTGCTGAAACCGCTTTCAACCAGTTCAACCAAAGATTCTACTGCCTGCTGTTCATCTGAACCGTCAGCAATAATTCTGATACCGGTACCGCCTACAATCCCCAGTGAAAGGATACCGAGAAGACTTTTAGCGTTAACTCTGCGTTCTTCCTTTTCGATCCAGATAGATGATTTAAATTCATTAGCTTTCTGAATAAAAAATGTTGCAGGTCTTGCATGTAAACCAACCTGATTTTTAACCATTACATCTTTAACAAACATAACAAACTCTCCTATCTTTAAATAATGGAACCATATCCACCCTTAATATAATTTTGTTATCTGCTGATTAAATTATACAGGCTATTTTTTATATAGTCAACGTGAAATTTACACTAAAATGGCTATTTTAGCAAAATTTCTACGCTTTGATTAATGTTAAGATTTTAAAAAGGTTAAGATTTGTTTATATTAACTAACGTATTTTGTTGTTAATTAAAATTATTCACTATAAACAATTTTCAACATTCATTTGTGTATAGTTTCAACAAGTGAAATTCTGTTATTTTTGACATTTTTCACTATTATTAATATAAGCCTCATACATATCCGGACGCTTTTCCTTAGTAATTTCAAGACTTTTTTTCAATCTCCATTCGGCAATATTCTTATGATGTCCGGAAAGAAGCACAGAAGGCACTGCTTCTTCCTGCCATATTTCAGGTCTGGTATACTGGGGATATTCCAGCAATCCTCCGAAATGACTCTCATCCTGATAGCATTCCGGACTGGAAAGTACACCGTCACACATTCTTGCAACTGCGTCGGTAAGCACAGCTGCCGGCAGTTCTCCTCCCGTCAGAACATAGTCTCCGATAGAAATTTCCTCATCAACAATTTTGTCCAGAATTCGCTGATCGACGCCTTCATAATGGCCGCATAAAAGAAAAATATTATCAAGCTGCGCCAACTGTACAGCTTTTTTTTGATTAAAAACGCTGCCTTTCGGCGTCATATATATTGTATGCGGTTTTGCTCCCAGTTGTTCACAGACAGCGTTGTAACAATTGTAAATAGGATCCGCCTGCATAACCATTCCCATTCCGCCGCCATAAGGAATATCGTCAACACGCCTGTGCTTATCATTTGTATAATCCCTTATCTGATGGCAGTATATTTCCAACGCACCTTTTTTTCTGGCTCTTCCCACAATGCTCTCAGACAGGATAGCTTCACACATTTCCGGAAAAAGGGTCGCAATATCAATCCTCATCAAATAGCCCCTCCAAGGGACGTATCGTCAGAACTGAATTTTCTAAATCAGTATTCACAATAACGTCCGGAATAGCAGGAATAAGAACAGTCCTTTCACCGTTTTTTACTTCATACACATCATTAGCGCCGGTCTGAAAAACATCCCTTACAGTGCCGTATTCTTCGTTTGTATCTGCGTCTGTCACTTTCAGTCCGATGAGATCCTGAATAAAGTAAGTACCTTCTTCAAGTTCAACATCATTTCTGTCAATATAAACAATATTGTTTCTGAGAAAATTCGCAGACTCCGGCGTATCAATACCTTTAAATTTTATCAAAACCATATTCTTATGCACTCTGGCGCTTTCAATTTCAAATATTTTTTTATCCTTTCCGCAATAAAGAATATCAAACCCGCAGATAAAATCCGGATCATCACTCCAAGGCATAATTTTCACTTCTCCGCGAAGTCCGTGAATATTAACAATTTTACCTGTTTCAATAAATTCTTTCAAATGTTCATACCTCCGTATATCAGTAAAACATTAAATATCTTAAAAAGGCTCAAATCAATTCTCTAAAAGAACGATTCAAGCCTTAAAAGTTATACAGCTTTTTATATCAGTCAATTTCAACTGCAACCTTAAGATTGCTTCTTGCAGCGCCCGCACGCATAATAGTACGGATTGCCTTAGCAATTCTTCCCTGTTTACCGATAACTCTTCCCATATCGTCCGGAGCAACATTCAAATGTAAAACAATAACGCCCTCTTCATTTGGTGCGTCCTCAGTAATTTTAATGGAATCCTTATCTTCAACAAGGTCTTCAACAATTGCATATAGTAAATCTTTCATTAAATTCCTCCAAAAAAGGACTATATGAGGCAAGAGACATTACTCCTGCCCGACAATGCCCTGAATGCAGATTAAAGCACACCGTTTTTCTTTAAGATTGTCTTAACAGTATCTGTAGGCTGTGCGCCGTCTGCAATCCACTTCTTTGCCTTTTCAGCATCAACTGAAACAACAGAAGGTTCCTTAGTAGGATCATAATAACCGATTTCCTCGATAAATCTGCCGTCTCTAGGATATCTTGAATCAGCAACAACTATACGATAAAAAGGAGCTTTCTTAGCGCCCATTCTTCTTAGTCTGATTTTAACTGCCATTTTTTTCACCTCCGGAAAAAATAATAAATATATGTTAATGCGGTAATGCATTAATCAGCTTACATAGGCGGAAGCTTGTCAAGGTTCATACCTGCCAGACGCTTCATCATTTTTTTATTCTTCATTCCCTTACCGCCGTTTAATTGCTTCATCATTTTCTGCATCTGTTCAAACTGCTTGAGAAGTCTGTTTACATCTTCGACTTTAGTACCGCTTCCTGATGCAATCCTGCGTTTTCTCTGAGGATTTATAATTGAAGGTTTTGCTCTTTCCTCTTTTGTCATTGACGTGATCATTGCCTCAATACGCACAAACTGTTTATCATCGACATCAATATCCTTAAGCTTATCTCCGACTCCGGGAATCATAGACATTATAGATTTTATTGATCCCATTTTTTTAATATTTCTTAACTGATCAAGCAGATCGTCCATATCAAATTTATTTTCCTGAAGTTTCTTTGCCATAGCTTCAGCGTCTTTCTGACTTATTGCATCTTCAGCTTTTTCAATAAGGGTCATTACATCGCCCATGCCGAGAATTCTAGAAGCCATTCTTTCAGGGTGGAACTGTTCAAATTCATCAAGCTTTTCGCCCATACCCACAAATTTGATCGGCTTACCCGTTACCGCCAGTACTGACAGCGCTGCGCCGCCTCTTGTATCGGAATCAAGCTTTGACATAAGAACGCTGTCGATTCCAAGAGCGTCATCGAACGCCTTAGCAACATTTACTGCGTCCTGACCGGTCATAGCGTCAACGACAAGCATAATCTCGTCAGGCTTTACTTCCGCCTTAATATTTTGCAGCTCTTCCATAAGCTCGGTATCAATATGCAAACGTCCGGCAGTATCAAGAATGATAATATCGTTACCGTAATCCTTTGCATGAGCTACAGCCTGTTTTGCAATAACAACAGGACTGATCTGTCCCATTTCAAAAACCTTTACGTCAGCCTTTTCGCCAACGACCTTCAGCTGATTAATAGCTGCCGGACGGTAAATATCACAAGCTACCAACAAAGGTCTGTGCCCTTCTTTTTTAAAGTGCTTAGCAAGCTTAGCCGAATGAGTAGTTTTACCCGAACCCTGTAGACCGCACATCATAATAATGCAAGGTCCTTTTGACGGCATGTTGATACGTGCATTTGAATCACCCATCAGCTCGCACAGTTCGTCCCTTACTATTTTTATTACCTGCTGTGCCGGAGTAAGACTTTCCAGAACTTCATTACCCACAGCTTTTTCCGAAACCTTAGCCACAAAATCCTTTACGACTTTGTAACTTACGTCTGCTTCAAGAAGAGCCAGACGAACTTCTCTCATTGCGTCCTTTATGTCAGATTCCGTAAGCTTTCCTCTTGATTTCAGCTTTCTGAACACATTATTAAGCTTTTCAGACAAACCTTCAAAAGCCATTAAGTCCTCTCCTTTCAGCATTTTCAAAATATTTCTTTTCCCATTCCGGCGAGACTGATTATTTCATCCGTCTTATCTGCGCCGCTTTTTTTCATATTGCAGGCACAGTCTGAAATAGCATTGAAATATTCTCTGCATTTTACAATTTTTACAGCAAGTCCGAGTTTTTTCTCAAACTCCGCAAGCGTCATTTCGCCTCTCTTAATACTGTCTCTCACAGCCTGTCTTGTAATATTATTACTTTCAGCTATTTCACCAAGGGAAAGATCTTCCCAGTAATAAAGCTCCATTACATCACGCTGCCTGTCGGTCAGCATATTGCCGTAAATATCAAGCAAAATAACAAAATCAAGGTTTTTTGCCATTTTTTCATCACTCCCGACGGGTGTAAAGGCAAATCACTTTACACATTATAGCACAAAGATAACTGATTGTCAAGGGTTATTCAGAAATTATTAATATGCTTTTATATAAAGTAAAACATAAGTAAAAGGAATACTAATAAAATAGCTAATCGCATTAGCAATAAAAGTGCAGATCATTATATTGGCTTTTCCGGTTTCTTTCATTTTCAATTCAAAAATACAAGCCTCTGCTATAAAAATTAAAATTTCCGCAGGAATAAATAATGAACCTGAAATTTCAAGCATTATATACAAAAAAATCTGAGTTGCAACATTAGTCAGACGAAAAAGCCTTGAATTATACCTATTATACATTTTCCTTACTTCAATTTTAAAACATCGAAACACAATCCATTCTGTCAAAATCGTAAGACTGCATGTTATAACAAACAAAACTAATGTTTGTCCAACAGATTTTGCTAAATCCTCCGCAATTACAGCTTTGCTTTCCTCGGCAGTACCACTAGCTGCATTAAACGTAATAACTGTATTATAAACCTTGGGGTTAATAAGCGGACTGACAATAACCTGCGAGTTCTCTGTCACAATGATAATTTTAAACTCCTCCGGCACCATATAGATAAAATCATAAATATGCTCTGCATTAGATTTGACTACTCCAAAATCAACGCCGGAGTCTCCTCGTAATCTTGCACAATATCCATCTTCATAAAAATCAATTAATGTTTTAAGCATTTTCTTATTGTAATCAGGCTGTCCCAATTCATATGAAAAATTGTCTATATTGTGCGGCTCATCACATGACACCAGAAAATCCACATAATATAACCCATCAGGAGGATTTTCAATATGCAGTTCAACACTTGGCTTAGGTCCTAGGTCAGCAAAAACAGTATTTGGCATAAAAAATAAAGACAACAACGATATTATAATATAAATACAGATTTTATACTTTGATTTCAATTTCCTCACTCCACACATATATAAAGTAAATTCTTTTATAAATCTATCATAATAAAAATTATAATTATTGTCAAGTAATTTTCTGCTTATTCCGACAATAACTTTCGAAATTGCTTGACATATACAAATAATCATTATATACTATAAATAGTAATATACATTGATAATTAATATAAATAAAGGAGGAATTTTAAATGAACAAAAGAATATTAGCTTCAATAGTTTCCTTAAGCGCTGTTTGTGCTGTAGGCGTTGGACTTGTATGTGTTTCCCCATGGAAATCATCAATATCAGGTGAAAATGCTCAAAAAGAACCTCTTAACGCTCCACTTTCAACAGAAAATCTGCTGGATATCAGCGGCAGACTCGCAGATAATGAATCCATGGCAGATGAAGCTAATGCTGCTGCCTATTCACTTAATGATAATGAAGAAATCACAAAGAAAAGCATTTTCTTTAAAATGCTGAATACCATAGATTATTTTGACACTGCTGAGGGAAGTATAGAGATATGCAATGAAGTCGATATGAAAACTTCAGAATTTGCCTGTAACCTTTTAACTGCCGATGCCTATGAATATTCAATACGGGGTAATGAAATTCATGAATATTATTCTTCTTCCAACGGAGAATTTTATGAAGTCTTCAAAGAGCGTAAACTCATAAATAAAGGTTTGGGATCATGCAATATTGAAGAAGCGGTTCCTATTCCCGACAACGAAAGAATTACAGTAGCCGAAGACGGCATTAACTGCTATGCTTACAGGGCAGATCCGACAAATACGCCTACAGCCCGTGAAGGTCTTCAGCCGCAGGAATTAACGTTTAACTTTATGACTGTTGAAGACAATTGGGATATTACAGGAGAAACGATTTTTCTCGGCAGAGACTGCGTTGTAATCGAAGGCAGTACCAATGACTACGCCGAAGAAAAGCTCGGTGTTTACACGTTTAAATTTACCGTCGATAAGGAAACCGGGGTGCTGATGAAATATGACGGTTTTGATGCTGACGGAAATATTATTTCTTATTCAAAATTCAACGAATTAAATTTTAATAGTAATCCTGAAATAAAAAAATATAATCCAGATAAATACACTGATTATGAAATTATTGACAAATCCCATCCTAAACATGAATAAAATCCTCAAAAACGTCCTTATAAACAAGGGCGTTTTTTATGATTTGCATAAAATTTATTTTAACAAATTGTAATTCAGTTGTTAAATATTAGCTAAATTAAAAAAAACAATATACAGCTATTGAAAAAATTTTAATTTTGGTGTATAATATTGTTTAAGAATATGCCGTTTGTTCAGGTGTATAATGAAAACTGTGCTTAAATTACAGGGATAGGAGAATAATAATGGTAGAAAAACCGGATATGAAAAAAATAAAAGAAAACTTTCTTAACAAGCTTGAGCTTCAGTTTAATGTTGAACCAAGTCAGGCTTCCGATAAACAGATTTATCAGGCGTTATCAGCAATAATTGTTGAAGAATTAAAGAAAAAACGTCAGAAGTTCATTAATAAGGTTCATTCCGACGGCAAAAAACAAGTTTATTACCTCTCAATGGAATTCCTTATGGGACGTTCCCTGAAAACCAGTCTTTACAACCTTGAAATCGTTAAGGATGTTGAAAAAATGCTCAAGGAATACGACATCAGACTTGACGACATATATGAATACGAACCTGATGCCGGACTCGGCAACGGCGGTCTGGGACGCCTTGCGGCATGCTATCTTGACGCGCTTGCTACACAGGCATTTCCTGCTATGGGATATTCTATCTGCTACGAATACGGTATTTTCAAGCAAAAACTCGAAGACGGCTGGCAAACAGAACTTCCTGATAACTGGCTGCCCGGCGGTTCAGTATGGCTTGATGCACGTCCGGAAATGGCAATTGACATTCACTTTGAAGGCGAGCTTCATGAATATTGGGACAATCAGTATCATCACCTATCACATGTAAACTACTCAACCGTACACGCTATCCCTTATGATATGTACGTTTCCGGTCATGACAGCGAAGGCGTATCAGTGCTGAGACTGTGGGCTGCAAAGGCTCCTAATTTTGACATGTCTATGTTCAATCAGGGAGACTACGAAAAGGCACTCGGTCAGAATGCCGCCGCAAACGCTATCTCCAAGGTTCTTTACCCTAATGACAACCACCTTGAAGGAAAGTCACTGAGACTTCGTCAGCAGTACTTCTTATGTGCGGCTTCTGTTGGTGATATTGTCAATAACCATATGTCAGTTTACGGTACGCTCGATAATCTCCACGAAAAAGTTGCCATTCATATTAACGATACCCACCCTACCCTTGCAATTCCCGAACTTATGAGAGTTCTTCTGGACGACTGCGGCTATACATGGGACAAGGCATGGCATATCGTAACAAATACTTTTGCCTATACAAACCATACCGTAATGGCAGAAGCTCTGGAAAAATGGGATGTAAATCTTGTTAAGAGAATTATTCCGAGAATTTTCTCCATTATAGTTGAAATCAATAACCGTTACTGTGCAAGACTTATGGAACGCAACAACGGAGACAGTTCAAAAACAACAAGAATGTCTATTATCAAGGATAATCAGATCCACATGGCTACACTGTGCGTAGTTGCTTCTCACAGCATAAACGGCGTTTCAAAGCTTCATTCTGAAATTATCAAACAAAGTGTATTCAACGATGAATATATGGATACTCCAAGAAAATTCAAGAATGTAACAAACGGTATTGCATACAGAAGATGGCTTTACCAGTCAAATCCGGGACTTACAAATCTGCTCAAAGAAAAAATCGGTGATAAGTTCCTTAAAGACGGCAGCGAACTGAAAAAGTTGTGCGTATTCGAAAACGATTCGGCTGTTCTTGAACAGCTTATGAAAATCAAACGTGCCAATAAAGAGCGTTTTGCAAAATATGTTAAACATAACAGCAAAATTGATATTAATATTGACAGTATTTTTGACGTTCAAGTCAAAAGACTTCATGAATATAAGCGTCAGCACCTTAACGTAATGAATATTCTTGCCGATTATGAATATCTGTTACAGAATCCGGACGCTGATTTCGTTCCTAAGACATATATCTTTGCAGCAAAAGCCGCACCCGGTTACTATCTTGCAAAGCAGATCATAAAACTTATCTGGGCAATTTCAGAAGAAATAAGAAAGAATCCGAAAATCAGCCAGAAGCTCTCGGTATACTTCCTGGAAGATTACAGAGTTACGCTTTCAGAGCTACTTATGCCGGCAAGTGATATTTCAGAACAGATTTCACTGGCTGGTACAGAAGCTTCCGGTACAGGCAACATGAAGCTAATGCTTAACGGCGCTATAACTCTGGGTACTCTTGACGGTGCAAATATCGAAATCAAGGATGCTGTAGGTGATGAAAATATTATAATCTTCGGTATGAAAACAGAAGAAGTCAACGACCTTAAAAGAACAGGTTACAATCCTGAATCATATTATGAATCAAATCCTGTTATTAAAAATTGTATCGACAGAATGTACCATGGCATTAACGGCTGTAATTTCAATGAAGTTGCAAATTCACTGAAAAATTCTGACCCTTACATGGTTCTTGCCGACTTTGATTCTTACAGAAAAGCACAGGCTTATTCATCAGAATGCTATAAAGACAGCAAGAAATGGACTCAGATGTCACTTAACAATATCGCCGGTGCCGGAATATTCTCAGCTGACAGAGCTGTAACAGAATATGCAAAGGATATCTGGGGCCTATAATTAAAAATAAACTATATTTTTAAAGAGCAAGGGCTTGCAAAAAGCCCTTGTTTTTTAGATTGGAGAACCTTATGAAAAAAATATTCGACAGTTGGGACGAACGATATAAAAAACCG
The DNA here is from genome assembly GCA_902362965.1 of Oscillospiraceae bacterium. GTDB lineage: Bacteria > Bacillota > Clostridia > Oscillospirales > Ruminococcaceae > Porcipelethomonas > Porcipelethomonas ammoniilytica. Next base: position 105,660 of record CABIYQ010000007.1, read on the forward strand.
TTCGGTGCAATAAAAAAAGGAGAACCCTGCGAATTTCGTATAAGACTTCCAAAAGAAACCGTTCTTGATTTTCCACCGGTACCAATACTGGTTGTTTTCAGAACAGGTTATAAAGAAACTTTTCTGACTATGAATCTGGAAAAAGAAGAAGATACCCATAATGTTTATATGACTACATTTACTCCCAGACATACAGGAGTACATTACTACTATTTTTCATATAAACATAACGGTTTCAGAAACTATATCAAGAAGTCCTCATGTCACGAAAGTACTCTCAACAATGGCGAATTATATCAGCTTACAGTATACAGTCCAGAATATGAAACTCCCGACTTTTTAAAGGGCGGAATTATGTATCAAATCTTCCCTGACCGTTTCTATAAAAGCGGAAAGCTTCATGAAAATATTCCCGACGATCGTATACTGCGTGAAAACTGGGAAGATACTCCTTTCTATAAACCTGATGAAAAAGGTCATGTCTGGAACAATGACTATTTCGGCGGAGACCTTGAAGGTATAAAAGAAAAGCTTCCCTACCTGAAAAGCTTAGGCGTAACATGCATATATCTGAACCCGATTTTTGAATCTCATGAAAATCACAGATACAATACGGCAAATTACCGTAAAATCGATCCTCTTCTCGGAACAAATGAAGATTTTAAAACTCTTTGCGATGAGGCTAAAAAATATGGTATTTCAATAATCCTAGACGGTGTTTTCTCTCACACCGGAGCTGACAGTATTTACTTCAATAAATTCAACAGATACGATAGTTTAGGAGCATACAATTCACCGGACAGTGAATTTTTCTCATGGTACACCTTCTATGAATATCCCGATAAATATGAAGCATGGTGGGGTATCGACACTCTGCCGAACGTTAAGGAAAACAATAAAGACTACACCAATTACATCTGTGGTGACGGCGGAGTACTTGACTACTGGATAAGTCTCGGAGCAGCCGGATACCGTCTTGACGTTGCAGACGAGCTGCCGGACGAATTTCTTGACAATCTGAATAAATGCGTTAAAAAGCACGGAAAAGAAAAAATCATCATCGGCGAAGTCTGGGAAGATGCTTCTAACAAGGAAAGCTACGGCGTAAAACGCCGCTATTTACTGGGCGACCAGCTTGACTCCGTAATGAACTATCCCTTCCGTACTGCAATTATGAATTATGTATTAGGCGGCAGTCCTTTTGATTTTAAAAACAGTATCATGACTATTCTTGAAAACTATCCCAAACCGTCAGTTGATGTACTGATGAACAGTATTTCAACTCACGATATTGAAAGAGCAATTAATATTCTCGGCGGTGAAAGCTGCGAAGGCAAAAGCAAAGACTGGATGTGCAGCCATTGGCTGACCAATGAAGAATTTGAACTTGGCAGAAACAGACTAAAATGTGCTATGGCACTGCAATATTTTCTTCCGGGAGTACCTTGTATTTACTACGGCGACGAAGCAGGTCAGCAAGGCTATAAAGACCCGTTTAACAGACGCTGCTACCCTTGGGGAAAAGAAGACACCCAGCTTATTGAATATACAAAACTGCTTGCTAAAGTAAGAAACAGTTCAAAAGTATTTGCTGACGGCGCACTTAAATTTTTATATATTGACGATAATGTTATATCATTTGCAAGAATGAAAACTCACCGTCAGAGAGCCGTAATTATTTTTATTAACCGTTCTCCATATGAACAAATTATTGATAAATCAAAAATGGAACTGAAAAACTGTTCTTACTACCGTACTATTCACGGAGACATTGTGTACGGTGAAAGAATAATTCTTCCGCCATATAGTTTTGCAGCATATAAAGTTGAAATTCCACTGGACGAAGAAAAATAATATACTAAGGTGATTTTACATGTACTCAGAAACATATAAAATAGCAGAGCATAATATTAGAATTAGTTCTTTATATGATGAAGTACACACACTGTGCAAGGATTATCAGCATAACGGATATACTGATTTTACAGTTGAAATAAAACAACAGGATATAGACTTTGAGCGCAGAAAATCTTTTGATGAAAATATAGTTCACCGCTATTCCGACAGCTACCTTGAAACCTTGGCTGTGTACAGAAAAATATGCGAAAAGCTGATTGAGGAAAATATAATTCTCTTTCATGGCTCAGCTGTTGCAGTTGACGGAACAGCATACCTCTTCACTGCCGGAAGCGGCGTGGGAAAATCGACTCATACAAGACTTTGGAAAGAATATTTCGGTAAACGCGCCATTATGGTAAATGATGATAAACCCCTTTTAAAGGCCGGCAGCGGCAGTATTACTATTTTTGGTACGCCTTGGAACGGAAAACATAAGTTAGGCAGTAATATTGCCGTACCGTTAAAATCTATTTGCGTAATTAAGCGTTCTGAACAAAATCATATTGAACAAATAACAGGATCACACGCTTACACTATGTTGCTTCAGCATGCGTACAAACCTATGAATATGCATAAATTAGCCAAAACTCTGGATATACTAGACATGATCTCCAATAATACAGCCGTGTATAAACTGTACTGTAATATGGAAGTTAAGGCAGCAGAAGTTGCATATAATGCAATGAAAGGATAAATTTCTATGAAGTTGAAAGAAGAATTTATTACTCATGAAACTGACGGCGAACAAATTATGGTCTGCGCTGGTACAAGCTTTAACGGAATAGTAAAATCTAACAAAACAGCTGCGTTTATTGTAGACTGCTTGAAAACAGATACTACTTCCGCTAAAATTATTGAAAAAATGCTTGTGCAATACGACGTCTCAAAAGAAACGATCACCGCTGACGTCCAAAAAATTATTGATAAGCTTCGCAGTATAGGCGCACTTGATGAATAAATCTACATTTGAAGAAGAAATCAATAAAACCGGAAAACTTATTTATACAAGCGTGGGAAACAGTATGATGCCGATTATTCGTGAAAACTGCGACATACTAATCATTGAAAAGGTCAGCGGAAGGCTGAAAAAATATGATATCCCCCTTTACAAAAGAGCTTCGGGACAATATGTCCTGCACAGGATTCTTAAAATACGAAAAGATAGTTATGTAACTTGTGGAGATAACCGTTGGAAAAAGGAATATGATATTACAGACGGTAACATTATCGGAGTTTTAACAGGAATTGTACGTAACGGTAAAAAAATTTCTGTTTCCGATATAAAATATAAAATTTATGTTCATTTATGGTGTGATTTGTTCCCGATCAGAGCGGTTATTCTGCGTATAAAATATTATATAACAAGGCGGCTAAAATGAAACAAACAGGATACGATATGTTATATCTTACAGCGTGTGCTGTGAACAATATTACGCCGGATTCAAGCTGTATAGCTCTAATTGATCCGGATGAATTATTTAAAATGTGTCAGTATCATAGCTTGACCGCAATCGTATGTACGGCATTGGAGTCAGCAGGAATTTCTAATAAAAAATTCATTGAAGCAAAGCTTAAAGCTATCCGAAAAAATATTCTTCTCGATTCTGAACGCAAGAAAATATGCGGTACTTTAGAGCAGTATGGAATTTGGTATATGCCGCTAAAGGGCACGGTCCTGAAAGAATTGTATCCGCAGACTGATGTGCGGCAAATGTCGGATAATGATATTCTGTTTGATAAAACATATTGCAAAACTGTGCTGAAAATTATGAAAAATTTAGGATACAGCGCTAAATATTACGGAAAAGGAAATCATGACGTATATATAAAACCGCCGATATATAACTATGAAATGCACACTGAGCTTTTTCATATATCATATAATGAAAAATGGACAGAATACTATTCCCAAATAAAAAACAAATTAATTCAGGATAGTAATACAGAATATGGATATCATTTTACCGATGAAGATTTTTATGTATATATTACCGCACATGAATATAAACATTATAATATAAGCGGAACAGGTCTGCGCAGTCTTTTGGATCGTTATATATTTTTAATGCATAAAGAAAAAATATTGAACTGGCAGTATATTCAAAATGAATGTACAAAATTGGGTATTGCTCAATTTGAAAAGCAAAACAGAAATCTTTGTAAAAAAGTATTGTCTGAGCCGGAGCTACCCCGACTCTCACCTGAAGAAAAGGAACTACTTGAATATCATTTCAGCTGCGGAACTTACGGTACAATAGAAAATGAAATAACCAAACGGATGGAAAAATTTAATTACAAAAAAGTCAGTAAAACCAGATTTAAATATATTTTTAGCAGGGTTTTTCCGTCCTTGGAATTTTATCAGTTTAATTATCCTTTTTTCTACCGTCATAAAATATTTTTACCGTTAATATGGTTTTTTCGATTAGCAAAAGGTATGACAGTAAAAAGAAAACATATGAAAAAAGAATTGCGTATAATATTTAAATTCAATAAAGTAAAAAAAATACAAAATAAACATAAATAAAAATTATTTAATAATAAAAAAAATATGTTTTTTTATAAAAAAAGCTTGACAAAAAGGTAAATCTCTGATATAATATTAAAGTACTCAATGCGAGTGTGCTGGAATAGGCAGACAGGCACGTTTGAGGGGCGTGTGTCATTGGCGTACGGGTTCAAGTCCCGTCACTCGCACCATAAAACCTCAGCTTAAAGGCTGAGGTTTTTACAATTCAATAATGGAAAGATGGCTGAGCTGGTCTAAGGCGCACGACTGGAACTCGTGTATACGTTGATAGCGTATCGAGGGTTCGAATCCCTCTCTTTCCGCCAAAATACGCCGTTTGCAAGGAATTGTGAACGGCGTTGTTTTTATATGATTTTGTCATTGTTCCCGATACTGTTCCATGTGTACCGAAAAACTCAAAACGTAAAAAACTAATCAATATTTTATACACGGACTTAACAACGCTCAGCAAGGCTATCAGAATCAACGCTGGTTGTATGGTTGTAACATTTTAAATGCGACCCTTAAACTTCAGCCTATCAGGAGAAATCCCGATAGGCTTTTTATTTTTCACTCAGCCCAGATTTGGGCTCAGTAACTTTCTATCGGATATGCAACCAAAAGTAAAAAATTAAAACCCCCATTTGAACTTAATAAATCAAGTGGGGACTTTTAATGAAAAGATGGTAAACAGTCACAAACTGTATTTATATTCTACACTTTATATTTAAACAAAATATAGAAATAATGTAAATATTTGATTAATTTTATATTTATATATTGATTTTTGTAAATTTTTGGTATATAATGTGCTTATAAGTATATTTAATAAAGTTTATTTAAGGAGAAATTATTATGAAAAAATTTAAAAGAGTTTTAGCAGCAATAACAACTGCCACTGTATCGGCTGTTTCGCTTTGTAGTATGTTTACAGCAAGTGCAGATACTACTCAATTAAAAACTTTTAGAATATATCATGAAGTTACAGCCAATTCAAACATAGCTTATTTTGATTATAGTATTAACTATACTTCACAAGTAACTGCAAATCCCAGTGTTAAAACAAAATTGCTTGATAATGGCTACTTTACTTCTTCTAATAATGGAAAGGTACAGACTACATATATGGGAAGTCCAATTAGTACCAATGGTATCATA
>CABIYQ010000007.1:111475-113346 GCA_902362965.1 Oscillospiraceae bacterium
TTTTGATCAAAACGGTAATCCAATAATTGATAAAATAGATCTTTCATACCTTATTGAATATACTAACGGCGGCGTAAAACATTTCTAATAATAAAAAGCATTGGGAAAATCAATTTAGATAATCCAAAATTTTTTTAAACATTTAAATGGAACCAATTAAATATTTTGATGCGTAATATATACGAAAAAGCGGCAAGGAGTGATCCTGCCGCTTGAATTATAAAAAATAGAGCGAAATATTTCTACCCCGCTCCGCAAAAATGTATAACATTTTTTCCTTGTGCATAATAGTATCATATTTTAAAGAAATTGTCAAAAGTATAAAAAAACCCGTCAGGAATTTCCTGATGGGCTTAGCTTTGTATTGTTTCTGCGGTATATTTTTTCAACAAATTAATTATACCACACTTTTATAAATTTTGCAAACTATTTCACTTTATTTTCGATTTCGGTATGTAAGCGCTTAATGAAGTTTTCCCCCGCAATACCATTCTGCTGATATCCCCACACGCCTAACAGATAGTTTACAGCATTCAGTGTACCAGTACCAAAAGACTTATTTTCATCCATACCGCATTTATGAATACCTAGCTTTTTAGCAATAAGCAGTAATACCTTTAATTCCAATGATTCTGCATTACCCTTTTTGCGACCAGTTTTATCTAATATAGGCTTTGCAGGACTTGCTGCTGTAGAAATACCCAACGTCTTTAAAATACCTTTAGCGTATGCTTCAGCAAGCCTTTTGTAATTGGACTTGATGAAATCAGCGTCCTTTTTACTGTCGACAAATCCGCCCTCTAAAAGTACTGCTGGAGCTGCTGTTTCTCTGATAATTGCAAAATAGTCCGTACAGCCATTGCCAAGCTTAGTCTTAACACCTCGGCTCGACATGATTTTCTTGACCTCGGTATTAATATTATTTGCCAATGTTTTTGACGTACCGCCCACACGGCTGTAATATACCTCAAAGCCCTGTCCGCCGCCTGCATTGAAATGAATATCCACCGCCAGATCAGGAGCATATTTATTACACATTGCAACTTTACTGTCCATATCGGTGTCAATATCCTGAGTACGTGACAGCTTGAAATCAACGCCGTACTTACTTAAAATTTCAGACAGTGCAAAGGCTGTCTTTAATGTATACTCTTTTTCGACTATGTACTTAACTGCTCCGCTGTCTGTTCCGCCATGTCTTACTCCTATAAATACTTTTTTACTCATAATTATTACCTCATTTCTTAAATTTAGATATAAAAAATACGCCCTGAAAAATCAGAGCGCAAATATTGACATATTTTACAGAATAATGTATAATTTTTGATAAGGGCATACCTGAAACGGTAGGCGGTTGTTCCCTCCTTACGCCATAAACTTACTTATCGTCCCCACTAGGGCAGGCGAAATAAGCAGGCAAGGAGGTGATAGACATGGAACTTATATATACAGTTCTTGCTATCGTGCTTCTTGTTACTCTTAACGAGTTAATTAAGAACATAAAGAAATAACCGTCCACGGCTACCAACTGAGAACGGTTATTTAATAACTATTTCTGAGGGAGCGACCGTCTATCGGTATGCCCCTTTTTTATTATTATACATCAATTATGGAAATATGTCAACTGTTTTCTTTAAGATTCATAACCGCCGCCATACCTGCTGATATGGCAGAAATGCAAAGTCCCAGAACAGCGGATTTTACAGTTAGATCCGTTGCGGCGATATTTACCGCTATGTAGCCTACTGCTGTCTGTAAAAATGTTCTTAATGCTCGCTTTACGCAATTTTTCTTTAAAATGTTCATTTGTGCATCTCCTTTTCCAAGTCCTCAATTCTATGATTTGCGACTTTTATCTGTTCTTCAACAAC
>CABIYQ010000008.1 GCA_902362965.1 Oscillospiraceae bacterium
ATAATGTTATTCTTCACAGCGACCGTGGAAGCCAGTATACTTCTTCTGAGTATATTGCGGCTGCTGAGAGGATGGGCTTCAGACTTTCTTACAGTAAAAAGGACTGTCCTTTTGATAACGCTCCCATGGAAGCCTTCCATTCTGTTTTGAAAAAGGAAGAAGTCTACCTCAAACACTATTCTTCTTTCTATGAGGCTAATATCAGACTCTTTGATTATATTAATGGCTTTTATAATCTTAATCGCATTCACTCGGCTATTAATTATTTGTCACCCATTCATTTTGAAAAATCTTTACTTTCTTCTTAATTCTTTTCGCCTTTTTGTGTCCAGATTATTGACTATGGTCCACTTCTGGCTACCTTCAAAACTTTGCACAGAAGTTTGATGGAATGCTCCTTTGAAAGCCGGGAGATCAGTTCTACTCTTTCCCGGATTCCCTTGAGAAGATAGCCATTGCTTTTTTTAATATTATATTTTCCTCCTCAAGCAAGGCTAATTTCTTTTGCATTTTTTTGATTTCAGCCATGGTCATGGTTTCAGTTTCTGAAACCTGAACTTTTGTATATTTTTTGATCCATTTATGCAATGTGGAACTGCTCATTCCATATTCTTTGCATATCTGCGTGCTGCTTTTTCCGGATTCATACAAGCTTACTATGCTTTGCTTGAATTCCTCTGTATACTTAGTGTTTTCCATGTGTTTCTCTCCTTTTTTTATTATTATACCATCTTTCGCTTTTTGCTGTCCACTTTTTTAGTATAGCACCAGCGAAAACAATTTGATGATTATATCTCAAAATCTTTTTCAATTTAGGTATTGAAAGTTGAAAGCTGATATGTTATAATATAATGTATAAGTTTTCTGTCATATGAAAGGAGCTTTTATGGCAGAAAAAAGAAAAGACAATAGAGAAAGAGTTCTTAAAGAAATGAGTCGCAGCACATTTTTGCGCTAATGTTGGGAACAGATTTACGAGTCGGTGAAGCAACTGGTTTGCGTTGGAAAGATATTGACTTTGAAAATAACGTACAAGAACTGTGCCAATGATTGAAAGCGTTAGAACAGCACTGCTTCAAAGGTGTGCAGGGCGTAAAAATCGTATAATTAACAATACAGCGAACAGTTCTGCTTTGTAATTGCCCGCTGTTGTATAAAGCATTAAAATAGAATAATGCTGAATTCTGAAAGGAGAATATTGTTTGATTAACAATAGATGTGTAATTGTAGCAAGCCGGGAGGCTTGCATACAGTAAAATTGCAATCCTCTCGGCAGTTTTTATAAAACTATAAAAACTTTCAGGAGGAATTAAAATGAACCGTGAAAATAAACGAAAAAAATATGATAAAAATTATTATAAAACCCATCCGTGTAATGAAACATTTACCTGTAGGATTTGTGGAAGACTAGTTGTACCGGAAGGCGCAGAAGGTAATCATAGAAACCACTGCCCGAATTGCCTTAGCAGTCTTCATCTGGATATAGAACCCGGAGACAGAGCTTCAGACTGCGGTGGCATAATGGAACCTGTTGCAGTGTGGGTAAGAAAAAACAGAGAATGGGCAATCATACATCGTTGTTGTAGGTGTGGAACAATGTCGTCAAATCGTGTGGCGGCAGATGACAATCCGATGAAAATGATGTCGATTGCATTAAAACCTCTGTGTGAACCACCATTCCCATTGGAACACATAGAAGAAATGACAAGATTGATGGGTGGAGAAGGTTCGCTGAGATAGTCTATTAACAATAGTATTATAAAATCAGAAGTCAGGCAGAAGAATTTATATTATCTACATAAAATTTTACACCATTCGTTCTGTTAATGATTGGGTTATGTAGGGAAAATAATTGCTTGTAAATCTGATAATAGAGGATAAAGAGTGTTGTAGGGGTTAGCAGAAGTCTATATCAATATGACCGATTTCGTCCCGACATGCGTCCTATAGTGAAAAACGAAGCTGAGAAATAACATAAATAGGGGTACATTTTGAATAAAGTGTATCCCTGTACATTTTTAAGGAGAAAATATGCAGGATAAGGAAAAAAATAAAAAACAGCCAGGGATTCTGGAAACTGTTCATATGGTTAATGAAAAAGAAAAAAAGAAGAATGAAGAAGAGCGTCTTCGTCTGGAAAAGGAAGAAGAAATTGAAAGGGAGGAATATTCACATAAGCTTGAGGAAGAAAAAATTGAACTTCTTAAAATTAAGCAGGGAATAATAAAAGAATCTGACATACTTGATTTGTCGTCTGATGAAAAAAAACATTATAATTTATGGCAGAAATTCAAAAATTTTATTTATCACAACAAATGGTGGCTTGGAATTTTTTCATTTTTTATTTTAATTGCCGCTTTTTTGATTTATGATAAAGTTACTACGGTCAAAGCGGATATAAATGTATTGCTTCTTAGCAATGATACTGACTTATATTCTCATTATAAATCAATGTGCGATGTTTTTGATAGTTATGTAGATGATTATAATGACGATGAAAAGCAGTATGTAAATATTATTTATATTCCTATTTCTGATGATGAATCGGAAAATACTCAAAGTCTGTATGGTTATGAGAATAATTTAACCAATCTTTCAACACAATTTCAGTTGGGTGAAACTATGATGATTATAGCAGACAGTAAATCCAGCGATTTGATTCAGCCTGAAAATACCCTGGAAAATCTTGAGGTATATTTTCCTGACTGTCCGTATGTAAAAGGCTATGGACTGTATCTTAAAGATACAAAATTTGCTGAGCTTATCGGTTATGAGGAAAATACTGTTCCGGATGATCTGTACATAGGAATTCGTAAAGTGACTACAAATCTCAGCTCTGAGAAAGATACGAAGAAAAATCATGACCATTCCATTGAGACACTTAGAAAAATTATTAATGATTTATCAAAATAACAAATTGGACAAATTATGTTTTGTCGCTGATGCTGAAATTTTAGGTGATAGATTGACATTTTGTTTAATTTGTGATATTATATAAAAAAATAAATATGGGGGTAAATATGAGTAAATTTTGTATGCAATGCGGTAAGGAAATTGAAGACAGCGCTGATATCTGTACCTTTTGCGGTGCTGCTCAGGGCGGAGGTGTAACTTCCGGAGGTACGGACACGGTTAAAAATACAAATAAGGCGGTGGCGGTGATAATAGCTGCGGCAGCAGTTATTCTTGTTATTCTTATTGTTCTTGTTAATTTGCTGTTTGGCGGCGGATATAAGAAACCTGTTGACAATATGGTGAAGGCTATGGAAACAGGCAAAGGGAAATATTTGTATAAGGCAATGCCTGAATTTTTAATTGAATATCAGTATGAAGATGAAAATAAAAGTGATATTTATGATGACCTTGATGAATCAATGGAGTTAATTACTGGTATGCTTGAAGAAGAATACGGTGATGATATCAAAATTTCTTATAAGATAAAGGATAAAGATAAAATTGACAAGGATGACCTTGAGGATCTTGAGGACAGTATCAAGGATAAATATGATGAAAAGGTCAGAGTTTCTAAGGGTTATGAACTTAAAGTTAAAATGAAGATTAAGGGCGACGATGATAAGGATGAAGATACTACAACCATTAAAGTGTATAAAATAGAAGGTGACTGGTGTCTTATGGATTCGATATTTTAATACATAAATTAAAAGAGCAGTTATAACTGCTCTTTTTTCATATAAATTCGTTTATAATGCTGTTTGAAACAAGAAATCCTTTTGGAGTTAGTTTTATAAAATTATTTTTAATTTCTATTAAATTAAATTTATTAAATACTTTTGCTTTTTCCAAGAATAATGCTTTTCTGGATGGAAAATCATTTATATTGATTCCTTCAGTCAATCTTAGTCCAAGCATAATTTTTTCATCGTCACTGCCTGGATTTTCATCAGTTAAAATTGTTTCAGTACTATTCAAATATTTATTCAAGTCCGATGGAATAAAGTATCTTTTGCCATTAAAATATGAATGTGCAGACGGACCCAGACCGATATATTCCTGGCATTTCCAATACTTTAAGTTATGTTTGCTTTCAAATCCCATTTTGGAAAAATTAGATATTTCATATTGATTGTATCCGAGTTTTTGAAGTTCTTCGGCCATAAAAAGATACAAGTCGGAAATATGATCGTCATCAGGTAAAGAATTGATAATATCCGGAGTATTGAACGGTGTATTTTCTTCTATTTTAAGTATATAAGCGGAGAAATGTTGTATGGATAGTTCTGCAATTTTATGGATAGTTAATTTTAATTTTTCAATAGATTGTCCGGAAAGACCGATCATAATATCGCATGAAATATTTTTAAATCCGATATTTTGAGCTGAATTTATAATTTTTTCAGCTTTTTCCCATGAATGCATACGCCCTAGGAATTTAAGCTCGTCATTGTGAACAGACTGAACGCCGAAAGAAAGTCTGTTAATTCCTATTTTACTGTATTGGAAAAGCTTTTCTTCAGTAACAGTACAGGGATTTACTTCTAAAGTTATTTCAGGATTTATAAAATGGCAGTGATGAGATAATGCATCAAGAATTTTATTCAGCATATCAGCAGACAGGAGAGACGGTGTACCGCCGCCGAAATATAGGGTATTGGCATAAATGTTATCCGGAAGATTTTTGATATCACGGATAACTGCATCGGTATATTTTTCAGCAGCCGTTAGATTATAGGCGCATGAATAGAAATCACAGTACGGACATTTTCGGGCACAGAAAGGCACGTGTATATAAATACCTATAGGTGTCATTTTATATCAAGTCTCATGCTTGGCGCAAGGGAAAAGAAAAATGCGTCTGCGATTCTGTTAATGACAAAAGTAATAATAATTGCCGCTGCCATGTAAAAGAAATTAGTGCCGCTTGGCATTGCAAAATAAAATATGATTACGAACACAAGCATTATAAAGTCTGTAATTGTATGAAAAACTGCCGATTTCATATCATTAGTGCAGTGACCGCCGCATTTGGGGCAGACAACGCCTTTAGACTTCTGATTTCCTGCAAATGCTTTTTTTATGGGACTTATAGTTTTTTCACCACAATGAGGACATTCAAATTTTTTCATTTTATTCACCTTTTATTCATCTAATTTCAATACGCTCATGAACGCTTCCTGCGGTACTGTTACAGTACCAAGCTGGCGCATTCTTTTTTTACCTTCCTTTTGCTTTTCAAGAAGCTTTTTTTTACGTGTAATATCGCCGCCGTAGCACTTTGCAAGTACGTCTTTTCGCATTGCTTTTATAGTTTCTCTTGCAATTATCTTACCTCCGATTGCCGCTTGGATAGGTACTTCAAAAAGCTGTCTTGGAATGTTTTCCTTGAGCTTTTCAACCATTTTTCTTCCACGGCTGTAAGCTCTGTCGGTATGGACAATAAATGAAAGAGCGTCTACGATCTCGCCGTTAAGAAGAATATCAAGCTTTACAAGCTTGGACGGCGCATAGCCTGTCATTTCATAGTCGAAGGATGCATAGCCTTTTGTACGGGATTTAAGTGCGTCAAAGAAATCATAGACAATTTCGTTTAAAGGCAGTTCATAGTGAAGGGCAACTCTTGACTCATCAAGATATTTCATGTCTTTAAACACGCCTCTGCGTTCCTGACAAAGTTCCATAATATTACCTACAAAATCAGACGGAGCTAAAACCTCAGCTTTTACAATAGGTTCTTCCGCTTCTGCAATTGTTCCGGGATCAGGATAATTGGTAGGATTGTCGATGTAAATCGTTTCGCCGCTGTTAAGCTTGACTTTATAAATTACCGATGGTGCAGTTGTAATCAGGTCGAGATTATATTCACGTTCCAGACGTTCCTGGATAATTTCCATGTGGAGCAGTCCTAAAAATCCACATCTGAAGCCAAATCCCAAAGCGATAGAAGTTTCCGGTTCAAAGGCAAGGGAAGCATCATTGAGCTGAAGTTTTTCTAATGCTTCACGTAAATCCTCGTACTTAGCACCGTCAGCGGGATATATACCCGAATAAACCATAGGATTAACTTTTCGATATCCCGGAAGAGCTTCATCGCATGGATTGTCTGCATTTGTAACAGTATCGCCCACCTGTGTATCGCCTATACTTTTTATTGAAGCAGAGATATAGCCTACTTCTCCGGCAGACAATATGCCCTGATTAATATGATTATTGGCGTCCATATATCCGGCTTCAACAACAGTAAATTCAGCACCGGTTGCCATAAGTCTGATAGTATCGCCGGTTTTTACTGTTCCTTCTTTGATTCTTACATAAATAATAACGCCCTTGTATGCGTCATAGTAACTGTCAAAAATAAGTGCTTTTAATGGTTTGTTTTCATCACCTGACGGCGGCGGAACGTCTTTGACGATCTGTTCAAGTACAGCTTCAATATTTATTCCCGCTTTTGCGGAAATTCTCGGAGCGTCCATTGCAGGAATACCGATAACGCTTTCAATTTCTTCGCAGACTCTTTCCGGATCGGCTGACGGCAGGTCTATTTTATTTACAACAGGAAGTACTTCCAGATCGTGTTCGATAGCAAGATAAGTATTTGCCAGTGTCTGGGCTTCGATTCCCTGTGATGCGTCAACTACCAGCACTGCGCCTTCGCATGCTGCAAGAGAACGTGAAACCTCGTAATTGAAGTCAACATGTCCGGGAGTGTCGATGAGATTAAAAACATATTCTTTTCCGTCCAGAGCTTTATAATTAAGTCTGACAGAACGGGCTTTAATGGTAATTCCACGTTCTCTTTCAATGTCCATGTTGTCAAGGAGCTGTTCTTCCATGTCACGCTGGGCAACTGTATAGGTTTTTTCAAGAATTCTGTCGGCAAGAGTTGACTTGCCGTGGTCTATATGGGCAATAATGCAGAAATTGCGGATATTTTCATTTGCCAATTCGTGTTCCTCCTGTTTTTTTATACTTGAAATTATTATACCATATAAATGAAAATTTGTAAACCGGAATTATAATTGAGCTGTGTTTTTTAATCTGATTACTTGACATAAATTCAAAATTGTGGTATAGTGTATATCGCAAGTACATTTGTATGTCACAGGTGGACTTTAAATATTTCTGTTATATTATGAGGAATATACATGAAAAATAAATCACATTTAATTGTTGTTGAATCAGAAGTTTTACCTGAGGTTATAATTAAAGTTCTGGAGGTTAAAAAGCTTCTTGCCAACAAGGAAGAGAAAAGCTCTGCGGCTGCGTGTAAGCGTGTTGGGGTATCGAGAAGCGCTTATTATAAATACAGAAACAGTGTTTATTCTTATGAAGAAAAGCTTATGCAGAAAATCATAACTCTTTATATGCTGCTGAGAGATGAACCGGGTGTATTGTCCAGCGTTTTGGTGTCTCTTCACAATTTAAATGCAAATATACTGACTGTCAATCAAAGTATTCCAATTGACGGCGTTGCAACTGTTACTATTTCTTTGCGGTTAAAGGAAAGCTTTGATGAAGCACAGGCAATTAAATTAATTATTGCGCAGCTGAAAGGTGTTGTGGATATTCAACTGCTTTCAGGAGAATGATATATTATATGTATGGAGGAAGTTATGTCTAAATTTGCAGTATTAGGTTATGGTGTTGTCGGTTCCGGAGTTGTAGAATTGTTTTATAAAAACAAAGAAAAGATCGAACAAAAAGCCGGACATGAAATGGACGTTAAATATATTCTGGATATAAGAGAATTTCCGGACAGTCCTTATGCGGACAAGTTTGTCAAGAGTATAGATGATATAGTCGGTGACAGTGAAATTACAGCTGCTGCGGAGTGTATGGGCGGAGTTGAACCGGCATTTACATTTACTAAGGAATGCCTTTCCAGAGGTATAAGCGTATCTACTTCCAATAAGGAACTTGTTGCCGCTAAAGGCGATGAACTTTTAAAGCTTGCAAAGGAAAATAACTGTAATTACTACTTTGAAGCAAGCGTTGGCGGAGCCATTCCGATCATTCGTCCGCTGCACAGATGTCTTGCGGCAAATGATATAACTGAAGTTGCCGGAATTTTAAACGGTACAACTAACTTCATTCTTACCAAAATGATTGTTGACGGTATGAAATTTGACGATGCGCTTAAGCTTGCTCAGGATTTAGGCTATGCAGAAAGAAATCCTGCTGCTGATGTTGAAGGGCACGATGCATGCAGAAAAATCTGTATTATTTCGTCTTTGGTTTACGGTAAACATGTTTATCCTGAAAGCGTATATACAAAGGGTATCACAGATGTAAAGCTTGAAGATGTTCAAATAGTAAGTAAATTTGGCGCTATCAAACTGATTGCTAGGGTCAAAGAACTGGAGAACGGTAAAATTCTTCCTACAGTTATGCCTATGATCGTTCCTTTTGATAATCTTATGTCAAGGGTCGACGATGTTTTTAACGCTGTAATGGTATATGGCGACGGCATTGACAAGACTATGTTCTACGGCAGAGGCGCAGGTAAGCTGCCTACGGCAAGCGCAGTGTTAGCAGATGTTATTGAGTCTGTAAAGCACGACAGAACAGTATTTTCACAGATGTGGAATTCCGTTTCAGACAACAGTTTTGTTGAAGATTACAGAATGCTTGAAGCTAAGGTTTATTTCAGAGTTGAAACAGACAGCATAGAAAAAATCAGTGAGATCGCAGGCAACGCTGAATTTATCTGTGAAGAAACAAACCAGACTGCTTTTGTTACCGATGTGATTACGCTGAAATCAGCTGAAGAAATCTCAGCAAGGTTTGAAGCTAATGGCATAAATGTTGTATCGGTTCTTCCGGTACTCTGATAATGTGATAAAAAAGAGATTGCTGCGTATATGCCGTAAGCGGTCTCTTTTTTATTATACTGAAAAGAACGGAAATAAGTATTGTAAAATAAAAATTAAATATTGTTTCATGTATTGAAAAAATAATCAGGGTATAGTATAATTATAATAACCGATTTTGAAAATTAGTAACGGAGGAAGTTATGGCAGATAAATTTAAGGTATCATTGAAAAAAATTATTGATGAATTTAAGCTTGAATCGATTTTTGTTCCTAAGGATGCGGAGGAAATATTTATAGATGAAAACGATGTAAACCGTCCGGGTTTGCAGCTTATGGGATTTTATGAATATTTTAATCCGGAACGAATTCAGATCATCGGGAAAATGGAGTTTGCGTATTTATCTACAATAGATGAAAAAACCAGACGTGAAACCCTTGATAAGCTTTTTTCACAAAAACTTCCGGCACTTATTATTACAAGAGAACTTCCTTATTTTGCAGAAATGCTTGAACTGGCAAAGGAATATGAAGTTCCGCTGCTGAGAAGCAAGGAAAGTACTTCAAATTTTATGTCCGGTTTGATAGCCTTTCTGAATCTGAATCTTGCGCCCAGAATTACACGTCATGGAGTATTGATTGAAATTTACGGCGAAGGCGTTTTTATTACAGGAGAAAGCGGAGTAGGTAAAAGTGAAACTGCAATAGAACTTGTAAAAAGAGGTCACCGTCTTGTTGCTGACGATGCAGTTGAAATAAAAAAAGTTTCCAATATCAGTCTTGTGGGAAGTTCGCCGGATAATATCCGTCACTTTCTTGAGCTTAGAGGCATCGGCATTATAAATGCCAGAAGACTGTTTGGTATGGGAGCCGTAAAGCTGACTGAAAAAATTGATCTTATTGTTGAAATGGAACTTTGGAATCCTGAAAAAGTCTATGACAGAATGGGCGTCGACAATCAATACACGTCTATTCTTGGGGTCAAAGTACCGTCTCTTACAATTCCCGTAAAACCAGGACGTAACCTTGCGGTTATTTTAGAGGTTGCAGCTATGAACAACAGACAGAAGAAAATGGGTTATAATGCGGCTCAGGAACTTCTTGATAAGCTGGGACTTGATATGGAAGGAACGGAAACGGTCAAGAATTACGAACAATTTTAATTAAGAGGTAAATATATGATAATTGAAGCTGATTTACACTGTCATTCTTTGGCGTCCAGTCATGCGTATTCAACCGTTAATGAAATGGCGGCAGCGGCTGATAAATGCGGACTGAAAGCTTTTGCCCTTACGGATCATGCTATGTCAATGCCCGATGCGCCTCATGTATGGCATTTTCATAATCTATCGGTTCTTCCTCAGAAAATAAACGGAGTGACGGTTTTAAGAGGCGCAGAAGTAAATATCAAATCTTCCGAGGGGGATATTGATATGACGGAATTTGATCTTTCCAATTTGCAATGGGTGGTGGCTTCATGTCATGTACCGGTAATTAAGCCGGGTACTGAAAAGGAAAATACTGCCGCATATGTAAATGCGGTAAAAAATAATGCGGCTATTGATGTTATCGGACACTGTACCGTATTCAGGTATCCTGTGGATTTTGAAGTGATTGCAAAAACATGTAAAGAATATGGTAAATTTATTGAACTTAATGAAAGCTCTTTTCAGTATAGAAGAAGTACGGAAGAAAACTGTATTGCGATGCTCAGGGCATGTAAAAAATATGAAACGGAAATAACTGTTAATACAGACTGTCATTATGCCGGACTTATAGGTCAGACTCCTCTGACTGAAAAAATTCTTGAATCTGTTGATTTTCCTGAAAAGCTGATTTTCAACAGGGACGCTGATAAAGTACTGGAATATGTTTCAAAAAAGCATAATATAATTTTAAAAAAATAATCAGAGAGAGAGAAGCTTTATGCCATATACAAACGAATTGTGCGGCCTGTGCCGTAAGCTTTGCTGTGAATATAAAACGGAAGAACCGTTAAAAAAACATACTACGTTTAAAATAGGCGGAAGCTGTAAGATACTCATAAATATAAATTCTTCGGATACATTGGCTGAAATACTGAAATTTCTCAAAAAACAAAATATAAGATTTTTTGTATTGGGTAAAGGAAGCAACATTCTTGCCGACGATAACGGCTTTGACGGTGTTATACTTAAAATTTCAAAGGATTTCTCGCATATTGAAAAAACCGGAGAAACTGAAATTTTCTGTACGTCCGGAACATCATTGAGCGAGCTTTGCATTTATGCTATGGAAAATTCTTTGTCCGGACTGGAATTTGCTTACGGAATTCCGGGAACTGTGGGAGGCGCTTTATTTATGAATGCCGGAGCGTACGGAGGAGAACTGAAAGATGTTGTGACATCGGCACATTACTTAAATGAAAAATGTGAAATATGCTCAGCTGAGTCGGCTGAAATGTCGCTTTCTTACAGGCATAGCGTTTTCAGTGAAAATCCGGATTGGGTTATAACTGACGTGACTTTTTCCCTGAATAAAGGAGATAGGGAACAGATACGTGAAAAAATGAATGAGCTTATGCATAAAAGAAAAGATAAACAGCCGCTGGATTTTCCAAGTGCCGGAAGTACGTTTAAGCGTCCGGAGGGAAGCTATGCTTCACTGCTTATAGAACAATGCGGACTTAAAGGGTTGAACGTGGGCGGTGCGGAAGTGAGTACAAAGCACAGCGGATTTGTTATAAATAAAGGCGGCGCAACTTTTGAAGACGTAATTGAATTGACTGATAAGGTAAAAAAATGCGTTTATGAAAAAACAGGCTACAGTCTTGAGCTTGAACCGATAATTTTAAAATAAATCATTTATCCATAAAAATATAAAGGAGGGAAAGGCGTCTGTTTAGGACGCTGTAAGCTATGCAGTTTGTTATTGTAACCGGTATGTCGGGTTCCGGAAAATCATGTGCAATGAATGTTTTGGAGGACATAGGATTTTATTGTATAGACAATATTCCTCCTCAGCTTTTAACTAAATTTGCAGATATATGTATGCACTCAAAAGGTCAGCTGGACCGTGTTGCGGTAGCAGTTGACATAAGATCAGGAGATATGTTCGGTGAGATATTTGACCGCTGGAAAATATTAAAGGATATTGCCGATCTTGACGTTAAAATTCTTTATCTTGAAGCTAATGACGAGGTTATTATTAAACGTTATAAGGAGACCCGAAGAAAGCATCCTCTTGATGAAAAATTCAGCAGCTGTCTGCATAAGGCTATAGCCTTTGAGCGCGAACAGCTTAATCCTTTGAGGGAAGTAGCGGATTATTATGTTGAATCTTCTTATTTATCCACTTCACAGCTTAAAGAAGAGGTGAAGTCGCTTTTCCTTGAAAAGAATAGTGATTCAATGATTATAAAAATTATGTCGTTCGGATATAAATACGGAGTTTCAACTGAATCCGATCTTGTTTTTGACGTAAGATGTCTGCCGAATCCTTATTATGTCAAGGAATTAAGGCCTATGACCGGTTGTGACTCAAGCGTCAGGGAATATGTTATGGGATTCGAGCAATCGAAAAAGCTTCTTGAAAAAATAAAAGATTTGCTTGATTTTCTTATTCCATTGTATGTACATGAAGGAAAAAGCCAGCTGGTAATTTCTTTTGGATGTACGGGCGGAAAACACAGATCCATTACTTTTACTGAATTGGTAGCAGATTATCTTTCAAAGCAGGGATTGAGGGTACAGAAAAGTCATAGGGATATTAACAAGGACATCAGTTATTATCGAACATAATTAATTAAAGGAGGTCCTTTAATTGGCATCCTTTTCTAATGATGTAAAAAAAGAATTGTGTAAAGGCATAACAGATAAGGATAAAAGATATGCTTGTCTTTATGGAATTCTGCTTTATTGCAAGGGACTTACTGACAGTCATATAAGTTTTAGTACTGAGTGTGAAGAATTTGCGTTGCTTTTTGAAATGCTTGTAAAAAGTATTTTTAATAATGAGATCAAAGTGAAAATTGAAACCGGTTCGAGAAAAAACGGAAATAAAGCATACGCTTTGAGTATAGAAGATAAGCAGTCTGTGAGCCGTATTCAGCAAACATATAATATTAATATTGAAAGACGTGAAATAAATTTAAAAAATATAGTTAATAATAGTTTAAACGTTTTTCTTGCAGGAGTATTTTTTATATGCGGAAGCGTCAGCGATCCCTATAAGGAGTATCATCTTGAGTTTACTGTTCCCAACGAACAGCTTTATAAGGATCTGCATGACATACTTTTAAGTCTTGGTATTGAATCGGGAAAAACAGTCCGAAAGGGATTGACGGTGCTGTATGTAAAGGACAGCGAAAACATTGAAGATATACTGACGTTTATCGGCGCCAGGCAGGGTACTATAGATCTGATAAATATAAAAATCTACAAGGACGTAAGAAATAAAGCAAACCGTATTGCAAACTGTGATTCCGCCAACATTGACAAAGTAATTGCGGCAGCTTCTAGGCAGATTCATGATATTGAATTTATTATGGAACATGGAGAATTTGACAAACTTTCTGCTGACTTGCAGGAGGTATCCAGAATCAGGCTGGACAATCCGGAAATGAGCCTTCAGGAGATCGGTGAAATGCTTTCAAAGCCAATAGGTCGTTCCGGTGTTACCAGAAGATTTCAGAAGATTTCAAGATTTGCAGATGAGATAAGAAAAAAAGAAAATAATAATGGTGTTCTATGAATAATAATGAAAACAATAACAGCTTTGTACATTTACATGTTCATAGTGAATACAGTCTTTTGGACGGTGCATGCCGTATCCCTCAGTTAGTGAAAAAAGCGGCTGAAATGGGACAAAAAGCAATAGCTGTCACTGATCACGGAGTAATGTACGGAGCTGTTGAGTTCTATCAGGAGGCGCTTAAAGCCGGAATAAAGCCGATAATAGGGTGTGAAGTTTATGTAGCTCCTCGTACAAGATTTGACAGGGAGTCAAAGCTTGACAGCCGTCCTTATCATTTGGTTTTGCTATGTAAAAATAATAAAGGATATCAGAATCTTATTAAGCTTGTTTCATTGGGTTATACTGAAGGATTTTACAGTAAGCCAAGGGTTGATGTAGAACTTTTGGAAAAGTACAGTGAGGGACTTATTTGTCTTTCGGCTTGTCTTGCAGGAGAAATACCCAGACAGCTTGTTAATAACAATTATGAGGGCGCTAAAAAAACAGCGCTGAAATATTTGGAGATTTTTGGTGATGGTAATTACTATCTTGAAATTCAGGATCATGGAATAAGCGAGCAGAAAAATATTATTCCGCTTATCTGCCGTCTTTCAAAAGAGACGGGTATTCCTCTTGTTGCTACAAATGATGTGCATTATATTGAAAAAGAAGACGCTGAAATGCAGAATGTTCTGATGTGCATACAGATAAAAAAGACTATTTATGAGCCGAACAGTCTTAAATTTCCTACCGAGGAGTTTTATCTGAAAAGCGGACAGGAAATGAGCGAGCTTTTTAGAAACTTTCCCGAAGCAATTGTGAATACTTCGATAATAGCTGATAAATGCAATGTTGAGTTTGAATTCGGAGTAATAAAGCTGCCTAAATTTCATATTGACGGTGAAGACGATAATATAGCATTTTTCAGAAAGCTTTGCTATGACGGATTGAAAAAAAGATACGGTGAAAATTTTTCTGAAAATATAAAAAAACGAATGGATTATGAGCTTGATATCATAATCGGTATGGGATATGTGGATTACTATCTGATCGTATGGGATTTTGTCAAATACTCAAAGGACAATAATATTCCCGTCGGTCCGGGAAGAGGATCGGGGGCAGGAAGTATTTGTGCTTACTGTATAGAAATCACTGATATTGATCCTATAAAATATAATTTATTGTTTGAAAGGTTTTTAAATCCGGAAAGAGTTAGTATGCCGGACTTTGACATTGATTTCTGCATAGAGGGACGGCAGAAGGTCATTGATTATGTAGTTGAAAAGTACGGCAGTGACCGTGTGTCTCAGATCATAGCTTTCGATACGCTTAAAGCCAGAGCGGCTATTAAGGATACCGGAAGAACTATGGGACTGTCTGTAAAATTCAGAAACGACGTTTCTTCACTTGTTCCGAGAGACTTGAATATAACTATTGCTCAGGCGCTGGAAAAAAGCAAAGAGTTGAAAGAGCTTTACGATTCCAATTATTCTGCACATAAGCTTATTGATATGTCAATGAAAATTGAGGGTATGCCCAGAAACGATTCCATCCATGCGGCAGGAGTGGTTATTTCCGGAGTTCCGGTTACCGATTTGGTACCGGTCAAAAAAAGCGGTGACGCTGTTGTAACTCAGTATACTATGACTGCGCTGGAAAGCTTGGGTCTGCTTAAAATGGATTTTTTAGGACTTCGCAACTTAACTGTAATAAAACATTGCGTGGAAGAAATAAGAAAAAAAGTTCCTGAATTTGATATAAATAAAATTTCATTTGAAGACAGTGAAGTTTATCGCATGATGTCACAGGGAAAAACAACGGGTGTTTTCCAATTTGAAAGTGCAGGTATGAGGAGGGTTCTTTCTCAGCTGATACCTGAAAATCTTGAAGATCTGATAGCTGTAATATCTCTTTACCGTCCCGGACCTTCTGAATCTATTCCTAAATATATCAGCAACAAACATAATCCGGAAAATATAAAGTACAAGCACCCTATGCTGAAAAATATTCTTGATGTAACTTACGGCTGTATGGTATATCAGGAACAGGTAATGGAAATCTGCCGTACTCTTGCAGGGTATTCCTATGGACGTGCTGATCTTGTGCGTCGTGCAATGGCTAAGAAAAAGCACAGTGTGATGGAAAAAGAACGTCATAGCTTTGTTTACGGAGATAAGAATCCTGACGGTACAGTAAACTGCGTGGGTGCAGTTGCCAACGGAATAGATGAGAAGGACGCAAATGAAATATTTGATGAAATGAGCGGATTTGCGTCATATGCTTTCAATAAGTCTCATGCTGCCGCTTATGCTTATCTTGCATATCAGACAGCTTTTCTGAAATGTCATTATACTAAGGAGTATATGGCGGCACTTATGTCAAGTGTTTTGGATTATACTGATAAATTGATAGAATATGTTGACGAGTGCAGAAAAAATAATATAAAGGTACTGAAACCGGATATAAATAAAAGTTCTGCTTATTTTACTTCTGAAGAAAGCGGAATACGTTATGGACTTCTTGCAATAAAAACTCTGGGAATGGGTGTTATAAGCGGTATTCTTAAGGAACGTAACGAGAACGGGGAATTTAAAAATTTACAGGATTTTTGCAGTCGTTCCGCAGAAATAGGAGTCAGCAAGGTTTCTGTTGAATATTTGATTAAGTCCGGAGCATTTGACGGACTTGGTGCAAACCGACGTCAGATGATCAGCAATTATGAATTTCTTATGGATAGTGCAAGCAGCTTTTCAAAATCCAATCTTGAGGGACAGATGGGACTGTTTTCAGAGGAAAATAGTCCGACGGCGGTTGATGTTGAGTTTAAACCGGAAGAGGAATATCGTTATGCAGATCTGCTTTGTTTTGAAAAATTTGCAACAGGAATGTATATATCCGGTCACCCTGCGGATCCGTATAAAACGGCACTGAAGCTTATGCATATACCGGACGCTTTGCATGTTCAGAGCAATTTGAAAGAAGGAGTATATTCAAAAAATCAGGTTATAAGTTTTTTTGGAGCAATGGACGATATAACTGTAAAATATACTTCAACAGGCAAAAAAATGGGATTTTTGACTTTACAGGATACCAGCGGCTCGGTTGAGTGTACTTTATTTCCTGAAACTTATGCAAAATATGAAAAGAAACTGGTTTATGGGAATGTTTTATATGTTGTAGGCAAAGTATCGTCAAAGAATTCTTACGGGTACTCTGTTATTGCTGATAGTATTTTTGATGAAAATGAATTTGACAATATATTAAGTTCGAAAAGGCTGTGTATTAAGGTTAAAAGCAGTCAGAAGGACATTATACGCTCAACGGCTGAAATAATCAGACAATACAGCGGAGAAAATGAGGTTTGTTTTTATCTGACAGATCTAAAAAAATATTTGAGATTAAAGGATTTTAATAAAATAAGTATTAAAGACGACGTTTTGGATAAACTATGTGAAATATTAAATGTAAATGATATAGGACTTATCAATTAAGCATACTTTACAATATTTCCGAAACTTTTCCTATTTTCAGCTGAAAACACTTGACAAAAATCTGAAATGTAGTAAAATAGTATATAGTGGATTTGCGTGAAATACAACGCTTGTCATTTATCGGTTTCAGACGGTAAACTGAGATCAATTGCCTGAAGGCGGATAGGAGTTATAATAATGATTAAAAAAATCGGTGTTTTAACAAGCGGCGGCGACGCCCCGGGAATGAATGCGGCAGTAAGAGCAGTTACAAGAGCGGCAATCAGAAAGGGCATGCAGGTTTATGGTATCCGCAGAGGATACAACGGTCTTATTAACGGCGATGTGTTTGAAATGAATGAACGCAGCGTATCGGACATTATTCAGAGAGGCGGTACAATGCTGTATACTGCAAGGTGTCCTGAATTCAGAACTGAAGAAGGCGTTGAAAAGGCAAGAGCAAAATGCGAAGAACTGGGTCTTGAGGGTATTGTTGTTATCGGCGGAGACGGTTCTTTCAGAGGTGCGGCAGATCTTTCTGCAAAGGGAATTCTTTGTGTAGGTCTTCCGGGTACAATTGACAACGATATTTCCTGTACGGAATACACTATAGGTTACGATACGGCAATGAATACTGTCGTAGAAATGGTTGACAAGCTCAGGGATACAACACAGTCACATGACAGATGCAGTGTTGTAGAGGTAATGGGCAGAGGAGCCGGATATATTGCGTTAAACGCTGGTATTGCCTGCGGTGCGACATATGTAATTACAAGCGAAATCCCTTATGATCTTGATAAGGTTGCAAAGAAAATGCTTGAATCAAGAAAAACAGGTAAACAGCACTTTATTATTGTTGTATCTGAAGGTGTTGGTCATTCTGATGAAATTGCAAGAACACTTCAGGATAAAACAGGTATTGAAGCAAGAACTACAATTCTCGGACACGTTCAAAGAGGCGGTGCTCCTACAGTAAGAGACAGAGTTGTAGCAAGTCAGATGGCTTACTATGCTGTTGAACTCCTTTCACAGGGAATAGGCAACAGAGTAGTTGGAATGCAAAACAGCAAAATTGTTGACTTTGACATTCAGGAAGCATTATCGATGAAAAAGCCTTTCGAGGAAGAGCTTTATCATATTGCCGGCGAAATTGCTTTTTAATAAGCAGTCAAACCGGAAAATCATACGAATATTGGCATCAGAGTAGAAAGCTGTGCGTGAAGTGTCCGGCAGACGGGGAGTTGCTGTCGGGACGAAGAGCCTTAAAAAAGACTTGCGGTACAGTTTTCGCATCCCGCTGTATGCATAAAGGTAAACCTTTTCATAATGGCTCCTTTGTGCAAATCAGCACAAATTTAGGAGGTTTTTTATGAAAAGGTTTTTAGCAATTTTTAGTGATTCGGCAAAAGAATTAACGAATCTAAGGTGCATTGTCATGACGGGAATGTTGATAGCAGTACATGTACTGCTAAGTATATTTGTCATGATTCCTATAGGGGAGAATATAAAAATATCTTTTAGCTTTTTGGCATTGGCATCTATAGGAATGTTGTTTGGACCAATACCTGCGGCAATTGCAGGAGGTATTACAGACATATTAGGGTTTATGCTTGCAAATAAAACCGGAGGCGCATATCACCCGGGTTTTACTCTTGTACAAATTATGGCAGGCTTTATTTACGGAATTTGTTTATACAAAGCAGAAATAGGCAGATTTATGACAATAAGGTGTGCTATTTCAAAGATTCTTGTTGTTTTGATTTGTAATTTATGTCTGAATACATATTTTATATGCGCTTTATACGGAACAGGGAGTTTCTGGGCAATGTTTACATCACGAATTATAAAAAATGCAATACAGCTTCCGGTTGATGTTGTACTTCTTTCAATTGTTATGCCTATAATTCTTATGGCGTACAGGAAGGTTTTCGGCATAAAAAAAGCCGTATAATAAAAGAAATATAAAGTTTTATAAAATCACTTGTTATTTTAGCTTTTTTGAGTTATAATTATACAAGTGATTTTTTTATGAAAGGATTTGTTATTATGAAAATTAATGTCGGATTCATAGGTGCCGGAAATATGGGAACTGCCATAATGAAAGGTATTTTAAACAGCAGTTTGAATAATCAGATTCAGTTGTTTGCCGCTGATCAGGATTCGCTTAAAATTGAACCTTTAAAAAAATTCGGAGTAAATAAATGCGTTAACGGTTCTGAAGTCGTTTCGGCATGCAAATATGTTTTTCTGGCTGTTAAGCCTCAGGTAATAGAAGGAGTTCTTAATTCTATCGGTCAGAAAATAACAGATGATACCGTACTTATTTCAATTGCGGCAGGAATAAACAGCGATTTTGTAAAAAAAGCTACAGGAACAAACGTAAAAACGGTTATTGTTATGCCTAATACTCCGCTTTTGTTAAATGAGGGAGCTTCGGCGCTGGCAAAGGACAGTCAAGTGTCTCAGCAGGAATTTGATTTTGTATGCAGTATTTTTAAAGCATGCGGTAAAACTGCTGTTATTGATGAAAGCAAAATGAAAGAAATAATTGCTGTAAACGGAAGCAGTCCGGCATTTATATACCTTTATGCAAAGGGGTTTATTGATTATGCCGTTAAGGAAGGTATTGACGGAGAAGTTGCAAAGAAGCTTTTTGCACAAAGTCTTATAGGTTCGGCTAAAAT
Source organism: Oscillospiraceae bacterium (assembly GCA_902362965.1). GTDB lineage: Bacteria > Bacillota > Clostridia > Oscillospirales > Ruminococcaceae > Porcipelethomonas > Porcipelethomonas ammoniilytica. The sequence continues at coordinate 19,633 of CABIYQ010000008.1, forward strand.
GATTACTGATTCCGGTTATACTATAGATGAGCTTATAAAAATGGTTTCCTCCCCGGGCGGTACTACTCTTGCCGGATTGGAAGAGCTTAACAAGGGAAATTTGCTGAATACTGTAAATAATGCCTGTGAGGCATGTACAAAACGAGCATACGAATTATCAAAGTAGTATAAATTCAGATTGTCCGGCATATCCTTTTTAAAAAGGCTTGTTAGCTGAATTGAAAAGGAATGGTGTATATGAAAATATCGGACAAGACAAATCTTACAGGAACACAAAGAAGAAAGCTTAGTCTGGGACTGCTTTTATTGCTTATATCGGGAGGTATAGTTGCGGGGACGGTAATAGTATGCTCTGCGGATAGTCTGGATGCGGTAAGCAAAAGCGTTTTAACTCAGAATCTTCTTAAAACGTCTGAAGTGAAAACAATAATTCAAATTTATATTAACGCCTTTCTGCCTTTGGCAGCAGCTTTGACAATACAGTATATATGCGGCTTTTCTGCATTGGGACAACCGTTAACTATTGCAGGTATAATATACAGAGGCGTTTCAACAGGTGTTTCAGCGTCAGTTTTTTATCTTATGCTGGGCATAAAGGGCTTTCTAGCGATACTTATAATGCTGTTTCCGTTTGCGGCAGTAAGTTCAGTAATTTTAATACTGGGTGCCAGAGAATCAATAAAATTTTCTAATATGTTTATGAATTTTGCACTTAATAAAAATGTCGAAGAAGACAAGCGTTCTGGAATTAAGCTTTTTACTGTAAAATTTATCGTTCTTATTGCTTTAAGTCTGCTTGCGGCGGCGGCGGACAGTATAATTACATATTTTTTTACGGGGATACTTTTAAATCCCTGATATTTCAAGGAGTGTAAAAATTGTTTGGTAATAATAATACAGGAGTGGGGATTCCAAAAAATGCACCGAAAAAAAAGGGGATACTTAGATTTTTTGAGATTTTTTTCAGAAAGTTCTGGAAGCTGATCGAAGTTAATATTTTATATTCACTTTTTTTCATACCGGTAGTATTGGCATTATACGCTGTTATACGTGTTTCAAGCGCTACTGTAACTACTCTTATGCTGGCGGTTTGTTTAATTGCTTTTGTACTTACAATAGGTCCTGCAACTTCGGGAATGTTCAAGATACTCAGAAATTTTACTGTAGAAAAGCATGCGTTTATTTTAACTGATTTTAAAAAGTCGTTTACTGAAAATTATAAGAAGTCATTGGCAATGGGAGTAATAGATATATTATTTTTCGCAATTATCAGTACGGCAATGTATGTGTATGTAAAAATGGCAAGGGAAACAGGAAATAACCTGTTATTGATTTTATTTGTAATTTGCGCAAGTATGGCGCTCATTGCGGTAATGATGAATTTCTATACTTTTTTGATGATCATATCGACTGATGTTTCCTTTAAAAATATTTTGAAAAATTCCTTAGTACTTTCACTGGTTGCGTTAAAGAAAAATCTTTTGACATTGCTTATTACACTTCTTATTACAGGCGTGTTTATTGTGGCGATCATCTGGAATCTGAGTTTTATTTTACTTTTGCCGTTTGTACCGGCAGCGATAATATGCTTTATAATATGCTTTAATTCTTATACTGTTGTTCAGAAATATGTTATTAACCCTTATTATGAACAAAGAGGAGAAGTAAATCCTGAAATAGGTACAGCGGATACTGATGATGAAGAAGTGATTTTTGAAGATAAGGGCGGCAGTGAAAAGCCGATTGAAAAGAGTAAAGGGAAAAAAGGTAAAATTATTTCATAAAAACTCTTTACAAATGAGGTAAAGTGTGGTATAATATTAAATATGCTTTGTACTTGGATTAAGGATTAAGCCCAACTGGGAATTTGCCTGCCTTTTTCTAAGTTATCAGCATAAATATTTAAAGAGGTGAAAAATATGCTTTTAAAAGAAGAAAAAACAGCGGTTATTGAAGCTAATAAGACTCATGAGAATGATACAGGTTCTCCTGAAGTACAGATCGCTATTCTTACAAGAAGAATCAACGATCTGACAGAACATCTTAAGGTTCACAAGAAAGACCATCACTCAAGAAGAGGTCTTTTGAAAATGGTAGGTCACAGAAGAAATCTTCTCAACTACCTTAAGAAGAAGGACATTAACAGATATCGTGCAATTATTGAAAAGCTTGGTATCCGTAAGTAAGTTTTATAAAAGGCAGTCGGGAGGAATCCTTTCTGCCTTTTAAGCTATTCAAAGAATAAAAAAATAGGTGCAGTAGTGGTAATTTTAGCATTAAATCGTGACTCTCATTTTGGGGATTCAGGATTTATTGCTAAAGCTGCTACTGAAAACGGAGGCAGTTTATTTATGTTTGAAAATTACAAAACTTTTAAAACACAGTTTGCAGGCAGAGAATTGATTGTTGAAACCGGAAAGACATGCGAGTTGTCAAATGGCTCATGCTGGGTACATTACGGTGAAACAGTAGTTATGGCAAATGTTACAGCAAGCCCAAAACCAAGAGAAGGTGTTGATTTCTTCCCTCTATCAGTGGATTATGAGGAAAGACTATATTCAGTAGGTAAAATTCCGGGATCATTTACTAAGAGAGAGGGCAAGCCGTCTGAAAAGGCTATCCTTACTTCAAGAATGGTGGACAGACCTATTCGTCCGCTTTTCCCTAAAGATATGAGAAATGATGTATCAGTAGTAATGACTGTTCTTGCAGTTGATCCTGATTGTTCCCCTGAAATTACGGGTATGATCGCTACGGCAATCGCTATTTCAATTTCTGATATTCCGTGGAATGGTCCTATTGCCGGAATCAGTGTGGGACTTGTTGACGGTGAAATCGTTCTTAATCCAAATCTGGAGCAGAGAGCTAAAACCGATCTTAATCTTACTGTTGCAGGTTCTGCTGAAAAAATCGTTATGATTGAAGCGGGCGCTAATCAGGTTGAAGACGATATAATGCTTGATGCAATTTTAAAGGGTCATGAGGAAATCAAAAAAATAGTTGCATTTATCAGTGACATTCAGGCACAAATCGGAAAGAAGAAATTTGAATTTGAGTCACAGGAAGTCGATCACGATATGTTTGACTCAATTGAAGAATTTGCGTCTGAAAGAGTAAAATTTGCTCTTGATACAAATGATAAAAATATTCGTGAGGAAAGACTTCAGCCTATTAAGGACGATATTCATGAAAAGTTTGACGAGGTTTATCCTGAACAGACTGCAATGATTGATGAATGTATTTATAAGCTTCAGAAGAAAATCGTAAGAAACTGGCTTTATGAAGGCAAGCGTGTGGACGGAAGAGGTATTGATGAGATCAGACCATTGGCTGCTGAAGTAGGCGTACTGCCGAGAGTTCACGGTTCCGGACTGTTTACAAGAGGACAAACTCAGGTTCTTACAATTGCTACATTAGGACCAATAAGTGAAGCACAGAGAATTGACGGTCTTGATGAAGAAGAGTCTAAGAGATATATGCATCACTATAATTTTCCTTCATATTCTGTAGGCGAAACAAAGCCGAGCAGAGGTCCTGGCAGACGTGAAATCGGTCACGGAGCTTTGGCTGAGAGAGCGTTAGAGCCTGTAATTCCGTCAGTGGAGGAATTTCCTTATGCACTGAGACTTGTATCAGAAGTACTTTCTTCAAACGGTTCAACATCACAGGGTTCAATCTGCGGCTCTACATTGGCTCTTATGGACGCAGGCGTACCGATCAAAGCGCCGGTTGCAGGTATTTCATGCGGACTTATTACAAAGCCTGACAGCGACGAATTTATGACAATGGTTGATATTCAGGGACTGGAAGATTTCTTCGGTGATATGGACTTTAAAGTCGGCGGTACTCATAAGGGTATTACTGCGATTCAGGTTGATATCAAGGTTGACGGTCTTACTCCTGCGATTATTAAAGAAGCTTTTGAAAAGACAAGAAAAGCAAGACTTTATATCCTTGACGAGATTATGTTGAAGGCTATTCCTCAGCCGAGAGAGACTGTAAATAAGTATGCTCCGAAAATGCTTCAGACAAAGATTGATGTTGAAAAGATAAGAGATGTAATCGGTCAGGGCGGAAAGGTTATTCAGAAAATTACTGCTGAATGTGATGTAAAGATTGATATTAATGAGGACGGAAGTGTATTTGTTTCCGGAGTTGATCTTGATAAGTGTAATAAAGCACTGTCAATTGTTCATACAATCGCTGCCGGACCGGAAGTAGGTTCTATTTACAAGGGTAAGGTTGTACGAATTATGTCATTCGGTGCATTTGTTGAAATTGCTCCGGGTAAGGACGGTCTGGTTCACATTTCAAAGCTTGATAAGGCAAGAGTTGAAAAGGTCGAGGACGTTGTTTCGATCGGTGATGAAATTGTTGTTAAGGTTGTTGAAATTGACAAGCAAGGCAGAATAAATCTTTCCAGAAAAGACGCTCTTGCTGATCTTGAATCTAAGAAAAATCAATAATACAGAAATTTACTCCTCTGCGTTTTGCAGGGGAGTTTTTTAATAAAATTTTATTTATACCTATTGACATTCACGTTACGTTATAGTGTATACTCATAATCAAGGAGGCGGAAATATGAAAATGCATATTAGAGAATTTGCAAAGTTAACGGGAGTCAGTGTGCGCACACTGCACTATTATGATGAAATAGGCTTGCTTAATCCATCTTTTGTTGACGAACAAAATGGTTATCGTTGTTATGATGAACGTTCTCTGGAGCGAATGCAGGAGATTTTATTTTATCGTGAGCTTGATTTTTCTTTAAAAAGTATTGCAGAAATTCTGTCTTCTCCAAATTATAATAAACGGAAAGCACTTATAGAGCAGAAGAGACTTCTGACATTGAAAAAAGATCGTTTGGAACGGCTAATAAAGGCTCTTGATAGTGCGGTGAAAGGAGAAATTGTTGTGAATCCTAATTTATTTGACAACAGTGAATTTGAAAAGGCTCGTGAAAAATATGCACAGGAAGCTAAAGAAAAGTGGGGAAATACAAATTCATACAAGGAATATACAGAAAAGACTGCATCTTATACAAAGTCAAAATGGGATATGATAAACTCTGATATGAAAGATATCATTTTAGAGTTTGCAGATTGTATGAAAAATGGTGTAAATCCATCTGACAGTTCAGTACAAGCAATTGTAAAGAAGTGGCAGGAGTTTATCACTGAGAATTACTATCTCTGCAATAATGAAATTCTTTACGGATTAGGTGAAATGTATACAAAAGATGAACGTTTCAGAATTAATATTGACAATTACGGAAATGGTACTGCTGAATTTATGTCAGAAGCCATAAAGGTGTATTGCAATTGTTAATTAAAACTGACCGGAAATATATTTATAGGAATACCGTGTATCGAATTACACGGTATTTTTGTATATTATAATAATTGTAATATTGTTCGCTTTATGCTATAATAATTTTAATTGAGTATTGGAGGCGGTTATATGGATAATACTAAAACATTACATCTTAATTTGAGTATGTCACCCAGAGCGATAGACGAATTGAAACAGTACAGTAATGTAAAATACAATTCAAAATATGAACTGCCTTTAATAATGTTTCCGGATAATAAGACCTTTGAGATTACCGCCGCTGTTATTGACGGTAAGACAGTATGTCTGGGATTTATTTTTGACGGCAAAAATATTGTACTTTCAGGAGGCTTGGAGCACAATAATTTTTTCTGTACATCTGTGACAGATAAAACCATAACTGACGGAAGAAAACTGAATCTTGTTTTTTTACAGGAAAAAAGTGAAGATTTTACATATATAAATGAAGAAATCAAGCAGCGGTTTGCGATGTGGTACGATTATATTGAATCAATGCAGAAAAAGGCTGAACAAAATTCATATAAATTTACATGCGACAGTGCTGAAGTGAAAAACGAAAAAATAATTATTATTACAAGTAATTTGAAACCTAGTGCAGTTATACGTAATCTTAGCGTTGGTTTTTTAGATGAAAAAAATCAGCCTTCATGGGGATTCGGTAAGGTTGAACGGTATGAAAGCCAAGTTTTATTCATACAGCCGTTCGGCAGTGAGCTTTCAAAAATTATGTCCCGTTTGACTGCCGGAACACATTTGATTATATATGATGGGGCAGTTGATATTACATGTAAAAGAATGAAGTCCGGACTGGACAAGCTCTGTAAAGGCGAAGCTGTAAACCGCCGTCTGCCGGAATTTTTGTTTGATCCTAAAAAAGCTAATCGTGAAATCGGAGAAAATGTAATCTTAACTGTGGAAAATCTTCTTACAAAAACAATGAATCCTGAACAGATAAGCGCTGTTGAAGGGGCGCTTAATGCAGAAGATTTATATTTGATACAAGGTCCTCCCGGAACAGGAAAAACTACCGTTATAGCTGAAATCTGCTATCAGAATGCTGTTAGAGGATTGAAAACGCTTATTGTATCACAGTCTAATCTTGCGGTTGATAATGCTATTTCAAGGGTAATGAATCATGCAGATATAAGAGTACTGCGAAAGGGTGACGCTTTAAGGGTTGAAGAAGAAGGACTTCCGTTTGTAGAGGATAATGTTGTCAGGACATGGATTTCACAGATATCAGAAGCTACTAAGAAAATGGATAAGAATTTAACAGGTCGTCTGACGTTTTTAAAAGAATCGAAGGAACGCTTTCCTGAATTGCTGGAGCTTGCGGAAAATATTAAAGAGTTAGAGAAAAATAAGAATTTTCATGAATCACAGCTTTACTTTTTTCAGAATGTATTAGAGGACGCCAAAAAGCAGAGAGCAGATTTTTTTGAGCTTATAACCGACGCTTATGAAAATGACGATCTGGAAAAAGCAAATAAAGCAAGGGATTGTTATCCTCCTGATTTTAAATTGCCTAACAGTATTTATAATGATTTAGAAGATAAATATATGGATATTAAAGCGGATTTGGATATGATTCGTGAGTATGAAGCTGATATGAAATTTTATAATGAATATACTGAAAAATTCGTTTCTCAGTTCCGTTATATAACAGAGACGGTCAGCAGCAGAATAATTGAACGTACTGCCTATGAGGGGGTTTTTTATTATGCCGACAGAGAAATGGTTCAGTCTCTTTATGAAGAGGGGGAAAGAATACTTGATTCTGAACCTTACGGAATAAAAAGACTTATATTCGGTCATAAATGGAATCAGGTTGCTGCGATTTATTATAGACGTGCTGAAAATCTAATAATGAGCATTCAGCTTAAAACAATAAGAATATGTGACAAAATTTATAATTTAAAAACTGATAGGGAATTTACAGATAATGTTGAGTCCTTTCACTTTTGCCTTGATGCATTGGGAGAGGATTATGACGCTCAATACTACAGCTTTAAAGGTAAGTATGAAAAGATATATAATGATTGTATGAATGCAGTTCGGGATTATAAGTATTCGGTTGAGTATTTTAAAGAACATATAAAGGATGATTTTTATTCTGCCGCATTAAAGAACTTTGATTTTGAGAAAATTAATCTTGACGAACTTGAATATAATGTAAACAGATATTACAGTATTAGATATAACCGATATAAAAAATGGAAGAAGCTGCTTGATGAATGGAGAAACAGGATTTCAGACGAAAGCTCAAATAACTACAGCGAATTGAAAAAACTTTACATTGAAAATGCAAACGTTATAGGAATTACGTGTATACAAAGCGGTACAAAGGACTTTAATGAAAATTATCCGTCTTTTGACGTGGTGATAATTGACGAAGCAAGTAAAAGTACTCCTCCTGATATTATACTCCCTATGCTTAAAGGCAGGAAAATTATTTTAGTTGGAGACCATAAACAGCTTCCGCCGTTTATTGACCAGAATGCATACGATGAAATTGAAGAAGATGATGATCAGCTGAAAAAGCTTATTAAAGTAAGTTTGTTTGAAGAACTCTATGAAAAGTCCGGAACAGATATGAGAACTATGCTTTTCAGGCAATATCGTATGCATAAGGATATTGCGGCGCTGATAAATCAGTTTTATGTAAATACAGACGCTGGAAGACTGGAATCGCCTGCGTCTGAATTTAAACGGCATTGCTGTCAGGGACGTGGGATCAATGCTGACAATCATGTGATTTGGTATGACGTGCCTAATATAGAAAAGTATTATGAAAAGAAAAATAATAAAAGTTATTCTAATGAGTTTGAAGCTGAATGCATTAAAAAAATCCTATGTTTATTAGAAAAGAATCTGACCGATAACAATTCACATAAAAGTATAGGTATTATTACCTTTTATGATGCTCAAGTCAAGCTTATTGAGGAAAAACTGATTAATAACGGTTATTATAAGCGATTCGGACATATAACTTTGAGAATTGGTTCAGTGGACCGTTTTCAGGGTATGGAAGAAGATATAATTTTAATAAGCTTTGCTAGAAATAATAATGAGCACGCCATAGGTTTTGCCAGAGACAGTCGCAGAATTAATGTGGCTTTGTCAAGAGCTAAGGAACTTTTAATTATTGTAGGAAGTTCGGATAACTTTATTAAATCAGGTAATAATGAAACATCTAAAATGTTTGAAACTGTTTATAATATAATTAAAAAGCTGGACGGACTGAAAAACGCTGAAGATCTGCCTGAATTATATGTTAATTCTGATAGTAATGATAATAATTTCGAAACATCGGCATATGAATCTTCAATTTATCAGAATTATAATGATGAAACAGAATACGGTAATAATGAAAATAACATAAATATTCTGGATTATTTTATACTTAAAGCAGCTTTGGAATTTAAAAACGAGTATCTTTCCGTTAAAAATATTTCTAATGTTTTGGGAATAGCTCCAGTGTTTATAAAAAACAGAGTTCAGTATCTGAAGAAAGAGAATCTTATAGAATACCGGAATCAATTGATACAGATAAAACCACATGGTGAGGAAGCATTAAATTGTACAGTTGAAATTTATAAACAATAGTAAAAAGGTATTATGCGGATAAGCAAGCGGACAGTTTGTCCGCTTTTTTGTTTCAAATTTCTGCTGTGAAAAATCATACTGTTTATGAAACAGATTCAGTGAACCGTTTCCAAGAATTTAAAGATATTTGCCGCCTGAGAGGTGCAGGATATTGTCTTTGGATATAAATTTATAAAAGTTTTATTTTTGCTCGTTGACTTTTTTATTTATTTGGTATATAATATAAATTGGTATTGTGTAATGTCATGTGAAATGTATGTATATGCATTGTGCGGATAAATCTTAGATGTTATGATATTCATTATGGCGAAGAATAATATATAATAGATAGAACATATATAACAAGGGAGAAACAGCGTAAAATGACAAAGTATGATTATCTTTCAAAACTTAAAGCTTATCTTCATCCGCTTCCGGCAAAGGAGCGTAATGCAGCTCTGAGGTATTATGATAAATATTTTACTGACGCCGGACCCGAAAACGAATATAATGTTATTAAAAATCTTGGAAGTCCCAAAGAACTGGCAGAAAAAATTTTAAAGAATAAGAATACTATTTCAGGTATGCTTAATCAGACAAGGTCAAATGTAAAAAAAGCTAAAGGGAAAATGACTAAATCTCAGAGGAGAACAGCTTTATTAATGACAATACTGCTATTTCCTGTGTGGGGAGGAGTCACGCTGATCATTGCGTTAGCAGCTACTGCACTCTTTATAGCTGCCGCCGGAATACTTCTGCTTATGGCAGTTGCAGGAATTGTTTTATTTTGTATGAGCATACCTTACATAAGCAATAATACTTCAGTGGGTTTATTTTTTATGGGAACCGGAATGGTGATGGCTAGTGCGGCTGTACTTTTATTTGTTCCGGTGATGAATTTGGTTTTTTATATTTTCAAATTAACTGTTAAAAGTCTTATTTTATTATTTAATAAATTAATTGGCAGAAAGGCGGTTAAGGTATGAAAATAAAAAAGAAATTAAAAGTAATAATTCCCTCCGCTGTTTTAGTTGTTGGCATTGTTCTTGCTGTTATAGGACTTGCTATGGGAGCAAAGGGAGATTATGTGAAATCCTTGGAACTGACTGATTTTGAAGCAAATGTTCCTTCTTCCGGAGTCTTTAATCTTGATATAAATGTTTCTTTGGCTGATATAAATATAGTTTGTACTAATGATGTTGAGGAATTTAATATTAAGGCGGACAATATTTCAAAGCAATTTCTGGATTATTCTACTACTAATAATACTTTTAAACTCAGATATGAGACTAAAAAATGGTATCAGACAACATTTATACCCGGCTTTCTTCATAAGCAAGGGAAAATAAATATTTATATACCCGCTTCGCTTAACTTTAAAGATGTTCAGATAAACAGCAGATACGGTTCATCTGAATTAAGCTATATTACGGCAGAAAGAATATTTATAGACTGCGGAACAGGCAGCAGTAATATTACTAATCTTACCTGTGATTATGTTAAAATCGACAATAAGGGGGGAGGCATAAGCTGTATGAATGTTGACGCTGCTGCAGCTGATTTGACGCTGAGATCCGGAGATGCAGAGTTTTGTAATTTTGTAAGTGAATCAGTGAAGATAGAAAACAAATTTTGTGACCTGACGCTTTCGGGTATTATTAAAGGCAATTGCAGCATAGTGTGCAGTATGGGCGATGTTAACGCTACCTTATACGGTAACGAATCTGATTATAATTTTAATGTTCTCAAAGGCAATGTTAGTGTTAATAATATAGAAAATCCTCAAAATAAAGACGGAAAATATTATTTTAAAACAGATTGCAGTATGGGAGAAATTAATTTTATTATTGAATAAAAATAATTTATTCTTTAAAAAAAAACAAAATCATAAAAAAATATACTATTTTTTTAAAATAGCTATTGACAAAAATCAATTTTTATGGTTTAATATTATATAGAGGTGATATTGTGAAGATACAAGAAAATTTAAAACGTGGTATGACTGAATTGCTTATTCTCCATCTGTTAAAAGAAGATGACATGTATGGATATCAGTTGACTCAAGAACTTGAAAAGCGCAGCGAAGGTCTGTTTATTTTGAAGGAAGGCACGATGTACCCAAGTCTTTATCGTTTGATTGATAAAGGAATGATTTCTGACAGAAAAGAATTAATTGGTAAACGTCGTGTTAGAGTTTATTACCACATTGAGCAAGCTGGTATTGAATATCTTGATGCTATTTATGGAGAATATCTGTCTATTACAGAGGGTATTCATAAAATATTAAATTATACTGGTGAATGATTTATTTGGAGTATTCAATTGAATAAATCTGCTCAAAAGATAATCCCCTGAATATGTATTCAGGGGATTATTTCTTTTTATATAAAGAACCTGCACAAAAATTTATGTAAGTACAGGTTCTTTTTTATTTAATAAGCTTTGCCCCAGTATACCATACATTTAGCAGGCTTTCCGCAGCAAACGCATTTGTCAGAGAGGTTTTCCTGTTCAAAAGGAATACAGCGTGAACCAACGCCGGTTTTTTCCTTAACAGCGTCTTCGCAAGCTTCGTCTCCGCACCACATTGCTTTGATAAAGCCGTCTCCGTTTTGTTCAAGAGCGCTAATAATTTCTTCAATTGTAGTGCATGAGTAGGTTTTCTTTTTTCTGTTTTCAAGAGCCTTTTGATACATTCCGTCGTGAACCTCCTGAAGCTTATCGGAAACAGCTTTACAGAATATATCAGACAGATTTTCAATGGAGACAATTGTCTTTTCACGATTATGGCGTGTTACAATAACACACTGGTTATTTTCAATGTCCTTAGGGCCTATTTCAATTCTGACAGGTACTCCTTTCATTTCATACTCTGCAAATTTCCAGCCCGGTGAATTATCGCTGTCGTCAAGCTTTGCACGTATACCGCAAGCTTTAAGACTTTCCAGAAGCTCATTAGCCTTGTCAAGTACTCCTTCTTTATGCTGAGCTATCGGAACAATAACTGCCTGTATAGGAGCTATGGCAGGAGGAAGTACAAGTCCGCTGTCGTCGCCGTGAGTCATTATTATTGCACCTATAAGACGTGTAGTAACGCCCCAGCTTGTCTGATGAGGAAATACTTTTTTATTTTCTTTATCAGTGTATTCAATATCAAAAGCTTTTGCAAAACCGTCTCCAAAATAATGTGACGTACCTGCCTGAAGAGCTTTACCGTCATGCATAAGAGCTTCAATTGCATAAGTTGAAACAGCACCTGCAAATTTGTCGCTTTCAGTTTTCTTACCTTTAACTACAGGCATTGCAAGACTTTTTTCACAGAAGTCTGCATACACATTAAGCATTCTTTCTGTTTCTTCAATAGCTTCTTTTGCCGTAGCATGAATGGTGTGTCCTTCCTGCCATAAAAACTCTCTTGAACGAAGGAAAGGACGTGTTGTCTTTTCCCATCTTACAACGCTTACCCATTGATTATATAATTTTGGCAGATCACGGTAAGAGTGAATAATGTGTGAATAATGTTCACAGAAAAGTGTTTCAGAAGTAGGACGAACGCAAAGTCTGTCTTCAAGCTTTTCACTTCCGCCGTATGTGACCCATGCAACTTCAGGTGCAAATCCTTCTACATGATCTTTTTCCTTCTGTAAAAGACTTTCGGGAATGAACATAGGCATGCACACATTTTCATGACCGGTTTCTTTAAACATTCCATCAAGTATTTTCTGAATATTTTCCCAGATTGCATAAGCATATGGTCTGATGACCATACAGCCTTTAACGCTGGTATATTCAATAAGCTCAGCTTTTTTTACAATATCGGTGTACCATTTTGCAAAATCCTCATCCATAGGAGTAATTGCTTCAACCATTTTTGAATTATTCTTTGCCATTTTCAATATCTCCGTTTTCATTATTTTTTTCAACAGTGTCTTTTTTTTCAGGTATATCATAAATACTTTTAACTTTATATATATTATCATCCACCCTTTCGGGTTTTGGTTTAATGATTCTGGAAATAAGTTTATCAATTTTTGATGCAAGCTTCGGTGTTACTACTGCTAGTATAAAGATTAGCAGCAATATAAGAAAAAACATTGCGCAGAATTTAATCAAATAAGTAATGGTTTCACTCATGTAATTCACCCCTTTATATCATTACTTCTTTATATTATATCATATTTTCAATAAATTTCAAGATTTTCGGAAATAATAGTCAAAGATTATTGATAAAAAAGCAGCTTAGTTAATCTGAGCTGCTTTAATTTTTTGTTTATTCTTCGTACAAACCGCCTTTGTTATAAAAGTTTTCTGCTATTACTATACAGTTTCCGCCTTTGAATTCAAGATTTTCTTCAACGCAGCTTAACCGTACTTTTTTTGCTGTTTCTTCACCGCAGTAGTTTATAAGGTGTTTTTTAAAATATTCGAACATCCAGTCATTCATATTGAAACCATGGAGTATTGTACTTCTTGTAAAAAATGCAGTTGAAATATTATTAATAAGTACTGCCAGGCATCCAAGTATTCCGTCTAAAACTTCAAGCATTTTTGCATCACCTTTAGCGGCTGCCGCACATAGGGTTTTGTAATATATTTTGTTTGCATCACCGTTTGTTATTTCCCAGAGAATCGGAGTATTTTCCTTTGAATAAATTTCACGGTATTTGTTAATTATTGCATCGTATGTCAGTTCAGCCTTGACGGAGCCGTCAGGATATCCGTCAATTTTTCTTCCGCCCGGATTAACGATCATATTTTCAACATGATTGGTATAATAAACATTCTCATTCATTATTTCATTTTCAAGGAGTATAGAGAGATTTACATGTTTTCCAAGCTGAATGAAAGCATAGTTACCCTTGCGATCTTTAACATCCTGCATTTGGTTTGCCAGTGCAAGAACGCTTGAAAGATTAGCGCAGATAACATCGAAGCCAAGTTTATCTGATAATACTTCAGTAACCGGAGTATAATCGAGTTTTCCGTCTTTAAAATATACTTTCATTTTACTGCACATATCTGTTTGTATTCCAAGTCCAAGACCAATAATTTGAGAAGAGTCAAGACAGCTGTTCTGCATAATATTTTTGCATGCTGCAGTTATATATTCAAGAATATCTTCAGCAGTCATATTCTCAGTAATTTTAGTGTTGGTTTTATCCATGATTTTACCGTTCAGATTTGTTAGACCTACACAGATCAATTCATCACTTATGGAAGCTCCGAATGCAAACTTAAAATTTTCGTTGATATCGATCAGAATCTTTCGTCTGCCCTTCTGAAGATTTTCCAATGAAACAGGCGCTTCGCCGACTTCGTAAAGTACGCCTTCATTGATCATTTCATTTGTTATTATCGTAACTGCTGCTCTTGTGATTTTCATAGAACTTGCAATATCGACTCTGGAAATAGGACCCGATTCTCTGATAACTCTTAAAATTTGCATTCGGTTTCTTTTTTTCAAATCCAGTTTACTGATACCTTGTAATTCCATTTAATTTACCACCTTTTTTCTTATTTTTTATATTTCACAGCTGATATAATTATGAGAGGACAAATTATATAACAGCTTATTTTGAAATCAAATCAGAAATCCACACAGCTAAACGTAAAGCCGTAGGTATAATGTAAATAAATATAAAAGTTCCTGTAAAGCAAATAATACAAAATAATGAAGACAATTTGCATAATATTTGCCTTGGTCTTGAAAGACGAGACAGCTTAAGTTTCCACACTATAGTAGTTACAATTCCTGCTATAAGCATCATAAGACTGATAACCATTCCAGACGGCATAAATGAAAGCTTAATACTGTTTTTTCCCGATCGCAGCTTAACTGCGCAAAAACTGTCGTTTACTTTATAAAGAGTTGTTTTTTTGCCGTTTATATAAGCAGTAAGACCTTTGTCATAGGGAATAGCCATATATAAATAGCTTTCATGTTCAGCATTAAGATTTGCGGTAATAAATCTGCCATGGGAATAAAAATCGCATCCCTGTAATTTATCTGTGTAATACTTAAACGTTTCAGTTTCAATGCCGAAAACGCCGAATGATTTAACAGCAATATCTTTTGTCATTATAATTATTATTTCGACACTTTCATTATTAAATTCTCCAAGCTTTAAAATACCGTTATTTTTTTGCGAAGGGTAACTTGATGTGATACAGTTACCGTTTACGTAAACCTTAACAGATTCATAATAATTTTCGGAAATGTTGTTGCTGAGCCTGTCAAATACGTCAAAATACAGTATTTGATTTTCTTTTATATTAAGTGAGTATCTTATCTGACAAAGAGCTTTATCAGGTTCGGCAGCTGTTATTATATATTTTCCGTTTTTGTATTTAACGGTACCGTCAGCTATATATGAGCTGTTATATTTATGCAGCATTTCATCACTGCCGAGAAGTCTTTCTGCAAGCTCGCTCTGGACGGAAAACCTGTCGTCAAAATCCAGATCACTCATTTTTTCAGGAGCCGTATTGCTAAGAATTCCTATAGGACAACATATCTTGTTTTCAGCTATTTTAAGCTTACTGTCGGTTTTAATAATGCTTTGGCAGGAGTTAAAACCAAAATATTCTCCTATGGAATACTTTATGGAAAGTAAAGCGTCTGTAAGAATTGTTCCTCCGTTTGAACCCACTTCCATCCAATATGATGAATAGCCAAGTTTTTTCATAGCATACATGTACTGTTCTGAAGTAAGGGAAGTATAATGGGATATGGAATTATAACCCAGTCCGCCTATCATATTTACATGGAGATACTTTTTTTCGGTTTTTGTTCTGTAATATGGTTCTTGAGCGGTTTTATTTTCAAGGCTTGCGCTGCTTGTAAAAATTTCACCGTCGTTTACGGCATATCCGATATTAACTGATGCGCTTATTGAAAATTCAGTTATAAATACGCCGGATATAATCAGACAAAACATTTTATAACTCAGAAGCTTTTGCCGTACTGTAATTATGCTTATAATATAAATCAAGCATGCAAAAACAGCAAGAGTTATAAGGATTTTCAGAGAATCTTTACTGATATGCAATATATTAACATAGCTTGTCAGCGTATTTTTTTTAGTTTTTACAGTGTATACGCTGACGGCAAAAAAGCTTAATACAAGAATAATCAGAATAACGGCGAAACCGTATGATGTTTTACCGTATTCGCCGATCGACTCAAAGTAATGGGCTGACAGAGTAAGCAATGTGAAAATAATTATAAATCCATATCTAAGCGGAAAGCATTGATAGCTTCCTGTATGCCACATCTTATTTATTGGATCCAGAAACACAGGAGCCGTCATAAACGCCAGTAAAATAAGATTATATTGTACGCTTTTTTTTCTGGTAATTTTATTTTTAATAAAAAAAGGAATTACAGCGGCACACAAAGCGGTACACATTATAACAGACAGCTTATTTCCTGTATTTTTAAACATATTATCATACATAATTCCTGAAATAGTATTGCCGCCTCTTGCAGATTCTGAAATCTGAAGGAATGAACACAGCCATACCGGAGCAGTGATCAGCAGAGAAATAAAGCTTGAGGATATAAAAGAAAACGCAGCTTTTTTACGCTGATTTGATCTGCATCTGATATAAATAAACAG
Organism: Oscillospiraceae bacterium; assembly: GCA_902362965.1. Classification (GTDB taxonomy): domain Bacteria; phylum Bacillota; class Clostridia; order Oscillospirales; family Ruminococcaceae; genus Porcipelethomonas; species Porcipelethomonas ammoniilytica. The sequence continues at coordinate 36,189 of CABIYQ010000008.1, forward strand.
CGGAACTGAAATCATAATGTAAATAACGATCATAAAAGATAAGTAATAATTGATCGCTACCATAAGAGAAAGAACTGCACAGTACATTGCTGATTTGTTTTGTGTGCACATCTTTTCAATTGACATAACGAGCAGAGGAAAAAGGTACATTATATCAAGCCATACCAAGGTTTGATAATACATTATGCCATAACCGCAGAGAGCGTACATGACGCTTAGTATAACAACGTAACCGGTTTTAAGTTTTTTATGTGAATATTTAAAATAAATTGCTGCTGTTATAGAAGATACTGTAAGCTTGACAGCAAACAATATATTTACAAAATAAATCAAGTGAGATTTTTCAATAAATATTACCAGCAGATAAAACGGACTGGCTATAAAAAAGAGAAACACGCCCCAGAAATTCATTCCTCCGGCATTTCCCGTACTGTAAAAAATACTGCTTTTACCTTCAAGAATATCTTTTAAATCCATCAATAAAGGTATGGTCTGCTGGTTCATGTCGCACCATGATACAGTTTTATTTCCAAATGGAAAAATCCCGAAAAACATAAAGAAAAAACCTATTAAACATAAAGTTATAACAGGCGGTAATAAAATACCATAATATTTTTTTGTTGTCATCCTAAATTCTCTGATCTCTTTTTTAAAATTTTTTTCTTATTCCATTATAACTTATAATTATAAGAAAATCAAGTATTTTTTATCATATTTTTCAAAAAAACAATACTATTAATATTTTTTTGTATAATATGTTTATAAATTGATTTCTGACCGATATAATAAATACCGGTCAGAAATTATTTTCATATTAATATATTCAGCATAATATTGGCTGGATTTGTTTTTGATTAAGAGCATTAATTATTGTTTCTTCAAGTCTTGAAAAATCACAAACTGCCGAGGTTGGCTTTTTATGATAGTCGTCCTGATAAACGGGAACAAAATAATAATTTTTCATATTCATCAGATGTCCTATATTTTTCATTGAACCGGCTAATGAATCGTTTGATGCAAGTGCAATAACTACCGGTTTGCCGTTTCTGATATGAGATTTTACTGCCATTGTAACAGGTGTATCTGTAATACTCATGGCAAGCTTTGCACATGTATTACCGGTGCATGGACAGACAACTATAATATCAGTCATTTTTTGGGGACCGATAGGTTCTGCGCCGTCAATTGTATTAATAACTTTTCGTCCGCAGATATTTTCGAGTTTTTTTATGTTATTTACAGCTTCTCCGAATCTTGAATCAATTGAAGAAGCGTTATAAGACATAACAGGGATAAGCTCTGCACCGGCTTTTCTTAGTTTTTCAGCTTCTGCAAATGCTTTTTCAAATGTACAGAATGAACCTGTTACTGCAAAACCGATTTTAACATTTGAAAGGTCAGTCATCCGTGTATCTCCTCTCCTTCAGGATGTTAAGGATAGTACAGGCGATTATTTCTCCGGAGGTAACAGGCGCAATTTTTCCGGGCAGTGATAACGCCCAAACGACTTTCAGTCCAAGCTTTCCGGCAGTATCAAAATCAACGCCTCCCGGTTTTGAAGCAAGATCTATTATAAGGGCATCATTTTTTATTTGGTTCAGGCATTTTTCGTTTAGTATTACAGCCGGAACAGTATTGAAAATCAAGTCATATTCTCCGATAATATTTTCAAGAGCCGATGTATGAACGGTTTTGCAGCCGTAAATTTCAGCCCATGACAAATCAGAATATTTTCTTGCTGTAACTGTGATATCAGCGCCTAATCCGTTTAGTATCTTTATAAGTACTTTTGAAATTCTTCCGAAACCGGTTATCAGTACCTTTTGACCATATATAGTAGAAGCCATTTCTTCCATAGCAATCTGAACAGCGCCTTCTGCTGTAGGAACTGCATTCAGGACATTAAGCTCTTCTCTTTCAAAATAATCAACTGTCTTAATTCCGCATTTATTGAAAATCTTCATGGTTGAAGGGTCAATTTTTCCGCCGAAAATTATTCCGTCGCATTTAAGAAGCGGAGCCAGACTTGTCAGGGGAATATTGTTTCTGCAAAACGGCGCATTTACAAAAACTCCGTTTTGTGATGCAGGCAGAGGAAGAATTATATAATCTGCAATTTCCGGAAGTTCCAGTTTGTGATCAACATGTATTACATTGATGTCGCCTATAATGTTATTGTCAAATCCTGCAGCGTATACCTTATTATTTTCAGCCAGTTTTTTTGCAGTATAGACCTGACGCAAATCTCCGCCTACTACCAGAAATACATTTTCCTTATTCATAACAAGCCCTCGTTTCCCATTAGATTTTCTTTTATATAATATGCGGTTTAGATTTTATGGGTGAAGAAATCTTGAAATATATTTTATTGACATAAATAAACATGTATGGTAAAATATCAGTATAAATATGAAGGTATGGTGATTATTGTTGAATATTGTAAGAAAACTTTTGAGTTCAGCAGCTGCATTGGCATTGGTTTTGGCAGCCTTTGCCGGGGGACAATCCTTCATTGTTGAAGCAGATGAGGGAATATATGATAGTATGACTTATGTTACTGTTGATGAAGACATGGACGGAGTTTTTGATTATGTTAAAATTACCGATTGTGATCAATCGGTAACAGAAGTTGAAATTCCGAGCAAAATAAAAGGACTTCCGGTTACAATAATTGAGGAAGCATTTTATGGCTGTGAAAATTTAACAAGCATAACAATCCCGGAAAGTGTTACTTCGATTGGAGATCTTGCATTTTTTTATTGCAAAAACTTAACAAGCATATCAATCCCAGACAGGGTTACATCAATAGGAGTTAACGCATTTGGGTATTGTACAAGTTTGACAAGTATAACAATTCCAAATAGTGTTACGTCAATTGGAAATTATGCATTAGAGTATTGTACAAGCTTGACAAGCATAACAATTCCAGACAGTGTTGCATCAATTGGAAACGGTGCATTTTATTATTGCGATATCCTGGAAAGCATAACGATACCAGAGGGAATTACATCAATTGGTGACAAAACATTTTCTTATTGTAACTTGACAAGTATAGAAATTCCAGACAGCGTTATATCAATTGGAAACAGTGCATTCGCTGGTACAAGTTTGGTAAGTATAACAATACCCGATAGTGTAATTAGTATAGGAGAGAGTGCATTTATGTGGTGCACAGATCTAAAAAATATAACAATAGAAAATCCTAAATGTGAAATTGCTGACAGTCAGGAAACAATATATACAATGGCTGATCAAAATGGTAATTATTTTTTCAAAGGTACAATTTATGGATATGAAAATTCAACAGCTCAGGAATATGCAGAAAAATATGACAAAAATTTTGAATCATTAGGAGAAAAGCCAATTGTTATAACGGTATCAGATATAGTAAAATTTCAGAAATGGCTAGTAAAATCAGGGAATTTAATGGAAGAAGAATTTATAAAGTATGATTTATATAAGGATAGCAAATTGAATATTTTTGATTTAATTATATTAAAAAGGAAAATTATATAAAAACATACCGCAGTGGAGTCTGTTTCCACTGCGGTATGTTTTTATTTTGGTTTGTTTCCAAATATTTTTGGTTTAAGATATTTTATGTACATTTCGATACAGCCGCTTAAAGCATAGTCATAGACAATAAAAATAATATTTGTTAAAAACCAGAGTATATAAATCCCGAATTTACCAAACATTGCAAAATCATCTGCAAAATCGTCTATTCCCAGAAGATGCAGTGTAATCTGATAATCAATTACAATGCAAATATTAAATATAATAAATTTCAGTATCCATTTTAATAATTTGGTATGAATACTTTCAAGTTTTTGCTTTATTATAGGATAATGTCCGAAAAAAAGAATAAAAATTACTGCGGCTTCCTTATTAGGAGTAACAAATATTGAAAGCAGACTAACTGCGACATATGTCAGAAACGCCCATGACATATTTACTTCTACTACAATGATTGTTATCAAAGCGCCGGCAATCATTGGAAGCGTGAGATACAGAAACGGAGCAACACTTGTTAGAAACATTGCAAGAAGGCATAGTGACGAAATCACTCCACCCAAAGCAACTTTATAGCTTACGTTATTCATAATATTAAAAACAGTCGCACAGACAGTCGGCGCATATCATGCATTGGCACAGATTGCATAAAGTGTTGGCTGTGCTGTTGGTATTATTTCCGGCTGTGTTGTACGGATTACCGTACATCTGTCCGTTCCTTTTGCTTTGCATCTGCGTGTACGCCGCCTGATATTCACGGTTTGAGGGTTCAATTCTGACTGCCTTTTCAAAGTAAGAATATGCGTCGTTCAGCCAACCTCTTGAAAGGCATACCGTACCTTTGAGAAAGTTCCATTCTGCATTTGCATCGTTTCTGTTTTGTTCCAGAATATTGTCCGCAGCAGTATAATTACCGTTTTCGATCATGCTTCTGATATCGGTATAAGATGAATTTGAGTTTTGATAAGTAGTTCCGCTTCGCCTCATATTCATTATCTGATCGTATGCCGCATTAATTTCTGCCATTTTTTGATTTGCTATTTCTTCCATGACGCTGTCCGCATGATGGTCAGGGTGATATTGCTGAGACAACTTTCTGTAAGCGGTTTTTACTTCTTCATCACTTGCCTGCGGTGAAATTCCTAATACTTTATATGGATCTGTCATTTTTTATCTCCAGTTCTGCCTCTGTTTACGGTCGTAGGCTTACCTTTTATTTTTTTATAAATCGTCACAAAAATTTATTAATATGGGAGAGGTATAATAGCATATTCTCAGTGCACATACTGCGATACCTCCGGCTATAACTGCTTTCGGAACTTTAGAGGAGTTTAATTTCATATTATTAATCCGCATATTTTCCTCCCTGTATTGCTGGTTTGAAGGTTCCAGTGTATATGCTCTCTGGAAATGTACTGCTGCCTGATTCATCCATCCTCTGCCGTAACACATTTTACCGTAAAGATAATGCCATAAAGCGGTATCCTTATAGTTTATGCTGTTGAGAAGATTTTCAGCTTCAATATACCGTTCCATATCAATAAATTGCCTGACAGAACCGAAAACATCATTAGTATAAACATTTACGTTTTCTGAATTTTGACATTCTGATTTTTTATCATCAGTATTATTTTCAGAAGAACAATAATTATTCGATTTGTCAGAGACTTTATGTACATTTATATTGACGCTGTCAGACGGGGCGTAGTAAGGATTAATGGTCTGAGAAACGGTATTTCCAAGAACTATACTTTCATTATACTGGTTTACAGCCTGATTATAAGCTGTTGTAAGCTCCTGTATTTTATCTGAACTGCCTGAATTTTTATATTCGGTAATAAGACGGTTGTATGCGGCGTCTATTTCCGACTTGCCGGCATCAGATTTTACACCTAAAATTTCATATGGATTCGTCATTGATAGCTCCGTTCTTAATAATATTAGACCTCAGTTAGATTATTTTTAAATTTTTTACGTTCTTTTTTATTGGTCAATTTATAATTTGGCAATCCAAGATATATTATATTATCTATTATTTCTTTAAATTTATGAATATTTATTTTACTGTAAAATTCAGCAATCATTCCCACTGACATATTTATATTTTCCTCAGCAAATTTTTTGGCTTCCTCAATATCTTGAAAATTAAGAAACAGGGGATTATAGTTGCCGTTTTTTATATCTTTTTCCAAATCATCAGAAGCGTCGGCAATGTATGTGAACCTTCCTAAATGGTATCCTAGTCCTGAAAGATACTTCTTGTCCTCCGGATTTTCAGATATGCCTTGCGCAATAAGAGACATTATTTGTGCGGTAGGTTCGCAGGCATGGTCTATGGAGGTACATTGTTCATTTTCTATTCTGGACTGTTCCGACATATAAAATTCAATACCGCTGCACAAATTTGGATATTTTAACTTAGCTTTTTTATATCCCGGTTTCAGTATAAATCTTACTATTCTGAAAAATGCCGATATAATAAAGTTACTATCAATTATGGTATCGCAGATTTTATGGTAAATGGATATAACTGCCGCAGAAGCGGTGTAGTCCAGATTACTGACGCAGCATATACAGGCTTTTTTGCTTAACGGATGAATAATGCAGTGCTGACGTTCTATTTTATTGCACGTATTGTTTACGGCATTATGAAGAATACCAAGAAAAGCAAAATCATAGCTTAGCATAAGACGATAAATCTGACCGTAATTTTTTCCGAGATTTTTGCATAATCCGCAATAGAATGCATTATAAATTTCAAATTCATAGAATCGCATATACGGTTTAAAGGGGCGGATATATCCAAACAAAAAAATTCCCCCTTTACATTTTATAAATTATATTTTAACAGGATTCATGCATATTGTCAACAAGTTATTTTTTCAATTTGCTGTAATACTGACAAAACTCGCTGCAAGGGCACTGTGAGCATTCCGGTTTTCTTGCTTTGCAGATATCTCTCCCGAACTGTACTACCTGATGACAGAAATGAGATGAAATTTCAGGCGGAATCAATTTTACCAGATCCATTTCGACTTTTTTAGGCTCTGTATTTTTTGTAAGACCCAGCCGTCCGGTTATTCTAATGAAATGTGTGTCGGTAACAATAGACGGCTTTCCGTAAATATCCCCAAGCAAAAGATTTGCTGTTTTGCGTCCGATGCCGGAAATAGTAAGAAGTTCTTCCATAGTCTGCGGAATTTCTCCGCCGAAATCATTGATAAGCTGATTTGCCATTTCTTTTATGCTTTTAGCTTTGGTATGATAAAATCCGCATGGCTTTACGACTTCCTCAAGCTCTGATAAATCAGCTTCGGCAAAGGATTCCAGAGTGGGGTATTTTTTAAAAAGAGTTTCAGTCACGATATTTACTCTGGCGTCGGTACACTGTGCGGAAAGCCTGGTTGCGATCATAAGCTCATACGGTTTGGTAAAATTTAAGGAGCATTCAACGTCCGGATAGATTTTTTCAAGCGCTTCACAGGCAAGCAGTGCTTTTTCTTTTTTAGTCATACATTTTGTCCGCCTTTTCAAGAATGATTTTATCCTGAGGATAATTTAAAAGCATCATTGCTTTATCGTACTCAACCAGCCAGCTTTGCGAGATTTCCTCCTGCTGTAATTTTATTGTTTGATTTTTAAATTCGCTGCAGAAATAAATGCAGTTTTTTACTATGGAATCTTTATTTTCATAAGTGTATTCCTGACGGGTATCGGTATTTATTTTAATTTTCAGTCCGGTTTCTTCAAAAACTTCTCTTTCAGCAGTTTCGGCTTCGCTTTCACCGTATTCAACATGTCCCTTCGGAAAGCCTATATGACCGCTGTCGTTTTTTATTAGCAGATATTTCTTTATACCGTTTTCTCTTGTAAACATTACAGAACCGCAGGTTTTTTCATCAAAGCTCTGCAATTCGTTTTTTTTCATTTTCATTATATAATTCTCCAGTTATTTAATTAAAATCAGTATGTATTTATTATACCAAATGTTTTCTCTGACTTCAACATTTATTTTTCTGCTAAAACAAAGAAAATATATTGACAAATATCAGAAAAACTGGTAAAATAATTAATGCTTTACTGGTTTAAAGCCACAAACTTATAAAGGAGATAAAAATATGACGACTGCTTTAACAATTAGTATGCTTGTAATTTACATAGCTGTAATGATGGGCATAGGACTTTACACAACCAAAAAAACAAAATCCGTAAATGATTTTGTTCTGGGAGGAAGAAATGTAGGTTCATGGCTTACAGCGTTTGCTTACGGTACTTCTTACTTTTCAGCTGTAGTTTTTATAGGCTATGCCGGACAGTTCGGCTGGAGCTACGGCGTATCTGCGGCATGGATAGGCGTAGGTAATGCGCTGATAGGAAGCGCTCTTGCGTGGATGGTTCTGGGCAAAAGAACAAGAATTATGTCTAATCATTTAAATGCTAAAACAATGCCGGAATTTTTTGAAAAACGTTTTGATTCTAAGGGGTTGAAAATTGCTTCCGCACTTATTGTATTTATTTTTCTGATTCCTTATACAGCGTCGGTTTACAATGGGTTGTCGAGACTGTTTAACATGGCGTTTAATCTTGATTCAGAGGGATCATATAAAATTTTTATTATTGCTATGGCGATAATTACTGCAATATATGTAATTCTTGGGGGATATGCTGCGACGGCAATAAACGATTTTGTTCAGGGAATAGTTATGCTTGCAGGGATTATAGCTGTTGTAGTCTGTACGGTAAACAATCAGGGCGGTTTTACAGAATCAATCGCTAAGCTGGGTGAGATCGAAGCCGACGGCGGCGGCTTCGACAAGCTATTCGGACCTGATCCTATAAACCTGTTGGGAGTTATTATATTGACGTCTCTGGGCACATGGGGACTTCCTCAGATGATACATAAATTTTATGCAATTAAAGATGAAGGTTCAATAAAAAAGGGAACTATTATTTCAACGCTTTTTGCTCTTGTTGTTGCGGGTGGTTCTTATCTTCTGGGCGGTTTTGACAGACTATTCTGTACTCTTGACAGTTCAGATACTTCAAAATCTTTAATCGGCGTTAACTCCAACGGAAAACCCGAATTTGACGCAATGATCCCGGCGGTACTCAAAGCGGCTCTGCCAGATCTGCTTATCGGTCTTGTGGTGGTACTGGTGCTGTCAGCTTCCATGTCCACACTATCTTCGCTGGTTCTTACATCAAGCTCTACGCTTACTATAGACTTTATTAAGCCTAAAATGAAAAAACATGATGATAAAAAAGAAATAATTATAATGCGTGTGCTGATTGCGGTATTTTTAATTATTTCTGTTATAATTGCATTTAATAAAAATGCGTCTATTTCAACGCTTATGTCTTATTCATGGGGTGCTTTGGCAGGAGCATTTTTAGGGCCTTTTATGTTCGGACTTTTCAGCAAAAAAATTACAAAAGCATCTGTCTGGACCAGCTTTGTACTGGGAATCGGTCTGACAGTGGGACATATGATTTTATTCGGCTTCGGCTGGTTCCCTGAGCTTGCAAAGACTGCTGCGTCGTTCCCACTGAATCTTGCGTCTCCTATAAATGCAGGCGCAATTACAATGATTCTTTCAATTGTTGTAGTTCCGCTGGTAAGCTTATTTACCGTCAAACCTGATGAAAAACATCTTGACAGTGTTTTCAGCTGCTATGATTTAAAATGATATTTAATTGTTTTTAACAAAATTCCTATTGACAAAGATATGAAATTGTTATAAAATATTATATGAGTATTAAATTGCAGTTGATTTGTTACATAATGACTGTAAAACAGTGCCGGTCATGTTTCTGGCGGCAGCGTAAAATATAATTTTAGTAAAGGCGGATAATGTTAATGGGAATTTTTGGAAAAATTTTTGGCTCCTACAGTACTAAGGAACTTGCAAGAATAGAACCTATTAAGGAAAGTGTTTTAAAACTGGAAGATCAGTATGCCGCAATGTCTGATACTGAACTTAAAGCGCAGACACAGAATTTTAAGGACAGGCTCGAAACAGGTGAGAACCTTGATATGATCCTTCCGGAAGCGCTTGCTACCGTTCGTGAAGCGGCAGATAGAGTTTTGGGTAAAAAACCGTTTCCAGTACAGCTTATCGGTGCTATAGTTCTTCATCAGGGACGTATTGCGGAAATGAAAACCGGTGAAGGTAAAACTCTTGTTGCATGCGTTGCTTCTTATCTTAACGCTCTTTCTGGAAAAGGCGTTCATGTTGTAACTGTTAACGATTATCTTGCAAAAACGCAGTCCGATGAAATGGGTAAGGTTTTAAGATTTTTAGGACTTACTGTCGGCTGTATTCTTCATGGACTGACAAATGAAGAACGCCGTGCTGCATACAACTGTGATGTTACATATGCTACAAATAATGAGCTGGGTTTTGATTATCTGCGTGATAATATGGTGATATATGCCAAGGACAGAGTACAGAGAAAGCCTAACTTTGCAATTGTCGACGAGGTTGACTCTATTCTTATTGACGAAGCAAGAACTCCGCTTATTATTTCCGGTAAAGGGGACAAGTCTACAGAGCTTTACGATATTGTTGATAAATTTGTCAAGAATCTTGTGTCCACAACTGTAGTTGAAATTGATGATAAACAGGATCAGGACGAAATTAATGAAAATGTTGATTATATTATAGATGAAAAGGCTAAAACTGCTACAATTACACGTTCGGGCGTTAAAAAAGCTGAAAAGTATTTTAATGTTGATAACCTTATGGATCCAGATAATATGACGCTGCTGCATCATATTAATCAGGCGCTGAAGGCTCACGGAGTTATGCATGTAGATATAGATTATGTTGTAAAAGACGGAGAAGTAATAATCGTTGACGAATTTACCGGACGCCTTATGCTTGGACGCCGTTTCAACGACGGTCTGCATCAGGCTATTGAGGCTAAAGAAGGCGTTAAAATTGCTAACGAATCAAAAACACTTGCAACTATTACTTTCCAGAATTATTTCCGTCTTTATAAAAAGCTGTCGGGTATGACAGGTACTGCTATGACCGAAGAAGACGAATTCAGGGAGATCTATAAGCTGGACGTTATTGCAATTCCTACAAATAAACCTGTTATTCGTGTGGATCATTCAGATCAGGTTTATAGAACAGAAGCAGGAAAATTCAGTGCAATTATTGATCAGATAGTTGAATGTCATAAAAAAGGACAACCCGTACTGGTTGGTACGATTTCAATTGAAAAATCTGAAATTCTTTCGGCAATGCTGAAGAGAAAGGGCATAAAGCACGAAGTACTGAACGCTAAATATCATGCCAAGGAAGCTGAGATCGTTGCTCAGGCAGGTAAGCTGGGTGCTGTAACGATTGCTACAAACATGGCAGGACGTGGTACTGATATTATGCTTGGCGGTAATGCAGAATTTCTTGCTAAAGCTGAAATGCGTAAGAGAGAATACGAAGAAGATATTATCAATGAAGCTGTAGGCTTTGCAGATACTGACGATGAGGAGATCTTAGCTGCCAGGGTAGTTTACAAGGAACTTTATGATAAATTCAATGCTGAGGTAAAAGAAAAGGCTAAGGATGTTAAAGCCGCAGGCGGTCTTTATATTCTGGGTACTGAGCGCCATGAATCAAGACGTATTGATAATCAGCTCAGAGGACGTTCCGGACGTCAGGGCGATGAGGGCGAAAGCCGTTTCTTCCTGTCTGTAGAGGACGATCTTATGCGTATTTTCGCCGGCGACAGACTTGAAAACATGATGAATACGCTTAATGTGGAAGAAAATATGCCTATTGAAAGCAAGATGCTTACAAGAATTATTGAATCATCACAGAAGAAGGTTGAAGGAAGAAACTTTAGTATCAGAAAGAATGTTCTGAACTATGACGACGTTTTGAATAAGCAGCGTGAGATTATCTATAATCAGCGTTCACAGGTTCTTGACGGCGAGGATCTGCATGATTATATTCTCAATATGATGCATGATCTTGCAGTTGATTCTGTTAATAATTATCTTGTCGACGATGTGGAAAAAGAAAACTGGAATATTATCGGTCTGAAAGATCATTTTATGGGTTGGGTTCTTAATGATGAAGATCTGGATTATGATGAAAATCAGATTGATGATGTTACTAAAAATTCTATTGTGGAACTTCTTGAGGATCGTATGAAAACAATTTACGCCCGTAAGGAAGAAGAATTCGGCGGACAGCTTATTCGTGAGCTTGAAAGGGTCATCCTTCTTAAGGTTGTTGATACAAAGTGGATGAATCACATTGACGATATGGCTGAATTGAAAAAGGGTATCGGACTTCGTGCATTCGGTCAGAAAAATCCGGTTGTTGAATACAGGTATGAAGGCTTTGAAATGTTTGACGCTATGGTTGAATCAATCCGTGAGGATACGATCAGAATGCTGCTTACAGTAAGAATTCAGAAGAATGCTCCTATTCAGCGTGAACAGATTGCTAAACCGGACGCACCTAATGCGGGAAGTATCAGAATGACTAAAAAGAAACCAGCTGATAATGATCCGTGTCCGTGTGGCTCAGGCAAGAAATATAAAAAATGCTGCGGTATGAAAGAACAGCAGTAGTTAAAATTAAAGGGAACGGAGTTTGATTCGTTCCCTTTTTTATTATGTTTAAACCATTGTATCCATATGCTTTTGTATGATATTTCAATAAAATTTCCCTCTGGAAATTGTTAAACTATATAGTTTATCCTTCCAGATTTTTCAGAGCGTCGGGATTGTTTGATGTAATCACTTCTACAATCTGACATTTTGCTAAGTCTGGGCAGTTACCGCATGTTGTTACGCCTTTTTTCAATGCACACTGGCGAATATTGCAAAGATTATCACAGTATACAGTTTTCATCCCATCAACACGACATCCTTCACAGTTAATATGTTCGGGCAGAATGGGAGCATTATTTAACTCAGCCCATAACTTTGCGGTTTTCGCACGCAATGCTTGGTCGTTATTGATTGTTGCAAGATATGCGTCACATTTTTCACAGTCCAGTCCGCAATATGCAATCATATTCCTCATGGTTAAGTACCTCCTAAAATCCTGATTTGGTGTTTTTATAATTTGTATATTTCCTTTAATGATTTTTGAATATCCCTATAAACCAATGGTTGCATACTATCGTCATAAATAGATATACTTGCTTTATTAAGTGCGGAAAGAATATCATTTTTCAATTCTGGCTTATGCTTTGCAACAATCGGTAGCAACTTAATACACTGTCTAGCAGTAATTGGTTTAACATCTGTTATATGTTTTAAATATTTATCAATGATTTCATCAATTTTGTAATCTTTATCCCATTTTGCATTATAGGCAAGTAGTGTAAGTCCTCTTGTGCGAATATAAGAATTATCACTGTCAAGCATATCGCTTAATCTATCCATATAAGAATAAACACAATCTGTTTCTTCACTTTCCTTTTGCAATATCTGTAATGCCTTGTATGCAACATTATTATTTTTATCAAACAATAATTCAAATGTTTCTGCAATATTAATTGACACAATATCCTCCATCTCAAATAACAATTTTTCATATTCTGTAACTGCTTTATAAAACGTAATTACATTTGCTTTGCAACTGCGGATAATAGTTATGTTTTCAATTTAATTATAAGCGATTTTGCTTAGAAAATCAAGCCTTAGAAAACAAACGGTGCTGAAATTTTTGATATTCAGATATCACCTTTACTCCAACTCAAAGGCACCTGTGTAAAGCTGATAGTAAGTGCCTTTTTCGGCAATAAGTTTTTCGTGGCTACCCCGTTCGATGATATGCCCGTGGTCAAGTACCATGATTACATCTGAATTTTGCACTGTGGAAAGCCTGTGTGCAATCACAAACACAGTTCTGCCTCTCATCAGTTTATCCATTCCGTCCTGCACCAAAGCCTCGGTTCGGGTGTCAATAGAGGAGGTCGCTTCATCCAAAATCATAACAGGCGGGTCAGATACGGCGGCACGGGCAATGGAAATCAACTGCCGCTGTCCCTGTGAAAATCCACTGCCGTCACCCTTTAAGATGGTGTTGTAGCCTTGCGGGAGCATTCGGATAAATCCGTCGGCGTTAGCAAGCTTTGCGGCGGCAATACAGTCCTCATCGGTGGCATCGGGATTGCCGTAACGCAAATTCTCCATAACCGACCCTGTAAAGAGGTTGACTTCCTGAAGCACGATTCCTAGCGAACGGCGCAGGTCAGTCTTTTTGATCTTATTGATGTTGATACCGTCATAGCGGATTTTGCCGTCAGCAATATCATAAAATCGGTTAATCAGATTGGTAATCGTTGTTTTTCCTGCGCCTGTTGCACCGACAAAAGCAATCTTTTGCCCTGGCTCTGCATAAAGTGAAATATCATATAGAACCTGTTTCTCAGGAACATAGCCAAAATCAACGTTGTCGAGAATAACCCTGCCCTCAAGCTTTGTATAAGTAACGGTTCCGTCGCTGTGCGGGTGTTTCCATGCCCAAAGCCCTGTACGTTGTTCAGTCTCTGTAATCACTCCGTTTTCTTCTTTTGCATTGACAAGCGTTACATAGCCGTCATCAGTTTCAGGCTCTTCATCCATAAATGCGAAGATGCGGGAAGCGCCTGCAAGGGCGGTGACAATAAAATTAAACTGATTTGAAATCTGTGACACTGGATTTGTAAAGCTGCGGGACAGCGTAAGGAAAGAAGCAATCATACCGAGGGTAAGCGTTCCCGTTCCCGTCAGTCCCAAATTGGTTATGCCGTAAATTCCCATAAAACTACCGAGAATAGCAATAATTACATACTGCATATAACCAAGTGCGTTCATCATTGGCATGATAGAGTTGGCGTAACCGTTTGCCTTAGATGCGCTCATTGCCCAATCTTTATTTTTCTCCCGCAATTCTTTTTTCGCTTTTTCTTCGTGGCAAAAGACTTTAATAACCCTTTGTCCATTTACCATTTCTTCCACATAGCCGTTTACATCTGCAAGAGTTTTTTGTTGCATTATAAAATAGATACTAATTTTATTCGTTATCATTTTTACAATCTGCAAAATTAAAAACATAATGAATACTGCAACAAGTGTCAGCCATACGCTGATATAAAGCATACAAATAAATACTGCAACAATGGTAAACACTGACGAGATAAGCTGTGCCATAGACTGGGCGATCATCTGACGAAGTGTGTCGGTATCGTTGGTGTAAAGGCTCATAATATCACCGTGAGTGCGTGTGTCAAAGGTGCGGATCGGAAGCCTTTGCATTTTTTCAAACATTTCGTCACGGATTTTTTTTAGCGTTCCCTGCGCTATTGTGACCATGACCTGATTATAAAACAAAGTGGAAATTACGCCGATCAAATATATGAACCCAATCACTACAAGAGCCTTTAGCAGCTCATGAAACATCGGTTGTGATGTTCCAAGCAGAGGTACAATATAATCATCAATCAGTGATTGCAGGAACAACGAAGAAGCGGCAGAGGCAACAGCACTTAATAAGATACAAACCACAACAAAAATCAGTTGTCCTTTGTAATCTTTCATATAAGAAAGCAATCTGCCAAGTGTTTTTAAGTCGAACCCAGCTTTTTGCGGCACACCTTCAGGTATGTCAATCATAGGTGTTTTTTCTTTTTTATTCATTTTCACCGTTTCCTTTCTTCTGTGATGCATATACCTCACGATAAATATCGCAATCTTTTAAAAGTTCATCATGCTTTCCGATAGCAGCTACCTTACCATCATCCAAAACGATGATTTGGTCTGCGTGCTGTACAGAGCTTACACGCTGGGCAATAATGATTTTCGTGGTATCAGGAATATACTCTGCGAAAGATTTTTGGATGAAAGCGTCGGTTTTAGTATCTACTGCACTGGTGGAGTCATCCAAAATCAAAACCTTTGGCTTTTTTAAGAGCGCACGTGCAATGCAAAGACGCTGTTTTTGACCGCCTGATACATTCGTTCCGCCTTGCTCAATATGTGTGCCATATTTGTCGGGGAAAGTCATTATAAATTCATCAGCGCAGGCAAGACGGCAGGCGTGTTCTATTTCTTTATCAGTTGCATTTTCATTGCCCCAACGCAAATTTTCTTTGATGGTACCCGAAAAAAGCTCATTTTTCTGAAGCACCATAGCAACAGCATTTCGTAAGGTGTCAAGGTCATAATCTCTGACATCAACACCGCCTATGGTAATTTTGCCTTTTGTAACATCGTAGAGGCGGGGGATTAACTGCACAAGGCTCGATTTGGAGGAACCCGTACCGCCGATAATGCCGACCGTTTCGCCCGACGCAATTGAAAGATTGATGTTGTCAAGCACTTTTTTATCTGCTTTTGAAGCATAAACAAAATCTACATTTTCAAAACGCATAGAACCGTCTTGCACAGTCATTTTAGGATTAACGGGATTTGCAATATCTGTTTTTTCTGCTAATATTTCTGCGATACGACGGGCAGATGCAAGGGAGATTGTCAGCATAGCGAAAATCATTGAAAGCATCATAAGGCTCATCAGGATCTGTGTCGCATAAGAAAACAAAGCTGTCAAATCGCCTGTTGTCATTCCCAAATCGGCATTGTTACCGCTTGCAATGACCGCCTTTGCACCTATCCACGAAATAAGTATCATACAAGCATACATAAAAAACTGCATAATTGGGGAGTTAAAGGCTAGTAGTCTTTCTCCCTTTGCAAAATCGTTATAAATGCTTTTGGATATACCTTTGAATTTGTCGATTTCATAATCCTCATGGTTAAAGGATTTAACAACGCGAATGCCCCGCACATTTTCTTGAACTATATTATTAAGTTCATCATAAGTATGAAAAACACGGTTAAAAATCGGATTGACTTTTTTGATAATCAAAAGAAGCAGCAATGCCATAATAGGAATGACAGTAAGAAAAATCCAAGCTATCGTACTGTTAATACGAAATGATACAATCATAGAAAAAACAAGCATAACAGGTCCTCTGATTGCCATGCGAATGAGCATCTGATATGCATTTTGAATGTTTGTAACATCCGTTGTCAGACGGGTTACGATGGAAGCCGTCGAGAACTTATCGATGTTGGAAAAGGCAAAGGTTTGCACATTATCGTACATATCTTGTCGTAGATTGGCAGAAAATCCAACAGAGGTTTTGGCAGCAATGTGCGCCGATAGTACGCCCGTAATAAGTTGAAAAGCAGCAAATATCAAAAGAGCAATACCATATTTCCATACGTTACTCATATTGCCGAGATCAACGCCTTTGTCAATCACTTCCGCCATACAAAGCGGTATGAGAATTTCAAAAGCCGCTTCAAGTATAGATAAAAAAATTGTGAGAGCAGAGCCTCTTTTGTATTCACGCAGGCTCCGAGCCAATGTTCTAATCATAGTTTCCTCCTTTTTATGTAGCGTGCTACATATTCTGTTTAAATAAAAGCCGAAATTCATCGGCTTATCATTCTAAATTGTTATAGATGGTCAAAAGCATTTGTTTTAATTTTTCTATTTCCTCTTCTGAAAGTGAAGTAAGCAGTCTTCTTTCAGTGGCGGAAATTCTTTGTTCCATTTCATCGCTCAAAGCTTTTGCTTGTTCAGTCAGTGCAACGATTTTGTTTCTCTTATCCTTTTTATCAACCCAGCAGATCAGATGTCCGTTCTGTTCCATACGTGAAATAATACCGACAATCGTCGGGTGGGAAACCTCTAAAAATATTTCAATTTCTTTTTGTGTGGCCTGACCGTCTTGACTGGCTAAAAAAGTCAGTACACGGCTTTGCGCTAAGGTTAAATTACTATGCTTTAAGTCAGCGTCCGCTTTGACCTTTAACTTGTCGTTAATGTTTTTAATCAAATATCCAATGTCCTTTTGTGGCACAATCGTTCCTCCTTTAAAATGTGTAGCACGCTATATATTATAGCGTGCAGTTCGTATTTTGTCAAGTAGGTTGAAAGATTTTTCATATGTCAATTTTTAATAGTGGCAGGGGCTGAATCCGAACAAAACAAAAAGAGCTAACTGACTTATCAAAAAATCAGTTAGTTCTTTATATTCTTACCCCCTGTTACAGGTATTTGGCATTTATATGTATTTATTCAAAATACGACAGAATTATATTTTCCGCCTTTTTGTTATCATTTGTGCATATCCAGTATACATAATTACCCTTTGTATTTATTTCAGCATCACAGAGCTTATCATATTGCTCTTTCACATAGTCTTTAAAAACGCCTTTTTGGCTTTCAATCCTTTCCGCTACTGCTTTTTTAACCTTTTGAGTATCTTCAGCTTTTATCAGACATATTTCATCAGCATCTCCACCGGAGCCTGCCCACCAGACTGAATATTCAGAATAATCCCCGTCCTCCAGATTGTATCTGAACTGAAAATTGTCCTCGCTTACTTCAACCATTTCCGGAAATTCAATACCGCAGTCAATAACCTCTGCAGTAATTTCACTTACCGGTTTTGAAGTCTTGACATTTTCATTTGAATCCTTTTCGCAGCCAGCTAATGCAAAAACCATAAACGTAACTGCAAAAGCGCCGGCAATTCTTCTTTTTGTTCTGTACATTTTTAATTTCCCCTTTATATATTTTTATTATTAGCTGTATGAGATAAAATATAGTCAAGCATAATACTGTACGTTGTCTTTTTAAAATGCATACCGTCTTCAGCGGCATTTTCTTCAGGAAATTTACCGTCATTACCTTTAAGAGCAGTATTAATATCAACATAATATATTTTCTTTTCATCAGCCATTTTAAGTAATTCAGAATTATATTTGTCTATATCTGAATTTAATATTGGTTCTTCTTCAGCCGATTCTCTTGCAGCTGTGACAGGGGGAATTGAAAGTATATAAATATTTGAATCCGGAAGGTTCTGTTTAACACTGTCAACAAATTCGGAATAATAAGAAATCATATCGCTTACAGACAGCCACGCAATTCCGTTACTGCCAAGCATTATATAAATATTTTCAGGCTTCGCCTGTTTAAGTCCTTCAAGCACTGTTGTTTGACCAAATTGGGTCTGAATTGTATCAGTATTTATTTTTTCAATGTTCATGCCAATTTCTGCATAAACATTTTTTATGGGTACTAACTGATAATCAGATAATCCGACAGTTATAGAATCCCCGACAAATGCACATTTTCCAAAATAAGTTTCCGTAAGTGGTTCAGATAACGGAACAGGATTTATTATTTCTTTTACTTTATCAGGAGAATCATCAGCAATACTTTCTGTTTTTGATACATCAGACGATAAGAACATATTGTTTTCCGTTTCATCATTACCTAAATTGGCTCCTGTCATATAAATAAAAAAGCAAACGGCAGTCACAATAATAAATATAATAAAAACCACTTTGAATCTGAATCTTATCAGCGGACCGCTGCTGCTTTTCACATACGTATAAGTTCTGCGCCGTTTTCCCGACATTTTCTCATGCTCCTATAATACAGTTTACAACATATTTTTTCTTTTTTCTCTATAAATTCCCATAAAATTATTATACCTCAACAGCAAAATTTTTGCAATAGTTTTTTAAGAATTAAATCTGTATAATTATTGCAAAGTTCTCCAACATATAGTATAATATAAGGTAAGCATTTGTAAATAATTTTTAACTGGAGGATACAAATATGTGTGGATTTGTTGGTTTTACTAACTATATAAATAACTCTAATATCGTGCTTGAAAACATGATGAATAAAATAATTCACAGAGGACCCGATTCAGGCGGTACTTACATTGATGACGGTATCGCACTTGGATTCAGACGTCTCAGTATTATTGACCTTGCTCAGGGCGATCAGCCTATATTAAATGAAGACGGTTCAAAAGTTCTTTTATTTAACGGTGAAATATATAATTTTCAAAGTATACGTGAAAAACTGATTGCTGCCGGCCATAAATTCAAAACAAAAACCGACTCTGAAGTTCTTCTTCACGGTTATGAAGAATACGGTAAAAATCTGCTTAATATGTTAAGGGGTATGTTTGCATTTGTTATATGGGATAAAAATACAAAAGAGCTTTTTGGCGCACGTGACTTTTTCGGAATAAAACCGCTGTATTATTCTCTCTCCGGTAAAAGCTTTTTATTCGGGTCTGAAATAAAAAGTTTTCTTCCTCATCCTCATTTTAAAAAAGAAATGAATGAGGATGCTTTAGAAAATTACCTTACATTTCAGTATTCTCCATGCAATGAAACATTTTTCAAAAACGTATTTAAGCTTCCAGCTGCTCACTGTTTTACCTATAAAGACGGAAACTTAAAAATTGAACGTTACTGGGAAATAAAATTTGAAGCCGATGAAAAGCCTGATCTCGACAGCTGGGTAAATAAAATCTCGGATATTTTTCATAACTCGGTTGAAGCGCATAAAATCGCCGACGTTGAAGTCGGAAGCTTTCTTTCAAGCGGCGTAGATTCAAGTTATGTAGCCGCTATTGCAGACGTTGATAAGACCTTTACCGTAGGATTCGGAAACGATGAAAAGTACAATGAAATCGGTTGGGCAAAGGATTTTTCAAAAGCTATCGGAAAAGCCAACACAAGTAAAGTTATAACTCCGGAGGAATACTGGAGTTCTCTTTCAAAAATTCAGTATCACATGGACGAACCGCTTGCCGATCCTGCGGCTGTAGCGCTATACTTTGTATGCAATCTTGCGTCGCAAAAATTAAAGGTTGTTTTATCAGGCGAAGGCGCAGATGAAATTTTCGGCGGATATAACGTATACAGCGAACCTGACGGTACTTTTTATGACAAACTTCCAAGAGGAATTAAAAGAGGTATAGGCGCAGCGGCCGGAAAGCTTCCGGCTCACAGAGGAGTAAATTTCTTTATCAGAAAAGGCAAAGACCTTGAAGAAAGATTTATCGGAAACGCGTATATGTTTACTCCTGAAGAAAGAAAAAAACTCCTGAAAATTAAAACAAACGCTCCTGATCCGACTGAAATTACAAAGCCATTTTATGATAAAGTCAAAAATAAAGACGATGTTACTAAAATGCAGTACCTTGATCTGCACATGTGGATGACAGGCGATATTCTGCTTAAAGCCGATAAAATGAGTATGGCAAATTCTCTGGAGCTTCGGGTACCTTTCCTTGACAAGGAAGTTATGGCAGTTGCTGAAAAAATTCCGCGCCGTTACAGAGTAACACATAAAGAACAAACAGACGCAGATACTAAATACATTACAAAGTATGCTATGCGCCTTGCCGCCAAAAAGGATACCCCTCCTCAGACTGCTAAAACGGCTGCAAAGAAAAAGCTCGGATTTCCTGTTCCGATTCGTGTATGGCTTAAAGAGGATAAGTATTATAATATTGTA
This sequence comes from Oscillospiraceae bacterium, assembly GCA_902362965.1. Lineage (GTDB taxonomy): Bacteria > Bacillota > Clostridia > Oscillospirales > Ruminococcaceae > Porcipelethomonas > Porcipelethomonas ammoniilytica. Next base: position 57,053 of record CABIYQ010000008.1, read on the forward strand.
AAATCAAGCTTTACAGGAAATGCGGCAAATAAATTCTTTAACACAGATATGATCGTAAAGCTTCTTGACGATCACAAAAACGGCAAGGCGGACAACAGCAGAAAAATATGGACTATATATACTTTTCTTGTATGGTACAATGTGTACTTTGAAAATTCAGAATTTGTAAAATAATCCGAAAGGCGAAAAATTAATGGCAAGTATTGTAACATATAAATATATTAAGCAAAATCCCGATATTATGGAATATATAAGAAGGGCGGATCAAGCTTTAAAAGCTCAGGGTTACACTGAACATTCCTTTGCTCATGTGGAAATAGTAGCGCAACATGCAAGTATGATTCTATCTGAACTGGGATATGATGAACGACAAATTGAGCTTGCCAGAATTGCAGGTATAATGCATGACATCGGTAATGTCATAAACCGTATTGACCATGCGCAAAGCGGAGCAGTTATGGCATTCAGACTTCTGGATAATTTAAGTATGCCAGCCTCTGAAATATGCTCAATAATATCGGCAATCGGTAATCACGACGAATCTACCGCACAGCCTATTGACGCAATTTCCGCCGCACTTATAATTGCCGATAAAACAGACGTGCGCAGAAGCCGCGTAAGAAACAACGACTTTCTTACATTTGATATTCACGACAGAGTAAACTATGCCGTTGAAAAATCCGCCTTATATTTTAATGAAAGTAAAACTGCAATTATTCTTGACTTGATAATTGATACTGAAATATCTCCCGTTATAGAGTATTTTGAAATTTTTTTAAACCGTATGCTATTATGCAAACGTGCATGCTCATATTTGGGAATCCAATTTAAAATGATTGTAAACGGTTCTTCATTACTATAAACGTAAAAATTCAGGAGGTTAAAATGATATCGCAATATCCTCATTTAATAGACTTAAACGACTATCCGGTTTCATGGTGGAATAAAATAATCGAACTGGGTCACGATATAAAAAATCACCCCCAGAGATATACTCACGCATGTGACGGAAAAATAATGGCTACTCTTTTTTATGAACCTTCCACACGTACTCAGATGTCTTTCCAGTCGGCAATGATAAGACTGGGAGGCAGCATAATAGGATTTGACAATCCGGCAACTTCTTCTGTCTCCAAAGGTGAAAGCTTGAAGGATACCACTAAAATTGTCAGTAACTACGCCGACATACTTATTATAAGACATCCTCTTCCAGGCGCCGCAAAAGCAGCAGCGCTGACTGCTGATTGTTCAGTGGTAAATGCCGGTGACGGCGGTCACCTCCATCCTACTCAAACGCTTACAGATCTGCTTACTCTTAAGGAAGAAAAAGGCAGACTGGATAATCTCAATGTAGGTCTTTGCGGAGATCTCGTAAACGGTAGGACAGTTCACTCTCTTTGCAAGGCTCTATCCGCTTACTCAGGAAATACTTTTGTTCTGATTTCCACTCCTCAGCTTAGACTCCCGTCATATATAAAAGATATAATTATTGCAAGCGGAAGCAAATTTACAGAAGTCACATCTCTTGATGAAGTTATAAATGATTTGGATATGCTTTATATGACCAGAATACAGCAGGAACGTTTTGCAAGTGAAGAAGAATATCTGGCGGAAAAAGATACATATATACTTGACAGAAAAAAATTGAAAAAAAGCCGTTCTGATATGATTATTATGCACCCTATGCCAAGAGTAGATGAAATTGCAGATGAAGTTGACGATGATAAGCGTGCGGTTTACTTTAAACAGGCAAAATACGGAATGTATGTAAGAATGGCGCTTATAATGACCATGCTGGAAAATCAGAAACCTATTAAACTGATTAAGGGTATTGAACGTCCGCAATGCTTATGTACAAATCCCAAATGCATAACCAATACTGAACACTATCTGCCAAAATCATATCTTGGTACAGGAGATACTATCGAATGTGAATACTGCGATGAAAGAATTCTTCTTACACACTAAAAAATAATAAAAAATCACTGTGTTTCACAGTGATTTTTTAACTTTCTAAAATATTTTACTTACGTTTATTTCCATATAACTTTTTAACTATTTTTTTATTTGAAAAGCTTCCCTTAGCACGTTTTTTTGCATCGGTATATGCCCAGATACATAATCCCAGATATATCAGCGAGAGAAAGATAGTTGCAATTATCGCAATTAAAAACCATACTGAACTGAAAAAGTTTTTTGTCATTGACAAATTAAATTTCAGAAAAGATCTTTCAACATCCGTAGACGCCACCAAATCTATAACGGCAATTTGTTCGTCAGAAAGCTTTAATTCAATTTCTCCTAACTTTTCTCCCTTTTTAACAGGCGCTTTTACATTTTCAGCCAGTTTGATATTTTTTTGTATTGACGTTGTATCTATATCACTATACCACAAAGTGGACAATTCTTCTTTTGGTTTTACCAAAACATATCCGCTTCCATCTGAATTTTCCACCTTGATTTCTGCAATTTCCTCATCGTCAGAAAGCAATACCTGATAGCTAAAATTATCAAATACCCATTCCAGTAGATTGTAGGCGTCCTCGAGATGATAATATCTTGAATTTCCTTCTTCATTATAAAAAGGAGCGTTCAGTAAAACTAGCAAATATTTTATACCGTCTGAGCTTCCCATTGTAATTATATTTCGTCCGCCAAGCTGAAGATTTCCGGTTTTAATTCCCTTTACTCCATATAAATAATAATCGCTTGCAGCACTCATAATTATATTTGAATGGCTCCAACTCCAATCACCTTCGTGAGCAGTCACATAGCTTGAAGGGTGAACCTCATATTCCTCTGTAGTTGCGATATCCTCAAATCCCGGTACTGTTAAAGCATACTGAGTTATCAGCGCCATGTCTTTAGCTGTTGTAACCTGCTTTGGATCATAAAGTCCGTGTGGATTAGTAAAAACAGTATTAACGGCTCCGATTTCCTGTGCTTTTTTATTCATTTTATCTACAAAAGCAGAAATATTCTGATTTCCAAAATGATAAGCCAGAATATTTGCAGCTTCACAGGAAGACGTCAGCATAAGCGCATAAAGATAATCAGTCACCGTCAGCGTATCGCCGTCCCATATCTCAGCATACCTTAAATCGTCCTGATATTCATATTCATCAAATTCTTCATATAACATCTTATTTGCCGTTATCGTAACCGAATCTGTATCCGTACAATTTTCCAGAACAATGATTGCCGTCATTATATCTACCAGTGAAGCCGGCATTTGTTCTGCGTCCGCATTTTTTTCATAAACTACAGCTTTTGTGTCAAGATTAATCATATATGCCGACTGACTATATACCTCAAATGAAGGTGTAAAAGAAATTGCTTGACAATAATCATATGACGATATATATATACAAATAAGTATTGCTGACAATACTGATATAATTTTTTTCAAATTCCAACAGCTCCTGTTTTATTCCAGTTATTATTTTACTATATTATATCATGTGTTGAACTGAGAAGCAATACTTTTTTTCATTTTTATGGAACAGTTTTGGCTGTTGATGATACAGTCTGTTTTTTTAAAAATGATGCAGTCATTAAATGTAACGTATCTGAATCGTTTGAGATTGTTTTATTGACATAGGTATAATTATATGCTATCATTAACTTAAGAAGGGTGTATTATGAATATAGGAAGTAGAATTAAACAAAGATGAGAAGACATGATTGATACCGTGTTGACAAAAGAATACTAACGCTGTACAATAAAACTTTCCCCTTACTGAAGGGGAATTTTTATAAAAAATAATGCTCCGCAAAAAATGCAGAACGTTATAATGCAGTTATCATATTAATTTTAAATAAAATCGTGTAAAAAACGTATATGTAATACAAAATCCTACGTAAATGCGTAGGATTACATAAATTTGGTGTTCCCGAGGTGATTCGAACACCCGACCTACCGCTTAGGAGGCGGTCGCTCTATCCAGCTGAGCTACGGAAACATCTATTTAATTATAGCATAAATTTTATATGTTTGCAAGTGAAAATATTATTTTTTAGGAGATTTAATATGAATTTTGAAGAAGCAATGATTTATATAAATAGTTTTAGTCAAAGCGGCAGAAAAGTAACAGATTTATCCAGAATAAAAAAGTTGTTAAACTTAATCGGTAATCCTCAGGATAATTTGAAATTTGTTCATATTGCCGGTACTAACGGAAAAGGCTCTGTGTTGGAGTATTGTTCAAACGCTTTAATAAATGCCGGTTATAAAACCGGACAGTTTACTTCTCCTTATATTAAGGAATACTGTGACAGAATACGTATAAACGGTCAGAATATTCCAAAAGAAAAAGTTGCATATTATTGTATGTATGTAAAAAAATATGCGGATAATTTATTTTTTTCACAGTTTGAAATTACTTTTGCAATAGCTCTTCTTTATTATAAAGAAGAAGCGTGTGATATTGTATTTCTTGAAGCCGGAATAGGCGGTGAACTTGACGCTACCAATATAATTTCTTCTCCGCTTGTATCGGTAATAACATCTGTTTCACTTGATCATACTCAAATACTTGGAGATACTATTGAAGAAATTGCCGTACAAAAGGTTGGTATCATTAAAGAAAACAGCTATGCAGTATTGTCATACGATAATGAAGAATCAGTTAAAAAAATTGCATTAAGCAAAGCATTTGAAAAGGGAAGTACTCTGATTGTTCCGGACAGCAGTCAAATTTATATTGACAAGCTTAATCTGAAAGAAACGGAATTTAGATATAAAAATAAATCGTATAAATTAAAAATGTGCGGAAAACATCAGATCGTCAATGCAGTTACTGCCATCGAAATTTTATCAATATTAAATAATATAAAATTTAAAATATCATATGATCATATATATAGTGCATTATCGTCAGTATCAGTAGAACTGCGTGCTGAAATAGTACGGTATGACCCACTAATAATTATAGACGGCGGACATAATATTGCAGGAATAAATTCTCTTTGTGAAATACTGCGAAATAGTGGAGAAGAAAGATTTGTCGGATTAATAGGAATGGTTAAAGGTAAGGCATATGAGTATGCTGCTAAAAAATTGTCAGAAATTTTTGAGTATGTATTTTGTGCAGAAGGCTTTATAGAGAATAATATACCAGCTGAAAAGCTTTGTGACCTTTTTAAGAAGAATAATTGTCCGGCTGAGTACTGTGAATACAGAGAAGCGTTAAAAAAAGCATGTAATTATTCCGTTGAGAATTCTGTCGCCTTAATTGTATGCGGTTCTCTGTATTTTTGTTCAGCTGTTAAAAGTGAATTTTTAATTAACAGCTGATTTATTTGATTTAAGCCATATATTAACAATAAATAAATTTTCTTTATCGTCAAATGTAATAAGTCCTTGGTACTTTTTTACTATGCTGCTAATAATAGCATCTTCTGATAAGCTGTTTATATATGTGCTGGAAATAAAATTATCATTATGTGTAAATGAAATAATAATACTCAGGTGATAGTTTTCATTAACTATTTTTAAATCTATTTTTGATGAAATTTTATCAGACGAACAGTGTTCAATAGTTTTATCCAGAACAACCGATAAAATTATACCCATATCTTCTTCTGAAAAAATATCTATTAATCCGGTACAGTTTATATTTAGTTTTATTTTTTTTCTATTACATTCCTGAAGCTTTGAATTGGCTATAGCATTTATGAAAGAACTGTCTGGTATAATTTCTGCGGCAGGTTCTTGGTTATTGATTTGTTGAAGATAATCTTCAGCGTCGTTATATAATTTATTATGTATTAAATTTAAAGTTGTTTGAGTTATTTCACTTGTATTAACTGTAGTATTAATTTTCACGGTATTATCTTTTTCATTATTTGTGTTTGATTTAATATGGCGCAATAAGAAATAAGAAAGAATGTTTGTAGTGACGAGGAATACAAATATTATATTGAAAAGCATGCTGAAATTATTATTGTTTTTCAGTGCGTACTCAAACATAAGATTTCCGACAATCAAGGTAATAAAAAATATAACTAATATGTATATAATATCTTCTTTTGCCAGCTTATATTCATCTTTACGGAATATTTTTATTAGAATTAATGTTAAAATATAGTATAAAAATTTAGTTATAAATAAAATTAATAACCTGAAAATTCCTATAGACGAAACTAGCACTTGAATATCTTCGTTTAAAATTTTACTGAAGGTAAATAATACTCCGGAATTTATTACCAAAATCAAGAATATACTTGTGAATGAGGCAAAAATTTTTTTAAAGTAAGAGTCCTTCATAAAAAAGAAAGAAAATACCAGAGCAATTATCAGTTGGATTATACCAATTACAGCGTCTATTTGTAAAAATTGGCTCAATATAATATTATTGAACGCAGTCAGCAAAAAAAATAGAATTTTTTTCTTTGATTTGTTTTCATTTGATTTAAATTCAAGAAAATTGGAAATATAGTGTGTTATAAGGCAGCATTCAATTATTGAGGCTAAAAATTCAACAGCCGTCCATATATTATCTATCATAAAATTAAGCTCCGTTCTGAATTGTATAATTTTTTAATTTAATTTTTAATTCGGTACTTCTATATTTACTGACCGGAAGTACAGCCAGATTGGACATAGTTATTTTTTTTGAACCGAAGTTTATAATATGTTTTAAATTTACTAAATAGCTTTTATGCACCCTTATGAATCCAAATGATTCCAGTTGATTTTGGAGTGTATTTAAAGTACCGGTTATATGTAATTTGGAATTTATGGTATTTACTTCTATATGGTGTCCGAATATTTCAAAAAAATATATTTCATTGAGATTTACAGGTATTTTAATATTACCGTTTCGGCAGATAAAAGGTTTATTTACATCCTGAAGGGATTTAAATATTGATATAATCGCTTCGTTCAATTCGCTTTTAAAATATCGTTTTCTGATAAATCGGTATGGCTGATATTTTAAAAGATTAAAAATCAGTTCATCTTCATCAGAGATAAAAATTAATTTTTTCATATTATCTGTCAGACGAATACAATTTGAAATCTGGATGCTGTTTATATCATTTAAATCAGTATCAATGAAAATTATATCAAATTTATTTTTTTCAATTAACAATTCAATACCGTTTGTAAATATTGATATATTAACAGGAACTGTAAATTTTTGAGATATTTTTAAGATTTCTTCCTGAATAATAAGTGAAATATTAAAATTTTTAACACCAATTGCAATATTCATAAAGCTATATTCCTTTTTATTTTTTTATATTATAATCGTAATTGAAAAAATATTATATAATTTTTTGTGTATAAAATGTTAATTTTCTGTTATCATTAGCAATTGTTTCCAATTCATTTTGAATATTTAAATAAATTGTTATTAGAATATTAATAATTAATTAAATTAACCTGTTAATGAATTTATTGTTCCTTTTATGAAAAAAGATTGATTTTTATGGCAAAATATGGTATTATTTTTTTGCCGAATAAAATTCGGTAAATAATTATAAAGGAGAATTTTTCTGATGAAATCAATTTCAAAAAAAGCGATGGAAGTAATCGCAAAAATCGGCATGAATACTGCTGTAAAGGCAGCAGGCGCTACATCATTTTATGGATGCCATCAGCCAAAAGAACCAAAGATGCTGAAAGAAATGAAGTAATCTTTGTTCCCGAGTATTAGAAGGTAGAAAATAATACATAAAAGTTCGGATTTATCCGAACTTTTTTTATAACATAAATATTTGAATTTTATTAGATATGTACAAAAATTCATAGGAAAAATATAAACAAAATATTGACTTTTTTATAAAAATAAGGTATTATAATTATGGATTAATTTATGTGGATTGACAAAATGAAATTCTTAAAAAATGAAAATCTAATAAGTATATTGAGGATAGAATGATGCATAAATTGTTTGAACGGAGGAAATAAAAATGAAGCTATTGAAAAAATTGTCATGTGCTGTTGTGGGTGCCGCTTCTGCTGTACTTTACATGACGTCTCCTTTTTTAACCAATGAAATCAGCGTATCAGCTGCGGAGGATTACAGTAATTTTGCTAAAGCCTTGCAGTATTCCATTTATTTTTATGATTCTAATATGTGCGGCGAAGAAGTTGAAGAAAACACCAGATTTACATGGAGAGGTGACTGCCATACTTATGATTCACAGCTTCCGCTTAATACGGAATATACGAATCTGTCAAGTGAATTTATAAATAAATATAAAGGTATACTTGATCCTGACGGAGATGGCTATGTTGATGTTTCAGGAGGATTTCATGACGCCGGAGATCATGTGAAATTCGGTATGCCTGAAGCTTATGCGGCTTCCACTTTGGGATGGGGATATTATGAGTTCAGAGATTCATATGTAAAAACCGGACAAAATGACCATATAGAAACAATTCTCAAATATTTTAATGATTATTTTATGAAATGTACTTTCCGGAATGCAAGCGGAGATGTAGTTGCGTTTTGTTACCAGGTAGGCGAGGGTGAGATTGATCATTCGTATTGGAATGCGCCTGAAATTGATGAAATGAAAAGAAAAGGATTTTTTCTTACGGCTGAAAAGCCGCAGACCGATTATGTAGTTGCAACTGCTGCGTCTCTGGCGTCTGCTTATCTTAATTTTAAAGCTACTGACGCTGCTTATGCAGACAAATGTCTTGATTATGCAAAAGCTTTATTTAAATTTGCTCAGACGAATGAAAAGCAGTTAAGTGATAATGAAGATGGACCCAGAAGCTTTTATAATTCTTCAAAATGGGTCGATGATTATTGCTGGGCAGGAATGTGGCTTTATATGGCGACAGGCGATACTGATTATCTTGACGAGGCGCTTGGCGTTCTGAACAATGATTATTATGCACCGCCTACTTATGTTCACTGTTGGAATGACGTCTGGACGGGTGCTATGTGCCTTATTTCCGAATGCAATGATAAGGATAATACAATACTTGACCGTTTCAGAACAATAAGCGGGAAAAATGAGTATGAAATAAAAGATTTCTGGAGTCAGATTGAAAAACAGATACAGAACTGTATGAGCGGAAGTCTTGGGAAATTATCTCCTCAGGGATATTTTTTCCTTGATAAATGGGGTTCAGCACGCTATAATACAGCGGCTCAGCTTGCGGCGCTGGTTTATGATAAATACAATAATGACGGAAAACCGTCTGAATACAGTGATTGGGCAAGAAGTCAGATGGAATACCTTTTGGGTGATAATGACGCCGGAACGGCTTATGTAGTAGGCTATAATGAGAATGCTGTAAAATATCCTCATCACAGAGCAGCTTCCGGTCTTACTATGGCAGAGGATACAAGGGAACAAAAGCATGTGCTTTACGGTGCACTGGTAGGCGGTCCTGATGGTGATGATAATCATAGTGATACAACAAATGATTGGATTTATAATGAAGTTACGATTGATTACAATGCGGCATTTGTAGGAGCATGCGCCGGACTTTATGAATTTTACGGAGATGAATCAATGCAGGTGACTCCTGATTTTCCGCCGCCGGATAAAAGTACGGGTGAATCTGGAGGAAATAATTATTGGATTGAAGGCGTGTGTTCAGATCAGATCCAAGGCAGCGGTATTGGATGTACTGATTTGACATTATATGTGTGTACCGATTCTGTAAAAGCGTTGAAGGACATTTCAGTAAGATATTATTTTGATGCATCGGGAATGGATATATCGTCGCTTGATGCGAGAGAGGTATATGATCAGGCTGCAATTGAATCCGGCGCTGACGGAGTTTTAACCGGACCTGAACTTTATAAAGATAATATTTATTATGTTGAAATTAAGTGGGACGGTTATGCTATTGCCAATTCAAATAAAAAATATCAGTTTCAGCTGGCTTCATGGAGTTCACCGTGGGATACATCGGATGATTGGAGCGCACAAGGAATGCTTAAAATAGATAACTCCGAGTACAACGGATACAGCGGAGAAATGCAGAAAGCACCGAATATATGCGTATATTCCAATGGCGTACTGATCGGAGGTACAGAACCGGACGGTACTACGCCGATTGTAAGCGCCGGAGCTGGCGACTTAAATAAAGACGGTAAAATTACAGTTGCGGATATTGTTCTGCTTCAGAAGTATCTTGTAAAAAAGGATGCAGAAATATCTGATAAGTCGGCAGCAGATGTTGATAAGAACGGCAAAGTTAATATTTTTGATGCAGTTAAATTAAAAAGAATGATTATCAATAGTAAATAAGCTATATTAAAAGAAATCCCGTATTCAATTAAGAATACGGGATTAATCGTTAGTTAATATAAACCGCCTTGCCGTCATATAGCACATAAAACCAAGCTAAAAAGCCAGGTGGGTATCCTCCTGAAAGTCTCACGCTCCCTTCGTCCGCATAGCGGGAGGTCTGCAATCCTCTGTTCAGAGTCAGATTCCCTTTAAAAGAGTGTTGGATTATAAAAACTACATTGACACGTACAAGGCAGAATATAATAGCTTTCTTAATACTATTATAACATACTTTTCACTGAAAATCAATAGTAAATTTTAGTGACAGCAGTCACAATTCTCATCGTCACAATCGCAGTCTTCTTCTACAAAAATTCTTTCCATAAAAATTTCTGCGAGCCTGTCAAGTTCGTTTTCATCGTCAACAGAGCTTAAATACTCATCACCGTCATTGTCGTCTTTTTTGAGAATCACGAAATAATCGTCTTCTTCAAGGTTATCCGGATCAGATTGCTGAGGAATAAGCGCATAATAAGTAATGTCATCTTCTTTGTATACGTCAACCAGTTCAAAGGTCTGTTCATTTCCTTCTTCGTCTTCCAAAGTAAATAAATCCGGTTCAAACTCGTTTAAATTTGACATGAATAAAATTCTCCAATCTTTTTGTTTTAAGATTTTTTAACCCTAACAAATTAATTATACAACAAACGCAGGGTAAAGTCAATAGTAATTTTGCTTGAACATTTTGAATAAAATTGTGCAGTTTTTTTATAAAAAACTATTGACATTTTATAAATAAAGTGTTATTATATATACATCAAAAGAAAACAAATAAAAAGTTCTAAGATGATATTCATCATTTATAATATTGGTTATTTCATAATATGAACCATTGATTTATTTGTTATCTTTTAACGATGGTATTTCTGTAAGGCAGTTGATAAGGAATCGGAGTTCCTTTTACGGAAATAAATTTGAATCGGAATGGAGGATGGGTACCGATGGAATCAATTGAAGAACAGCAGCCCGAAACCATGACTGGTGGCTTATGCTTCCTTGATTGTTTCAAATGATAATAACGGGAATATTAAGATTAAATTAAATATGATTTTAGTTCCATATGAGTAATATTGAGAGTCTTTGAGATAATCGGTAAGTCATTGAGTTGTAAGTTGAAGTAAGCAGTTGATGGTTCAGTTGTGGTTTCAAATTAAATATTGTGAGGTATGGTAATATCTCATATTTTATGACTTAATGTCTTTACATAAAACGCAAAGATAAATAATTATGAAAAGGTGGTACCAGTGCACTAAATTATTAAGTATAGACTATTTAATGAGTTTAGGTGATGCTAATGAATGGTATTTTATATTATAAAAAACCATAATAGAAGGGGAGTGGATCCGCCAGAACTTGTATTTAATATTTGATTAATAATTATAGGGTGATTCCAGTGTATTAATCTATGTTATTTTAAATAACCTCCAATAAATAAAAATTGAATATAAAATAAAGAGGACTGAACAGTCCTCTTTTTTATGTATTAAGGTTAGCGACTTAGTCAAGAAAGTCTTTAACCTTTTTGCTTCTGCTTGGGTGTCGAAGTTTTCTTAAAGCTTTGGCTTCAATTTGTCTTATTCTTTCACGTGTAACGTCAAATTCCTTTCCTACTTCTTCCAAAGTGCGGGAGCGTCCGTCCTCAAGACCAAAACGCAGTTTAAGAACTTTTGCTTCACGGTCGGTTAAAGTTGATAGAACGTCGTTAAGCTGTTCTTTTAAAAGCATAAGTGAAGCGGCTTCAGCCGGTGCAGGAGCTTCGTCGTCAGGAATAAAATCGCCAAGATGACTATCCTCTTCTTCTCCGATAGGAGTCTCAAGAGATACGGGATCCTGAGCGATTCTCATTATTTCACGTACCCTTTCAACTGGCATGTCCAGTTTTTCAGCAATTTCATCAGCGCTTGGATCATGACCGTTTTCATGAAGCAGCTGACTGGAAACTTTTTTTACTTTTGTAATTGTTTCAACCATATGAACCGGAATTCTTATAGTTCTTGCCTGATCAGCGATAGCTCTGGTAATAGCCTGACGAATCCACCATGTAGCATAAGTTGAAAATTTAAATCCCTTTGTATAGTCAAATTTTTCCACTGCTTTTATAAGACCGAGATTACCTTCCTGAATAAGATCCAAAAACTGCATGCCGCGTCCCACATATTTTTTAGCAATACTTACAACGAGTCTCAAATTAGCTTCTGAAAGACGTTTTTTAGCATATGAATCGCCTTGAGTCATTCTTTGGGCAAGTTCAATTTCTTCTTCTGCTGTAAGTAACGGAACACGTCCGATTTCTTTCAGATAAATTTTTACCGGATCATCAATAGCGATTCCTTCGGTTGAAAGGGCCATTTCGAGATCGTCGTTGAGACTTGAGTCCATACCGATTTTAAGATCGGCGTCAGTAGAATAATCATCTACAATTTCTATGTTATAGCTTGCACAGTTGTCATAGAAAGTATCCATCTGGTTAACGTCAAAATCAAGTTCTTCCAGAGCATCGGTAATTTCTTTTGTAGTAAGCTTTCCGGTGCTTTTACCTTTTTCCATCAAGCTTTCAATAGTATTTTTTTTCTCTGACATATTAACGCTCCGTTTCTCAGCAGTTTTTGCTGTTTTTTATTTCTTTCTTTTTGCTTTTACGATATTGATCAAATCATCATCAGAAGAAATTTTATTTCCATGGTTTATCGGATTATTTTTATAATCAATCAGAATATTGATAAAATCCTTAAGATTCTTTTCTGTTATAATAATTTCCTTGTTTTTTGCTTCTATTCCCGTTATTCTGCCCATTTCATCATCAGTAAATTCATCGCCGAACATAGATATGCTGAAATTGCTGTGATTCTGCATTTTTTTACAGTATGAGACAAAAACTTTTTTGTAAAAATCTGTTACAAAATACTCCGGAGAAACAGACTGCATAACTGTTTCCATTTTATCCGGAAATCTAAATAGATAGGCAAGTATACCTTCTTCTGCTTTAACTTGTCTGGGAATTCGGGAGGATTCCGGTACAATAGGATCATTATATAAGGATTTTGAACGTATAGCCTGCCATTCTTTTTTCTTTTCTATATTAATATTTTTTTTAATTTCCGCATCAATTTGACTTCGCAGAACATCAATACTAATTTCATTTTCCCTTGCGACCTTTGAAATGTAAACGTCGCGTTCAAGACGGTTGGAAATTCCTGATAAAACCTTTACAGATCTTTTCAGAAATGTCACCTTATCAGTTTCGCTGTTAAGGTCAAGTCCGGTTCGGCATTTTTCCAATTCAAAATTAATTGCACCGTCGGAATTTTCCAGAAGCATCTTAAATCTTTGAGCTCCGAATTTTTTTATAAATTCGTCCGGATCCTTAGCGCCGTTCATTTTTATTATTCTTGTATTTATACCTGCTTCGCTCAGCAGGTTGATTGCACGCTGAGTAGCTTTCTGACCAGCGCTGTCGCTGTCATATGAGATAATAACTTCATCTGCATAGCTTTTCATAAGTCTTGCCTGATCGGAGGTAAGCGAAGTTCCCAAGGTTGCAACGACATTTTCAAATCCGGCTTGATTTATAGAAATTACGTCCATGTATCCTTCTGCAAGAATCATTTTCCTTGCCGGATAATTTTTAGCCAGATTAAGAGAAAAAAGATTTCTGCTTTTTTTAAAAACCGGAGTATCACCGGTATTTAAGTATTTTGGAATACCATTACCTAGTGTTCTTCCTCCGAAAGCAATTACGTTTCCTCTTAAATCAATTATAGGGAATATTACTCTTTCACGAAATGTATCATAAACATTGTTATTATTTCGGCTGACAGTTCTGACTCCTGCCGCAATCATTTCTTCGTTTGAATAACCGGATTTTGAAAGATGCTTATACAGACCGTCCCAGCTTGCAGGAGCATAACCCAAGCCGTATTTTTTTATAGTTTCAGGTTTGAGTCCTCTGTCAACAAAATACTTCAGACCCTTTTTATCATCACCTGAAACAAGCTGTTTAAAATAGTAATTTGCAGTTTCTCTGTTAATTTCCAGAATACGTTTTTTTAAATTTGCGGCTCTGTTATCAGTATCGTTTTCCGGAACGTCAAGACCGCCTTTTTGAGCCAGCAGCTTTATTGTTTCAATGTACTCAAGATTTTCGATTTTTTTTGTAAATGTAATAACGTCTCCGCCGGCGCCGCAGCCAAAGCAGTAAAAGCTCTGGGTATCGGTGTAAACGTGAAAGGACGGAGTTTTTTCTGAATGAAACGGGCACAAGGCAACATAGTCTTTGCCGCGTCTGAGCAAGTTAATATAATTGCCGATTGTTGATTCAATAGGATTTGCAAGCTTCAGCTGATAGATAAATTCTTCCGGAAGCGGCATTTTTTATGTTCCTCCTTTTAAGTACCCGATTATTTTATTTCCATGAACGAGGTACAAATAATTCGGTGTATAGATCAACTGCGTATCCGTCGCTCATTCCGGAAATATAATCGCAAACAGCTCTGTCACGGTCAAATTTTCTGCAAATCTGAATGTATTCTTCCGGCATTTTTTCCGGATTTTTTTTGAAGTATTCATAAAGCTGTTCAACAAGTATCTTTGCTTTTTTTTCTTCTTTTTTTGCGGTCGGATTTGTGTATACAAATTCAAACATGAAGCTTCTAAGCTGATCGTGAGCAGCTTTTATTTTGTTTGTCATACGTATTTCATCAGCACCGTTTTCTATTATTGAGCTTACCAGAGTAGTAATTCTTTTCGACTTGGTTGAGCCAAGAATTTTTACTGCATTTTCCGGCAAATCGGAAGGTTTAAGGATACCTGCACGTATAGCGTCTTCAATATCATGATTTATATATGCGATCTTATCGGATAATCTTACGACATTTCCTTCGGCGGTAGCTGAAATTTTGTTGGTATGGCATGCAATGCCGTTTTTTACTTCATAAGTAAGATTGAGTCCCTGTCCCTTTTTTTCGATGTAATCAACTACACGTACGCTTTGAAGATAATGTTTGTATCCATAGGGACAGATTTCATCCAGTATAGCTTCTCCGGAGTGTCCGAAAGGAGAATGTCCCAGATCATGTCCTAAAGCAATTGCTTCTGTAAGGTCTTCATTGAGCCTGAGAGCTCTTGCAATAGTTCTTGCAATCTGTGAAACTTCAAGCGTATGGGTAAGGCGTGTGCGGTAATGATCGCCGACCGGTGATAAAAACACCTGAGTTTTTCTTTTAAGACGCCTGAAAGCATTGCAATGAAGAATGCGGTCACGATCCCGCTGAAAATCTGTTCTCAAGGGACACTTTTCCTCGTAGATTTTACGCTTTCCATGACCGGCAGAAGTGCAGGCATAGGTACTTAGAGTACTTAGTTCGAGAATTTCGGTTTGTTCTCTGACTGTCATTGCCGGTTCACCTCCATACTTAAAAAAACGACAAGAATGTATAAACTTATACATTAATTATTATACCAAAAAAAAACTTATATTTCAATAGAAAAATAAAAAAATATAGTGCTTTTTCATAAATATTGATACTTTAAAGAAATTATGATATAATTTTATTTATCATTATTCCGAAAAAATTGCGAAAATATATAATTGGAGGTTATTATGCCCATTATAATTGATCAGATCAAAGGCGCTCTTGACGAAGATAAGTCTTTAGTTATAAAAAAAGCACTGAAAACTGTTAACATGTCTGAAAATGATATATTAAGCGCTGATATAAATAAGATATCTCTTGACGCAAGAAAACAGAATGATATTCATTTTGTATATTCAATATATGTAAAAGCTTTAAGTAAAAATACTGAAAAGAAAATCTGCCGGAATAAAAATTGCCGGTATGTTTCAGACAGTATTTTTACTCCTGAAATATCTTCTTTAAAACGTGACGGGGAAGTAGTTATTGCCGGTTTCGGACCGGCGGGAATGTTCTGCGGTCTTTTGCTTGCTGAATACGGGTACAGACCTGTTATTATTGAAAGAGGAAAACCTGTAGACGAGCGTATTAAAGACGTTGAAAAATATTGGAAGGGTGGTGAGCTTAATACAGAATCCAACGTACAATTTGGAGAAGGAGGCGCAGGAACCTTCTCGGACGGAAAACTTACCACACGAATAAACGATCCGCTTTGCAGATATGTTTTGGAAAAATTTGCAGAATTCGGCGCACCCGAAGAAATTCTTATAAAAGCAAAACCGCATATCGGAACGGATAATTTGCGTGAAATTGTCAAAAACATACGTTTAAAAATCTTATCTCTTGGCGGCAAAATTATTTTTAACGCTAAACTGGATGATTTTAGCGTGTATAACGGATCTGTAAACGGCATAACATATAACCGAATTAATAAAATAAAAGCGTGTGCACTGGTAATGGCAGTTGGACATTCTGCAAGAGATACATTTGAAATGCTTGTAAATAAGAATGTTTTTCTTGAGCCGAAGCCGTTTTCTGTAGGAGTGAGAATCGAACACAAACAAATGGATGTAAACTACAGCTTATATGGAAAATATGCGGACAATCCTAATCTTCCGGTTGGAGAATATCAGCTTTCGTATCGCCGCCCTGACGGAAGATGCGTTTATACATTTTGTATGTGTCCGGGAGGACATGTGGTTCCGTCTGCCAGCGAGGAAAAAACAGTTGTCACTAACGGAATGAGCGAGTTTGCCAGAAACGGTGAAAATGCCAATTCAGCGCTTGTGGTATCCGTTTCGGATAAAGATTATGGCAGCGGTATTCTGGACGGGATGAATTTTGCACGTACAATTGAACAGAATGCTTTTAAATGCGTCGGCGGTCAGAAGTATGCTCCGGCAACTACCGTAAAAGGTTTTTTAGAGGATAGTCCGTTTCTGAAATCTGATATTAGACCGACTTACGACAGAGGAATATGTTCATGCGATTTAAATAAAATTTTTCCGGATTTCATAACTTCTATGATGGGTGAGGGGTTAAGGTGTTTTTCCAAAAAAATGAAATGCTTCGGTGATGGTAATGCACTGCTTACAGCACCGGAAACCAGAACTTCCTCTCCTGTCAGGTGCAAACGTACAGAAAATATGAATTCTGTTTCACTGGATAATCTTTATCCCTGCGGGGAAGGCGCAGGCTATGCGGGAGGAATTATGTCTGCGGCTGTTGACGGAATCAAAACTGCTTTGGCAATAATGAGAAAAATGGGGCCTGAAATGTAAATATAAAATTAAATAATTAAATATAAATAAAATATTTGACACATCTTGACAAAATTCGACAAATATATTATAATATATATATAATTAAATTAAAGGAGCACGGAACATGAAGAATACAGTAATAACTAAAAATATTGATGATTTGGGAAGAATAGTATTGCCCAAGGATATTAGAAAAAAATTAGGTATGGAAATCAGATCCTCTGTTGATGTACGTGTTGAAGATGAAAAAATAATTATCACGAAAGTTCAGGATTCGTGTATTTTTTGTCATTCAAAATTAAATCTTACAGACTTCAAAGGAAAAAAGATTTGTCATAATTGTTTAAGTGAAATAAAGTAAATATTTTTTGTTTTTATGCAGGTGTGGAATTTTTATTTCACACCTTATTATATTTTTGTTAAATTGTTGCAAAGCAGTGTGAAATATGGTATAATAATAAAAAAATTGATTGTTATTTTATACAGATTGGAGCAAAATATGTCAGATCTTATTACTATTATAGTCCCATGTTATAATGAACAGGAAACTATACCATATTTTTTGGACGCAATGAATAAAGTATATAATTCTATGAAGCAAAAATACGATATAGATATGGAATATTTATTTGTTGATGACGGATCTAAGGATAAAACTTTAGAAGTACTGAAAGAATGCAGTAAGAAGGATCCGAATGTCAGTTATCTTTCATTTTCCAGAAATTTTGGAAAAGAAGCGGCTATGTATGCCGGTTTAGAACAGTCAAATGGTGATTATGTAGTTATTATAGATGCAGATCTACAGGATCCTCCTGAACTTATTGAAGAAATGTATGCAACATTGCTTGAGGGAGAATATGACTGTGTTGGTTCAAGGAGAGTAACCAGAAAAGGCGAATCGAAAATACGTTCATTTTTTGCGAGACAGTTTTATAAGATAATTAGAAAGATTTCTCAGACTGATATAGTGGACGGCGCAAGAGATTTCCGTATGATGACCCGTCAGATGGTGGATTCAATAATTTCAGTTAAAGAATATAACCGTTTTTCAAAAGGAATTTTCGCATGGGTAGGCTACAGGACAAAATGGCTTGAGTTTGAAAATATTCAGCGTGTGTGCGGAACTACTAAATGGTCATTTTGGGGATTGTTTATTTATGCTATTGACGGAATCGTGGCATTTTCAACTGTTCCGCTTATACTTTCTTCATTTGCCGGATTGTTGTTTTGTGCGTTGGCGTTCATAATGATTTTTGTTATTATTATAAGAAAACTAATTTTTGGGGATCCGGTTTCCGGATGGCCGTCACTGGTATGTATTATGTGTTTTATTGCCGGTATACAACTGTTTTGCATGGGAATAGTAGGTATGTATATGTCCAAAACTTATACTGAAACTAAAAAACGTCCTATTTATATACTTCGTACTTCTTACAGGTGTAAGGAAAATTCTGATAAAAGATAATTTATACTTATTTTCAGTTGACATTATGCAAATTATATGATATAATAATAACAAGGTTTGATTGCCCCGAAAGAAGAAGCTTTTGGGGCATTATTACCAATAATGTCACTTTATCCATTTAAAGCGATTAAGTATTACATTATAATAAAAGGAGTAAAAAAACAATGAGTATGAATTTCAAAAGAAAAATGCCTTTGCCAAGTGAAATACGCGATATGTATCCGCTTCCGAAAGAAGTTCTTACAACAAAGGAAAAACGTGATAAGGAGATTATAGACGTTTTCACGGGTAATTCTGATAAATTTTTATTGATAATTGGTCCTTGTTCGGCAGATAAGGAAGAACCGGTAATGGATTATGTGGGACGTTTAGCAGTAATTCAAGAAAAAGTTAAGGATAAAATTATTATTATACCTAGAATTTATACAAATAAACCGAGAACTACAGGAGAAGGATATAAAGGAATGATCCACCAGCCTGATCCTACAAAAAAAGAGGATATTTTAGAGGGACTTATTCATGTCCGTCATCTTCATACACGGGCAATAGCTGAAACTAAGCTTACATGTGCAGATGAGATGCTTTATCCTGAAAATTACAGATATCTTTATGATTTGCTTTCTTATGTTGCAATTGGAGCACGTTCAGTGGAAGATCAGCAGCACAGATTAACGGCAAGCGGAATGGATATTCCGGTTGGTATGAAAAATCCTACCGGAGGCGATTTTTCAGTTATGCTGAATTCAATTACTGCTGCTCAGGGAAGTCATAATTTCCTGTACAGAGGATGGGAAGTAAGTACAGACGGTAATCCTTACGCTCATGCTATACTGAGAGGTTCTGTTAATAAGCACGGGCAGAATCTTCCGAATTATCATTATGAGGATCTTATTTTGCTTTATGAATTGTATTGTAAGAAAAATCTTGCAAACAGAGCCGTAATAGTTGATACAAATCACTCCAATTCCGGTAAAAAGTACCTTGAACAGATAAGAATCAGTAAGGAAGTTTTACATAGCCGCAGACATTCAGATGATATTAAGAATTTTGTTAAAGGTTTAATGATTGAAAGCTATATTGAAGACGGTAATCAAACTGTTGATGACTGTATTTATGGCAAATCTATAACAGATCCGTGTCTCGGATGGGAAAAATCTGAAAAACTTATTTTGGAAATTGCTGATTTGCTTTAATAATAAAAGGATGAAATAAAGTAGTAGACACTTTTTGTGTCTACTACTTTTTAAGTCTCATTTATAGGTTTTTAAGTATAAAATCAATTAAAAATGTTCTATAATGCCATTACAATAATTTATAATTAGTGCGGAATCTATCGAATTAATAATAGGATTACCATCATTGTCAAAGTCAAATTTAACGTTAGCTGCTAAAAGCCCTTTTTCTGAAAGAGGAAAACTAATTGGACTCAATAAATATTTATTTAAAGCACTAATATCTTCTGCATTAACCACTCCGTCTTGATTAACGTCACCCATTAAAACAGATGTCATTGTAATTGAATTAGGATCTATATTGTTGTTATTACTGTTTCTTATTGTTGCATTATAGCTGATTTCATTAAAAATGCTTGTGACGGACATAGGAGTATAAAAATCTGTGGTAGCTATGATACCATTGGTATTTATTGAATTTCCCAGATATGTAGCCTGTACTTTGCCATTATTTGTGGAAGTAAAGTAGCCATTGTCAAGTAAATTTGTTTTAATACTTGGTGTAGCGGTGACTATTGAACTGTAATTTATAGTATAATCAAAATATGCTATATTTGAATTGACTGCCACTTCGTGAAATATCCTAAAAGTTTTTAATTGTGTAGTATCTGCACTCGCAGAAAACATACTGCAAAGCCAAGCAGCCGATATAGCAGTTGTTGTTATTGCTGTTAAAATCTTTTTAAATTTTTTCATAATAATTTCTCCTTAAATAAATTTTATTAAATATACTTATATACACATTATATACCAAAAATTTACAAAAATCAACACTGAATTATAATATTTACAAAATATTTACAATATATCTATCTTTTATATAAAAATCAAGTAAAAGGGTGATTATCCCTGCAAAATAAAGCATTTCTTGAGGATTGCAACCCCTAGAGAGAAAAGAAAACGCACTTGTATTTTGACAGCGAGGAAAGATTAACGGCGATACTCGAAGATAAAACGGGTATTGCCGTTTTCTATACATCGTCAATGCCTGTTCCTACAGGAGTTGACGAACTCAAACGAATACAAATAAATTTAAAAGTAAAAGAATGGAGAGTGAAATAACATGGCAGGAATTAATGATGAAGTACTGCATTCAGGCATATCTAAAAATACACCGGGGAATATAATGTTTGGTGCCGGAACATTCCACAAGGGATTAAAATACGGCGAGCATTATGCACCGACAACTGATACGTATAAACAGCACCAGCGGACTTGAAATTGAAGGTAAAAACAAAGAAGCTACAGTTATTAAGGCAACGTTTGAATGCTATGCGGATTTGACCAATAACCCTGTTACGTTGCCATACCATATTTATTATCCAAAAACGATATAAATTGACAAAATAATACATTCGTGATATAATAAAAAAGTCCTGAATAAATCAGGACTAAAAAGTAAATCGGGTTTCTGCATAAAACGGTAGGCTTGCCATCTTTAGGGCAAGTCTGCCGAACGCTTTTCCTATTGCGTTCGGTAGGCGGTTTCTCCCTGACAAGGGAGGTGATAGCTATGGTTACATATGATGGACTGTTTCAGTACACTTTAGTAATTCTAACTGCTATCTCCTTGTTTTATAATATTTATAAAAACAAGAAATAGTTTCTAAATAAAAGAAACACCGCCCATCTGCCAAATGTAACGGTGTTTCTTTAAACCAAAACATTTCGGGAGAACCGCTTATCGCAGTCGCCCTTTTCACTTTTATTATACCACAATTTCATAAAAAGTCAAGCGTTCTTTTTAGGACGCTTTTTTCATACTCAAAATTAAAAAGTGAGGTAAATAAAATGTCAGAAAAGAAATTTGAACTTAGAAAGCTTTGTGCAAAAGATATATTTGTAATGGTTAAAATTATTTCAAAAATCGGTATATCGGAATTTATGAATTGTTTTAAAAGTCCATCTGTACATTCAAAGATAAAAAGTAATGTGGATTTTTCAGCGATAGGACTTGAAGTTGTTATTGGAATAGCCGGAACAGTTTTAGAAAATCTTCCGAGGTGTGAAACAGATATTTATTCATTCCTTGCAGATTTAAGCGGAATGAAGTCCAATGAAATATCTGAGTTGGGAATGAGTGAATTCGCAGAACTGATTGAAGCAGTTTTAACAAAGGAAGAATTTAAGGATTTTTTTACGGTTGTATCAAAATACTTGGTCAAGGAGGAGAAGCGGGAGTAAATTTCTTTGATATGATTTTCTCAAGATATTCATCTCCGTTTGACTTGCTTGACGGATATATACAAACTGGTCAGTTTACGAGTTTTATATCAAAGTTTATAGATATACACGAAGAAGAAAAAGTATGGGAGATATGGCTTAACAAGGCTACAGGGACGTTCTTAAATCAGCAAAAGCTATTATTGAGCAGCTAGTACCTGTTATAAAAAATATTTGGAAATTTGCTGAGCCTGTCTTTAAAATAGTGGTAGATACAATAGACTTAATTGTGGAATATCTTCCGACACTACTTCAAGATGTTCTTGATTTTATTGACCCATTGAATTTGATTCATAAAGGGACAAGTCAAGTATCTGAAGAATATCTTATAATGGCTGATAGACGGAAGTGCCATAACCCAAGACCTAATAGCACGTGCTGATATGAATCTTGACGGTATGGTAACGAAGGAAGATTTGGCACTTTTAAACCGATATGTTTCCAGTGACGGGACGCTTTCCATACAGGAATACGCCGACCGTAATTTCGGATTTGAAAGAGAAACCGATTTTCAAATAGATTTCGGAAGAAAAGTTGTAAGGGCGAAATTTTCTGTTTCAGATAATGTGAAAAGATGGGATTTGTACATTGACGGTGTTTTATACGGAAAGTATACAAATCTTACCAGTCCAGGCTCTGCTATACCAGTAGTAATAAGCGGTGTTCATGATATAAAAATTTCAACAGAAACGTCGGGAACGGTAAGCATAGCAATACCGCAGGCAAAACTGTAAGGAGGGAATAATGTATATAGCGGACAGTCTGGTGACGGCGGCAATTCCTCGTGGNTCAGCGTCACAATGAAAAAGCGGGTATAGATAATATACATTCATTTAAAATAGGGATAGTAAATGTAACAGACGGAGATAATTCCAATACAGATAACCTGATTTCAGCGGCGGACAGTACATTTCTGAATACATATGAATCAATACAGCAGAAGTTGATAGAAAGGTACGGAGGATATCTTTATATAAGGCATGAGGAGGACGGAAATTATATTGATTATTTAAGCAGTCCGTCTGTGACTTGCAGTCAGAAAATAGAATTAGGAGAAAATCTTTTAAGTTTTAAGAAAAATATAGAAGCGGACAGTCTGGTGACAGCGGTAATTCCTCTTGGTAAAGAACGTATGGACGGAGGAGAGGAGGGGAGCGGATCACGTCATAATATAGGCGGTTGGAATGCGTCCAAATCTATTACCGATTCAAAGGATATATTTCAGGTAACGGGAAAAGTAGGCGGAACTACAACATATCTGAATTGCCTGTATTCACAGTCAGCAGTAGAAAAATACGGCTGGATAGAAAAAGTACTGATTTTTGACGATGTTGTGTTGCCGGGTACGTTGGTGAGATACGGAGAATCACATTTAAAATCTATGGGTAAAGCGTTGTCAATAGAGCTTACGGCGGCGGATCTATCGGGAGTAAATACGGAAATAGACAGATTTAAAATTGCGCAGTACGTACGTGTAAATTCTAAACCCCATAATTTAGAAAATGCGTTGTATGTTGTATCAAAATTATCGTTAAACTTGACCGATCCGACTGCAAATAAAATTTGTCTGGGTACTGAAACAGCAACTATTACAGGACAGATAAGTAATTCAGTCAGTACAGTTTCAAGCTCCAGTACAGGAGGCGGAGGAGGGAGTTATGATGAATCTGGTTCGGCAAGTGCGGCGCTGAAATCAGCTAAAGAATATACAGATACAAGATGCGCAGATACATTNGAATAGCCGAGAATGCAAACAATTATGTACACCCTGAATTTCCCACGTTAAGTTCCGGAATCTATAAAATGCAGGTTAATAACGGTCATGTATCAAGAGCGGTAAAAGCAGAAAAAGCTGATATTCTGGCTTTGGGATTTGAGGATCCTGCTGCAGCATATTTGCCGTTGACCGGAGGAACGATAAGTAATGCCGATTATGGGGAGAGTTTGAAGGTAAACAGAGGACCAACGTCAAGCTCTGCGGCATTGTCAGTAATTGATTATTTAATTAACGGAAACCGAGTTGGTGTGATGGGTTTTGATTTAAATTCAAAACTGCACATACGAAACAGCAATAATTCTGAAATGGCTGAAATAGATAAAGACGGTACTGTCAGCGCAAAGTATTTTAAGCAGTCCCAATCGGGAGCACTTCTTGCCGAAAGCTCAACAGATGAAAACAGTCTGACGGTAACCAATGCTGAGATAGTAAAATATTCACAGGTGTATATGGCTGCAAGCTGGACGGAAAGAGAGACGGTCAATTTCTGTGATGTGATTCCGATTTCTGCCATTGTGGCAGGAGCAGTGTTTACAAAACAAATTTATACGGGAACAAGAATTTATACTTATACAGTCACCTGTACAAGTGCAGGAGTATTCACATTAACGCAAAGCAACTCCACAGGTACAACAGGAACATTGAGATTAAAATTATATGTTATTTAGGAGGTGTAATTTATGACGGAAATAATAGTTGCGGCAATATCCTTATTGGGAACACTGGGCGGTTCTCTGGGAGGTATTCTGGTATCAAGCAAAATGACAAATTATCGGATTCAGCAGCTTGAAAACAAGGTTGCGGAGCACAATAATTTTGCAAGGCGAATGCCGGTTGTTGAAGAACAAATAAAAGTTGCAAATCATAGAATTGAGGACTTGGAAAAGGAGATACATAAATGAACATTTTAAAGAAAAATTGCATAAAGCGAGCATTGAGAACTTTTTTACAAACAGCAGTCGGTTACATAGCGGTAAATATCGCCGCAACTGATCTGACTGTAAAATCCGCTGTTTTGGGATTGGCTGTTTCAGCTATCTCGGCAGGGCTTGCAGCGGTTATGAATCTTAAAGAAAACAGTTGACATATTTCCACAATTGATGTATAATAATAAAAAAGGGGCATACCGATAGACGGTCGCTCCCAATCATAAAGAAGTTATATAAATAACCGCCTATGTGAGAGTATGGCGGTTATTTCCTTTTATGAAAAATTGCATACATAAATGTTGCAAATGCTATAAAGACAGATGCAAATTGGAATAATTCACTCCATGTTACGTAATTATTCATAGTAAATCACTCCCTTCCGGGAGCAGGATTGACCGCCTACCGAACGCAATAGGAAAAGCGTTCGGCAGACTTGCCCTAAAGATGGCAAGCCTACCGTTTCAGGTATGCCCATAAACATTATTATACTATAATCGGCATAATATGTCAATATGCACTCTGTTTAACAGGGTGCATTTTTTATATCTGAATTTAAGAAATGAGGTAAATAAAAATGAGTAAAAAAGTTTTTATAGGAGTAGGGCATGGCGGAACAGATTCCGGAGCGGTTAAGTACATAGTCGAAAAAGAGTATGCTCTGAAAACAGCCTTTGCACTGTCTGAAATTTTAAGCAAATACGGAGTTGATTTCAAGCTGTCACGTACTCAGGATATTGATACTGATATGGACAGTAAAGTCGCAATGTGTAATAAATATGCTCCTGATTTGGTGGTGGATATTCATTTCAATGCAGGCGGCGGACAGGGTTTTGAGGTATATTACAGCCGTGTGGGAGGTACATCAAAGACGTTAGCAAACAATATTAATACAGAAGTAAAGAAAATCATGTCGAGCCGTGGTGTTAAGACTAAGCTTGGAAATGGCAGTACGGACTATTTTGCAATTATCAGAGAAACGGCAGCCCCAGCGGTACTTTTAGAGGGCGGATTTGTTGATACCAAATCAGATGCTGATTTCATCAAGGCAAATTACAAAAAGCTTGCTGAGGCATACGCTAAAGGTATTTTAAAGACGTTGGGTATTTCTACAGCAGCAAGTCCTGCAAAGCCTATACTGGACAAGACAGGCTATAAAAAAGTCGATAAGACTATTGGTGTGTTATCGCTTAAAGAACTACTGTTGACAGCCAAAACACTAGGCGTTAACAAATACGGTATGGACAAAAATAAGTCTTTCGGTACTGGTACACTGAATGCTGTAAATTATCTGTTAGGTGTGTGGGGATATCAGCAGAACGGTATTGCAGGGGAAAACTTTATTAAACGTCTGCATAACGAAATTGAAAATAAAGTGAAATAATTTGCAAAATTTATAAAAGTGTGGTATAATTATAAAAAACAAAGGGCTATAAAAAGCCCTTTACCTCATATAATTACACATGAATATTTATATATTTTTTATGGCTTCAATCAAGGATTTGGAATTCCAGCCAATCATTATATTTGAATTATTTTGAATTTTAGTTGGAATATGTTGCTGACCCCATGGTTTTAATCCTATTATGTATTTTTCCATTGAAATGGCTGTTTCTATTTCAAAATCAATCCATTCACTATAGTTTGCATACATTCCCGAAATAATAATAATGGCTGATGATGGTCTAATTTGGGTTTTTAACATTTCTTTTAATTTTTTCTTCCCAACGATAGAATTAGAATCAATTAAAGGATCGTGTTGTGGGACTGAGTAATTTTTATAAATTAGTTCTTCATTTTCTTTTGCACTTTTTAGCCATTTTTCAACAGTATAATAATCTTCATTATACTTCCAAGCGTGGCTAATAAACAAGTTATACTCTTTCATAATAAATAAATCCTTTCTGATAAAATGTAGGTGGTAATATGATAAAAAAATACAGAAAAAAACCTGTAATTATAGAGGCATATAAAACTGACAAACCTGTTGTAATAAAAACACTTGAAGGGGATATGAAAGCTTCTATAGGAGATTTTATTATTACAGGTGTAAATGGCGAACAATATCCATGTAAACCTGATATTTTTGAAAAAACTTATGAAGAAGTTTAGTTTTTTTCTTTATTTGATGTGTTATTAATGTTTACATGAATAGATTTCCATTGATTATTTTCAGATGAAATAATTTGTTCTATGTTTTTAACAAACATGTTTTCTACTGTTTCGTTTGTTGTATTATACGGAGACGATTTTGTTAAAAAAACATATTTTTGGTATTTTAATAGATGTGGTTCTGTATTGTATCCAGTTTTCATGATACTTGAATAATTTAGTAAAAGATTCTAAAATTGTAATAATAATTCCAAATATTCCTACAATTATTGATATTAAGAACGTATTGCAATATCCGGATAACAAAGGTATTATTGCAGCTAAAATAATTTCAACTATTTGTATTAATTTATATCGTTTTTGGCAAAGCAATGATTTTTTATCATACCAAGCGATTTGTGGATCTAATCGGTTTGTTATATATTCTTGTATATTCATATTTTTCTCCTTAAGAAATCTAATATTATAAATATACATTATTTTCCAAGAAATGTCAAATATTTTATAAATATCAAGCGGCAAGATCACTCCTTGCCGCTTTTTTAATTTAATTAAATTTTATTGTTGTAAAACTTTTTGCCTTAAAAGTGTAAGATCAACGCCATTTAAAACCCCATCAAAATTTAAATCAGCTAAAATTACATCTCCACTGCTTATTGTTCCTTTATTTAAAAGATAATTTTGCAGAATAATTAAATCATCTGAATTTATACTTCCATCCTTATTTAAATCTCCTAACATATAATTTGCAGTTGGAATAGGATAAGTATCATATGTAAATAGTGCAGATGGGCAACTAAGCGACCATGATGAGTGAGCGCCGCCTAAGGCTTTCATTTGTGCGTCATTTAAGAGAAAATAATTATAACTATGATTACCTACACCTTTGCCATCATCCCATGTGGCATCAACATGAAAATAATGATCGCCCAGTTTAATTAAATTCCATGCATGTACTCCGGATTTTTGTACAAGATAAGATTCTATACCAGCTGCTTTGGTTAATAAATAATAAGCTCTGGCATACCCATCACAAACAGTTGTGCTATAAAGGAAAGCGGAATAGTCAACATGATTCTTTTGACTTGAAGTAGTTTCATAATCATAATCAACGGCATCACAAAGCCAATCGTGCAACACAACTGCTTTTTGAGTATCGTTCATAGAACTATTTGTATAATTATTGACTACTTTTTCTGCAAATGCATTTGCATAGGTATTCATAAAACCTATATTTTTCGTTTGACCAAATTGACTTAATACAAAATCACGTAATTCTTCATTAAATAAAGGATAGTAATTTTTAGGAGGCACAATGGTTACTTGTTTACTATTAATATAATTTAAATTTATACAGCCTTCAAAAGCTGACGAATTAATAGTACAAGTTAGTGGCATATTTACATTCATTAAATTTTTACAGTTCATAAAAGCTGTTCCGTTTATGTAAACATTACCTTGAATCGTTACAGACGATAATCTCATACATCCCAAAAATGCCTGACTTCCTATTGTAGTGACACTGGATGGAATTGTTATATATACAAGATTACTTGATTTGAATGCCATATCTTTAATTTCTGATAATGTATTTGGAAGAACTACTGTCTCTAAATTTGAACATTGCATAAACGTTCTTGCATATAATATAGTTATTGGACTTTCAATTGTAACTTTCTGTATGTATTTATTGCCTTGAAATGCACCAACAGATATATTATTAACGGGGTAGCCATTAATGCTTGACGGTACAATAAGATTTGTATCCGTTCCTTTATATTTACTTATAGACGCACTTCCATTATTGATTGTATAAGTAAAATTATTAAATTCATCTGCTGATACCATTGTATAGGTAATTATATTTGATAATATTTTACCGTCTGAAAAAGCTAAAAAGCTAAAAATTAAAGCCATTGATAAAAAAGCAATGTAAATGTTTTTAAATTTGTTTTTAAATTTTTTCATAATGATTTCTCCTTAAACAATTTTTATTTTTAAATGCTTATAAGCACATTATATACCAATAATTTACAAAAATCAACATATAAATATAAAATTAATTAAACATTTACATTATGTCTATCTTTTGTATAAACCTCAAGCAAATTTTTAGATTATCTTTTCATATCTCGGCAAATGGCGATAAGTCTTGGATTTTAAGGCTTTTTCGCCATTTGTCATATCGGAAGATACTTGGCATATCTTTGTGCTTCTCGGCATAAGTTTGAATCCAAAAGTAGTACAGCGGTAGTAAAAACACCGATTTGGCTATGCCGCCAAACGCTCCATTTCTGCCTTTGCGGAATCGTAGGTTGCATGGGCGTAATAGTTCAGCGTCATTGTGATGTTGGCGTGCCCCATGATATACTGCAACGCCTTGGGATTCATGCCTGCATTGGCTAACCGAGTGCAGAATGTGTGTCTGAGGATATGGGGCGTGATATTCGGAAGCTGCTCTTTGTTCTGCTTGTTGTACTTCTTCACAAGCCCTTTCAGCATACTCTCATAGTTGGCTGACACCTTGGGCATACCGTACTTTTCGATTATCACAGTAAACTTTGAATATTTTTGACTTCAGAATATTGTTTTCTATTTCACGGTTGGACGCTTTATGATTTAAAATGCTGTAATATGTGCTTCTGGCTACCTTCAAAACTTTGCACAGAAGTTTGATGGAATGCTCCTTTGAAAGCCTACTCTTTCCCGGATTCCCTTGAGAAGATAGCCATTGCTTTTTTTAATATTATATTTTCCTCCTCAAGCAAGGCTAATTTCTTTTGCATTTTTTTGATTTCAGCCATGGTCATGGTTTCAGTTTCTGAAACCTGGACTTTTGTATATTTTTTGATCCATTTATGCAGCGTGGAACTGCTCATTCCGTATTCTTTGCATATCTGCGTACTGCTTTTTCCGGATTCATACAAGCTTACTATGCTTTGCTTGAATTCCTCTGTATACTTGGTGTTTTCCATGTGTTTCTCTCCTTTTTTTATTATTATACCATCTTTCGCTTTTTGCTGTCCACTTTTTTAGTATAGCACCAATAAGGAGGGGGGCAGATATGCCGAAGGCGGAACAAAGTCTAAATGATTTGCTTCATGAGATACGGCGAATAGAGCAAAGCCGTGAAGTGCTTACCGAAAAGAAAATACGAAAGATTTATAAGCAGTTATTATAATCCGGTAAGCGGTTTGACATTGCCTGATATTCTTGAGAAAAATCGTAAAGAGGTAATTTACGATATCAAGCAGCAGGTCAATATAGGATTGATGAACGGTGACAGATATGAGACAACTGCCAAAAAAGTAGCTGAGAGACTTGATATAAGCTATGGTAAAGCGACTAATATTGTACGTACTGAAACGCACAGAGTAACCGAAAGCGGCTTTATGGACTGTGCAAAAGACATATCAGATTCCCTTGACGGTTCAGGACTTGTTTATACTGCTGCGTGGCGTACAATGAAAGATGAGCGTGTACGTCCTCAGCACAGGTATCGTACTAAATCAGGCTGGAAAACTTCAATTAGCCGTAATGGTGCTAATCATCAGAAAATGGAGGGTGTTATAATACAGGTTGGTGATAAATTCCAGCTTGAGCCAAATGTATATGCAGAATGTCCATCTACTAGCGGTACGGCATGAAATGACTGCCGTTGCAGATGTTTCCTTGAATATACTTTGATGAGTGTAGAAAAATTTGAAGAATTAACTGCTAAATCTGTTGACAAATCAGGTGGAAGTGGTATAATGAAAGTAGATAAAAGTAAACTATCAGCATATATCGGAAAACCCATTACTGAAAATGATAATCAACATGTCAGAGAATGGTATTATGCAAATGTAAATGATATACCGAACCAAATTGATAAAACAAAATCGTTTGAAGAACAAGTGAAACAAGCATTTGAACTACGTAATAAATATAAGCATGAAGCACGTGTTGCTATGGCTGATGAAGAAACAGCAAATCTTCTTGAGTTAAAGCGTCCAGCACCAACTTTTGAAAAATTATTAAAAGATAAAATGAACCGTAAATCAATGTCTAAAGAGGAAGCGTTAAGAGATATACTTGAAACAGCTGCAAAAACTAATTCAGATGTGAATAAGGAATTTGGGTTATAAGGAGGATATAGATATGACTAAATATGATTACAATATTTATCCTGATAATAGTCCACAAAAATTTAAAGAAACTTGTAAAAAAATTGAAAAAGCCTTTCCAAATGCTAATAAACGTAAACTTTTAATTGATGTGGATGGTTCAACAATACAAACATATTCTGAAAACAGCAAAGATATTGACGTATATGATGATTACGATATCGGTGCTGTATTTGTTAAATCAGAAATAAATCTTGATTCAATATTTGCGTAACCGCCCATGAGGCGGTTTTCTTATATCCAAAATTCAATAAGTTTATTAGCATCTCTTAAAGAGGTGCTATTTTTATACCCAAAATCAAAAGTAACCCATCGAGCAATTAACGCCCGACAAGTCCCGTGCGGTCACGCACTGCCCTGAGCAAGGCGTAAAACTGCTTAGAAATTTAAATGGAGGTGCAAAATGGGAGAAATTTTTAAAATTCCAATGCAATTTTTTGCAGAGGGAGGAGAATCCGGTGCGGATTCTGGAACTGCTAATGGTAATATAAACGGTAATCAGGACAATAATGGTTCTGACAATAATGCCGACAGCAAAAGCAATAATACGCCAGACCTTGACAAGCTTGTGCAAGCCAGAGCAGATAAACTTACTGCTGAAATTAGCAAGAAAAATGCCGCATTACAAAAAGAGCTTGACAATCTCAAAAAGGAAAAAATGACAGCTGAGGAACTTAAACAGCTTGAAATGTCCGAAAAGGAAAAGACTCTTGCGGAACGTGAAAAAGCGCTTAAGGACAAAGAAAACCGTCTGTTGGCTATTAAATCAATTAAAGCGGCAGGACTTGATGACGGTAGCGACAAGGCACTTGAGCTTGTCGATTTTATTATTGCCGATGATGAAGAATCAATTAATAACAGGGTAAAAGCATTTGGCGATCTGGTAAAAAGATTTGTTGAGGACAAAGTTAATAAGACGTTTAAAGACAACGGCAGAAATCCGAACGGCGGTAATTTGAACGGTAACGCAGAAAACGGAAATAAAAGTAATTCCGTTGCTGAAAGTCTGGGTAAAGCAAGGGCAGAAAAGCAAAAGCAGTCAAATGAAATTTTGAAGTATTACGGAGGAGGTAAGTAATAATGAAATTTACAAATACCAATATCACAAATACAAAAGAAATTCTTTATAACGATCATTATGTGGCTATACCTTATGATTGTTCAAAATTAACAGCAGACAGTGACGGCATTATTAAAGCCGGTACTATCATACCAGCCAATGATGATACGGCAATCGGGGTGTTACTGCACGATGTTAAAAAGACAGACGATCCTAATGGGACGGTTGTGATTCACGGTTTTATCAGGGCTGATAAATTACCTGAAAAGCCGTCCGAAGATACAACAGGTAACACGCCGACTATCGGTGCAAAATCAGTACTAAAGCAGATTACTTTTATGTAACAGGAGGTAACAAACATGAAATTATCAGACGTATTTACAGCTGAAACTATTGCGCTTAATTATACAAATGCGGCAAGCAATGCTATTCCGTATCTAGGCACAGGGTTTTTTCCATCACAGAAAAAAGCGGGGTTAGACCTAAAATGGATTAAAGGGCACAATGGTCTTGCTGTATCTTTGATGCCATCAACATTTGATGCAAAATCTCAATATACGCTAAAGTATGTAAGTGCATTTAATAAGGAGACAGCTGTATGATAGTTGCCGCAACCGATGCAATAGTATCCGTTGATTCTTCACTGAACAAAACTAACAGATGCCTCCAATCTCTAGATGTATTGGAGCTGTCCGAAAGAAAATCCGAGGCTGTTCCTGTTGTTGAGCATACTGCAATTTTTTCGGGTGACGGTCAACTACAATACCCACCGACTGCTGTACGACAGCGCCCGTTGCAACACCTGCAACAAGACTTTTTATGTTGAACAGCTTTGAAGTTATAGAATCTGCGGCACTGCTTATATTACTAGCCACAGATTTAATTTTACTTCCAACATTACTAAACGCAGTTTTAATATTTGAAGCTACTTTTTGCGCACCTGAACCTAAGCTTTTAAATCCGGATAAAACAGAACTTGCACCGGATTTTATACTTGGCATTTGCCTGCATAAAAATCAATTCAGCAGTTTTATATACATTTGTAGAAGAATTATACCCTGCATCAAAATATTACTTCACAATTTGAGGTTCTTCTTGGCAGTGCAGAAAAGGCGAATGAACGTGTAAGTTAATTAACTGATTTTGCAGGTATGACACCGTTTACTCGTGATGAAATCTTTGCGGCTAGTAAGCAATTGCAAGTGTTTACAGGTGATGCACTTTCCACAGGAGACAGCTTACGAATAATCGGTGATGTTGCGGCAGGAACAGGACAGCAATTTGAAGATGTGGCTTTGTGGACTGGACGATTGTATGATGCTATGAAATCAGGTCGTACAGTAGGTGAAATGACTTCACGACTACAGGAAATGGGCGCTATTTCAGGTGAGGATAGAACAAAGATTGAAAATCTTATGCAAAACGGCTCGTTAGTCAAATACATTGGACGAAATAGTGTTGTAAATATGCAAATTCAATCATTTAACCACAGCCACTCGAACACTATAGCAGGTGGCTGCGATTTTGATATGACTCTTAGAGTTGTAAGGATTGCCCAACCGTCATATAAATCAACCTCAACAAAATCAAACAACAATACTAATAAGACATCGACAACGCCTAAATCGACATCTATAAAAACAGGTGATGTTGTCATTTTTACAGGCGGAAACGTGTATGTATCATCAACTGCTTCTCAGCCTGCGGCAAACAGGGGAAAAAGTACATGTAAAGTAACGATTATCAATACTAATAAGCACCCCTATCATTTAATTTCAAATGATGGGGGAAAAGTTTATGGTTGGGTTGATAAAGCAAATGTGCAGACCAAAAGCAGTACTACAACAAAAGCTACTACTTCAAAAAGCACAAAACAAGTAACGAGCGGAGATAATAAAGCCGTATATCATACTGTAAAAAAAGGAAATACAGTATGGGGACTTGTTAACAATAATTATAAGTCATTAGGGAAATCTGTCCAATGGGTGATTGACAACAACCCTAAATGCTTTTCAAAAAAAGGTGATCCTACCACATTAATTGTAGGTTCAAAGTTGCTAATGGGATATAAAAACTGAAATTTTAAGATAAACAGTTGACATATTTCAATAATTGATGTATAATAATAAAAAAGGGGCATACCGATAGACGGTCGCTCCCAGATAAGTAAACTAAATAAATAGTCGCCTTATGATTTGGAAGTCAGGCGGCTATTTCCTTTTATGAAAGATTGCGTACATAAATGTTGCAAATGCTATAAAGACAGATGCAAATTGGAATAATTCACTCCATGTTACGTAATTATTCATAGTAAATCACTCCCTTCCGGGAGCAGGATTGACCGCCTACCGTTTCAGGTATGCCCATAAACATTATTATACTATAATCGGCATAATATGTCAATATGCACTCTGTTTAACAGGGTGCATTTTTTATATCTGAATTAAAAGAAGCGGGGGAGAAAATCATGAGAA
The DNA here is from genome assembly GCA_902362965.1 of Oscillospiraceae bacterium. Lineage (GTDB taxonomy): Bacteria > Bacillota > Clostridia > Oscillospirales > Ruminococcaceae > Porcipelethomonas > Porcipelethomonas ammoniilytica. The sequence goes on from CABIYQ010000008.1 coordinate 91,928, forward strand.
TGGAGGTAACAGTATTATGCGTGACAGGATAGAAATCACAAAGGAACTTATACCTTATACCTTCGAGATTTCTTTAGCAGATGAAATTTTCACCATAACGGTAAATTATAACGCTTATGCTGATATGTTTACATTTTCTCTTGAAAAAGACGGTGAAACAGTTTGCGCAGGAGAACCTATAATTTACGGTATACCGTTGTGGAAAGATGTTTTTGTATGCGGTAAATATCCGGAGGTTGAAATTATTCCTATTGATGAAAGTGGGAACATGAGCAGTGTTACGTTTGAAAACTTAAATGAAACGGTATTTTTAACTATTGATAATGCAGGTGATGAATATGTCTAGGGTAATAACGCAAAAATCTTCGGGTACTACGCAAAGTATGCTTGTTAAAGCAACAAAAGATTGGAGCGAAGATTTAAAAAAATTCAGCATAGAACCTAAAGGAGTGTTTGGCAGCACAGCGACTGTAAAATGCGGGAATGTAATGATAAAGTCGGATAATTTAGACATTGAATTTACTGTTCCGTTTGACGATGATATGGAAGCCAATGAAGCTGAAATTATTGTATATAATCTTTCGACTGCTACAATAAATAATCTGAAAATAAAATCAGGTATTTCAATTGAAGCAGGGTATAAAAATGATACGGGAGTAATTTTTAAAGGCTTTATAAATAAGGTTACTACCCGTCATGAAGGAGCGGATAAGATAACAACAATCAAATGTTTAGATGATGTTACTAAGCGAACTGTTGAAAATTTATCATTTGCTCAAAACACAAAAGCTAGTTATATTTTAAAAACGTTGATTGACAAAACGGGAATACCGACAGCGGTTTTTAAAATGAGACGTGATTATACGTATAAGAACGAGCAGACAGTTGACGGGGATTTAATGGAAAACATTAAAAAATATGCACAAGTCTGCGGCGTTTCGGTGTATGTAAATAAAGGGAAGATATATGCAAGGCATATCAAGGACGGCGATAACATTAATTTTACTGTTCAGGCAAGCACCGGAATGATAGGAAGTCCTGAGCCATACGAAGAAGAAATGACAGCGGAGGATTTCAAGGAAACTATAAACGGGTATAACATAACCATGCTGTTACAGCACCGTATGACAACGGCGGCGATAATAAACCTATCAAGTGAAATTGCAAAAGGAAAATTCAGAGTGAGAAGCGGTACGCATACATTTTCATCAAGTGAATGCACAACGACCATAAGCGTATTTTGAGGTGTAAAAATGGGAAATCTTAAATTTTTTGATGATATGATAAACAAAAAACTTCTAGACCTGCATACTGCTTTTCTAGCAAAGATATTGAGTGTTTCCGGAAATCAGGCTAAAATACAACCTCTTGGACTGACAAAAGAAATAGGAGGTACGGCAAGACAGTACGCTCCCGTTTCATCTGTTCCGTTTACAAGAAATTCCAGATATAAGCTGTCGGCTGACGGCGGTGTATTAACTGCAAGTGCTGTAACGAACGGCGATATAGTTATATGTGTATGCTGTGACAGGGATATTACAGAAGCAAAATGCGGAAAGAACGTTCTTCCGCCTGTAGGTCATCACAATATGAGCGATTGCATAATAATCGGGGTTTTATAGGAGGCGGTAATTTGACAGGTTTTGCACTTGATGAGAATAATGATATTTTGATCAAAGATAATCAGATACAAATGATCAACGGCAGTGAGCTGATAAAACAAACTATACAAACAGTAATCGGAACAAACAAAGGTGAGTGGTGTTTAAATGAAGATGAGGGGATAACCTTTGATAATATTCTTGGAAAACATACGCCTGATTATGAAGTTGTTAAAACTGAAATTGAACAGGGGCTGTTGCAGGTAGATGACTTTAATATTACTGAATTTTCAGCTGACTTTGACAGTAATACAAGAAAGCTTGACATATCATTTCAATCTGAAAGCAGCGACGGAACAATTCTGAATATTGATAATTCGTATAATTAGGAGGTGCGGTGATTGTTAAATGAACTGGGTTATACACGAAGAACATATGACGATATTATAGAAAGTAAGATTCAGCGTGCAAAGGAGTTATTCGGTGAAGATATTGAAACTGATGAAACAACACCGTTAGGTAAATTAATAAGAATCAATGCATACGATCAGGCTTTGGCTGAAGAAGAAGCTGAAGCTATTTATTATGCAAGATTTCCGAACACGGCTACAGGAGTAAGTCTTGACCGATTGTGTACATTTGTGGGAATCAGCCGTAATTCTGCAACCCCTGCGCAGTACAAGGTAAAAGTAAAGGGGACAGCAGGAGCAACAATTCCCTTTGGGTTTCTTGTCAGTACAGAAAGCGAAATTGATTATTATAATACGGCAGATTCGATAATCGAAACAGACGGAACATGTTTTATAAGTGTTGAATGTACAGAAGCAGGGACACTGGGAAATGTAAGTGCCGGTGGAATCAATATAATAAAAAACCCTTCAGCTGACGTTGAAGAAGTACAGGGAGTCAGCGTTATAAAAATCGGTACAGATATAGAAAGTGATTATTCATTAAGACAAAGATTTAAAGATGCTAAAGAGGGATTGGGCGCATGTAATGAAAATGCATTGCGTACTGCGCTGCTGAGGGTAGAGACTGTTACAAGCGTTTCAGTTGCAGTAAATGAGAAAGATACACCGGATAGTTCAGGCAGACCTCCGCATAGTTTTGAATGTTATGTTGCCGGAGGTGAAAATCATCATTTTGAAATAGCCACAGCAATTTATGAAAAAAAGCCGTTAGGCATAAAAACATACGGAACACAAAGTTATACTATAGTTGATGACGGCGGTTTTTCACATAAAATCAGTTTTTCACATTGTTCTTACATTAATATTGACATAACTGTTAAAATCAAAGCAAATCCGGATTTTAATTCAGAGTCTGGAATAGATGAGATAAAAAGCAATCTTAATACTTATGTTAATAGCTTAGGAGTAGGTAAAGACGTTATTTTGTCCAGCTTATACGGACAGATACATTCAGTTAACGGCGTTGTTGAAGTAACCGAATTATCAATACAAAAAGAAAATTCCCAGAAGAACGGCAACATCGCAATTAATGACTGGGAAATAGCAAAATGCCGAAATGTTGAAGTGGCGGTGGAAACATGAGTGAATTTGTAAAAGATAATCATGTTAAAAATTTGCCTGATGTGTTTTGTAAATCAAAGGAAAGTAATAATTTTAAATTATTGGAATTAGAACGACTGACTCTTGAAGAATACAGGAAAACACTGCAAGAATTGTTTGACATGATCAAGCTTGAAAATGCTACTGGTAAAACGCTAGACTTGTATGGAGAAACAGTTGGACAGGCAAGAGGAAGAGCCACAGATGAACAATATATCCTGATGATTAAAGCTAAGTTAATGCAAAATTTATCAAACGGCAGTTATCCAAGTGTTCTTAATTCACTTTGCGTTACATTCGATTGTGAACCATCACAAATATACATAGAAGAAAGTCAAGAACCTTGTATGGTTAATGTGATTAAATTACCATTAGAAGCGATTGTTAAAATTGACATCAGCCCTGAAAGTACAACAAAACTTATAAAATCTATTTTACCTGTGGGTATAACATTACAAAATTATTTATATGAGGGCACATTCACATTTTCTGATTATGAAGATGAGTATAACGAAAATGAGGGCTTTTGTGATGTTGAAGGCGGTACGCTCGGCGGATATTTTGGGATTGCGAGCGGCGGAATTGATGTTATTTGATAAGGAGGAAACAAATGGAATCAAATTTTACAAGTCCCGTACATTGGGAAAATGAGGGGGTCGAACCAAGTACAACCCTTAAAAAGACAGGATTTCAAGGGGGATATAAACCTCCTGCCAGTGTATTTAATTATTTTTTCTATAATAATGAAAAATGTATTAAAGAATTGCAGACAGCTGCAAATAATTTAGATGCCAACAAATCAAATTTAGGCCACACTCATAAATACGCAGCATCTGATAGCGCCGGAGGTGCGGCATTGTCTTCCCGAAAACTTGAAACAGCCTGTAAGATCAACGGAGTATCATTTGACGGAACACAGGATATAACGATAGATGTGACCGGCAAAACCCGCCGTTATGAATTGGGTCCGTATGACAGCATTTCCAGATATTCGATGTTTGCCAGAACAAGCAATATCAATACGCTTGAAAACTGCGGAGCAACCTTACTTGTGACAGACGCAGGCAATTTTGGTTCTCCCCAGACGGGCGCATGGCTGATACAATTAAGCAACCGTGAAAGCAAGCCGACTATGTCGGTCACAACGCTGCTGCCGCATAAAAGGGGTACAGTAAATTTTGGATATTATGAGGACAGTGAAAACGGTTATTTTTATTTTGGCGCATATACCGGAACATACCGTTCTGTTTTTGCAGTAACGGTTTTGAGGGGTACAAATGTAACGCTGTCTGATTTCGGCGATACTGCGGACGTTCCGAGCGGCTGGACAACGGTAACTCCGAGAATCCTACAGGACAATACCGATTTGCAAAGCTATCTTCCATTGACCGGAGGAACGCTGACCGGAGATTTAATTGTTCCGCACATAAAGCAGTCCCAGTCGGGAACACTTCTTGCTGAAAGCTCAACAGATGAAAACAGTCTGACGGTAACCAATGCTGAGATAGCAAAATATTCACAGGTGTATATAGCTGCAAGCTGGACGGAAAGAGAGACGGTAAACTTCTGTGATGTGATTCCGATTTCCGCTATTGCGGCAGGAGCAGTGTTTACAAAGCAAATTTATACGGGTACAAGGATTTACACTTATACAGTCACCTGTACAAGTGCAGGAGTATTCACATTAACGCAGAGCAACTCCACAGGTACAGCAGGTACATTGAGATTAAAATTGTATGTTATTTAGGAGGTTAATTATGAAAACATGGGCAAAGCGTTCACTTAGAACATTTTTACAAACGGCTGTAGGTTACATAGCGGTAAATATCGCCGCAACGGATTTAACTGTAAAATCCGCTGTTTTGGGATTGGCTGTATCAGCTGTCTCGGCAGGTCTTGCGGCTGTTATGAACTTGAAGGAGGTATAATTTATGAATATCAAAAATATGTACATTACAAAAAATCGTCCGTATACGAAGAGGACTAAAACAACTAAAATTGCAGTGCATTACATAGGAAATCCCAATACGTCGGCTGAAGCTAATAGAAATTATTTTAATAGCAATAATAATGATGTTTCCAGTAACTATATTATTGGGCTGAATGGTGAAATAATATGCTGCATTCCAGACGAGGAAGTCGCATGGTGTACCTGTCAGGCGAACAGCTACAGTGTATCGATTGAAAATTGTCATCCTGACAGCACAGGCAAATTAAACAGTAAGACTTACAACAGCCTTGTTGAACTTTGCGTTTATTTATGTAAAAAGTACAAGCTGAATGAAAACGATTTGATTCGTCATTATGACGTTACAGGTAAAGTTTGCCCGAAAGGATTTGTTCCGAAGTCAAAGGGCGGCTCAGACGATAACAGCAATACTGCTTGGAAAAAATTTAAGACAGACGTTAAGGCTAAGCTTAATAGTACAGCAGCATCGTCTTCCAACACTCAAAAGCTTTATCGTATACGCAAATCATGGTCTGATGTAAAAAGCCAGATCGGTGCGTATTCTTCTTTGGAAAATGCCAAAAAAGCTTGCAAGAGCGGTTATACCGTCTATGATTGGAACGGCAAGCCTGTTTACAGTAAGTCGGCAGCAACATTTAAAAGGGGCGATAAAGTAAAAGTTAAATCAGAAGCCAAGGATTACATCGGCAGCAGTCTTGCAAGCTTTGTATATAAAAATACATATACGATTCTTGAAATCAGCGGTGATCGTGTTGTAATCGGCGTAAATGGAGCTGTTACGGCTGCAGTGCATAAAAATAATTTGACAAAAGCATAAATTTAAGGAGCAGAAATCTGCTCCTTATTTTATAAATTAATTTTTGGAGGTATTTATATGAAAAGTTTTATTCCATGGATAGGCGGCAAGAGTCTTCTTGCAAAGAAAATTGTATCAATGTTTCCGGATGATTTTGACAGGTACATTGAAGTATTCGGAGGCGGAGGTTCTGTGCTTTTTGCCAAGGACAAACATGCTCCGCTGGAGGTTTACAATGATGCAAACGGTCAGCTTGTGAATTTATTCAGATGTATACGCTTTCACCGTGAAGAGCTTCAGCGTGAAATTTCAGGTTATATTAATGCAAGAGAAATTTTTGAAGATATAAAGGCGCAGATAAATGTAAGGGGTATGACCGATATCCAAAGAGCAGCAATGTTTTATGTTCAAATCAAAATCAGTTACGGGGCAGACGGCAGAACTTACGGCTGCAACAAGAAGAACATCTCTCCGGAATATTTGACCGAAATTGAAAAACGTCTTAAATCAGGTGCAGGAGTGGTAATTGAACATAAGGATTTTGAAAATCTCATTAAAGTTTATGATCGTCCGAATGCACTTTTCTATTGTGATCCGCCTTATCATAAAACTGAAAAATATTATGATGTATTGTTTACTGACAGTGATCACAAACGTTTAAAGAACTCTTTAAGCAATATTAAAGGACGGTTTATTCTCTCTTACAATGACGATGAATATATACGTGAATTGTACAAGGACTTCAATATTATGGCTGTTGAAAGACAGAATAATCTTTCAAGCGGTTTGTACAAGGAACTTATTATAACAAATTATTGATGTTATTTTTTTTAGAACACAAATAACAGAATACGTTATTTGCGTATTAACAAAAGTATCATCGGAGGGCGATTTTATGATTAAAATTAATTTACTGAAGCTGTTAAAAGAACGTGGAATGACGCAGTCGGAATTGTCTGAAATTACAGGAATCAGACCGTCTACAATCTGCGATATGTGCAATAACAACTGTGCTTTTCTTAAGTTAGAAAATATAGATAAAATTTGCAGTAAGCTTGACTGCAAGCTAGAGAATTTCATTGAAATTGTCCCTTCGGCAGAAAGGACAGATAATGAAAGTATTAAGTTTATTTGACGGTATTTCCTGCGGTATGGCGGCGCTTGAACGTGCCGGCATGCCTGTTGAAAGATATGCAGCATATGAAATTGATAAATATGCAATTAAAATCAGTGAGAAAAATTATCCCTTTATAGAACACTGCGGAAACGTATTTGACGGAGATTTTACGCAGTACAAGGGTTTTGACTTATTAATAGGCGGTTCGCCGTGTACATATTGGAGTATAGCGAAACGGAATCGTGAAACAACATGCGAAGGCGAAGGATTTAAATTTTTTATGCAGTATGTTCGTGCGCTGAAAGAAAGCGGCTGTAGATATTTTTTATATGAAAATAACTATAGTATACATAAGGATATAAAAGCGGAAATAAGCCGACAGCTGGGAGTAGAACCTATAATGATCAATTCTGCTCTCGTTTCAGCACAAAGCCGAAAACGCTGTTACTGGACTAACATTCCAAATGTTACTCAGCCGGATGACAAGGGCATTTTACTGAAAGATATTATTGAAAGCGGTATGGCTTGGCAGGGAAAAACTTATTGTCTTACTGCAAATTATGGCAATGCATATTTGAAAAATACTCTTGAACGTCATCAAAGAACCATGATCGCTGAACCTGTTAGTTGTGCAGTCAGAAGCAGATATAAGGATACAGGAAACAGAAGTAAAAAAGCCGGCGGCGAAACTTTTTCGGCAATTGAAGCACGAAAAGACGGAAAAGCTAATTGCATGACAACTGTTACTAAAGATTCAATGGTACTTCAGCCTATCAGAATCGGAGATATTGGAAGTAATGCACAGGGACATCGAGTTTATTCTGTACGTGGCAAATCCGTTACAATTTCAGCAAGCGGCGGAGGTCAGGGCGGTTCTACCGGACTTTATAAGATTGATTTGCCTGACGGAGATTATATAATCAGGAAATTATCTCCTATTGAGTGCGAACGGCTTCAGACACTTCCTGATAATTATACCGAAGGAGTATCAAATACACAACGATATAAGCAGCTTGGAAACGGATGGACTGTTGATGTGATTGCCCATATTTTAAGTTTTATAAAATGATTAAAGACCATTTAAGGAGTTCTTTTTTTACTCTTTAAATGGTCTTTTTTGCATTTTGCGTGTCAAAAGTTTTGCACTTTGCTTGTCACTTTTTTGCATTTTGCGTGTCAAGCAACAT
>CABIYQ010000009.1:0-52976 GCA_902362965.1 Oscillospiraceae bacterium
AAAAAAAGTAAGCAAAAAACTTTTATGCCAAATTTTATTGACTTGATTTTCTTTTTAAAGACTTGCAAAGTTAATTTTGCAGGGAATAAAAGAAAAAGATTTTGAAAAAAGTAAGCAAAAAACTTTTATGCCGAATTTTATTGACTTGATTTTGTTTTTAAAGACTTGCAAAGTTAATTTTGCAGGGAATAAAAGAAAAAGATTTTCAAAAAAAGTAAGCAAAAACTTTTATGCCAAATTTTATTGACTTGATTTTCTTTTTAAAGACTCGCAAAGTTACTATTGTGAAAATTCAATAAAAATTAAAATTCAAAAATAATTGCCCCAAAGGTCAGACCTGCACCGAAGCCTACAAATCCTACTTTGTCTCCTCTTTTGATTCTTCCGCTGCGTACTGCCTCGTCAAGAGCGATCGGAATGGAAGCACTTGAGGTATTGGCATGCTTGTCAAGATTCACAACAAATTTATCCATTGAAATTCCTAAGTTTTTAGCGGCAGTCTCAATAATTCTTACATTTGCCTGATGCGGAATGATTACGTCAAGTTCATTCAGATCGAAGTCGATTTTTTCTGCTGCCTTAGTAAGTGCATTCGGAAGAGCCTTTGTAGCAAATTTATATACTTCTCTGCCGTCTTGGTAAAGATAATGCGAATTGGACTCAGGAAAGCCGTCGTCAACCTTTCCGGCGCCTGTCATAAACGCATTTGCCGGTGGAATGGAACGTGCAAACAGATATTTCGCTCCTGTACCATCCGCACCGAGAAAGCTTGAATAAAGTGAATTTTCAGCACGTTCTATAACCAGAGCCGCTGCACCGTCTCCGAACAGCACACAGGTACTTCTGTCGGTATAATCTGTAATTTTTGTCAGATTTTCATTTGCCACCACAAGTGCATATTTCATATTTTCATCTGTCTGAAGGTATCTTTTTGCCATATCAATAGCATATACGCAGCCTGCACATGCACAGTTTACGTCGATCGTCATTGCATTAACAGCACCGATCTCCCTTTGGATCATACATGACATTGACGGAGTATAGTAATCAGAAGAAACGCTGGTGTCAATTATCACGCCTATGTCCTCCGGAGAAATTCCCGCGGCAGCGATAGCGTCCTTTGCCGCCATTGTTCCCATGTACCATGTAGGTTCGCCGTCTGATACAAAGCGTTCGGACATTCCTGTTCTTGTTCTTATCCATTCGTCACTGGTTTCGACGATAGATGTGAAGTCTTCATTTACAACCTTTTTAAGCGGCTGATATCCGCCTGTACCTAAAATTTTGATTCCCAGCAAAAAAAATTCCTCCCTGACATTGTTTTCTATTGAAATTTATGGTATATTATTATAAGCAGATGCAGTAAAACCATAAATGTATCAATTTTTATTGTAATCTATTTTTAACTTTTTTGCAATGTAATAATTGGTTTTTATTTGCCAAAATTTCAAAATCCCATATATTGCACAAAAAACTGTTTGATTTGTTGTGTAATATTAACAATTTATAGAAAGAGGTTTTTTACTATGACAGCATTTTTGTTTTCAGGACAGGGTTCACAGTATTCGGGTATGGGAAAAGAGCTTCTGGAATCTAATCCGGAATTTTCCTTTATTTATGACAAAGCGTCCGAAATACTGGGATATGATTTAAAAAAAGTAACCTTTGAGGGTACGGAAGAAGAACTTGCACAGACTTGTAATTCACAGCCTGCTATTATGGCAATGTCTCTTTTGTGTTTTGAAACTGCAAAGAAAAACGGTATTTCATTTGACGCAGCAGCGGGGCATTCACTGGGAGAATATGCCGCAATGACAGCTACAGGAATGCTATCCCTTGAGGACGGTTTCAGAGTGATCAAAGCAAGAGCTGCCGCAATGGACAAGGCAGGACGTGAAACACAGGGTGCTATGTACGCAATCATGAAAATGACTCCTGAGGAAATTGAAGCAGTATGCGAAGAAGTTTCGGGATATGTAGTACCTGTAAATTACAATTCCCCCGTTCAGACAGTAATTGCCGGTGAGAAAGAAGCGGTTGATAAGGCGGCGGAAGTGTTTGCTCAAAAGGGTGCAAGAGCAGTACCTCTTAAAGTATCAGCGGCTTTTCATTCTAAGCTGATGGAGAGTGCGTCAAAGGAATTTTATGAGGCAATTAAGGATATTAAGTTTAATAAACCGTCTGTACCGTTTTATTCAAACGTTACAGGGAAAGAACTTACAGATTTTTCCGATATGCCTTCACTTCTTGCAAAGCATATGATCTCACCTGTACGCTTTACTTCGGAATTAAATGCTATGAGCAGTGCCGGTATTGATAAATTTATTGAACTTGGACCTAATAAAGTCCTTACCGGACTGGTCAAGAAAACTCTTAAAGGTTCTACTGCTGTAAATATTGAAAATTTGAAAACACTTGAAGCAGCGTTAACTCTTTGAAGATTTTGAAAAATCTTCAGAAAAACTTTATCTTGTTCATTTCTTGTTACGCAACAAGAAATGAACCAAAGAAATGCGCCTGCTCAAACGCCGCAGTGGGCTTGCGGCACATAAGTGCCGAATTTTATCCGTCATACAGTTACTGAACTATTAGGTTATCCCATAAAAGGCAAGACGCAGCACATAAAATTCACACCCAAGTAAGATGGGTTCAGATGAATCTGGTCTCAAAGCTATCCTTTAATTCTTTGTAAAGTAAATTTTCGTGAATTAAATAAAATATATCAGTCAATTAAATCCGATATAAAAGTTTTTTGCTTACTTTTTTTCAAAATCTTTTTCTTTAATTCTCTGCAAAAGTAACTTTGCGAGTCTTTAAAAGGAAAATCAAGTCAATAAAATTCGGAATAAAAGTTTTTGCCCAGCTTTTTTCAAAATTTTTTCTTTAATTCTTTGTAAAGTAAATCTTCGTGAATTAAATAAAATATATCAGTCAATTAAATCCGATATAAAAGTTTTTTGCTTACTTTTTTTCAAAATCTTTTTCTTTAATTCTCTGCAAAGTAACTTTGCGAGTCTTTAAAAGGAAAATCAAGTCAATAAAATTCGGCATAAAAGTTTTTGCCCAGCTTTTTTCAAAATCTTTTTCTTTAATTCTCTGCAAAAGTAACTTTGCGAGTCTTTAAAAGGAAAATCAAGTCGATAAAATTCGGAATAAAAGTTTTTGCCCAGCTTTTTTCAAAAAGCTGGAGAAAGGAGTAAACCAATGAAAAAATATGCTTTAATAGGTCATCCGCTGGGACACTCCATGTCCCCATTTATACATAAAAGACTTTTTGAAGAGGCAGGCCGACAGGCTGAGTATACTTTGGAAGATATTCCTCCGGAGAGTCTAAAGGAAAAACTGCCTGAGCTATTAAAAAGTGTTACAGGTCTTAACGTTACAATCCCTCATAAAGTACCTGTAATAGATTATGTGGATAAGCTTGACGAAAGCGCCTTAAGGTACAATTCCGTAAACTGTATTTGCGGTAAAGACGGTGTACTGACAGGGTACAATACTGATTGCGACGGTTTTCTGCGTTCCGTACCTGAAAATGCTTTAGGCGGAAAAGTTCTGCTGTTGGGCTGCGGGGGAGTAGGCAGAATGATGGCAATTGAAGCGGCACGTCACGGCGCTGATATTACTATGGCAATTATTCCTGAAGCTCAGGATATGGCAGATTGCCTGAAAATGGAAATCGGAGAAAAATATCCCCGAATATCTGTAAAAATCGTTATGATGAACGAAATTTCGGGAAAATTTGACTTACTTGTAAATGCTACTCCGGTAGGTATGTACCCGAAATCTGACGCTTGCCCTGTTTCGGAAGAAGTTATCGGGAACTGCGGCGCAGTATTTGATGCTATTTACAATCCAACCAAAACAAAGCTTGTTACTGTTGCAGAAAGTAAGGGAATTACAGCAATTGGCGGTATGTCGATGCTGGTTTTACAGGCGGTTGTTGCACATGAAATCTGGAACGGTGACAGCTACACAAAAGAACAGATCGACAAAATTATAAATGAATCCGTTGAAATCGTTAACAGGGATTTTAAATAGGAGGAAATTATGGCTATATTCTTATGCGGATTTATGGGCTGCGGTAAAACTACTATCGGTAAAAATCTTGCTAAGCTGCTGGGCTGCGGATACTGTGACATGGACGAGCTTATTGTAAAAAAAGCGGGAATGTCCATACCTGAAATTTTTGAAACTAAGGGCGAAAAATATTTTCGCCAAATGGAATCTGACCTTATAATTGAACTTGGAAACTTTAAAGGAATAGTTTCCTGCGGCGGCGGAGCAATGCTTAATGAACAAAACGGAAAAAATGCCGCTGAAAACGGTACGGTATTGTTTCTTGACACACCTTTTGAAATATGCTATAAACGTATTGCAGGAGATTCCAACAGACCGATCGCCGCAAGCCGTACCAAAGAACAGCTTGAAGAGCTTTACAATGAACGTTATCCGAAGTATCTTAAAAATTCGAGAATGCGTGTAGATTGCAGCGGTACTCCTATGGAAATTTCAAAATATATAATTCAAAGTCTTAAACTGAAGAAATGAGAGAACATTTATGAAAATATATAATGTGCAGATAAAAACAATGGAAAAGAGACGGTCCATAGAAAACGGCTGGATTGAAATTGAAAACGGTAAAATCATTGCTGTTGAAGAGGGAAGTCCTGATGTTGTCGGTACAGAGGATCTGGACGGTCAGGGAAAGCTTTTGATTCCCGGATTTATTGACGCTCATACTCATCTTGGAATTATTGAAAACGGCATCGACTTTGAAGGAGACGACTGTAATGAAGCTACAGATCCCTTTACCCCTCAGCTTAGAACTATTGACGGCATTAATCCTATGGACAGATGCTTTGAAGAGGCGTATAAAAGGGGAATTACCTCCGCTGTTGTGGCTCCGGGGAGCGCTAATCCCTGCGGCGGTGAGATAATCGCTGTCAAAACCTATGGCAGACGTGTTGACGATATGATCATAAAGCCTGTGGGGATAAAATTTGCTCTGGGAGAAAATCCAAAGAGAGTTTACAATGACAGAGATGAAACTCCGGTTACAAGAATGGCTACGGCTGCTCTGATCCGTGAGGGACTTACTAAAGCAAAGCGTTATCTTGCGGATATTGACGCATATGAAATCGACAAGGAAAATAATGATATGCCTGAATTCGACCTGAAAAATCATGCGCTTATTCCGCTGCTCAGGAGGGAGATTTCCGCTCATTTTCATTGTCACCGTGCGGACGATATGTTTACGGCAGTAAGGATCGCAAAGGAATTTGATCTGAAGCTTGTGATTGTACATGCCACTGAAGGGCATCTTATTGCGGATATTTTAGGTACTGAAAAGCTATCGGCAATTTCCGGTCCGGTTATATGCGACAGATGCAAGCCGGAAATGAAAGGTCTTGAACTGAAAAATACAGCGGAGCTTGTCAAAAACGGGGTTAAAACTTCAATTTGCACCGATCATCCGGTTATACCCATCCAGTATCTTCCTGCGTCTGCCGCAATGGCTGTAAAGGGCGGACTGGACTCCGACAGCGCACTGGAAGCAATAACAATTAATGCCGCTGAAATTGCCGGAATTGATGATACAACGGGTTCAATTGCCGTAGGCAAAGACGCTGATTTACAGCTTTACTGCGGTGATCCTCTTGACATTATGAATGATCCTGAACTGGTCATGATCAATGGCAAAGTTTTAAACAATACAAAAGGAGACTGTTGAAAAAATGCGTGAGATAAATGTGTCTGAAATAGAAAATACTATAAGAGATTTATGTATAAGTGCAAATATTCAATTACCGAAAAGTCTTGAAGATAAAATTCAAAGCTGTGCTGAGCTGGAAATTTCTCCTGCCGGAAAAGCAGTATTTGAGGATCTTAAAGCAAACATTAATGCCGCTAAGGCTGAAAATATTCCGATTTGTCAGGATACGGGAATGGCTGTAATTTTCATGGAGATAGGTCAGGACGTTCATTTTACAGGCGGAAGTCTTGAAGATGCTATTAACAAGGGTGTGTCAAGAGGGTACACCGAAGGGTACTTAAGATGCTCCATCGTTGGCGATCCTCTTGAAAGAGTCAATACAGGGGACAATACGCCGCCTGTTGTGCATACGAGAATAGTGTCAGGAGACACGGTAAAAATCGACGTTTGTCCAAAAGGCTTTGGAAGTGAAAATATGTCGGCATTAAAAATGTTTACGCCGTCAGCATCCCTTGAGGATATTGTGGGATTTGTAATCGAAACTGCTTCAAAGGCAGGAAGCAATCCATGTCCGCCTATGGTTATAGGCGTAGGTATCGGCGGTAATTTTGAGCACTGCGCTTATCTTGCCAAAAAAGCTTTATGCCGTGATACTGCTGTGAGAAATCCTAAAAAGCTTTACAAGGATCTGGAGGACAAAATGCTTGAGCAAATCAACAAGCTGGGTATCGGTCCTCAGGGATTCGGCGGCAAAATTACTGCTCTGTGTGTAAATATTGAACAAGCGCCTACTCATATTGCAGGTCTGCCTGTTGCTGTGAATATAGGGTGTCATGTGACAAGACATGCGTCGGCTTTAATATAAGGTCTTTTACATTCTATTTTCTGTTTACTTTCTTGTCGAGCCTTATGAAACAAGTTCTATTGTACTAAAGACGAATTAAAAGTTTTTTGTTTACTTTTTTTCAAAATCTTTTTCTTTTATTTTCTGCAAAATTAACTTTGCGAGTCTTTAAAAAGAAAATCAAGTCAATAAAATTCGGCATAAAAGTTTTTTGTTTACTTTATTTCAAAATCTTTTTCTTTTATTTTCTGCAAAATTAACTTTGCGAGTCTTTAAAAAGAAAATCAAGTCAATAAAATTCGGCATAAAAGTTTTTTGCTTACTTTTTTTCAAAAAAGTAAGGACGCTTTTTAAGCGTCCTTTTTTTAATGTTTAGCAGTTCTTGAAAGCCATGCATTTGCGAGATCCAAAGCCTCGTACAGACTTTCTTTTTCGCTTGTTTTAGTAACTGCCTGATTAGGCGGCAGCGTCAGGTCGGTAGACATCTGATATACTTTTATTTTGCTTGCGACATCTATATCATGTACTTTCTTTTTATTAAGAATTTTCAGCATTACGACATAATCATCCGACATATTGCCGTAATATATAACATCTTCATGTCTTACAAGAGGAAATCCCTTGTATGTAAAAAAGCTTTTATCCATTGTAACCCTCCTTTTGTATACATTATTTTAATTATATCAAAGTTCTTACGTAATTTTTGTCGCATTACGTTACCAGTTCATAACAAATTCTTCGCTTGTGTCAAACTTGGACAGATTTTCGATCAGCAGATCGACATATGCGGTACGGCATTTGAAACACGGTACACCGTTTACACTAATAAGTGTTTTTTTGCCTTCGGACTTGTAGAATTCAACAGTCTGCTTTGTATTGCCGTCCTGGGTTTCAAGATAAACTGTAACCATAGGTTCTCCCTGGGGTTCTTCATCAATTATAAACTCTTCGGCTGAAGTTTTAAGCAGGAACGTATAGAAGGTACGGAATCTTTCCGTATCGCATTCAACACCGTTCTTAACTGCCTTGTAATCATCTTCGGAAGTTCCGCTGCCTTCAAAACTTACCGTTTCTCCGCCTTGAACGCTTATATCAAGCTTGCCGATATCCCAAACAAGAGTACCGAATACCATTTTTGAAGTGATATCTCCCGGCTGAAGGTCTGCCCAGCATAAATTTTCTTTGCTGACAGCATATATTACATCGTTATCATTGAACATTGCAGGATAATATTTTACGCCGTCAATGTCCATTTCATTTCCAAGCTTTAACGTATAGCTGTCGCCGTCCTGAGTTTTCATTTTAACTGTACAGAAAGGATCGTCGAGACCTGCCGATTTGATTTCTGTTTCTGACGGATGTGCGGCTATTACCGAATAAGCGCTGAGTCCGAAAAATCCGTTTACTGCGTTCTGGGATTTTTCAACGTCAAGATATGCAAATACAGGCTCTGTCATATAATGAGTCGAAAGAGTACCGCTCTTAGTATCGTCGTCATCGGTAGATTTATCATATTCCAGAACAATATCATAATCCAGATCGCTGCGGCTTATAGAAACTGTATCTACCGTGGGATTATTTCCGTCGGAGGAGTTTGCCAGAAGAGTTGTCGATACAAAGGAAGTTGCTGAATTTGCAAATACGCTTACGTTTGAAGTGGAAACCAGATAAACTGTATTTTCACCCTCAGCCATACAATATGTTTTACCGCTTTCAGGGGATTCGTTTCCTATAAGAAGCGTTTTGGTTTCAGCGTTTGATTTGACAGTAACCTTTGCCTGAGGATTAGTCAGACCGTATTTGTCTAAATCTGACGCATTTTCTTCCACGGTCGATTCTGACGATAAAGCCGCAGAACTGTTTAAAATTGAGGAAGTCAGGGTATAATTTATATCAAGATCCTCAAGACCTTTTATCGTAAGCGTTACCGTACCGTCCTCAGCCGGCTTGCCGACGGGAAGTGCTTCAAAGCCGCCACCGGCATTTTCAGCGGAAACTGATATTATATCAGCTTTTTCAAAGCTGAACAGTTCTGTGGGAACAGATATAGAATTTTCAGCAATTGATGAAGTGGAAGAATTTCCAGAATCTTCGTTGGCTCCTGTAAGCATCAGAACTGCATATCCGCCGCCGGCAATGACTAATGCGGCAGTACATGCCAGAACGGCTTTGATATTTTTTTTCATCGGTTTCTTCTCCTTATAAATACAACAATACCGCATATTACTACTATAATAGGTATTACAAACATTACAACTCTGCGGATTGCGGCAGCTTGTGAAACGGTAATATCAATTGTTTCAGAACCAAGATTCTTTTCGGCTATAATTACTGAATTTTCCTTGCCGCAGATTTTATTTACGGCGTTCATAATAAATTCAGCATTATTATAAGTTGAACCTGTTGTAAGGCGTGTATCGATCATTGACGCACCGCCGATTACCAGCATGTTGTTGGTGTGTGTCACATTTTCGCTGTCGGTATTGGACTTGGTAGCAAGTGCCATAACTACGTTTGAACCTTTTTCAGCATTTGAAGCGTCAAATTCTTCAGTTTCTTCTGTTGCCTGAGTTGTATCCTCAGATTCTGATGATTCACCGTTTAAATCAAGCTGAGAACTGTCGTCTGCTTCGGTGAGATTCAGCGGATAGAGCAAAGAAGATTCAGAGCTTGAAAGAAGCGCTGTTGTAGTTCTGTCAACATTGGCGTCGAAAAGAAGATTAATGTTTCGTGTCATAGGCGCTATTATCGGCAGCTTTGTATTTGACAGTCCTTCACTGAATGTTTCGTCGGAAGCCGTTACAATCGGAGCTTTAAGAGCCTGATTCATATCCATTGTGTTTCTTACTACGTTAACCTGCTGAGTCATTTTATCTTCAGATTCAATGACCTGATTTCCTCCCACTTCAATTCCCCAGATTTCAAGGAATTCGTCAATATTCGGAGTTTTGCGCTGTGACGTATCTGCAATATATATCAGGTTTTTATCAAGGTTTCCGCCGTTATAGAGAAAATCTTCAAGCTTTTTTATACTGTCTTCCGGAATATCGGTAGCGGGCGCCGGAAGTACCACAAGGTCGTAATCCTCCGGTGAAATTTCGTCTGCAATAATATCGGTAAATACCAGTTCGTATCCGTTTTTGGTCATAAGCTCGGCAAAGGTTGTTATTGCAGAAACTGTTTCACTTCCGAAAATTGCGGAACCGTTATATTTTGTAATAAATGCCGCCGTTTTGGGATTCGCGTCTGTAACGCTCATAATCGCCGACAAAAGCTCCTGTTCGCCTTTATATCCGGAAAGAGCCGAGGTACCGTAATATGAATTTGTTGTGTAGGCAAACAGCTCCTGGGTTACTGACAGTACCTTAACTCTGTCACCGGAGGCTATAACTATATTATCCATTGAGATAGTGCCGTTATAGTTAGCGGCATATTTATTTACAGCGTCGGGATTCTTGGTTGTATCATAAAAATTGTAGGTAATATGATCGGAATACTGGACTAATTTGTTCAGAGTTTCAAGAACCATTTTATAATATGTATTACTGTGGTAATTTGATTCGTTATCAAATACGGCAATTTCGACGTCTTTATCTATTGAGCTTACATAATCAATAGTCTGTTGTGAAATGTCATAGTATTTTTCCGGCGTCAGGTCAAGCTTCAGACCCTTTCTTTCTGTAAGAATACCTGCGATCAGATTTATAAAGACAATAACGGCAATAAATACGACTGTTATTACAGTTGCAACAGAACCGTATTTCAGTTTCTTTTTATTAAAAGACTTTTTTTTCTTTGGTTCTTTAGCTGTTTCTTTACTCATTTTTGTTATCCTCCTTAACTCCAGCGTCTCTTTTCAAATACCCTGACAGTCAGGAAATTGAATATTACAGCAGTACTGATATAGAACAGTACGCTTGAAAGATTGAATATTCCGCATGTAAATTCATAGTACTTATTGTAAAATGAAATTGAATTCAGGAAATCAGTTATAAAATCAATGCTTATGTAGTTTGTCAGAATATCAACCAGGCATAAAAACAACAGACTGCAAATGCCGCCTACTGCCGCTACCACCTGATTTTCTGTCAGTGAGGAAATAAACATTCCGATTGCGATAAACGCAGCGCCTAAAAGAATCAGAGCCAGATAATTTGAAAACAGGATTCCCCAGTCAACAGAACCGAAATAGCTTATGATAAGAGCATAGATAAGTACAATACTTACTCCGAATATGTACATTAAAATTGTAGCAAAGTATTTTCCGAGAACTATTCCTCCCAGTCCTACTGGAGCGGTCAGAAGTCCTTGTTCGGTTTTCTGTTTCTTTTCTTCGCTGAAGGATTTCATGGTAAGAATAGGAATCAGAAAAATTATTACTGCAAAAAGCATTGAAAACATTCCCGACATATCAGTTGTGCTTGACGACAGGGTATACATGTAAAAGAATAATCCTGCTAAAAGATAAAATACAGCCAGAAATACATAGGCTATACCCGATGTGAAAAATGCTCCAAGCTCTCGTCTGAAAATTGCGCTCATTGCTTTTTACCTCCGTCCGTTTCTTTAAGTTTGTTCAGATGCGGTTCAATACCCTCGCCCATAGTTATTTTCAGGAAGATATCTTCAAGGGTAAGTTCGCTGGACTTCATAAGCAGAATTGCCCAGCCGTGCTCCTGAACGACCTTATTTACTTCACGGCGGAGATCGGTACCTTCCTCCGCTTCCATTTCATATTCATATACTCCCGGTTCTCGTTCCATGTCTGCTCTTACATATTTTATACCCGGGATTTTTCTGAGTTCATAAAGAATCTCGTCTTTTTTGCCTTCAATACGGACAATAAGACGATGGTCGGCTGAAATTTTCTTTGAAAGATTGTCAGCAGTATCGTCTGCGGCAATTTCACCCTTGTTAATGATAATAACCCTGTCGCATACCGCCTGGATTTCAGAAAGTATGTGCGATGAAAGAATAACGGTATGAGTTCTTCCGAGTTTTTTTATAAGATTACGGATTTCTATTATCTGTTTCGGATCAAGACCTACTGTTGGTTCGTCCAGTACCAGAACCGGCGGATTGCCGATCAATGCCTGAGCCAGTCCTACACGCTGCTTGTATCCCTTTGAAAGATGCTTTATAATACGGTCTTTTACATCCGTGACTTTACAAAGCTCGCAGATATCTGATAAATGTGCCTTTCTGGGCAGCTTGCATTTTTTCAGATCAAAAATAAAATTTAAATAAGACTTTACAGTCATATCAATATAAAGGGGCGGTATTTCCGGAAGATAACCTATGTTTGCCTTTGCTTTTATAGGATCGTCTAAAATATCGATCCCGTTGATAAGCGCCGTACCGGAAGTTGAAGAGATATATCCCGTCAGCATATTCATTGTTGTGGATTTTCCGGCGCCGTTAGGTCCTAAAAAACCGAGAATTTCACCGTCCTCAACCGTAAAGCTGATATCATTTACAGCTATTTTGTCACCATAGTGTTTAGTGAGATTCCTGACTTCTATCATTTAAAGTATAACCTCCTTATATTATGCGGCTTATCCGCAGATTATAATTATAGTAATATAATGTGACAGTACAGTGAAAACATTATGAAAGCTTTTCTATACCTTTGCGGATTCGTGCAAGCGATTCTTCTTTTCCTAAAACAGCACAAAGTTCGACGCCGCCGCCGGGGGTAAACTGCTTGCCTGAAACGGCAGTACGTACAGGCCACAGAAGCCAGCCGTTTTTTACTTCAAGTTTAGCAATAAGGTCAAAGAGCGCTTTGTGAATACTTTCAGCGTTCCAGTCCTCAAGAGCCTCGAGAACAGGCAGTACAGCCTTTAAAGCTTCTAAGGAAGTTTCTTCATTTGTTTTCATCTTTTTGTGGCAGTACATTGAATTATCATAATCGGGAAGCTCATCAATAAAATCAACCATTTCAGGAACATCGTTGAAAACTTCCGTTCTGGTCTGGAGTATTGAAGCCAGCAGAGGAAGATCAATGTCTTCTCTTTTTACTGACTGTCTTATATAAGGAGTTACGTGTTCTAAAAACTTTTCCGGAGTCATTCTTTTAATATGTGCCGCATTTACTGCTCTGAGCTTTACAGGATCGAATATCGCCGGAGACTTTGAAATACCGCTTATGTCAAAATGTTCGGCAAGCTCGTCAAGAGTGAAAATTTCCTCTTCGCCCTTTGGCGCCCAGCCTAAGAGTGCGATAAAGTTTACGACTGCTTCCGGAAGAAATCCCTTAGCGATTATATCTTCAAACGAAGCATCGCCGTTTCTCTTGGAAAGCTTTGTAGTCTGGTCCTTCATAACAGGGGAACAGTGAATATAAACGGGTACGTCCCAGCCGAATGCTTCGTACAGCAGATTGTATTTAGGCGTTGAGGAAAGATATTCGTTGCCTCTTACAACGTGAGTTATTCCCATGGTATGGTCGTCTACAACGTTTGCAAAATTGTAGGTCGGCATACCGTCCGTCTTGATGAGTATCTGGTCGTCGAGGGTCGAATTTTCAACAGTGATATCGCCGTAAATCTCATCATGGAATGTTGTAGTACCCTCAAGCGGCATTTTTTGTCTTATAACGTAAGGTACTCCGGCAGCAAGCTTTTCCTCGATCTCTTCCTTTGAAAGATTGCGGCAGTGCCTGTCATACATTGGAGCGATATGTGAAGCCTCCTGAATTTTTCTGACTTCGTCAAGTCTGTCTTTGTCGCAGAAGCAGTAATATGCATGACCGCTTTCAACTAGCTTTAAAGCGTAGTCCTTGAACATACCCATTCTTTCAGACTGAACGTAAGGACCGTATTCACCGCCTACGTCAGGACCCTCGTCCCATTTAAGACCCGCTTTTTTTAAGGTACTGTAAATAACGTCAACAGCTCCTTCAACGTATCTTTCCTGGTCGGTATCCTCGATTCTTAAAATGAAGCTTCCGTTATTTTTCTTTGCAATAAGATAAGTATAAAGAGCAGTTCTCAGATTTCCTATATGCATATATCCCGTAGGACTTGGTGCAAATCTGGTTCTGACTTTTTTTGCGTCTGACATTTCAATTCAATCCTTTCCTTAAAGTCTATGCAGTTCAGACATTTCCGACTGCTGTCTGACATATTCAATGTCTTTTTTTATCTGGATTTTAAGTTCATCAAGAGAGCTGAATTTTTTTTCGTCTCTGATAAATTTATTAAATCTTACTTCAATTTCTTTTCCGTATAAATTTCCGCTGAAATCCAGTAT
Source organism: Oscillospiraceae bacterium (assembly GCA_902362965.1). GTDB lineage: Bacteria > Bacillota > Clostridia > Oscillospirales > Ruminococcaceae > Porcipelethomonas > Porcipelethomonas ammoniilytica. Next base: position 13,815 of record CABIYQ010000009.1, read on the forward strand.
ATGAGTTTCTGCAAGAGGTTTGATGTCCTTTTCGACGGTAGGCTTTACGCCTATATTTGTTATCGAGTTATAAGTTTTATTGTCAATAAGAGTAACCGTACTGTAAACTCCTCTTTTGGGTACAAGCTGTTTTTCACCGAACTGCTGATTTATAGTAGGGAAGTCAAGGGTTCGCCCGATACGGTTTCCGTCCACAACTTCTGAACAAACGGCGTACATTCCCATACCCAGAGTATAAAGCTTGTCTACCTTGCCTTCTTTCAGCATAGTTCTGAAATACTCAGAAGAATAAGCAGTACCGTTCTCACCCGTAAGACTTTCAGCAATAACCTCAAAGCTGTATTTTTCACCGAATTTCATAAGTTCGGTTACTCCCCATGCCGCATTTTTTCCGAAACGGAAATTTTCTCCGCAGACGACTGTCTTTGCATTCATTTTTCTGCAAAGTATGCGGTATGCAAACTCCTCACCGTTCATTTTGCAGATATCTGTCATTTTAGGAGAATAAGTATATTTTACGCCCATATTTTCAAGTATTTTATGCTTATAATTTTCACTGAAAATATATTCGTAATCTTTCCCGTGCTTTTGTCCGATAGACTCAACATTGAAGGTAAACACTGCCGGAACAAGTCCCTTTTCAGAACATTTAACTGCCTTTGAGATTATCAGTTTATGTCCGGCATGAACCCCGTCGAATATTCCCAGAGCAACAGCGGTCGGTTCAGGAATACTGTTGCTTTCAGTAATAAGCGTCATTTAAGCGTCACTCTCCTGACCGAGGTTTTTCAATACCCTTAAAATGTTATTTTCTATGTCTGCCTTTGCAATTCCCAGAAAAATATTTTCTGCTGAATAAACTCTATACTGTTCTTTGCCGTCAAAGCCGTCAAGCTCATTAAGTCTGAGCTTAACGCCGTTTTTGTACATTTGAGTTTTCTTACTGTTCAGTGTTAAGGACGGCAGTGCCAAAAACAGCTTTTCTGTACTTTTTATTGCAGAATCAAGTCGGTTTTCATCTCTGAGCTTTTCGATTTCCTCAAGCGTAAAACAATCATCAAGGGAAAAACCGTTGGCTTTTGTTCTCACAAGAGAAGTCATTACTGCTCCGCAGCCAAGCTTCTGTCCCATGTCATTAATGAGTGTTCGAACGTAAGTACCCTTTGAGCAGGTTATATCAATATGTCCTTCGCCTGTTTCCTCGTTAAAATCACAGATATTAAATTTGGAAACTGTTATTTCACGTGAGGGTCTGTCTACTTCTATTCCTTTTCTTGCAAGATCATAAAGTCGTTTTCCGCCGACAGATACTGCCGAATACATGGGCGGAGTCTGACTTATATTTCCTTGGAAAGCTTCAGCGTTTTTTTCAATTTCCTCTTTACTGACTGAAACAGGATATTCTTTCAGAATCTTTCCTGTGATATCCTCCGTATCGGTAACGATACCAAGTTTAAATCCTGCAAGATAGCTTTTATCCGTATCGGGAAGAATACTTATTGCTTTGGTAGCGCTTCCGGCAAAAACAGGGAGTACGCCTGTAGCCATAGGATCAAGAGTTCCGGAGTGTCCTAGCTTTTTCATCTTGAGAATTCCTCTGAGCTTTGCAATAACGTCAAAGGAGGTGAATCCTTCCGGTTTGTTTACGCAGATTATTCCGTTTAACATGATTTTATTCCCTTTGCAACGGCGTCTACAATTTGTTTTTTTACTTCGTCAAGAGTACCGTGAAGCAGACAGCCGGCAGCTTTTACATGACCGCCTCCTCCCATGGAGGCGCAGATATCCGATACGTTTGCGTTGTTAGCTGAACGCATGGAAATTTTGTAGCTGTTTTCGTCCTTTTGTTTGATGGTAACGCCTACCTCTACGCCTTCTACCTGAAGAGGTATTCCCGCAAGACCCTCAAGCTCGGACGCATCGACCTTCATTTTATTTAAGATGTCGCTGGTTACGCATATCATTGTCAGCTTGTCGTCAAGATAATATTCCATTATATCCGTTACCGCACGTTCAATTTTAAGTCTGCCCTTGCTTTTAACATCAAACATTTCACGGTTAATCTTTGCAAAATTTACAGGACAGTTTCTTTTCAGTTCTGCAACGATCTCGTGACACCGTGCGGTAGTATTTTCATACTTGAAACATCCGGTGTCTGTAGCTATACCCGTATAAATACACTTTGTTATATCTTTCGTCAGAGGAATATTCAGTATTTTTATAAGCTCATACACTACCTCGCATGCCGCAGAAGCGTCAGGGCATACAAGCGTTTTTTCAGCGTAATCAGTATTTGATATATGATGGTCAATACAGAGATTGATTTTGTCCCCGTAAATATCCTTGTATTTCCCCAGCAGATTAATATCGGCAACGTCAGCTGCAATTATAAATTTCGGTTCAAATTCCTCGTCATTGTAACCTGTTCGCATGAAATCATATCTTTTGGGTATTTCATCAGAACAAATTACTCTTGCTCTTTTGCCCAGATATTTAAGAATGTGGTAAAGAGCAGTTCCGGAGCCAGTACAGTCTCCGTCGGGACTTTGATGGATCAGTATATAAGCGTCACCGCAGTTCTTCAGCATTTCGGCGGCTTCATTAAAATCTATTTTCATAAATCTCCTCCGGTCAATACCAGAATTTCACTCCCCTTTAAGGACTTTGTTAAGCAATCAAAGTCCTCTAAGCTTTTCATTTATTTCGGCGCTGTGTTCAATGGAATCATCGGCTATGAACTTAAGCTCCGGACTTTTTCTCATAGGAAGCCTGTGAAACAGCTCCCGCTTTATAAATCCGGAGGCGCTTGTAAGTCCCTTAACGGATTCCCTTGCCTTTTCAATGCCGTCAAAACAGGAAATGTAAACCTTGCAGTGTGAGAGATCGTTTGACAGATCCACTCTGACAATGGTAATAAACTCAGCGATTCTGGGGTCTTTAAGTTCACGAAAAATCGCTGTAAGCTCTCTTTTTATGTCTTCACCCATTCTTCCAACTTTAAAACTTGACATATGAATCTCCTTTATACGGATATCCCGCAGGATTATTATTACCGAAAATTACGGTAATATTGGCTTATTATTCGCTGTATTCCTCCATAATAAATCCTTCAAAGATATCGCCTTCCTTTATATCGGCAAATCTTTCAAGACTGATTCCGCATTCATAGCCTTTAGCTACTTCTTTTGCGTCGTCTTTGAATCTCTTGAGAGAATCGATTTTATCCTCTGCAACGACTATGCCGTCACGTACAACTCTTATTTCACAATTTCTTGTGATCTTACCGTCTGTAATATATGAACCGGCAACTGCTCCGACGTTTGAGATCTTATAAACCTGTCTTACCTCAGCCTTACCCAGAATAACTTCTCTGAATTTCGGCGCTAACATGCCCTTCATAGCAGTTGTGATTTCTTCGATTGCGTCATAGATGATCCTGTAAAGTCTTATGTCGACGCCGTCACGCTTAGCGCTTTCTTCTGCCACAGGATCAGGACGAACATTGAATCCGACAATGATAGCGTTTGAAGCGGAAGCCAGCATAACGTCGCCTTCCGAAACAGCACCTACGCCGCCGTGAATGACTTTTACTCTTACTTCTTCGTTAGAAAGCTTTTCCAATGACTGCTTAACAGCTTCAACAGAACCCTGAACGTCGGCTTTTACGATAATAGGAAGTTCTTTGACATCGCCTTGTGCGATCTGGCTGAACAGATTGTCAAGAGTAACCTTCTGTACCGCCTTGAACTGTTCCTGCTTTGCCTCATGCTTTCTCTGTTCAACAAGTTCCTTAGCAAGCTTTTCGTCTTCAACTGCGTTGAACGTATCTCCTGCGCTCGGAACTTCTGCAAGACCTGTAATTTCAACCGGAACGGACGGTCCGGCGGAATTTATTTTATTGCCGTTGTAGTCTGTCATTACACGAACCTTACCTACGGCAGTACCGGCGATAATAACATCTCCTGTCTTAAGAGTACCGTTCTGTACCAGCAATGTCGCAACAGGACCTCTGCCCTTGTCAAGTCTTGCTTCAATAACAGCGCCCTTAGCAAGTCTGTCGGGATTAGCCTTTAATTCTTTCATTTCAGCGATAAGCTGAACATCTTCAAGAAGCTCATCAATGCCTTCGCCTGTCTTTGCCGAAACAGGAACGCACATAATGTCGCCGCCCCATTCTTCAACGACCAGACCGTGTTCGGTAAGCTCCTGTTTTATTCTGTCAACATTTGCGCCTTCTTTGTCCATCTTGTTTACCGCAACCACAATTGAAACATTTGCCGCTTTGGCGTGGTTTATGGATTCGATTGTCTGAGGCATGATACCGTCGTCAGCCGCAACAACGAGTATTGCGATATCTGTGATGTCAGCACCCCTAGCTCTCATGGAAGTAAACGCTTCGTGTCCCGGAGTATCGAGGAAAGTGATCATTTTATCCTGAACCTTGACCTGATATGCACCGATATGCTGAGTAATACCGCCTGCTTCAGAGGCTGTTACATTTGCATGTCTGATTCTGTCAAGAAGCGAAGTTTTGCCGTGGTCAACGTGTCCCATAACAACGACTACAGGGCTTCTTTCTTCTGTGTTTGCATTATCGTCCTCGCTGTCGTCAATAAGACGTTCCTCGATTGTAACGATAACCTCCTTTTCAACCTTGGCTCCCATTTCATCGGCTACCAGTGCGGCAGTGTCAAAGTCGATAACTTCGTTGATCGTTGCCATAACTCCCAGACCCATAAGCTTTTTGATTACGTCTGTAGCTGTAGCTTTAAGTCTTGCAGCAAGCTCGCCGACGGTAATTTCATCAGGAATCAGTACTTTAAGCTGCTGCTTTCTTGCTCGTTCCAGTTCAAGACGGCGCAGCTTTTCAGCTTCGGTTTCTCTCTTGCTGGAGAATTTATTTTTATTTCTCTGAGCAGATTTCTGATTGATTTTCTGCTTCTTTGATGAATAGTTGTCCTTATGCTTGTTTGCCGGAGCAATCTGTTCATATCTTTCGTTGTATTTGTCAAGGTTTACATATGAACCTCTTGTATCGACAGTTCTTCTGTTACTTTCTGTTGTTGTTTCAACGGTCATTGACATAGCAGTACCGATTTTTTGTTTTTCGCCGTGTTTCTGAGGTTTCGGCTGCTGTTTGGCTTGCTTTTTATTCTGAACCGGCTTTTCCGGTCTTTTGAATTTATCAGCTTTCTTTTCAGCATCAGATTTTTCAGTGATTTTTTTCTCTGCCGATTTTTCAGTCTTAGGAACTGAAACTGCTTCCTTCTTACTTTCAGCCGGTTTGATTTCTTTCTTAGCCTTTGGTGTCTCGTTATTAGGTTCGGTTTTCTTTGCTGCTTTTTCTTTTTTCGGTTTTTCCTTTTTTACGGCAGGCTTTTTTACTTCTTCAGCAGGTTTTTCTTCTATCGGCTTATTTTTGGATTCAAAATAAGCATTAAAATCCTTCACCTGGTTATTCTGTGAATAATGCTCCAGTATATAATTTAATTCTTCTGCCGAAAGAGATGTTGTATTCTTTCTCTTTGTACCGTCGTATTTTTCCATCAGATCTATAATTTCCTGATTTTCAATCTTTAGGTCTCTGGCAGCCTCAGCAAGCTTTATCTTTTTGGTCATAGGCGAAACCCTCCTGTTATTAATTATTTAATCTATATAAACGCAAAACCTTACGGTTCATCGTTGTCTTTTTTTGACGTTCTTTTAGTGCGTCCTTGAATCAGTGTTCCAAGTTCACTGAATCTCTTTCCAAATCCGAAATCAGTCACAGCGGCGACTACAACTTTCTTACCGAGTAAGGTGTGCATATCGACGGAATCCATATCAATACCGATAATATCAGTGTTTGAATTTCCACAGAAATATTTAATTTCCTTAAGCGTTTTCTGTGAAATATCTTCCGATACGAGAACACATGAAACATCGCCTTCTGTAACAGCGTCCTTTACTGCGTCAAATCCAATGATCAGTCTGCCTGCTTTGCGGCATATAGAGAGCAGATTAACGGTTTTCTGCTGTGAGTTCATTCTCCATCACCTCATAAACACTTTCATCTATTTTGCAGGAAAGACTTTTTTCGAATCTCCGCGCTTTTTTTGCTTTCCGGAAACAATCTGCATTACGGCAGATGTATGCGCCTCTTCCGGATTTTTTTCCGGTAAAGTCAAGGGAAACTTCTCCCTCTGATGATTTTACGATTCTTATCAGATCCCTCTTTGGCTTCATTTCATTGCAGCCAAGACACATTCTGAGGGGTATTTTTTTTGTTTTCATAAACCTACCACCTTAAAATTTTTTATTCGTCAGCGGGTTGGGGTTCAGAAGTTTTGTCTGCAATTTCCATTTCGGGTTTTATATCAATTTTATATCCTGTAAGCTTAGCAGCAAGCTTAGCGTTCTGACCTCTGTTGCCGATAGCCAGCGAAAGCTGATCGTTAGGAACGATAACCGAACATTCTTTAAGTTCGCCTTCAGATACTTTAACGCTTAAAACCTTTGCGGGAGCAAGTGCTCTTGCAATAAATTCAGCGGGATCGTCACTGTAAGTAATAATATCAATTTTTTCACCGTTAAGTTCATTTACAATTGCTTGTATTCTGGTTCTCTTAGGACCTATGCACGCTCCAACTGCATCGACGTTTTCATCTCTTGAGTATACTGCGATTTTTGTTCGTGCTCCGGCTTCTCTTGATATGGACTTTATTTCAACAATGCCGTCGTATATTTCCGGCACCTCAAGTTCGAAGAGTCTTTTTACAAGATCCCTGTGAGCTCTTGAAATTTTTATTATAGGCTTTTTAGACCTGTTTGCAATACCTGTAACAAAAACCTTTATCTTGTCGCCTTCCTTGAAATGTTCTCCTGGAATCTGCTCGTTTCTGAAAAGATAAAGTTCTGTTTTGTCATAAATTACGGTGATTGCGCCGCTTCCAGGTTCAACCTGGGAAACCGTTGCGGTAATGCATTCATTTTCCTTATCCTGAAATTGATTAAGTATGTTTTCACGATTGATTTCTCTCAGATCGCCCTTGATCGACTGTTTGGCAGACTGGGCAGCTGCTCTGCCGAATTTTCCGGCATCCAGAGGATAGTCTACAGTACCTCCCACGTAAGCTGCCGGATCAATTGTCCTTGCTTCGTCAATATTGATTTCATTGTAGTCGATAGGCTCGTCGTCCACCACTGTTTTGATCATAAACATATCAAATTTTTTTGTCTGCGGATCAATATCCACGCGTATATTGTCTTCACAGTCGGGGTAAGCTTTTCGGATTGCCTTCAGCAGTGCGGACTTGACCTTTTCCACAATTATTTCAGTATCGACGCTGTTTTCGCTTCCCAGAAGGGACAGCGCTTCAAAAAAACCGTTGTTCATTTTCTGTTTATTCCTCCGTTTATTTATAAATAATCATTAAAATCGTCATATAATTTTATGTGTGCAATATCTGCAAGAGGAATTTCTTTTGTTCCTCTGTCGTCTCCTCCGGTATTTACCGGAAATGAAAGCATTACCTTTTCCTTGTCAAAGCCGGAAAGCTCCGCAATAAAATCTTTAACGCCTTCTATAGGTCTTATCATTTTAACAGTTACAAGCTTTCCGCAGCTTGCTTCAAAATGCGATTGCCTTAAGAGTTCTCTTTCAATTCCCGCAGAACCGACTTCAAGAAAGTATCCCTGTTTAATAGGGTCTTTTTCGTCCAGCAGATCGCTTAATGGACGGCTTAAAGCTTCGCAGTCGTCAATAGTAACGCCCGAATCCTTGTCGATAAAAACTCTCAGATACCATGAAGCGCCTTCTTTTTCAAAGCGTACGTCCCATATCCGGAGTCCTTTTTCATGGGCAATGGGTTCGGCAAGACTGTGAACCAACTGTTCGGTTGTACCGAATTTTTTTATTTTCATAATTCAATTCTCCCATATACATAAGAAAGACCGGAAATTTCCGGTCTTTAGCTTACTTTATACATACTACTTAGTATTATACCACAATATTCCTGAAAAATCAAGTGTTTTAATAAATTTTTTTACTCGTCCTTCAAAAATATCAATTATATTTTTCAATTTCCGTATCGGCGGTTTTCTTTAATGAATCTCTCAGCTCTTCCCACGTTGACGGAGCATCGGAGTAACCGGCTATAATAGCGTTGTAAAGATTGTTTATAATACCTCTGGTATCATAATTAAGGGTTTCGCCGTACATAACGTTTCCCATACCGCAGCCTAAGTCAATAACGGGAGTAATGTTTTCACAGTTTATCATTTCCTGCCAGAAGTCATATTGTTCTTCCGTTAAAGTTTTGGTTACGGTGCCGTCAAAATCCTTGACAGGTTCAAGAGCCTGTTTTTTTGCGGCTTCCGTATATTTTTCTTCTGTTGCCGCAATTCGTTCGCATTTTATGTACGCTGCGACAGCTTCGCCCTTGTCGGAATTTGCAGCAAGCATTTTGGCTGAAATATCAGCCGACATGTAATATTCGTCCTGTCCTGACATTTTCGGGAACGGCACCATAAACAAATCAGCGTCCGGATTTTCAGCGTTTGATTCAGCCAGCGCCCACGGAGCTATTCCTAAGAAAAGTAAGGATTCGTCAGTAGGAAAGCGGCTGTACCATAAATCGTCATATAGATCGCTTACTTTATCAATTATTTTTCCCGCTTCAGAAAGTTCCTTGCTGTCCATATTATTTGTAAATTTTGTACCGTCGTAATTAACAAAAGGCTGACCTGTTGACTGCATAATTCCCTGTCCGACCCATGCGCCTGCGCAGCCGTATCTGGAATCGCCTCCGTCAACGAAGCTTTCCATCATTTCAAGCATTTTATCGTAAGTCCATTCGCCTTTTTTATAGAGTTCATAGGGATCGTCAAATTTTTCGTCTTTCATCATTTTTCTGCTGTAAATAAGGCATACCGGATTGGTTATTCCGGCAGGCACTGCATAATGATTACCATTTATAGCAAGCTTGTCTGCAAGTTCTTTTGTACCTGACCATAGCTCGTCGTTAAAGTCTATATAGTCGTCAAGAGGCTGAAACAGATTTTTGGCAGTACCCTGCGGCAGTGCGGACGGATCATACGGAAACATATCAACAGGTTCTCCGCCCAGAATACGTTTTTCCAGATCTTCATATTTTTTATCTTCAGTCGTTGGGATCCATTCGATCTCAGCGCCGTATACGTCTTCAAAAAGAGTGAGGGCAATACTTCTATTGTTTCCGCCGTCGGGATTCAGGTCATAATCGGACAGCCAATAAACGGTTTGTCCTTCAATGCCGGAGGTTTCTTCAGCAGCGGAGGTTTCCGCTGTGCTTTCTTCGGATACGCTTTCGCTTTTTTCAGAGTCCTTGTCTCCGTTGCATGCCGCAGCGCTGCCAAGAGCGGCAATTGCAAGTAAAATTGTTAATAATCTCTTTAACTTCATTTGTTCTGCACCTCTGTTATAATTTTTATATATTCTATTTAATTATATACAATCTTTGCTTTTATGTCAAGTATATTTATTTTCTGTCATTATTGAATTCCAGATAAAAACAAGAAACCGTCCGTTACGGACGGTTTGTTTTATCAGTGATGACATTCCTCACATTCGCCTATTTCCCCGACAATAGGAGTAGGATCAACGCCCTGCCTTGTGTAGTAGTCGGCAAGAGCGGACTTTATAGCCTGTTCTGCGAGTACGGAGCAGTGCAGCTTAACTGCCGGAAGTCCGTCAAGAGCCTCGACAACGGCTTTGTTTGTAAGCTTTAGAGCGTCGTCTATTGACTTGCCTTTTATAAGTTCAGTAGCCATAGAAGATGTTGCAACAGCTGCACCGCAGCCGAAAGTCTTGAACTTTACATCGGAAATAATTCCATCGTCCACTTTTATATACATTTTCATAATGTCTCCGCATTTAGCGTTGCCCACTTCTCCTACGCCGTCTGCGTTTTCAATTTCTCCAACATTTCTTGGATTTGAGAAATGATCAAGTACTTTTTCACTATATAACATTTTAAATTCCTCCAAATCATAACTGTTTATCAGACTGTTTCTTCTTTACATATTCTTTCCCAAAGAGGGGACATGTCTCTTAGCCTTTTAACTACTTTCGGTACGACCTCAAGAATATAGTCGATATCCTCATCGGTCGTCTCGTCTCCGATTGAAAGACGCAGAGAACCGTGAGCCACCTCGTGTTTTAATCCCAGAGCCAGAAGAACATGGGACGGATCAAGGGAACCTGATGTGCAGGCAGAACCAGATGAAGCGCATATACCGTTTAAGTCAAGCATAAGAAGCAGGCTTTCGCCTTCAACTCCTTCGATTGAAATATTAACGGTACCCGGAAGTCGTTTTACGGGATCACCGTTTAATCGGGTACGGGGAAGCTTAAGAATACCTTCAATAAGTCTGTCACGCTGTTTTGCTGTTTTTTCTGCTCTTTTTTCAATATCCGTACTGGCAATTTCCATTGCCTTTGCAAATCCGGCGATTGCGGGGAGATTTTCTGTTCCGGCACGTCTGTTTCTTTCCTGTGCGCCGCCGAAAATCAAGTTCGTTACAGGAATACCTTTTCTCACATACAGTGCGCCGATTCCTTTCTGAGCGTGTATTTTATGACCTGAAAGGGAAAGCATGTCGATTCCCTGAGCATGAACGTCTATTTTCACATGTCCCATAGCCTGAACTGCGTCGGTATGGAACAAAACGCCTTTTTCACGGCATACTGCGGCAATTTCTTCAACAGGCTGGATCGTTCCGATCTCATTGTTGGCGTACATAATGGTAACAAGCGCAGTATCTTCACGGATCGCATTTTTTACGTCCTCTGTTTTTACGATCCCGTTTTCATATACGGGCAGATATGTTACTTCAAAGCCCAGTTTTTCAAGTGCCTGACATGTATGGAGTACAGCGTGATGTTCAAAGACTGATGTAACGATATGTTTTTTGCCTTTTGCGGCAAGTCTTTCGCATACGGAACGGATAGCCCAGTTATCAGATTCCGAACCGCAGCTTGTAAAATATATTTCAGAGGTTTCTGCACCGATTGCTTTTGCTACGGTTTCTCTTGCAGTTTCAAGAGCTTTTTTAGCGCTTCTTCCAAGAGCGTAAATACTTGAAGCGTTGCCATATTCCTCGGTAAAGTACGGCATCATAACGTCCAACACCGGTTTTGAAACCTTTGTTGTAGCAGCATTGTCCGCATACACAAATCTTTTTTCCATTGAATTTCCCTTCCTTTTTATGCGTTAAGATCACGCTGAATAACTGCCAGCTGATCGCATCTTTCATTTTCCGGATGTCCGGCATGTCCTTTGACCCAGACAAAATTAACTTTATGTTTTTCCAGGAGCGGCAGAAGCTGTTTCCACAGATCCACATTAAGCGCAGGCTTTTTATCTGATTTTATCCATCCCTTTTTCTGCCAGCCGTAGACCCATCCTTTTGTAATACTGTCAACAACGTATTTGCTGTCAGTAGTGAGTGTTACCTCGCAGGGCTCTTTTAAAGCAGACAAGCCGGTAATAACTCCTGTAAGCTCCATACGGTTGTTGGTCGTTTCATGTTCTCCTCCGGAAAGTTCTTTTGTGTGTTCTCCGAAGCGAAGTATTACTCCGTATCCGCCCGGACCTGGATTGCCGCTGCATGCGCCGTCTGTAAAAATTTCTACTTTTTTAATTATGTCCACCGCCGTTCCGCTGTAAATTGAAACGTATTTTCTAATATTGTATAATTATACCCCATTTGCGTTGTTTTAGCAAATTTGTTAACCCAATGCAACACTTACTTTTTTGAAAAAAAGTAAGCAAAAAACTTTTATTCCGTCTTTAGTACAATAGAACTTGTTTCATAAGGCTCGACAGGCAAGTAAACAGAGGGTTGAGGAAAAATTTTGAAAAAAAGTAAGCAAAAAACTTTTATTCCGTCTTTAGTACAATAGAACTTGTTTCATAAGGCTCGACAGGCAAATAAACAGAGGATTGAGGAAAAATTTTGAAAAAAAGTAAGCAAAAAACTTTAATGCCGAATTTTTTTAATGTGAAATTGTTTCTTCAATACTCTGCGTACTTACCTGTCGTGCCTTATGAAAAATAAATCATCAGACTAAAGACGATATAAAAGTTTTTGCCAAGCTTTTTTCAAAAAGCTTGAAAAGGAACTTAAATTATGGTATAATTTATAAATACATAAAATTCTGTTGTAAATATCTAAAACGCAGGGACGTAATTTTGGTGTTAATATGTGTATAATTCACAAAAATATATTTTCCCCTTGAAACAACAGAAATTACATGATATATTAAAGTATGAACATTTTATCGGAACGGAGGTTTATTCGGTGTCGGAAAAACTGGAAAAAGGAACATTTCAGGCGATTTTACAAAAAATCACTGCAAACGAAAGCGTAATGCCGGGTGAACCGGCGATTTACCGAGTCGGCATTTGTTAAACAAAAAAGCAACTGTCCTGCGCTGAAAATACCGCAGGCTTTTTAACATACTGCAAAATGAATTTAATTTTGAAAGGATCATATTATGAAATTAACCGGCGCACAGATTATAATAGAAACCCTTGTAGAGCAAGGGTGCGACCGTGTATTCGGATATCCGGGCGGTCAGATCATAAACGTATATGACGAACTTTATAAAAATCGTGACAGAATCAGACATATAATTACAGCTCATGAGCAGGGTGCTGCCCATGCTGCTGACGGTTTTGCAAGAGCTACAGGTAAGACCGGCGTTGTTATTGCAACATCGGGTCCGGGAGCAACAAATCTTGTAACGGGTATAGCTACGGCTTATCTGGATTCTGTTCCTATGGTTGCTATTACCGGCAATGTACCATGCAATCTTTTGGGACGTGACAGCTTTCAAGAGGTTGATATCTGCGGTGTGACTTTGCCGATCACCAAGCATAATTACATAGTAAAAGACGTAACAGAGCTTGCAGATACAATAAGAGAAGCATTTAGGATTGCAAAGTCAGGACGTCCTGGACCTGTTCTGGTGGATGTGCCTAAGGACGTTCAGATAGCAGCATGTGATTTTGAAAATGCAGTTGTTGCTCCGGCTTTTGAATCGCCGAAAGCGGACAGTGAAATTATCAAAAAAGCTGCTGAAATGATAGCGGCGTCAAATAAACCTTATATTTACTGCGGAGGCGGTGTTATTTCTTCAAATGCAAGCCGTGAAGTAATGGACTTTGCTGAGCTTATCGACGCTCCTATCGGATGCAGTATGATGGGCGTTTCGGCTATCCCGACTTCAAATTCCAGATTTTTGGGAATGCAGGGTATGCATGGTCATTATGCATCTTCTATGGCTCAGGCTGAGGCAGATCTGGTAATTGCGATCGGCGCAAGATTCAGCGACAGGGCAACGGGAAATAAAGACGTTTATGTAAGAAACTGCAATATACTTCACATTGACGTTGATAATGCGGAAATTGACAAAAACATTACAAGTCAGCTCGGCATTAACGGAGACGTAAAGGAAACCTTAAGAAAGCTTATGGCAGCCGTATCTCCTGCCGATCATCCGGCGTGGATGGCTGAGATCGAAAAGCTGAAAGAAAAAGAATCCGCATGTTTACAAAAATCCGAGGTTATGACTCCTTATGACATTATTGAAACAGTAAATTCAAAAATGCCTGAGGACGCTGTAATTGCAACAGATGTAGGACAGCATCAGATGTGGGTTGCTCAGCACTATAAATTCGAAAAGCCCAGAACTTTTGTATCAAGCGGCGGTTTAGGTACTATGGGATTCGGTCTGGGAGCTGCGATCGGCTCTTACATAGCAACTGAAAAGCCTGTAGTACTGTTTACAGGTGACGGCAGTTTCGGTATGAATCTGAACGAACTTGCTACAGCTGTTTCATGTAATGCACCTGTAATCGTTGTAATTATGAACAACGGAGTACTTGGTATGGTAAGACAATGGCAGACATTGTTCTTTAACAAGCACTACTCAAATACTACCCTCTGCCGTCAGACAGATTTTGTTAAGCTGGCAGAAGCATTCGGAGCATTGGGATTCCGTGCGGAAAACACAGACGAGTTATCTAAGGCTCTTGACGATGCGATTGCCGCAAAGCGACCTGTCGTTATCGACTGCAAGATAGATAAGGATGAATTTGTACTTCCTATGCTTCCTCCTGGAGGTTCTATCGACGATATAATTACTGAAATTCACGGAGGTGAGATCTGATGACAAAATATGTATTCGGTATTCTGGTAGCCAATAAATTCGGCGTACTAACCAGAGTTTCAAGCATGTTTACCAGAAGAGGATTCAATATTGATACTCTTACTGTAGGTGAGACACAGTCTCCGGAATTTTCAAGAATAACCATCTCTATGATGGGAGACGAGTACTCTAAAACCCAGATTATTAAACAGCTCGACAAGCTTCACGATGTTAAACAGGTAGAAGTCATGGAAAGAGACGAAACCGTTACCCGTGAACTGCTTCTTATAAAAATTAAAAACGATTCCGCTACAAGACAGGATGTTCTTTCTGCGGTAGACGTATTCCGTTCAAAAATCATCGACTATTCTCCTGACGCACTTTGTGTTGAAATCACCGGAGAAAGTTCCAAAATCAACGCTTTTATTGAGCTTGTAAAGCCATACGGCATAATGGAGATGTGCCGTACAGGTCTTGTAGCTCTTGAAAGAGGCGGAAATTGTCTGGGATGTGACTGAAACTCAGATAAGTAAAACGCCCGATAAAAATCATATTATAAAAGGAGTCTTTATAATGGAAAATTCAGCAAAAGTCTTTTATCAGGAAGACTGTGATTTAAGTTTACTTTTCGGCAAGACAATCGCCGTTATCGGTTACGGAAGTCAGGGTCATGCACACGCTCTTAATGCAAAGGAATCTCTCGGCGACAACGCAAGAGTTATTATCGGTTTATATGAAGGAAGCAAGTCTTGGGATAAGGCTGTAAAGCAGGGTTTTGAAGTATTTACAGCGGCTGAAGCTGCAAAGCAGGCAGATATCATTATGATCCTTATCAATGATGAAAAGCAGGCTGCTATGTATAAGAAGGATATCGAACCAAACCTTAAGTCCGGCGATATGCTTATGTTCGCTCACGGTTTCGCTATCCACTTCGGTCAGATCGTTCCTCCGGCAGACGTTGACGTTACTATGATCGCTCCTAAGGGACCCGGTCATACAGTACGTTCAGAATATCAGGCAGGCAAGGGCGTTCCTTGCTTAGTTGCAGTAGCTCAGGACGCTACAGGCAAGGCTCAGGATATGGCTCTGGCTTACGGTCTTGCAATCGGCGGCGCAAGAGCAGGCGTACTTGAAACAACTTTCAGAACAGAAACAGAAACTGACCTCTTCGGTGAACAGGCTGTTCTCTGCGGCGGTGTATGCGCTCTTATGCAGGCAGGTTTTGAAACACTGGTTGAAGCAGGCTACGATCCAAGAAACGCTTACTTTGAATGTATCCATGAAATGAAGCTTATCGTTGACCTTATCTACCAGAGCGGTTTTGCGGGAATGAGATATTCAATTTCAAATACTGCCGAATACGGCGACTATATTACAGGTCCTAAGATCATCACAGAGGATACAAAGAAGGCTATGAAGCAGATTCTGAAAAATATTCAGGACGGTTCATTCGCTAAGGAATTCCTCCTCGACATGTCACCGGCCGGCGGTCAGGCTCACTTCAGAGCTATGAGAAAGCTTGCAGCTGAACACCCGTCTGAAAAGGTTGGCGAAGAGATCCGTAAGCTTTACAGCTGGAACAACGAAGAAGATAAGTTTATCAACAACTGATAAACTGTCAGATACATAATTAATAAATTATATATCTCCGATTGTAAATGTAATCGGACTGTGTGTGAATTACTGCTTTCCTGATTTACAAAGTCGGGAAAGCAGTTTGATTTTTTAATTATATTTTAAAGATTTTTGGATATTTATAAGATAAAACGAGGTATAAAACAATGGGTTGTAATTTTTACTGCGACGGAGTTGATAAAGCTCCTCAGCGTTCACTGTTGAATGCTCTCGGTATGACTAAAGAAGAAATGAAGCGTCCGCTTGTCGGTATCGTTTCTTCATACAATGAGATCGTACCGGGACATATGAACATAGATAAAATCGTTGACGCCGTTAAAATGGGCGTTGCTATGGCGGGAGGTACTCCTGTGGTATTTCCTGCAATCGCTGTCTGCGACGGTATTGCTATGGGTCACCAGGGAATGAAATATTCGCTTGTAACAAGAGATCTTATTGCTGATTCCACAGAATGTATGGCACTTGCTCATCATTTTGACGCACTTGTTATGGTTCCCAACTGCGATAAAAACGTACCCGGACTATTAATGGCTGCGGCAAGAGTAAACGTGCCGACAATATTCGTAAGCGGCGGTCCTATGCTGGCAGGACATGTAAAGGGTAAGAAAACAAGTCTTTCAACTATGTTTGAAACTGTAGGTTCATATGCCGCAGGCAAAATGAGTCTTGAAGACGTTGAAGAATACGAAAATAAGGCTTGTCCGACATGCGGTTCATGTTCGGGTATGTATACTGCAAATTCCATGAACTGCCTGACTGAAGTTTTAGGCATGGGACTTCGTGGAAACGGTACTGTTCCTGCGGTTTATTCCGAAAGAATCAAGCTTGCCAAGGAAGCCGGAATGGCTGTTATGGAGCTTGTAAGAAAGAATATCCGTCCTCTGGATATCATGACTGAAAAAGCTTTTCAGAATGCTCTTACTGCTGATATGGCTCTGGGCTGTTCAACTAACAGTATGCTTCACCTGCCTGCCATCGCCAATGAGTGCGGAATCAAGATTAATCTTGATATGGCTAATGAAATCAGCGCTAAAACTCCTAATCTTTGTCACCTTGCTCCGGCAGGTCATACCTACATGGAGGACTTAAACGAAGCAGGCGGCGTATACGCGGTACTCAACGAGCTTAATAAGAAGGGACTTATCAATACTGACGTTATGACTGTAACAGGTCAGACAATGGGCGAAAATATCAAGGGAGTTGTAAACAAAGATCCCGAGGTCATCAGACCTATTGATAATCCTTACAGCGAAACAGGCGGTATTGCAGTACTCAGAGGAAACCTTGCTCCTGACGCATGCGTTGTAAAGAGAAGCGCAGTTGCACCTGAAATGCTTAAGCACTCAGGTCCCGCAAAGGTTTTCAACAGCGAAGAAGAAGCTATCGAAGCTATCAAGGGCGGTAAAATCGTAAAGGGCGATGTGGTTGTAATTCGCTATGAAGGACCTTCAGGGGGTCCCGGCATGAGGGAAATGCTGTCCCCTACTTCTGCAATTGCCGGTATGGGACTTGATAAGGACGTTGCTCTTATTACCGACGGACGTTTCAGCGGTGCCACAAGAGGTGCGGCAATCGGTCACGTTTCACCGGAGGCTGTAAGCGGCGGTACTATCGCATACGTTCAGGACGGTGATATTATTTCTATCGACATTCCTAATTATTCGATAAATCTTGAAATTTCAGACGAAGAACTTGAGATAAGAAAGAAAAATACAAAGCTTCTGAAAAAGGAAAATATAACAGGTTATCTCAAGAGATATGCTTCAATGGTTTCCTCAGCGGATAAGGGAGCAATTATAAATAAATGATGAAGTTTAAAAAACTTCACTAAAATTATATTTTATTCATTTCTTGTTCCGTGACAAGAAACGAATCAAAGAAACACGTACCGCTTTCTTTTCATTTGAAAAGAAAGCTCGCAAAGAAAAAATTTTATCCGTCATACAGTTTCTGAACTAATAGGTCTCCCAATAAAAGGCAAGACGTAAAATAAAAAATTCACACCCATGTAAAATGGGTGCAGTTAAGCGGAGAACGCAAGCTGCAAAATTGCCTTAACACAGTATGTGGAGAGTACCTTGTGTGATAGTTTGAAAGGGTTACGCAGTCGTTACCTTTCTTTGCTTCTTTCTTTTGTGTGAACAAAGAAAGAAGGGTGTTTCTTTTCGTTATTTTCTTTGCACAAGCAAAGAAAATGACAAATTAAATTTCTTTATAAACTTTCTAAGAATTAAGAAAGCAGAAAAATAAAATAGAAAGAAGGCTGATATAAATGGGCATGACAATGACGCAGAAAATACTTGCGGCTCATGCGGGACTGGACAAGGTCGAAGCAGGACAGCTGATATTGGTAAACCTCGATCTGGTACTGGGCAACGACATTACATCTCCGGTTGCCATAAAGGAATTCAATAAGCTGGGCGCTGAAAACGTCTTTGACAAGAATAAGGTTACTATGGTTATGGACCACTTTGCTCCTAACAAGGACATCAAAGCAGCTGAGCAGTGTAAAATGTGCCGTGATTTCTGCGGTGAAAAGGACATTACAAACTTCTATGACGTAGGCGAAATGGGTATTGAACACGCACTGCTGCCGGAAAAAGGACTGGTCGTATCAGGTGACGCAGTGATCGGTGCGGATTCGCATACTTGTACTTACGGCGCATTGGGTGCATTCTCCACAGGCGTAGGCTCAACAGACATGGCATGCGGTATGGCAACAGGCAAAGCATGGTTTAAAGTACCGTCCGCTATAAAATTTGAACTTAAAGGCGAGCTAAATCAGTACGTTACAGGCAAGGACGTAATTTTACATATTATCGGAATGATAGGCGTTGACGGTGCTTTGTACCGTTCAATGGAATTTACCGGTGAAGGACTTCACAGTCTTTCAGTAAGCGACAGACTCTGCATGGCTAATATGGCAATTGAAGCCGGAGCTAAAAACGGTATTTTTGAAGTTGATGATAAAACTATCGAATACGTAAAGGAACACAGTGACAGAGAACCTGTTGTTTACAAGGCTGACGATGATGCTGTTTACGATGAAACATATGTAATTGATCTAAGCAAGATTAAACCGACTGTTTCCTTCCCGCATCTTCCTGAAAACACACATACAGTCGATGAAATAGACGATATTAAAATAGATCAGGTCGTTATCGGTTCATGTACAAACGGCAGACTTGAAGATTTACAGATTGCCGCTGAGATAATGAATGGTAAAAAGGTTGCAAAGAACGTAAGAACTATCATCATTCCCGCAACTCAGAAAATCTATCTTGAGGCTATGGAACAGGGACTTCTGAAAATCTTTATTGAGGCAGGTGCAGTTGTTTCAACTCCTACATGCGGACCGTGTCTGGGCGGATATATGGGTATTCTGGCTGAAGGCGAAAAGGCTGTTGCAACTACTAACCGTAACTTTGTAGGCAGAATGGGTCATATCGACTCTGAAATTTATCTTGCAAGTCCGGCCGTAGCGGCGGCTTCCGCAATTGCCGGTAAAATTGCCGAACCTAAGGAGGTACTGTAATCATGAAGTTTGAAGGAACAGTTATTAAATACGGCGACAACGTTGATACAGACGTTATTATTCCTGCAAGATACTTAAATACAAGCGACAAAAAAGAGCTTGCTTCACACTGTATGGAAGATCTTGATACAACCTTTTCAGGACGTGTAAAACAAGGTGATATTATGGTGGCAGGATTTAATTTCGGCTGCGGTTCTTCCAGAGAACACGCTCCTATTGCCATAAAGGAAAGCGGTATTTCCCTGGTAATAGCAAAAAGCTTTGCGAGAATTTTCTACAGAAACGCTATCAATATCGGTCTTGCAATACTGGAATGCCCGGAAGCAGTTGATGCAATTGAAGAAGGTCATACTGTTGAAGCCGACCTTGACAAGGGTATCATTACAGACAAAACTACAGGCAAGGAATTTAAAACAGAACCGTTCCCTGAATTTATCCAGTCGATTATAACAAACGGGGGACTGGTTGAATCAATCAAAAACGGCAGCTTTAAATAAGGAGAGACTAACAAATGGAATTTAACATAGCATTACTCAGAGGCGACGGAATCGGTCCTGAAATCGTTGACAGCGCAGTTGAAGTACTTAATAAGACGGCTGAAAAATTCGGTCATACATTTAATTTTACTCCGTATCTTATCGGCGGCGCTGCAATTGACGCTACAGGCAAGCCTTTGCCTGATGAAACTGTTGAAGGCTGTCTTGCCAGCGACAGCGTACTGCTGGGAGCAGTAGGCGGTCCTAAATGGGATAATCTTCCCGGTGACCAGCGTCCTGAAAAGGCTCTGCTTGGAATCCGTGCGGCTCTGGGACTTTTCACAAATCTTCGTCCTGCAAAGCTTTATAAGGCGTTAAAGGACTCTTGCCCGCTTCGTCCCGATATTGTTGAAAACGGCTTTGACCTTATGATGGTAAGAGAACTTACAGGCGGCATCTACTTCGGTGAAAGAGGTAGAAGAGAGGGTAAATACGGCGAAGAGGCTTACGATACGGAATGCTACAGCAAAATGGAAATTGAGCGTATTGCAAAGGTTGCCTTTGAAACTGCAAGAAAAAGAAATAAGAATGTTATCAGTATAGATAAGGCAAACGTTCTTGAAAGCTCACGTCTCTGGAGAGCTACGGTTCATGAGATCGCAAAAGACTATCCGGACGTTACCTGCACAGACATGCTGGTTGACAATGCGGCAATGCAGCTTGTAAAGAATCCGGCACAGTTTGACGTTGTTGTAACTTCAAATATGTTTGGTGATATTCTGTCTGATGAATCCTCACAGATCACAGGTTCTATCGGCATGCTGCCGTCAGCTTCACTGGGTTCGACAAAGAGGGGAATGTATGAGCCTATCCATGGTTCTGCTCCTGATATAGCAGGTCAGAACAAGGCAAATCCGATTGCTACAATACTTTCCGCTTCAATGATGCTCAGATATTCATTTGATCTTGACAAAGAAGCAGACGCTATCGACGCTGCCGTTGACAAATTCCTTGAAATGGGTTACAGAACGGCTGATCTTGCAGGAAATACAGGCGTTAAGCCGCTTTCTACAACTGAAGTTACAGCAAAGATATTAGAGCTGCTCTGATAAACGGAGGCGTATTGGTGTGAAAAACAGCTTGCAGGAGCTTCATTACAGACTTAATTCTCTGGTGATTTTCAGAGATGTAATGAACTGCCGTACTATTCAAAGTCTGGAAAGACTACTGGAAAGCCTTGAGGATAATGATACGTTAAAACAGCTCAAGGCTTATTCGGACTTTGTTTCAAATCTTTACCGTCATCATAACGATCTAAGCTCATATATTCTCACACTCATTCTTGAGGACGAAAATATTTACATGATAAGAACTGCCCACAGACTTGAAATAAGTCAAAAGATGAAGGAATGTCTGTTCAGCGAGCTTGAATCATTGCAGATGATCGCTGAAATGACTTCGTTGCAGGTAAAGGACAAAATAGCCTACGACGGATTTCTTCCGGACTGGGACAATACTTATTATGATTTCAAAAAAGAATACCTAAACAGAATTGATAATATAGAATGCTACGGCTATGGAATTTATGCAAAATATTATATGTTTATCGTCAAGGACAGCCGTATTGTTCCAGTCAAATATCCCGACGAAGTAAAGCTTTCCCAGCTTATCGGTTATGAAAAACAGCGTCAGCTGGTCATAGATAACACATTGGCTCTTATTAACGGAAAACCTGCGTCTAACGTTTTGCTGAGCGGTGACGCAGGAACAGGCAAATCCTCTTCAGTCAAGGCTATTGCCAATGAATTCCGTGATAAGGGACTGCGGATAATTGAGATACGTAAGGATCAGCTGAGGGAAATTCCCGAAATTATTGACGGTCTGAGTAAAAATCCTCTCAAATTTATTCTTTTTATTGACGACCTTTCTTTTGCAAAAGACGACGATAATTTCGGTGCTCTAAAAGCAATTCTTGAAGGTTCGGTTTCGGCAAGAGCAAATAATATTGTAATTTATGCTACCAGCAACAGACGTCATCTGGTAAAGGAATCATTTTCCGACAGGGATGGGGACGATGTTCACCGCAACGATACCGTTCAGGAGCTTATTTCACTTTCGGAAAGATTCGGATTGCGAATAACATTTTCAAAACCTAATAAATATGAATATCTTGAAATTGTAAAGGGACTTGCAAAGCTTAACAGTCTTGACATGTCCGAGGAAGAGCTTGAAAAAGAAGCGGAACGCTTCGCAGTAGGAAGAAGCGGACGTTCCGCAAGAGCGGCAAAACAGTTTATTGATAAAATGATTGCCGCACACTGAATTTAAGAATACTGCAAATGCTATGACGGGAACTTATCCGTTTTACGGTCTTACAGAAAGCTGTTTTTGATGAGATACGGCAGACACGGCTTCGGAATATTATCCTCCCTGAGCAGACGGCTGAAATCCGGTTTTAAGGAAATTAAGCTGCTCCGGTTTTCCTCCGTTAAAAAGGAAACGTATTGTCAGATACGAAAATTATTGCTTTGAAGTGGTTTAGCAGACTTATGTTCTGTCTTTAAAGCAAAATTTAAATGAAATGGATGTATTTTTTATATGCTTACTCTTGATAAAGTTTACCATGCAGGTTTTGTTCTCAAAGATGTTATAAGAAAAACCGATTTGATTCATGCACCGAAAATCAATTCCGAAAGTGATATTTATTTGAAAACTGAGAATCTTCAGATTACAGGCTCTTTTAAGGTGAGGGGAGCTTACTATAAGATATCTCAGCTGAGCGATGAAGAAAAGTCAAAGGGCGTTATTGCATGCTCTGCCGGAAATCATGCACAGGGCGTTGCTCTTGCTGCAGCTAAGAACGGAATAAAGTCTCTTATATGCCTGCCTGACGGCGCACCTATCTCCAAGGTGGAGGCAACTAAGGGATACGGCGCAGAGGTTTGTCTGGTAGAGGGTGTTTATGATGACGCATACAATAAAGCAATTCAGTTAAGGGACGAAAAGGGATACACCTTTATTCACCCTTTTGATGATGAAAACGTTATTGCAGGACAGGGTACAATCGGTCTTGAGCTTTTGGAGCAGCTGCCTGACGCTGACGCCGTTATCGTACCTGTAGGCGGCGGAGGTCTGATTTCAGGCGTTGCATTTGCAATAAAACAGTTAAGACCGGAAATAAAAATCTACGGAGTACAGGCAAGCGGCGCTCCCAGTATGGTTGAATCTCTTCAAAATGGTAAGATAGAGTGTCTTGACGATGTTGCAACTATCGCAGACGGTATTAAAGTTAAAGAGCCGGGAGAACACACATTTGAATTTTGTAAAAAATATGTAGATGAAATAGTAACAGTAAGCGATGACGAAATTTCTTCCGCTATACTGGCTCTTATCGAACAGCATAAGCTTATCTCAGAAGGAGCAGGCGCTGTATCGGTAGCGGCGGCAATGTTCAATAAAGTACCGGTTAAGGGAAAAAAGGTTATATGTCTTGTATCAGGCGGAAATATAGACGTTACTATACTTTCAAAGGTAATAAAAAGAGGACTTCTCAAATCAGGGCGTTCAGATTCTATTAATATTGAGTTGATAGACAAACCCGGACAGCTTCGTGATGTTTCAAGAATAATTGCAGATCTTGGCGGAAATGTCATTGCGATCCATCATGAAAGAGCAAGTGAAAATTCGGACATAAACGGATGCTATCTCAGAATTCTTCTTGAAACAAGAAACTTTGAACACATAACGGCTATCAGAAAAAATCTTACAGACGCCGGTTTTAAAATAGTAGAATAACATGACGGAGGTTATAAAAATGGCGGAAATTATTTATACATCAAACGCACCGGAAGCTCTTGGTCCTTATTCACAGGCAATCGTTACCGGTAATATGATTTTCACTTCAGGTCAGATAGCTATCAATCCAGCGACAAATACTGTTGAAGCTACAGATATTGAAGGACAGACAGAGCAGGTTATGAAAAATCTTGAGGCGGTGCTGACTCAGGCAGGAAGCTCCTTTGACAAGGCGGTTAAGACAACATGTTTTCTGAAAAATATGTCCGATTTTGCCGCATTTAACGGTATCTATGGAAAATATTTTACTTCAAAGCCGGCAAGAAGCTGTGTTGCAGTAAAGGAACTTCCCAAGGACGTTCTTGTTGAAGTCGAAGTTATTGCAGAAAAATAAAATATTTTAAGGCGGTCGAAAGACTGCCTTACTTTTTCACAGATTAATTATGTACGATTTAACAGCAAAAGTAACAAAAAAATAAATTATTGTGAAAAAAACACTATTTTTCTTATTGACTTATATTCGCTGAAATAGTATAATATAAAGGTATAGAATTTAAACTAATATAAATTTGGAGGGTTTTAACAATGGGCAGAGTATATAATTTCAGTGCGGGTCCTGCCGTACTTCCTGAAGAAGTATTAAAGGAAGCAGCAGACGAAATGCTTGATTATAAGGGTACAGGAATGTCTGTAATGGAAATGAGTCACCGTTCAAAGGCTTATGATGAAATTATCAAGGACGCTGAAAAGGATATCCGTGATCTTATGAATATTCCTGACAATTATAAGGTACTGTTCCTTCAGGGCGGCGCTTCTCAGCAGTTTGCAGCTGTTCCTATGAATCTTATGAAAAATAAAAAAGCAGCTTATATAGTTACAGGTCAGTGGGCTAAGAAGGCTTATCAGGAGGCACAGATTTACGGTGAAGCAGTTGCAGTTGCTTCTTCTGCTGACAAGACTTTCTCTTATATTCCGGATTGTTCCGATCTTGATATTCCGGAAGACGCTGATTATGTTTACATCTGTGAAAATAATACAATTTACGGTACAAAGTTCAAGGAACTTCCTAATACTAAGGGCAAGACTTTGGTTGCCGACGTTTCTTCATGCTTCCTTTCAGAGCCTGTTGACGTTACTAAATACGGCGTTATTTACGGCGGCGTTCAGAAGAATATCGGTCCTGCCGGCGTTGTTATCGCAATTATCCGTGAGGATCTCATCAGTGATGACGTTTTAGAGGGTACTCCTACGATGCTCAAGTGGAAAACTCAGGCTGATGCTGATTCACTTTACAATACTCCTCCGTGCTACGGTATTTATATCTGCGGTAAGGTATTCAAGTGGATCAAGAAGATGGGCGGTCTTGAAGCTATGAAGGCTCACAACGAAAAGAAGGCTGCTATCCTTTATGATTTCCTTGACCAGAGCAAGCTGTTTAAGGGTACTGTTGAACCTAAGGACAGATCTCTTATGAATGTTCCTTTTGTTACAGGCGACGCTGATCTGGATGCTAAATTTGTTAAGGAAGCAAAGGCTGCCGGTTTTGAAAATCTTAAGGGACACAGAACAGTTGGCGGTATGAGAGCTTCTATCTACAATGCAATGCCTATCGAGGGCGTTGAAAAGCTTGTTGAATTTATGAAGAAATTTGAAGCTGAAAACGCTTAACCAGCTTTTTGAAAAAAGCTGGGCAAAAACTTTTATGCCGAATGTAATTATCTTGAAATGCTTTTTAAAGACTCGCAAAGTTACTTTTGCAGAGAATTAAAGAAAAAATTGAAAAAAACTGGGCAAAAACTTTTATGCCGAATGTAATTATCATAAAATGCTTTTTAAGGACTCGCAAAGTTACTTTTGCAGAGAATTAAAGAAAAAATTGAAAAAAGCTGGGCAAAAACTTTTATGCCGAATGTAATTATCTTGAAATGCTTTTTAAAGACTCACAAAGTTACTTTTGCAGAGAATTAAAGAAAAAATTGAAAAAAACTGGGTAAAAACTTTTATACTGGGCAAACTTGATTTAAGACAGTTTCTGAAGTCTTGCAAAATTACTTTTGCAGAAAATTTATGGTTCAACAGGTAAATTATTATAAAAATAATAAGGGAGATGTTTTTTATGTACAGCATTTTAACTTTAAATAAAATTGCCGCTGTCGGTACTGATAAGTTTGACAGCAGCAAGTACACAGTAGGGGAAGAAGTTTCAAATCCTGATGCAATAATGGTTCGTTCTGCTAAGATGCACGATATGGAATTTGGTTCAAATCTTCTTGCAATTGCAAGAGCAGGTGCAGGGGTAAACAATATTCCTGTAGATAAGTGCGCTGAATCCGGTATAGTTGTTTTTAATAGTCCGGGAGCTAATGCTAACGCAGTTAAGGAACTTGCTATATGTGCGCTGCTTTTGTCTTCAAGAAAAATTACCGAAGCTGCTGCGTGGGCTGCATCTCTTAAGGGTACTCCTGACGCTCCAAAGACAGTTGAAGGCGGTAAGTCTAAATTTGCAGGTCCTGAAATCCTTGGCAAGACTTTGGGTGTTATTGGTCTGGGAGCAATTGGCGGAAAAATCGCAAACGCTGCTGTTGATCTTGGAATGAAAGTGGTTGGATATGATCCATATCTGTCAGTTAACGGCGCTCTTCATCTTGATCCGTCAGTAAAGGTTGTAACTGATATCAATGAAATATATACAGCAAGTGATTATATTACTATTCATGTTCCTTATACTCCTGACACAAAGAATACTATTGATGCTGAACAGATCGCTATGATGAAAGACGGAGTACGTCTTATCAATCTTGCAAGAGGTGAATTGATAAACAGTGAAGCAGTAGTTAAGGCTATTGCAGACGGTAAAGTTGCAAAGTATGTTACAGACTTTGCTGATGATGTTGTACTCGGCGTTGATAACGTTATTGTTCTTCCACACCTTGGAGCTTCAACTCCTGAAAGTGAAGATAATTGTGCAGTTATGGCAGCTAATGAACTTATTGATTATATTGAAAACGGAAATATCAAAAACAGTGTAAACTTCCCTAATGCGATTATGAATGCAACCGGTACAAAGGTTTGTATCCTTCATAAGAATGTTCCGACAATTATCGCTCAGATTACTTCTGCAGTTGGTGAAGCCGGTCTGAACATTGACAATATGGTTAATGCAAGTAAGAAGGATTATGCTTATACAATGCTTGACATTGCCGGTGATGTTACAGACGCTGTTGCTGATAAGATGAGTTCTGTTGACGGAATCATTAAGGTTAGGGTTATTAAGTAATGTAATGATCTCTATATAATATAAAGCCGCCGATTAATATCGACGGCTTTAATTTTATAAAGTATCTTCAAAAGTAATTTTGCGAGTTTTTAGAAAGCGCTTCCAGATAATTAAATTCGGCATAAAAGTTTTTGCAAAGCTTTTTTAGCCTTAAATTTTTATATTTATTTACTTGTCGAGCCTTATAAAAAATGTAACATTAAATTAAAGACGAAATAAAAGTTTTTGCAAAGCTTTTTTCAAAAAGCGTAAGAGAAGTCAATATTGTACAATATAGTCGTCATGATTTGCTATTGCAAAAACAGTTGGATACTGTTATACTATACATGTTATGCCGAGGATATCAGGAGCCTTTAAGCTGCTTCCTTTTCTCTCCGGGAGAGCAGCCGTATTGTTCTTTGAATTTGCGGACAAAAAGCTTGTAATTTTTTTCAAAGCCGTGATGATCTGCAATACTGCCGATAGGAAAATCTGTATTGATGACGTCGTAATAAGCATGTTCAAGACGAATGGCATAAACGTAATCCATAAAAGTCATGCCCATGTATCTTTTAAAAAACCTTGAAAAATACTCCCTGTTAAGAGCAACGATGTGTGCAGCGTCATTCAGCGAAATATTTTCGGCATAATGCTGACGGACATACTGAAGAACGACTCCAAGTCTTTGAATGTTTCTGTCAGCTTTCTCTTTCATGACAGGATCTATGCTGGTTTTGAAATTTATAACAAGATGATAAAGCAGGTTATATATAAGACTGTTAAGCATAAGCAGATATCCGCAGTCTCTTGGGGATTCATAATGCATTTTCAGTTTTGTAAGTATATTACGGATCTTTATGAAGTTACCTATTGTATTTTCTTCTGAAGTACATATACATCTTATCATGATTATATCAATATCGGGAATATTTTTTTTTATTGTTTCATAGGGTATCTGAATGAGAAGATATTTGCATGTTCCGCGGCAGACTGTTGAGTGAATAGTTTTGGAATTTACTACTGCAAACCCTCCGTTTTGAAGCTTATAATCTCTATTGTTTATATTAACTGTCATTGAACCGCTTAAAATAAAAATAACTTCAAATCCGTTGTGCCAGTGCTTAGAAACGGAATGTCCGGAAACTTCAACAATTTCAAGAAGCATACCGGTATCTGTCTGGTAATGAATCTGTTCATGGCTGTAATCTTCCATGGTTGACCTCCATAATAGAAATTCAGAATGATTTTATTTTATCATAAAAAATAAAAAATTACAATATTCAAGAAAGGATAATGCAATATGTCTATGACTAAAGAAATGACGACCGGCAAACCTTATAAACTGATTTTAAGCTTTGCTCTGCCGATGATTTTCGGTAATGTTTTTCAGCAGCTTTACAATATGGTTGATACTATTATTGTTGGAAAATATGTAGGGGTTGACGCACTTGCCGCTGTAGGTTCTACAGGCGCTATAAACTTTCTTGTAATCGGTTTTGCACTTGGAATTTGCAGCGGATTTTCCATTCCGGTGGCTCAAAGCTTTGGTGCAGGGAATCACTCACAAATGCGAAAATATGTGGCAAACTCTATATATTTAAGCGTTATTGCGTCTATTATACTGACTGTTTCAACTATGCTCCTGACCGGACCGATTCTGCGTATAACAAACACCCCTGAGGAAATTTATGATGATGCTTACCGGTATATTATAGTAATTTTTGCAGGTATTTCCGCTACAATATTTTATAATATGCTTTCCGGAATTCTTCGTGCACTGGGAGACAGTAAAACGCCGTTGGTGTTTCTGGGAATATCCTCTGTACTGAATATAATTTTAGACCTCACCTTTATTATAGTATTTAAATGGGGAGTATTTGGTGCTAGTTTTGCGACTGTTATATCTCAGGGAATTTCTGCGTTGCTGTGTCTTTTTTATACTATAAAAAATTATGATATTTTAAGATTTGATTCATTTGAGTTAAAACCGGATTTGGAAAAAATGAAAAAACTTGTTGTAATAGGAGTACCTATGGCGCTGCAATTTTCTATTACAGCTATCGGTTCTATTATTTTACAGTCTGCTGTAAATACGCTTGGTAAAACAGCAGTAGCTTCAATGACAGCTGCAATAAAGATTCAGACCGTAGCTATGGGACCTATGGAAAGCATGGGTATAACTATGGCAACCTATTGCGGACAAAACAGAGGAGCCGGAAAGTATTCGAGAATTACTGTCGGAATTGGTCAGAGTATTGCAATGACAATGGTTTATTGTGTAGCGGCATGCGCAGCAGTTTCATTCTTAGGTGGAGCGCTGACAACTTTGTTTATTGACAAAAATACGGCTGATTCTGAAAATATACAAAAAATAATTGATCTTTCAGTGTATTATTTAAGAATAAACGGTTTGTTCTATCCGTTTCTTGGAGTACTGTTTATTATCAGAAATTCACTTCAGGGCATGGGATACAGTATGCTGCCGATGCTGGCAGGAGTCAGCGAGCTTGCAGCGAGATCTCTTGTAGCGATCTTGTTTGTATCTTCAATAGGATATACAGCAGTATGTTTAGCAAGTCCGGTTGCATGGATTTTTGCAGATGTTGTTTTGCTTATTACCTATACTGTGAAGATAAAGGAACTTAAAAACGAATTGATTTTTCGTAAGCATGAAGCAGTTGTTTAAGTTCTGCATTGAATAAGTAAAGAAAACCGGACAGTTTATCTGTCCGGTTTAGTATTAAAAATACTTGTTAGATTGTACTGTCCCGATTTGTGCTGAACGCATAAACCGAGGCAGTATTATTTTAGTTTTCACATATTGATAAATCTATAAAGTATCTTCAATTGCCATTAATTCTTCTTGAGAAAAATCAGTTTTAAATACTGCCTGAAGATTTTCAGTAATTTGTTCCGGACGGCTTGCACCGATTAGAACAGTTGTGATCTTATCATCACGTAAAACCCAGGAAAGTGCCATTTGTGACAATTTCTGACCTCTGTTTGCAGCAATTTCATTAAGTTTTTTCAGTTTTTTCAAGGTATTTTCATCGGGTTGGCTTTTCATCCACGGACGGTTGGAGGAACCGGTATTTGTTTTCAGATATTTATCTGTAAGAAGACCTTGTGCAAGAGGGGAAAATACGGCAAGTCCCAAGCCGTTTTCGTAAGCGTAATCTTTGAGTCCGTCCTCTTCAATCCATCTGTTGAGCATAGAATACGAGGGTTGATTAATAATAAACGGAGTTTTCAGTTCATCAAATATTTTCTTTATTTTAGAGGTTTGTTCTGTATTATAATTTGAAATTCCTACATATAGGGCTTTTCCTTGCTTTACAGCATTATCCAGTGCAAGTGCAACTTCCTCGAGCGGTGTTTCCGGATCAAAAATATGATGATAAAAAATATCAACATAATCTAGTCCCATTCTCTTAAGAGACTGGTCAAGAGAAGCGGTAAGGTATTTACGTGAACCGTGTTTAGCTCCGTAAGGACCCGGCCACATATCGTATCCTGCCTTGGTTGAAATACAAATTTCATCACGGTAATGCCAAAGACCTCTTTTAAGAATCTTTCCGAAGTTTTCTTCTGCGGAACCGTTATATGGATTACCGTAATTATTGGCAAGGTCAAAGTGAATAATACCGTTGTCAAAAGCGGTACGGCACATATTTTCCATATTTTCCAGATTGTCGGTATGGCTGAAATTCTGCCACATTCCAAGAGATATAGGAGGCAGTTTTAATCCCCATTTTCCTACGTGTCTGTAGGGCATTTTATCGTATCTTTTTTCATTTGCAATAAACATATTCAACATCCTTTGCTCTTTTTTTATAATATTATCATAATTATATTCTGAATGTCAAGTTCACAAAAATTAAAAAATTTCATAATATAATAGTGTATGGCATAGCTATACAAAATATGCATAAGGAGGAATTAAATTTGGATTTCAGTATGTTTGATAATATTCGTTTTGAACCTGAGATGCGTAAGCATGAACCAAATGATATGCCGAATATGATGTCAAGACCCAGATTTCCGGAGCATACGCCGCTTGCAATGGCTTATGTTCCGCTTCAGCAGTGGGGTCAGACTTACGATGAAGAAAAGGCGTTTGAAAGAGGTACTATTTTCCCTGAACTGGATCTTCCATTGGCTCCTGAGGAGGGATGTTTATGAATTCTAAAGAAAAACTATTCAGAGTGATCCAGATGTATGGATTTGCACTTGATGAAATTCGTATTTATCTTGATACTCATCCTGACTGTCAGGATGGTCTGGCATACTATCATAAATATAATGAATTAAGAAAAGCTGCTGTAGAAGAATATAATAAGCTTTACGGCCCTCTTACTACTGAACAAGTGCAGAGCCGAAATAAATGGACATGGGTTCAGGAACCGTGGCCATGGGAAAGGAGCGCTAATTAATGTGGCAATATGAAAAGAAATACTTATATCCCACTTGTACATAATAATTTATAGAAAATCAATGTCTAAAAATAAATCAGAGATATCTTTTCTATAACACATTCGAACGGTTTTTTTGTAATTGATTTTGCGGATAACACTTTTTAAAAGCATATTTTTTTCTTCGGCAGTAGCCTGTTCAAAATGTTTAATCACATAATTTAATTTAGTAATAGCTTCTTCTGCAGATCGCTTTGCAGGTTCTGTGTGTGATTCAAGCAACTTAATCTGATTATTTATATTTTCAAGTTTTTCATTTAACGTTTTTGAACGTGTTAAAAAAGTATTGATATCATATACATCTTGCTCTAATAAATCGTGAAGCTTATCTAATTGTTTTTTTATTTTTTCTGACTCTGCGACTAAGAGTTTCTGTTTATCTGGCTTAATTGAGGTTTCTTTTTTAACTGTTTTTTTAGACCGTAATTCTTCCAGTTCTTTTATTCGATATCTCATTGATGACAAAACTGCTTCGTTAATATTTTCTATTTTTGAGCTTACTATTTTTCCACTGCATTGTGGATAAGTACATAGCATGTGTTCTTTTCCGTTGATTGAACGTCTCCGCATCTGGTGTCCACAATTACTACAATATAGAATTTTATTATAGTAATTTTTTAGCGATTGATCTTGCTGTAATTGCACAGCAGCATTATGAGCACGTTTAATTTGAACTTTTTCGAATACATCTTCTGGAATAATGGATTCGTGTTTTCCTTCGTATAGAGTGTCACCGCTTGATTTTGTTTGCCATCTGACTTTGCCTATATAAATTGGATTTGATAAAATTTTCTTGACACTTGGAGCTCCCCAAAGTTGGTTTTTCTGCGGTGCTATTCCCATCTTGTTAAGTTCTCTTGCAATTGCTCTACCGCCATATCCCTTAAGGTACATATCAAATATCATTTTTACTACTTCTGCGTGTTCCGGCACAACTTCGAGAGTATGCACTTTGGGTTCCGGCGTAACCTTTCGGTATCCGTATGGTTCTCGTTGACCTAAATAATTTCCTTCTTTAACAGAAGCAAGACGACCAGCTTGCATACGTCTTTTAATAGTTTTATACTCACGGCGAGACATAAAGAGAGAAAACTCAAAGTATTCTTCATCGAATTCGTTATTAGGATCATAAGTTTTAATAGGCGTTATAATTTTAGTTTCAGAGTTTTTAAATGCTTGAGCCACTATCCCTTGATCAATAGTATCGCCTCGTGCAAGACGTTCTATTTCCATAACAAGCACACCTGTGTATTTTTTTAATTCAACGTCTTGTAGCAGATACTGCATTTCTGGTCTGGATGCGATGCTGTCTCCACTTACAATTTCTTCGTATATTTTAACTATGTGCAGAGAATGCTTTTGTGCAAATTCTAAAAGAGTTTGTCGATGCCTTGCTAGTGTTTCTCCTTCACCCCTTGCTTCGGCTTCGGCATCTGTACGAGATTTTCTTAAATATATAGCGTATTGTCCGCTCATATTTTCCTCCTTTTTATGACATATTATGGATATTACAAAAATAATAATGTTATAATGCACAACTTTTGTTGTTTGAATTTAGGCATATTGTCTGTTGAAAACTAGCTGTTTATTACTGAATTATTACGTTTTGTGTCATTCACGCCAAAAACAATACCAGATACGCCAAAACTATTGCAATTGAAAAAAAGCTGAGTATAATAATAACTGTAATCCGGATTCGACAAAATTTGACGAAAGGTCGTGTTGTTATGAATTGCATTTTATCTAATAAAATTCCCCGAGATTAATCGGGGACTGCGTCTTAGTCTATATGAAGACGATTTTCAAGGGCTTCACGAAGAACCTGAGAAAAATTTAAGCCATAATGTTCTGCTTCAGCATTTAACCACGAAGGGATAGTAAGCGTTTTTTTAACAATTTTACCTTTTTGCTTTTCTCTAAATGATGGCATATATACTTCAACGAGCATTATAGTTTGATTGTTTTCAAGTTTTATTTCCGTAAAAGGCGTAGGATCTGGAATATCTTCATTATCTTGTTCCATTCCAAAAATATGAAGCATTAAAGCTTCTTTAGCATTTTTAGATGCTTCTTCAATGGTGTCGGCGCACGGTAAACAGCCTGGCAGATCAGGGAACTCAATAGAAATTCCATCATTAGAAATATCAAAAACAGCTGGGTAAATATACGTATCTTTCATATAAAACTCCTTTCATACGGGGGTTATTTGAATTTAACCCCCGATTGTTTTGAAATACTTTTTAATGTTTTTATAGGAATGTCTTTTCGTGGGTGAGTTAATGTAACTCGTCCCGATTTCTCGGGGTGCTTGAATTGGTGGTGGTCACCTTCACAATTGACCTCATACCAACCATCGGCTATAAGCATTTTCAAAACTTCTCTTGAAGAATAACTTTTCATATCCTCACCTCTTGATTATATTATACCACGTATTAAAATACGTATCAATTAGCAAAATGTACAATTATATTTTTGCTTTTTTGTGCAAAACAACATTTACTTAATAATAAAAAAATTTCCCCGACCAAGTCGGGGAGGGGTCATGATTCATAACTTGTAAGGAGCATTTTTAATTTATACTTTTAAGATGATCCATTGCCTTTAATATGGCATTCTTTACCTTAGCGGTTACATCACTTTTTTCGCTCATTATAATTCCTTCTTCTTTTAATTCATTTAGTGTTTTAAATACTTTTCTTACACCATCTGTGGTATCTATGGTTTTGTATAGTTTTTCTAAGTCGTAGTCGTCTTTAATTACTCCACTTTCAAATAATTTCCAACGTTCTTCTGAACGGAAATACTTTTTTCTTTCTTCAACAGTTTTATTTTTAAGCCAATCGCATTTAATAGTGTCCTCATTAATTCCGGCTCTTGCCTTATTACGTGCGTCAAGCTCTTTTTTCCATTTGGGTCTTGAATCTTTTATGTTTTGAGCTTTTTTATACCCGAATTTTTTGTTATATAAAGCCACTTGTGATTCATTAATGGGATTAAAATTAAAATCATAGCCTACTTGTATTCCATCATAATAGCAATAAAAAATCTTTTTTTCAGAATCAAGGAATAAATGCGTTAAATGTTTCCACCCAGTTACGAGTTTGCTTTTCCCAATTAATTTCTGATGGTTCACATCTATTAGGGCAAAAGCGCCGCTATCATCATTGTTTTCATGATTATTAGCTGTCTGACATATTGCTAGTGAATTATCAAATGAAATTGTACAGGCGTTAATGAGGGATAACGGTTGGTAAATCAATCTTGGGACAAAGTGGTCATCGGTTATAAAAAACAAATCATCAACAAAACAAGCCATAGAATAATCGTGGCTCATATTAAAATTAATTTCACTTTTTGGTTTGCTTTTAAATTTATTATATATAATTTGCCTTATTTGTTCTACATCAAAATCTTTCACATCAAAAAACATCGTTACAGTTCCTCTCTCAAACAGCTGCATATTCTTTATCAATCCTTAAACTTTCACGATACTGAGCTGCTTCCGCAACTTTTGTAAAAGTAACAGTTGCATTAAAGTTTTCTTTAACAACTTTTTCAATATCATCAAGCTTAACTTTAAAAAATTCTTTACGAGGATTTACTTTGTTCACCTGATTATTCTTAAAGGTGTTATGTAAAATTGTTTCAAGAGCAGGAGCATCCTCGCTGAAAATCATCGCATGAACATCAAATTCAAATGGTACGCTTGCATCTCCTAGTTCCTTTACTCTATCCATTGGTTCTAAACGTCTGGTCATACCAATTTTATAAACATCATCACCGAACGACCCTATATTACTTATTACATAAACGTAGCCAGCTCGTGTATTTTGTTCACGTTCGAGAACATTTTCTTTATCCGCTTCAACTTTTTTTAATTTATCTTCTAGTTCACGTATTTTATCAATATACAATTGTTTTTCTGCTTCATTGGATTTTTGCATATATCCCATAAGCTTTGCAATTTCATTTTGAAACTGTTTTTCTTCTTTTTCAATTTTTACTTTTTCCTTTTCTATTTCACGTCTGACCTTTTCTTCTTCTACCATTTGTTCACGGATAGCTTTTTGCTGCAAACGTTCCTGTTCTTTTTGATATTGATAAGCGTACATTAAATCGGCTTGTTCTAATTTTATCTCTAAAATTTTTTTAGATAAAGAGACTTTATCAGTAGAGAATAGTTTATTTAACGTTTCGAAGCAACGCATAATTTTATTTTTTGAGGAATCGATATTTTTAACTGTTAGAGCTAAAAGAATAGATGCTGTTTCGGAATTGAAGCATCTAAGCAATTGTTTTGCATCATTTTCAATTTGCTTTTTTAATTCTAATTTATCATACAAATCTATATTAACAGCTCTTCCATCTTTTATTATATCTTTTTCTCTTAAGACAGATAAGTTATACTTGCTTTTATATTCCTCTGACGTAATGTTATCTGAAATAATAAATTTAGATACTTCATACATGTATTCACCATTTAATTTATTATACTCTTCCTGTAATTTGTTTATTTCAGCATCTAATTTAGTAGCTTTTTTATTAGCTTCATTAGCAATTGTTTTAATCTCTTTTTTACAATCTTCTATAATTGATTTGGTTTTTTCATCAACAGAGTGTATTTTATTATTATATTCTTCTCTTAATTTTTCAGCGTCGTTTTTTATCTTTTCGGCTTCCTTTTTACACACTTCTGCATCATCTATCAACTGACATTTATCATATAACTGCTTGTCGTATTTAAATTGTAAAATAATTAGTACAATTACACCAACAATTAATATAATTCTAACTCCCCATGAATTAATAATCATTCCCAAAAACATTATAATCGACGTAAGTATCATTCGTAAATAAGTCGGATTTTTCATAAAGTCATACTCCTTTAATATAAAAATATATTAAAATTATACTATATGTGATAATATTTTACAATTCGCATATTACAATAATTTTTTAAGGTATTTTTAGCAAAATGTGACAATAATATTGGTAAATACACACAATATATAATGGGGGTAGATTTTATTTAGACGCTGTGCAACGTTCGTATTCTTCGTTTAGAATAAAATCAACTATCTTCTTACCATGAGGGTCTAAGATGTGATATTTAAGCAATAATTGCCTGTCGGAATCAAAAAGTCTGTTTTCATTGTTTATTTTAGCACCTTTAAATTCTTCTAAAATATTGTTTACTTTATATACATCGCATAATTTAATTAACATTTCAGCATCAGGTTGCCCTCTGTTGTTTTCCCATGCATTTACGGTTTTTCCACTTTTACCAACTAATGCTCCAACTTCATCGGCGGTTAACCCAGTATTTTCCCTTAATCTTTTTAGGGCCTTTGAAATTTGCTCTCTTCCCATATAATAACTCCTTTTAGATTATACCTATATTATATACTGTTTTTGGGTTCGTGTCAATAAAAAAATCTAAAAAAAATAGATTTTTTATTTCAAAAGCGCTTGACATTCTAAAAAACGTAGTGTATAATATAGATACAATCTAAAAAACATAGATTGAACAAAAAAAGAAAGGTCGTGAATTTATGTCTACTAATCAGATTATAGACTATTTTAATGCGTATTTAAAAAATAACGGTATTACCAAAGCGCACATAAGCAGAAAAACAGAAATACCAGCAAATACTATTTCTAAAATTTTGAGAAAAGAAAGAAGATTAATGGCTGATGAATTTCTGGAAATTTGTACGGCTATTAATATTAGCCCTGAAATTTTTAGAATTAGCGACGAAACCAAATCAGCGTAGGAGGTGAAAGATATGAAAATAACCATTGAAACAGAACCTAAAGAAATAGCCGACCTTATAGTTGCGTTACAAGGTCAGCAGATTTCTAAAGTAAAGTTCCGATTGGCTACACCTAAGAAAATAAGTGCAGAAGGGTTGTCAGCTTATATTGCCGCAGAATTGATAAATAAGGCACAGCAAGGTGATGTAAAAAGTTTAAGTATGCTTAAAGAATTGACACAGGATCAATTTGAAGAGTAAATTCTTAATATTTTTTATCAATAATTTCAGTTTTAATTACTATAAATTTTTGAAGGAGAATAAAAATATGGAACATCTTCCTATTGGTCAACAATCAATAATTAATATTGAAGACAAATCTATATTCGGACGTCCTCGTGTAGTGAGAATGTCTTTTGAACTGCCTTACCTCGATTGGTGCAGATTCGAAAATTCAGAGCTTTTTCAAAATCTGAAATCTTATCTCGAGGAACTACAAAAGCAATATATCCAGATTCCGCACCCAGAGAATTAATGTTTATTGGAAGTGTTTTAGATTCAATTACTACACTATGATATGGCTTACCGCCATGTGACCAAGTGAATTCTTCTGCAATATGTGGTCTGACATCACTATCGAAAAGTGTTTCATTAACTAAAATTTGGATACGAGTTATTGAAATTGGCATTTGTGACAGGTTGGCTATTTTAAATCGTATAATAAGTAATTCTTTATTGTTATTTCTATCAAACTCATTTAAAGCATATTTGCCAAAACAAATGGTTATCCTTCTTCGATTAGAAATGTAATGGCAAAAAACATTAATAATAGAAAGAATAAAACCAGTAATACCTATAATATCAACAATAATACTTAGCATTAATTTCACCACCCTTCTAATTCAATTATAGGATAAATGGTGAAACATGTCAATAAAAAAGAAACCGAATCAGTGTAAAGGGGAAAATGTTGGTATGCGATAAAATGCAAGGGGACAATCAATAGCAACATATTATTAAAAGAGTGAAGAATGTGATTTTAATGAAATTAAATGACGATATTGAAAAAGCGTTAGCCAAGCTGGCTGAGTAACAAAATTTAGGAGAACTTGCTAAGATTGAAGCGGCCGCTCTTAGTGCAATACAAGAAATGCTGAAAGAATAGCCGGCAGCGTAGACTGTCAGCATGTCAATCAATTATTTTTCAGTTCGGCTTCTGTTTTAGAAATGACTGATTTTAAATTTTTGGAAAGTTTATTTAGAAATTGAATACGTTCTTCTCGATTAAAGCTGACATAAAGGCTTAAAAAGTTTTTTTCGAGTTCAGTAAAGTTTGCGGTAAATGCAAGAATTTCAATTGGATCAATTTCAACTTCTGTGTTGCGCCCAAGAAGATAGTCGACAGATACATTATAAAAATCTGCTATTTTTATAAGAACATCTAAAGATGGTGTTACACTGTTTTTGTCACGTTCATATTTTTGATAAGAACTTAAACTGACTTCTAAGATTTTAGACATATCACTTTGACTTAAATTTTTTGCGGTTCGTAATTTCTTAAGTGTATCGTTAATTTTCATTTTATCACCCCTTTTGTACATATTAGCATAATTATTGCTATGTGTCAAGCGGATGAAAGGGAATCATTATTAGTTATTGTAAAAAAAGTAATTAAGAAATCATATAAAATGAAGGAGAGTGGCTTTAATGAACAAAAAAGAAGAAACTATGAGTTTATGTGACAGAACAGAAGATTATGAAATTTTAAGTGAAGAAATAATTGATGGTTTCAAAATCGCAAAACTAAAAACTCATGGCGGCGCTATTGTTAGTTGTCGAATTCCAATTCATTCACCCGAAGAACAGGCTAAATTATCAGAAAGAATTTGCGAAGCAATGATTAAATTCGTTTATCCAGACTTGGATATGTCTAAAGTAAAAAGCATGGAAGTGCAATTTTAAAAGGAAAAAACCAATGAACAATTGAAGGAAGTGAAACCAATGAGAATAAAAAAGGAATATAAAACACTGATACCGCCGTTATCGCCGGAAGAATATCAGTATCTT
>CABIYQ010000009.1:53226-99673 GCA_902362965.1 Oscillospiraceae bacterium
GCTGCTCCTTACGGAGAAGTAAGAGGGTTGCTGACTGATATTGGTAGTGAAGCCTCAGAAATGGAGTTTTCTGAGGCTTCAGCTTTTTTTAGTGTTTCTAAAGCCCCCGTAACGCCCTTTGCCACCGTAAAGCTCCACTTATGAGGCAGCATTTTCAAATAAACATCTATATGGTTTTTATCGTTAATTACCATTTTGTCGAGTATCTGGGTGTAGTATTCGTCCTCGTACTGGATACCGTTAATCAGCTCGTCAATAGCGTTCTTTATATCTTCCATCAATTCCTTTTGCTTTGCAATTACAATCTGCTGATTTTCTATGCTTTCCACCATAGATTTCAAGCTGTCGATTTCAGCATCGTATTTTGCCCTAAGAGCCGTAAATTCATTACGGTCAATATCACCGCTTGTATAAAGGTCAATCAAATCAGTACGTTTTTTCTGTGCTGCTTCAATTTTATCTTCCAGAGTATTTGTATCTGCACCTGTCATATCCATTGAAATCACCTTGTGAATCATCTTAATCAAGTTATCCGCTATTTTCTGGCGGTCAATGGTGAGCTGTTTGCAGACGAGATACATGATATGAGTCGCATCTTCATTACGGATACTAAGCCCCGTACAGCCCACTTGGTTTCCTGCCTTGTCAATATGCGGTCTGCCGTACTTGGCAGCTTCCCCACAACGCCACGCCTTATAGCGGCTTCCGTCTTTGCGTGTCTTATATCTTGCCACATAGCTTGAACCGCAGCAGCCGCACTTGATTTTTCCAGAGAACGGATAGCGGTTGCTGTGTTTTGCCTTGCCCTCCTGTGAAAGTGATTTTGCATCTAAAATGCGGTTTGCTTTATCGAAAAGCTCACGGGAGATAATCGGCTCGTGGTGGTCTTTGATAATGACAAATTCCTCCTGCCCTCGGTTGTACTTTTTTTCATGGGATAGGAAGTCTGGCGTAAAGGTTTTCTTCTGTACTAAATCGCCGCAGTATTTTTCATTTCGGATAATACGGAGAATGACGGTGTTTTGCCATTCCTTAACACGCATAGGCTCAATGCCTTCCTCCCGAAGCTCACGGGCAATAACATGAGTACCTTTTCCCTCGTCCACAAACTTGTGGAAGATAAGGTGGACGATTTTTGCTCCCTCCTCGTTGATAGTCATTTTCCCGTCTTTTACATCGTAGCCGAGCATACTGCGTCCAAACACAACGCCTTGCTCCATCTGGCGTTTTTGTCCCCATTTTACACGCTCGGAAGTCTTGCGGCTTTCCTCCTGTGCGATAGAGGACATGATAGCAAGGCGAAGCTCCGCATCGCCGTCCAAGGTGTTGATGTTGTCGTTTAGAAAGATAACGCCGACACCGTGCTTTTTGAGGTCACGGGTATAGAATATACTGTCAAGGGTATTTCTCGCAAAACGGGAAATTTCCTTTGTAATAATCAAATCAAAATCACCGTTTTTTGCACACTCAATCATACTGTTAAATTCTTTTCGCTTTTTCGTATTTGTGCCAGATATACCTTCATCGGCAAAAATCTCGTACAGTTCCCAATCGGGATTACGTTCGATATACTGACGGAAATATCGCTGTTGGCTTTCAAAAGAATTGGCTTGGTCTTCATTGTCCGTGGAAACACGACAGTAGGCAGCAACTTTCTTTTTCATTTTCTGTATTTTTCTCTCTTGATTGAGAGTTTCGTATTTGTTTGTTGACATAAGAAAATCTCCTTTTCCGATTAAGCTTTGCCTATTGTAAGTAAGTCTCAATTTGCGAATTTTGAAATTGTACTTTATTATGCTTTATTGAGCATCAGTGCTTCAATAGGCATATGTAAAGAGCCAAGCGTTTAGGCTTGGCTGTGGTTGTTTTTACTGAATTGTTTTTCAATTTCCTCGATGCAGCGGTCATACTGCGAATGTGTCAAAAGCTCTCTTTTTTTCAGAGAAGCAAGTATTGACTTTTGAAAATGCAGATAAAACGCTGTGTGTTCATGTTCGGTAATTTGCGGAGCAGGCTCTCCGACATAGACAAACTCACGATACTTCAATCATCAACACCACCTTGCTATAATGTATTCATAAGGGTTTGTACGATATAACACCTTGTCAAGACACGGATAGTATTTTCTGACGAAAATCTCCATCCTTAAAGTCTTGACAAGGTGTTGAAGCCATGCGAAAACTATTTTCGCATGGCTATAACGAGGGGTTGATTCTTTTTGAAATTCGGTATTAACTTATTTAAGTTTGCAATGTCTGCAATGATTTAATGTTTGTACAATATTTAATAACATTTATAAATAAATTTATCAAAATATATACAAAAAGCTAATAATTTATTAATATTTTATGAACATTTTATGGAAATTATTGACATTTAATATTGTTTATTGTATAATAAAATATATTATTTTTATATTAGACAATAATATATAATTGTTATCAGGTGGTGAGCAGATTGAATGTATTTAAAATAATTGAAGAACACAATAATTTTGATACAGCATTATTATATCGTGGTAAAAAAACTACATATAAAGAATTACTGGAAAAATCCAAAAAATTATCTGATGTAATTAATAAGCATACGGAAAATATACCTGAGCCTGTAGGAGTATTTATTTCAGGTTCATTGGATTTTTCTGTTTCATTCTTTTCAATAGCGCATGCAGATAAAGTAATTATGCCATTAAATGTAAACTTAAAGAAAGCTGAATTCGTACGAATAATTAAATACTTGGATATAAGGATTATTATTACTAATGATTTGTTTTATGATAGACTTATTAAGTTAATTGATAATGATATTACAGTAATATGTCTAAATGCTGACGGCGATGTGAAATTTGTTAATGACGTTACTGATATGAGGCATATTGAATATAATAATGAATTAAAAGATGTAGCATTGATACTACATACCTCTGGATCGCTTGATTCTCCTAAAAGTGTGATGCTGACACATGAAAATTTGTTAAGCTGTATCCATTCGATATCGGAAGATTTGAATATAACACAAAAGAATAATACATTAATAATTTTGCCAATGTATTATGCATCTGCAACCATATCACAGTTTCTGACTCATTTGTATGCAGGCGGAACAGTAACATTTATGGATACAATTTTTACGTCGGAAAATCTGTTTTATAATATTGCAAATTATAAAATAACTAATTTTTCATGTATACCATCAATGCTTTCAGAAGTATTAAATAATTTAAGCAAAATAGAAAAATATGATTTATCTTCATTAAAATATGTATGTTTTGGCGGTGCGTTTGCAGCCGGTAATAAAGTCAATGAATTAGTTAAATATTTTTCGAATGTAAAATTTATCAGAACGTACGGTTTGACTGAAGCTTCGACAAGAATTTCACATTATGTTGAACAGCCTGATGTTATAAATGATACTTGCGTTGGAAAGTGTATTCCGAATGTTAAAGTTAGAATAGTCGATAAAAATGAAAATGATTGCAGGATTGGAGAAATAGGGGAAATTACAGTAAAAGGTCCTAATGTTATGAAAGGTTACTATATGCGGACTGATGAAACTGAAAAGGTTATGATTAATGGTTGGCTGCATACTGGTGACTTGGGCAGGATAGATGAGGAGAATAATTTATATATTGTCGGAAGAAGAAAAAATATTATAATACGCAATGCTGAGAACATATATCCTGAGGAAATAGAAGGAGTTCTTAATAGTTGTCCGCAAATAAAGGAATCTTTTGTTTATGGAGAACCTCATGAGCTTTTAGGTGAAGTTCCGGCAGCAATAATAGTAATTAACGATGGCTTTGAGTTTAAAAAACAAGAGTTGATTAATTATTGTTACAATAAATTGTCGAGTTCAAAAATTCCTGTAAAATTTATAGTTGCGGATAAAATTGAAAAGACAAGTAATGGAAAAATTAACAGAGGGTTCAGAAAAGAGGAGTTTGTATGATTGAAAAAAATGATTTTGAAGTAGATTTAAAAAAGATAATCAAAGAAAATACTTATATTTCACTTGATGATGAAAATTTTAAAGACAATACGGATTTAATTGTAGACTTGGGATTTGATTCACTGTCTATTGTAAATTTGATAGCAGATATTGAAAAGTATTTTAAAATAGAATTTGAAATAAATGAATTGGTATCTGAGGTAATCGCAAATTATGGGAATCTTAAGAAATGTGTCAGCAGTAAAATTAATAAGGAAGTGTAAAGTTTATGAAAAATCAGAATTTGTCGACTTTAATAGAATATGCTTATAGGCATGTAAAATATTATCATGAATTATTTAATAAAATAGGTATAGACGCTTCTTTAATACAAAGCTCAGAAGATCTGATTAAGATTCCTATTTTAAAAAAAGATACGATACAAGAACAAATGACTGATTTTATTTCAGATGAATATCAGAAGTTCCCGAAAAATGAAAATGTAGTAATAAAAAGAACATCAGGGTCTACCGGAAAATATCTGAAAATATATTGGGATTATAAGGATGATATTAAGTCTTTAATGCCTTTATGGACTCTGAGAAGCAGATTATATGGTATTGATCCGAAAATGAAGTGGTGCAGCTTTTATTCTACCAGATATGAGGGAAATAAAATAAAGCCTCTTCTTCCCAAGGAAGTTGCTCTTAACGGCAGATATATGGGATTTTCAAAAATCGGTTTAACATATAAAAAAATTGAGGATAACTACCGTGATATACTGGAATTTAATCCGGACTGGCTGCTCCTTCAACCCAGTATTGCTTATTTAATGTCGCAAATTGTCAAAGAACATAATTTACCTGTACCATCAAATTTAAAGTACATAGAAATGAGCGGGGAATATTTATTCGATAATTATAAAAAGCAAATTGAAGAAACCTTTGATGTTTATACGGCTAATCAGTATGGCTGCAACGAGGCGAATGAAATAGCATATGAATTCAAATGCCGCAATATGCATGTTATTGAAAATAATGTTATTGTTGAAGTACTCAAAGACGGAAAACCTGTGATAAATGAAGAGGGCGATATATATGTTACTTCTTTAAAGAATTTTGCTATGCCTTTTATTCGTTATCAGACGGGAGACAGAGGTATATTGATAACTGATCATAACTGTTCATGTAAAAATAAAGCACCGATATTGAAGGTTAATTCCGGTAGATCCAGTGATTTTTTGCTTTTGGAAAACGGTGAAAAAATGAATAGCTATGTGTTGGCTAATATTGTTGAGTATACTAATGAAAATATGTCCTCAGCGATCAAGCAGTTTCAGATAACACAGACTGATATTAATAAATTTAATGTTAATTTGGTAGTTAAGTCATCATATTCAGGCTGGAAAAATGCGATTAGTGAATGTTTTCTTGATAATATACAAGAGGAAGAACTTAAAAATGCGAAATGGAATTTTATTTTTTCTGATGAAATTTGTCCGGATAAAAATACAGGTAAATTTAAGTATTTTATTAATGAATTGATATAAAGGATTTAAGGATAGG
This sequence comes from Oscillospiraceae bacterium, assembly GCA_902362965.1. Classification (GTDB taxonomy): domain Bacteria; phylum Bacillota; class Clostridia; order Oscillospirales; family Ruminococcaceae; genus Porcipelethomonas; species Porcipelethomonas ammoniilytica. The sequence continues at coordinate 58,719 of CABIYQ010000009.1, forward strand.
TATAAAATGTTAAAAATATGGAGCAAGGTAAAGGACTTTTGGTCAATAATCTTTTTTTGTCTGAAATTAACTGTTGAAGCTTCGCCGAAATTTTTTATTTTATATGTATTGCTTGATGTTTTAATTGTGGTCGTACCTTTTGCGGTTATTTATGTTACCAGTATTTTGATCAATTTATTGGTTGAGTATGCGGGAAGCAATGACTTTAACGGTGTAATACGCTCTTTGATAATTATAAGTTTATTAATGCTTGCACTAAATATATTAAATAAAACCATTGAATCGGTAAAGCTTTATTTGGAAGGCTTATATAATGAAATTATAAGTATAAAAACCAGACATCAGATCATGAAAAAGGCGGCTGAAATCGATCTGTACTGCTTTGATTCACCTGAGTTTTATGATGAAATGAATGATGCAAGTAATAACAGCGCTTATATAATTCAAACAGCTTTTCAGGTTCTGTCCTTTATTCGTTATTTTTTTCAGTTTTGTATAGCTTTTGTAAATCTATTAATGTGGAACGGTATTCTTCCAATATTATTAACACTGTCTGTTATTCCAAGCGTTATATTTAAAAATAAACAATTGGAATCTGTATACAGCTTTCAAAGAGAGCATATGAAAGACGAGCGAAAAATATTTTACTCTTTTAATATGGCATTGAGTAAGGAATATGCTAAGGATATCAGAATATATGGATTGTTTCCGTTTTTAAGTTCAAAGGTTTTGAATGCATGGAATCATTTGTTTAATTCAAAAAAGCGAATAACTAAAAGGTATACTAAAATTTTAATTGTTTTTGATATGCTGCCCGAAATAATAATGGTGGTATGTATATTTTTGCTTGGCGTATCCGTTATAAGAGGTAATTGTACAATAGGAGATTTTAATTATTATCAGGGAATTATCGGACAAGTTACAGCAGGTATATTTATGGTGATATATAATTATACTCAAATATATGATGGCAAAATACGTATAAATAATTATGTAAAGTTTATGAACTTTAAAAATAATGTTAAAGATGAAGGTAAATTAGTACTTGAAAAATCATTATTTACTATAGAATTTAAAAATGTTGGTTTTAGATATAATAATAAAGCAAAATATGTACTGAAAAATTTAAGCTTTAAAATAAGAAGCGATCAGAAAATTGCTTTGGTTGGTGTTAACGGAAGCGGAAAATCTTCAATAATAAAATTACTTCTTAGATTTTATGATCCTGAAGAAGGAGTAATTTTAATTAACGATAAAGATATTCGGGAATATACCATTGAAAGCGTAAGAAAATGTTTTAGTCCGATGTTTCAGGATTACTGTAATTATGCTTTTACTGTAAGTGAAGATGTTTCAATATCAAATTATAATGAGTCGCATAATGAGGAAAAAGTTCAGTATGCATTATATAAAAGCGGAGCATATGAATTTGTTGAAAAATTTCCTGATAAGCTGAATACTTATTTATCCCGTCAGTATGAAGAAGGGGAAGAATTGTCTGGCGGACAGTGGCAAAAAATAGCGCTTTCCAGAATGTTTTTTCAAAATGCGGAAATGTATATTCTTGATGAGCCTTCGTCAGCGTTGGATGCTGAATCGGAAGATGAATTATTCCGTAAGTTTGAAGAGCTTTATAAGGATTGCGGTGCGATATTGATTTCTCATAGACTGTCTAATGTTAAAACGGCAGATAATATTCTTGTTATAGGTGATGGAAAAATAATTGAACAGGGGAATCATAAGGAATTAATGAAATTAAATGGAAAATATGCACGAATGTATAATTTGCAGGCAAAAAAGTACAGCGAGATAACTGTATAAAAAATGAATTAAGTGGGATGAAGAGAATGAGCCGAATAAAAGCTGCTATTATCGACGATGGCGTCGACGTTTCTCAGTTCAGTAATATACAATCTTTTACAGTAAAAAAAGATTTAAGTATTAAAAAGGATTTTACTGCTGCAAAACAATATAATCATGCAACAACTTGTATGAAAATCATAAAGAAATTTACAGATATCAGTAATGTAGATTGGTACAGTATAAAAATATTAGACGATGACAGTAAACTTGCAAATATAAATCAGTTTTTAAAGGCTCTTGAGTTATGTGCAGAATTAGGTGTAAAGATAATACACTTAAGTATAGGTACTTCTATATATGATGATTTTGAGTATGTTGAAAAATATGTAAATCGTTTATGTGACATGGGTGTTATAATAGTTGCAGCATCCAGCAACAAAGGAACAGTGACATATCCTGCATATATGAATAATGTAATAGGCGTAAAAAACAATTATTTGTTAAAGGACGATAAATACATATTTAATGAAAACCCAATGGATCATATAGATTTCAGCGCCGCATCCGCACATATTTTACGCAGCGGTAAGGAACTGAATGTAACCATGAGGTCTAACAGTTATGCAGCTCCGATAATTACTGCAAAAGTAATTACGATATTGAATAATAATGAATCGGCATCATTTGAAAAAGTTTACAATTTATTAATGAAGAATTCGGTTAATAAAAATTGCAAGGTAAATACTGTATATTTTGATCCTTTATCCTGCGCAGACAGAGTTTTATTAAATATTGTTTCTGATAAAGATGAAGAGGATTTTTTGCCCTTTTCACAAATAAATTATCCTCAGTATATACTGCATTCGGAAACTTATAAAAGTGAACTGAACGAAATTGATTTAAGCAGATATGATCAAATAATTTTAAGTTTCTTGTCATTACAATATCAGAAATCGGAGATTATTTCTTATTTTTTGAATAATTATAATGGAAAAATAGCAGTTTATCATAACGATTCGTTTTTTGAATACAGTTCAAAAAATAGAAGTGAAGCGGAGCGTTTATGGTTATATAAAAATAAAATGTTTGAATCTTTAAAGGCGGATAATAAAGAAAATAAGATAAATATACCTGTTGTAGGCATTCATTGTGAATCAATTCAGAAACTGGTTAACATAATTTATAAACTGAATTATAATTTTAAATCAGACGGGTACTATTGTGAATCATTTTTGGAAATGTCTCAGGCAGAATTACTTGGTTTTAATGTTATTCCCAATTTGAATATTAAGCAATTTTTATGTAAAAGCAGTAATTTTTTTAACTGTAATATAATTATAATAGGTTTTAGTAATTTGAACCTGATTGAAAAATTTAACGACTTTGACGTTATTATATGTCAGGATAAATACAAGAAAGAATTATCTTTAATAAATAATGATACTGTATATATTGATTGTAAAGATGATATGTATAAAAAGCTAATATCAATTTTAGAATGATTAAAAAGGGAGAAGTAGAATTATGGAAAATAAACCGTTTGTTCATATGTTGAAAACACCGCTTGCAAAATATGCTTTTGATGTAAATACAAATCAACTTATCCAGGTGAATGAAGAGTTATATGATTATTTAAAAAAATCAAGCGACGCTTCGATAAGCAGTGCAGCTAAAAAGCAGCTGGACTTTTTAACGTCTCACGGATATCTTTCTAGTAAACACCCCAAAAAAATGAAACATTATCAGAGCGATTTGCTTGAATATCAGTTGAATGAAAATGTTGCACAAGTCACGCTTCAGGTAACTCAGCAATGTAATTTCAGGTGTTCTTACTGTCCTTATACTACTGCTGAATTTGATGTTCAAAGAAAACATAATTCTAATACAATGTCTTATGAGACGGCAAAAGCCGCCGTAGATTTCTTTGCGGAGCATTCTGCTAATCAGAACGACGTTTGTGTTGGGTTTTACGGCGGAGAACCTCTTTTAGAGTATGATTTGATAAAAGCAATGGTTGAATATTCAGAGAAAATATTCAAGGGAAAAAATCTGACATTTACTGTGACTACAAATGGTTCTCTTTTTACACCTGAAAATGTGAAGTTTTTTAACGAGCATAATTTCAATGTAATGATTAGTCTGGACGGTCCTCCGGAAGTACATGACAGATCAAGAAAATTTGCTGCAACTGGTATGGGTACATTTTCAGTAATAGCTAAAAATATACAAATGATAAAGGAAGATTTTCCGGAATTTTTTAATAAAATTTCATTTAATATTGTTATTGATCCGAGGTATTCATGTAACGATCTGCATGAAATGTTTAATAACAGTGAACTGTTTTCAGATTCCAATATTCGTTCAACCTTAATTGAGGATTTCTTTTCATATGAAAAAGTTATTTCTGATGAGGTTTACGATATTGAGCAAAATATACATGAATTCAAAGCATATTTATCCGAATTAGGCAAATACCCTAAGGAAAAGGTTTCTAAGATAGCTTACAATAATCTGCATCAAAATATAGCAAGACTTAATATGTCAATGCAGCCTCAAAAAACTCTATTGGATACTATGTCCCATAGCGGACCTTGTATTCCGGGGCAAAGAAGATTGTTTATCGATGTAAACGGTAATTTTTTCCCTTGCGAAAGAGTAAGCGAAACTTCCGATGCGATGAAAATAGGCGATTTAAAAAATGGATTTGACTTTGAAAATGCAAGAAAAATTCTTAATGTTGCAGATTTAACAGAAAAGCAGTGCTGTAATTGCTTTGCAATACGTCATTGCACCACATGTGCAAAATATTGCGATAATAACGGTGAATTGTCTGCGGAACTGAAGTTGTCAAATTGTAAAAACGTTCGTTTCAATGCAGAGGAGACATTTAAAAATTATTTGATATTAAAAGAATTAAAAAGTGTGTGAGGAAAGTATAAAATGAAATGCGAAAAAATTGGTATATATCCGTTTAATAATGACTGTAATGTATTTTTACAATATAGTGATTTAATATCTTCTGATTATAGAATTTGTGAATTAGCTTCATTAACCGGTTGGGGATTAACCGATAAAAAAGTACAATTGTATTCTAAAGATTATCAAATCAAATCGTCATTGCAGGAATTTGAGCAAACTGTGGATTCACTGTTTGTACCTGAATTTGACGTTTCTGAACAAGTTGAAAATATTATTGTAAATGAAATAGTAAATTATATTCCTAAAATAAGTAAAATAATGTGTTTTGCAAAGCTTACCGATAATAATTTACATAGGTTGAAATCAGAATGTAACGAATCGGGTAAATGTGTGTTGTATTACGCTTATGAAAATAATAAAATTGATGATAATAAACCATATTTAAAAAATGATGAGGTATATCTTGAACAGATCGATATACCTATAATAGCAGTAGCGGGAATGTGGGAAAATACCGATAAATTTACAACATCAATGGTTTTAAGAGATAAGTTTTTAAAGGAAGGTTATAAGGTTACACAGATAGGTTCAAGAAAATATTGTGAATTATTTGGATTTCATTCATTTCCGGATTTTATGCTGAATCCTGAAATTTCGGAAAATAAAAAACCGCTGTTGTTTAATCGGTACATTAAAAACTTAGCTGAAAATGAAAAGCCTGATGTTATAATTATCGGAGTACCCGGCTCAATACAATCTTTCAATGAAAAGCATACGAATCATTTCGGGATTTTGCCGTATTTGGTATTTCAGTCAGTATTGGTAGACTTTCTGGTAATGTGTACTTTCTATGAAAGTTCTTCTCCGGAATTTCTTGAGGAAGTATTTAATTTGTGTAAATACAGATTGTCATGTGAGGTTGATGTGTATCATATGTCCAATTTATTCTTTGATATGGACGAAATATTAGAAAAAGGTTTGATATTTACCAATAAATTGCCGCTTGAAATGGTTGAAAGAACTATAGAAGAAAAATACAGTGAAAGCAGATTGCCTGTTATTAATATACATCAAAAGGATTCTGCGGATAAATTATATAATATGATACTTGATAAGCTTTCAAATGATGTAAAAATTATGATATGAGGTGAAAAAATGCCGGTACAGGAAAAAAATTTGTTGAAAACAGAACAGATCAGCCAGTCGATCTTTGAAATTTTGGAAAATAATTTTGATTTGAAACTTGATAAAAATAATAAAAACATTAAGGATCAGAATTTTTTTGGTAAAATTATAAAGTTTAAAGCAAGAGATTTGGTGTATTTGATTTATTTACTTGAAAAGAAATATGATATTGTTTTTAGTGAAGATGACATAGATAATGTGTCTATGTATACAATTAACGGTTTATCTGAGATAGTTTCAGAACACTTAAATTAAATTGCTGCTCAAATGAGTACATATTCTCATTTTTGCATATATGGGCCCAAAAAATAATACTTTTAGAAAGGAGGGAAAATGTTATGAAAAAGCTAGTTAAGGCTAATACCGGCAGAAAAGACAGTGTAGAAGCTTATGCTTGCAGTTGTACTTGCAGTTGTCCATGTTCCGGAGGTGCAAACAAGGTTACTCAAGCAGTATCCAATAGTTCTACAAGAGCACAGAAACCTAATAATAAGTAATTTCGTTATTAAAGTATGTCATTAGGAGGAAAATACAATGAAAAAGCTAGTTAAGACTAATACCAACAGAAAAGACAGTATTGAAGCTTATGGTTGCACTTGTACTTGTCCATGCTATGGCAGTACAAACAAAGTTACTCAAGCAGTAGGCAATAGCGCTTCAAAGGCAATTAAGTAATTATTTTATTCAAAAATGTTATTAGGAGGAAAATGCTATGAGAAAGCTGATTAAGGCTAATAACAGCAGAAAAGACAGCGTAGAAGCTTATGCTTGCTATTGCACTTGTGCATGTACTAATAATATTAATAATAAAATTTCTAAAGCAGTAAGCAAAAGTACAGCGTCACAGTTAGCAGATGTAAATCATAAGTAAATTATAAGTAATTATTTAGACGTCTATTAAAGTATAAGAAGCAATCTGTAAAAAGATTGCTTCTTATAATCAATTAATAAATAATTAACAAAAAGTTCTTATTTTATTTACAAAAATAATGCAATAATTATCGATTTGGAATCGTTATATATATAGTAAGTGAAAATATAAAGAGATAGATATATGTATTATAATGCTTTTGGTAGGTTTTTCCAAGGTTAAATACTTAATTTATCTGAATATTATCTGACAAATGAAAGGAGTCAGCTTATATGAATAATAAGTTTAACACTATGTTCAGACGATTTACAGCTTTGGCGTCAGCAGCCGTTATGTTAACAGCAGCCGGAACAGGTTGTTCCGGTAAAGATAAGGTCACTATTCAGGAACCGACAGATAAATTGGTGATTTATTCAGGACCTGTAGTTGATAAGGCTTTAAAAGCGGCATTAAGCAGTTTTAAGAATTTATATCCAAATGTGGAAGTAGAATACAAAGAATTCGGTACTTCTAATGATCCGGAAGCTGAATCAAATTATCTGGAAACAATAAAAAATGAATTATCTTCCGGTAAGGGGCCTGATTTGATTCTCATGCACAGTTCAGAATATGATGATATTTATCGTATGATGAAAAGTGAAAGTTTTCAGGATTTAAATCCTTTGCTGGAAAATGATGAGTCTTTTGATAAAGGACTATACAATGAAACAGTTTTTGATTCCGGAGTTTTTGAAGGCAAACGCTACTTTATTCCTATATCATATAGTATGCGTGTTCTGTTAACCTCACAGGAAGCGCTGGAGGCGGAAAATATTACTGTTGATGATAATTTAAGTTTTGATGATTTTTCTAATATAATGACTAATTATGTAGATAAATATGAAAGCAATATGGATAAAACTTTTTTTACTTTGGAAGGTATGAAGCTGGAAACATTTTTTCCATGGAATGGCATGAATCTTTTAGATTATGAAAAAAAGAAAGTTTTGATCGATAATGATGACTTCAAGAAAACCATGGAGTTATATAAAAAATATTATAATATGGATAACAGGGAGCAGGAATCAGTACTTTCAACATATCAAGGTGACGGTGCTGTTATGATCAACAGCGGCAGCTGCTTATTTGAATCCGGTATATTAGGTGGGGTGTCAAAGGCTTTAGAAGTTTATTCAGCCTTGTTGACTGATAAAACGCCGGTGCTTAGCCGTTTTCCGTCAATAAGCGATAAAAATGTGGCTACGCCTAAGTATATGGCTGCTATCAGAAGCGGCAGTCCTAATCAGGCAAATGCTTATTCATTTATAAAGATTCTTTTATCTGAAGATTATCAGAATAAAAATGCTGTTTTTAGCGAAGCATGTTTAGAGATTCCCGTACTGAAATCAGCTTTGGAAAATGGTATTGACAGTTGGAATAAAAAATTCGGAGGGCAAAAAGATACTGAACACGGAGTAACATTAACAGCCCTTTCTGATGCTGATAAGGATAAGTTTATTGATATTTACAGTAATGTAGACGCATGTGAATTGTATAACAATAATTTGATAAATTTCGTATGGGAAGCAATGGAACCTTATTTTAAAGGCGAAAAATCATACGATGAATGTCAGAAAAATTTATATAATAAATTAGAGCTTTATATAAATGAATAAAATTACAGCTGAAAAAACAGTATATTTATTTGTATTTTATATAAAGTATTCCAGACTTTGAAAGATTGGAGTTGTATATGAATGAATAAATTAATGTCAGCTCGTAATAAAAAAACTAAATTAGCAAAAAAGGATGCAGTTACCGGATTTATATTTTCTTTACCGTCTGTTTCCGGAATGCTTGTATTCTTTTTAATACCGTTTATAATATGTATAGTATTATCATTGACTGATAATATAAACAGTATGAATTTTGTGGGTATAGATAATTATGTTGATATAATATCCAGCCAGACCTTTAGATTAGCTGCGTGGAATACGTTGAAATTTATTTTGGTATCCGTACCTTTGATCATGGTTTTTTCATTTTTAATCGCATCACTGCTGTATCAGAAATTAAAAGGATTTGAATTTTTCAGATCAGTATTTGTATTTCCGTTGGTACTTCCGGTTTCTTCAGTCATATTATTTTTTCAGATGATCTTTGCTGAAAAGGGATTAGCTAACGATGTTCTTTCTTTAATGGGATTACCTGTTAAGGATTGGCTTAATTCTTCAGCTTCTTTTATAGTCCTTGTAATCTTATATGTCTGGAAAAACTGCGGATATAATATTATTCTTTTTCTGGCTGCCTTAAATTCTATACCTAAAGCGTATTATGAGGTTGCAGATTTGGATTCTACCAGCAGACTCAAAAAGCTTATAAACATAACGTTACCAATGATTTCTCCGCACTTGTTTTTTATTTTGGTAATATCAATTATAAATACTTTTAAATCTTTTAAAGAGGCATATATTTTGTGCGGTGATTATCCTCATAAAAGTATCTATATGATCCAGCATTTTATGAATAATAATTTTCAAAATCTGAATTATACCCGATTATCTGTAGGATCTATTCTTGTTTTTATAATTATATTTATTATTATATTATTATTGTTTAAGTTCAAAAAAAGATTGGGAGATATTGAATATGGTTAAAAGATTCAGGTTTTCATATGGCAAAATTATTTCTTATATAATTTTGAGCTTGTTATCGGTTGTAGTACTGATGCCGGTCGTTTTTATGATTTGCGGTTCTTTAATGGGGAAGTCGGAAATATTAAATAGTTTCGGAAATTTGATCACTAATGATAATACGGACAGCAACTTTCATATTATTCCGAATCAAATAACTTTAATGGGGTATGCAGATGTTTTTTTACTTGACCCATCTTATTTGATGAAATTCTGGATCTCAATTTTTATATCTGTTACAATCGTAGTCGGTCAGGTTATAATATCGTGTTTCAGTGCGTACGGTTTAGCCAAGTTTAATTTTCCGTTTAAAAATGTAATATTTTATCTTGTAGTTATTTTGATGATGCTGCCTGTTCAGGTAACGTTAGTTCCGAATTACATATTGTTTGATAAGATAGGACTGATAGGATCTTATCTTTCTTTGATACTTCCCGGCATTTTCAGTACCTTTGGCGTATTTCTTCTGACGCAGGTGTTTTCTGCTATTCCTAATGATATGATTGAGGCAGCGAAAATTGATGGAGCAAATCATTTTCAGATATTAATTAGGATAATTATACCATGTTCCAAAACCGGAATAGCGTCTTTAATTATATTATGTTTTATAGATTCATGGAATATGATTGAACAGCCGTTGGCCTTTTTGAAAAATTACTTGAAATATCCGCTTTCAATATTCCTTTCACGTATAAATGATACTAAATTAGATATAGCTTTTGTGTGCGGAGTATTGGCAATTATTCCTGTTTTCATATTGTTTTTATTTTTTAAAGACGCTTTAATAAAAGGTGTTGAATATTCTAATATGAAATAATTGAATTATACTGTAGAGGTGAATGTTAATGGAACAAAAAAATAATAAAAAGTTTTTGATTCAAATATCTGTTATTGTATTGATTATATTGCTCTTGTGTACTTTTCTTTCAAAATCAATTTATAATATGTCTCTTCCATATGTAGAGGTAATAAATCCTGCTGCGGAAAAGCTTTCGGTGTCTTCAAGTGCAACCGGTGAGGTAATGGTTGATAGTCAGAAAATATGTTACAATGTTCCATTAAAAATAACGGAAGTTTATGTAAAGGAAAATGATGAAGTTAAAGCCGGAGACGTTCTCTTTGAAGTAGACAGCAAAGAATTCTCTATAAATATACAAAAGAAAGAACTTGAGGTTCAAAAAATTGAAGATCAGCTTGACCAATGGTTATCATATAAGGATCGTGCTAAACTTGAAGATGAATTGGAAATTGCCGAAGGAGAGCTTGAACTGTATAAAGAGCAGGTTCCTTATGATGGAAATGTTTGTGCTGAAAATAATGGTATTATATCTGAAATAAAGGTAAACGCCGGAGATTTGACTAAGGAAGGCGATACCTTGGCGGAAATTACAGATGAAGCTCAAAGTATGTCTGTAAAATTTTCATTTGGTCAAACAGATGACGTACTGTGCAGAGTCGGAGATGAGGTACAGTTGACTTATATGGAAACTGCGTGGTATGAAGGTAAGCCGTCAACTGAAGAAAAAACTGTTAATACTACGGTTATTAAAAGAGAATATGATACTGAAAAAAAGCAGTATTTCTTTTATGCCGAGATAGATAACAGTAATAAAAAGTTTTATGAGGGACAGAAAATAAAAGTCAATTATATTATTTCCTCGGATTTATATGAAAATGTTGTTCCTTTAAATGCAATTTCTAAAGATGAAAATAGAGATACTGTAGTTTATGTTTTACAGTCTAGAGACGGTTTGTTTGGTGAAGAATACTATGTAAAAAAAGTTAAAGTAGATCAGTTGGAAAAAAATAATGTGAAGTCGGCTATTAACGGAGATGATATAAGTGCTTATATTGAAGTCGTAGTATCATCGTCAAGAGCGCTTACCTCTGGGGAGACTGTGAGGGTAGTACGGTGATTATAACTAAGTATTCAAAGCTTAAATTATTTTTATACACAATAATTTTTGCACTTTTTATGTTTATGAGTATTTCAGTACGGCAGCAAGTAATATCAGCGCTGCCTGAGGCTGTAGAATATGTATCAAAAAATAATACGGACTATATAACGCTTTCTGAGATTAAACAAGCCGTTAATAATTCAGATGATATTATGACAGTAAATGTACAGAACCGTAAAAACGGAACAGCTGAGGCATACCATACTTCTCTTTTATCTGATAATGTCAATATTATTCTTACTGATGAAAATTATCCTGAAATACATAATATAAATATGATAAAGGGCAATTTTTTTTCAGCAGTTATTTCAGAATCTGATGCAATAGTAATAAGCGACAGTCTGGCAAATTTGCTTTTTAAAAGTATAGATATTATTGGATGTCAAATGATATTGAATGGTGAAACCAAGACTATTTCCGGAGTCTATGAGAATAACGAAAGCTTTGTAAGTGATTTATCTTCTAATGGACTTGAAACAGTGTTTGTACCGGTATATTATCAAACTGATATTAATGATTCGACTAGAATTGAAAGCTTTTATGTCAAAGGAAATAACGGCTCAATCGGCAATAAGGAAATCCAGGAATTAAATGCACTCCTGAATAATAAGCTTGAATTATATAAACAAAACGATTTAAATTCTTCAAAAAAGTTATTGATGCAGCTTTTTAATATCATAATATTCGTTATAGGACTGATTGTGGTTGTAAAACTTTTTTCTGTAATTATTAAAAATATAAAAAAAATAGTAAATTATATTATAGCTGTCAAGGGTTTTGACAATGCAGTTCCGTCAGTAAATGTAAAATTATGCATACTCGGTACCATATTATGTATTGCTTTTATAATTCCTATAATAGTTTTGTGTACGTTTAAAATATACATACCCGAAGGCTTTATACCTGAACATGACCGTATATGCGATATTTCTTATTATTATGACTATATGTTGAATTTCGTTCAGGGAATAAGAACAGAGGATAGATGGAATTATTATCAGGAGTTAATACTGAGTTTTTATGTGATTTTATTTGTTTTGGGAATTAGTACAGTTATAATGTTTATAAAAACGTTTTTTATGTATATTAAATTTTTCCGTACATATGCGGAAGGCTTTAATGATTCGGTGCAAAAAACTTTAGTAAAGGATGAAAGGAATGAAAAATAAACCGGTTGTAGGAATTCTTTTGGATACAAGGGGCGATCCGCCATACATAAGCGTAGGGAAACTTTGGAAACAGTCTATTAACATACTACAGGAAAAATATTCAATAGAAGTTTTAGAAATTGATTCTTATAAAGTAGAAAACGATAGCAGATACAGAGAATTTGTTCAAAAAATTGATTTACTAATGGTCTTATCTCCCTATTATACTATAGACAGAACTGTGAAAAAGTTTCCGGTTGTTGCTTACGGTTTAGGATCAATGCAGAAAGGCGGTCATTGGCTTTATGACAACAAAGACAGTTTTAAAAGCTATGATTCGATTATATTAAATTCTACTGCTTGTCAGAGTATATTTGAAGAATTAGTTATGGATAATAGTTTGAAGTCATGTTTTATACCTTTTGGTGTGGATACGTCGATCTTTTATCCTAGACCAAATAAGTCGGAACTGCGAAAAAAGTATAATGTTCCGGAAAACGCTTTTATTATGCTGTACTGCGGTAGGATCAATTTACAGAAAAATCCCATGCTGCTTCTCAGTATACTTAGAGATATGGCAGATAAATATAAAAATTTATATTTAATGTTTATGGGTTCTTTTGATAATTTTTATATACCGGAATTTTCTGATAAATCGTCGCCAGATACTAAAAATGAATTTTATAAAATGGTTGAAGAGTTTAATCTGAATTCCAGAATTATAATGTTTGATACTCAGAATATTTCCCAAACTTATGCGGAAATGATTTGTTTGGCTGATATAGGTATTAATCTGACTACTTTAATAAGTGAAAATTTTGGTTATACTCCTGTTGAAATGCAAGCATGCGGTCTGCCTGTGATAGGTACTGATTGGGGCGGACTAAAGGATACTATTGTAGATAATGTAACCGGATTCAGTATTCAAACCGTTTTATCGAAAAACGGTGTGAGAATCAATTTAGAGCAAATTAAAAATAGGATAGAATTGTTGATTAATAATCCTGAACTATTAAAACAAATGGGAGTTAATGCAAGGGAGAACGTTATAAAAAATTATTCTTATACATTATTTGCTGACAGAATCCAAAATCTGATATCTGAAACATATAATGAATTTATATCCGGAAGCATGAATGAGTCGGAAATAAAACTGAATCCGATCATGAAAAAAATGTCTCATGATATAAAAAGTAATTATGGAACTTCACGGTGTGTAAGCTGGGAGTATCTTCATCCCGAAATAGATTTTGACCATTATGATTTGATCGTTTCAAAATGTGCAACAGGAAAATCAGATGATATCCAATGGAATAAGGAGGATATTGTTTCTAAGGGATTTGACTGGTCGGTAATAAACGGCAAATTTAAATCATACGATCCGCGTTGGAATCAGTCGTTTGAATTAGTTGATTGGAGTTTAAGCGATGCTGAATTGAAATTTCTTGAATCAGTTGACAAGGGTCATACTATTGATGAGCTGATAAGTACATATAATCGTGAAAATACTTTTGAACTGTTGAATACTCTGACTTGTAAAGGCTTGCTTATGCCGTTTAAAAAGGAAATGATGTATGTCACGGAATGAAACTGGTGCGTTTATAGTACCGCATTATAACGACGGAAACGAGATAGAACTTAAGTGGTTTGGAGAAGCTTTAAATAGTATAAAATTACAAACTGATAATGACTGGAAGATAATTGTAATTGACGACGCTTCAACATCTGAAAAAGCGATAAGCTTTCTGAAACAAATGAAAAAGTACTTTTCTGAAAAGATGGAGGTTATTTTTTTATCAGAAAATCTGGGTCCCGGCAATGCTCGTAATATCGGTATTAAGAGAGCTTTTGAATTGGGCTGCCCATTTGTTCTATACCTTGATCAAGATGATATTTCCCATCCTGAAAGACTTGAGGTTACAAGAAAAATATTTAACCGTCAACAGGAAGCCGGAGTCGTTTACAGTACATTTCAGGTAATTGATGATAATAGTGATATTGTACCAAAAAATAAAATTATACCGTCCATTCAGGAAATACTTGACAGTCATGTCAATAATCCTCCTCAGGGGAAAAATGTATGGATAAGAATTGCAACCGAAACCGGATATGTTAATCTAACGTCGTCTACAAGCGTACGTACTGATGCGGCATTAAGGTGTCCGTTTCCTATAGAAAGAGTTTCTGAGGACTATTATACATGGCTGACTTATTCTGCGTCAGGTTATCAATTTGTTTACACTCCTTTGATTCCCAGCGGGTATAGAATACCGCAAATTGTCAACGGTTCCAGATCAAGAAGTTCCTCGGGAGGAACGCATACGTTTAATATGATCAAGAGTATTATTGATATGAGAAGTATTCAGGCTGCTGCTGATATAGCTTATAAAAACGGAAGTTTTACAGATAAACAAATAAAAGAGATAAAGGTGAGATTCTGTTTAAAAAAATCAGAATCAATGGCAATAGACGGCGAAAAGGAAATCTCAGAAGATTATATTTACAGAGCAAGGGATATTGACAATGAATTGACTGAAAAATTATTAAAGGAAAAGGAAAGTATGTTTTATGGCGGTATTATTGACTAATTCAGTGGCAACAAATGGAATTAATAAGACTGTTCAGATGCTAAATCAGAATGTCTCTTCATTGGACGCTATTGAATCCGGAATCAGATTAGTGGAATCAGATCCTGAAGCGGGGTGGGTTGGATATGGAGGCCATCCCAATCTGCTTGGGACAGTAGAATTGGATGCAGGTATCATGGACGGTTTAACTCTTAATGCAGGAGCAGTTGGAGCGTTGTCCGGATATTTGCACCCTATTTCTGTTGCCAGAAATGTAATGGAAAAATTGCCTCATGTTTTTCTTGCCGGAAACGGCGCTGCTAAATTTGCTGAAGATTGCAATGCAGAATCCGGAGATAATCTTACTGTGCGTACTTGTAAGGACTGGAATGACTGGCTGAATAATAACCGTAATTTAAGTGAATCAAATAATTGGCCGGACGTAAGCCTGATCAGATTGTCAATGTTGACTGCGAATAATAAAACAGCAAAAGGTACTACAATTTTTCTTGCGCAGGATAATGACGGAAATTTTAGTGCCGGTTCAAGTTCAAGCGGTTGGAGCTTCAAATATCCCGGCAGACTTGGAGATTCGCCTGTTATTGGTTCCGGTATATATGCTGACAATAGATACGGAGCAGCTGCTTGTACCGGAATGGGGGAATTGACTTTAAGGTCTAATACTGCAAGGTCTGTTATTCTTTATCTAAAAATGAATATGACGTTAAAAGAAGCTTGTTATGAGGCATTAAATGATTTGAGAGCTATAAAAACCGATTTCAGAGGCGGAGTTACGATTTATGCTTTAGACGCAAAGGGAAATCGTTTTGTATTGTCTGTCAGGGCTTTGGATAAAGGATTGCCTGAATGCGATACTTATTATTGGTACTGGGATAATCAGTATGATGAGCCTGTCAAAATGAATGCGGTTATGGAAAATTGGTAGAAAGGGAGGATTGCTTTGAAAGATTATTTGAGTATGCATTATTATTATAATGATGATGGTACGGCAGATGAGATTGTGGATTCTCTTGGGGATTGTCTTGTTCAAAGCGCATATGTAATATTGAAAAATAAATATAATATGCGAAATGATTATTATAAGGCATTTTTAAATGAAACTACTGTTAGATTAAGTTTATATAATGATAACAGCATCGCTTGTTTTGCAACGATTGAAAATAATTTTAATAAAATGTTGTTTTCAATGAAAGAATATGAAGAAAATGAAAATACCGTTAATAAAGTCAGTGAAATTTTAAATTCAGGTGAAATACCGGTTATTAAAACCATTGTCGAAAGACTGCCCTATTCATCATTTTATAATGAAGCTTATAAGCTGAATCAGATCAGAACGCATCATGTATTTTTAATTGTTGGCGAAGATACAGATAATTTTTTCTTTATAGATAATCCCAGCGTAATATCGTATGGCAGATTTGAAGCATTTTCCGGTAATAAAGAAGTGGGCGTTTTACCTAAAAATATTTTGTATAATGCTACAAAGGATGTTAGTAGTATTTTTGTTTTTAATTTTAATATGGATACGATTGATAAATATATTAACAATCCGTTATTCGCTTTTGCAAATTCAAGAAATAATTATTTGAAGGAAAGTGAAACGGAAGATAATTTATTGCATTTTTTTGGAAAGCAGGCGTTGTTAAAGCTAAAAGAATTATTTGAAATGGAGTGTATTGATCTAGAGTCTGTAGCCCCTTCAAAAGACAGAAGTATGATTATATATTTAAATTGGAAAATCTGGAATATAAAAGGACGCAGAAAATTGTTACGGCATTATTTAAATGAAAATAAGAGTAATATTGGAGAAAAAGGTATAAAAATGATAAGTGTTCTGGACAATTCTATTACTCATTGGTTGTTATTGTACAGAGTTATATACAGAGATTATCTTAAGGGAAATTTAATTTTGGGAAATCAATATGTCAAATTGTTAAATGAAATTATTATATGTGAAGATGAAATATATGGGTTATTAGGTTCTTAAACCATTTAAGATATTAACATCAGTCCAATTAAAAAGCCAAGCGTTTAGCTTGGCTTAAATTCGTGTTGCTATATTGCTTTTTTCAATGCAGCGGTCATATTTTGAGGGGTATGTATATACAAAACGCTGTGTATTTCTGTTCTGTAATTTGCGGAGCAGGCTCTCTTATATAGGTAAATTTACGGCATTGTAATCATCAACAGATATACTAAATTTTTTTAGTGGCTTGAGAAATGAGACGAATTATGTTAAAATATAGTTTATATGATACTATTATGTTTTAATGGTAACTATTAATTTTATCTAAGGAGAGCGAACATATGAGTATAATAGGAAATTTATTATGGTTTATTTTGGGCGGAATTATAAGCGGGTTAAGTTGGATTTTGTCTGGGTGTCTATGGTGTATTACTATAATAGGTATTCCGATAGGTATACAGTGTTTTAAATTTGCTTCTATAGCATTTTTTCCGTTTGGAAAAGAAGTTGTCTATGGCGGAGGAGCAGTGTCGTTGATTGCAAATATATTCTGGCTGATATTAAGTGGAATTCCAATGGCTATCGGATATTTACTTTTAGGTATTTTATTGTCTATAACGATTATTGGCATTCCATTTGGAAAACAGATGTTTAAATTAGCAAAACTTTCTTTAATGCCATTTGGGGCTACTATACAACATATTTAAAATAGAGTAAAAATAATGGAGATTTATTATGCTCCATTATTTTTTTATTATAATTTTTCTTTATTTTACCAATATATATTAAGAATATATAGATGTATTATTGTAAATTAAATCTAAACAAGATGTTATTATGTGCAATGTGCCAAACGAAAACCTTTAATTATGAATAAAAGTACTTGAAAATTCGTGATTATGCACTAATTTGATTAAGGCGGAAGGTTTTTTCTTGACATTTTTAATATAACAGTTTATAATATAGATAAATTGATTTTTATTATTTGCTTTGTAGCAAAAATTAAACTTTAATTCCAGAAAGGAGAAAAAATGACTGACAAGGAATTGCGTAAGCTTAAACGTGCTGAATTGCTGGAAATTATGTTTTATCTCCAGGAGGAATTAAGCAATGTGAAGCAGGAAAATGAAAGCTTGAGGGTACGTGTTGATGAATTGACAAAGGCTGCTCTTAACTCAAAAACAGAATTATCTGAAGATTGTATGCAGGAAATAATTCACGCTGTGAAGAATGCTGCAGAAAGCTGCTTTGTAAACGGACAGCAGCACAATGCGTCCGGCAGCAGTGAATGTAAAAAGGTCGGAACGGAGCAGTGAGGCAGGCATGAACAGTGAGAAAATAAAGGATCTTCCTACGGCTGCACAGCTTGAATCTGAAATGAAGCGTATCAGATATAAAAGAGGATACTTAAAAACTTTGTATAATACAGTTGCTTCATTGCTTGTAGTAGCGGCGGTTGCAGTTTTGATATCAATGCTTTTTCTTCCGGTTCTTCGTGTTACAGGTGAAAGTATGTCTCCGACCCTGAATAATGACGAGCTTATAATATGCAATAAGCGAAGTAACTTTAAAAGCGGAGATATTGTGGCGTTTTATTTTAATAATAAAATTCTGCTTAAAAGAGTAATCGGAACTGCCGGTGACGTTATTGATATCAGCGAGGACGGTACGGTTTATGTCAACGGTGTGATCCTTGATGAACCGTATCTTAGTGAGAAAGCTTTTGGTGAGTGTGACATTGAATTGCCGTATCAGGTGCCTGATAACAGGGTTTTTGTTATGGGAGATCATCGTTCGGTTTCGATTGACAGTAGATCGTCTTCAGTTGGATGTATTGCAGATGAATATATTATTGGAAAGGTTATTTTGAGACTTTGGCCATGGGAATGTATCGGTATTGTTTAAAAGAATATTTATTTTTTGATGATATACAATGTATAGATAAAAAAGCATTTAAGGGGGGAGTAATTCGTGAAGGAATTTCAGTCGATAATTCTTAAGTTTGTGAAGAATCATGAAAGACATAAGAAATATCTAGCTTTTCTTATGGCTCTTTCAATTATGGTGTCTTTTGCAGTACCGTTCAGCTTAATAATGCCGGCGATCAGTATGACGGCGGAAGATGCTCAGTATGCAGATGACATGCCTACGATGTATTCTGCCAGCGGAAAAGAAAGTCATACTACTCGTCAGCATCCGCATGGTCCGGCGAGACCAAATATTGATAATCCTTATTTCACTGGTGTGGCAAATGAGATTCCTGGTGCGGATGCGGATGGTAATCCGTCAAAGGATTTTACAAATAATATTACATCAACATCAGTTTGGGTGGTAGATGCTGATAAAGATAAATATCAAATTGAGCAATCGGGTAATTCGGCAACTATAAAGGTACCTGAGGGATCAGATTATACGAGCGTAAACTTGAGATTTGAGTTGCAGTATACGATTTCAAGTACGGAAAACGGTGTAAATACCGTTACAAAAGAACGCCCTTGTATCTACTATCAGCTGCCGGACGGCGTTACGGTTCCTAGTGAATATTATGGAAATGATAAGATTGTTATTGATGATGGAGTTACAGCCGGTTATTTTTCTATCAATGAACAAGGATTGATAGTTATTCAGTTTTTGGATTCTTATATTGATGATAAAATTGCTCACAGTCCAAACTTCACCGGTACAATAACTTTTAATGGTACAGTATCTAGAGATAACGATGCGGACGGTGACCGTGTTATAACAATAGGTGATCTTACACTTGATGTTCAGTTTCCGGACAAGAACTATTCTATTATAAAGTCCGGTTCTGTTAAGTCTGTTGATGAAACGGGAAAACCGTATATTGAATGGACAGTTTCTCTCTCTAGTTATTATAACCAATCATTGAACGGTTATAAACTTGTTGATGAAAAATTTAAGGATAGCGCTAATATTACAATTAACCCTTCAGGGCTGGGCAACTTTGATGAAAACGGAAACTTTGTATTTGATGCTGATCCGCCTCGTGACGAAAACGGAGACGCAACCGTAACATTTACTTATAAAGAATACATTGATGATATAAATAAAGATTATCAAAGCGGTAATCTGACAAAAGAAAATGAAGCTAAACTTCTGAGTCCCGATTCCAGCACGGAAGTGGCTAAGGATAAAAAGTCGGTTACTCTTTTAAAACCGAATATATATAAAAGTGGTAAACCGGACTATGATGTTACCGGAGCACATGATAAGACAGTTTATTGGAATATAGATGTATCGAGTCCGTACGGAACTTCGCTTAAGGATTATCAGGTTGTTGATGATAAGTTTATCGATGCTCATAATTTAAAAGTGACCTCCGGCGGAAAAGATGTAGCCTTTGAATTACAAGGAAACACAATTGTGTTCGGAGATGCGGCTCCTAGCTCGGTCGTTATTACATATGAACAGGACATTTCGGATATTATCAGCGGCGGCAATAATTATACAAATGTTGAGAATGCCGCAACGCTTCTTTATCCTAACGGAAATGAAGCTAATAAGGGTTCTACAAGTGTGAATTACAATTCTACTAATCCTTATAAACTTAATAAAAACGGTAGTCACAGTTATGATACAGGTTTAATTACTTGGACTGTAAACGCAACGCTTAATGACAGAAATAATAAAAAAATTACTTTGAACGGTTATGAACTGACAGACCCGTCTTTAGAGAATATTGATTTAAGTCAAATTAGTATTTCTTCAGCAAACTTTGGATATTCCGGTATGACGGCTGAGTATGACGCTCAAAATGATAAAATCATTTTATACGGTTATAACCGTGATACTAATAAAAATGATATTAAACATGCTGAAATAACTAAGAATGGCAGTACTCTTACAATTACTGAAGCTGCTCCTTTCTCGGAAGTTCAAGATGAAAGTAAAGTACTCGGAATACATGATATTACATTTACTTATACTACTGAGGTAAAAAATGCCGGTGATGACGGTACTGTAGTATCAACTAATGGCAGCGGTGAAAAAGTTATTAAAAACAGTGTCAGTGATAATCATGACAACAATGAAAACGGAGAAGTAACTATATCAACCAGAGAACAGCTTGTAAAAACACTTAAAAGCAATGCCAATGATATGGAATACGTCAGTGACATGACCGAGAATGAAGCAAAAATTTTGAAATGGGAATTGAATCTCATTCAGGATACGGGCTTTTCTTCCATTGATAACGATAAAGTTCTGGTAGATGTAATGAACGCTACAAACGGCGGTGATCATTACCTTAATATTGAAACGCAGAAAAACAATATTAAACTTTACGTTAAAAAAAGTGAGTCAGGTGAAGAAAAACTACTTACAGAAGGTTCTGATTATACTATTGAGTTTTATGATTCCTCCGGACAAAATGCCGATGCGATCACTGAAGGTCATGCAAAGCAGTTTAGAATTGAATTCAACAGCAATATAGATGACGAAGGCTATAAGTACATGCGTGTTGAATATGAAACTACTGCTGATGTTTCCGGAGTAAATAAGCCTGCCGAGGGTGAGTCCACTGAAAGCAAATTCTCTAACAATGCAAGCTTTGGTAACAGTTCATCTGGAGATACTAATTATACATTCGAACTTCGTGATGACAGCATGGTCGAAAATGTAAGCATTTCAGTTAAAAAGAACTGGGTTAATGACAATAACGATTCCGAAAGACCTCAAAGTATAAAATATATGCTTCAGCGTAAGCTTGGAACGAACGGAGAATGGGAAACTATTTATAAGAATTCTGACGGTAAGTGGGTAGTCATTGATGATTCTGTTGATGAAAGCTCTTATATTCAGACGTTAACTCATGATGGTTACGGAAATTGGCATAATGCTTATACATGGAATGATTTACCTAAGGAAACGGCAGAGCATAATGATCTTTACTATTATCGTGCTGTAGAAGTTGATGTTCCCGATGGATATAATGTATCATATTCTAATGAGAATGGTATCAATTCCGGTGAGTTTACAATTACGAATACTAAGAAAGCCTCCATTGAAAAAATTGCTTTAGATAAAAATGGAAATCCGTTGCAATCCAATGAGTTATTATATAAGGATCTGCAAAAAACTACATACAACGGTACAGAATACTATGTATTTGGTTGGCAGATTAATTTGCCGAAGCGAGATGCCACAATAACGGATACTATTTCTGAAGATTCTGTTTTGTTGGAGGGATATGATTTAGGTGAAACCACTACTTGGGGAGACTCATTAAAATACCCATGTATATATACTGACTACGGTTCCTCTTGGACTTTAGAAAATAATAATTATACATACTCGGGCAATACTATTGAATTCAAAGTGTATAATAATCAAACTAAACTTGTTTACTATACCGGTATTCCGGTAAGTACGTTTGATAATTCATATAATGAGTCTAAGAGTTATCGTGTTGATAATACCGTTATCTATGACGGCGACAGCCAGACAGTTAGTGTTAATGTTGTTGAAAAAACAATTGGTGGTCCGGATATTTCTGATGCAGGTCTTTTAGGTAAGTCTGTAAATGACGAAGCCGGCACTAATAAAGATAACAACATATACGTAAACGGCGGTGTAGTAAAATATGTTGTCTATGTAAATCCGGAGGGCAAAAAACTTTCAAATACTGATGAATACGATTTGACAGACTCATTTATGTTTGATAGTTATGCCGGTCTTTCGGCAGAGGAGATCATGGAAAAACTCTCCGCAAGACTTGATAATATTACTGTAGAAGAAGTAAATGCCGATTGGGATGAGAATGGAAATGTAACAGGCGCAACTGTCATACGTCCTCTTAACAATGGTGAATACAGATATACAGTAGATTATAATAATGCATCAACAGAGTCAATTCCTTTAAACCTTACCAGTAATCGTTATGATAACACTATGTATATTTGGGATGCTAATAATAAACAGCAGACTATTAATGAAGAAGTCTCTATAGAACTATTAATCAGTGGTACAGCAAATAAAACGGGATACTATTTGATTGATGGAAATAAAGTAACCCTTGATTTTGATTCAAACGGTCATGCAACATATGTTTGGAAAGGAAAGTTGGAATCAAACTATGCTAAACAACTTTCAATAAAAGAACAGAAAATAAACGAGTCCGGCGAGTGGGTTGACTTGGTGTGGGAGGATGTTAAAACTTTCCAGGATGCTGCACTTCAGAGCGCAAGTTATGAGAAGATGACAAGTTTCTCTGCTGCACAAATTAATCTTACTGTTCCTGATGAAACGGCTCTTAAAATTACTTATTCATATAAGCTTTCAAAAGATGGTATAGACCTTGGCACCAGAATTAATGGTGTTGCATGGGGCGGAAACGATGTATTTACTGCTTCAAATTCAATTTCATTGAATACTGGTAATGCTCAGGCAACTGATTCGACTGATGATCAGTCATTTATTGTAAACAGTACTGCTGCAACAGTTACAACAGGTAATTTACCGCAGATTGTTAAATATGATGTAAATGATTATAGTTTACAGTTGAATGCCGGCTTCTTGATTGCAAAATATGAAGGAGATAATAATTGGAATTATGCTGTTAAAGATCAATGGCAGAAATATGACAGTGGAGAATGGAGCGATATTGACGAAAAGGATGCACAATCCACTGATAATATCAGGCATTCTCTTACATTTGATGCATTGGCTGAAGGAAACCAAGTTCCTGATGGAGCTGTAACAATCAACATTAAGGGAGAACCTTATAAGGTGGATTTAAATGACGGTGATTTTTATAAGATTATAGAAATAGTTCCGCCTGATGGATATGAGGGTTCTAATCTTACTTTTACTGATGAATATCCTGATTTGAAATCATTATTGATCGCGTATGCCAAAAATCCGGACAGTTTTAAGGACAGTGATTATTATAATTTCTTAAAGAACTTCGTTTCCACTCACTATATTGAATATGGAACGAAAAAACTTTCACAATATCCGGATGGTGTTACATCGGGAAATCTGATTAAAGTAAGTACGGGTGGTTCTGTTAATATTTACGATAATCAATTAATTAATGTTAAATCCGAGAAAACGTGGGATAGAGAAGATCACTATAGGTCTAAGGTAAAAGTAGAACTTTTATGGTCTTACACAAAATCTCCTACGGGCATACCGATTGATGCAAAGCAAGCAAATGCTGAATCATTGGGACTTCTTGACAGCAGCTTTAGCTATGAAAAAGAAATATTATCCAATGAATCCGCTATATGGGAGGATTTGCCCAGTGGTATAAACGGCAGACCAATTTACTACTATGTGAAGGAAACCGGTTATACGCTTGATTATACTACAGGAAATGCAGGTTGGTATAATCTTCAGTCAGACGGTACTTATAAGAATGAATCCGGAGAGATCGGATCATATAAACCGATCTACATCGGAAATGCTTTGAATAAGGGCGATAAAGACAGTGATGACTCTACCGGAACAGTTTCTATTAACAATACAGAAGGTCTGACTGTTAAGAAACTATGGGTTTATTCAAACGGTACTCCAATGGAAGCGGAAAGTATTCCTTTAGACAAGATAACTTATAAGCTTTATGGAATAACCCAAAATTCACAGCAAGTTGAGTTATACACCGGTACTTTGACATCTGATGGAAATTGGAAAGAGGTTGTTCCATCTGAATATCTCAAGGATGAGTATGTTTCATATAGAGTGGAGGAATATCTTGAAGATCTGACAGCTGAAGAAAAATTACAACTGTATGGATATAAAATCAGTTGTACGGGTGTATCAAACGGAAACACTGGTGAGTTTACCATTACCAATAAAAACAATACGCCTTCAGAAATTGAAGTTAATGTTGAAAAGGAATGGGGAGACGGAAACGAACTGCATCAATTGGATAGTATTAAGATAAAGCTTTATAAATCGTCCAGAAGTTTGTCTGATAAGGAAATTGAAGCGTTATCGAAAGGTACATTGCCATCTGATAATACAGTTTCTGCTGTGGAAAATGGCGAAGTGACACTGTATGCAGGAAATCAGTGGAAACATACATGGAGCGATTTAGCTTACAAAGATGAAAATGTCAGCAGGTATTTTTACTATCCTGTTGAAATTGATATGACGGTTTCGGATACTTCAAAACAATATACACCGTCATATGCTAGGGCTGATAAAGCTGCAACGCAGAGTGTTAAAATCCGTAATACGGTTCCCGGCGGTCTTACTGTAAATAAGAGTTGGGTCAATGACAAAGGTGAAGAAATTACCAATGGACTGCCTGAAGAAATCGTTGTAGAGTTATATAAACGTCTGCAAGGCAGTGCAAGTTCCGGTGGTGACGATACATCTTCAAAGAATTTACCATCAAGTTTGAAAGTCATATCAGTAGGCGATTCAATTACCGATGGATTTTGGACATCGTCAGATGACTATCCTCATAGATTAGAAAGCTTATTGAAGAATGATGGTGTAATTCAAGAGGTAGGTAATTACGGTATTAGCGGTCAGGTTGTTTCGGAGATTTCATCTCGTATAAGCAAACAAGGCTCAGGTAAATGGAGCCAAGGCGTTGACTATATTGATACCAATGTAATGTGTATAATTGCAGGTACTAACGATATAAATAAAGGCAACTGGGAACTTTATGGAGAAGATAATACAGAAAGAAAAGCAAAAATGAAAGCGGCTGTAAAGCAAATGATTCAGACTGCTTATCAAAACGCTAATACATCTGATTTTGTTGTACTCTTAGGTTGTGTTCCATATGAAGATTTTGTTAATTCTGACGGTTCGGTAGAAATAAATATCAACTATTGCAGTGCTCATACTGCATTGGCTAAATCAGTTGGCGTTAGTTGGGTAGATGCTTCTATGGGTGCAGAAAAAGCACAGGAATTTGAAAATGGAATCAACAAAATGATTGATTCTTATAATGACATGCTGAAAGAAGTCGTAAGTGAACTGCAACAAGACGAAGCTACAAAAACAATAAAATTTGTTGATGCTTATGCTAAAAAAATTAAGGATAATGAGTTATTATATGATGGAGTACATC
Organism: Oscillospiraceae bacterium; assembly: GCA_902362965.1. GTDB lineage: Bacteria > Bacillota > Clostridia > Oscillospirales > Ruminococcaceae > Porcipelethomonas > Porcipelethomonas ammoniilytica. Next base: position 84,878 of record CABIYQ010000009.1, read on the forward strand.
CGGATTCTAATGGTTATGTTGAGATAGCAAACGCTTTTTATGATGCAATAAATGTTTATTATGGTGTTACAAGTTCTACAACGTCAACCAATGCTCCTGTAAACATCGACGATTGTCCGACTGATTTGACAGAATCAGAAAAGGTTGGAGAATATACAATTACTCCTGATGAAAATGGTAATTGGTCTCTGACTATCGGCGATCTGGAAAAATCAGACGGAAAAAATGATTACGTTTACTACATTAAGGAAAAGCCTGTCAACGGATGGGATACAAGCTATAAGGCGAATGGTCAGATAATCAGTGATGAGGATATGTCACCGATTACCTTGATCAATACAAAGGTTACAGAGTCCTTAGACATTACGGTTAAGAAAAAATGGAATGATGGAAACGGTAATGGTCGACCGGATAGTTTGACATTGCAGCTACAGCAAAAGCTTGGTGAGAATGGTGATTGGAACAATTATGATTATCCAACTCCGTCTCCTAATCCTGAGTGGACATATTCTTACGTTGATTTACCTTCTGAAAATGATTCCGGAGAAAAATATTATTACAGAGTTGTGGAAGTCGTTCCTGATGGATATGTTCTGACTTCTGAAGTTAATAATGACGGAATTTCTATTGACAGTGAGGATAAGACCGTTGAATTAACTAATACCATTACTCTTAGTATGAAAATCAAAAAGGAATGGGCAGACGGTCAAAATCACGAAGTAGATTCAGTTACGGTTAATATTCATCGGTCAACGAATCCGAGTGATGCGCCAATAGTGACTACCATTTCTGCTGATACTCAAACTACCAGCACTACTAAAAATACAACTACGACAACTACTGTTAAAACAGTACCATCAACAACAACATCTACGTCAATGTCAACTACGACTTCTGTAATTACAACTACTATTACTACCACAACAACTAACGGCGGTGGAGGAGATGTAGTTACAGGCAGTTCTATTACTGTTGATGATAGTCAACAAGATGTAACTATAGACGTAGACAATAAAAACATAAGCAGCATAACGCTTGATTTTGATACTTCTGAAATGCCAAATGATTCACAGCTTCATATGTATTTGGGCGGATGGAATGCCCAGATAGATATTATTTTCCGAGATGGTAAGTTTACATCGTCGTCTCCAAATAAAATCAAAAATGTAACTATAGACGGAAATGTAGTTGTGGTTGAGTTTGAGGATGGTGTAAATGCTAATTGCGGTTGGGATAGCAATAAAAATAATAAGATAACACTTCATAAGAATAACGGAACAATATATATTGATAGTTATACAATTACTTACGCTTCTTCTAACACATATTCACTTCGCAGATCTGCTTCTTTCTATAGCGGCAGAGCAAATGACGCTTTAGTCGGCGAAGCTGAATGGACTGGAAATACAACCTCAATTACGCTGAAATTCACTGATAATTGGGAAAAACTTATTACAAACCTCCCTGCCTATGATGAAGATGGAAATCCTTACTACTATTGGGTAGAGGAAGATGAAAAGAGTGCGGCTGGCTTTGAAGTCTCCTATAAATATGATGACGGCGATAATGATACAGATTTCTGCATCAACGCAATAAATCCGGGAGATAATCCAACTGCAACAATCAGAAACAAAGTTGTTAATACTTCTGTTACCATGCCTTCTACCGGCGGAAAAGGAACATCATGGTATTATATCACGGGCACAGTAATTTTGCTGAGTTCGTCCGCTGCTTACTATCTTATCAAACGGCGATGGAAATTTGCCGAAAAATAAACAAACGCTAGTGGGATCTGCGGCATGAGTACATATCGTGCTCACCGCAGTACCACAAAAAAATAAAATTATATGATCGGAGATTTATTATGAAAAAATTCAAGAAACTCAATGCTGTTATCACAGCAACTTTAATGGCAGCCGCTCTTTCTGTTCCAATGGCTTCTTCACTTTCTGTATCAGCAGCTGCTGGTGATAATTCAATCACAGTTAAGGCCGGTAATGACAAGATGACACATAGTGATGTAGCAGCATATCAGGTATTTGCAGGTACATATAACGATGCAGACTCAAACTTGACTATTACCGGTTGGGGTGACGGCATCAATGTAACTGCTTTCATTACAGCTATTAAAGCTGATGCAACAATCGGAAGTTCATTTGCTGGTGAGATAACAAATGATGCAGCAGGTGCACAGGCAGTAGCTGACATTGTTGGCAAATGGACTGACAATTCAGATGAAGCAAAAGCATTTGCTAAATTGGCAGTTGCAAACGCTGCAACAAAGTCCGGTACATATAGTGAAGGTGTAATCAGCGGCATTGCTGACGGTTACTATGTAATGGCTGACGAGTCAGCAGCTACTGCTACAGATCCAACAGGCTCTGCTTTTACTCTTGGTCTTTTACAGGTAGTTGGCGGAGAGAATGTAGAAGTAACTACTAAAATTGATTATCCTACTGTTGTAAAGAAAGTTCAGGAAGATGATAAAACAGATGATGGCGGTTATGGTGCAGGCTTCAATGACGTAGCTGACTGGAACGCTAATACAGATGTTCCATTTAAAATCATTGCTACAATGCCTTCAAATATTGATGAGTATGATCACTATTACATGAACTTTACAGATACGCTGGATGATACATTTGGAAATCCTGAGAATATCGTAGTTACTGCCGGTACTAAAACTTTAGTTAAAGACACTGATTACACAATTACAGCTAATGGTAACGATATGAATATTGTTATCATGGATCTCAAGGGTGTTGATGGTCTCACAGTTGATGATAAAACAACTGTAACTGTTACATATACAGCTAAGTTAAATGTTAGTGGAGATAACTTAGCAATAATAGGTCGTAACGGTCAGGAAAATAAGGTAAAGCTTGAATATTCAAACAATCCTAACAAAACAGGTAACGGTTCATCTAAACCTGAAGATACAGGTGAAACTCCTGAAGATAAGGTAATTGTTTTTACTTACGAACTTGATATTACTAAGATTGATGGAGCTACAAAAGCAACAATTGAAAATGCACAATTTAAACTTGGTAATGATAAAAATCAATGGGCAACAGTTAATGAAGCCGGTTACTTTACAGGCTGGGTTGATGACGAAGATAGTGCAACTGTACTGAAGTCTGATGCTAATGGTATTTTTAAGGTTATCGGTCTTGATGACGGCAACTACAAATTAAAGGAGCTTAATTGGTCAGAAGAATATAATATTCCTGATACTGCATTTAATGCAGTGATTGATGCTAATACATTGTTTACACAGGATGATTATGCTAATGCTTCGGCTGCTTTAATAGAATTAACAGGTAGCGTTAATGGTAAGGACGATACTGGCGCAAATGCAGATGATGGTATAGTAGCAGGAACCATCGAAAATAACAAGGGAACAACGTTACCATCAACTGGCGGTATTGGTACAACTCTCTTCTATGTAGGCGGTGGATGCGTAGTTGCTCTTGCAGGTGTAGCTCTCATTACAAAGAAGCGTATGAACAATCGTGAAGATTAATTTTAAGAAGTAAAATTTTGTTATAGCCTTAAATTCCTGCCGGTGAAGTTTTTTGCCGGCAGGCATTAGGGAGGGTTCCATGAGAAGAAAAAAGGCAAATGTGATTTCTACAATTGTATTAATAATAATCTTACTGGTGGGGCTCTCCGTAATGCTTTATCCGATAATCAGTAATTGGTGGAATTCCAAGGTTCAGACTCGTGCAATCGCAAATTATAATCGAGTCGTTGCTGAATTGGATGACAATGAAACCGAACGTATAATTGCCGAGGCACGTGATTATAATAACCAACTGGCACAGTTACAAGCTCCATTTTCACAGTACAATAAAATTTCCGGTTATGAAAATATTCTTGATATTTCGGATTCCGGAATTATGGGGTATATTTCAATTCCGGCTATTAAGGCAGAGTTCCCGATATATCATGGTACAGATGAAGAGGTTCTTAACATCGCTGCCGGACATTTACAGGGTTCTTCATTTCCGGTAGGAGGAAGTGATACTCATGCTGTTATTTCGGCACATAGAGGACTGCCTTCTGCTAAGCTTTTCAGTGATCTGGACAAAATGGTGGTTGGAGATACATTTACTGTTACTGTATTGGATGAAGTTCTGACTTATGAAGTGGAAGAGATTTTTATTGTTAAACCAAATGAAATGGAAAAACTTGCTATTATTCCAGGGGGAGATTATATAACGCTTATGACATGTACTCCCTATGGTATTAATACTCACAGATTACTGCTTCGTTCCCACAGAATAGATACAGTTTATGGTCAGAATTTTAAACTTACTTCCGATGCAGTTCAGGTAGATCCTATGCTTGTTGTTCCGGTTATTGCTGCACCATTGATTATCATTTTATTGATTTTCTGGATTTTCGGCGGAAAATTAAAAAAGAAAAAATCTATTATAAATAGAAATACATTATATAGGCTTCCAAGTCAAAAGGAGGAGGGTGATTAATATATGCATATGAAAATTTGCAGGAATTTTGGAGCTGCGTTATGTTTTGTTGGGGTAATATTATGGTTGATGGCAGGATTAATGCTGAGTGTTTCAGCAGATTCAGCCGCTAACAGTTTGACACTTATTTGTAAAACTGAAAAGGTAACCCTCACTGGTATGCATTGGGACTTATATCGAGTCGGTTCACGTAAGGGAGGCAATTTTGTTCTTGAGGGGGATTTTGCTAAGTATCCTGTTTCATTAGAGGATATGTCCTCGTCAGCTGTTACTGAGGCGGCGAAAACTTTGGAAAATTATGCAGTCCTTGATAAAATACCGGCTTTGGATCAGGGTGAAACCGGAAAAGACGGTTTATTAAGATTTGATAATCTGAATTCGGGATTGTATATGGTGTGCGGTAAAAATATTCAAGTTGGGGATACAATTTATATGCCGTCAGCAATTTTGATTGAAATTATGAAATCTGAAGATGGTAAAAATGTTGATTTGGACGCTTATCCAAAGTTATCAACAAAGACCGCTTCAGGAGAAAATTCAAAATATGCTGTAAAAAAGATTTGGGAAAATGATGAAAACGCTCTTGAAAATAGGACGGCTTCAATTAGTGTTGAAATTTATGGTGATGAAAAGTTATATGAAACTGTGACTCTTGATGAGTCTAATGATTGGACTTATCTGTGGATGGCAGAATCAGACATTGATTGGCGTGTAAAGGAAGTTAAAGTTCCTGAAAATTATACGGTGGTTTATAGTTCAAATGAAAAACAGTTTGCGATTGTGAATACTTACAGTGAGAAAACACCTAATCAAACTACTGTTTCAACTACAGTAGCTTCTGGTGGGTCTACAAGACCGACAGTTATAACTACAAATCCTTCAAACGGTTATTCGAATGTTACAAGTAACACTAATACAAAGCTTCCGCAAACCGGACAGCTTTGGTGGCCGGTTCCTGTTATGGCATGTGGAGGAGTGATATTCATAACTGTAGGAGCACGTTTAAAATCAGGAAACAAGAGGGATAACTAATGAAAAAAATGCATGGACGCTTGTGCATTATGATTGGGGCAGCGTTGCTTTTAGCGGCGTTGTCCCTTGTTTTGTACAATTTAAATAAAGACAGTCAAGGCGGAAAAGCATCTCAGGAGCTTCTTGCAGAATTAAAATTAGAAATGCCGCAAATTTCTAGTGATGACGGAAACTTATCAAATAATGATTTATTCAAAGAGTATGAAGATGATGAACCTGATCAGGATAACTTTATAGAGGTAAATGGAAGGATCTATGCAGGAGTAATTTATATTCCGTCCCTTCAATTGGAGCTTCCTGTACTCAGTGAATGGAGCTATGATAATTTGGATATTTCTCCATGTCGCTACTCAGGATCAGCTTTTAAAGGAAATCTTATAATTGCAGCGCACAATTATCGTTCCCATTTTGGCAGACTACAAGAGCTTGGAAGTGGAGATACTATTATTTTTACAGATGGTAAAGGAATTGTATATGAGTATGAAACTGTTCAGACTGAAACTGTCGATGGCAGAGACGTTGAAGCAATGGAGCTTGGTTCAGAGAATAATTGGGACTTGACATTATTTACATGCACTCTTAGTGGTCAAAGCCGAGTGACAGTGAGGGCAGTGCAGACAAATAATTGAAGAGGTACATATCAAATATAAAAACTGTCAACATAAAAGGTATGTTGACAGTTTGTTTTTAATATGAATTAGCCCGCAAAAGTATTATTACTTTTGCGGTTATTTGTTTTTGTCTTTTTTTGGCATTCAAGGCGTTATTTTGGCATTCAGGGTAAAAGTATTGATTTTTATATAATTATTTTGTATAATAAAAATACAAAAATAATTTATAGGATTATGATTATAAAAATGATAAATATTTTTTAGCTAATAGGGTAATCGGCTTATTTGCTGAATATTCTAGGGATTTTATTTACGAGTTATATTTAGAATGCTGATTATTAACTACGCATTATTCCCCAAAAAGCTAGATTTATGTTCGAATTATGTAAGGTATCTTGTGTTTCAGGATATGGTTTTTGAATTTTGGAATAGTATATATAATGATTTAGTAATAATGAATGCGATTAATGAAATCTTAAGTAGGTAGGTGTATTATGGAGAATTTTTTAACTAAACGCTATTATTTAAATTCAAATAATATGATGGATGATATTGTAGATTCTCTTGGAGATTGTTTAGTGCAAGCTGCATATCTGGTTTTAAAGAGTAAATATGGTTTGCGGCGGGATGATTATAAAGCATTTTTAAACGAAACTACAGTAAAATTGATTGTTGATTCAAATAATGATTTGATTTCTTTTGAAACAGTTGAAAACATGTTTGATAGGGAAGTTTTCTCTATTAATAGCAATTCGCAAACGAATCAAAATACAGTAGAAACGGTGTCGAGTGTTTTGAAAACAGGGGACATTCCGGCTATTGCAACGATTATAGAGAGATTTCCTTTTTCTGCTTTTTATGATATTAATTATAAATTAAATATAAGACGAACAGGACATGTTTTTATTATCGTTGGTGAGGATGAGGAGAATTTCTTTTATGTTGATAATCCTAGTGTAATATCATATAAGCAATATGTTGCTTATGAAAAAAATAGAGGGATCGGAATTATTTCAAAGAAGTTTTTTTATGAGGCAACTAAAGATTATTGCGATGTACTTACATTTAAGTTTAATAAGAATGTTATTGATTATTATACTAAGCATCCACAAGAAGCACTGATTAATTCAAAAGATAACTATTTTAAGAATGAAGTTTATTATGGTAACTTTATTGAATATTTTGGACGGAATGCTCTGATAAAATTGATTGAATTGTTTGAAACGGAAAATCTGCGCTTTGATGCCCTGGCTCCATCAGAAGACAGAGATATGATTACATATTTCAATTGGAAATTGTGGAATATAAAAGGTCGAAGAAATTTACAAAGATATTACTTGGAGCAAAATAATAATAACAATGCGTTAAAATTAATAAAATCATTAAAAGAATCAATAAAGCATTGGGATTTACTATATAAGATTTTATATAAAGATTACTTACAAGGTGCGGTTATTATGGGGAAAAAATATATTCCGGTTATTGAAAATGTTATTGCCGTTGAAGGTGAACTACATGAAGCATTGGTGAAATATTTGAGTTTGGAAATCTAAGGAGTTTTTGATAACAATTGAGAAGGGGAAGTGTCCTTGAAAATTATTAAAATTGAATTGACAAAAAACATAGATAAAAAAGAGTTTATTAAAAATATAGGTTTTGTTTCTGAGGTAATATTAGATTTTAGTGTAAAGAACAGTACTTTAATTGTAAAAGTTTCAGATAATGCAGATGAAAACCAAGTTGAGCATGATTTGAAATTATATGCAGAAAAGTTTATATTGCCGGATAAAGATAAAATAATTTATCATTATAATGATAGTACCAGGTATTATAATGATGTTTTTAATAAATACAAACAGTGTTTTCATGACTTTGGTTGCGGTAATATCGCATTAAGTGGAGCAGCAGAATTTTTATTTAGATTTTTTGACGAAAAATTTGAACGTATTGCAATGGAGCATAATGCACACTGTAAGGTATATCCAACGTTGCTTCCGGTAGATGCATATAAGAAAACGGGATATTTAAAGCATTCTCCGCAATATGCAATGTTTTGTTGCAGCACGTTTGAAGATATGAGTAATCTTGAAAATTTGGATAAAAATATTGATGCTTATAACTGGTCATCAGTGTTGAAAGATCCTATACATGCGTTATCGCCGTCAGCTTGTTTTCATACATATTTAGAATATGAAAATATGACTTTAGATACAAATTCAGTAGTTACTTTTAATCAGAATGTATTTCGAAATGAAGGAAGATTCAATTATTCAGAGATTGGTAGATTAATGGGTTATCATGTAAGAGAAATTGTTATGATTGGTTCTGCTGATTTTGTTTCGAATATAAGAAAAAGAATTTTAGATACAGTGATTATTTTACTGAAACAATGGAAAATGTGTGCGAAAGTTTGTGTTGCATTTGATCCATTTATAATACCTAAAATGCAAAAATTTAAAAAGATTCAGAAATCAGAAGAATTGAAGTATGAAATTAGATTGAATTGTTCTAATGAACATGAAATCTCTGTGGCTTCGTTTAATTTACATGGATCAGCTTTTACGTCACCTTTTAATATCAAAATTGCAAATATAGATAATACAGTTACAGGTTGTATTGGATTTGGATTAGAAAGATGGGTAATAGCGTTTATAAGTCAATTTGGTATAGATATAAATAATTGGCCTGATGAGATTAAAAATGCTTATAAAAAGGAGCAAAAAGATGAATAATAGTATATATGATATAGTTGCAAAAAATGTAAAACAAATTTTTGATGAAGAAAACATATCTGTTATTGTTACGTATGAAACCAAATTGGATAGAACTTCAGGTATAGATTCACTAAATTTATTAAAATTAACTTTGCGTATAGAGGAAGATTTAGGTATAAATCTAGATGATTATTTAAATCTTATTCATTCTGCCGGTACTGTAAGTGAATTGGTTTCCGTTATTGAAAAAGCAATAGAAGATTGATGTGCTCCTATTGCAGCAGCTATTAAAAGTGTTTTAACTCTAATTATAACGCCGCAAAGTTCGGTTTGATTTGGAACATTTCCGATGCTTCTCTGGGTACAGAAGAATTAGCACATTGATGATGGAATTAAAGATTAAGAATGATTTTGATAGTAAAAGGGGAATCATCATTTCTTGTTCGGTTATCATTTTTGCGTGTATAATAAATATTATTAATTATAACTTTAAGAAACTCATTTTTAATTTTTGGGTGTATATCTGGATTTTGGAGAGTATTTAAGGCATTTGACAATTGAACTATTTTTTCTTCATAATTAATAGAATTAGGAATTGATGTTTTTAGATTTTCAATTTCTGATGTGATTTTTTTGCGTTTTTCAGCTAATGCTGTATTACGCTTTATAAAAATGGCATTAGTATAAATTCCTTGTTCCAGCAATTCATATAATTTATCCTGCTGATTTTCTATAGTTTTAAGTTCTTTGATCAGACTTTCGAGAATGCCGTTTTGTATTGATTCAGATTGATTATCGCCGTTTGAAATTTTTATTTTAAAGTCATTAATATATTTTTTCAGTGCTATGATAACTTCACTTTCAAATTCGCTATACAATACCGATCTATTTTCACATCTTGGCTGATTGGGACATATAATTCTCGGTGATGATTTATTAAATTTTTTATAAACCATAGATTTACCACATTCACATTTTACAAGTCCTGCAAACGGGTTAACGATTTCATATTCTTTCTTTACTCTTGGATTTTGTCCGAAACGCTTTTGAGCTGCATTAAAAACTTCTTCTGAAATAAGTCCGTTGTGTTTTCCGTCAATAATTATCCATGAATCTGGAGTGGATTTTGGACGGGAACATACTATTTCGCCATCTTTGTATGTTTTTACTGTTTTGCGCCAGTTCCAGCGTATTTTACCGATATATACGGGATTTCTTAAAATATCCCTAATAGTGGAATCTGACCAATAATTATTTTTTCTGGGTTTAATGCCAATAGAATTTAAATGATTTGCTATTTTTGATGTACCCATATTTTGATTTACAAACAAATCGAAAATCAATCTTACAACGTTTGATTCGTCATTTTCAACGAGAACATAGTTTTTATCAATTTTTTCTTTTGAGTACCCAAAAGGAGGAATAGAACCTATATAATTTCCATCGCTGACAGATGCAAGGCGTCCTCTCATAAGAATTTCTTTGACGTATTCGAGATAGTCATTACCTCTCATTAATTCCATTTCAAAAAACTTACGGTCATATTTTTCCGATAAGTCATATGTTTTAGTAGGTGTATAAACCAGTGTGTTTGTATATTGAAAAGCTCTTATTATAGTACCGCAGTCGTGTAAGTCTCCTCTGCTGAGTCTTTGCGGTTCTATAACCAATACACCGGTAATTTGTTCGTTTTGAATACATTTAAGTAGTTTATTCATTAAGGGACGGTCTTTAATTGTTTCACCAGATACAATTTCTCTAAATATATCTTCTTCTGGAACAGCTTTTCCGATATTTTTTTCAGCGTATTCCTGCAAGATTTTCTCGTGCCTTGCCAATATTTCTTCAATGGTTTCATGTTCTCCGTCGGCTCTTGATTTTCTTAGGTACATTAGATATTTTTGCATAAATTCCTCCTTATTTTATTATTGATTGTGTTTTTTATAACGCTCTGTATATTTGCAGGGCGTTATTTTTATAAGAATTCCCCGGTATTGACCGAGGAATCTTATTTTCACCTGATATTAAGACGATTTTCAAGGGCTTCACGAAGAACAGCAGAAAAATTAATTCCGGCTTCCTCTGCTTTTATGTTCAACCAGCTTGGAATAGTACAATTTTTCTTGACGGTTCTGTTGTCTAGCATTCGTCTATATGCATCTAAATCAACATCGACAAGCGTTACAATTGAATCTCCCTCAGCGTTTATTGATGAAATAGCAGAAGGCATGGGAAGTGTTTTATTTTCGTCTTGCATATCAACAGCAGTAATACAAATGGCATCTCTCGCCATTTCCAGTGCATTGGCAAGGTCTGTTCCCTGTGTCATTATATCAAAATCTGGTACATTGACAAGAAACATTTCATTATCAGGGGTTAGAATAACTGGATATACTTCTTTCATAAAAACAACTCCTTATAATATTTTTGTGGGAATACACGGACTATTTCAGTCCGTGTTTTTTAATGATTGCTTGTGCAAGTTTTTCATTGATTTCCCTGTGTCGTGGGATTGGTTCGTTTTTTGCACCATTGGTATATATATCATAATTTCCACCATCACGTTTTAACCGAATTTGATGAAAGGCCGTGTTGCTATGATTTGCATTTTAATTAATAAAATTCCCCTCGTGAGAGGGGAGGTCTTAAGCATATGCAATTAGTACGAGGCTTAAAACAAATCACTGTGTGAACCGGTTCTTGTAAGATAAAGAATAAGTTCATTGTTATTGATTTCGTATATCAGAAGCCAGTCAGGTTGAATGTGACATTCCCGACAACCTTTAAAGTTACCTGACAATTCATGGTCTTTATTCTTTTCGGGGAGAGGAACTGCATTTGCAATATTATTGATTATTTCTGTAAGAAGACTTAAATCTTTATGCTGTTTTTCCATTTTCTTTAAATCTTTTTTAAACTGAGAAGTTGGTTTTATGATATATTTCATTTCAGTAAGTCCCTCATCATATCATCGGCATTATCGTATGATTTGTAGTTGTCAGGATTTTTTTTCATGTCCTCAACTTCGGCAAGAGCCTTAAGCGTTTCCTCATTTGGCTCTTTGTATCTGCCAAATAACATCAAAAATGCATTTAACTGCTCTTCTGTCATTGAATCAATTACATTATATGCCATTTCTCTAATACTCATATAAAACAACTCCTTTCACTTATAATTATATATTATATATTAAAATATGTCAATCATTATTCTTCTGTTTTTCAACTTAGAATATAAAAAATTCCCCTCGTGAGAGGGGAGGTCTTAAGCATATGCAATTAGTACGAGGCTTAAAACAAATCACTGTGTGAACCGATTCTTGACAATGTCAGGATAAGTGAATCATTTTGAATTTTGTAAATCAACAGCCAGTCAGGTTGAATGTGACATTCTCTAAAACCTTTCCAATCACCTGTTAGTGCATGGTCTTTGTACTTTTCTGGAAGAGGTTGTTCATTTGCAAGCATATCGATTACAGTTTCCATATCGTGAATATTTAAATGGCGTTTTAATATTTTTTTATAATCTTTTTTAAAGGAATTATGGTATCTAATCGTCAGCATTTAAATCCTCCATTAGTTCAGCAACTGAATGGAATTCCCTGCTAAGATTTTTGTTATTATTAACATCGTTCATAACTGTTAGAGTTTCATTATTAGGTATATCACTAGAATTACTAAAGCCGTTTAGAAGCATTGCTAATCCTTGCAACTGTTCTTCACTTAATCCATCAAGGATATGGTTTACATATTCTCTAGTACTCATATAAAACAACTCCTTTCACCTATAATTATATATTATATATTAAAATATGTCAATCATTATTCTCCTGTTTTTCAACTTAGAATATAAAAAATTCCCCCGACCGAGTCGGGGAGGATCATTGTATTTTACTATAGATTTTTGTAATTGTAATTTTTAGTCGAAAATGCTATACGTAGTTTCTCCATTTTTCACTGTGTAGATAGGTGTTTCAGTACCTACTTCAACAACATTAAAAGCTAAGTTGGGATTATTATAACTTTTAATCGTATTTTTTAAAATTGTATTAAGTTCGGTAAACGGAGCGGTGATACTTTCGCTCTTAAAGATTTCAACATTAGTAACAGCCTCGGTTGTTATTTCAGCAGTAGTTTCAACAGTTGATTCTTCTTTTTAAGAAAATAAATGTCAATATGAAGTAATGGAGTTTAGAGAATCAACCGAAACCAAGTCAGCGTAAAGGAGGTGAAAGATATGAAAATAACCATTGAAACAGAACCTAAAGAAATAGCCGACCTTATTCGTTCCGTGTGATAGTAGTGGCTATCCTTTTGAACACAGTCAATCCCAAGAAGATTCATTATCCAAAAATTGAATTATTAATAAAATCCCATTGTTTTTTGTTCAACCAGCCTTGTTTATTATTTACAACTTCTATGACTAATAATCTATTGTTTGAATCAAGATAAGGCTTGATTTTTGCTTGAATATCGTCCGCACTTGAATAGTTGCTTTTTATCAAGTACGACGATTTCCAATAGGAACACCAAGCCGTCGAAGCTTCTTTGATAGCATCAATTACATCATCATAGTTTTGACCAGGGTTATTAAGGTCATATGTAATAAAGTAAACCATTATTATTTCCCCCCTTTTCTATATATTATTTTTATTATAATTCAATTGGTGAAATATGTCTATAAAACGAAACTTAGTCGTTATAGGAGAAATTAAAAATGTACATAGGTGAATTATTTTCTAAGATTTTTGATGCAGCCAGTTAGGTACTTTTCTAAAAAAGTAAATTATCTTAATTAGGAAACAAGTACAAGTGGTGCTGAGTAGGATATAAAGAGGTGATAAATATGATTAAATATGAAAGCGAAAATGCAATAGTTGAGGTTCATTTTGCAAATATTACTGATTCCGAAAGGCAAATACGGCATAAGCAATTGGAGCAGGGACTAATAAAATATTATAAAAATGTTGTTGATTGTATTGGTAAATGGCCGGATGAAGATTGTACACAAGAAAGTAATTCTCAATTACAAAATCAAGGAGGAAAGAAATGAAGCAGACGGAATATAACATAAAAACACGGCAATGCAAGACAAATTACAGTCCCGACCCATGGGGAGAACTAAAGGCAATTAATGACCGTGCGATTATTGATAATATGATTAGAGACTATACATATATTAATAAGAAACAGAATGTTTTAAGGGAAGATTTGATATGACTACATATATAAATAAAAAACAGCCTGCCCTGAGGCAACAGGGACAGGCAAAAGAAAAAATTTAAACACATAAATGATAGCATGAAATAGAGGAAATGTCAAGGAGGAAAGGTAATTAAAATGTACAGAGGGAAAACCCATACAGTATATGGAATAGCATATTTTAATGACGTCATATACAGTTCAATTTTTTACGAAAATGAGGACGATGCGGAACAGTTTGTAAATGACGGTATCGGTGAAAAAATTATAAAAGTACATCTGTCAAACGAATCATATAAAGTGTTAAAGAGAAAAGGAGTTATAAGATGAGCTGCATTTACGATTATGACAGTCCTTGCGAGTGTGATATTGAGGCATGCAGAACCTGTTATAAAAATCCGGACAAGCCAGAACCAGATATTGATTTAATGAGAGATTTGGAAAGGGAGGAAAAATAGTATGGCTGATTTTTCAGATGGCGTAAAGGAATACATTGAAGCAGAAGGAAAAATAAGAAATTTCTTTCCGGTAGACTGGAAAGGTAATAAGGATATTAGCTGTTTTCAATGCGATTTTTTCAATCGAAACAGTGGATTGTGTTTAATAACAAAAGAGGTAACGCCATATCCTCAAAAGTTTACGGGACGTATTTGTCCATTTAATGAGGCAGCAAGAAAGGAAGAGTAAAATGGACAGTTTTTTTAAAAGAGTGTCGGCTATACAAGCTGAACTTAAAGCGCCTAAGAAT
>CABIYQ010000010.1 GCA_902362965.1 Oscillospiraceae bacterium
ACTTCTTTCAAAAAAATTTTTTCCATTCCGTACTCGCTCTCTCTCGTTCGACAGCTTTATTATTATATCACCTCTTCCCTCTTTTGTCAACCGCTTTTTGCAGCTTTGTAGGAGTTTATAGTTTTAAATACTTTTTTAATTATAATTACATACAAATTATACAATATATTGACATAAATCTAAAATTATATTATAATTAACAGAATAATCTACATATAATCGGAGGTTTTTAAAATGATTTATGCTATACAAAATTGGATTTTCATTTTCTTCATTTATTCATTTTTAGGATGGTGCTTTGAGACCGCCTTGGTATCAATAGAAGAAAAGCGTTTTGTTAACAGAGGCTTTATACGTTCGCCGTTTTTGCCTTTATACGGATTTGGAGCAATTACAATGATTGTTGCCGGTACTCCGGTTATCAAAGACCCTGTTTTAGTTTTTATATTCGGCGCCGTTTCAGCAACTATACTTGAATTTGTAACCGGATGGCTTCTTGAAGTTATTTTTAAAACACGTTATTGGGACTACAGCGATACGCATTATAATTTTAAAGGACGCATATGCGCTGAGGCAACTTTAATGTGGGGATTTATGACATTGCTTGTCAATTATAAAGTACATGTACATATAGAGCCTATAATATTAAAATTAGATTCGCAGATTATCATGATATTAGATATTATCCTTCTTATTATTTTTATAATTGACTTTATTGCTTCGGCCAAAGCAGCTATAGATGTTAATAATATACTCAAACGTCTTACTGAAATAAAAAATGAAATTTCAGATATTAACCTTAAAATCAAAGAACAAATACGCAACAATTCAGAATCCGACGCAAAGCTAACATCATTAAAGCAAAAATTAGAGCAATTAAAATCTGAAAATATAAAAAATTCAAGTAAAATAAATTTTTTCAAGAAAAATTATTTGAATGCGCATCCAAACTCACGTTCTCTTAAGTTTAATAATGCCTTAACCGAACTTAAAATCAAAATTAATGAAAAAAAGAAAAAATAACGCTAATGTAGCCCTCTCATTAAAATGATGAGAGGGCTTTGTTAAATTTTACTTTACATTCAGCTTTTTTACAAAATTATTTAACATAGATTTTACATAATATAACTTTTCGATTTTACAATAACATTTTATAATTAAGACATAATCAGTAAAGGAGTTAATTACTATGAAAAAAATTATTTCAATTCTTATGACGGTAACAATGTCCGCATCGTTATTTACAGGCTGCGGTTCAGACAAGAGCTTTAACGCTTCAAAGGATATTACAATAGTATCCCGTGAAGACGGCTCAGGAACAAGAGGAGCATTCGTAGAGCTTTTCAGAATTGAAGAAAAAGACGAAAACGGTGATAAAATCGACAGAACAACAACGGATGCTATGATAACAAATAATACTTCCGTTATGATGACGACCGTATCGGGTAATATGTATTCAATCGGTTATATTTCACTGGGTTCGTTAAACGACACTGTTAAGGCGGTTAAAATTGACGGAGCGGAAGTTTCAGTGGAAAATGTAAAAAACAATTCCTATAAAATTGCCCGTCCCTTCAATATCGCAACTAAGGATAACGTCAGTGAAGTTACACAGGATTTCATTAATTACATCATGAGCTCAGATGGACAGCAGATCATTACCGACAACGGATATATAGGTTCGGACGACGCCGCTCCTTACAGCGGAAATACTCCGTCAGGAAAAATTGTAATTGCCGGTTCGTCATCCGTATCCCCTGTAATGGAAAAGCTTCAGGAGGCTTATCTTAAAGTAAATACAAAAGCGGAAATTGAAATTCAGACAAGCGATTCGACAACAGGAATGACATCTGCGATTGAAGGAGTATGCGATATAGGCATGGCATCAAGAGAACTTAAAGACAGCGAAATTGAAAGCGGTCTTACATCTCAAACAATTGCTATGGACGGAATTGCAGTAATAGTCAATAATGACAATCCAGCCGACGAACTGTCCAGCGATCAGGTAAAATCAATATATACAGGAGAAACAACAAGCTGGCAGGATATAATCCAGTAAAATATACGGAGGCATTTATGCATAAATATAAGGAAAAAATAATGAGCGGCGTGTTTCTTCTCGCCGCTTGTACCTCCATTATCGCAGTCATTATAATTTGTCTGTTTCTTTTTGCAAACGGAATACCGGCAATAAAAGAAATAGGTATCTTTAAGTTTATCACCGGTACTGTCTGGAGGCCGTCCAATGACATCTATGGAATACTGCCGATGATTCTGGGAAGTATATATGTAACTGCGGGTGCAATTTTAATAGGAGTTCCGATAGGTATATTTACCGCTGCATTTATGGCGTATTTCTGTCCGAAAAAAATCTATAGGGTGCTTAAACCGGCAGTAAATCTTCTTGCAGGGATACCATCGGTCATATACGGTTTCTTCGGACTTGTAGTTGTAGTTCCGTTTACCGGAAACAGTATGCTTACTGCGTCATTAATTCTTGCCGTTATGATTCTTCCGTCAGTAATAGGAGTATCGGAAACTGCCATCAAAGCGGTACCTGCAAGCTACTACGAGGGAGCGCTTGCATTGGGGGCAACACATGAACGCAGCGTATTTTTTACTGTCATACCCGCCGCAAAATCCGGTATTTTTGCCGGAGTAGTACTTGGAATAGGAAGAGCCATAGGAGAAACCATGGCAGTAATGATGGTTGCCGGAAACAGTACCGGAATTCCGAGCAGTATTTTCAAAGGAGTAAGAACTCTTACAACAAATATCGCAATTGAAATGGGATATGCTCAGGATCTTCACAGAGAAGCTCTAATTGCAACCGGAGTCGTACTGTTTGTATTTATTCTTATAATAAACATTTCATGCTCACTGCTTAAAAGGAGGAACCGGAATTGAACAGTATAAATACTCAGACAGTAAAGCAGAAATTAAAGCAATACAAAAACAAGCCTCTTTCAATTTTATTGCTGACTCTGGTAATATTGTGCTCGGCATTAACAGTGATTACACTCTTTTTTATAATCATATACATATTAATAAAGGGTATACCTCATATATCTCCAAGTCTTTTTGAATTTAACTATAATTCTGAAAACTGTTCTCTTACTCCGGCTCTTATAAATACTTTTATAACTACTGCTTTAGCGCTCCTTATATCCGTTCCACTCGGAATTTTTTCAGCAATATACCTTGTCGAATATGCTAAGCGCGGAAATAAAATCGTTGGAATAATCAGAATGACAACTGAAACGCTTTCAGGAATTCCTTCTATTATATACGGCTTATTCGGCTATCTGTTCTTTGTTGTTCAGCTGAAACTCAAATATTCAGTATTATCCGGCACTTTAACTCTTGCTATAATGATCCTTCCGCTGATAATAAGAACTACTGAGGAAGCTCTCAAATCTGTACCGGACTCATATCGTGAAGGAAGCTTCGGACTCGGCGCCGGCAAGCTCAGAACAGTATTTAAAATAGTTCTTCCTCCGGCAGTACCGGGCATACTTTCAGGCGTAATCCTTGCCACAGGACGTATTGTAGGCGAAACGGCGGCGCTGCTGTATACAGCCGGAACAGGCACAAAAGCCGCATGGAACATTCTTAAATCAGGACGTACTCTATCAGAACACATGTATCTTTTATCAAGTGAAGGATTACACGTCGATCAGTCGTACGCAACAGCAGTAGTACTGATAATTATCGTTGCCGGACTCAATGCTCTTTCATCATTTCTTGCCAAAAAAATTACGAAAGGATAAAATATGAATAAGTTTACAGTTGAAAATCTTGATTTGTACTACGGCGATTTCAAAGCGCTGAAAAATATTAATCTTAATATTGCGCCTAACGAAATCACAGCTTTTATAGGACCTTCAGGCTGCGGAAAATCCACGCTACTCAAATCAATGAACCGTATGAACGACCTTGTGGAAGGCTGTAAGATCACCGGAAAAATGCTTCTGGATAATGAGGATATTTACGGTGATATGGATACGAACCTTCTCAGAAAACGTGTAGGAATGGTTTTTCAGAAACCGAACCCTTTTCCGATGAGTATATATGATAACATAGCATACGGTCCGAGAACTCATGGTATTCGCTCAAGAGTAAGGCTAGATGAAATCGTTGAAAAATCACTGCGGGGAGCTGCAATATGGGACGAGGTAAAGGATAAGCTTAAAAAAAGTGCACTTGCCATGTCCGGAGGACAGCAGCAGCGGCTTTGCATAGCACGTGCGCTCGCCGTTGAACCGGAGGTTTTGTTAATGGACGAACCCACATCTGCTCTCGACCCGATTTCCACTTCAAAAATAGAAGACCTTGCAATGGAACTTAAAAAGAAGTATACTATAGTTATGGTAACTCACAATATGCAGCAGGCGGTAAGAATTTCTGATAAAACAGCATTTTTTCTGCTTGGAGAAGTTATTGAATACGATAAAACAGAAAAATTATTTTCTATGCCGTCAAATAAGAAAACTGAAGATTATATTACAGGGAGGTTTGGTTAAATGCGTAATAAATTTGATGAACAGCTTGAAGCTCTGCATATAGAACTTATAAAAATGGGCTGCCTTTGCGAAACGGCAATTGCCAATGCGTCAAAATCCCTGCAAAATGCCAATGAAGATATTTTAAATAATATTGCAGAAATCGAAAACGATATTGACCAAAAGGAACGTGATATTGAAGGTCTTTGCATGAAGCTTCTTCTTCAGCAGCAGCCTGTAGCAACAGATCTAAGGATAGTTTCAGCCGCAATGAAAATGGTTTCCGATATGGAACGTATAGGCGATCAGGCGTCAGATATTGCTGAAATCACTAAATATATAAACTCTAATTTGGTCTTTGACGGTATCCATCTAAGCGATATGGCATCTGCGACAGTAAAAATGGTCACCGAAAGCATAACCTCATTTGTAAAAAGCGACCTTGAACGCGCACAAAATGTTATAAAATCAGACGATACAATTGACAATATGTTTAATGATATCAAAACCAAGTTGGTTAAATATATTCATAATAATCCGGAAAGCAGCGAACAATGTCTGGATCTTCTGATGATTGCCAAATACTTTGAACGTATCGGAGATCATGCTGCAAATATTGCCGAATGGGTTGAATTTTCAATTACCGGAAAATATAAAGGGGGAAAATTATGATCTATATTGTCGAGGACGACAGTAATATCAGCGAATTGGTGGTCTATACGTTAAAAATGGCAGGCTTTGACGCTCAAAGCTTTACATGCGGTACGGAATTGTTTAAACAGCTGGAAAATAATATTCCGGAGCTTATATTACTTGATATCATGCTTCCCGGTGAGGACGGAATTATTATTCTGAAAAAAATCCGCAAAACCTTTCAGACTCATAAAATCCCCGTAATAATGCTTACTGCCAAAGGCTCGGAATATGATAAGGTTACAGGTCTTGACTGCGGTGCCGATGATTATGTTACAAAGCCCTTTGGTATGATGGAACTTGTTTCCAGAATTAAAGCTGTTCTGAGAAGATACTCGGACAATACAGAAAAAAAAGAACTTCAGGCGGGAAATATTATTGTTGACGTCGGAAAACATAAAGTTTATGTGAACGGAAATGAAATCTCCCTTACATTCAAAGAATTTGAAATGCTCTGCATGCTCATAGAAAGCAAAGGACTTGTACTTTCAAGGAATAAACTTCTGGAAAGTATCTGGGGATATGATTTTGACGGTGAAACCAGAACTATTGACGTTCATGTCCGTTCTCTGCGCCAGAAGCTGGGTAACAGCGGAAACATTATTGAAACGGTTCGGGGTATCGGATATAGAATAGGAGAAGGTTCATGAAAAAGAAAATTTCTATTACTATGTGTCTTATGACTGCTGTTTCAGTAATTATAACAGCCGTAATGATATCTCTGGTAATTTACAGGAAAAACTACAATGAAATGAAATCAATGATAAGAGCAGAAGCGGAATATATTTCTCAAGCTATAGATACAGAAGATATAAATTATCTTGAATCGGTAAAGAACGTCACACCAAGCCGTATAACATGGATTGACAGTAACGGAAATGTCATATACGACAGTGCGGGTGAAAATCTTTCAAATCACTCAGACAGACCTGAAATAATTGACGCAGTAAAAAACGGTTCCGGAGAAAGTTCAAGACTTTCAGAAACATTCAGTGAACAAACCTATTACTATGCTGTAAAATTAACAAACGGTACAATATTGCGAATGTCGGATACAACAAGCAGTATTTACCACGATATTTTCAGTGCCCTCCCCTATACTGTTATCGTCATTGCCATTATAATTATATTGGCAATTATTGTTTCCAATAATGAAACTGAAAAGATCATAAAGCCTATAAATGAACTTGATCTTGATAATCCGTCAAACAATCTTAAATATGATGAACTTGCTCCGCTTTTACGCCGAATTGAAAAGCAAAATTCGGATATTGAAAAATATATTTCAGAACTCAAAGCAAAACAGGTAGAATTTGAAACCGTTACTGAGAATATGAGTGAAGGTTTGATTATTATAAATCAAAAATCAACTATACTTTCATGTAATAAAAGCGCTGTTGCAATATTGGGCGGCGGTGAGTACAATTATATCAGCAAAAGCGTTTTTGATTTAAATCACAGCAAAAATTTTGTTGATGCCGTTGAAAATGCGGTTGTCGGAAAGCATGATGAAACAGCTCTTACTATTAATAACCGTTCATATATGGTAATAACAAATCCGGTTAAGCATTTTGATAAAATCAGCGGCGCTGTTATCATCATAATTGACGTAACAGAAAAGGAATCCCGTGAGGAACTCCGCAGAGAATTTTCCGCAAACGTTTCTCATGAATTAAAAACTCCTCTCACGGCAATTTCAGGATTTGCGGAAATTATGAAGGACGGCTGGGCCAAACCGGAAGATTATCAGATGTTTGCACTAAAAATATATAATGAGACACAGCGTCTGATAAATCTTATTGAAGACATCATCAAACTTTCCAGACTTGACGAAAATAAAATTGAAATAACCAAAGAATCTGTAGATATGCTTGTTCTTGCCAAAGACGCAGCTGCAAGACTTTCATCAAAAGCCAAAGACAAAAACATTTCCGTAACTGTAAACGGAGATCACGGAAATATAACCGGAGTCAGACAGATACTTGATGAAATGATATATAATTTATGCGACAACGCCATTAAATACAATAAAAAGAACGGCAAAGTCGAAGTCATTGTAAAGGATTACATTTCAAATGTTTCTGTGACCGTTAAGGATAACGGTATAGGAATCCCCGCTGAAGATCTCGACAGAGTTTTTGAACGCTTTTACTGTGTTAATAAAAGTCATTCAAAAGAAAGCGGCGGAACCGGTCTGGGACTATCAATAGTAAAGCACGGCGCAATATTTCATAAAGCCAAAATTAATATTGACAGTACTCTTGGAATCGGAACCTCAATAGAAATTGTTTTTAAAAAATAAATTTAAATAAATTTTTTATATTAATTGACAAATAAGAACCTGCAATAATAGAAATCAGCCGTTTACTTGACAAAAAAATCTTTCATTCAAACGGTGGAAATAAATTCTATTATTGCAGGTTCTGAAATTATATAATAATAATTGACAGAATTGACGTATTATGTTAAAATTAAGAGTAAGAATAAATGAATTTATATATTAACCTAAGGGAGATATAAAAATGTCAAAAAAAGATTTTGATTATGTGTGGACTGATAAAAAACGTACAATTTTCGGCTTGCCGTTATCATTTACCAGATATTTTCTGACAGAAACCAAATTTATTACAAGAGTCGGTTTATTTAATCTGGTTGAGGACGAATTGGACTTATATACTGTTAAAGACAAAAAACTGGTTTTATCTTTGGGCAACAGAATTTTTAAATGCGGTACTATTATAATGTATGTTGTTGATACCGATACTCCGGTTAAAGAAATAAAATCCATAAAGGCGCCAAGAAAAGTACTTGAACTACTGGATAAACATATTAATATTCAAAGAGACCGTTACCGTACAAGAGGACGTGATATGATAGGCGGCAGTTACGGTCATTGTGACTGCGACAGTTCGATTGACATGGAAAGCGAATAAATTGTATTAAAGAGAAGTGAAAAAAATGCTTGAATTTATAACAGAAAAGGTTACGTGCTGGGAAAAACTTCAACAGGAAACTAAACCAATTTATATATATGGCATGGGCGACGGAGCTATGAAAATAATGTCTGTATTTAAAAAATACGGTATTAAAACTTCCGGCATTTTTGCAAGTGATGATTTTGTAAGAGGCCATTATTTTGAAGGATTTAAGGTACAGAAATTATCGGAAGTCGAAGAAAAAGAAAAAGATTTTGCTGTAGTGCTGGCATTTGCGGCAGGATATGAAGAGCTTGTAAACCGTATTAAGGATATCGGACGCAAACATACTCTTTATGTTCCTGACGTGCCCGTAATAGGAACAGGATTGTTTGATTATGATTACTGCACTGAACATGCAGCGGAACTTGAAGAGGTTTATCATCTTCTCGCTGATGATTTATCAAAAAAAGTATTTTCATCAATACTGGATTTTAAAATAAGCGGCGATATTAAACACCTTGAAAATATTACTTCTACAAAATTAGAAATTTACCGTAATATCATTAAACCTAATTTAAATGAACATTACGTTGATCTGGGCGCATACAACGGAGACACTATAAAAGAACTTCTGGAAATTACAAGAAATAAGTACGTCAGGATCTATGCTATGGAACCTGACAGAAAAAATTTCAAAAAGCTAACAAAATACATAAGTGAAAAAGATCATATTTACGCATACAATAATGCGGCATGGTGCATTGATACACAACTGCCTTTTTCATCTAAATCCGGAAGACAGTCGTCATTGGCAAGTATGGGTACTAAATATATAGAAAGCAAATCCGTTGATAATATGCTCGACGGAAAAGAAGCAACGCTTATTAAAATGGATGTAGAAGGTGCCGAACGTGAAGCCTTATGGGGAGCATGCCAGACAATTTCAAAATACAGTCCCAGACTCATGGTTGCTTTATACCATAGAAATGAGGATATTTTTGAACTTCCTTTGCTTGTACATAAGTTAAATCCAAAATATAAGCTTTACATTCGTCATCAGCTTTACATACCGGCATGGGAAACAAATCTATATGCAATTATTTAATAAAAATAATTAAAAGAACGGGAAATTTTTGAACATTAGTTAAATATATGATATAATAAATTATCTTCAATAGGCAGACAGTAAACCTAAAATCCATCTGCGGTTATAATAAAAAAACAGGTTTTTCCGGATTGGAAAGAACCTGTTTTTTATACGTCTTGACAAGCAATTAAAATAATGCTAGAATTAAAAAAAGCATCATGTGTTCATTGTGAAATACCACTTTAAATTATTATTTTATTAGGGAGATATTATGAGACCATCTGACTATAAAACTAAGCAAAAAGAAATTATATTAAATTTTTTTATAGAAAATAAAAATAAACATTTAACTGCGTCAGATATTGTAAAATATATAAACTCAAACGAAGAAACAGTAGGAATGACAACTGTTTACAGATATCTGGATAAGCTTGTAAGCGCTGGTATTATACGCAAATACTTTTTAGACGATAAATCCGGCGCCTGCTATCAGTACATAGATGATAACAGCAAATGTCATGAACATTTTCACTTAAAATGTATTCAATGCGGTGCTCTTTTTCATATCGACTGTTCATACATGCAGTCGCTAGACGAGCATATAATGGAACATCATGGATTTAAAATTGATAATTCCCGAACAGTTTTATACGGAATATGCAAATATTGCTGCGAAAAAAATGAATAATATAAATATGTAAACGGCGAAATATTATCGCCGTTTTTCCAAATAATCCTCACGGGCAATATTATCAGTATTGACTGCAGAAACACTGTTCTGAACAGCAGTGCCGCTGATATCGTCAGTTCTATATGTGATAATTTTTGGATTTACAGTTTTTGGAATGTAAATTTTTGTTTTTTTACCGCAGTATACACGCTTTACCATAAATATATTTCTCCTTTAATTTTTATTACATTAATAGTATGGATTCAATGACACGTTTTATTTCATGTAAAAAATGAAAATTTTATAGATTTTATGCTGAAAAATAATTTATCTTTTAAATAAAAAAATTAATAAGGAACTATATATTATGAATGATTTTGTTAAAAATCTGAACTTCAGTCTTAATGCAACAATACCAGTATTTGTAATGATGGTATTTGGCTGGTTTTTACAAAAAATAAAAATACTTGATGATCATACAACCCAAAAGATCAATCAGTTTGTTTTTAAAATTTTACTTCCCGCATTGCTTTTTATGGATCTTTCTACAGCTGATTTTAAATCGGTCTGGGACACTAAATTCGTATTATTCTGTTTTTCAGCAACTATTTGCAGTATTTTAATTGCGTCAGCGTTTTCACTTCTTTACAGCAATAAATCTGAAAGAGGAGAAATTATTCAGGCTTCTTACAGAAGCAGCGCTGCTATTCTGGGAATTGCATTTGTAAACAATATTTACGGCGATGCAACTATGGCTGCTCTAATGATTGTCGGAACTGTACCGCTTTATAATATTATTGCAGTAATAGTACTTTCTGTTACCTCACCGGAAAAAAAAGAAAGTTCTCCAAAAAAAATATTATTAAAAACTTTAAAAGACGTAATTAAAAATCCAATTATAATTGGTATTGCTATAGGATTAATTTGGTCTGTTCTTGAAATTCCTCAGCCTGTAATCCTTACCAAATCAATTTCCTATCTTGGAAACATGGCAACTCCCCTGTCACTGATCGCATTAGGAGCATCGTTTAAAATTCATGACGCCAAAGGAAAACTGCCTATAACTGTTTCTATTACCGGTATTAAATTAATTTTATTCTGTATTATATTTCTTCCGATCGCAATATATATGGGCTTCCGAGGAGAAAAACTCATAGCCATACTTGTTATGCTCGGAAGTGCTACAACCGGAAGCTGTTTTGTAATGTCCAGAAATATGGGACATAAGGGAACAATTACCGCATACGCCGTAATGCTTACGACCTTATGCAGCGCCTTTACTCTTACTATGTGGCTGTTTATTTTAAAAAGTCTCAATTACATATAGTTTTTTTGCAGATTTAACAAAAACCCGCTAAAAAAGCTATTGATTTTATAGTATTCGTATGATATAATTAAAATGTATATAGAATTATACATGATAAATTCAGCATGCCGTATGCTAAAATACGGCAACCGCAGTTAAAATAATGCGGATACGGAGGCTTTTATGATCTGTGATCTACATTGTCACACAACGTTGTCTGACGGTTCTCTTGGAATTGAAGATATAATAGTTCAGGCAAAACGTATGAATATAGATTTTTTATCTATTACCGATCATGATACATTGTCATCTTTTTCCAGAGCAAATATATTAGGAGAAAGATATGGGGTTAAAATACTTCAGGGAGTCGAAATGTCAGCATGGGATAAGGAACGAGGAAAAAAAGTTCATATTCTCTGCTATGCGCCTAAAAAACCTGACAGGTTAGAGGGACTGTGTCTTAAATCATGCGAAATCAGAAAAGCCTGTTCTAAGGAAATGATAGAAAACGTAATGAAGCTTTATCCTATCACTCCTGAAAGCGTATTGAAACATTGTACGGGCAGCAAAAGTATATATAAATCTCATATAATGAGAGCTTTAATTGAATATGGTTATGCACTTGAATTTTACGGAGAGTTAGACCATAAACTATTTAATCTTAAAACAGGAACATGTCTGGTAGAAAGAGAATATCCGGATGTAAATTTTGTTTTAGATCTTATTCATTCTGCAAGAGGTGTAGCAGTTATGGCGCATCCTGTACTTTATGACAATATTGAATTACTCGAAGAGCTTGCAGCTAACAAAAAACTGGATGGTGTAGAAGTTTTTCATTATTCTGCAGATAATGCACAGCAAAAAGAACTTCTTGATATCGCTGAAAAATATGATCTTATCGTTACTGGCGGATCGGACTTTCACGGTTTATACAATGCTTTTCCTACTCACCTTGGCAGTAACACAACATCTAAGGAAAATCTTGACAGAATTATAAAGCTGTCAAATAAAAAATAAAGGAATGTGAATTTTTAAATGGATATTATGGAGTCTGCTTTAAATAAGCACAAAGAATGGAAAGGGAAAATAGAAATAGTTTCCCGAACATCTGTAAACAACCGTGACGAATTGTCACATGCATATACTCCGGGAGTTGCAAGACCATGTCTTGAAATAGAAAAAAATCCTGAATTATCGTATGAACTTACACGCAGACACAATCTTGTTGCCGTTATAACCGACGGTACTGCCGTTTTGGGACTGGGAGATATAGGACCCGAAGCTTCAATGCCGGTGATGGAAGGAAAATGTGCACTGTTTAAGGAATTTGCCGATGTAGATGCTTTTCCGATTTGCATTGATTCAAAAAATACTGATGAAATAGTAAAAACAATTGAGCTTATTTCCAAAAGCTTCGGAGGTATAAATCTTGAAGATATTTCCGCACCCAGATGCTTTGAAATTGAACGACAGCTTAAGGAAAAAGTGGACATTCCTGTTTTTCATGATGATCAGCACGGTACTGCAATAGTGGCAAGCGCCGCTATGTTAAATGCTGCAAAGGTTGCAGGAAAAAAAATACATGACATGACTCTTGTAATTAACGGTGCGGGAGCTGCAGGAATAGCAATTGCAAAGCAGTTTATAACGTTGGGCATCGGAAATATTATAATGGTAGATATCAAAGGAATTATTTGTGACGGAGATGAATTTGACAATCCTTCACATTATGAAATTGCAAAGGTAACAAATAAAAATAAAATTAAAGGCGGACTGGCAGAAGCCATGAAAAATGCAGACGCATTTATAGGCGTCTCCAAACCGGGACTTGTTTCAGAAGAAATGGTTAAAAGCATGGCAGATAAACCAATTATTTTTGCAATGGCAAATCCTACTCCGGAAATTATGCCGGAAGCGGCTAAAAGTGCGGGCGCTTTTGTAGTTGGAACCGGAAGAAGTGATTATCCTAATCAAATCAATAATGTCGTTGCTTTTCCTGGTGTATTTAAAGGTGCCCTGGCAGTACGAGCAAAAGATATTAATGAAGAAATGAAGCTTGCCGCTGCTTATGCAATTGCCGATAGCGTGGATGAGTCAAAATTAAATGCAGACAATATTCTGCCTGATCCTTTTGACAGAAATATACCTAAAGCTGTGGCAAAAGCAGTAGCTGAAGCGGCAATAAAATCAGGAACAGCCAGAAAAAAGGAGTTTGATATATAATGAAAATTTCATACACACCAAAGGGAGTTTGCTCAAGACAAATCAACATAGAGGTTGAGGACGGTATAGTACAGAACGTAGAATATATAGGCGGCTGCAATGGTAATCTTAAGGGTATTGGTTCTCTGGTAAAGGGAATGAAAGTAGAAGATGTAATTGAAAAGCTCGAAAATATTAAATGCGGATATAAAAACACATCGTGCCCAGATCAATTAGCTAAAGCACTTAAGGAAAATTTCCAATAATGAAAAGCAAACCAAAAAAGACCGTGTTATACCCCCCACTAATGAATAATAACAATTTAATTGTAATGCCCACAGGCTCAAGCCTGTGGGCATCTTATTTTTATAATTTATTAATCGGCAAGCCTATATTTATTACTGTATTCATTCATTGCATTAATATATTCACTGGAATCGCCTTTATGAATTGTATCAATATATTCATGATGCTTAATCTCCTCTTTACCGTAGTTACGGCTGAGTACATGGACGGCAACATTAGAACAATGGTCAGCAACACGTTCCATATCCGAAAGCATATCAAGGAAATGTATACCTCGGTCAATAGCACAATCCCCTGTTTTGAGACGTTCAATATGCCTGTTTTTTAGCTGATATTCAAGCTGATCAATTGTTTCTTCAAGAGGTTCTATTTTTTTAGCAGTTTCCAGATCATCATATTCAACTGCTGTCACAGCCATATCAATAATTTCTGTTATTGCTTTTGAAATAACCGCTAATTCTGCTTTTGCATTATCTGAAAGTTTCTGATTTTTTTCATGCATATATTCCGCTGCTTCCATAATATTAAAAGCATAATCCCCTATTCTTTCAAAATCAGTAATTATATGCAGAAGTGATGTTACCGATCTGCTTTCAGCAACACTTAATTCACAATCAGTAATTGAAACAAGATATGAATTCAGCCTGTCCTCTGTTCTGTCAATGATCTCTTCATATTCTCTGATTCTCTCCGCATGCTTTGTATCATATGAAAAATGAAGCTCACAGCTCATTTTATAATTTTCTCTGGCAAGCTTACCCATATATGATACAGCATTACTTGCATATTGAATCGCCAGGGACGGTGATTTAAGGAATCGTGAATCCAACATATTTTCTGCTGAATCAACTGCAATTTCGTCTTCATCCTCCGGCTTGGATCTTATGGTCATAATAGCAAGCTTTTCCAGTACTTTATGAAAGGGAATAAATACCACGGTTACAATAATATTAAATAAAGTATGAAAATTCGCTATAGATCCCATATCCATAGTATCGTTCCACATAGGAATCAAATCGAAGGCTTTTAAAATATACACGCAAATCAGAAATAAAACTGTACCTATAAAATTAAAGTAAAAGTGAACCATTGCTGTTCTTTTAGCATTTTTACTTGCACCAACACTTGACAAAATTGATGTAGAACAAGTGCCTATATTTTGTCCCATAATAATTGGGAACGCTGCTGCAAACTTTAATACTCCGGTAGCAGAAACAGCCTGAAGAATTCCAATTGAAGCAGACGAACTCTGAATTAATGCCGTTACAACAGTTCCTGCTAAAATTCCAAGAATTGGATTTTCAAGACTTGCAAATAAGTTTCTAAAAGCTTCCAGCTCTGAAAGTGGTTTAACAGCATCAGTCAACGACAGCATACCGGTAAACAATATGCCTAGACCCATTCCAATATCGCCTACTGCTCTTATACTGTCTTTTTTGGCAATTAAAATTATAATTATTCCAATAATCGCCAACATTGGTGCAAGATAAGTCGGAGTTATAAATTCCATTGCAGTTCCAAGCGATTGATTATTTTCCAAATCCCCCAGACGCAGAATTTGTCCTGTAATAGTAGTACCGATATTAGCGCCCATTATAATGCCAACTGCTGCGGACAGCGTAAGAATGCCTGAATTAACCAGTCCGACTACAATTACAGTCGTAGCGCTTGAACTTTGAATTACTGCCGTTACCAAAGCGCCCAAAATAACAGCCTTAAAAATATTATTTGTAAGCTTTTCCAGAATTTTCTCCATTTTTCCTCCGGAAATTTTTTCCAGACCGGAGCCTAAAACATTCATTCCGTAAAGCAGCAAGGCAATACCGCCCAATGTAGTTATCGCAATTTGAATGATTTCAGTTGTAGACATAAATTCCTCCTGAGAATTTTCCCCTCAATTTACTTTACAAAAGTTTTATCTATATTTTACACAACTGTATTCATTATATCATAGGAAATAAAAAAAGTATAGAGAATAATTAGATTCAGTTTAATTTTGTCGCTTCAACCAAATTAATAGGTTGTAATTTATAAAAATAATGCAATTTTCTACAATTTTAATTGATTATACTCCATGAGATCCTTTCCTCCCATACCAGCAGCCGGAATATTTTTAACACGATATTTTTTTAACGCCTCAAGCATTTTTTCATCAGCAATTTGAACTTGCTCCAAAACATAATTACCTTTTAAGGTCATTGTCTGTACTCCTATTGTATCTCTTGTAGACTTTGGATTTAACAATGAAGTATTAAAAATAATAACTTTACCGTTAGAGGATCTCAGCATAATATCAATATCTTCACTTATATAAAGCATTCCACAAAGTTTCGATTTACCGGAATAAGCATTTGCAAGTTTTTTTCTGTTGGTTTTGGTTTCATAAGCTTTTAATGGTACTTTCGCAGCTTTTCCGTTTTCAAAAAAGAAAAGCATATATCCTTCATAATCAATAGTATCAGCCATATAAAGAAGCTCTTCTCCCTCGTCAAAACCAAGCTTAGCCGGAACATAATCACCAAGTACGCTTGCCTTGGTATCGTCAAATGCAGAAGCCCTTGATTTATAAACCTGACATTTATCAGTAAAGAACAGAAGTTCAGTAAGATTGGTAGCCTCTTTGTGAATTATTATACTATCTCCTTCTTTAAGCTTCTGTTCACTGCTCATGCGAAGGGACTGGGGAGTAATTTTCTTAAAATATCCGCTGCCTGACAGAAACAGATTCACAGGATAGTCAGGTATTTCTTCTACAATATCAACATCTTCAATATCATTTTTATAGAAAAACATTGTATTTCTCGGCTTACTGTATTTTTTGATTACTTCCTTAAGCTCAGAAACTATAATGCTTCTTATCTTATTTTTGCTGGAAAGTATATCTTCCATTTCTGAAATTTCTTTTTCCAAAGACTCAATTTCATTCAATCTATTGAGAATATACTCACGGTTTAAATGTCTCAGTTTTATTTCAGCAACATATTCCGCCTGAATCTCATCTATACCGAACCCCACCATAAGATTTGACACAACTTCATTTTCTTCTTCCGTTTCTCTTACAATTTTAATAGCCTTGTCAATATCAAGAAGAATTTTTCCAAGTCCTTTTAATAAATGAAGCTTATCTTTCTTTTTGTTCAAATCAAAGTAAACACGGCGTTTTACGCACTCTTCCCTGAACGCTATCCACTCTTCAAGTATTTCACGGACTCCCATAACTTTCGGAGTTCCGCCGATAAGTATATTAAAATTACACGCAAAATTATCCTGTAATGGAGTAAGCTTGAAAAGCTTGTTCATAAGTTTTTCAGGATCAGTACCTCTTTTCAGATCAATTGCAATTTTCAGACCGCTTAAATCAGTTTCATCACGAATATAGGAAATTTCACGTATTTTTCCAGCCTTTATCAGTTCTATTATCTTTTCAATAATAGCTTCAATAGTAGTACTATAAGGAATCTGCGTTATTTCAATACAATTTGCAGACTTATCATAATTATACTTAGAACGCAGTTTTACCGAACCTCTACCGGTAGCATAGATTTTTTTCATTTCATCTTCATCGTAAAGCATAAACCCGCCGCCGGGAAAATCAGGGCCTTTCAATGTACTGATAATATCATGTTCCGGATTTTTTATCAGTGCTATACAAGTCTCACACACTTCAGCCAAATTAAACGGACAAACACTGCTTGCCATAGATACTGCAATACCCATATTAGAGTTTACCAGCACTGTCGGAAAAGAAGCCGGAAGAAGCGTTGGTTCGGTTGTTGAATTATCATAGTTAGGTACGAAATCCACCGTATTTTTATCAATGTCCCTGAAAAGCTCGTTACATATAGGATCAAGCTTTACTTCCGTATATCTTGACGCTGCATACGCCATATCTCTGGAATACGCCTTACCGAAATTTCCTTTTGAATCCACAAACGGATGCAGCAGCGTTTCATTACCTCTTGACATACGTACCATTGTTTCGTATATAGCACCGTCTCCGTGAGGATTGAGTTTCATTGTCTCTCCTACCACGTTTGCAGATTTAGTACGCTTTCCGGTTAACAATCCCTGCTTGTACATTGTATACAAAAGCTTTCTGTGAGACGGTTTAAAACCGTCGATTTCCGGCAGTGCTCTTGAAACTATAACACTCATGGCATAGGGCATATAATTCTTTTCAAGAGTATCAGTAATTTTTTCATCTATTACAACACCGGCATTTTCAATAAAAGCGTCCGGTGTATTTTTCCTTTTAGGTGTTTT
The DNA here is from genome assembly GCA_902362965.1 of Oscillospiraceae bacterium. Classification (GTDB taxonomy): domain Bacteria; phylum Bacillota; class Clostridia; order Oscillospirales; family Ruminococcaceae; genus Porcipelethomonas; species Porcipelethomonas ammoniilytica. The sequence goes on from CABIYQ010000010.1 coordinate 17,948, forward strand.
TTCTTTATCGGACTTTCTTGCCATTTATTTTTCACTCTCCTTGTTTTATCTGCTAAAAGATCCAGTAGACATTAATTACGAAATATCTGCCATTTCCAGATAATCACTGCCAAATTCTGCAATATAGTCTTTTCTGCCCTGAAGATTATCTCCCAGAAGCATATCGAACATAGCGGTTGTTGCTTCTACATCAGCAGGAGAAACCTTAATAAGCCTTCTTGTTTCAGGATTCATTGTAGTTAACGACATCATTTCCGGTTCGTTTTCACCAAGACCTTTTGAACGCTGCAAGGTATATTTTTTATTTCCTATCATATTTAAAATATCGGATTTTTCTTTTTCATTGTATGCAAAATACGTTTTATCTTTCGTTGTTATTTCAAAAAGCGGTGATTCTGCAATATAAACATAACCTTTTTCAATCAAAGTAGGAGTAAGTCTGTAAAGCATTGTAAGAATCAGCGTTCTTATCTGAAATCCGTCAACGTCGGCATCGGTACATATGACAACTTTACTCCATCTGAAATTTTCAAGATTAAATGAAGAAATGTCTTTGTTAGCCTTTGAAGATACTTCAACACCACAGCCAAGTACTTTAATAAGATCAGTAATAATATCATTTTTAAAAATCTTTACATAATCAGCTTTAAGACAGTTAAGTATTTTACCTCTTATAGGAATAACCGCTTGAAATTCTGCTTCTCTTGCAAGTTTTACAGCGCCCAGAGCCGAATCACCCTCCACTATATAAAGCTCTCGTCTGCTGACATCTTTCGTACGGCAATCCACAAACTTTTTGACCATATTGGATAAGTCAATAGTGCCTGCAAGCTTTTTCTTTAAATTCAGACGTGTTTTTTCAGCATTTTCACGACTTCTCTTGTTTACCATAACCTGTTCGGCAATTTTTAAAGCCTCGTCTGGATTTTCAATAAAGTAAATTTCAAGCTGATGCTTTAAAAATTCCGTCATAGTTTCATAAATAAATTTATTAGTAATTGCTTTTTTAGTCTGATTTTCATATGAAGTCTGTGTTGAAAAAGACGAAGAAACAAGTATCAAACAATCCTCAACATCGTCAAATGTAATTTTCTTTTCATTTTTCAAGTATTTGTTATTCTGTTTCAAATAGGCGTCTATCTGAGACACAAAAGCCTGCTTTACGGCACGCTCCGGAGAACCGCCATGCTCAAGAAAGCTAGAATTATGATAATACTCGATTTTTTTTATTTTATTTGAAAAAGTAAGAGCAAATTCCATTTTTACTTTATATTCGCTCTTGTCTTCACGGTCACGTCCAACCCTGTCCGCACTCCAATTCTGAACAGAAGTTAAATTTTCTCCAGCGGCAATTTCGTTAACATAATCCGTTATTCCGTTTTCATAGATAAACTCTTTTTCTTCAAAGCTTCCGTCTTCTTTTTGAAAACGATAAACAAAAAGAAGATTCGGATTTACAACTGCCTGCCTTTTCAATACGTCCTGAAAATATTCGTCCCTGACATTTATATCTGTAAACACATCAAGATCCGGTTTCCATTTAGTTTTAGTGCCTGTCTGCTTTTTAGAAGTCTTTTCTTTTTTCAGTCCGCCGACATTTTCACCTTTCTCAAAATGAAGATTATACTTATAACCGTCTCTGATTATTTCAACGTCCATAAATTCAGATGAAAACTGAGTAGCACAAAGTCCCAGACCGTTAAGTCCCAGAGAATACTCATACATATCTGAGCTGTCATCATACTTGCCTCCGGCATACAATTCGCAGTAAACAAGCTCCCAGTTAAAGCGTTCCTCTGATTTATTATAGTCAACAGGGCAGCCTCTGCCAAAATCCTCAACTTCTATTGTATTATCATTATACTTTGTAACAACTATTTTATTTCCATAGCCGGAACGTGCCTCGTCAATAGAATTTGATATAACTTCAAAAACAGAATGTTCACAGCCATCCAGACCATCCGAACCAAAAATTACTCCCGGACGCTTTCTTACTTTATCAGGTCCTTTCAGCATAGTAATACTTTCGTTACCGTAATCCTGTTGTTTTTTTGCCATACTGACGCTCCTTCCTTTTTCTTTTAAATTTCTTTCAAACTCTTTTATCATACCATAATCTGAAATTATTTGCAAGTAATTTTAATTTATGTATTTTTCTCATTAATAAATAAAAATAAAAAAGACAGGATTAATCCTGTCTTTTATAACTATTAAATTATCAGATCTTTTCTACCGGAATCCAGATTTCACAATAATTATCTGCCGGATTTTCACAAATAGGAGTATACATTTCAATGTTATAATTCCCCGCAAGCTTATATTCCTTACAGTTAGGAAGCCATTCATTCCAGATTTTAGTGTTAACGGTCTGTAAGGCTTCCGGAAGTGGTCCTCTGCATGGAAATACCGCCCACATTCCCTCAGGGATTGTTCTTGTAGTATACCCATCAGGAACTTCATTCTGAGGAATATAATTATCAGCAATAAGGTATTCAAAACCGTTTTTATCTCCATCATAACAAACGCCGAACATACCGCAAACTATTTTACTATCATCGCTTTTCATATGTTCGTCCCAGAACTTTGGAATTTCCTCATAAGAATTACTGAAACTGAATTTTTTTACTTTACCCATAACTGTAAAAGCCGCTTTTGACACTATTGAGTACTCTAACATAGTACCGCCCTCCAATGTAAGTTTAATTCTTAAAGGTGCAAATGATTTGAGTTTTGCACCCTTTTCTTTTGCAGCCGAAGGAGAAATACCGTGAAACCTCGTAAAGGCTCTTGCAAAACTGTCAGGAGAATCGTATCCAAATTCCAAAGCAATGTCAATTATCCTTTCATCAGACACTGAAAGTCTTTGTCCGGCAAGAGTAAGCCTTCGGTTTCGAATATATTCAGCTATGGTATAACCGCATAAAATACTGAAAATTCGCTGAAAATGAAATGCAGAAACATACGCCTTAGAAGCGATATCATTGATCTCAAGCCTATCAGTAATATTTTCTTCAATATATTCAATTGCATTTTGTATACCTTGACTCCATCCGTTCACAGCTTTCATCTCCCTACCCTGACTGTATTTACATTATAGCATAACATTCTTTTATTTTCCCGACTTTTTTTGCTTTGCAATGCAGTTTACTAAAAACTGACCGGCTTTCAAAGCCGGTCACAGATATTATTTCAATTTTAAACCACATTGACTGCAAAAAGATGAACCGGTTTTATTCTTATGTCCGCACTGAGGACATAAACCGTCGGCAGAATCTGAATTTTCAGTAAAAGCTTTATTTTCCTGAACATTTTCTGTTATAGGAGCATTTTGAGAAACAGCTGCGTAAACAGGCTGTTCTTCAGCAGAATTTTCAGCTGCATCTGACGGAATTTCAACTATGTTTTTCTTTTTAATATTCATAGGTATTGATATCAGAAGCAAAACAATTCCTACAGCAAGAATAATACCGGAGGATATTGTAAACGACCACTTTATATCAGAAGTTATAGCATTCACAATACTGTTTTCTTCAAAAAATAAAAATGAAAATGTTGAAGCAAATATAATAAATGACGGTATTATAAGAACAATACTGTATTTTCTCAGCGCTTTTCCGATCCTTCTTGAATTTAATTTATAAATAACAATCCATTGTATTAAAATTACAGCCATTAGCACTGCAAGAAAAATAACATTTGCTAATGAGAAGAATGTATGTATAAGTCCGCTGCTAAACCAACCGGTCAGATAATTGTCGGAAAAATCTTTAAAATCATCCAATACGCTTAAATCGTTTCTGAGCTGTTGCTTATCAGGTTCAAGAAATTGCAATCCCGCTTCATTGAAAAGTAAATCACTGTTTTCATCAATAAGATTTACAATATCATCTGAAGTGATATAAACCATTTCTCCTTTGTCCATACAAAAATCCTGATAACCTTCAAGTTTTTCAATAATAAAATCTTTAATAAACGGATCATTTAAAACATTATCTACATTCTGTACTGATATTCTGTCATCATCAATATAATTATTATAAATATATTCATCAAGCTGCACTGTCTTTCCGGATTCATCCTGAACCTCAAGACTGCATAAATCAACATCTTTAATTGTATCGACAAGAATATTATTATTCACAATATTTCTAAATGACATAGTTAAAACAATAGAAATAATAGAAATAACCAATAAAATTGAACAAATAATTGAATTTATTAATACTCCGGCGCTATTTACTTTCGGCATTTTTTCTCCGCATTTACACACTTCTCCGGAGAAACATTTTTCACCGCAATTTTTACAGACCATTAAATCCATCCTCCAATCATATATTATTTTAATTATATCATTAAGAATTATAAATGTCAATAAAAATCAGATTGCATTGTAAATTCTTCTGTGTTTCTATTGCCTTATCAGTCATAGCTTTAAGTTGGTGTTAAAATTTATTGTATCCTCGCATAACGGCCTGCAATTCCGTGATAACTTTCTAGCTATTCTTATACAGCTGCTATTCGTTCTTTATTTGTTACTTTGCTTTTTCTGGACATAGAATAATCCCCTTAGTGTATTCTTTCCGTGTGTCTACTCTAAGGGGATTATATCATAGCGAAAGTATCAATTTCTATAGATACTTTCATTGTTATTGCAAATGCTTTTTCCATTTCCTGCATTTATTGATTATTCCAATAACACATTTCAATCAGCTTTTGCTTATCTGCTGACAGTTCTTTCAAAACGCTAAGCATTTCATGATATCGTTACCTGAAAAGCGTAATAAACTTTTACTGTATTACCGCAGGTTTTTCTTTTTATTCTTCGTTACTGTCATCTGAAAGGTCAGATACTTCAGTATCGTCAAAATAATCAAATTCGAGATTCAGACCGCATTCAGGACAGTCAATTGAACCTTCTTCAATCATACTTTCATCAAGAATAACTGTTTCACCGCAATTAGGACAGCATACTTCATAAAGCTCGTCGCTGTCGAAATCAAAATCATCGTAATCATCTTCATTGCAGCAATCACAATCATCTGTGTCGTAAAAATCCTCTTCCATTTCTCCCAAATCAGAATCAAGGATATCGCAAAGCTCTGTAAGCTCGTCAACCTGGGTCTGAAGATCGTCAACGCACATTACCATTTCATGCATAACCTCAGTCATCTGCACTAACAGCTTGCCTTCCTTAGTAGAAGTATCAATATCCAGCCCGTCAAGCATTCCCTGTAAATATGACATTTTTTCAGTAAGCTTCATGAGATAGCCCTCCTTTATGTTATTAAATAAATATTAAGCTCTTTCCATGTATTCGCCTGTTCTTGTGTCAATACGAACTCTGTCGCCCTGATTAATGAACAGAGGAACTCTGATTTCCGCACCGGTCTCAACTGTAGCCGGCTTTGTAGCGTTAGTTGCCGTATCGCCCTTTACGCCCGGTTCTGTGTCTGTAATTTCAAGTTCCACAAAAGTAGGAGGCTCAACAGCAAAAACATTACCCTTATATGAGCAGATCTTACAAATCATTTCCTCTTTTACAAACTTAAAATTATCACCTAAAACATCTTCACCGATCGGAACCTGTTCATATGTTTCAGTATCCATAAAATAATAAAGCTGTCCGTCATTATAAGAATACTGCATGTCCTTTCTTTCGATGAAAGCAGTAGGATATTTATCTGTCGGGTTAAACGAACGTTCAACCACAGCGCCTGTGATAACATTCTTAAATTTAGTTCTTACAAAAGCAGCACCCTTACCCGGTTTAACGTGCTGAAATTCGATAACCTGAACAACGTTACCGTCAAGTTCAAATGTAACGCCGTTTCTGAAATCGCCTGCTGAAATCATAAAATACCTCCAAAATTAAAAACTTACTGGAATTTAATAATAAATTTGTTATTATTATACTACAACTTTGACTTTTTTTCAATACCTTTTTATAAAATTATCAATTTTTTAGGGCAATTTGTTAAATTTTGATGTGAATTTTCAGTCACAACAACGAAATCTTCAATTCTAACTCCAAATTCTCCGGGCAGATAAATACCCGGTTCAACAGTGACTACCATATTTTCTTTTAAAATTGTTTCGGATTTTGACGAAGCAGTCGGAAACTCATGTATTTCCATTCCGACTCCGTGACCCAGAGAATGTCCGAAGAAATCTCCATAACCCGATTCATCAATAATATCCCTAGCATAACCGTCCAGCTCACTGCCGGTTATACCGGATTTAACTTTTTTCAGAGCTTCCAGCTGTGCTTTAAGTACTATATCATAAATCTTTCCCATTTTCTCCGAAGGCTGTCCCACGCAGACTGTTCTTGTCATATCGCTGTGGTACCCATCATAGACTGCACCGAAATCCATAAGTACAAAATCACCGTTTTTCACCTTATAATTTCCCGGTACTCCATGAGGCATAGACGTATTTGCTCCGGCAAGAGCAATTGTCTCAAATGACAGTCCCTCGGCACCGTTTTCAAGCATGCAGCTGTCCAATTTCAGAGCAATTTCACGCTCTGTAACTCCCGGACTAATAAATCCAAGTATTTCATCGAATGCTTTTTCAGCAATTTCCTGTGCTTTGTGAATTTTTTCAATTTCCTCAGCAGATTTAATAGTCCTCATATCATAAATATTATTGCTGAGTTCATCGGATTTTATGAATTCAATATCCGGAAATTTTTTTTCAAGAAAACTCATTCTGCTAAGTGTCATATCCATTGATTCCACTGCAAGAGATTTTGCATTGTGTTTTTTCATAAGACTGTTGATCTGTTCCGTAAGGTTTTCTTGTTCCATTACAGTACAGTTTTTAACAGTATTTCTTGCTTTTTCAATATATCTAAAATCAATGATAAGATAAGCGCACTCTTTGAATATCAGTAACATGCCTGCCGACGATTTCATTCCGGTAAAATACCTTCTGTTAATGTCTGAAGTTATCAGCGCACCGTCAGCATTTTCGGGGAGTACAATACGATTAATTCTATCCATAGTACTTCACCAATGCGTCCATTGCCAGAAAATAAGAAGAAAATCCAAAGCCAGAAATACTTCCCTTGCACACAGGAGCGATAACAGAATTTTTTCTGAATTCATCTCTTGCAAAAACATTACTTATATGCACTTCAACAACCGGAATACTTATTGCAGAAATTGCATCACGAATTGCATAACTGTAATGGGTGTAAGCTCCTGCATTGAGTATAACACCATTAAAATTCATTCTTGCCGAATGAAGCTTATCAATTATTGCTCCCTCATGATTGGACTGAAAAATCTCGCATTTAATATTCATTTCATCAGCCTTATCCATAATCATTTCACAAAGGGATTCATATGTATCGTCACCGTAAATTCCCGGTTCACGTTCTCCGAGAAGATTCAGATTAGGACCGTTTATCACAAGTATTTTTTTCATAAATACCGCCTCTCTTATTTATAGCTTAAATAATTTTCTTTCATTTTCAATGCGTCCTCCGCCTGAGTACCCGAGCTTTCGCATATAAATACGGGTGAAAGATTTTTCTTTGCAATGATTTCCATAAGGGGTTCAAAATCCGGACCATACTCATTATCTTCAAACGTCAGATGCTTTTTTTCTCCGCCTGGATTTGTATACATAATTTTAGAAAAATGACTGTGAAACACTTTAAGTCTGTCAGCTCCTAAAGCATTTTCAACCTCGTCCAGCATTTTTTCATAGTCATCGCCGCATTTTATACCTCCGAATGTTCTGGCATTAAGATGACCGAAATCTATGCAGGGAATAAAAGTATCGTCCAGTCTGCACATTTCGAGTACTTCGGTAAGATTACCCAGCTGATTAGTTTTTCCCATTGTTTCAGGACAAAAATGAATTTTTTCAAATCCCTGTTCAACCGCCTGCTGTCTTGCACGAGTCAAGGTGTCCTTAGCAAGCTCCAACGCTTCCTCACGGGTCATTTTTGAACACGAACCGCTGTGAATGACAATTCTGTCCGCACCTATTCTCATAGCGGCGTCACAGCTTTGCAGTATGTAATTTATGCTGTTATCACGCTTTTCCGGTTCAACGGACGAAAGAGATATAAAATACGGTGCATGCAATGACAATCCTATACCATTTTCTTCAGCCTTTGAACGTATTGCCTCTGCTGCCTTATCGCTTACTCTGACTCCCCTTCCGCACTGATATTCATAACAGTCCAGTCCCATTTCTTTCAGGAACACAGGTGCGTCAGACGATGATTTATATTTTGCAGAAAAACTGTCTGAGTTTCCCGCAGGTCCGAATTTAGCTGACATGCTTATCCTCCATTTTTTATTCAAAATAGCTATTATTTTTAATTACTTTATATTATCTTCGGCAGGAATGGTTTTTCCGCCCACCTCTTAAGTTTAAAAAAGGCAGTTTTTTCATGTTCTATAGGGTAAACAAAAATTCCTCTTACTCTTTTCAGATTCGCACCAAGTATATCGGTAAAAATCTGGTCGCCGACCACCGCAAGCTGAGAAAACGGAATATTCATCATTTTCTGCCCACGGTTGAATCCGCTTGAAAGCGGTTTTTTACCCTCACAAATAAAATCAAGTCCCAGCATGTCCGCAAAAGGCTTCACTCTGGGTGGATGATTATTTGAAACTATGACCATTTTAACTCCTCTGTCCTTAATTTCTGCAATCCAGTCAAGAACACCGTCAGCCGGTTTGGGATTGTCATGAGTTGTAAGAGTATTGTCAAGATCCAGCAGCAGTCCTCTTATATTCTGTTTCTGAAGAAACTCAGGTGATATTTCCAGTACGCTTTTAAACGCAAAATCAGCTCTGAACAGCATATTGGTAATCCTTTCCGTTAAAGCAGAACTTCCTTAATCAATTCCGCCATAATATTATACACTATTTTTATGTCGATTTCACAAGAAACTAAAACGTATAAACGAAAAAGCGAGCTTACGCCCGCTTTTTTGTCTTTTAATCATCAGGCAATTACAATTGCCTTTATGCAAATTAATATTTGCGTTTACGAGCTGCCTCAGACTTTTTCTTACGCTTTACTGAAGGCTTTTCGTAGTGTTCTCTCTTACGAACTTCAGCGATAACACCGTCCTTAGCACAGGATCTCTTAAAACGTTTAAGAGCTGTATCTAATGATTCGTTCTTTCCAACGCGAACTTCTGCCACTATTTTCCCTCCCTTTGCCCCAAAGACAGAGGTTTTTCAGATTTTAAAATCTGAATTTTATACTAATCATTTCACATAAAATGCGAATGTCAGTTATCAAACCTTGTTCTTACTGCAACAGCAGAAATATGTTACATTTAATATACATTTTATTTTATCATAAACATTTATATATGTCAAGTTCAGTTTTAAAATTTTGTTACTTTACAACAAAATTAACCAATTTATTTGGTACATATATCTGTTTTATAATACTTTTTCCATCAATTGCTTCATTTACTTTATCATCTTTCAGTGCAGCTGCAAGAATTTCTTCCTTGTCACCGTCAACAGGAACCACAAGCTTTGCCTTGATTTTACCGTTCACCTGCGCTACAATCTCAACCGTGTTTTCAATGCACAGAGACTCATTGTATTTAACCCATTGCTGTTCATTGAGTACTCCGTCAAAATTATTTTCATACATTTCCTCTGTCATATGAGGTGCAAAAGGATTGAGAAGTATCAGCAGTGTTTTCAGTTCTGCACGGTTAATTTTACCTGTTGCGGTAATTTCATTCAGCAATGCCATCATAGCTGCAATTGCCGTATTGAATTTCAGGTTTTCTATATCTTCGCTTACCTTTTTTATCGTCTTATGGAATGACGCAATAAGGGATTCTCTGTAATCATCACCGTCAATAATGCAATCCTGCAATGACCATACTCTGTCAAGAAATCTCTTGCAGCCCTTAATACTTGAAGGACTCCACGGAGCGGTTTTTTCAAAGTCACCGATAAACATCTCGTAAAGACGAAGCGTATCAGCTCCGTATTCCTTTACAACATCATCAGGATTGATAACATTTCCTCTGGATTTAGACATTTTCTGTCCGTCCTCACCTAGAATCATGCCATGTGAAGTACGCTTCATGTAAGGCTCTTTAGTTGTTGTAACACCGATATCATAAAGGAACTTATGCCAGAAACGTGAATACAGCAAGTGAAGAGTTGTATGCTCCATGCCGCCGTTATACCAGTCGACCGGCATCCAGTAATCAAGAGCTTCCTTTGAAGCAAGTTCATTTTTATTGTCCGGATCGCAGTATCTCAGGAAATACCACGAAGATCCAGCCCACTGAGGCATTGTATCAGTTTCTCTCTTTGCCGGACCGCCGCAGTGCGGGCATGTTGTATTAATAAAGCTGTCAAGTGTTGCCAACGGACTTTCACCGTTATCTGTAGGCATATAGCTATCGACATCAGGAAGCGTCAGAGGAAGCTCGCTTTCAGGAAGTCCTACATAGCCGCACTTTTCACAGTAAACCACCGGAATCGGCTCGCCCCAGTATCGCTGACGTGAGAATACCCAGTCTCTGAGCTTGTAGTTTACCTTTGAAGTACCCTTGCCGTTTTCTTCAAGCCATTCCTTAATCTTCACCTTTGCGTCCTCAACAGACAATCCGTCTAAAAATCCGCTGTTTGTCATTGTACCTGTAGCGCAGTCAGTAAACGCTTCTTTTTCAACGTCTCCGCCCTTTACCACTTCAATGATCGGCAGACCGAAAACCTTTGCAAAATCATAGTCACGGGTATCATGAGCCGGTACAGCCATAATAGCGCCCGTACCATAAGACATAAGAACATAGTCTGAAATAAATATAGGAATCTCCCTGCCGTTCACAGGATTTATACCCTTAACGCCTTTCAGTTCGACACCTGTTTTATCCTTGTTCATTTCCGTCCTGTCAAAATCAGACTTTTTGGCAGCCATATCCTGATAAGCCTTGATTTCATCCATATTTTCAAGCTTGTCAGCCCATTTTTCTATGTACGGATGCTCCGGTGCAATTACCATGTATGTAGCACCGAAAAGAGTATCCGGTCTTGTAGTATAAACGGTCAGAATATCTCCGGCAGTAGATTCAAAATTAACCTCCGCACCTGTAGAACGTCCGATCCAGTTTGTTTGTGTAGATTTAATTTTATCAAGATAATTTACTTCTGAAAGATCGTCAAGAAGTCTCTGGGCATACTCGGTAATTTTCAACATCCACTGTGATTTAACCTTTCTTATTACCTCTCCGCCGCAGCGTTCACAGCAGCCGCCCACAACTTCTTCATTAGCAAGTACCACCTTGCATGAAGTACACCAGTTTACTGCCATTTCCTTTTTATAGGCAAGTCCTTTTTTGAACATCTGAAGGAAAATCCACTGAGTCCATTTATAATATTCCGGTGAAGTTGTATTTACCTCTCTTTCCCAGTCAAAGGAAAGTCCGAGCATTTTCAGCTGTTCCTTAAAATGTGCAATATTCTTTTCCGTCACTATGGCAGGGTGAATTTTATTTTTAATAGCGTAATTTTCTGTAGGGAGACCAAAAGCGTCCCAGCCCATGGGGAACAGTACATTATATCCCTCCAGGCGTCTTTTTCTGGAAACTATGTCCATAGCAGTATAAGGACGCGGGTGACCGATATGCAACCCCTGTCCCGATGGATAAGGAAACTCTACCAGAGCATAAAATTTTGGCTTTGAATAGTCAGTACCCGCTCTGAAAGTATTGTGTTCATCCCAGTACCTCTGCCATTTTTTTTCAATGGCAGTAAAATTATACTTCTCACTCATTATATCATTCCTCTTTAACAATTAATTTATATCAATTCCAACTTATTTTACTTACTGCCGGAGTTACTTGACCACTTGTTTGTAAAATGTTCTTTAACATTTGGATTTATACAGATTATTACTGCAAATATAATATCAATTACACCCTCAAGAAGATATATCCAATTATCTGTAAAATGACTTATGTTTGCAGGAAGGTGTATAATTACTATAAGCGCCGCAACTGCTGCAACAACATAATTCAAGTACATAAGACCGGTATAGAGTGCAGCCGCTTCAGCAACTGCAATTACTATATCGGATACACCTCCGCCGAGAATCAGATTAATCACTGATTTTAAAATAAAATAAGCGCCGACTATCAATGAAATATTTCGTCCCGTCTGATTGTTTGTATTCATGTAATTCACTCCTCAATTACATATTCCTCAATGTCTATTTTTTCACCGTCAGCCCACAGTCTTTCAAGCTGATAATAATCCCTTGTTTCTTTATAAAAAATGTGAACAACTATATCGCCGTAATCAAGTATTACCCAGTTTGAACCGTTATAGCCTTCCTTTCTGTTTGGCTCAACACCTGCCTGAGACATTTGGTACTCAACTTCCTCTGCCAAAGTTCTTGTCTGAGTCGAACTATTTCCGCTTGCAATAATAAAATAATCTGCAAGTATAGTCAGATCTGAAATTTTTATAGCCTGAATACTTTCCGCTTTCTTTTTATCAAGAGTACTGATTATAGTTTTCAGCATTTCCTTTTGAGTCATATATTATCTCCTTTACGTTTAATTAGTATCCGTAGTTTTCCTCCTGATTATAATCATAATCATCATAGCCGTCATAACTGCTTTCCTCAGAAGATGAAGTTTCCGTAGTTTTCTTTTTGCTCTCTCCCGGGGTAGCTCCGTCTGCAATATCTTGTAAAGTATCCTGATTCTCATCATAAACATCGGTAGTATAATAATCGCTTTCAATAAGCTCTGTAATAGGCAGGGAATCATAGCTTAAATCAGGCTGATACGGTCTGAAATATTCGTTTATAACATCAATAGTTGCATTTTTATGGATAGACCACACTGAATATCCGTTATACTCGGTCGCTTCACCCGGAACCATCTGAACCGTAACATCGTCAAGATTCATATTGCTTCCGAAGTCTGCAAGAATACTCATTTCCTGCAAAGTCAGATCAGTGCCTATATATCCTTTATTATACACTTCTGTAAGGAATTTAGTCAATTCAACTGTTCCCATATTAAGAGCTTTTTCCATACAGGCAGCCATAAATATTCTCTGTGCTTTTACACGTCCGATATCGCCTTCCATGTATCCTTTTCTTGCACGAACAAACAATTCTGCCTGTTCACCGTTAAGCACCTGTTCACCGGCATAAAGAATTTTATCATATGAATAGAATACATCTTCAGGAAGATCTATCGGAATGCCTCCGACCAAATCAACCATATCTACAATATCAGCGCATCCTGTAGTTATATATCTGTCAATTGGAATGCCGAAAGTATCTCTTACGGCATCAACAACTCGCTGGATCGGTATCAGATTTTCATCACCTAACGTATACACGCTGTTAATCTTGCCATTTTCACTGTACGTATAATCCGGTACAAAACTGTCTCTTGGTATTTGAAGAATATTTATCTTATCATTGATAATATCAAAATGGAACAGCATCATAACATCCGAATTTGAACGATCCTCATCAAATCCCAGAAGCAGAACCGTAAACTGTCCTTCAATTATCTGATCGTTCGTAAAATCACGCTTATCGTCAACTGATTCCGCACCGCTGTTTAATTCATAACTGTTCGGGTCGGCGGATAAAAGCCCTTCTGTACCTGCCATAGGCTGAAGTTCCTTTATCCATCTTATTATAGAGATATGCTCTGTATATGTAAGACCGTCCTTTGTTCTTTCAACAGGAATTATCGGAATATTAAGAACCATGACAGCAATTATTATTACAGCAGCAATAATCGATACTGCAATTATGATCTTTTCCTTAAGGGAAGATTTTTTCTTTTTCATCTTAGGTTTTTTATTAACCGTATCGGACATGCGGTTTTTACTTGTATTCTTATTATTTTTTGCCATCATTTTTCTCCTTATTCTTCTTGTGCACTGAATAGATATATGAATATTGATTATATAAATTAACAGTACATTCAGGAATATAACCCTGCTTTTTTAAAACGCTTTCTATTGAATAACTGACTGCTTCATACATAGCCCTCTCAAAATCCGAATATGCAAGCTTACGCATCTTATCAACATCTTTATAGTCCCTGTCATCGGAAATAAGATCAGCCATATAAATAATTTCCTCAATCTTTGACATACCTGATCTTCCTATTGTATGATACCTTACAGCATTCAATATATCACTGTCATTAATCCCTAATTCAGATTTAATAAAATAAGCTCCTGCCGGACCATGCCACAAAGCTTTTGACGCCAATTCAGTTCCGGAAATATTCATATTCCCTTTAAGCATCAGTTCTTCCTGTTCTGCCGCCGGACTTTCTTTACAGATATCATGAAGAAGTCCTGCAAGATAAGCTTTGTCGGGATCTTCCCCATACATTCCCGCAAGCTTATAAGCTTCGTCTGCCACATTCAGCGAATGAATAAAGCGTTTTTTGGAAAGTCTTTTTTTAAGAAAAGATTTTAATTCTTCCAAAGAATACATAATTATATTCCTCCGGTTTAAAAAATACCAATTTAATATTTAATACTAAATCCTGCTGTTATGAATACAGATTTTTCAGCATAATATATTTTACTACTTTTCCGTTTAAATAGCAAGATATATCTTCATTATTTTTTATCATTTTTCGTATTTTTGTGGAGGATATTGTAACGGCACTGGCATTTACAACAATTGTCTTGCCAAACAAGTTCAACTTTTCAGACATTTTATACAATTGGTTTAAATCTGTACCACAACGTGAAATTGCTGCTAAAGTTACTTTCCCAAGTATTTCACGATATTCATACCATTGATCAAAAGTCAAAAGCATATCGCTTCCGACCATCAAAACCAATTCATCATACGGATAAAGCTGTTTGAAATGTCTTACTGTATATACAGTATAACTTTTTCCCTGTCTGCATAACTCGTAATCACTTATTTCAAAGTCATCATAATTTTCAAGTGCCAGACGGCACATTTCTAATCTATCCTCAGCCAATACATATTCATTGCTGGATTTATGCGGTGCAGTTCCCGACGGAATAAATATTACCTTATCAAGCTTCAATTCATTTCTGACGCTTACTGCAAGATTTATATGTCCGTTATGAATCGGATTAAAGCTTCCTCCGAAAAGTCCGATTTTCGCCATATTACAGTTTAATTTCTATAACCGGCTCTTTAGGATTTCTCTTAAAAAGAACAAATCTGCTGCCGATCACCTGCACTACTTCCGAGCCTGTTTTTGATGCGATTTCTTCTGCTGCTTCTCTGGCTGTATACATACTGTTGTCCAGTACACGAAGCTTTATAAGTTCTCTTTTTCTCAGTGCGTCGTTCACCTGTGAAATCAAGGTTTCGGAAATACCGCCCTTACCGATTTGAAATATTGTTTCGTAATTGCTCGCGATTCCACGCAGCGCTGCTCTCTGTTTACTGTTTAGCATTTATTTTTCCTTTCATCATTTCAAAATACTGCAAAGCTTTCTTAAAGCGTCTGCCCTATGACTGATTTTATTTTTTTCTTCTGCTGAAATTTCCGCAAATGATTTTTCACCGTACATAAAAAGCGGATCGTATCCAAAACCGTTTTCGCCTATAGGTTCATACCCTATCTTACCTCTGCATTCTCCTCTTACATACTGCTCTGTGCCAACCTCGTCAATATAGCAGATCTCGCAGACAAATGCCGCTCCTCTTTTTTCCTCAGGAATACCAGAAAGCTCTGATAGTAACTTGTTGTTTCTGTCTTCATCTGTAGCGTTTTCTCCGGCATATCTGTGAGAATACACTCCCGGAGCGCCGTTTAAATAATCCACTTCCAGACCGCTATCGTCGGCAATAACGGCAGTATGACTGATCTCATAAATTGCTTTTGCTTTTATTCCTGCATTTTCCTTAAAAGTCTTTCCGTTTTCTTCAATATTAATATCAATTCCTGAATCCCTCATGGAAATAATTTCATATCCCAAGAGGCTCAGTATTTCTTGAATTTCCCTGATTTTTCCCTTATTGTTGCTTGCAAGAATTATTTTTTTATTGCTCATTTTCATTTTCCTCTTCTGTCTGTACCGTCTGTGAAGTACTTTCAAATAATGCCCTTACAAAATCTCTGCTGTTAAAAGGCTGAAGATCATCAATCTTTTCTCCGACACCGATCAGTTTAACAGGTATCCCCAATTCATTTTTAATAGAAATTACAATACCGCCCTTTGCTGTACCGTCAAGCTTGGTAAGTACGATACCTGAAATAGGTGCAACCTCTTTAAACAGTCTTGCCTGATTAACAGCGTTCTGACCGGTCGTAGCGTCCAGCACCAGAAGAACTTCCTTTGAACTGTCCGGGGCTTCCCTTTCAATAATTCTGTTCATTTTGGCAAGTTCGTCCATGAGATTTTTCTTATTGTGAAGTCTGCCTGCGGTATCACATATGAGTACATCACAGTTTCTTGCCTTAGCGGCAGCAATAGCGTCAAAGACAACAGACGCCGGATCAGAACCCTCCGCATGCTTTACAATATCTGCACCGGCACGGTCAGTCCATACCTGAAGCTGATCAATAGCTGCGGCACGGAAGGTATCGGCAGCGGCAACAACGACCTTTTTACCGTCATTTATAAACTGATGACACATCTTACCGATCGTAGTAGTCTTTCCTGCACCGTTAACGCCTATAACCATTATAACAGATGGTTTTGATGACAAATCAAGTTCAATATCGTCTCCCATCATTTCAGCAACAATTTCCTGAATAAGTTCCATTATAACTGACGGATCTGTAATTCCTCTTTCCTTGATTCTTTTTCTGAGCTCTTCACATATCTGAACAGAAGTTTCGACACCCATATCACTCATTATCATTGTTTCTTCCAGCTGTTCAAATAATTCCTCATCAATTTTGGTAAAGGAATTTACAACCTTCTGCATCTTCTTTACCATTGATTCCTTGGTTTTTTTAAGACCGTCTTTAATCTTACTGAAAAATCCCATAATCTAAATCCTCCCGACTATTGAGCTGTATTTTCAATATCAACCTGTTCCATTTTCAGAAGCTTTGAAATACCGTCTTCCTGCATTGTAACGCCGTAAAGAACATTAGCTTCCTCCATGGCGCTTCGCCTGTGAGTTACCAGTACAAATTGAGTTTTATCTGTAAACTTTTTCAGATACTGTGCGTATTTCTTAACATTGACTTCGTCAAGTGCGGCGTCAATTTCATCAAGAATACAAAAAGGCGCAGGCTTAAGTTTAAGTATAGCAAAATAAATACATATCGCAACAAACGACTGCTCTCCCCCGGACAGTGAAATAAGATTTTTTATCACCTTTCCCGGCGGCGCTACTCTGATTTCGATCCCCGATTCCAGAACATTTTCAGGATCGGTAAGTACAAGCTCTGCCTTTCCGCCTCCGAACAACTCCGTAAAAATAGACTTGAAGTTATTATTTATAATCACAAAGCTTTCCGCAAATATACGGCACATATCTCCAGTCAAATCTTCAATAAGCTTTTCAAGGTCACGCTTGGAGGTTCTGACATCTGTAAGCTGTTCGGACAAAAACTTAAATCTTTCAGAAACTTCCTTGTATTCTTCAATAGCGCCTACGTTTACATTTCCAAGAGCACGTATTTTCATTTTGATTTCATTAAGCTCTTTCTGAGCCGCCATACGGTCATTAATTTTTTCAGCCGCATTTTCCGCTTCAGAACGAGTCATCTCATACACCTCGTAAAGCTGATTGATTATACTGTCATAATCACGCTGCGCAGATATTTTACGTTCATCAATTTTAGAAATCTCACCGGAATACTTTTCTTTAGCGTCATTAAGCGCCTTCATTCCGTTTCTTAAATTTGTAACATACATATCCTGTTCACGATGAATATTCTGCCATTTTTTTATATCGGTATTGCAGGTTTCAATAGTAGTTTTAACATTTTCCAGTTGCTGTTTGCGTTCTTCTATAAGTTCTTTCTTTTCTTTAATAGTCTGTTCCAGGCTTTTTTCTTCTTCAGACAGTCTACCCAGATTTTCAGCCGTATCAGTCATACCGGATTTCAAGGTCTCAAGCTCTCTCTGCGAAGATTCATAATCCTTAGCAAGCTCAGCAGATTTTATTTTCAGTTCTGACATTTCAGCAGAAAGAGACTCTCTGCGGTTTCTCACAGATTCCTTTCTGCCCTGTTCCTTAACAAGATTTTCCTCTGCAATACGAATACGGTTTCTTATTTCTTCAAATTTCTCCTGTGCATTCTTAGCGTTTTCCAAAGCATTTTTCTTTTTCTCCTGAAGACTATTAAATCTGTTTTCAAAATCCTCAGCCTGAGAAACAGTTTGTTTTTCCAGTGCGCATACACGGGCAAGCTCAGAATCAAATCTGATTTTATCCTGAGTCAGTACAGCCAACTCTTCCTTTATTTCCTCAGACTGCCTTGCCAGCTTTGCTGTTTCATCGGCAAGCCTCTGAGTTTTCAATTCTGCTTCCGAACGCTTTACATTCAAACTTTCTATATCCTTTTCAATACTTTCAAGCTCATTTTTACGTGAAAACACACCGGCTGAATGCACGGCAGAACCGCCTGTAAACGAACCTCCGGCATTGACGACCTGACCGTCCAGAGTTACTATTCTGAATTTATAGCCGAATTTTTTAGCGATCATTGCCGCACTGTCAATATCGTCCGCTACTGCAGTACGTCCCAGCAGAGAATTGACAATTCCTCTGTACTGCTCGTCAAATTCAACCAGTTCGTTTGCCATTGAAACAAAACCGTTTTCCGAATAAAGACGCTGTTCATTAAGCACATTTCCTCTAACCGAAGTCATAGGCAAAAATGTGGCACGTCCCATTCTCTGTTCCTTAAGCATTCTTATACAGCGTTTTGCAGCAGTATCATCCTCAACAATTATGTTCTGCATAGCTCCGCCCAAAGCAGTTTCAATAGCGGTCGCATATTCCTGCTTTACATTAATAAGCTGAGCTACCGTTCCTCTGATTCCGCTTATTCTTCCTCCGGAGGATGCTTTTATTATCTCCCTGACGCTTTTGGCAAACCCCTCCATATTATTTTCAAGGTCGATCAGAAGTTTTTTTCTCTGTTCTTTTGATCTTATATCAAAAAGTATGTTTTCACTTTCTTTTTTGTAATCGGAAAGCTTTTTCTGCTTGTCATTATAAAGCTTTGTCAGTCCGACAAATTTGTTTCTCAATTCCTCGGACTTTTCTTTCAATACTCTTATACCGTCGGAAATCTCATCTTTCTCTTTACCGTACTGCTCTGCAAGTTCACTCAGCTGTTTCCTTTGATTTTGCAGCATTTCCAGCTGTTCGTCAGCGTCCTGTGCCGATGAATCAGAATTGCCAATTTCCGAACGAAATTCACTGAGCTTTATATACAGATTATTTATTTCATTACCAGTCATATCAGAGCTTTTACCGATACTGTCCGCTTCACGCTGAGCTTCTTCAAAACTTTTCTTAACTTGTTCAAGCTGCGTTTCAATACTCTCAGACTGTTTTTTTATTTCTTCAATCTGTGTTATTTTTTCTTCAATTTGTTTACTAATCTTTTCCTTATAAGCCGACTGATTCTTCTGCTGTTCCCTCACAGAAGCCAAAGAGCCTTCACTATGGGCAATATCATTTTCACATACCGCTATATCAGATTTATACTCCGATGAAAATTGTTCGGTCTGAAGGATTTTTTCTCTCAAATCTTCAATGTTTACGGTACTCTCCTGAATTTTTCTGTAACCGTCCTGAATTTTGAGTTCTTCACGCTCAATATCATTCTGTATATTTTCATATTCTGTTTTATTGATAAGCAGTGCGTTTTCAAGCTCGTCAAGCTTTGATATAAGTTCCTCCAGACGATTGACCCAAACAGAAATTTCCAGCGTCTTTTTCTGCTGGGCAAGCACAACAAACTTTTTTGCCTTTTCAGACTGAATTTTAAGAGGCACTACACGTCCTTCAAGTTCTGCTACTATATCGTTAAGCCTTAACAGATTATCCTGTGCGGCAGCAAGCTTTCTTTCCGCCTCGACTTTCTTATATCTGAACTTGGAAATACCTGCCGCTTCTTCAAATATATCACGCCGTTCATTACTCTTTGCACTGACAATTTCAGCAATTCTTCCCTGTCCTATAATCGAGTAACCGTCACGCCCCAGACCAGTATCCATAAACAACTCGTTTATATCCTTAAGACGTACGTTTTTGCCGTTTATTTTATATTCGCTTTCACCGCTTCTGTAAAGCTTTCTTGTAACGCTTACTTCGTCATCATCACTGTTAAGCTCCCTGTCGGAATTATCTATATTCAGCGTTACCATAGCAAAACCTACAGGTTTTCTGGCAACAGTACCGGAAAAAATAACATCTTCCATTTTGTTTCCCCGAAGTGTTTTAGTGGATTGCTCCCCCAGAACCCATCTTACAGAATCGCCGATATTACTTTTTCCGCTGCCGTTGGGTCCTACAACTGCTGTAAGACCCTTGTCAAAGGTAAGCTTTATTTTATCCGGAAAGGACTTAAAGCCCTGTAATTCCAATGATTTTAAATACATATGTCAACCTCTGATTTCACACTGATATTTCGGGATATCTTCATCTCCCACTACTTTTATATCTACATTATTTTGTTTTCTGAAATATTCTATATTTGACTTTTTATGCCCCAGCGCTTTGCTTATACATGACGGATTCACTGCAAAGGTCACTTGACTGAATCGGCATTTCATTACTTTTACTATACTGTTATTATAACCTTCAGCAATGATTTTTTCCATTTTTCTCCGATAAATCCTGCTCTCACTAAGTTCTTTAAACGCCGGATGATAAAATCCTGAAATCATATCACCCTCTACCCCGTCAGACGCATGAAGTCCGCACTTTATAACATCAATGCCCTGCATATGAAATTCCTCAAGCATATTACTGCAAAGCTCAACAACCGTATCAAAAGACATTAATTTATACTTTCCGCTTTCATAAAGTTCTGCAAGCTTAGTTCCCTTCAGTACAACGACCGGATAAATTCTGACTGTATCGGGACAGATTTCAATAATACTTTCCATAGTTTTAAGTTCGTCATTAACACTGCTTTTATAAAGACCAACCATCATCTGAAGTCCCAGCTCAAAGCCGTATTCACGAATAAGAACCGACGCTCTATAAACGTCCTCAGCCGTGTGACCTCTTTCATTTGCCTTAAGAACATGATTTGCCATACTCTGAGCACCAAGTTCTATTGATGTCACACCGTATGATTTTAAAATATCAAGAATTTCCCTATCTATAAAATCAGGACGTGTGGAGATTCTTATTCCCTTAAAACCGTATTCACCCAAATAGCATTTTGCAGCGTCAAGTAGAGAAACCATATAATCTCTGTCAATTGCAGTAAAGCTGCCGCCGAAAAAAGCAATCTCACTGTTTTCCTTATCCTTTACCTCTGTTACAGCCTGACGGCATATCCGATGTACATCATTTGCTTTCGGAGCATATGACTGACCGCTTATTGTTTTTTGATTACAGAAGCTGCACTGATGAGGACAGCCTGCATGGGGTACAAAAATAGAAATATTACAATGACTCATAACCCATAAGCTCCAGAGCTTCCTTTGCAGCCATCTGCTCAGCTTCCTTTTTGCTTCTTCCAATGCCCGTTCCTATAACGTTTGAATTAAGGCGTACCTGAACTTTAAACGCCTTATTATGATCCGGTCCGGACTGTCCTACAAGCTTATATTCAACCTTTTCCTCAGGATTTTTCTGTATAATTTCCTGTAAAATAGTTTTATGATCACTGAAAGATACTGGTTTACGGTCATCAATATCCTTAGGAATAAACTTTAAAATATGTCTTCTTGCCGCTTCAAGACCCCCGTCAAGAAAAACCGCCGCTATTACCGCTTCAAAAGCGTCCGCAAGAATAGAAACTCTTTCACGTCCGCCGGTATTTTCCTCGCCTTTTCCCAGAAGAATATGCTCTCCTAGATCTATCTGCTTAGCAAATTCATAAAGTGATTTTTCACATACCAGCGACGCTCTTATTTTTGTAAGCTCTCCTTCCGGAAGATGCGTAAAATGTTCAAACAAATACTGTGAAACAACAATTGATAAAACGCTGTCCCCCAAAAATTCAAGACGTTCATTGCTATTTCTTCCTTTTCTTTTTTCATTTGCATAAGAAGAATGAGATAAAGCTTCTATAAGCAATTCCTTATCATTAAAATAATATCTGATTTTTCCTTGAAATTCTTCCAAATTTTTGTCTAAATTTTCCATATCACTTTTCCTCTGTTTACTTTTTTATGGATTTAACGATGGTTTCCGTAACACCGCCGTCAACACAATTTTTAGCCTGTCTGACAGCATTATAAAAAGCCTTGGCGTCAGAGCTTCCGTGAGCCTTTATAACAGGTTTTGATATTCCCATTAAAACTGCTCCGCCCTCTTCGGTGTAATCCATACGTTTTTTGAATTTTTTTATTTTACCCATAACCATAAGAGCAGAAAGCTTTGACAAAATTCCTCCGGAAAAAATACTTTTCAGCTCTCCGGAAAAAAACGAACCCATTCCCTCATATAACTTCAGCGCTACATTACCAGTAAAACCGTCGGATACTGCAACGTCAAAATCACCCTTTGGCAGATCTCTGGCTTCAAGGTTTCCGCAGAAATTAACAGGAGCATTTTCAAGAAGCTTGTATGCTTCAATCTCCAGTTCACGTCCCTTAGTATCTTCTGCACCCACATTTATAAGACCTACCTTGGGTTTTTTTATACCTTTTACCTTTTCCATATATGCAGACGCCATTAAAGCAAATTGCACCAGCATTTCGGGTCGGCAGTCAATATTCGCTCCTCCGTCCACCAGCATAACATGTCCCCTTGCCGTAGGCAGAATAGGCGCAAGCACAGCTCTTTTTATACCTTTGATTCTTTTGGCTATAAATGTAGAACCGACTACCAGCGCTCCGGTACTTCCTGCACACACAAATGCATCTCCCTTGTCCTCGCTTAACAATTTCAGCCCTACAGCCATTGAGCAACCATTACGGCTTTTTAAAATCTCAGACGGTTCCTCATGAATATCAATTACTGAATCCGAATGCTCTATTATCATGCCGCTTATATCAATTCCATTATCCGCAGCAGTCTTGGCAATTATATTTTTGTTTCCTGTAAGTGTTATATCAATTCCAAGTTTTTCCTGTGCCATACGGCAGCCTTTAATTACTTCCAGAGGAGCATTATCTCCCCCGAAAGCGTCTACAATTATATTCATATACGTCAACCTTTTTTATTTACTGTACGTTCCAGAGCGTCTATCGCACGGTCCGCATAAGCTTTATATTTTAATTTTTTATCCTTTATTCTTTCCGGAAGATCAGGCAAAATACCCATATTACAACCCATCGGCTGAAAGTCACCGCTGCACCCTCCGCTGATATATGCAGTCAATGCGCCGATCATAGTTTCAGGAGGAAGTATCAGCGACTGTTCGCTGTTTAAATACCTTGCCATATTGATCCCCGCCATTATTCCGCTTGCCGCAGATTCAATATATCCTTCAACACCGGTAATTTGTCCGGCAAAAAATATATCCGGGTCACTTTTCAGGCTGTATGATGGTTTCAACAGTCTTGGACTGTCAATAAACGAATTACGATGCATAACCCCATATCTTACAAACTCAGCATTATCCAGACCTGTGATCATTGAAAACACTCTCTTCTGCTCACCGAATTTCAGGTTTGTCTGAAATCCTACAAGATTATACATAGTCCCTTCTGCATTTTCTTTTCTCAGCTGAACCACGGCATAAGGGCGCTTTCCTGTACGCTTGTCGATCAGTCCCACTGGCTTTAACGGACCGAAACGCATGGTATCCTCGCCTCTTTTGGCAAGTACCTCCACAGGCATACAGCCCTCATACACCTTGAAATCTCTTTTGTCAAATTCTTTTAAAGGTGCGGATTCAGCAGAAATCAACGCATTATAAAAAGCAAGATATTCTTCCTTGTTCATGGGACAATTTATATAGTCTGCGTCCCCTCTGTCATAGCGTGATGCAAAGAATACCTTTTCCATATCAAGACTTTCAAACGTCACGATAGGAGCGGCTGCATCAAAGAAGCTGAGATAATTGCCGCATTTTTCACGTATGCTTTCTGCAAGCTCTCCGAAAGTAAGCGGACCGGTAGCTATAATAACTGGTCCGTCCGGAATTTCGGTTACTTCCTCATCAATTATTTCTATAAGCGGATTCTGTTTTATCTTTTCAGTAACTGCATCGGAGAATTTCTCTCTGTCAACTGCCAGCGCCCCTCCTGCCTCAACGGCATTTTCCTTTGCGCATGGTACGATCAATGAACCCAGAATTTCCATTTCTTCTTTGAGAAGTCCGGCAGCCGAATCGTGTCTGGACGCTTTCAGGGAATTGGAGCATACAAGCTCTGCCAAACCGGAATAATGGTGCGCAGGCGTATATTTATGAGGTTTCATTTCATATATATAGGACTTTATTCCTGCACTGGCCAGCTGCCATGCCGCTTCACAACCGGCAAGTCCTCCGCCGATAATTTTAACTGTCATCAAAGATTCCTTTCGTAACCGCAGTCAGGCTTTTCACATAAAAGCTTTCCGGATTTTCCGCCTTTTTTGAAAAGTGTGCTTCCGCACTTCGGACACTTATCTTCAACCGGAGCGTTCCATGTCATAAAATTACAGTCCGGATATCCGTCGCAGCCATAAAAATTTCTTCCTTTTTTAGACTTTTTAAGAACAATCTTACTGCCGCATAGAGGACATGTACCCTTTGTTGCCTGAACGATTTTTTTAGTATTTTTACATTCAGGAAATCCAGGACATGCAAGAAACTTACCGAAACGTCCGATTTTAATTACCATTTTTCTTCCGCAGAGGTCGCATTCAACGTCTGTTTCCTCGTCAGGTACCTTAACTCTTTTGCCCTCCATAGCTTTTTCAGCCTTTGTAAGCACCTTGTCAAAGTCCTTATAAAATACGTCCAGAGTATCCACCCAGTTGGTTTCTCCTCTTTCAACCCCGTCAAGATCGCTTTCCATTTTAGCAGTAAATTTAGCGTCCACAATATGCTTGAAGTGATCCTTCATAAGATCAGTCGTAACTTCACCTAATGCCGTAGGTCTAAGCTGCTTACCGTCACGTTCAACATACATACGTGAAATAATTGTTGATATAGTAGGAGCATAGGTACTAGGTCTGCCTATACCGTTTTCTTCCATAGTTTTAATTAGAGAAGCTTCTGTAAATCTTGAAGGAGGCTGTGTAAAATGTTGATTTCCCAGAATTTCTTTCAATTTCAAGATATCTTCCTTATTTATCGGGGGCAGCATTTTATTGTTTTCTTCTTCACTGTCCTTCTTTTCTTCATACAGCTTTGTAAAACCGTCAAATTTAACGGAATAACCGGACGCTTTAAAGGTACAGCCTTCTGCTTCAATCGTTACCGACACTGTATCAAGAAGAGCATTTGCCATTTGGCTTGCAATAAATCTTTCCCAGATAAGCTTATATATCTTAAATTGGTCGGTAGTAAGACTTGCCTTGACTCTGTCCGGCGTAAGCTCCGGCAGAGACGGACGTATAGCTTCATGTGCGTCCTGAGCATTTTTCTTTGATTTAAATACCCTTGGAGACGGCGGTAGATATTCCTTGCCGTAAATTTCTTCTATGCATTTAGCGGCTGCATCTCTTGCTTCATCAGAAATTCTAAGACTGTCTGTTCTCATATAGGTTATGAGACCCACAGCGCCCATTCCCTCAATTTCAACGCCTTCATACAGCTCCTGAGCGGCTTTCATAGTTCTCTTAGCCTGAAATCCCATTCGCTTAGACGCTTCCTGCTGTAAAGTAGAAGTAATAAACGGCGGCGCAGGCTGTTTTCTTGTAACTCTCTTTTTAACATCAGTAACAGTATATACTGCGTTTTCCAGTCTTTTTAAAACCTCGTCAGTTTGCTCTTTATTTGCAAGTTCTGCTTTTTTACCGTCAATTGCAGAAAGCTTTGCGGCAAAAACCTTACGGCTGGACGGCGCTGTAAATTTAGCGTCAATACTCCAGTATTCCTGAGGAACAAATTCCTTTACTTCCTTTTCCCTGTCTACTATAAGACGTACCGCTACCGACTGAACACGTCCGGCAGAAAGTCCTCTCTTAACCTTTTTCCACAGAAACGGACTAAGCTTATATCCCACTATTCTGTCAAGAATACGTCTTGCCTGCTGTGCGTTAACAAGGTCAAGGTCTATTTTATGAGGATTGCTCATTCCTGCCTTTACACCGGATTTTGTAATCTCATTAAATTCCACTCTGTTATTATCGTTAATATCCAGACCCAGCATATTTGATATATGCCATGAAATAGCCTCTCCTTCTCGGTCCGGGTCAGTTGCAAGGTAAACATGTTCGCTTTTTTTAGCGTACTTCTTCAATTCCTTAATAACGTCCTCTTTGCCCTTCATGTCCACATACTGGGGTTCAAAATTATTTTCAAAGTCTATACCCATTTTGGATTTAGGCAAATCCCGTACATGTCCCATTGAAGCAACAACTTCATAATTTCCGCCAAGATATTTTTTTATTGTCTTTGCCTTGGCAGGAGACTCAACTATTACTAAATCTGACATATCTATATAATATTTTTCCGTAAATTACGAAAAAAATCTCCTTTCTTAAAAATTCTCACTGAAAGCTTTCAGCAAAGCCTGTACTTATTGTCAGGTCTGAGCTCTGCGGCTCCCATAATTTCAAGCTCGGTAAGTATCGCAAGAACCTGAAACGAATCAATATCTGTTGCCAGTGCGATCTCATCAGAATGCAGATCACCATCTTTAAGACATGCCGCCACAAGACGCTGTTCATCTGTCATATCATCCAGCAGATGTTCATATGCCATTTGCGTTCCCTGCTTCGTAATTTCCTGTTCTTCCTGAGGTTTTATCCTACTGCTTTGATTTTTTCTTTTAACAGTTCTGCTGTCCCGATACGGTATATCATTTTCTCCGTAAAGCTCCGGCCATTTCATAGAAATATCATTATTTCTGAAGTAATCTGACGTATAGTACTCATAAAGTATATCAAGATGACTGAAAACCGGCACAGCACCGTCACGAAGATATTTTATCACTCCTGAGTACCTTTTGTCAAATATATCTCCGGGAGGAATACAGAAAACAGTTCTTCCCTGCTCCGCCGCATGGGCTGCAGTTATCAAAGAACCGCTTTTTTCATCTGCCTCTGTAACTAGAGTTCCGAAACACATGCCGGAAATAATTCTGTTTCTTACATGAAAACACCATCTGTCAGGACGTGTACCCGGAAGATATTCCGTTATAACAACACCGTTTACAGCTATCATTTTCTTTGCCTTTTCATTTTCCTTAGGATAATTCACATCAAGACCGCATGCAAGTACAGCGGCAGTGCAGCCATTTTGTTTAAGAACACCCTTATGAGCCGCAGAATCAAGTCCCAAAGCAAAACCGCTTACGACTGCTATTTCTCTTTTAGCCAGTTCACCGCAGATTTTTTCTGTTATTTCTGCGCTGTAAACTGAAGGCTTTCTTGTTCCTACGCACGCTACGGCCGGACGGCTTATAAAATTTTCCATATTACCCATACAAAACAGTACGGCAGGAGGATTATAAATATTCCTGAGCAGAGGAGGATAATTTTCATCTTCAAAGGTTATTATTCTGTATCCTTTATCCTCACAGTATTTAATTATACTGTCGCACTGTTCTATATGAGTAGTAACGGCAGATTTCTTTTCCTTGGCATTCATAGACGCATGATTTCCTTCGTGAACAGCGTCATACGCTTTTTTAACGTCCTGAAAGGGAATAACCATTTCCCATATACGCTCATTTCCGGGTCTGAACGCCATAACAAACCAAAGCCAGTATCTTGCATTACCCAAATTTCATCAGCTCCCACATTATTATTCCCGTAGCCATTGCCGCATTAAGTGAATCAATATTTCCGTTCATTTTTATTGTTATTCTCTGCGTACATTTCAAAATTATTTCTTCAGGCAGTCCGTTCCCCTCATTGCCTATGACAATACCTCCTCCGTTTCTGAAGTCAACTGTTTTAATGTCAACGGCATCTCTGTCCACAACAGCGGCATATGTATTAATTTCAGCACTGTCCATAGCAGCAAAAACATCGTCGGCAGGTATATCCCTGTACACAGGAATTCTGAAAATAGAACCCATTGTTGAACGTACAACCTTAGGATTATATATGTCACAGCTTTCTGTAAAGATCACGCCGTTCAGTCCCAAAGCGTCAGCAGTTCTTATTATCATACCCGCATTTCCCGGATCCTGAAGCTGATAAAGCACCGCATAACGTCCGCGCTTCTTCAGGTTGCTGAGCTTATCGGTTTTATCAATAAAAGCGCATTCTGCAAAAATACCCTGAGTTTTTCCTGTATCTGCAATTTTTACTCCCAGTTCATCGGATATTGCTATTAAATCAATATCCCGAAGCTTAATACTTTCCAGCTTATCGGCATATTTTTTTAAAGCCGATTCAGTGACAAATATTTTTTTAACAGGAGCATTATTTTTAAGTGCGTCAAAAACAAGACGGCTTCCCTCAAGAGCAAAAAGCCTGTTATGAAAACGTTCCTTTTTTGAGATCATAAGCTTTCTGAAACGTTTAACAGACGGATTATCTTTAGACGTAACGGTATCTGATAAAAATCCGGAAATATTCATAAAAATCTCCATTCTGGCAGATCGATTAAAAAGTCACAAAATTTAAACGAAAACACGCTCCGATATAAAAAGAGCGTGTTTTTTTAATAAATTAAAGAGCGGCTTTAGCCTTTTCAACAATAGCTGTAAAGCCTGCCGGATCGCTGATTGCGATTTCAGAAAGCATCTTTCTGTTGAGTGTGATTCCAGCTTTCTTTACGCCGTTCATGAACTGTGAATAGTTGATTCCATTCATTTTGCATGCGGCGCTGATTCTTGTTATCCAAAGCTGTCTGAAATCTCTTTTCTTCTTCTTGCGTCCTGCATATGCATAGTTGCCGGACTTCATAACAGCCTGTTTAGCCATCTTGAAATGCTTGCTCTTAGCGCCCCAGTAGCCCTTTGCAAGCTTTAGAGTTTTATTTCTTCTCTTGCGAGTCATCATCGCACCCTTAACACGTGCCATAGTTTATACCTCCGTTTAACTTCTGCCAATATTACATATAAGGAATTAACTTCTTTACTGTTGGAGCATTTGTTTCGCTTGCAACACCTGCGCAGCGAGCAATTCTCTTTCTCTTTGTATCCTTCTGTGTAAGTCTATGTCTTTTGTTTGTGTGCTGATATTTAACCTTACCATTTTTAGTCAGCTTAAAACGTTTTTTAGCACCTGAATGTGTTTTAACCTTAACCTTTGCCATAACCTGTTCCTCCTTTATTTACTGGATGCTTTCGGCGACATGAACATAACAATACTGCGACCTTCCATTTTGGCAGGCTTATCAACAACACCGACCTCTGCACAGGCTCCCTTGAATTTTTCAAGCAGTTCCTCGCCCAGCTGCGGATGCGCAATAGCACGCTTACGAAATCTGACGGAAACCTTTATTTTATCTCCGTTTTTCAGGAATTTCTGAGCCTGATTGACCTTTGTGTTAAAGTCGTGAGTATCAATCGCAGAAAACATTCTGATTTCTTTAATTTCAACAACCTTCTGATTCTTTCTTGCTTCCTTTTCTTTCTTTGCCTGTTCAAAGCAATACTTGCCATAGTCAAGTATACGGCATACAGGCGGCTTAGCCTGCGGAGCAATCTTTACCAGGTCAAGATCCTTTTCATAAGCCATTTTCTGAGCTTCTCTGGCAGAAATAACGCCGATTTTTGTTCCGTCAACGTCAATCAGAAGAACTTCCTTGTCTCTGATTTCTTCGTTGATCTGCAGTTCCTGTTTGCTAATAGTCAGCACCTCCAAGCATTAATCATGGCGCAAATAAAATTTAATCGCCAAAACAAAAATGAGTGCAGATAAAATCAGCACTCATGAAAAATCAAGCGGTATTAACCCGTATAATTTCACTATTAACCATTCCGAGTGTTTCATCTCATGGTGAGAACTGATATTCTGCTTTATTTTACTAATCAATTATATACCTGTTTCATAAATTTGTCAAGTGTTTTTTTATATTTTTTTATTTAGACAACTTTTCTTTAAGTCCTCTGAACAATTCAACACACTTAAATCTCACTTCGTATTTATCCGGATTTTTCATTATATCCAGTTCTTCGGCTTCAAAATAATCTTCAGCCGCTTGTTCATCACTTTCAACCTTTTCCGCTGCCGGAATGCACAGAGGCGGATACATTACACACCACCAATTATGTCCTTCCGCTTCTCCTATTGTAACCCTCAATGCGTCATATTTTCCGGCAGGCATTGTTATATCTCCGTATTCACGGGCGTCAAATTCCATATTTACCAGCTGAGTCTGGACAGTATAATTATAACCGTTTGCGTGTATAACGTCAAGTACGATATCATTTATTTCATCAAGTTTTTCGTTTGCTCTTATTTTCATTTCCTCGAGATTTTCGCATCCGCCGAAAATCTCATCTGAATTTTCTAAAAGCTTGTCCCTTACTTTCAGCTTAAGATTCTGATCATATTCAGTATCGGAATTTGCAAGTATATGCATTCTGAGAACCTCATGCTCAATTTTGTCAAGCTTTTTTTCAAATCCTGCAAAATTTGAAAAAATAATACTGCCTATAAGCCCTGTAAGTAAAATTATGTCTGTTTTTTTCATGTCAGTCACCTCATTGAAGAGGTTTGACATGAAAAACAAATTTTATTCACTCACTGTAAAATTATTGCTCATATTCATATGAACTTTCCAAAGAAATTATTTTATGCGTCCATTTAAAAAACATTAGTCCCATGCCTGAAATTATAACCATCACCATCGGTACAACTGAAAATGTTCTTTCTGTTTTTTCCTGATTTTTTTTGGAACCGGAAAACGTCATTCCATTTTCATCAGCATAAGCCTTTCCCAGCGAATTTTCGCTGCCATTAATCACAAAGCTTCCCATCGGTACAAGCGAACCGTCTCCTTCATAACCTACAGCAAAGTTTCCAACGCTTATTGTACTGTCGGGAATATTTATACTTCTCAAGCTGCTGCACCGCAAAAATGCAAAATCATTTATTTCATAAAGATTTTCTGAAAGCTTTATATCCTCCAGCATTTTACAGTCTGCAAAGGCATACTCTCCGATTCTTGCAGTACTGTCCGGAATATCTATGCTTCTGATACTGCTGCAATTATAAAATGCATATTTTTCTATACTTTTAAGAGTATCCGGAAGCTCTACGGTTTTCATAGAACTGCAATTGAAAAAACTGCCCTCCTCAACAGTATTTATACTGCCTTCAATGATTGCCGTTTCTAATGAACTGCATTCATAAAAAGCATGATGTCCCACTTTTTCCACGCTTTCAGGTATAATAACCTTTTCAAGCGATTTACATCTGTAAAATGCATTTTCACGAATTTCCGATACAGGTTTACCGTCAATAAATTCAGGAATGCAAATAATTTCCGGTTCTCCTTCAAATCCTGTTATAACCGCCTTATCATTGCATATAATATAATTTAAAGTTTCACAGTATGTATCCGCACTTGCCGGACCATTGCATAACGCCGCCGATAATACCGCCGATATGACAGCGGCAAACATTCTGTTCTTTTTCATAAGCTGCTCCTTTACAGTTAAATGATCAACACTTTTTTAAGACATCGTTGTTTAACGGTCGCCTTACCATAATTTTAAATCCGGAAATATTAATTGTAAATCAGTTTTTCATCGTAATTTCTCGACTGATACTTTATAGAAATATTTATAACCGATCAAATATCCATACTAATTTCCATTTTGCAGTTACTTTTTAATGTTTTTTGCAAAAAATACTTATTTACAATTTATACATAATTTATTAACAAAAAATTAATAATATTATTGTAAAGTTTTTGTGTATATATCTTTAAATAAAGAAAATTGGAGTAAATATGAATAAATTTAAATTATTTGCTGGAATTACAGCAATTTGTCTTTTAACGACCGGTTGTGCTGAAAACGAAAATATAAGTCAGTCAACATCAGAACAATCATCGTCCGTATCAGAAATGGAATCTTCATCACAGTCTGACAAAAATCCGAATATACTCAGCGATGAAAAAAATCCCCTTACAGGCGAATACGGTTTCAATGAAAACGCCGTCGGAAAAAGACCTGTTGCCGTTATGGTAAGCAATATAAAGGCTGCGCTTCCGCAGTATGGCATTGACGAAGCGGACATAGTTTATGAGCTTCCTGTTGAAGGCGGAATAACAAGGCTTATGGCAATCTATGCGGACTATACAAACGTTCCGGACGTTTGTTCCGTAAGAAGCTGCCGATACTACTACCCTCTTATTGCTTATGGTATGGATGCAATTTACTGTCACTGGGGTTCGGACAAAACAATCGCCCTTGATACCTTGAATTACCTTGATATAGACAGATTTGACGGAAATGACAATTCGCTTGGTTACGGTACAGTTTTTGAACGTGATGAAGAAAGAGCTGCCTACTACGATACCGAACATACCGGATGTCTGAGGGGGTCAAGACTTGCCGACGCCATTGAAGATATGGGATACAGAACGGATATCAATGAAACCAATGAATCAGGCACATTTATATTCAACAGTCCTGACTCTCCGAAAGAACCTGACGGTGCAGTCTGCATGACAGCACAGCTTAATTATTCCGGTGACTACTACAGTACATTTGAATATGACAGCAGCAATGAAACATATTTTAAGTATCATTCCGGTTCTCCTCATAATGATGGTGTAACGGGAAATCAGCTTGAATTCAAAAATGTCATAATCCTTGCAACATCAATCTCAACTCGAAGCGACGGAAAGCTTATGGATATCGGTCTTGAAAGCGGAAACGGCTATTATGTTTCTATGGGAAAAGCACAGCCTATAACCTGGTCAAAAGACTCTGACGACAGTCCTATAAAGCTTTATGACGAATCCGGAAATGAAATTTCTATCAATGCCGGAAAAAGCTATATAGGATTTATCAGCGAAAATAATATTTCAATAGAATAATTTCTGACTATTGACAAATAAAATTTCATATGATATAATGCACATGAAGTATAAGAGATTTGAGGTGAAAAGATGCGCAGAATTTCTTGTTAATGGATTTGCATAACAAAATATTTTTTATATACTGCAAAAACAGTATAGTTTTGTTGTGCCATTACAGGAAAGCTGCATATCTTTATCTTCACATATAAAACCATACCTGAATCTGTCTTGATGCAGGCGTAATTGTGAGCTATAGGATATTACTTTCCTGTAGCTATTTTTATTTCAGGAGGTACTTTATATGTCGATGATAAACGTTACAAATCTCACTTTTGCCTATGACGGCAGCTATGATAACATTTTTGAAAATGTCAGCTTTCAGATAGATACTGACTGGAAACTTGGCTTCACCGGCAGAAACGGCAGAGGAAAAACAACATTTCTGAATCTGCTGCTGAAAAAATATGAATACAGCGGAACTATTTCATCAAGTGTCCCTTTTGAATATTTTCCATATGAAGTCACAGACAAGGAACAGCTTACAACAGATGTAATTTCCTCTGTTTGCTATGACTTTCAGCAATGGCAGCTTATGCGTGAGCTAAATTTACTGCAAGTGTCAGAAGACGTGCTTTACAGACCGTTTAACACACTTTCCAATGGTGAGCAGACGAAAGTTCTTCTTGCCGCACTGTTTTTAAAAGAAAACAACTTTCTTCTTATTGACGAGCCTACCAATCATCTTGATGTTAATGCCAGAAAAATTGTCGGGGACTATCTTAATTCTAAAAAAGGATTTATTCTCGTTTCCCATGACAGAAATTTTCTTGATAGCTGCGTCGACCATATTCTGTCAATAAACAGAAATAATATTGAAATTCAAAAGGGTAATTTTTCGTCATGGCTTGCAAATAAGGAAGCTCAGGATAATTTTGAACGTAATGAAAATGAAAAGCTAAAAAAGGATATTAAACGGCTTTCAAATGCTGCTAAAAGAACTTCAGATTGGTCGGACAAAGCTGAAAGCAGAAAAATAGGATTTGATCCGAAAAAAGTTGAAAAAAACATTAACCGTCGTCCCATGCAGGCAGCAAAAGCAAAAAAAATGATGTCACGCTCTAAGCAGATACAATCACGACGTCAAAACGCCATTGAAGAAAAATCAAAGCTTCTTAAAAATACTGAAACCATAGACTCTTTGAAGATTTTTCCGCTGAAATTTCATTCTGACTGCCTTATTTCCATCAAAAATATATCAATAAAATATGATGACAAAATTATTTGCGAAAACGTCAATTTTCAAATAAATCAAGGAGACAGAATCGTTCTCAATGGTCAGAACGGCTGCGGAAAGTCAAGCATTTTAAAGCTTTTATGGGGCGATAATATCGAATACAGCGGTGAAATCATTAAAAATAATCAACTGAAAATTTCTTATATTCCGCAGGATACATCGTTTTTGTACGGCAGTCTGACTGAATACGCTGAAAATCATCAAATAGATGAAAGTCTTTTCAAGACTATTCTACGCAAGCTTGACTTTTCAAGAACACAACTTGAAAAAAATATAGAAAATCTAAGTGCAGGTCAAAGAAAAAAGGTACTTATTTCAG
Source organism: Oscillospiraceae bacterium (assembly GCA_902362965.1). GTDB lineage: Bacteria > Bacillota > Clostridia > Oscillospirales > Ruminococcaceae > Porcipelethomonas > Porcipelethomonas ammoniilytica. The sequence goes on from CABIYQ010000010.1 coordinate 52,733, forward strand.
GAAGTCTTTGTCAACAGGCGCATTTATACATCTGGGATGAACCTTTGAATTATATTGATATTTTCTCAAGAATGCAGATTGAACAGCTTTTACTGACATTTAAACCAACATTGCTTTTTGTGGAACATGATAAGCAGTTCCAAGACAATATCGCCACTAAAATAATTCAAATATAACAAAAGGGCAGTTGTATTAAAATACAACTGCCTGCCTTTTGTCCCTTTTATATGAATATTTAACCCTATTATTGCAACTTTTATATCACTTTTATCTGCAAATTTCCATTTCGTACTAATCGTCTCACCATAGACAGTAATTGTCATATATGTATCCATAGCAAAAAATGACTTCCCCTGAGATTCTTTCTTCAGACTCCAATTCATCACGACCTGAGTATAGAAAGATAGAGTAGCAAAATGGATCAAGCACTATCAAAAACAAGAAAACTCGCTAATTTTATTAAGGCTATGTTTTTTATTGTTATCCCGCCGACCATTTTCAAACAATCAGTTTTCACTTATTGTCTTAATCCTTAAACTATGTATTGCCTCATAAATTTTACGGGCAATATATGGATTATTCATCGTATAAAGATGTATTCCATCAACGCCCTGTGTTATCAAATCAACTATTTGATCTATCGCATAGGCGATACCTGCGTCCCTCATAGCAATTGGATTATTTTCATAGCGTTCCATCATTGCCGCAAATTTTTTCGGAACTGAAGCACCGCAAAGAGAAGTCATTCTTTCAATTTGCCTTTTATTGACTACCGGCATTATGCCTGCTTCTATGGGTACATTAATACCTGCTAACTGACAACGCTCTCTGAATGAATAAAAATAATCGTTATTGAAAAACAGTTGTGATATCAAGTGGTCTGCTCCTGACTCAACTTTGATCTTAAGATTCTGAATGTCCTCAATTATATCTTTTGCTTCAATATGTCCTTCAGGATAACAGGCGGCAATTATATTAAAATCTCCCTGTGATCTAATGTAGGAAATAAGGTCGGATGCGTATTTAAAATCTCCCTGTACATAATTATCATTGGGGATATCGCCTCGCAAAGCCAATATGTTTTCTATACCTCGTTCCTTCAATTCTTGAAGCTTATCGGAAACATCTTCTTTTGTCAGTCCGATACAAGGAAGATGAGCAACACTCTCAATGCCTAGGCTTTTGACTGCTGATGCAATCTTAAAGGTTTCGTTATTGTTTTTTCCGCCGCCTGCACCGTATGTTACACTGATAAAATCCGGCGACAGCTTTTTTAATTCGTTAAGCGTATCATAAATCGTTTTAACAGGAGCTGTCGGCTTAGGCGGAAACACCTCATATGACAAAACGATCTTTTTCTTAAATAACTCAGATATTTTCATTTCTCATTTCTCTCGCTGCCTGCACAAGATTTTTAAGACTTGCGGCAGTTTCGGATACTCCTCTCGTTTTCAGTCCGCAGTCAGGGTTTACCCAAAGCTTATCAGGACTGATCTTTTCAAGCATTTTATATAATGCAGATTTTATTTCGCTGACAGACGGTACCCTCGGAGAATGAATATCATATACGCCGGGACCAACTTCTGTCTTAAAATTATTTTCTTTCAGGGAATCAAGTATCAGCAAATCGGAACGGGAGGCTTCAAATGTAATAACATCTGCGTCCATATCATCGATCGCCTTTATAATATCTGTAAACTCACTGTAGCACATATGTGTGTGTATTTGTGTTTCCGGCTTTACTCCGCTGTGTACCAGACGGAATGCGGGAATAGCCCAATCAAGATATTCACAGTACCAATCGCTTTTTCTAAGCGGCAATTTTTCACGCAGAGCCGCTTCGTCCACCTGAATAATACGGATACCGTTCTTTTCTAAGTCCAAAACCTCGTCACGGATTGCAAGTGCTATCTGATATGTACTTTCTTTTAAAGAAATATCTTCACGAGGAAAAGACCAGTTCAGTATCGTTACAGGACCTGTCAGCATTCCCTTCATCGGCTTTTCAGTAAGACTTTGAGCATAAACAGACCAATCAACAGTCATTGGCTTACTTCTGGAAACATCTCCCCAGATTATCGGCGGTTTAACGCATCGTGTTCCGTATGATTGCACCCAGGCTTTTTCGGTAAATAAATATCCCTTTAACTGCTCTCCGAAATACTCCACCATATCGTTTCTTTCAAATTCACCATGAACAAGTACATCAAGTCCTGTTTCTTCCTGTTCCTTAACACACTCAGCAATCTTATTACGGTTAAATTCAATGTATTCTTCCTCACTGATCTCGCCTTTTCTAAGAGAAGCACGATTTGCCTTTACATCGGCAGTCTGCGGAAATGAACCGATTGTTGTTGTCGGGAAGGCAGGGAGATTAAATTCTTTTTTCTGTATTTCTTCTCTGACAGTAAATTCAGGAAACCTTGTAAAATCTTTTTCTCCGATTTTTGAAACTCGTTCCTGTACAGCGGGATCGCAGCAATCAGGTCTGTTTTCAAAAAGTGCAGCATTTGACTGAAAAACAGCTTCGTTATTATAGTCACATTCTGACAAAGCTTTAAGCTCGGCAAGCTCAATAAGCTTTTCTTCTGCAAAAGCAATATGCTCAGCATACTTCTTCGGCAGTTTAGATTCATTTTTCAGTGTATACGGTACATGAAGCAATGAGCATGAAGTTCCGATTACTGTTTCAATGCCTTTTTCTTTGAGACTGTCAAGCACTGCAAGCGTCTTTTTATAATTATTCTTCCAAATGTTCTTACCGTTTACAACTCCCGCAAAAAGAATCTTATCATTTGCAAAACCGTTTTTCTCTATAATTTCAACAGTTTTCTTTCCCTCGGTAAAATCAAGTCCTATTCCGTCAAAATCAAGTGCAAGAATATTATTATAACAGTCACGAACATCTCCGAAATAAGTCTGCACAAGTATCTTAACACCTTGCTTTGCAGTTAGAATCTCTTTATAAAGCTTTTCAAACAATACAATGTCTGATTCCGTTAGATCATGTACCAAATACGGTTCGTCAAACTGTATCCATTCAGCGTCAAGCTTATTGAATTCTGCAAGCAGTTCAGAATATACTTTGATAACAGAATCCGAATAATCCTCAGCCGTTTTGTTTCCTGTATATCTAAGAAGCTTTAAAAAGGTGAACGCACCGATTATAACCGGTTTTGTCTGCACACCCAGCGCTTTCGCTTCTTCAAATTCGTCAAACGGCTTTGTACCGGCAAGTTTGATTTCGATACTGTCATCAATTTCAGGAACCATATAATGATAATTAGTATTAAACCATTTTTTCATTGCCAGTGCTTTTACATCTCCTGCCTCTCCCTGATATCCTCTTGCCATAGCAAAATATGTATCAAGAGCTGACAATCCCAAAGAGGAGTAGCGGCTGGGTACTATATTAAATAAAACCGCCGTATCCAGCATATTGTCGTAGAATGAAAAATCATTTGACGGAATAAAATCCAGTCCTGAATTCTTTTGAAGCAACCACTGTAATTTTCTGATTTCCTTTGCCGTATTTTTAAGTTCTTCAGCAGAAATCTCTTTTCTGAAATATTTTTCAGTGGCAAATTTCAGTTCTCTTAAAGAACCTACTCTCGGATAACCTATTATTGAAGTACGCATATTTTTATCTCCTGACATTCAATTTATTTTCCAGGAACAGCAAAAAGCCTTTCCGTTACTTACTGATTACAGTATAGCATAGAAAGGCTGTTATGCGTTAATACTTCTTTTCAATAGTCAGTCATAGAATAAATCTATGACTGATATTCTGAAATATAGTTTTTCAGATGTTCCAGATATCGCTTACTGACAGCATTCAACGGTCTGTCCATAGGAGAAATATATCCTACTTCCATAGTTTCATTACTCTCAAGCGGAATAGATACAATATTTGTACCATTCAAATCACTGCTCAGAATCCCTGAAGATATCGTATAGCCGTTTAATCCAATCAAAAGATTGAAAAGAGTTGCACGGTCAGTAACAATAATACTTTGAGGACTTTCTTCAGTACTGTGAAGTTCTTCGGAATAGTAAAAAGAATTATTTATACCCTGTTCATAAGTCAGTCTCGGAAATGCCTTCAGATCATCAAGGGTAACAGTATTTTTTTCTGCCAGAGGATTTTCACTGCTTACAAAAACATGAGGCCTTGCCATAAACAATGATGTATATTTTAAATCGGCATTCTGCAAAATCCGTAAAATCACTTCTCGGTTAAAGTTGCTTAAAAACAATATGCCGAGTTCACTTCGTGATGTTCTTACATCTTCAATAATATCATGCGTTCTTGACTCACGCAATGTAAATTCATATTTGTTTTTGCCATATTCCTTTACCAGTGCTACAAAGGCATTTACTACAAATGCATAATGCTGAGATGATACTGCAAAAACACGGCGGACAGTATCTTTCTGCTTATACTGCTGTTCTAAAAGCTCCGCCTGTTCCATAACCTGTCTTGCATATGACAGAAATTTTGAGCCGTCCTCGGATAAATACACTCCTCTATTATTACGATAAAATATCGTAATGCCCATTTCCTTTTCAAGTTCTGACACTGATTTGGATAGACTGGGCTGTGCCACAAGAAGCTTTCCTGCCGCAGAAGTAATCGAACCGCACTCTGCTATCGTTATAATATATTTTAATTGCTGTAATGTCATACCATTTTCATTCCCATATCCATTTATTAAGTTAAGTATACCACAGAAAGCCTTTATAATCAAGTAACACCCACAATTAAAGAGCCGCACTGCGGCTCAACGAATTATTAATTATGACAAAATTGCTTCACTATACCGCAAGCCATATAATCACCCATTTTAAGTGCTTCCTTTTCTATAGATTCAAAAATTTCTATGTCCTTCGGATATTCTTTTTTCAGTCTTAACCCTGCTTCTTTTTCTGTCATACTTAAATGACTGTACATCATATCCCGCCATTTCTGCTCACACCAATAAGGATTGATAACTGCTAAAAACTCTGCAATATTGTCCGCATTGGCATACCATTTTTTGCGCAGATCATCGGCTTTTGATGTATTCATATTCTTATCGGCATTTACAAGATCGCCTGCAATCTGCAAATGTTCAGTCAACAATTTTTTAAACTCGTCTGCTTTTTTCTCACTGTAAAATAATTTAAGAACTTCAGCGAAATCTCCCGGATTTTCTAACAGTCTGTTTGTAACATACTTTAGATCCTGAAGTTTTTCCGCAGTACTGATTATAAAAAAGCGAGTCCAATAAACATGCTGAGACCATAATTTGCGCATAATATTGATGATTTCCTGATGATTGTATAAACATGATTTTCTCATATACATTCTCCTTGCATTGTAATTTTCAGCTATATATCATCATATGTCAATGAGTTTTTATCGGTTACCTTACGCCGCTAGGATTCAGACTCAGCGGATCATTAAATAACGCATATAAAATTATGATCCTATGAGTTTTTTAATTAAAAAAGCAGACGCTTTAACTTTAGCGTCTGCTTTTGTTTAATCTGCAACTTTTTATTTAGAATTTACAGTATATGAAACTGATAAAGGATCTATTCTTGTAGTAGAATTTGAATAAACTTCAAAATGAAGATGTGCTCCGGTTGAATGTCCTGTCGATCCTACTGTTGCTATGTTCTGACCATTATAGACATACTGATTTACTGAAACATTTATTGTGGAACAATGGGCATATCTGGTTTTTGTTCCATCATCATGCTGAATTACAACATAGTTTCCGTATCCTCCGCCGCAGCCGCATGAATAATTTTTACCATAATTATGTGTACATGAAGTACAGACCTCTATTACCTTGCCTGCCTTTACCGCAATAATCGGCTTACCTGAAATTCCCGAAGAAGATATGTCAATTCCATTGTGCATTGTTCCGTTTCTTAAACCATAAGAACTTGTTATATTGGTGTAACCGGGAACTGGCCAGTCATACAGCTTATCGTTAGTCCATAATGTATTGAGAAAACCATATTTATTTTGGTTACATTTACGTATTTCAAGTTTTCCATTATCTGTAAGTATTAGCTTATACACATATCCGGACTGTGCTCCTACCGCTGTTTTAGAATACCATATTGCTTTATTGGCGCTGTCATATATAACTAAATTACCATCCTGCTGCATTTTTACAGTTACACCTTTGGTTGCCCTTAACGGTGAATCTGAAACAAAAGTTCTACTGTTCCATATTGGCTTTACAGATGTTGATATATCATATATAACAAAATTTCCGTCTGACTGCATTTGCGCCTTATACTTACCATTAGGAGAAAGCATGGTATCCCCTGCATTTAAGTTATTATGATAGCTTATCTGACTTGTATTGTTCCATATTAAAGCGCTTGAATTTTTAGTATTAATTATGTCAAGTCTGCCTGAATCATTTAAGCGAAGCTGATATTTATAGCCTGAAACTGCTCCTTTACATGTTTGGGACGCCCAGACTGCTGTTTTAGAAGAACCGTTCTGTCCGTAAATTACAAAATTTCCGTCTGTCTGCATTGTAGCAAAATATGAAGAAAATGCAGAAGTGTTGGTTGCAGAACACCATATAGCTTTACCGCTTTTGTAAATAACGAAATTTCCATCCCCTTGCATTACTGCTTTACAATTACCATTAGGAGAAAGAAGATAATTTCCTGCGCTTATCACTTTACCGCCGTCTATTACACTGCCTAATGATGAAGCTGCATTTACAGTAGCATTTCCAAATACCGAAAAAAACGAAAATAATACAACAAATGCAATTATTAAACTTAAAAGTTTATTGTTTTTTATTTTTGTCATAAAATCACCTCAAATAATTAAAATAAATAATCATGATTATTTATTAATTATATATGATTAAAAAATAAATGTCAACTATTTCCATATAATTTGTTATTATAATAAATTCTTTTCCCCAAAAAACACTAAAAATAATAATTTTCGACAAGGTCAATAGAAAAAAATCCGGTAGGTTTTCGGATTTTTTTCAGCATTTCCGCACAAGCTAAACATGAGGTGAAAAAAATGAAATTTGCAAATTTACAAGAACTGATACAGACAAGCAGTTCTTCCAGAATGTATCTATTGTCCCTGCCTGTGGATATTCAATTGCAGCTGCATGAACAAAACAATTTCATACACAGTTTGTACGAGCTGCATACAAATGCGGAATATCTGATGAAATACAGAACATGACTACTCTGATTTATCAAAGCTTTTTTAAAAACTGCTTGACATAGAGGATTTTTCATGATATACTATAAATGTTAGTTAGCAATAACTTACATAGGTATATTGTGAAAAATCCAATTTTGAGGATCGTTTTCCAACAACAAGTTTGCAATAGCTAACTCAGAAAAGAGGTGTTTAATTGTCTTTATCAGAATCTATGCAATTTGAAAAGAAGCTGGCTTTCTTCACCGCGCCGTCACTGCTTGGCATAAAATGTGCTAATTTAATTTCCCTAAACAAAACAGATTATGATTTACCGATACATCTGGAACGATTTAACCGCAAGACAGCATCGAAAGGGCTACAGCTAAAAATCTTGTGTACTTGTCAAAACCGTACGTTGGTTTTACTCTATAACGAGACTTTACTGGAGCGCCAGCTATCAGGCGAGGAACAGAAAGCAATTTTGCAGAAATACGGTTATCCTGAAACGCCATCGTTGGAATCCAAATTAAACAGACTGGCGGAACGAATCCGGCATGAATCACAATTTCCCCACGAAATCGGCATATTTCTTGGCTATCCTACAGAAGATGTCATTGGTTTTATGGAAAACAAGGGGGAAAATTACAAGCTCTGCGGCTATTGGAAAGTATACGGCAATGCTGAAAAAGCAAAGCGTACTTTTGAAAATTATGATAAGTGCAGAATGTTTCTGTGCAATAAATTGAATCAGGGTTATAATCTTTATCAGGCTCTGAAAATTTCTTGAGGAGGATATTTATATGAAAACAGCAGTTATTTATTGGAGCGGTACAGGTAACACAGAACAGATGGCATCTGCAATCGCAGAAGGCGCTGGTGCGGAGTTATTTACCATTTCGGAATTCAACGGCGACATAGCGGCATATGACAGAATCGCATTCGGCTGCCCCGCCATGGGTGATGAAGTTCTGGAAGAATCAGACTTTGAACCGTTTTTCTCCGATGTTGAAGGTTCACTGAACGGAAAGACAGTTGCCCTGTTTGGCTCATATGGCTGGGGCGACGGACAGTGGATGCGTAACTGGGAGGAACGTGTCAAGGCAGACGGTGCGGTTATTGTAAACGGCGAAGGATTAATTGTAAATGAAACGCCTTCTGATGATGATCTGGAATTGTGCAAATCGCTTGGTGCAAAGCTTGCGGAATAAAATTACATATAAAAAAAGCGGAGTTTTAAATACTCCGCTTTTTTATTTTGATTTATAAACAATATAAATATACCCTATTAAATAAACAGTATAACATAATCCAATAATTACTGCCAATGAAATAGGCAGTTTTTTTAAAGCAGATCTATTTTCTTCTATTTCATAATCTGTTACCGAAGAATCTGAATTATAGTAAACTGTCAAAAAATCGCCTTTTGATAAATTTTTAACTTTATTTGTCCTAAACTGCTTTTCTTGCAGAGTACCGCTTTGATCATAGTAAGAATAATATACTCTATAAACAAGATTTTCCGAATCAGATATATTTTCAAGACGAGTTATAGTTCCGGTAGCTGTAAATGAATTTTCAAATATTTTCCTATGCTTTTTACGTTTTACAGAAAGCATAATATACGAAGGAATACCGCCTAAAACAATAACAAGCAAAGCCGTCAAAACTATCAAAAAAATTATTACTTTTATGCTTTCATTCATTAATGCAACTCCCGAATTAACTTCTATTTAGTACCAAAAATTCTGTCGCCAGCATCACCCATACCGGGAACAATATACTTATTTTCATTAAGTCCCTGATCCTTTACACCGCAATAAATGTCAACGTCCGGATGAGCGGAAGTAAGACGCTCAATACCTTCCGGAGAAGCTATAATACACATAAATTTGATGTTTTTTACTCCGGCTTTTTTTAATTCATCAATAGCATACACTGCGGTATTGCCTGTTGCAAGCATAGGATCAACTATAATTACATCTCTTTCGGAAATATCATCAGGAAGCTTACAATAATACTGAACAGCATTATGTTCGTCATTTCTGAAAATACCTATATGACCTATTTTGGCAGCCGGAACAAGATTTGTAACGCCGTCAAGCATACCAAGACCCGCTCTGAGAATAGGTACAAATGCAAGCTTTCTGCCGGAAATAATTTTAGTTTTAGCCACTGCTACAGGGGTCGCTATATCCACTTCTTTAAGCGGAAGATCTCTTGTTGCTTCATAACAGATAAGCATAGCCGTTTCTGAAGTCAGTTCCCTGAATTCCTTAACACCTGTATTTTTATCCCTCAATAATGAAATTTTATGCTGAATCAACGGATGTTCTATTAAATGCAGTCCTGCCATAAAAGTCACTCCTTTTAATTATTATTTTCAATTTCATGAATTAAATCTAATCTTCTTTGATGGCGTCCGCCCTCGAATTCCGTTTCCAAAAAGACATCGGCAAGTTCAAGAGCAAGTCCTACGCCGATTGTTCTTGCACCTATACACATAACATTTGCGTCATTATGAAGTCTTGTATATTTAGCTGAAAAATAATCTGAGCATAATGCTGCACGTATGCCATGTATTTTATTTGCAGATATGGACATACCAATTCCGGTTCCGCATATAAGAATTCCCTTATCACACTTTTTATTTAAAATATTTTCAGCGACTGCTTTTGCAATAATCGGATAATCGCATGACTCTCCGTTACAGCCCAGATCCATAATTTCATAACCCTTTTCAGTCAGATGACTTATTACTTCCTGTTTCAGTTCATAACCTGCATGATCACAGCCAACAGCTATCATTTCATTCTCCAATCCGCCGCCTTTTACAGCGGCATTTTATAAAACATAGTAAAATTATATCACAGAATAACGTTAAAATCAACAGTGCCCAGACTTAATTAAATCTTTTTCAGCCTTTACAAGCTGCAAATAGCTTGCTTCAATTTCATCAGCAGTCTGAGGAGTATGGTGCAAGGCTGCAATACAAATACCACTGCCGCTTTGCAGTCTCAGGTGAACAGGAGACAAAACATACTTTGCATTTTTAAACTCATCGCAGAAAACTTCCGCACCGTCTCCTGTTATCATTACTGATTCATTGATCTCACTAAGAATACCGTCCAATTCAGTCATTGAAATAATTTTTTCATCAGTACATCTGACAAGCTTATCCTTATCGGTTCTGTACAAAGCTGTATAAACAAGGTCTTTTCTTGCCTTCATAACTGGACAGATATATCCTATGAAACCGCAGTTATATGCCAGTCCTTCAAGAGACGACACCGCATAACACGGAATATCCAGTGCAAAAGACATTGCCTTAACAGCCGCTATGCCTATTCTGATTCCGGTATAAGAACCCGGACCGGAAGATACGGATATGTCTGTAAGCTGTGACAGTTCCCTACCGCAGTCACTCATAATTTTTTTTACCATCGGCAGAATAACCTGAGAATGAGTTTTTGAAGTATAGACAGAAGTCTGCCCAAGCATTATGCCGTCTTCATACAGCGCTGCGGACGCAGTTTTTCCTGACGTATCAATTCCCAGCATCAGCAAAGCGTTCATCTCCTTTTATATTTATATTTCTTATATTTTCATCAACACGTTCAATGTCAATAAATATTGTATTTTCAGGCAGTTCATCGGATATATTTTCTGACCATTCAATTGCAAATATACTTTCCTCTATAGGATAGTCATAAAAACCGGTAGTTTCCAAATCGTCTGCACTCATAATACGATACATATCAAAATGATATAGAGAACATTTTTCTCCCCTGTATTCATTTACCAATGAAAAAGTAGGAGAAACTACATTATCCTCCAGTCCCATACCAATTGCCAGACCTCTGGTAAATGTAGTTTTACCTGCACCAAGTCCTCCCGTATAGGCAATAATATCGCCTTTTTTTAACATTTTTCCTATTTGTACGGCAAATTCAATAGTCTCTTCTGCACTGAATGTTGTCTTTTTCATTTATATCTTCCTTTAAGAGTTTTCATATCAACAAACGGCAAATATGATAAATCATATAAATCATAACAAGAATTACAAGTACAATTACAAACCTTTTAAAAAATACTTCATTTTTATCAGATTTATTTTCTTCAGTTTTTTCCTGCTCATCTGGATTAACTTCCGTTTTTTCTTCTTCACTAATCATATCAAAACAATCCTGTAATATTTCCGTTTTTGTCACAATCAATATTCAAAGCTGCCGGTTTTTTGGGAAGTCCCGGCATAGTCATTATATCGCCTGTAAGAGCTACCACAAATCCTGCGCCAGACGATACTTTTAAATCACGCACAGTGATCTTAAAGTTTTCCGGTTTTCCGAGCTTTGCCGGATCGTCAGACAATGAATACTGAGTTTTAGCAACACATACAGGAATATTATCAAATCCCAGACTGATAATTTCCTTTAAATCCTTTTCAGCTTTTGCAGTAAAATTAACTCCATCAGCACGGTAAATCTCTTTTGCGATTATATCAAGCTTTTCTTTTATAGAAAGCTTTTCATCATAAATAGGTTTAAAATCGGATTTTTTGCTTTCAATTGTCTGACAGACCTTATCAGCAAGATCTTTTCCGCCTTCTCCGCCCTTCGCAAAGATTTCTGTCATGGAAACTTCTACTCCCATACCCTTGCAGAATTCTTCAATTATTTTAACCTCGGCATCTGTATCGGTATGAAAACGATTTATAGCTACAACAACAGGTACTCCGAATTTCTGCATATTTTCAATATGCACCTGAAGATTTACAATTCCATTTTTAAGTGCTTGAGTATTTTCGATCTGTAAATCAGATTTTGCCACTCCGCCGTTGTATTTCAAAGCTCGTATCGTAGCAACCAACACTACGCAATCCGGTTTCAGATCTGCAAAACGGCATTTAATATCAAAGAACTTTTCCGCACCCAAATCAGAACCGAATCCAGCTTCTGTAATACAGTAATCACCCAGCTTTAAAGCAAGCTTAGTAGCTCTTACAGAATTACACCCATGAGCAATATTTGCAAAAGGACCTCCATGAATAAAAGCAGGAGTATTCTCCAGAGTTTGTACAAGGTTAGGCTTAAGCGCGTCCTTAAGCAGAGCAGTCATAGCACCCTGAACATTTAAATCATCGGCATATATAGGTTCTCCGGAATAATTATATCCAATCAAAATATTACTGATCCTCTTTTTCAAATCATCAAGATCAGCAGCAAGACAAAGTATAGCCATAATTTCAGAAGCTACTGTAATCTGAAAACTGTCTTCTCTCGGAATACCGTTTATTTTACCGCCCATACCAATTACAATATTTCTCAGTGCACGGTCATTCATGTCAAGACATCTCTTAAAAAGGATTCTTCTCTGATCAATTTGCAGTTCATTTCCCTGCTGCATATGGTTATCAATTGCCGCACATAAAAGATTATTTGCTGCTGTAATGGCATGCATATCCCCAGTAAAATGCAGATTTATATCTTCCATAGGAACGACTTGAGAATAACCGCCTCCGGCTGCTCCGCCCTTTATACCAAAAACCGGACCTAAAGAAGGTTCTCTAAGTGCCAATACCGCATTCCTGCCTGTTTTATTCATTGCCTGTGCCAAACCAACGCTGACGGTTGTTTTACCTTCTCCTGCCGGAGTAGGATTAATAGCAGTAACAAGTATAAGCTTACCGTCTTTTTTATCTGCCAATTTAGTATACAGCTGCTCCGAAAGCTTAGCCTTATATTTTCCGTAGAGTTCCACATCATCCGGATCAATTCCCAAATTCTGAGCTATATCCATAATCGGCTTCATTTGAGCCTTGTGAGCAATTTCGATATCACTTAACATAACCGTATCATCATTATCAGTCCGGCTGACAATGATTCTCCTTTCATTTTTAATAAAATATAATTTTATTATAACATTTTATCTTACGAAATGCAAGCAAAAGGGACGCATTAAGCGTCCCTTAAATTCAATTATTCTGATATTTCTTCACTTTTTTCAGAAGATAGTGCTCTATTTTTACTTCCGGCAAAATGCTTAATTAATTGAAGTCCTCCGATTACTGCACCGCCAATTAGAAAAAACACAATACTAAACGAATCAAATGTCATTGCATCTTTTGGAGTATCAAGTGATTCCGGTCCTTTTACCACAGCGAAAAGCGAACCTATCATAAGTCCGATAATAGCATAAACGGTCTGTGAATGAAAATGCTCCAATGCCGCTTTTACAAGTTTAATTATTACAACAATACCAAAGAGTATACCAATTCCCACTGCAATTACAATAGGTAAACCATTAAAATTAAAATGAAGTAAATCTTTAATTGAATTCATTACCGGCATATAAATACCAAAAATCAAAAGCATAGTAGAACCTGATATACCCGGAAGAACCATTGCGGAAATTGCTATCATACCTACAAACGCTATATAAAGAAGCTGTACAAAGTTAACTGAACCGTCCGAAACCATTCCCCCATCTGACGGATTAGCCATTGTTATAACAGCAACGAGCGCCACACCAAGCAAAAGAAAAATCACGTTGTAAAACTTTTTAAGTGATTCCTTTTCTTCATAAACAATCAAAGGAATCGAAAAAACAATAAAGCCTATAAATAGCGAGCTTACTTGATATATATGTGATTCAAATACACTTGTCAATATCAATACTGCCGCAACAAATCCTACAATCCATCCTATTCCGAGCTTTAAAAGAAACTTAACAGATTTTTTTATGTTATTTTTTCTTTCCGACTTATCTCCTTTAGCTGTAAGAAATGAATTAAGCGAATTAATAAATTCTTCATAATATCCTAAAAGATAAGCTATTGTACCTCCGGAAACTCCGGGCACACTGTCTGCAAGAGCCATAAGAAGTCCGCAAATATATATCATTATTTTTTACAGTTACTTTATAATAAGTAACATTCTCCTTCCTTTTTTCATTTTATGATACAAATTATAACATATGATAAAATTCAAGTCAATCATTTTATTTAAATTTTACATAAAATCATAATAAGACTTGCAGTGCTTATGAAGCTGATCATATATACGGTATTTATCGTCTTGCAATTGCAGGTTTGACACATGGGATAGATACCTATAGAACAGCCAGCCTGATAATGCAAAACAATGTGATGATCCCCCCTGCTCCTATTGTAATGCCATATATCTTACGCGATTCCCTGTCAGTTTTTTCTTTAATGAATGTAAAAATTCCTGCGCCCAAAATTAATATTCCAATAATCAACCCAATAATATTATAAATCATCTCTTTTTCCTCCACTTTAATAAAAATGCCGAATTAATAATGACAAGAACAGAACCTGCGTTATGCACCAATGCACCGACAACGGGACTTAATATCCCCGTAATTGCAAGGGTAATGGCCGCAAAGTTCAGGATCATTGAAAAAGTAAGATTCCATTTGATCGTAGTCATCATCCTTTTCGAAAGCGAAAGCAAATGGGGCAGCTCTCCTACCTTATCATCCACCAGTGCAATGTCTGCCGCATCCACAGCAATATCACTCCCGATACCTCCCATTGCAATCCCGACATCAGCCATCTTTAACGCAGGAGCATCATTCACTCCATCGCCTATCATGCAGACAGATTTTCCGTTTTTCCGGCAGCCATCAATATACTGCAACTTATCCTCCGGCAGGCATCCCGCATACACTTCCCCTATACGTAGTTTTCTCGCCATATGCTGCGCTGCATTTTCATTATCTCCTGTCAGCAGTACAGGCTCCGCACCAAACTGCTTTATTTTTTCAATGGTTTCCATGCTCTCTTTCCTGAGCGTATCAGATAAAATAACGTAACCGATATGCTCTTTTCCAGCGGCAATACAGATAATAGTACTGCCTTCCTGCAAATAAGTCCGGATATCCTCACTGCGAGCAACCGTGATTCCTTCATTTTTCAAAAATCCCTCTTTTCCCACAAGAATTTTTCTGCCGTCCAGCATAGCGGAAACACCATTTCCCGGAATCATCTGAAAATCTTCCGCCTGAAGGAATGGCAGTGTTAGTCTCTGCTGGTAGGAGGACACAATTGCTTTCCCCAACGGATGCTCGGAAAGTCTTTCTGCGGATGCGGCAAGTCGATAAACCTCATTTTCGCTAAAATTTTCCGAGATACTCTTGACAGAAATTACGCACGGGTTCCCACAGGTAAGCGTACCTGTTTTGTCAAATGCAATTATCCTGACTCCGGCAAGTCTCTCTAACGCATCCCCTTCCTTCACAAGGAAACCATGCTTTGTTGCGTTTCCGATTGCCGCCATGATTGCTGTTGGCGTGGCAAGAACCAGTGCACAGGGACAGAATACAACCAGTATCGTAACTGCACGGATTATCTCACCCGTAATCAATCCTGTAATCAGTGCCGCCGACAAGGCAATAACTACAATCCATGTCGCCCACCGGTCAGCAAGACTCACAATTTTTGCCTTGCCTGCATTGGCAGACTGAACAAGCTTTATCATCCTTTGGATGGAACTGTCTTCCCCAACCTTTACTGCCTCCATGTCAAAAGCGCCGAACTGGTTGACTGTCCCACTGGAAACCTCATCACCCTCTTTCTTATCTACAGGCATAGATTCCCCCGTCATAACTGCCTGGTTTATTGAAGTCTGCCCGGAACGGATCACCCCGTCCACAGGAATTGTCTCGCCGGGAAGTACCCGCAGGATATCTCCGACACGCACTCTTTCCGCCGGAATCGTTTCTTCCTTCCCGTTTTTGATCACCCGTGCCGTCTGTGGCGTCAAACGAACCAGTTTTTCAATCCCCGCCCTTGCCTTTGCAACCGTCAGATCCTCAAGCAGTGCCCCAAGCTGCATAATAAAGACAACTTCGCCGGCGGCAAAATCTTCGCCGATACAAAGGGAAGCAATCAGGGCAATTGACACAAGCACATCCGCCTTAATGTCAAAAGCAGTGACAAGCCCGATAACCGCTTCCAGGATAATCGGTATCCCGCACAGAATAACCGAAATCCAAGCTGCGTCAAATGGTAAAGGTACAAGGTCGAATATACTGACAAGCAAAGCCACCCCTGATACGGCAAGCAAGGCAATATCCTTCTTTATGCCTCCTGCTTCCAGAATTTCCTCTATCCTCTTCATAAATCTTTTCATAATAGCACTCCTTTATATACCTATGGGGGTATGTGTATATTATACATATAGGGGTATTGGTATGTCAAGTAGTTAAAATGAAAACAGTCGAATTGACTGTTTTCTTTTTAACTGCCGTCTGTTGCTTTGTGTATTTTGTCTATTTCATATTGGCGAACCGTTCTACTGCTTTCGTAAAACTTTCGATGGTTTTCTCTGCATCCCCGTTTTCAATCCCATCACGTACACAGTGTTTGATATGTCCTTCCAATACAACCTGTCCACACTTGTGCAGGGCAGATTTCGCCGCATTGATCTGCGACAGGACATCCTCACATGGAACATCTTCATCTACCATACGGTCAATCGCCTGAATTTGACCAATAATCTTCGCCAGTCTGCGGTGCAGGTTCTCAGCATCCATACATTGTCTCATGTTTTCACCTCCATATACCATAAGAGGTATATGTATATTATATCTGTTACCGGTTTAATTGTCAAGTTCACGCCTTTATCTTCACACGGTTATTCCCATCCCTAAAAGCAAACCAAACACCGTCCTTATTACTCCATCGCCCAATTCTGGCTTTGCGTCTGGAGCTTCACCATGCGGGCATAAATACCGTTCTTTTTTAGAAGCATATCGGAATTGCCCTGCTCTGCCACAGTACCGTCCGAGAGAACGACGATCTTATCCGCTCCCGCAACAGTACGCATACGGTGAGCAATGATCATGACTGTCTTGTCTTGAATCAGCCTTGACAGGGATTCTTGGATCAGCGTTTCATTTTCAACGTCAAGACTTGCTGTCGCTTCATCCAGCAGGATGATCGGGGCATTCTTTAAAAATGCCCTCGCAATAGAGATACGCTGGCGTTCCCCACCTGACAGTTCGCAGCCATTCTCTCCAATCATGGTATCCCACTTATCTGGGAGTTTCTCCACAAATCCATCCACATTTGCAAGCCTTGCCGCCTCAAGCACCTCCGCATCGGATGCATCTTTCCGTCCCAGGCGGATATTCTCCATGACCGTATTGTTAAACAGCGTGACATCCTGAAATACGATGGAATACAGCGACATCAATGCCTCAGGATCGATTTTCGAGATATCCATGCCGCCTACCGTGATCTTTCCTTTCTGGATATCCCAGAACCTTGAGGCAAGACGGGAAACTGTTGTTTTTCCGCCGCCGGAAGGTCCTACCAATGCAGTGACTTCCCCCTGCCTTGCGGTAAAGGATATATCTCTTAATACCGTTTCCCCGCTGTTATAGGAAAATCCTACATGGTCAAAGGTAATGTCATAACCTTTGTTTGTCAGTTTATCTGTACCTTTTTGTTCAGGGTGGCTTAATATCTCGTCCATACGTTTGCACTGTATATTCTTCATCATGATAATGGCGCTTAAATTATCCAGTGCTGCAGTCAGCGGATCATAGACACGGGAAACCAGAATCATAAAAGCAAAGAATGTCAACAGGGTGATTTTCCCCTCCGCCAGCAACGTGCCGCCCGCCAGTACGGTGGTGGCAATCCCCAGCTTCAATATCATACGCCCTGATGTGTTGAATACTGCATTGGTAAGCTCTCCTATCACCGTATATTTTTCAACGGCTTTGATTTTTTTATCCAGCCCTTTTAAGTAGTCTTCTTCCGCATTGTTTGCCTTCAAATCACGCAGCGTTTCCAGACACTCCTGTATACCGTCCGAACACGCAATGGACACCTGCGAAATTTTCTCCTGCCTGATACGCATAATGCCCGAAGTGGCAATTATGATGCCGAAAGAAACGGGCAGTACCCAAAGCGCAGCAATCGCCATACGCCAGTCAAAAATAAAAATACCGACAGCTATCAGAAGCGTTGAAATTACGGAGCCTACAAATTCCGGAACCCAGTGAGATAATCCGCTCTCCAATGATGCACAGTCCGCCATAAGCACAGTAGTTAAGTCAGACAGATCCCTCTTTCCAAAAAATGACATAGGAATTTTACGCAGCTTCTCCGCAAGAGACAGCCTGCGCACACCGCTCTCAACATAGGTGGCAAAAAAAGTGGCGTTGTACTGGATATAGCAGGTCAGCATGATCAGTCCAAGAGCTATGGCAAGACCTACGATGTAAAAGGTGCTTTTCCCGTGCGGGATACCACCATCCAACAGGTCGCTGATGAGGTTATATAAAAGTACTACCGGAACCATTAGGGAAAGATTATGCAGGATGCAGGCAAAAAACGCCTTTACCATATCTTTCGCACCTTGATCAGAAAGGGCAAATGTGTGTTTTAATTTCTCAAGCATTTGAAACACCTACCTTCCATTTTGCAGCCTTGTTGTACTGCTCCCACATTTTGGCATACAGACCATCTCTGTTCTTAAGCTCGTCATGTGTGCCGCAGTCTGCTACACGTCCGTCCTTTACGACGATAATCCTGTCCGCACCGGTAACGGTGGAGAGCCTGTGTGCAATCATCAGCACGGTCTTTCCCTTTGCAAGAACATTAAACGCTGCCTGCACCTTCGCCTCATTGTCCGGGTCGGCAAAAGCGGTTGCTTCGTCCAGTATTAGAATCGGTGAGTTTTTCAGCATCACTCTTGCAATGGAAATACGCTGCTGCTCTCCGCCTGACAGGTACACACCTTTTGCTCCCACGACCGTATCCACGCCATTCGGCAGCTTTTCAAGAATATCGTCGCACTGTGCATCATGAAGAGTTTTTAAGACTTCCTCACGGGAAGCGTCCGGCTTTGCCATCCGCACATTGTCCAGGATAGAGATTTTCAGGAGTCTGGAATCCTGAAAAACAAAGGATACCGTGTCCATAAGTTCCTCTTTGGATATATCTTTGACATTTACTCCACCGACCTTCACGCTGCCGCCTGTCACGTCCCAGAACCTTGCCACGATACTTGCAAGGGTAGTCTTACCCCCACCTGACGGTCCTACAAATGCAACGTGTTCGCCGGCTTTGATGGTAAGAGAAATATCATTAAGTGCGTTTCTGTCTGCATCCTTATACCGGAAAGAAACCTCCGAAAGCTCCACAGAATTGTCTTTCGGTTTTTTTGAATGTTCCGCTTCCGGCAGCGGCTGCATTTCCAAAATGCTGTCGATGCGGGACATGGAATCCGCCACAATCAGCTTGTTTTCACTGGCATACATGATTTTTGTCAGCGTCAGTGTAATGACTGGCGTGATGATGATATAGTACATCAAGTTCAGCAAGAATTCGTTCGTCACGCCATCCGATGTCATTACCAGCGCCGCCGCAATCAGTACGGCAAAAATTCCATTCACCAGCGTAGTATAGCACATCATTGGGAAACGCAGGTCTTTCGTATAGGCGATCACCCACTTCTCATAATTGTCAATGGATTCTTTAAACTGCTTAAAAGAGAACACCGACTGCCCGAAGGTCTTAACCACCGATATTCCCCTCACATACTCCACTGCCTCGCCCGCCATCTGTCCCAGGGCATTGTTGTATTCCTCCATTTTCTTTGCCATGCGTTTGCCTGTCATGACGCTCATAATGATAAATGCCGCCACAACAGGCAGAAGGCTTAAAAGCCCCAGACGCCAGTCGAAAACAAGCAGAAGAATGAGCAGTCCCACAGGCGTGGCGAGCGCATTCGCCTTGTCGGGAAGCTGGTGGGCAAGATAGGTTTCCGTTGCCGCACTGGACTCATAGACAGTCTTTCTGGCCTTGCCGCTGCCCATACTGTCCATGAACCCCATAGGCAGTGTCACGATGTGGTGCATTGCTTTCATACGAACATTTGCCTGTACACGGAAAGCCGCCAGATGTGAACAAATCAGTGCCGCAACATAAATCAAAATCGCAGCTACCGCAGACAGCACCGCCATCCAGCCGTTATGAGTAAGATTCTGTGCGTCTCCATAATTCGGAGATACGTCCAGAATCTCCCTAATCACCTTCCAGATATACACGAACGGAAGCAGCGCCACCAAAGCGCTGATTGCACTTAAAATCCATGACGCTATGGTAAGGTACTTGTAACCACCGGCATAATCCAGAAGCCGCTTTAAATTGGATTCTTTTTTCAAAGCTAAAACCTCCTTGTGAAATTTTTATGATAAAGGAAACGCTGCAGTCATTTCCGGTTACCCGTATAAAATATAGGTTAGTTATCGCTAACTTATAGAGAAAATATAATAGAAAGACGCAATGCGTACTTTCTATTATCAGTTGCCAAGCATCCGAAAAAGCTGCCAGTAGCAGATTCTTTCGGTAATGGAGGACTACTGCCCCATGATCTTCATCCACCCTGCGGTGTAAAAATCATTTAGCTGCTGCAAAAACACCTTCGCATCTTCAAACGGCATTTTATGCAGAACCATTTCAAAAAAGGCATTTATCATCCCCGTTGCCATGATATGCTCCAGCCTTTCATCAATCTTAGGGACAGAAGCTCCAAGCTGCTCTAAAACATTATAATACTTATGGGTGGACTCTACCTCAAGCTCCACCATATCATCTATCATGCCGGCGTATTTCGTACCCTCCGAGCATTTCAGTATTAAATAAAACTCATCCATATGTTCAAAGGAATATGCCAGCAGATCATTCATGCATTCCGCAGACATCTTTCCCATTTGCTCCGGCTGCTTTTCCATGGGCAGATTTTCAAAAGATTCATGAGCCTGCCGATATCGGCTCATCATATACTCATAAGCCGGATCTACCAAAGCCGCAAACAGTTCTTCCTTGCTGTCATAATAGCCGTAAAATGCCCCGGTAGTCACGCCTGCGGTTTTTACAATATTGCGTAAAGAAGCGGCCTGAAACCCTTTTTCCATAAATTCGGCCTTTGCCGCCGTATGGATCATCTCTAATGTGCTTTTTTCCGATTCACCCATTCTGCCGCCTCCTTTGATATAACGGTGTTATATATCACTGTTACAGTATAACCTGCGGCTGCGTTTTTGTCAAGAGGATAAAAGAAATTTTGTATAAATAACCAAATATGAATTTATAGTATCCTATCCATTTGTTCAGCCTATAAAATCCAAACCACAGAAAAGCTTCCAATATGGAATAATTTAGTCACACACCCTGACACGTCCGCTTATAGTTGTACCATGAAAACAGAACCCTTTCCAGGTTTGCTTGTAACAAATATTTTACCGCCGCATCGGTTTAAAATTTCTTTGCAGAGTGCTAAACCCAGTCCGTTTCCCTGGGCTTGTCTGGAAGTATCACCTTGATAGAATTTTTCAAAAATATGTTTCATAGTTTCCTGTGTCATACCAATACCGTCATCACCGATAAAGACCTTATAAGAACTGCCGTCTTTTTTAAGATGAATAGAAACACAGCCCCCATCATTGGAAAATTTAATGGCATTACTAATGAGATTTACCCATACCTGAAACAAAAGTGATTTCTGTCCAAAATATTCGGCTTCCGGCAGATCAATATCCAGTTCAATATTCTTTCTGCTCCATTTAGCTTCCAATATTACAATTGCTTCCCTTATCTGTTCGTCCAGACGGAATGAAACCGGAGGATCTAAATAAGTCTGATTTTCTATCTTAGAAATTCTCAGAATATTATTTGTTAGGTCATTGAGCTTGTCAATATTAAAAAATACCTTTTGAATATATTCTTTGCGTTCTTCTTCAGTCAGTTCCGGATCTTGAAGAAGTGTGACATATCCCGTAACAGAAGACAAAGGCGTCTTGAACTCATGAGATACATCGGCAATGAAATCATTTCTTATCATTTCTACCGAGTTAAGCTCCTTCGCCATATTATTAAAATTTTTAAAAAATTCTGCAAATTCTTCAATTTGCCCGTCATATTCAAGCTTTACACTATAATCACCATTGGCAATTTTTTTGAGAGCCTTGTTTATCTGGTTCAGCGGATTGAAAACCTTCATTATCATAAAGTTAGAGGCGACAGCAGATAAAATGATACACAAAACGCAGAGCATGAAAATAATAACAGATGGATTTTTAATCCGATTTATTGAAAATCCCAACTGTTCGAGCAGTCGGATAATAACAAAGGCTATAAAGCTGAATGTAATAATAATACTGAAAAAAAGAAATCTTGTCCGCATTTTTATTTTTATGTATTTTTTTGATTTGCACTTTTCCTTGTCTTTGTTTCTATTCATTTTTTCACCGCCCGATAGCCAAGCCCACGGATAGTAACAATTTCAAAGTCACTGTTATTTTTAAATCGCTCTCTCAGACGGCTTATATGAACATCCAGAGTATGCGAATCAACATATTCTTCAATACCCCAAATATCGTCAAGAATTTGCTGACGTGTAAATATCTGTCCCGGATAGGAAAGCAGCTTGTAAAGCAGTTGGAATTCTTTCAGAGGAAGTACCTGTGAACCGTTTTTATCTGTTACTGTGCAAGAATCATATTCAATTAATGTATTGCCGAAAGCAAGCTTTTTTTCGCTTACGCTTTTGGCACGTCTGAGAAGTGCATTTACTCTCAGCAGCATTTCATTAATATCAATTGGCTTTACCATATAATCGTCTGCTCCCGCATTAAAGCCGTATTGCTTATCCATAATATCACCTTTGGCGGTTATAATTAAAACAGGTATTTCGATCCTGCTTTCTCTTAGCTGACGCACAAAATCAAATCCATTAGTACCCGGCATCATAACGTCCGATATGATAAGGTCGATATATTCCTTTTCTAAAATATTAAGAGCATGCTGTACATTTTTTGCCCCGTATGCCTGATAATTATTTCTTATAAGAGTTTTACAAAAAAGATTCTGCAAATCAGCGTCATCTTCAACAACTAATATCTGAAACATTCGTTACACCTCTTTTGAAATTCTGGCAGTATTATATTATACCGCTTTTTATTATAAATTGCAAACCTCAATGAAATCTCAATAAAACCTCAATAAAAATTGAGATAAATTTGACCTGTAATTGAGAAAGCCATTTTATAATAACTTCATATCAAAAAGGAGGTATATAAATATATGCTGGAACTAAAGGGTATAAAGAAAGATTATGCTGCCGGAGAAAATACGGTGCATGCGCTTAAGGGAATAGATCTTAAATTCCGTAATCATGAATTTGTATCTATCCTGGGACCTTCCGGATGCGGAAAAACCACAATGCTGAACATTATCGGCGGTTTGGATCAGTATACGGAAGGCGATCTGATAATCAACGGACGTTCTACAAAGGATTTTAAAGATAAGGACTGGGATACATACCGTAATCATTCAATCGGTTTTGTATTTCAGAGTTATAATCTGATACCACATCAGACAGTACTGCAAAACGTTGAGCTTGCGCTTACTCTTTCAGGCGTTTCTAAAGCAGAGAGAAAAAAGCGTGCAAAAAAAGCTCTGGAAGAAGTAGGACTGGGAAATCAGCTTAACAAGAAACCAAGCCAGATGTCCGGCGGACAGATGCAGCGTGTTTCAATTGCAAGAGCGCTTGTAAATAATCCGGATATAATTTTGGCTGATGAGCCGACAGGTGCACTGGATACCAAAACCAGTATACAGGTAATGGAAATACTCAAGGAAGTATCCAAAGATCGGCTGGTTATTATGGTTACCCATAATCCCGAGCTTGCTGAAAAATATTCTACAAGAATTATCCGTATGCTTGACGGTTCTCTTACTGATGATTCTGTTCCGCTTACAGAAAAAGAAGTACAGTTGGAACAGGTTCAGGATCAAATGTCACAGGAACAGGAAAAGGATAAAAAGAAACCTTCCATGTCGTTTGGGACTTCATTTTTGCTTTCTTTGAAAAATCTGATTACCAAAAAAGGCCGTACCGCGCTTACTTCCTTCGCAGGAAGTATCGGTATAATAGGTATCGCATTGGTTTACGCAGTGTCTCAGGGATTTACGGAATATATTGACGATGTGCAGGAAAATGCACTGTCTTCCTATCCGCTGACTATTGAAAAAACTAATACGGATCTTAGCGCCATTATGGAAACCTTTATGGGACAAACAAATGATAATGCAGATCATGAAAATAATGCCGTTTATGAAAATTCTTCCATGTATAACATTGTAGAAACTTTTAATAATCTGGATTCTACTGAAAATGATCTTAAATCATTTAAATCTCATATTGATTCTGAATACGCAGACAATGAATCAGAGTTACATAAGGCGCTTAACGGTGTACAGTATAGCTATGATTTAGATCTGCTTGTTTACACTGAAAATGTAGATGGTACAATTATTCCTTCTGATGTAAGCAAGCTGTTAACAAATCTGTTGATGGAATATATGAACATAGATATGACTTCCATGCAAAATTTAAGAAGCAATTCTTCTATTATGAATTTGGATAATTCTCCTATGTCATCTATGGGCGGTATATCTGTAAACGTATGGCAGGAAATGCTTTCCGGTGACAACGGAGACCCAGTTAATGATATTCTGAAAAAGCAATATGATGTAGTATACGGTACTTGGCCGTCAAAATATGACGAAGTTGTACTTGTGCTGGATGAAAATAATGAATTGGACGATACTACTCTATATGCTCTTGGACTGGAATCTGAAGAAGAAATGGGTAAGATCATTACCGCAGCTATGGACGGTACAAAACTGGAAGAAAAGTCATCGCAGAAATGGTCTTATGAAGAAATATGCAATATGGAGTTTAAAACGATCCTTAATTCCGACTGCTACAGCTACGATGAAAAAACAGGTCTGTATACTGATCTGCGTGAAACAGATGCAGGTCTGAAATATTTATATGATAATGCTCTTCCGTTAAAAGTTTCAGGTATAATCCGTCCGAATGAAGACGCAGAAACAACCATGCTTTCAGGATCTATCGGCTATACCAGTGATCTGACAAAATATGTGATTGAAAACAGCCATAATTCAGATGTGATAAAAGTGCAGCTTGATGATCCTTCTAATGATATTTTCACAGGTTTACCATTCCATGAAACTACCGGAGATCTGACAGATGAAGAAAAAAATACAGAATTTAACGCTTATCTTGATTCATTGGACGATAAATCAACAGCAGCCGTATATGTACAAATGATGAGTATTCCGACAGAAGAACAGCTTGACGCTTCGGTGAAGGAAGCAATGAATGGAATGACACGTTCTGATATGGAAACTGCTATGACTCAGGCGCTTACAGAGCAAATGGGTATGTCTGAATCAGATGTTTCTGATTATATTGCAGATATGAGCAATGAAGAAATAACCGATTCCTTTACACAGATGATGGCAGAACAGGTAAAAGTTCAGTATGCACAGCAGGTTCAGGAACAAATGTCGACAATGACACCTGAAGAACTTGCAGCGGGATTCCAGCAGCTGAAAAACTCCCTTACTGCAAAGCAGGGAGCAGTATACTATGACTCAATACTGGAATTTTCCGATTCCACTTATGAAGATAATCTGAGTGAAATGGGATATGTGGATCTGGACGATCCAAGCGCTATTAATTTGTACGCATCCTCTTTTGCAAATAAGGATGTTATAACGGATGAAATAGAAAACTACAATAATTCAGTTGAAGAAATTGAACAGATTCAGTATACTGATTACATTGGTTTAATGATGTCCTCTATTACTACTATTATTAATACTATTACATATGTATTAATTGCTTTTGTAGCAATTTCATTGATTGTATCTTCAATTATGATTGGTGTTATTACGCTGATTTCCGTTCAGGAACGTACCAAAGAAATCGGTATTCTCCGTGCAATCGGTGCATCAAAGCGTGAAGTATGCAGCATGTTCAATGCCGAAACAATTATAATCGGATTGATTTCAGGCGTGTTTGGTGTTGCCTTGACATATATTCTCTGCATTCCGATTAATGCTGTTATTCACAGTCTTACCGGTATCAACAATCTGAGTGCATTTTTACCGATTCCGGCAGCAATCGTTCTGATTCTTGTCAGTGTAGCATTAACGCTTCTGTCTGGTTTGATCCCTTCCAGAAGCGCTGCAAAGAAAGATCCAGTAGTCGCTTTGCGTACAGAATAAAAATTGTTCTTAGATATAACTATAAATAAAACCGTAGAATAAAGCGTAATATCGCTGACGGAGAATATAATTTTTTACAAAACCCACAGGCTTTAGCCTGTGGGTTTCTTCTTGTGTTTCAGTTGTCTTATTGGTATGTGAGATATTGTACAGAGCATGAGTTCAAAAAACTATATGCCACCAAAAAGCCGACTATTATCACAGTACCGGAGATGAACTTCCTCGCTGTAAGAGGTCAGGGAAAACGGTACATGTAAGCAAGTATTTACGCCTAACTTCAGGAATAAATATACATGAATAAGGATAATCCCGTTAATAATTATTAGTCTATATTATAATAAAATTATTTTTCAATCCATCCCTTATTCTCCATCCAATGTATTGCTTGTGATCTGAGCGCAGTAGGCAAAGGATATTTGTTATATGGTATAAACCTAAAGGTTAAAGCGTAGAAACTATTTTATACTTCACAAGCAGATAAATCCGGGATATAATAGAGATATCAAAACACGAACCAATGGTTCTGAAACGGAGGTCTTATCATGGAATATATTACATTAAACAATGGTATCAAAATGCCTATGCTGGGTTATGGTGTGTATCAGGTTACAAAAGACGAATGCAAGCGATGTGTACTGGACGCACTGGAAACAGGCTATCGTCTTATTGACACAGCTCAGAGCTATTTTAATGAGGAAGAAGTCGGACAGGCACTGGCAGAGTCCGGCATTCCCAGAAGAGATATTTTTCTCACCACTAAAGTCTGGGTAGAGCATTACGGCTATGAGGAAACAAAAAAATCTGTGTACATTTCCCTTGAAAAATTGAAAACAGAATACCTTGACCTAATGCTGCTACACCAACCTTTTGCCGATTATTATGGTGCATACCGTGCACTGGAAGACCTGTATACCGAAGGCGTAATCCGTGCAATTGGTGTTTCCAACTTTTATCCGGACAGACTTGTGGACATTGCAAATTTTGCCCGTATTGTCCCTATGGTCAATCAGGTGGAAACACATCCGCTGAATCAGCAGACAGAAGCTATGAAGTGGATGAAAAAATATGATGTGCAGATTGAGGCATGGGCACCTTTCGGTGAAGGCAGAGGTGGTTTGTTTGAAAATGATGTACTGACTGCCATCGGAAAAAAATACAATAAAACTGCTGCTCAGGTTATGCTGCGCTGGAATTTGCAGCGTGGAGTGGTAGTACTTCCAAAATCCACTCACAAGGAACGAATGGAGCAAAATTTCAATGTATTTGACTTTTCTTTGACAGAAGAAGATATGCAGAAAATTGCTGCAATGGATACACAGACAAGTGCATTTTTCTCACACTATGACCCAAACATGGTAGAATGGTTTGCGAAAATGGTAGAGGAGCGAAAGCAGCAGCATGACAGTTCCAAAGAGAAGAAAAACTGGTAAAGTCTGTTTTCTGAATACGTAATCCTGCTATGGAAGGAGTACAACATCTTTTATCTGATGCACGGAGGTTAGAGTAATGAAATAAATACGTTCAGAACTCCGGACAATACTTCCAATTTCACGGAAATCATGAAATGGTTGTTCAATCATTAAAAGGAGGTTTTCTTATGAAAAAACGATTATATGTGACTGTTGTAATATTTATTTGCTCAGTAATATCTGTCTTTCCGGTTAGTGCAGATACAGCAATAACACAAAGCCTGTCAGAATCCAAAACCCTGGTTGCCTACTACTCTGCCAGCGGAACTACCGACCGGATTGCACAATTCATTGCAGAAGAAATGAATGCTGATACGTTTGTCATCACTCCGGTTGACGAATACACAGATGCTGACTTAGACTGGACAGATTCTTCCAGCCGTGTGGTAACAGAACACAATGATCCGAACCGACATACAAAACTTGTCACAGTAACGCCTGAAAGCTTTGACAATTATGACAATATTTTTATCGGTTATCCCATCTGGTGGCAGGAAGCTGCATGGGTAGTCAATGACTTTGTAACGGAAAATGATTTCACCGGAAAAAATGTCATTCCGTTCTGCACATCCATGAGTTCTCCATTAGGCGAAAGCGGCACAAAACTTGCTGCAATGGCAGGTACCGGTAACTGGCTGGAAGGAATGCAGTTTACAAGCTATTCTTCACAGGAACAGGTACAGGAATGGGTAAATAGTCTTGATCTGTTCAAACCGGATATTCATAGGGGTGATGTCAATGGTGACGGCAATGTAAATGCTGGCAACGCTGCGTTTATTGCTAAAAAGCTTGCAGAAGCATCCATTTCAGGAGAGGAAATAACCGTTGAAAAATATCCTTATGCTGATTTTAATAATAACGGAAAAATATCTGCACAGGACGCAGCAATGATTGCAAAATGGGTAGCAGAACAGGCACTGAAAAAATAAAAATTTAAGCGGACTGGAAAGTCCGCTTTTTATTGTATTCAGAACCCCCAACTTGCCGGGGATGCTTATTTAGACAAGTCATTTTATTTTCCGATCGGTTAGTTTTCTGAGTGATTTATTACCTGTGCAACGGCATCTAAAAATCGTTTTACGGTGGGCGATGGATTCGGAGAATGCAGCAATCCAAAAGGAATTGTATAATCCCAGTCTACAGGAAGAACTTTCAGCAAAGGGTGAACATTTGCCCAGTTGTCAATACATATCATCAGCTGATTGCCATTTTCACACTGATTAAAAGCGCTGACCGTAAACATATCAAAATCCACGATGTTTATCTGTGAATGATTCTGTAACAGTTCATCACGCATTACATCAAGATATGTATTCCAGCCACGCTGAATCATCATAAGGTTTTTGCCGTGTATATCAGATACGGTAATATGTTTTTTCTCAGATAAGTCATTATAAATAGAAACTGCACAGCGTATCGGCTCATGTGATATCAAAAAACCTGCACATTTTCTGGATTTCAAAAAACCGTCATCAAACAGTCCGGCTACAATATCAATATTTTTTCCGAGATTTTTCAGAATTTCTCTGGAATTTTCCGGTGTGTTTTCAAAAGGAACAAGCTGGAATTTGATGTCCGGACAAAGTGCATGAATCTGCGGCCACATATCCATAAGAAATTGCCCCGGAGTCATAGGCGAAGTTCCTATACGAATTATGCAGTCCTCGTTTTGCATAGCATTTTTGGCACGGCTGACGGAATCATGACAATATTGTATAATGTATTTTGCATCATGATATAAAGATTTTCCCGCATCAGTCAGCAAAATCCCACGATGGGTACGAGTGAAAAGCTGAAGATCCAGAGAAGACTCCAATAAATTGATCTGCTTGACTACGGCGGGCGGAGAGATGTAAAGTTCTTCTGCCGCTTTATTGAAACTGCCGCAGTCTGCTACTTTAAGAAATGTTTTCAACTGAGGATTATACATAGAAATACCGCCTTTCTGATAGATTTTATTGTAGCATAATTCTTGATTATTTTCAAGAGCAGTATTAACCTGAAGGACCTCGGTGTAATACCATGTTTGCAGATAATCACATCCAAGACGGGATAAGTCCTTTACACTTTTTTGTTTCAAAAATTCATCATTATCAATGATGTTCATATTGCAATATGTTGATATACCAAAGAGTAGTAGCATAAACACCATTTTCTTCAAACAGAACAAAGGCCTCCGATGCTATCTACTTTACACCTATTTGTCAAGTACTAAAGATGAGGTATATAAAAATTTCACTCAGCCTTCAAATTGAATTTACAAAAATCTGAAAAAGCTCCGTTTACATTCAATCACATTTTCTTTTCTCAGCTTGC
The DNA here is from genome assembly GCA_902362965.1 of Oscillospiraceae bacterium. Classification (GTDB taxonomy): domain Bacteria; phylum Bacillota; class Clostridia; order Oscillospirales; family Ruminococcaceae; genus Porcipelethomonas; species Porcipelethomonas ammoniilytica. The sequence goes on from CABIYQ010000010.1 coordinate 82,839, forward strand.
TGATTTCCGCAGACAGTCCGCTCCTGTCAACTTCGAGAAAATCCGCAAGCTCCTGCCTGTCATATGGAATGGTAAAGCTACTGCCATGCTGCTTTGCCTGAATCATCAGATATGCCATTAATTTTTCCCTCGTGGTACGTTTAGATATGATCTCAATTTTCTGATTTAAAAGCAGATTTTTTGCAGCAATGGATTTCATCAGATTAAAAATTATTCTGCTGTGAAATTCGCAGGTATTACAGCATGGATGTAAAATTTTTCTGCTGTCAATAAGCATAACCTCGCATTCTTTTTCAGCAATCACATTCACAGGAACGGACTCCGTTTCCGCACAGGCAAAGGATTCCCCGAAAAGCTCTGAAGGTTTAATGGTTGTGACAATACTCCTGTTGCCGTAAAAATCTACACGAACGATCTGTGCCGTCCCGGACAGCAGAATACCCATGTGAGATGCCGTTTCACCTTCCGTAAAGATATACTGATTTTTCGTATATGACATCACTTCTGCTCCCAGACAACTTAGCATTACCAGAAGATTTTCATCCTCTATGCTTTCAAACAACTTACAGTTTCTCAGTATTTCCAGATACTTCTTCATAATAAATCTCCATTTGTTGAAATTTCAACATACTTTTTTCTTTGATTATACTATAATGAAGTCACAAGGTCAAGAAAAAATCAACGGAGGTTTTGTTATGATACGAAAAATTATAAAAATAAATGAAGAAAAATGTAATGGCTGCGGTGCTTGTGCCGCTGCCTGCCATGAGGGTGCTATCGGAATGGTAGACGGTAAGGCGAAGCTGCTCCGTGAGGACTACTGCGACGGTTTAGGTGACTGTCTGCCGACTTGTCCAGTCGATGCGATCACCTTTGAAGAACGTGAGGCGCCTGCTTATAATGAAGCGGCAGTGCTTGCGTCAAAAGCAAAAAAATCACCAGAAGTACTTCCTTGTGGCTGTCCCGGAACACAGTCAAAATTTATTAAAAGAGAGGAAGCTGATCCTATTTTTGAAAATTCGCAATCTGTCAGTCGTCTTTCCCAATGGCCGGTACAAATAAAACTTGTGCCTGTGAATGCGCCTTATTTTGACGGTGCAAACCTGCTGATTGCAGCAGACTGTACAGCATACGCCTATGGAAAATTCCATGAGGATTTCATTAAAAACCGCATTACGCTGATAGGATGTCCCAAACTGGATGAGGGGGATTATACCGAAAAGCTGACGCAGATAATTTCAAACAATAACATCAAAAGCCTGACAATTGTTCGCATGGAGGTGCCGTGCTGCGGCGGTATTGAAAATGCGGCAAAGCGTGCATTACAAGCAAGCGGAAAGTTTATTCCATGGCAGGTTGTGACAATTTCAACGGACGGGAAAATCATTGATTAAAGGAGTATGATTATGGAAAATAAAATGTTTTGTTTTCAGTGTGAGCAGACTGGATGCAGAGGCTGTACAGGAAATACCGGCGTTTGCGGAAAGAAAGCAGATACAGCAAAATTACAGGACGAACTGACAGGTGCTCTTATCGGTCTGGCACGTTCGACTGAGGGTAACGAACATCTGATTAACAGCAATACCTATAAGCTGATCATTGAAGGGCTGTTCACAACTCTTACCAACGTAAATTTTGATGATATATCAATTAGAAATCAAATAGAGCATGTGCATCAGGAAAAGGCAAGGCTTATTCCGAATTGCAGAGGCTGTGCTTCACCATGCGGTAAAAACGATGACTATGAAATGAGTGAGCTTTGGAATGCGGACGAAAATATCCGTTCCCTGAAATCGCTGATTCTCTTTGGTCTGAGAGGTATGGCGGCATATGCATATCATGCAATGGTACTGGGCTATACAGATGACGAGGTTAATCATTTCTTCATTGAGGGACTTTTTAAAATCGGTCTTGACCTGACTATGGAAGAATTGATCCCTATTGTGATGAAAGTAGGGGAGATAAACCTGAAATGCATGGATCTGCTTGATAGAGCAAACACTGAAACCTACGGAAATCCTGAGCCGGTAACAGTTCCGCTGAAAGTGGAAAAAGGTCCGTTTATTGTGGTTTCGGGACATGATCTGAGAGATTTGCAGCTTCTTTTGGAGCAGACCAAGGACATGGGAATAAACATTTACACCCACGGAGAAATGCTGCCTGCCCATGCTTATCCGAAACTGAAAAAATATCCGCATCTCAAGGGAAATTTCGGTACGGCATGGCAGAATCAGCAGAAGGAATTTGACATTATTCCTGCACCTGTTTTGTTTACAACCAATTGTATAATGCCGCCGAAGCCAAGCTATGCTGACAGAGTTTTTACAACAGAAACAGTTGCGTTTCCCGGTACAGTTCATATCGGCGAGGACAAGGATTTCCGTCCGCTCATCCAAAAGGCGCTGGAGCTTGGCGGATATGCCGAAGATATGGAATTTACTGGTGTCAACGGCGGAAAACAAGTGACAACAGGCTTCGGACACCATGCAATCTTGTCAAATGCCGATAAAGTTGTTGCCGCCGTGAAAGCGGGAGCAATACGTCATTTCTTTTTAGTAGGTGGCTGTGACGGTGCGAAATCCGGCAGAAATTATTACACCGAATTTGTAAAGCAAACGCCAAATGACACAATTGTACTGACCCTTGCCTGTGGAAAGTATCGTTTTAATGACCTTGATTTAGGTGAAATCGGAGGACTTCCAAGACTTATGGATATGGGGCAGTGCAATGATGCATACGGAGCGATCAAGGTGGCGACTGCTCTGGCTGAAGCTTTTAACTGTGGAGTAAATGAACTGCCCCTGTCCTATGTGCTGTCATGGTATGAGCAGAAAGCGGTTTGTATTCTTTTGACACTGCTTCACCTTGGAATCAGAAATATTCGTCTGGGTCCGTCGCTGCCGGCGTTTCTATCCAAAGATGTGCTTGCATTTCTGGTGGAGCATTATGGAATTGGTCCAATTACAACACCTGAAAATGATTTGAGTACTTTAATGAAATAATATCTGATAAGGCATCAGAAAAGCTTGTCTGGAAAAATCCAGCCAAGCTTTTTTATTTGTATTCAAGCTCGAAGCTTACTCGCTCACTTGTAAATCCGCATAAAATTTCATTTTTATATTCATAATGTCATACTGAATTGACGAAATGTCGTGCAAATGCAATGTTTTATTCTCATTACTGCATTTGAAATAGTCTTTTTGCTGCATTTTACCGCCTCCGTATGTATTTGTTCCAAATTTAGTATGACTTACTATACAATGGATATACTAACAGAAAACGATTGGAGGCAGCAAAATGAGCAATCACCTGAAAAATGCTACAAGTCCCTATTTATTGCAGCACGCAGAAAATCCTGTAGATTGGTATCCGTGGTGCAAGCAAGCTTTTGAAAAAGCAAAATCAGAAGACAAACCGATTTTTCTCAGCATCGGTTACAGTACCTGTCATTGGTGTCATGTTATGGCTCATGAGAGCTTTGAAGATAAAAAAACAGCAGAAATTCTGAATCAATATTTTGTTTCCATTAAGATTGACCGTGAGGAGCGTCCTGATATTGACAGTGTATATATGTCGGTATGTCAGGCATTCACAGGCAGTGGAGGATGGCCTATGAGTATTTTCATGACATGGGATAAAAAGCCATTCTTTGCCGGCACATATTTTCCACCGAAATCCCATTATGGAATGCCGGGATTTCCCGATTTGTTGGACGTAATTGTAAGTCAGTGGAATAATAACCGCAGGAAGCTTTTACAGTCTGCCGAACAAATCATTACGCATCTGAAAAGTGCAGAATCAGGTGATAAAAATATAGATGATGAAGAATTGATTAAGCGGGCAATGCAAATATTTTCAGAAAGTTTTGATGAAATCAATGGCGGATTTAGTTCAGCACCCAAATTTCCAACACCGCATAATCTGCTGTTTTTGATGCTGTATGCAAAGCATAAGCAGGATTCTGACGCTTTGAAAATGGCAGAGAAAACGCTCCTACAAATGCGGAAAGGCGGCATTTTCGATCATATCGGCTATGGATTTTCGAGATACTCCACGGACAAATATTTTCTTGCACCGCATTTTGAAAAAATGCTCTATGACAATGCACTTCTGATAATTGCTTATTCAGCAGCTTATTATCTTACAAACAACGAGATCTATCTTGATACGGCAGAAAAAACGACGGAATATATTCTTCGTGAAATGACCTCTGCTGACGGAGGATTTTACAGTGCGCAGGACGCCGACAGTGAAGGTGTGGAGGGAAAATATTATACCTTTACACTTGATGAAATCATTAATGTATTGGGAGAAGAAAAAGGCAAGCGATTCGCAGAATCTTTCGATATTACCTCAAACGGTAACTTTGAGGGAGTGAATATTCTCAATTTGCTGAAAAGCAATGATTTAGAATCTGATTTCAGTGAGGAAATACACAAACTTTATGATTATCGTAAAAAGCGCACAAATCTGCATCTTGACGATAAAATTCTGCTGTCGTGGAATTCTTTAATGATCGCAGCGTTGTCCATGTTTTACAGAGTTTCACGCAATGAAAAATATCTGAACGCTGTTGTCAATGCACAAAAGTTTATTGAGGAAAATATGTGTGATGGTGTGCAGCTTTTCACAAGCTGGCGTGATGGAAAACACTCCGAAAAAAGCTTTCTGGATGACTATGCTTTCTATATTGCATCACTTATAGAACTTTACAATTCCACACTGGACAAGATCTATCTGGAAAAGGCAGAACGATTCTGCGATGAAGCGGTTAGACAATTTGAAGATTGTCAACGCGATGGTTTTTACCTCTGTGAAGCTAGTTATACAGAGATTTTCATGAATCCTAAGGAAACCTATGACGGAGCAATTCCAAGCGGGAATTCTGTAATGGCATACAACTTTGTTCGTATGTTTCAGTTGACGGAAAATGAAAAGTACAGGAAACTTACTGAAAAACAGTTTGAATTTTTATCTGTACAGGCGCAGGATTATCCGGCAGGGAATAGTGTGTTTCTGCTGTCAAAGCTGCTGTATGAAAATCCACCGGAGCATATTGTAATTGCTGTCAAACACAAATCCGATTTTCAGGAAATACAGAAAGAACTCCCGTTTCTTGCAAATGTATCAGTTGTGCTGGACAGCGTGGATTATCCTCTGAAAAACGATAAAGTGACCTATTATGTCTGTAAAAACCATACCTGTTCGCCACCGACAAATATACTATAATATAATAATAAAAATGCTCCTCCCGAAAAATCTGAAAGGAGCATTTTATATTACATTTGTTTTCTTTAGGCAAAGTGAATGTTTCTATATTAGTGAACGGTATTGAAAATTGTCTCAGGAAATATTTTTCATCTGTAAAATTTCCAGTCCGTTTGCAACTGATTTCAGCCAGTTTCGAAAGTGTAATCATAATCATCTGGAGAGTTGCATGCATATCTAAATCAGGAAAGTAATATTAGCCATTTTATCACTTACTACATCCGAGCCTTTGACGGCTACGACAGCCAAGGTGAACAGATTGTACGTTCTATGACCTGGAAACCTTCTGAAAATCTTACACCAAAGCAAATAGAAAAAGAGTTACAGCGCCAGGCAATTATGTTTGAAGAAACTGTCAAAAAAGGTACTTGTTTTGACTGTAACACTCGCTTTTCAAAATATGCCGAAATCTGGCTTGAAAATAACAAGCCCCCGCTACTTGCTCCTAAAGGATCTGGCAGAAGCCGCTGAATTATCTGTATCTACCATCAAAGAACCTATCAAATGGAAAACCGCTATGTACCTGCTGATATTCAGTGGTATGAGACGTGGTGAGTTTATGGGACTTGAATGGTTCGATATTGACTTTGAAAACAAAGTAATACATATCAAGAGGACAAGTCAGTATGTCCAGCATATGGGAATTATTACGAAATCCCCGAGAAACGAAACTTCTTATCGTACCGTAAAGCTATCCGAATTTATGTTTGACCTGATTCGTGAATATCAGCAATATTGGCTGAAACTCCGTAGTGATATACTTGACCGCTGGTGTCATTTTATCACAATAAAGTTACAATCCCCATTCCCAATCAAGCCAAAAACAGAAAGCCGAATAACACAATCTAAGCTCCCTTTCATTCTGAAAGCAAGCTTTTATTATATTAAAAACTTTTCTCAAAAATCTGGAAAAAGTGGAATTTCATAGTGATAATGGAAATGAAGCAAAATTTATATAAAAAATAAGCATCTCAAAATCTTCTAAAATGCCCGTTTTATAGCTGTATTCCATCACTAATTTTTAATATTTAACTTACTATGCCAACTGAAAAATACACTTGACAAATCCAGAAAATAGAGTAAAATAGAGAAAACACTCAGCAAAACCAAAGGGATAATTGACCTCAACCCTTTCTTTTTGCTTGAGTGCTTTTTGATTGGCTAAAGACTCAACAAATGATACAATGCACCCTATGCAATTCGGATATGTAAAAGGGTGCATTTTGCACCCTTTTTGAGAAGTTTCAAGATATATGAAATTTCTCTTCTACAATCTATACGCTTTGTAAAAATACCGTTATTCTATATGATCATATCAATATCCGTTTCACCGATACCGAGTTGGAGGATATTGTGAACAAGTGCCGACCATTTGGCTATAAGAGCAAGTCAACCTATGTCCATGATTGTGTAAAGGCAATAGCTTGGTGCTATACTAAAAAAGTGGACAGCAAAAAGCGAAAGATGGTATAATAATAAAAAAAGGAGAGAAACACATGGAAAACACCAAGTATACATATGTACACAAGGATTTCCGGGTTTTGATAATCATAGACGGCGGCAGAGGAAACGCATCGATGAGCGCCTGTTGTTCCTCGAAAGATTTGTCATCCATTTCCACAAACTGTGCATTGATACGGGTGATACTGTCATCGGTCTGACCGCCAGAGTTTACCACGAAAAAAATACCGTGATTTTTCTTATTATGTTCCCTCAAGGTTGACTCTATGGCAAAGAATTTTCCTGCTTCCACGGACATTTTTGCACCTGTGAAGATGCCCTCCTTTCTATCATCAAAAACACGCAGATTTACCGTATCATCGGGATTAAACATGACGTTTATGACATCCTGTGCCGATATATTCAAAAGACTTCCTCCATATCTTCCGTGAAATAACGAATCGGCGTATGCCTGCGTTTTGCCCACTTGATCTCCTGTGCCATGCCCTCAGAAACATGACTGCCGAATACCCATAATTCCACACATTTGGTCAGCATCACATAATTCATGAACATTGCCGTCTGCCGTTCTTCACCAAGTGTATCGTCCATAAATTGTGGAAAAAGCAGATGAGGTGCAAAGGGAATACTGTGATGTCTGACGGCAAAACGGCTGTATTTACGTGCATTTTCAATGTTCTCATTTGTATTGCCACGATAGGGAGAACAGATATATACCAGAGGGCGAAAGGCGGCTAATCGCCGTGCTTTCCGTTCCTCGCTCTCAAGTCTTTTCATTGCTTCAAATTCTGTAGGCGAGAAATATCCCTCGCTGTTATGTGTCGATGCCAAACTCATCCCTCCAGTTCCTCTAAATTTCCAAAAGACTCTCCGGCAGATGCTTCCGCCACAAGTGGCAGATCAAACTCAGGAAACGGCTGCTGTTCCATACATTCACGAATAAAAATTACCGCTTCATTTAGCTTTTCCTTCGGAATAATAAATGTCAGTTCATCATGGATCTGCAATATTGGTTTCAGCCAAGGACGTGACGGCAGTCCCTCTAAAATACGCACGATCGCAAGTTTCAGAATATCCGCAGCCGTTACCTGAATCGGTGTATTCAATGCACAGCGTTCCGCAAAGGATTTCAGTCCCCAGTTTTCACTGCGGATATTCGACAGATAACGTCTGCGTCCCAGCCATGTTTCGATATACATTTTTCCTGCGGCATCACGTTTTGTTTCTTCTTGCCACGTTGTCAGTGCAGAGTATCCGGATTTTAGGTTTCGGATAATGGCTTCACACTCGTCCACGGATTTTTCCACACCAGCCTTGAATTTCAACGTACTTTGCAGTCCTTTCGGAAACAATCCGTAGAATGTGCCAAAGTTTACGTTTTTGACGATAGTACGCTGTTCCTTGTACTCCTTGCGGTGCTTGTCCTGTGCTTCTTCATAGGTACAACTGAAAATAACGGACGTAGTCGCAGCATGGATATCACCGCCATTTTTGTAGGTTTCCATCATGGTTCTGTCACGGCAGTAGAATGCTCCCACACGCAGTTCAATCTGTGAAAAATCCAGTGACAGGATAAGATGATCTTCCGGTGCTTTGATAAAGTTTCGTACTCTGATAGGGTCATTACTTTTGCGGGGAAGATTCTGGGCCTTGGGTGTCTTACAGTTCATACGTCCCGTTTCCGTAGAAAGTGCAAAGAAATCCGGATGAATCCTGCCTGTTGCAGAATTCAGATATTTCAGGTATCCGTCAATGTAGGTGGACTTGATCTTGCTCCATTTTCGACATTCCTGCACCAACGTGAATAATGACGAAAGTTCAGGGCGATTTGCATCGCACCATTCTTTTAGCATGATCATGGAAGCGTCATCTGCCGCTTCTTTGTTGGATGCAGTTACTTTCATAACAGGCAGTTTCAAGGTCTGATACAGATAATCCTCGAACGCCTTTGTACCACAGTTTGCTCCGATTTCAACATCACCGATAAGCATAATTATCTCGTTCCTGATACGCTGCATTTGCTGTTCTGCTTCCTGCTGACGGGACTTCATCAAGTCTGCATCTACAGGCACACCGTTGTGTTTCATAATACCAAGATACACTGCTGTAGGTGTGTTGCTTGACACGCAAACTGCAAAAAAATGACAAGCAAACTGCAAAACTTTTGACACGCAAAATAAAAAAAGACCGTTTAAAGGTATATTTTTTCCTTTAAATGGTCTTAATTTCTAACCGATATTAAAAAAACTTTCTTCATCTTGAAATACTAAAAACCGGCAGGAAATGATCCTGCCGGTTTTTCATTTATTGTTTATTAAATTTCTGCCTTAATACAACGAGATCAAAAGTATCAACAACACCATCATAATTTAAATCAGCTAAAATGGCGTCACCTTTATTTATTGAACCATTACCTAAAAGATAATTTTGCAGAAGAATTAAGTCGGTGGCATCGATAGTTCCATCTTTATTTATGTCTCCTAACATATAATTGGATAACGGAACAGGACCATAATCATATGTAAATAATATTGTAGGACAACTTAAACTCCAAGACGAGTGAGCACCACCTAAGGCTTCCACTTGAGAATCACTTAAAAGGAAATAATCATATTTGCGATTGCCTACACCTTTTCCATCATCCCATGTAGCATCAACATGAAAATAATGATCTCCCAGTTTTATTATATTCCATCCATGAACTCCTGATTTAACAACAAAATATGACTCTATTCCGGCAGCTTTGGTTAACAAGTAATATGCTCTGGCATATCCGTCACATACCGTTGTACTATACAAAAAAGCCGAATAGTCAACATGATTCTTTAAATCTGATGTTGTTTCATGGTCATAATCTACAGCATCGCAAAGCCAATCATGCAAGGCTTTGGCTTTCTGTGTATCATTCATTGAACTGTTCGTATAATCTGAAACCACTTTAGAAGCAAATGCGCTTGTATATATATTCATAAAACCTACATTATTTGACCTTCCAAATTGATTTATAACAAAATCATGTAATTCCCCATCAAATAGAGGATATTGATTCTTTGGAGGTATAATAGTAACCTTTTTTCCATTAATATAATTTAAATTTGTACACTCATCAAATGCAGATGAATCTGAGGTGATATTTGTTGAAGCTGCAATTAAGACTGCGGGATTTGAGAGAGAACAATGGTATGTCCCAAGCTGAAATGGCGAAACTGCTGGGATGCTCTCAGCAGACCTATTCCCGATATGAATCCCATACCACAGAAATTCCGCTGGAATTCCTGATTTTTCTTGCCAATTACTATGATACCAGCGTGGATTATCTGCTTGAAATAACAAATCATGATGAAGCTTATCCCAGAAATAACGTAAAATGACCGTCAACAAAAAATCCCACCGAAAGAGAACTCTACAATTCTCCATCAGTGGGACTTATTTTTATATTTTCGCTTTTAACTTTTCCAGTTCATCTATAAAAGCTGAACGTCTTGGATAATTCTCTTTTAATTTCTCAATTAAGGGCATTACATCAGCTCCGCAATTGAATAATTTCTTGATTTCTCTGCAAACATTTTTATACTGCTGTCGATTAGATGACTGACTTGCATGACGTTCGATTTCTGTTATACACAGCGGAAAAGTAACATCCGAATATTTATTTCCAAACTTTTCTGCATAACAAAGAGCAATGGAAGGATACTTTTTCATATGCTCCAATAAACGAAACTCCTGGTTCTCCTTCCATAAAATATCTGCAAAACTTTCATAGGAAACAGAATGTTCCAGTTCGTTAAGCAAAACCGAACTTTCCTGTTCCCATCTGCCGGATCTCTGAAGAAGCTCCTTATACATACCATAATATTTCGCTTCATGCCTATCAACAAGCAATTCATGAACCAGGTTTATCTTAGCCTCATCATTTTCTGATTTCTCGTATACTTCAAGCAGTAATTCAAACCACTCTCCTGCCCAAAAATTATCTCGTTCTTTTTCATCTATGATTTCATTACATAACTTTTCAGCGTGAGAATAGTTTTTACTTTCTATTGCCATTTGAACAGCAACTTTACGCACATCATGATACTACAAATTTTTGTTTGCATATTCCTCCGCAGCACAAGTTCCATCGACAGCTCTGATTGCTTTTATTCTCACAAGACAATTCCATTCCTTGTAAGTGGAATATTTCTGATTTTTACGTTTGTCGACAATTTCATCAAGAATCCCGTACAGCTTTAAAACATTTTCCTTTGTAGATAAATTCGCCGCAGAAATCAGTATAGAATAAGAAAAATCCTCCCAATCATCAAAAGCTGTATTCTGACTGTCATTAAGCGCCTGCGAAAAAATCTCAGAAGCCTCCGCCGTACCTTTTATTTCTTCTGAATTGCAGATTTTTTCCATCAGCTCTTCAGCCTGCCACTGTACATCATTGACACATCCGGAACTGTTGTCACCTTTGCTTGCCAGTTTTGCATTATTCATGACAACCAGAGTTATCATCGAAAAAGCAAGAAAATATTCACCCTCATAGACAAATTTCTCAGCCTCGTTCAGAATCTCCATGAAAGTATTACAGATGTCGATGCACCCGTAATATCCAATAGAACCTTGTTTCGTACCACGCCGTTTCGCATCAGCTATTTTTGCACGAGTCTCTGACATTGTTGTTTTATATTTTTCTGATTTTGACATAGTTTTTACTTCATTCCTTCAAAGATATCAGTACAGCCCTTGTGATTTCCAGACTGTCGGTATGTATCGCTATCGTAGACAAACATGATTTTTGTCATTTCATATACTCCGCCAGTGCCTTTTTCAAAAACTCATATCGTAAGCGTTTTTCTTCTTTTACAAAATGGACCTCCCGAAACTGCTCAGGATTATTTTCATATACAAGATTCTCATCCCCGAACTGCTCGCTTGTCAGGTCAAAAACACAGTCGCCGATCACATTGTAACAATGATAATTGCCGCCGTCACGCAGTATTCCATAAACTTTTCCACCGAAAATATCCTGCACCAGAAATGCGGTTATGGAGCATTGTCCGAGAGTTTTGTTATCCGGTGTCCAGTTATCCCTTAATCTTGGAGCACAGGTGTCTGCAGACCATATTTGCGATAGAGCATCATATAAGTCAAGCGGTGAATGAATTTTCGGATATGTGTTGTTGATCGGTTTCACCGTTGCCGTTTCCCAGCCGTAAAAATAATATTTCATGTAGACCTCCTTAATTAAACACCAATCCTTCTGAAAATCATTTGTCATTATTTTGTATACAAAATCCAGACTGAACCGTCTTTCATATTCTTACATTCAAGCATTCTAAACTCTGTCAAATCTGAATCAAAGAACAGCGGTTTATCATCTTTATCCGTAACAATCGGAGCGATAACCTGACTGATATTGTCAACTGCTCCCGCACGAAGAAATGCACCATTGATAATACTTCCACCTTCAAGAAGCAACTTTTTGATTCCGAAAATGATGTAAAGCTTATTCAAGGCAAGATTGATATCAATATCATCTTTGCCTGCAAAAATGTAGGAAACTCCGATACTGCGATAATAAGCAAGCATTTCCTTTGGCGTTTTTTCACTCAACACCTCAATGATATGACAGTCATCATAACCGAGATCATCATCATGAATTTTGCTGTCCATCCAGCCGACTTTGCCATGGCGATCAAATGATACTGCGTAATAATCGTGCTTCTGAGCAACATAATCCTCATAGGGAATATCCGCACCGGAAAACTCAGATAAATTCGGCTTGAAGCCATTGGTAAAGCTTGATTCCATTGTTACCCGACCGCAGGCAAAGGCATCGCCTTTCAGCTTTCTGTTCAATTCGTAGTAGGTTTCACTTACCTGTGTGCCGACTTTCCCAAAGAGAAAATCTCCGGTCACTTTTCCGTCTATCGAGGTCACCATATGGCATATCACAAGCGGACGCAAACCATGTTTCTCAATATATTTTTGTGCGTAAGAACAAATGGCTTTTACTTCTCCACCTCTTGCATTGATTTCATTCAGACAAAGACGCATCAGTTTTCCTGCAATCCCCTGTCCTTGCATTGACTCATCAACCTTTGTTGATTTTATCTCGTAGACATTATTTTCTCTTTTCGGGAAAATAATCTTTCCTACTTCTTTGCCGTTATCGTCAATACAGCTTATTTTGCTTTCAGAAGTTAAAAATTTCATTTCAATGTCACTTCTTCCGATATTTCTGATTTTTACTGTTTGGCTTATCTGGAATTGTACGTTCAATCAATTTCTTATCAAGTGCAGGAGTCAGGTAATTCTTTCTGAAAGTCGGACGGTGCGACAATCCAAGACGCTTCATGATCTCAGCAGCTGAAAGTTCCTCATTCCCTAACACAGAAAGCAATCTGTTGATCGGATTATCTTGATCGGTTACTTGGTCGCTGTCTTGATCGGTTGATCGACCAACAACCGTTGTATCTTTAAGAGTGTCCCGAATAATTTCAAGCATAAGATCTACAAATACAGCACTGTCTGCCGCTTTATCCGACTTTCCGAGTGCATCATAATATTCTGCCTGTTTTGACTGAATCAATTCCTCAACAGGCAGCCAGAAAAACAATTCCTTCCACTGTCCAAGCAAAAGACTATGCCACATTCTGCCCATGCGACCATTCCCATCCTGAAATGGATGAATAAACTCAAATTCATAATGGAAAACGGCACTTTTTATCAATGGATGCATCTCAGAATTTTGATACCAATTGAACAAATCCTGAATCAGTTTTGGTACAAGATGAGCAGGCGGAGCCATATGAACAAGTCTGTCACCGTCAAACACTCCAACTCCACCGGAACGGAATTTTCCATTCTCAGGAACAAGTCCTTGCATCATCAGCTTGTGAGCAGTCAGAAGATCTTCCACAGATTCTGGATTCAGACGAAGCATCATTTCATATGCTTCATAGGCATTCTGTACTTCTTTTATATCGTTCGGATTTCCCAGCACACGTTTTCCATCCAGAATCGCTGTAACCTGATCTAAAGATAACGAATTATGCTCAATAGCGAGTGATGAATGAATCGTTCTGATTCGATTTTCACGTCGAAGGTGTGGGCTGATGATCCCTTCCTGCAATACTGTGATTCTTCCGACCTGCTCGCTGATTTCTGCAAGAAGTGTAATAGTTCTGTCCGTCATATGAAATGGTGGTTTATATTCGCTCATTTGATTGTTCCTCTTACTGTATTCGGCATAATTTCATAGGGGTTTATTTTAAGAACACTGCAAATCGACAGTCCGATTCTCATGCTTGCACTGGAAAGACCTCTTTCATTTGTTTCAAAACGTTGATACTGCCTAAGCTGTATCCCCGCCTTATCCGCTACTTGCTGCTGCGTTAGCCCCAGCATTTCTCTTCTGTCACGAAGAATACCTCCATCGGTTTGCACGGTAAGATATCCAGGTACATCGGATTTTTGCATTTGTATCGGAATAAAATCTGTCATAATGTAACCCTCCTCATTTACGACCACGCGGTCATAAATATAGTATACGACATATTGGTCGTATTGTCAAGATGTTATACAAAGAAGTTTTTCAAAAAAATTTCTATAACCCCTTGACAAAGAGACGCAAGTGTGCTATAATGCAAATATGCTTGTAAGCACTATTGCTAATAAGCATATCAGATTCACCATTGTGAATGAATATTACGCCCCTGAATGATGAAAATGTAATAAATGAAATGAAAGTGAATGGGCGATTGAAAAAGTAAAGGTGAACATTATGATGAATTCTTATCAAAATTTCGGAGAGTTTCTCCAGAAAAAACGTGAAGAAAAGCAAATTACACTTCGCAAAATGGCAGAACTGTTAGGTTTTTCAGCACCATTCTTAAGTGATGTTGAAAAAGATCGAAGAAATCCACCGGATATGAAAAAACTGTCAATGCTTGCAGAAATCCTGCAATTGTCAGAGGAAGATAAATCTCTGATGCTTGACCTTGCCGGAAAGAAACGTAATTCTGTCGCACCGGACTTGCCGGAGTACATCATGGAAAGAGATTATGTGTCCGCTGCACTGCGTACAGCACGTGATCTGGATGCTGGTGAAGAGGAATGGATGCAATTTGTCGAAGAGCTGAAAAAGCGAAAAGGATGATCTTCAATATATATAGTCCATGTTTCCAAACGAAAAAGAGCGGTGTACCTGTTTTAACAATATATCGTGGAGTTTCAACCTGATATTTTGAAAAATCCCTCTCCTGTCGATATTGATGGATTTCTTGAAAATTATCTTGGTACCACTCCGGATTACCATAATGGCATCTATCTTGGTATGACTGTATTTCATGATACAAACTGCATTCCGGTTTATGACTTGGCAAACAATCGTGCAGAATACATCAGTGCAAAAGCTAATACGGTGATTTTCGACAGTCGCTTGCTGGAAGAAAATCAGGAACACCGATATAGGTTTACTGCAGGTCACGAAGCAGGTCATGTTGTATTTCACACACCGTATTTTGCATATGATCCGAATCAACGCAATCGTCTTTTAACTAATCAACTATTACAGCGGGTTTTCCGCCCGCTGTTTATTTATATCCATCATGCAAGCTATTAAGCTTATATCGTAACAAAGGAGGCATCTATGAATAAATCAAAACCTAACATGATTTACACGCCAAAATTGAAAATTCCGCTTGGTGAGATCATTTTAAAACAAAATGGTTCTCATGTATTGAAAATCAAAAAGCCTAATAAATCGGAATACGAGGAAATCACGATTGATTCCCTGATGTCTCTGATTTACAGCAGCAAAAATGAAGATAATACATACAGGGATTCCGATTTCTGAGAAACCCGTATTCTTCAAATAGACAAGCTCAAAACGAGCTGAACCGATATACCGAGTTCTGCCGGCTGAGCATTCGATAGACTATGTTCTACGAATGTTCAGCCGGCTTTTTCTTTTCACAAGGTGCAAATCGTTATGGATCATATAAGACTGATATCTCACTCAAATCAAATTGTGAATATTTTGTAAACTCCATTCAAATAGGAAAAAACCTTTCCTATTTGAATTTTACAATGATTTCAGACAAAGGGAAAGGAGGCGAAAGGCTGTGACTGCTACAGAACGCAGAGAAGAAATTATGAAAATTCTCGTGGCAAGAAGATATGAGACAATGAGCGTACTTGCCGCAGAATTAGGCGTGACAACACGCACGATCCGCAGCGATGTATTAAAGCTCACAGCTGAGTACCCTCTTTAAACAACTCGCGGAAATGGCGGCGGTGTGTCTGTTCCGAATGATTATCATCCATACAAAAATAAATTGTCATTGGAACAGATAAAGGTTTTGGAACAACTAATGGAAACGGCAGATGAATACCAATCTGAAGTTGTCCGCCAGATTCTTGCAGAATTTAGTTATCTTCCCTATCGTCAAAAACATAGCAAAAAGGAGGTCAACCCATGAGCCAAATCAAATTGTTACTGGACATCACCGCAGATGTCCGCCACCTCGGAGACAGTCTGGATGGACCATAGTCAATAATCTGGACACAAAAAGGCGAAAAGAATTAAGAAGAAAGTAAAGATTTTTCAAAATGAATGGGCGACAAATAATTAATAGCCGAGTGAATGCGATTAAGATTATAAAA
>CABIYQ010000011.1 GCA_902362965.1 Oscillospiraceae bacterium
GAAAACAACAGGAATCCATTCTTTGTATAGTATTCGGAATAGAAATATATGTTAAATTACTGCATTTATAAAAACACATTGTTCCGATACTTTTTATTCCGGAAGAAATATAAACTCGCTTAATAGTACTATTCTCTTTGAAAGCATTTTGACCTAAACTTGTAACGGTATATGTTACACCATTGTTAGTGATCGTAGATGGAATAGTAAGATATTCTGATGAGCCTGTGTAACCTGTTATTGTTGCAGTTGTTCCTGAAACAGTGTAAACAAATCCTGAACTGGTCGTTTCCGCACTGGCTGATATTGATAGATTCTTAAATACAAGAATACTATCATTTGATGTAATTGAAAATGCAGCAATAAAAACAATGGAAAGCAAAGCGGAAATAATTTTATTTGTTTTTTTCATAATGATTCTCCTTAAATTAATTTTTTTAAGCATGCTTACAAACACATTATATACCAATAATTTACAAAAATCAACATATAAATATTAAATTAATCAAATATTTACATTATGTCTATATTTTGTTTAAATATAAAGTGTAGAATATAAATACAGTTTGTGACTGTTTACCATCTTTTCATTAAAAGTCCCCACTTGCTTTATTAAGTTCAAGTGGGGTTTTTAATTTTTAAGACTTTATGTTGCATATCCGACAGAAAGTATTTATACTGTAGTTTTTACACAACTGTATTTATATCAGTAAAAATAAAAAGCACTCCATAAACAACGCAAATACGCAGTTTACGGAGTATTTTTTTATTATTTTATATCATTTTGCAATTTAGCGGCAGTAAGAGTATTCTGCATAAGCATAGCGATAGTCATAGGTCCGACTCCACCCGGAACAGGAGTAATATAGGAAGCTTTATTTTGTACTTCATTAAAATCAACATCACCGCATAATTTACCATTTTCCAATCGGTTCATACCGACATCAATAACTACAGCTCCTTCTTTTACCATATCAGCAGTAACAAAATTAGCTTTTCCGACTGCTGCAACAAGTATATCTGCATTTTTACAAATCTCAGTAAGATTCTGAGTTTTTGAATGACAAATTGTAACCGTACCGCTTCTATGTAAAAGAAGCATAGACATAGGCTTTCCGACAATATTGCTTCTGCCTATAACAACACAATTTTTACCTGATATTTCAACTCCTGTACTGTCAATTAGTTCCATTACTCCTGCCGGAGTACAAGGAAGAAAAGCAAATTCGCCAATCATTATCTTCCCTACATTAAACGGATGGAAAGCATCAACATCCTTTTCAGGTCTTATAGCATTAATAATTGCATTTTCATTGATTTGCTTTGGCAATGGTAACTGACATAAAATACCATTTACTTTTGGATCATCATTTAATTTTTCTACTAGTTCCAGAAGTTCCTGCTGAGTAGTATCTTCAGGTAATGCATATTCATAAGAATTAAATCCTACTTCCGAACACGCTTTCTTCTTGGAGTTTACATAAACTCTCGATGCCGGATCATTTCCGACAATTACAACTGCCAATCCGGGAGTAATTCCACTCTTTTCAATTAATTCAGCCGTCTGATTTTTTACTTTTGATTTAACAGACGCTGAAACTTCTTTTCCATTAATTAAATTTGCCATTATTCATCCTCCGATTCTATCGTTTCATTTATTTTATTTTCTTCTATAAAATCAATTCCCTGCTCCTCGTCAGTGATGGATTCCGCACCGTCTGCTATCTCATGCTCAGTTTTATCAGGTACTGATTTATTTCCAGAACGTGCCGCAGCCTCTCTAAGCAGATTTTTAGATTCTTCAGTATTGCAATACAGCTGATAATCATCGCCCATACGTCTTACCTTTGAACCAAATATAAACAGCAATATTACAGAAGCTACTACACATACAGCAGCTAAAATCTGAGAAACCCTGATATTTCCAAGCATAAGACTGTCTGTTCGCAGTCCCTCAATAAAGAACCTTCCCAAACCGTACCATCCAATATACATAAGAAAAATCTGACCGTCGTACTTTCTGAATTTTGCCGCAAAAATTGCAAGAAGAATAAATCCCAGAATGCACCAGACTGACTCATACAAAAAGCATGGATGAACAGGCTTTGACGGATTCATCACAACACCTGAACCAGTTGTAAGATCATCATAATTATTAATAATAAAACGTTGAATCGTACCTCCGTTCATACCAAAAATACTGTCTGTATTGCATCCGAACGCCTCTTGATTTGTAAAGTTTCCCCATCGTCCGACGCCCTGACCAATAAGAAAACCAACACCTGCAATATCCAAAAGAGGAAGAAGCTTCACCTTTCGCAGCTTTGCTACAAGTCCACCCACCAAAACAGCTCCTATAATTCCCCCATAAATGGCAAGTCCTCCGTTTCTTGTATTAAACATAGCTTTCCAATCACCAGAATAATTATCCCAGCTCATAACGACATAATATATTCTCGCTCCTACCAGACCGCCTAAAATTCCCGCTAATATTGCATCAATAGCTCGATCAGGATCAATACCGTATTTTTTCATTTGAGAAAAACCGTAGATCATTGCAAGTATTAATCCGAATACTATTAAAAGGCTATACCATTTAATATCGAACCCGAACACAGTAAACGCCGTATCATTAATTCTAAAATCCAGACCCAGTTTTGGAAATACTATCTGATCCGGATCAAGAAGTGAACTTGCAGTCATATCATACCCTCCTGTCATTCAATCACCGATAAAGTAAGATTATTTATATCAAATCTTTCATTTAATGTTTTCTGAACATCGTCATAGGTCATTTCAGAAAGAACTTTAATAGAATCATACGGCTCTACGCCTGACATAAAAGCAGATATCAGATTTCCGGCTACCGCTTCAGCATTATTGCTTTCCATTATCATTCCGCCGTAAGTGGATTTTTTAATACTGTCATACAGCGACTTATCCAGTCCTTCGGCTTTTACTCTTTCGATTTCGTCTGTAAGACGTGACAGTAACAGCTTCGGATCGGAAGATTCCCCACTGAAAATAAGTGTAAAGAATCCGTCTCCGTCAAACACTTCAAATCCAAAGGTAGAATTAATAAGACCTTCGTCAATCAGTCTTTTGTAAAGAGGAGCAGACGGGTCGGAAATAACGCTTCCTGCAATATAACATTCCATATTGGCTTTTAATCTTTGATATCCCGAAAGAGGTCTGCACTTTATTCCTATGTTAAAGATCGGAGAACCAACAGGAAGATGCTCAGTCACCTCAGATTTGACTATCTCATAAGGCTCCTCCTGAAAAACCGTTTCCAGTTCAATATTTTCACAAGGCTTCAAAAGCTCGTCTGCCACAGACAGAACATCATTAGTTCTGACATTGCCTGCCAGTACCAATACCATATTATGCAGATTATAAAAAGTATTGTAGCATTTATAAAGAAGCTCTGCATCAATTTTTGCAATACTTTCAATAGTTCCGGCAATGTCAATTCTGACAGGATGACTATGATACATTCCCTGAAGCATGTTAAAAAGGACTTTCCAACCGGGATTATCGTTGCACATTTTAATTTCCTGACCTATTATTCCCTGTTCCTTGTCTACAGTTTCCTGAGTAAAATAAGGATTCTGTACAAAATTCAGCAGAATTTTAAGCGATTCAAGATAATTATCGGAACAGCTGTAAAGATAACATGTTCTGTCAAAGGAAGTATACGCATTTGCATTAGCTCCTGTTTTGGCATACTGTGCAAAAGCGTCGCAATCTTCATTTTCAAACAATTTATGTTCAAGAAAATGCGCAATACCCTCCGGAACGACCGTATATTCCTTATCTGCTTTTGTTTTGAACATTGTATTAATAGAACCGTATTTTGTACCGAATAATGCTTCTGTTGTACTGAACCCATTCATTTCACATATATAAATGTCAAGTCCGGAAGGGTGTTTTATATAATTGCACTTGTCTCCTGTCTGACTGCAAAGTATTTCCTGAATTTCCATTGTTCTTACTCTCCCTTCATTACATAAACAGTATCAAGCTCTAAGGATTCCGCAGCGGCAATAATCTGCTCTCTTGTAACTGCCTTATATTTTTCTATAGATTCAGCCGGACTTATTACTTCATCGTTTATAAAACAACCATAATACCAGTTAATATATGACAATGGAGTATCTCCAACGCCCTTCAGAGAATTTATTATGCTCAGAATAGAATTATTTACATCTTCTTCTGAGAAATTTCCCTTTTTAATTTCCTCCAGCTGATTTAAAATTTCATTTTCAGTTTTTATAATATTTTCTTCTTCAATACCACAATCTACAAAAACCGTTCCTTTAAGCTGATTATACCCTGCCGCACAGTAATAGCAAAGGCTGAGCTTTTCTCTTACATTAAGGAAAAGCTTAGAAAAAGGAGTACCTCCGAAAATTGTATTCATAAGCTTCATTGCATATGTGTCCTTATTATGAGATTTAAAAGCCATGACCATCTTGCATTGATTAACATCAAGCTTTTCTTCATACCTGAAAACTTCTTCCTTAACAGGACTGAAATTAACAAATTTATTCTTAACAGAATTTCTTTTTATTGAAGAGAAAGCCTTTGAAATTTTTTCTTCAATATCCTGATTTTCCTCCGGACCCACAAAGTAGATTTCAATCTGAGCGTCTGATAACAGTTTTTGATAAGCTTCATAAGCCTGCGCAGAAGTTACGGACTTTGCCTTATCCTTATTGCCGTAAGAAGAATTTTCACTGTTTTCGCCTTTGAATGTAAACTTCTGAGCCTGGCGTACAGCGTATCCCCTTTTATTATTGATTTCAGCTTCAATAGAATCAAGAAGATCTTTTTTTCTGAATTCAAATGGCTCGCTGTCAAATTCACCGTTTTGAGCGTTCGGAGAAAATACACAGTCCAATAAAATTCTCAGTACTTCTCCGCTTATATCCTCGCCTTCAAGAGCATATCTGTTATGAATTGACGTAACGCCAATACAAAGCTTCTGAAAGTCCCCCTGCTTTACTATATCAACATTGATATTTGCTCCGTAAAGTGAATTTAATTTAGCCGTGATCTCACTGATATTTTTATATCTGCTGTTTGACGAACCCATTATACCAATTGCAAGAGCATTGGCTGACGCCGTTTCATCAAGTAAATCCGTAATAAACATAATCTGCACTTTGTTTGTTTTAAATTTCGGATCGATTATAGTTGAATACCCAATTCCGTCAGCCACAATCCTTCTGGAATAATTAGCCATAATACTATTCTCCTTTTTCATTTTTTAATCGTACCATTACGATTATATCATATATTCTTTAATATTTCCAGTAAAATGTCAAATTAAAATATTCTAATTTCAGTTTTTTTGTAAAAAGAATAAATCAGCGCGGTTTTAACAGGTTTTTTTTCTATTTTTTCCAAAGCTTTTTTATAAAGAAAAATCTGATTTTTATATTTTTCAGCAATAATATTAAGATTGTCAATTTTATCTGTTTTATAATCTACCAATACAAAATGATCTTCATTTTCAATTATCATGTCAATAATACCGTTAAGAATTCCTCCCGTACCTTTATATTTCTTACCGAACTCATTTTCCAGTTCAAGATCGTTTATTGAAATAAGAAACTTTTTCTCACGTATTGTTCTGCATGATTTTTTTATCATTTCATATATTTCAGAATGTAAAAAGGCGTCAATATCTTCATACTGTATCGATTCACTTTGTTTTTGTGAAATGTAACCGAAATCAAGCATGCGTTTTTTTTCTTTTTCAAAATCAGCTTCCAGATTTTTAAAATCTGTAAACTGTAAAAATCTGTGAAGAGCAGTACCTTTTTCAGCGGCAGTTAATTTGCCGGACTCAATCATAAACGCAGGTCTGCTAAGTATAAAGTTAACGCTGTCGTCATTTTTGGCAACATCAGATACAGACAGCTTTGAATTCAGTTCAGACAATTTTAAATCATATTTAAATTCAAAAGCTGCACGTAGTCTGTCTGAAATTTTATTATCCTCAATACTGTCTTTACCCTCATTTGTATCTATAATCGTTTCATAATCATTGTCCGGCTTTAATTCTTCAAAACTGATTTCAAAATCGTCATCATTGACATAACTTTCATAAATACCAAATACTTCTCTGAGCCTGCCGGATTTTCTATGGGACAGCAATGTCATCAAAAGCCAATCGCCCATAGATTTTGCAGAGGATACAAGCGACTCTGTAATTCCCTGATTCATATAAATATCCGCCGCATACTCCTGAGCCTTACCGACTTCGCTTTCCGCCGTATTAACAGTAATGAAAAGCCGTTCCTTTGCTCTGGTCAAAGCAACATATAAAAGACGCATTTCTTCACTCAACATTTTATTTTGATTATATCCGCAAATATATTCATATGGTATAGTAGTAAACTTTTCATACTTTTCCTTATTCTGAAGCTTAAACCCAATACCGCAGTCATAAGAAAACTGAAAAGGCTTAAGCTTATCCTGTATACTGAATTTTGTAGACGTTTCAGCAATAAAAACAAACGGGAATTCAAGACCCTTAGACTTATGCATAGTCTTTATATATACTGCATTCTGAGATGATGCTGATACATTTCCGCTTCTGAAATCACCCTTTGATTCCATTACGCTATCTATATATCTTATAAATCCTGAAAGACCGTTTCCCGAATTCAGTTCATATGAATTGGCATATTCCAAAAGCATTCTTAAATTTGCTTTTTTCTTTTCACTGTCCTTATAAAGCTGAATGACCGATGTAAAATCCGTACTGTCATAAATTTTTTGAATAAGTTCAGGAAGTGTATAAAAAGTTGAAAGTAAACGGAGTTCATTTATAAAATCATACAAAAATTTAGATTTTGTATATATCATGTCCTCCTTTGAAAAAATAGGTTTGTCGTTTTCAATTCCCAGAGCATCATATAAATTTGTGTAAATATTATGTTCCTTATTAATAAGCCGTATTTCAGCAACTTCATCGGCGCTGAACATAAACATAGGCGAAAGCATTACAGACGTTATAGGTATATCTGACAAAGGGTTGTCCACTACCCTCAGAAGATTCAGCAGTACCGATACCTCTCTTGATTTAAGATAACCAGAAACCTCCTCGCAGCTGACAGTTATCCCACGCTTCTCAAGTTCTCTTGCATAAACGGGAATTTTTTTTCTGTTCCTCAGCAAAATACAAAAATCCTTCATTTCACAAGGTCTTGACGATTTTCCGTTATCCCTGCTGACAGAAATTTTCTCATCAAGCATTCTGCGGATTTTTTCAGCAATGCACACAGCTTCTGTATCCTCACAGCTTTCGTCCGACTTATCTATCAACATTATATGAGTATTACGATTATTTTCATAAAATTCTGCACCTTTTATAAGGTATTCATTTTTATTGTAATCAATGTCTCCCACGCTTTCAGTCATTATATTTTTAAATACATAGTTTACAAAATTTATAACCTGTTCAGAACTTCTGAAATTTCTGTTTAGTTTAATATATGAATTTCTCTTATCATTTTCCTTATAAGGAACGGCATTATTGACCGCATTTATAAAATTATCCGGATTAGCGAGACGGAAACGGTAAATAGATTGTTTTACATCTCCAACAAAAAACAGATTATTTCCGTATTCTTCAGCGCTGCCGTTATGCGAAAGCAATCTGAAAATCATATCCTGACGGTTATTGGAATCCTGAAACTCGTCAATCATAATCACCTGATAGTATTCTGACAGCTCTTCGGCAAGCTTTGTTCTAATTATTTTTCCATCCTCACTGCACTCGGCAAGAAGATTAAGTACTATTTGTTCTGCATCGTCAAATCCAATAGCATTTTTAGCTTCCTTAGCCTTATAAAGATTTTCTGAAAATTCAATTATAATCTGAGAAAGTGCAGACATAATTTCTTTATGACGCTTAATATCGTCACATGCATTAACCAGCATCGCCCTATTATCCGCTATCGACTTTACTGTTTCTTTAACAGAATCCCTTATTTTTTTTATGAACTGTCTTTCTTCGGGATAAGCATAATTTTTTCCGGCTGCTGGAAAATTCTTATATTTCACACAAGAAAAATAATCTGATAACTCCTCATAATCGTCCGTTTCCAAAACCGATAGTGCTTTGTTCACAATATTTTTATCGTCACTAAGAAGCGTCATAAGCTTGTCATCTGAAATTTCAGAAGCTTTTTCATATGCCGTATTCAGTTTGTTGCTGCATACAAACAATGTGTTTTTCAGCTTTTTAATATACTCCTGTAAATAAATATTACTGTCGTATTGCCCATCTAATCCTTTAAGCCAGTTTTTAAAAAACGGTATTGAAGAAATGCAGCCGTACAGCTCAAGAATCATTCTGCAAAGCGGCGCATCACTGTTTCCGCAGAAATTATTATTCAGCATTTCCATCATTTCCGGATACTTTTCATAGTAACCGTCAACCAAATCCTTAAGCACACTGTCTTTCAGAATATTTTCTTCCGTTTCATCTATAATACGAAAATCAGAAGCCAGAGAAAGCATATTAATATTATCTCTTATTAAATCAAAACAAAATGAGTGTATTGTAGATATTGAAGCATTTCCAAGCATTGCATGCTGCCTTGAAAGCCATTTATCAAACGGTCTGTCGTTTATAAGACCTGACAGTGACACAGATAAACGCTGCTTCATTTCCGCAGCAGCATCATTGGTAAACGTTACAACTATCATTTTTTCAACGGGAACAGGATTATCCCTGTCTGCAATTATTCTTATAAGACGCTCTACTAATACGGACGTCTTTCCGCTTCCGGCTGCCGCAGACACTATTACCGAACGCTCCCTTGCGGTGATAGCGTCCAACTGCTCCGCTGTCCATTGTCTCATATATTTTCACTTTCCTTTTTATATCTTTCAAATAAATTTATTTATATTATAACATAATATGTAAAATAATTCAAACAGTAAAAAAGAACCTCAATAATGAAGTTCTTTTTTACTAAACATACCATGCTTCATTGGTAGTATAATCCCACTCAGCAATAAACATATCATAATTAAGAATAATACCATATAGTTCATTATTTATTTCTATATCAAAGCAATAATTATTTGCCTCATAGTCTCCGCCATACAGTCTTAAATACGATTTACTGTCAAACATGCTGTCAACCACTAAATAAAATTCATTTCCCTCAAGCTTTTTATTCGCATAACTAGCTATAAGTATATTGTTATTATCATATTGTTCATAACCACACTTTATAATATCTATTATCTGAAAATTAATAAATCTCATTTCCAGATTGTCTGCAATAGTATCATAAGTCTCATTGTTTTGAGAATTACTGGTTTTAATACAAACACCTGATGTTTTCCAAATCATATTACTGCCATTGACTTCAACAGAATCTATAACAGCGTCATGATAGTAAAATTCATTAATTTCATCAGATTTACATTTCTTTTTTTTATATGAATTTAATTTTTCCGATGCCATATATAAATTCCTCTATTTAAAAATCCTGAATGCTTCTTTCACGTCCGATACGCCGATTAATTTTATGCCATATTCCCGACTATTAAGAGAGTTAAAAGACTGTGCCGGAATCAGACACTGTTCAAACCCCATTCTTTCTGCTTCTTTTATACGCTGTACAATATTCGATACCGCACGGACTTCTCCGCCAAGACCTATCTCACCAAATGCAATAGTACTTTCATTTATTGGTTTATCAAAAAGACTTGAATAAAGACAAAGCGCCACTGCCAGATCCCCTGCTGTTTCATTAATACTGAATCCACCCACTACATTCAGATACACGTCAAGTGAACCGAAAAACATTCCCGCACGCTTTTCCAGTACTGCAATTATAATTGCCATACGGTTAAAATCAAATCCCTTAGACATTCTTCTGGGAGCGGAAAAGCCGCTTTTTGTTGCCAGTACCTGTATTTCCGCAAGAATAGGTCTTAGTCCCTCCATAGTACATGTAACACATGTTCCCGAAACATTTTCCGGACGTCCGGATAAAAGCATCTGCGAAGGGTTTTCTACTTCTTCAAGTCCCTTGTCATACATTTCAAAAACGCCGATTTCATTTGTAGAACCATATCTGTTTTTAATGGTTCTCAGCATACGGCAAGTAAGATTTCGTTCCCCTTCAAAATATAAAACAGCGTCGACAATATGCTCCATAACCTTAGGACCGGCAATAGCGCCGTCTTTATTTACATGTCCTACAATAATTATAGGAATTTCCAGACTTTTAGCAGTATGCATAAATAAATTAGTGCATTCCCTCACCTGTGTAAGGCTTCCAGGACTGGAAGCGATCTGAGATATGTTCATAGTCTGAATAGAATCAATAATTACAATATCCGGTTGACTGGCAGAAATAGTATCGCATATTGCCTCTGCGTCTGTCACTGTCAATATGTAAAGACTTTCCGTATCCACGCCAAGTCTTTGAGCCCTTACTTTTATCTGTCTTGCGGATTCTTCTCCCGAAACATAAAGTATGGAATAATTTTCGCCCAGATACTGACATATCTGAAGCAAAAGAGTACTTTTTCCTATGCCCGGAGCACCGCCCAGCAGTACTATTGAACCTTTTACCAAACCGCCTCCCAGAACACGGTCAAATTCTCCTATTCCTGTTTTGTATCTGACATCTGCATCAACATCTATTTCTGAAAGCTCCAGTATTTTATCAGTAAGATCAGCAGTCTTTTTTGAAGGGGAAGTTTTTGAAGAAGTTATTTGTTCAACCTCTTCAAAGCTATTCCATGAACCGCAATCCGGACATCTTCCGTTCCATTTTCCCGACTGATAACCGCATTGATTACACTCAAATATAATTTTGGATTTCGCCATTTTAACGTCCTTTCCAAGTTTATTTTTTCGACAGATACTCGTTTACCGCCGCAAAAACACTGAAAGCAATTTTATTCTGATATTCCTCATTTTTTAAATTTTCAGCTTCCTCCGGATTTGAAAGAAATCCGCATTCCACCATTACAGTGGGATTGTTGCAGAAATAGCAAAGAAATAGTTCTTTACCGCACTGCTTTATTTCCCTGTCATTGTCCGGTTGAATATATTCAACAAATTTATCCTGTATTGCCTGCGCAATATACTTGCTCTGTGAATTAGTTTCAGAATAAAACATCTGTCCGCCTTTATACTTCGGATCGGTAAACTGGTTCTGATGTATTGAAATACAAATAGCATTTGGATATTTGTTAAACAATGCCAGCCTGTTATCCATGTCCGAGCTTTTCTGATTTGCAATACCTTCAACTCCATCATCATGAATGGAACGGTCTGTATCTCTTGTCACTTCAACGTCATATCCGTATAACTCAAACATATCACGCAAGCTAAGCAATATATTCAGATTGATTCCCTTTTCCGGTACTCCGTCAGCCGAAGAACATCCTCCGTCGATACCTCCATGCCCAGCGTCAAGAATAATTATCGGCTTATCATTTTTAGCGGCGCCGATCGTAGCGATAGTTTTTTGCTGAGATTTATTTATGTAATATGCAGACGCTCCTCCCGCCAGAACCAGTGCAGAAGCAACACATACCAGTCTTCTGACAATTTTCTTATTTATCTTTTTCATAAGCACACCTCTTACAGTAATTTTTGCCGCTTATGCGACTTGTCTTATTAATGCTTATGAAATATTTCCGGTAAATATACCGATAAAATAATATATAAATCGTTAATTACAGAATTTTTTCCATTCCTATTTTCTGTGGTTTCAAGCCGCATCTTTCATAGAACTTCATAGCACGCTCATTACATGCCCAAACATTAAGCGTTACATTATAACAGCCGATTTTTTCAGCATACTCTATAACAGCGTTATATATTTTTTCACCGATATGGTTTCCTCTGATCTTTTCATCTACGCACAAGTCGTCCAAATACAGTGTTTTGATATCAGTTAGTGCAGAATCCCCAACACTTTCATTTATAATACATAACGCATACCCCAAAACATTATTCTGTTCATCAACCGCTGCCAAAACCGGTCTGTTCTCATCATTAATTATTTCTTTAAGCTGCTCCGGAGAATATTTCTTCCCGTCTTTTTTAAATAAATCCGGTCTGCCCTCATGATGTACATTACAAATTTGTAAAAGAAGATTACTTATACCTTCAATATCACATTGCTGAGCCATTCTTATCTGCATTTATCGAACCTCCAGATTATTATTTTATCGTTTCCCATTCAGCTTCTTTAAATCCTACCAGTACAGTATTATCACCAATCAGTATAGGACGTTTCACAAGCATACCGTCAGTTGCAAGCAGTCTTAACTGCTCTTCTTCTGTCATATCCGATAGCTTATCCTTTAAATTCATTGATCTGTATATAAGACCGCTTGTATTAAAAAATCTCTTCAAAGGCAATCCGCTTTTTTGGTGCCAATCGAGAAGCTCCTCATACGATGGATTGTTCTCCTTAATATCCCTTACTTCATAGCTTATATTATTATCATCAAGCCATTTCATTGCCTTTTTACATGTAGTACATTTAGGATAGCAAACATAAATCATTTTATTTTTCTCCTTTCAGTCATGACGTTCGTTAATATTATCATACATTTCGCAGAATCTTCCGGAAAATGACGGTTCTTCTCCTGCCGCATAAAGATGCGAAATATCTCCAAATGAAAGCATTCTGAAATATGCCGTACCCTTTCTGCGTTCTTCTGTTGCAAGCGTAGTAACAGACGTCGGCAAAGCACAAGTCCCATGCCACAATACCATGGGAGATATACCCAGCAGATGTCCCAGCATAACACATTCTACTCCAAAGTGACAAAACAGCACTATAGTATCGCAATTCGGATCAACTGCTTTATAACAGTTTCCTTCTCTCTCATAACCGTGAGATGCAATAATTTCATCAAGTCCTCTGTAAACACGTTCAGCCTCACTAATTACATTGCCATCCTGCATAACTGAGGTAGTATGCCACAAGTCCCGACGGTAATATTTTTCTTCTGCTGTCCACTCAGCAGGAATCCAGTCCCATGTTATTTTCTTATTTCCATCTGAACCGATAATGGGAGCTTCAAATTCTCTGAGCCAATTACATTCTTCTGCTTTACGATTCATTTTTTTCAGCGTATAATCAGCCGTTGCCTTGGCTCTTCCAAGAGGAGAAACATAAAACTTTTTAATGTCCATTTTTGAAATACGGTCAGATAAAAGCTCAGCCTCTGTTTTCCCTTTTTCAGTCAGCGAATCAATAGTGTAATCAGGGTCGCCGTGTCTTATAATAAGTATCTTCATTTATTTTCCCTCACATATCTCAATTAAAAAATCCTGCTATTTTAATATTTTTATCTTCTGCAAAGGTTGAAGCATTATACAGAAAAAGTGTTTGTTCATAATCGTCAGGATCTACAAAATCCCTAATGGAAGTTTTTACATATCTCAGATCAATAACTGCTATTTCCGAATAATGCTGAGTAAGAAACGGTATAAACGAATTTGCGTAAGAATCCTTGATAATAAGAAGCTTTTTACCGTTGTCAGCATTAGTTTTTATATTTGTATACGCTCTGTTTTCGCCCATAAATACACAGTACTTGTCCTTTTTGCCGAGATAATCCATAAAATAAATGCTGTCATAATGGGTTTCGGAAACCCCGTCATTACAGATCACATCAGTAATCTCAGCGCCGTTTTTGCAACTAAAAATGTCAATTACATCCGCCGCCGTTTTATCATAAAGACACTTCGAATAAAACGTACCTTTAAAATTACTGCTCACATGTTCAATATCAAACCTATCCGGCTCCACAGCAATATCTCCCAGCTGCCGTATTGAAGTTTTATATGCACAGTAAGCGCCATAACTTGTCCAATGATGATCATTTCTATAATAAATATAATTATCTTTTTCGCAGATCATTGTATTGAAAATATCAATAACATTAACATTTTCGGAGAAATTTTCACAACTTTCACTGATAAATTTTCTTTGGTCAAGCTGTGGAGCAAATTCCGGAAGCATATCCTGATAGATACCTGCCGACGTAGGAGCAATCATAGCAAAAACATCTGTTTTGTAATGCTCTGCAAAGTTATTTATTGCCTGTACTGATTTTTTTACTTCATCATAATCAGGCTCATGAAGCTTTTCTATAAGCATACTATCGGTTATATAAATCCCATTTATTAAATCCTTACCGGTAAATCTATCAAGACTCATTTTAGCCTGCACCCATTTTATTCTCTCAGGAAAATGATCTGACAAGTACTTTTCCAGATCATGCATATAACTTTTATCTGAAACTGCTGAAACATTCAGCTTCGGCAGTTTTGACAACATTCTGTTTTCTTGGGCTGAATAGCTGCTCTTTTTTGAAAATATAAAAATTACAGGCATAACAACAATTATAGCTGCAAATAAAATCGCTGATAAAATCTTCTGTTTACTGCTCATTTTATATCCTCCTAAAATCTGAAATATAAAAAAGGATTATAGCTGGCATCTACCAGATAAGCCGTGCAAACCAGCATTACCGCTATCTGAACCAAAGGCATGGCATAATTTATAACTTTTGAAACAATTTCACTTAGCTGTATCTTTTTCAGGATTTTACCCAACAATCCTCCGCATCCTAAAATACAGAATATAAAAATCATCCCATAATTTTTAAGCTGAAACAGTGCAAAGGAATCTAATATATTTCCGTCTCCATAAAACATCGCCTTATAATACTGAAGAGAATCAGTAAGATTATTTGTATCAAATAACACCCATCCCAATACTACAAGAACAAAAGTATAAATAATACTAATTATCGGATTTAATTTTTCAAGATATTTACCTAAAAATAGTTTTTCAGCTATAATAATAATTCCGAAATAAAGTCCCCATAAAATAAAATTCCAGCTTGCACCATGCCATAGTCCTGTCAGTCCCCAGACTATCAGTAAATTTCTCAGCGTTTTATATTTACCCTTTCGGTTACCGCCAAGTGGTATGTACACATAAGAACGAAACCATGAACCCAGAGTAATATGCCATCTTCTCCAGAATTCGGAAATACTTCGGGAAATATACGGGTGACGAAAATTCTCCGGAAAATTAAAACCAAGCATTTTTCCAAGTCCCACCGCCATATCAGAGTACCCTGAAAAGTCATAGTATATCTGGAATGTAAATGCCAATATTCCAAGCCATGCAGTTAATACTGAAATCTCGGAATAATCCATGCCTTTAATTTCAGTCCAAAGCAAACCTATATTGTTCGCCAACAGAACCTTTTTTGCAAGTCCCTTTATAAAAATTCCAGCGCCCTCGCCTAGAAGATATATGTTGACTTTACGACTATTGATCTCATTCTGTACGTCCTCATATCGTACAATCGGTCCGGCAACGATTTGGGGAAACAATGTTACATATGCCGCATAATTAATGAAATTTTTCTGTACTTTAATTTTTCTCATGTACATATCAATCGTATAAGATATGCTCTGGAAAGTATAAAAAGATATACCAACAGGCAGCGGAAGCTTTTTTAATTCGATTCCGAATATTCCGGCAAAAAAGCTGCTGTACTTAAAAGTAAATAAAATTCCCAAATTAATTATAAGCGAAGAAATCAGAGCAAGGGTTCGTATTTTTTTCGATGAATCAAACCTGTCAATTATTCTTCCGGCAGTATAATCCACCAAAGTCGTCAGCAGCATCAGAAAAACATAGACCGGCTCGCCCCATGCGTAAAAAAACAATCCGGAAATCAAAAGGACAATATTTTTAGTTTTGTTTGGAGAAATATAATAAATAATCAGCATACACGGAAGAAAAAAGTAAAGAAATATAATACTTGAAAATACCATTTTTATCCTCCGAAAATTATATTGTCTGCTATTATATTTTGAAGCTGCTCTCGGTCCATCATAGTATTTAAAACCTCCAGCATGGAATTTGCAGTAAGTAATGAAGGTAATTTTAAATACTCAAGAAGTCGCTTTCGTAACACAGCGCTGTTTTTACCGCCTGAAAGTCCCATCAAATACAAATCCGTTTTAGTTATCTTCTGAGTATCGTCTTTTTCGCACTCAGAAGTCAGAATACCTGCCTTTTCAAAAGCCTTAAGTATTATATTTTTCTCAACGCCCTCAACTCCGAGCTTTCCCTCCGCAGAGGGTTTAACTTTTCTTTTTTCCTTTCCCATAATATCTGGTATATAGACATTATAAATTTTGCCGTTTCTTACAGCTCCCTTAATATGATTCCTAATTGCAAAACCTGCTTTATCGGAATCAGTCAGAATAACTATACCTGTTTTCATGGCATAAAATCTTATAAGCTCCAGCTTTTCACGGTCTGTAAAAATTCCGAAACCATTAGTTACTATTATTACGGCGTCAATAAAAGAAGAGACTTTTATTTTATCATACTTCCCTTCTACTATTATTGCCTGCTCAATCTTTATCATTTCAACACATCCTATTTATCTTCTGGCTGCTATAAGCATTTCAGTCAGCGCCTTTTCAAGAATAATCTTATGAGACGCTGATGACTGCTTTAATTTTCTGTCTGTATCACGCAGTATGCAAATACATCTGCGTATATTTTCAAGTGAGATTTTACGGCAGTCTCTGTATGCATTATTAACCGCAAATTCTCTTCCTTTATATTTAAAATCATTTATTATATCATTCTGACGCTTATCTACAGTCATTGCCGTTCTTGCACGGTATAAATCAAGAAACGCCATAGAAATCGCCGACAGTACCGCTACTGGTTCGTTTCGTTTATCAAGCAGATCGTTCAGCAGAAAAAAAGCCTGTCCTGAATTCATTGAGGTCACGGCTTTGGCAAGCTTAAAAGAATCAGTTTCTATTTGTCCTGAAACCAGAGAATCAATATCCTCCATTCTTATTTCAGCATTCTCTCTGTATGCACATAGCTTTTCAAGTTCATTACGAATCTGCATTGAATCAAGAAGACAATATTCTGCAAGCTTTTCAGCATTTTTTTTCGATATAGTACATCCTTGTTTCTGAACAGTATCCATTATTGATTTTACCATTACCGGCATTGTTTTTAAACCACATTCGCACACTAAACCTTTTTTCATTATACAGTCTGTCAGTTTTTTATTTTTTCCGGAAAAAAATCTTTTTCCGTTTTTTACGTCAAATCCTGTAATATTTATTATTAACATAGTCTGATCCGGTAAGTTTTCTATTGCGTCAATAAGCTGCTGGACTTTGTCGGCACTAAGCTCCTCTGCATTGAGATCATTAATAAGTATTGCATTGAAATCAGAAAACATCGGACTAATTTCCATAATATCAATAAGACTGCTTATATCAATATTTTTTCCTTCTATTTTAGTACAATCATTGTTCCAATTTTTACCAAGAGTTTTTTTCAGGACAGCTTTAGTTATTCCCTCAACAGTAAGAATATCTTTACCGTAAATATAATAAACGTTGCTTAGCTCATTTGCTTTAAGTTTTTTTAAAATATCAGAAGAATTTACTTCAGGCATAAATTATAATCCTCCCACTGAAAATTCACCGTTGCTATTGACTTTTATAACAATATTTGTCTCACATACTGCATTAATTTCATTTGTCTCATTTTCATATTCCGGAATTATAAGCGTGCGGCATTCAGGAGGTTCAAACAAATTATCATATTCGGCAAAGACGTCTGCAAAATCAGTATTTTTATAATTATCGCACACAAAGGAAAATTTACCGTAATTTACGGTAATTTCAGTATCTGAAATATTTATGAAATAATCCTCATACTTAAAATTTATATTTTTATAATCGGTAAACTCCGGAAACACACCGCAGACTTTCATATCATTTCTTACAATTGCTCCATAAGGCATAAAAATTCTGCCTACCTTAAACAATGATAAATTTGAATTATACGACGACATAGAATTATATGGAGATTTTCTTATAATTACATTATTAATGTTTGATATATTACTGTCACTGAGGTATTTATATACATAGCTGCAATTATTTTTCTTACCGGAAATATCAATAATATCTGCTGAAAACTGATGTGAAACAACAATCACATCAATTGAATTCTTTCCCAGTAGAGCTATTTTTACATCATTCCTGCCTATAAAATTAAATACAGACACACTGGTACAAAAAATAACCATTGAAGTAATGACAGCTATAATTTCAGTTTTATGATCCTTAAAAATGAAATAAGTCAGTATGCAGAATATCAGCAGAACACCTGCAAATACTTTAGCTTTACTGTCAAAATTCATATATGTAAACTCCTGCCGACCTATAAATCTTACTGCTTTCAATTCAATATGACACAATAATCCGGCAATTTTTATAAGTAAAACAGGGTTCAGAAAAATTGTTAAGGAAGCAATTAACGCCAAAAACAATGCCGCCATACAAATCGGCGTAAGAAAAATATTAGCTATCGGTGAAAAGAATGAACCTTCACCGAAGCACATAACCGATACAGGAAAAATAACTGCGGATACGCAAAACATGTAAATTACTTTTTTAATGTTTCTCTGACAGAAATTACCGTCTTTCATTCTGCCCGTTATATACGGTGCAAATACACCTGCTCCGAAAGCACCGGTTAATGACAGTATCAATGACGGATTTCTGATCGCAAACGGACAACTAACAGTAAGAATAATCAATGAAATAAAAAGCGAATTCAAAGTATCAGAATATCGGAAAAATATGGGAGCAGCATACACAAGCGTCATCATAAAAGCCGCCCTCATAACTGATAATGAAAGTCCGCTGCACACCGCAAACAGCAGCATAACGATCTCAAGCAATACAAATCTGCTTATTCTGCCTAATTTCATCTTATCAAATACAAATGAAAAAATACTGCAAAATAATACCAGATGCAGTCCAGAAACCGCCATAACATGACCTATTCCAGTTCTGTAAAATAATTCATCGTCATCGTCAGATATTAGAGATTTATCGCCAAACAGCATACCTGTCAGCAAAGCGCTTTCATCTTCCGGAAGATATGAAGTAATAAAATCAGTAACATAATTCCTATAATCTCTTAAAATCCTTACCAACGAAAATTTATCATCAGGTATTATCTTTATTTCTGATATTTTATCGGACATAAGATATATGCCTTTTGACTTGTAATAATCCTTTTCATTAAAAAGATAATCATTTTCCGGAGTCGTAAGACTTCCCGTAAAATAAAATTTATCGTTTATACGGCAGTTATATGAATCTGAATATACCGTTATCTTTGCAGTCACATCATCATTAATTTTTCCTTTTACCAAATAGCTTGTTTTGTCGCCCGAATATTCTGTAAAGTCCAGTATTTTACCGCTGAAGCTTATATTATTCCCTGCGTAATCAACTACAGGTTTATATACAAACATATCATAAATCCTATAAAATCCTACAGAAACCGACAATATTGTTAATATTAAAAATATCTCCTTAAACTTTTGCTTAAAAAGATATTTCATTACCGCCAATAATATTACGCACAAAGGAATAATAATAAAATCAAATGCCGGATGCAGAAATGAAGCCAATAACAAACCTGTTCCCCATGCCGCACCGGCATATACAATTTTACGTTTCAATTTTATTTAAAAAACAGCGGAAGCTTTTCAAGAAAAACAATATCTTTTCTGTCGGCTGCATCGCCCTCGGCAAGTACTGCCGATTTACATACAATATTTCCGCCTGCCTTTTCAACAAGAGCAACAAGTGAATTTAATGATTCGCCCGTACTGATAACGTCGTCAGCAATGAGTACTCTTTTGCCTTTTAATTCATTCATATCCTTTTCGGACAGATATAGCGTTTGCTTTTTATCAGTCGTAATAGATTTAACTTCCACCGCCACAGGATTTTTCATATAGAGCTTAACAGATTTTCTCGCAACGATATAATTTTTACCGCTCTGTCTTGCCATTTCATATCCCAGAGGAATTCCCTTGCTTTCAGCAGTTACAATAACATCAAATTCCGGAACTTTCTTTAGCAGTTCTTTAGCGCACTCTAAGGTAAGCTCCACATCTGAAAACATTATAAAGGCGGCAATATCAAGCTTATCATTAATAGGACAAATAGGCAGTTCTCTTGTAAGACCCGCTACATTTAGTGTATAAGTTTTCATTTTATCCTCCGAATTTATACTGCGCTGTCACTGCTCCAGCCCATTTTTTTGCCGGCAAGTACATGAAAGTGAAGATGATGAACACTTTGCCCTGCATCATCACCGCAGTTTGTTATCACTCTATAACCGTCCGCAAAGCCCTCATCAGCGGCAATTTTAGCTGCCACTTCAAAAATATGCGCAACATATTTTGAATTTTCAGAATTTACAGCAGAAGCTCCGCTGATATGTTCCTTAGGAATAATCAGATAGTGAACCGGCGCAACCGGCTCAATATCCTTAAATGCATATACCATATCGTCCTCATATACCTTATCGCTGGGAATTTCCCCGGCAATTATTTTACAAAATAAACAATCCATTTAAAATATCCCCTTATTTAAGAAATTCATTAGCAATGCTTTCAAGAGCGCCAAGTGCTTCGTCAACCATATAATTTTTGCCTATACCTGCCATAGCGCTGTCAGGACGTCCGCCGCCTTTACCGCCTGTAATAGCGGCAATTCTCTGAACTATCTTACCGGCATTTGCACCCTTGGAAACCGCATTTTTTCCGCACACGCAGTAAAGAGTACCTTTATCGTCAGCAATTCCGGCAAATACCGCAATAAAATCTTCTGTTTGTTCTTTAACCTTATCTCCGATTTGCCTTAACATATCAGGCTTAGTACCGTTAAGCATAGCGGAGATAATTTTTATTCCGTTGATTTCTTTGGCATTGTCAAACATATTTGCAAGCTGACTTCCTGCAAGCTGCTGACTAAGTTTCTGTATTTGCTTATCCTTTTCCTTTAATTCTTCTGTCAATGCCTGACAGCGTTCAGCAAGCTTTGCAGGATTTGCGATCTTAAGGACTGCCGATGCCGCATTAATTGAATTTCTAAGTTCATTCATAAATAGCAATACGCCGTTACCCGTCACAGCCTCAATACGCCTTACTCCTGAAGCAACAGAATTTTCGGAAACGATTTTGAAAAGACCGATATTTGAAGTATTTTTAACATGAGTACCGCCGCAGAATTCGATTGATTTTCCTCCGATATCCACTACTCTTACAATATCTCCGTATTTTTCACCAAAAAGCGCCATAGCTCCCAATTTTCTTGCTTCCTCAATAGGCATTTCTTTAGTTACAACGTTAATTGAATTTAAAATCTCATCATTTACAATGTTTTCAATCCGTAAAATTTCATCAGGCGTTACTGCACTGAAGTGAGAAAAGTCAAATCTGCATCTTTCAGCATTTACAAGCTGACCTGCCTGATGTACATGCTCGCCCAGTACTTCCCTTAACGCTGCTTGAAGAAGATGTGCAGCGGTATGATTTCTCATAGCTGACATTCTTTTTTCTACGTCAATTTCAGCAAAAACAGTATCATTTTTATTTATACTTCCCTTTTCAATCGCTCCGAAATGCAGAAAATGACCATTTTCAGTCTTAGTTACATTATACACGGCAAATACTGCATCTTCTGTACTAATCTCACCGGTATCGGCAGACTGTCCGCCGCTTTCCGCATAGAACGGAGTTTGGTCAAGTATTATAACAGCCTCCTGTCCTTCTGAAATACTGTCAACCGATTTACCGTCAACAAAAATTTCAAGGATTTCAGCGTCATGCTTAAATCTTGTATATCCTGTAAATTCAGTAGCCGGAACATTAATAGCAGACGTGTTTTCATCGCTCCATGAAGTTTTAATCTTAGATGCCCTATCGCTTCTTGCCTTGCGCTTCTGTTCTTCCATACATTCCTTAAAACGCTTCTCATCTACTTCGATTCCATTTTCAGCGGCAATTTCCTTTGTAAGATCAAGCGGGAAACCATATGTATCGCTTAATTTAAATGCATCGTCTCCTGAAAGCACATTTTTTATTTCATCTGCTGAAATTTTGTCGATAAAATGACTAAGCAGCTCCGTACCTTTATCGATTGTCTTAGCAAAGCTTTCTTCTTCATGCTTAATAATTTTTTTAATCAGTTCCCTTTTTTCAACAAGTTCCGGATAAGCAGATTTGTTTTCTTCAATTACCGTATCGCAGACTTTATAAAGAAAAGGCTCGTTTATTCCCAGCATTTTACCGTGTCTGGCAGCTCTTCTCAGAAGTCTTTTAAGCACATATCCTCTGCCCTCATTTGCAGGTGTAATACCGTCTCCTACCATAAATGTTGTGCTTCTGATATGGTCAGTAATTACACGCAAAGATACGTCGGTATTTTCATCATTTTTATATTGTACATCTGCAATCTCACAGATCTTGCCCATTATATTCTTGACTGTGTCAACCTCGAACAGATTATCAACTCCCTGAATTGCACAAGCAAGTCTTTCAAGCCCCATACCGGTATCAATATTCTTGGTTTCCATTTCAGCATAGTTACCGTTTCCGTCACTGTCAAACTGACTGAATACCAGATTCCATATTTCAACGATTCTATCACATTCGCTTGCCTGTTCAAAGCTTTCAAAAGGACCGTAGCTTTCTCCTCTGTCAAAATGAATTTCGGAACAAGGACCGCAAGGACCTGAACCGTGTTCCCAGAAATTGTCCTCCTTACCGAGACGAATTATTCTATCCTGAGGTATGCCTATTTTATTTTTCCAAATCTGTTCAGCTTCATCATCGCTTTCAAAAACAGTAATCCAAAGCTTTTCAGCCGGAATCTCAAGTATTTCTGTAAGAAATTCCCACGCCCATTCGATCGCCTCAGTTTTAAAATAATCTCCAAAGGAAAAGTTTCCCAGCATTTCAAAATAAGTGCCGTGTCTTGCTGTTTTACCAACACGCTCAATATCAGGCGTTCTGATACATTTCTGACATGTTGTAACTCGCTTATTCGGAGGAACAGCCTGTCCCAAGAAAAACTTTTTAAGAGGTGCCATACCGGAATTGATCAGTAAAAGACTGTTATCTCCCTGAGGTATAAGTGAGGAACTAGCCATTCTTGTATGATTTTTACTTTCAAAAAATGAAAGATACATTTCACGTAATTCATTTACGCCACGCCATTTCATAAATAAAAACTCCTTTAAAATTTCATAAAAGCTGTAAAAAATAATAAAAGCCTTGCGTCCTGCAATGGGACGAAGGCCTCGTGGTACCACCCAATTTCAAAAGTAAATAAATTACTTTCCTTTAGTTTCCTTTAACGCAGAAAATACGTTCGGATTTAGCCGAAAGCTCAAGGGTAGCACTTGTTTTACGAACAGAAGCTCTCACCGACCGCTTCTTCTCTGAAGAACGAAACAAACAATCATTCCTGTCACAGCGTTTATATATTCTTCTTATATTATACCAAAAAACAAAAAAAAGTCAATCCTATTTTTCAAAGTTTTTTAAAAAACGGCAATCATAAAAAAGCTGTATCAGATAGAAATGACTATAGCAAAAGCGCTTGCCGGAAACGATCCTCCAAGATTAAAACTCTCAAACTGACGAAAGCACTTCAAAAACTGAAATGAAATTTAAGATAACAAGAGAAATAGAGAAAAACAGAGAGAAAACAAGCGTGAAAGGGATATAAATTAAAATTTCGGCAATTTGACTATTGACTTTTTATTTTTAATTTGATATAATGTTTATCGTTACGTCAAGAATCATTAATTCGGACATATTCATTTTTATTTGAACTTGCGGATGTCCGAAGAACAGGATTAACCCAGTCCGGTTCAGGCTTGACAAAATACAATAATGGAGGATTTATAATATGTCAACTTATATGCCAAAACCAGCTGAAGTCAGCCGTAAATGGTATGTTTTAGATGCAGCAGATAAGCCGTTGGGACGTGTAGCTGCTCAGGCTGCTCATATTCTCAGAGGTAAACATAAGCCAACTTTTGCTCCGCATGTAGACTGTGGAGATCACGTAATTATCATTAATTGTGAAAAAGCAGTTTTAACAGGTAAAAAACTTGAAAATAAAAAGTTTTACTGGCATACAGGCTGGATAGGCGGAATCAAGTCTGTAAGCTACAAAGAACTTATGGAAACAAAACCGGAAAAAGCAATGATGATTGCAGTAAATGGTATGCTTCCTAACAATTCTCAAGGCAGAAATCAGCTCAAACGTTTAAGAACTTACAGAAATTCAGCACATAAGCACGAGGCACAAAAGCCTGTTGCTTATGAATTATAATAAGGAGGCGGTTTAAATGTACGAATCAAAGGTTAAATATTACTATGGTACAGGAAGAAGAAAGCATTCTGTTGCAAGAGTAAGAGTATATCCGGGTTCCGGTAACATTACAATTAACGGAAGAAGTATTGATGAGTATTTCGGTCTTGAAACATTAAAG
Source organism: Oscillospiraceae bacterium (assembly GCA_902362965.1). Taxonomy (GTDB): domain Bacteria; phylum Bacillota; class Clostridia; order Oscillospirales; family Ruminococcaceae; genus Porcipelethomonas; species Porcipelethomonas ammoniilytica. The sequence goes on from CABIYQ010000011.1 coordinate 24,459, forward strand.
CTTATTGTTCGTCAGCCTCTTAATTTAACTGAAACTACAGATAAATTTGATATTGTCTGCACCGTTACAGGCGGCGGTGTTACCGGTCAGGCTGGCGCTATCAGACATGGTCTTTCAAGAGCCCTTCTGGTTTACGATCCTGAACTTCGCCCTGTTCTCAAAAAGGCTGGTTTCTTAACTCGTGATCCTAGAATGAAGGAAAGAAAAAAATATGGTCTCAAAGCTGCTCGTCGTGCACCGCAGTTCTCAAAGAGATAATTTTACATCGCTTTTATTTGCGTGGAAAATTTTTAAAAAGTCTCGAAGAGAAAGTTTTACAAGTAATATAGTTATCAACCCTCGAAACTATGTCGTTTCGAGGGTTTTATTTTGCGCTGAAAACTGCTTATTCGGAGACGGTAGCAGGCAGGTTGATAACACTATCAAATATTTTATCACCGTTGAGAAATATGAATATAAAACCGTCAAAAAAATTGTGTTTATCAAACTTATAGATCAATTCTTTTGCGTTTTATTATCAAGCACAAATTTCTCTAATCTGTCATTTTTATATTCCCTTCAGTTGCATAACGTCAGAAATAAATAATTTATAAATATTTTTTTATTTTTTCAGATATATTATTATCAATAAGACCAAAGTCCATTTTTTTATAACACCAGGCAGCTCGTGAAATTTTATATTTTTTGAATGCAGAATTAATAGCTTTATACCATTCAATAGTACTTTCTTGAGCAGCAAGATTTATAACTCCATATTCTCCGCAATAAAGCGGAACGTTTCTTTTTTCTGCAATTTCAACAGCTTTAGAAAATAAGGATTCAAAAAATTCCTCACCAACAGTTTCTACCTTTGCATCAGAAATAAGGTCAACAACATTAAGATTCATTTTGCTTTGCTTTGTGATATATTCCTGAACTGACGCCGGATATTCCGTTCTGAAATTTTCCGGCATATTATTGACCCAATTTGCACCCTGATGAGTAAAAATAAATGGTTCATAGCAATGAAAATTATAAACAATTTTGTTGTCATAAGGTTGCTTCAAATCTTTAAGAGCCTTTATGCAGTTATTATCATATCCTCCTATAAGTATATATGTTTCGGGAGTGATAGTCCTTATGCGAAAAATACATTTATCAGCAATTTCATTCCATATATCACAGTATTCCTTATTGGTAACTTCATTCAAAAGTTCAAATGCAACGCAATCATGATATTTTCCGAATCGTTTTGCAATTTCTTCCCAAAGACGGAAGAAACGTTCCTGAAGTTCTTCCGATTCAAAAAATCCACTTTCAGATTCACCCTCATCGAAAGAAAAACCGTAAGTCTTATGAAGATCCAAAATCATATTCAGTCGGTATTTTTTACACCAGTCAATGCATTGCTGAATATACATCATTCCGCTTTCCTGAATATCACCGTTTCCGTTTTCAATAAGATCATAATCTATCGGGATTCTGACATGATCGATACCCCATGAAGAAACTGCGGCAAAATCACTTTCACCAATAAATTCGTCATAATGTTTTTTTGTATGTTCGCATTGAGAAAACCATCCGCCAAAATTAATTCCCTTTTCATATCCAACGAAACTTCTCATTAAAATTACCCCTTATTATATGTTACCCACTGATAACGTGCTGTAAGCGGAGTTTTTCCGTCGTAATGATTTAGCCATTCATCAACTCCTGTTCCCGGCCATACGTTCATCATGATTCTTCCGGCAGTTGAAGGGATATTATTATATGCCGTATAAACTGCTTTTCCGTCAACATACCATGTGATATGATCCGGCTGCCAATCAAATCCGTAAGTATGGAAACCTTCAGAAGCGTCAAAGCCAAGATCATACATATATTCATGATTACCGACTCCGTTTGTATAGTAATTGAACTGAACCTTCGTCGTGTCCTTGCCAAGTACTTCTATATCTATTTCATCCCATGGATTATTTTCTGAAGGGCCTGTATAAGTGAAGAATGAAGAAACAACCCCGTCATTTTTTATAGCTTGCATAGATGTTTCATAGTATCCATAATGATAAGTGTCTGCTGTTCTGTATTCAGCTCCTGAGTAATTATATTTACCGGAATAATCCTTATCAATGGTTAAATTAAGAACGCCGCCATCGAACGAGGTATTTTCTTTATACCACCCGCAGTCGAAACAGCTTCCATTAGACCAACCGTCAGACGCAAAGAATACTGGTGTTTCGCCCTTTCTGAAATCAGCGATAACTGAAGCATTCTCATTTATAGCTGTACCATAGTCCTTTATTCCTCCAACTACAGGAGGAACTACTGGAACTTCCTCTTCATTAGGGAAAGAATCTATCATTCCAAGAAGAAACTTTTGGATAAGAATAACATCTGCAACAGAATATTTTCCATCCTGATTAACGTCAGCTGCCTTTGCCTCCGTTGCATTTGAAAATCCGCCGCTGATAAGACCTCTTTTTGCAATAATGAAATCAAATACATTAATACGTCCATCTGAATTTATATCGCCCAGAATAAAATCTGTTTCGGCAGTTTCATTTTCGCTTGTAAGAGAAACAAGATATGTCAGCGGAGAGTTCCAGTAAATTGTAATTTCATTAGTCGAATAACTTTCGGAGTTATCAACATAACACTTAGCAGCCGGAAGACCCTGACAATAAGCTTTAGCAGCACTGTCCTCAAGATTCTGATTTACACCGCCCACGAGCATTCCCTTCATTGCCTTTCCTGCTGCCATAGACGGTCTGTGATGCGGATTTTCAGGAGAAACCGTTCCATAACCTGTAAAGAAACATTCTCCAACCGGATTTGTTCCAAGAAGATAATTCATCTGAGCATTTGCAGCGTCCATATAATCTGTATTTCCGGTTACTTTATATGCAGCACCAAGTATTATTCCGGCATTTGCAACAGTCATATTACTTCCCCAATTAAACTTTGTAATAGCAACCCCATAAGGAGAATTTGAAGAACAGTTAACAAATGTATCCGCCTGTGAAATCACGGCACTCTTTGCCTTTGTGTATATTGAAGAGTCCTTACTGATATTGTCGGCTGTAAGGATTGCGAGATTTCCGTAATCACCAACAAGAGCCCAATCCAAACCTATTGAAGCAGACATACCATTTAAAGCATTTTCATACTTGCTGTTTCCTGTTGCACGGTATAACTGAGCCGCTGCCCAGTAACGCTCATCTTTGTCAGAAACATCACCGTATTCACCGGTAGATATATCCTCCGGATTTTTGAAAATCAGATTCGGGTTTGCCTCAAGAAAACTCCATGCTTTTTCGGCACGTTCTAGACAGCTGTTTGCAAAATTCAAATCAATATCCTTATAGAATTCATATGCAAGAGCCATTGAAGCACAGAAATCGGCTGTTGCCGTTGTGGAAACAGGTGTGACGATAAGCTGATCCGTTTCCTTTTCAGGAGAAACATAACCCGGGAAATTTTCACATGTAACCTTATGATAAACTCCGCCGTCTGCACGCTGCATTTTCATCATCCATTCAAGCTCATAACGTGCCTCATCAAGAATATCAGGAATGCCGTTTCCACTTTGAGGAATACCAATATTATCACTGTAAAGCTTAGGATTTGCTTCATAAGCGTAAAGAAGGTCGGCAATAGTTTTAGCTGCCGGAACAATATATCTGCCGTAATCTCCGGCGTCATGCCACCCACCGGAAACATCTATTTTTTCATTTGTTCCGTAAACGTATGCCATACCTGTATGGCAGGCAGAATGACCAAAATCACTGTCTGTTATCACTTCTCCGCAGCGCTGCAAATAGAGCATTCTTACACTATCATCAAGAAGATTTGTGTAGACGCTGTCAGATATTTCAAATGTATAGGAATTGTCAAGATTTCCGCACTTTATATAATATTTTCCGGACTGCGTAACAGAAGAGAAATCTCCGATTTTATTTGTTTCTCCAGCATACGAATTGCTGATATTTTCCGAGAGACTCCCTGTATAGACGATATTATCTGTTGCTGCGTCTACTACAGAAAATTGATTTTCACTGTCTGCGCCACGGAAAACAGCAGTCTTTTTGCTGCCGCATTTATATCCCACCTGATTTGTTACAATAGGAGGTTCATATGGTCTTGTAGCAGAATAATCGACTTTACTGTCATCAACAAGTTCAAGAGAAACATTATCGATATAAATCTTATGCTCAGGAAGAACACCCTCATGTTTTTCCTGAATACCGCAGTTAAAAACAAGCTTAGACATGATATCTGTTTCAGCTTTCATAGTAAACTCATAATCAACGGTCTGAGGAACAGAAGTAAGTTCAAGACCTTTCCATGTATAAGCCTGATAAGTTCCGCCGTTTTGCTGTATCATTCCTTCGATATATCTGTCCGTAGAAGATGAAATATCGTATTTAAGACGATATACTCCGTTTTGATAAAGCGGAACAATATCATAAAAAACCTGAACGGCATAATTAACTTTTCCGACATTGCTTACAGTCAGAGCAAGACGACCGTTTTCAGTGCTTAACGAACAAACGCCGCCGCTTTCCTTATATGTACTCCATCCGGTTATTCCAGAATCAAAAGTTGAATTACTTATAATGTTTGAAGCTGCTGAAACCATATTTGGTACAACCGGCAGAGCCGAAGCCATCACAGCGCATACAGCAAGTGCTGCTGTCAGCTTTTTAAATTTTCCTAATTTCATAATTATTTTCCTTTCAGCAATAGCAGTGCCAGACCACTGCTTTTTTCCGATATTTACAATTTTAATAATACTTAATTAAAGCCGTAAAGTATACAATTTTTATGATAAAAATAATAAAAATATGATACTCATAAAAACAGGTCGCTCTATTCGGCGACCTGCATAATTGATAATTTATATTGTTTTTTATATTTTTTAGGAGTTGTTCCTGTATATTTTTTGAATATTTTTATAAAATAACTTTGCGAACTGAATCCCAACATATTACTTATTTCAATGTCACTATATTCCGTATATAAAAGAAGAGAGGTTGATTCTTCAATTTTCAGCTTGTTAACATAATCACTGAAAGTTATTCCGGTTTCCTTTTTGAAAAGTCTTGAAAGGTGGGCGCCGCTTATTTTCAGACTATCTGCTGTTTCCTCAAGTGAAATATGACTGTGAAGATGACGTATAATATATTCTATCGCACGAACTATCTGCTTAGAATAAACTCCGTCAAGCTTTATCTTACGCATTTTTTTAGTATAACCTTCTATCATTTCCACATGAACTTTACTAAGTTCGCTTTCATTCTGACATTTATCGGCTTTCATAATATAAAAATCGCTGAGATTATATGCTTCTTCAGGAGTCATTCCTCTGTTTATGCAGTATCTTGCAACTATTGCTGCAAGAACCACCAAATGATATTTCAAATTACGCAGAAAATCTTCGCTTAAAACCCCGCACCCATCACAGAAAATCGGTTTCATAAATACTTTCACAAGCTCCATATTACCGGAACATATGCTTTCATAAAATGCAATTTCCCGATCAAACGAAGTATGCTCAAAATCATTCTCACGTTTTGAAAATAAATGCTCTGCAATCATTTTTTCAGTTTCAACACTCATAATATCACCTTATATCAATCCTTATGAAAAGTTATGTCAATCATTTATTCATATTTTTACATTACTTCTTTTCAGAGGTCTGCATTTTTTTCTTATTATATCACATTTTTTGCTTTTTCTCAATTGAGTCAGGTAAATTTTTTCTTAAATCAAACTTATATAAATAAAAAGCTGCAGTTAAACTGCAGCTTTCAGTTTGTCGAAAAAGCCAATCTATAAACAATTCATGAATCGCCCTCTCTTGCAGGGCGTCCCCTATTGCGTAGCGCTCTAAGGCAAGGAATTTCGCCGCATGCGGACGGTGATAAGAATACTTTGCCCCATTACCCCTCAGTCTTTGAAAAAGCTGGCGAAACTTTACCTTTAGTACTGGCTACAAAAGAACTTTTTAATTTGCCTTAAAGATAAACCTGAGATAATTATAGAAATGCGGCTGAACACTTGAAGCGTCATGACCTCCGTCAGAAACTTCATGCCAGATATGTTCTACACCATTGCCATTAAGAATGTTGTGATATAATGACGGCTGATTTCCTACCGTTCCATCATTTCCGCCACCTGTAATCATAAGAAGATATGGCATATCATAAGCAGGCTTAAGCTCATTTTCCTGAAGCTGACCAGGATGCATACTCAAATCTACGCCGGGAGTAAGTCCGGGAGCAGGGCAAGCAGCACCGACATATCCAAACAGATCCGAACGTGTAAGACCTATGAAAAGCGATTCACGTCCACCCATTGAAAATCCGGTTATAGCCGTATTTTCACGTCCTGTTTTAACTGAAAAATTACTGTTGATATAAGGCATGAGATCGGTTGTGAGGTCATTTATGAAATTATCATAATTTAGAGAGTTCTGCAAATCAAGACCCGAGCAGTTCTCCTGTTCCTTGCTTGTATAGATATACGGAAAAACTACAATCATTTTTTCAGCATCGCCCGTTGACATAAGATTTCCAAGCATATTTCGAACTTTACCCATTGCGGCAAGAGAATCCTCATTTTCCCAATAACCATGCATTGCATAAAGTACAGGATATTTTTCGTTTTCAGAATATCCCGGCGGCAACAGAACATTTACATTTGTCATTCTCTCTCGTGTTGTTGAGTAATACTGATATTTTGTAAGCGTACCATATTTAACCCATGAATATTCCTCCGTACAGCCTGCAAGAGCATACTCTGAAAGAGATTCTTCGGCATTTTTCATATATTCGGAAGGAGCGACAACCGGCTTTTCAGCAACCGGAAATTCGTTTATCTGTCCAAGAATGAATTTCTGAATGAGAATAATATCATCTACGTTAAAATCTTCGTTCTGATCAACATCTGCCAGTACCTTTTCTGATGACTTGCTGAATCCGTTTACAAGTCCTCTTTTGGCAATAATATAATCAAATACGTTTATACAACCATCTGAATTTATATCGCCAAGTATTAAATTCTGAGATTCTCCGGCACCTATAATTATTGTTCCTGCAACTGCACCGATGACCTCATCAATATAGAAATTATTTGTTGTTTCGGCTGTTTCGATATAAATCCGTAAATCTGAAGCGTTTGCCGGAATTTTATAATTTTTGTTTGCAAGCTGAACCCATTCGCCTTTGATTGCTGTTGCTTGTGCAATAGTATCATATTTTTTATCACCGCTTGCATCAGTATATTCAAGCTTAAGGTAAAAGTTATCTGTTGCACTGCCGTCAAAATACATTACATTTGCACTGAAGCTATATTCATTTCCGGCTTTAAATGCACGGCTTAAAGTTTTTGAAGCTCCATTCCATGCGTTTGTTCTGTCCTTGACTAACAATGATTCATCACCAACGTATGAGGTTCTTCCGCTTGTAATAATTGATCCTGCCCCTCTTATATTCCAGTCACAAGTGTCTCCTTCAAAGCCGTCTGCAAAGTACCAGCCATATTCATTCGGAGTGATCGATTCATCAGAAAGGGTAACAACAAATGTTGAAACACTGTTTGCCGGAAGCTGTGCATAAAAGTTATGGTCAGAATAATTCATATTCAGTGTAGGAGAAAGGTTTTCACTGGAAGAGGTTCTGTAACGGTCAACATTTGAAATATTGCGGTCATTGTCTATAACGAAATTCTGAGTATATTCTGAGTCGCTTTTGTTAACCGCAACTATAGTAACCTGATTATCATCGCCCTTGTATGCAGAAACCAAAACATCCTCTGCCGGTTGTTCGATAGCGTCAATTCTAACATCTCCGGGACGCACATATTTTGAATACTGTGCCATACAATAACCACGCTTGCTGATATTACCGTCTTCAGTCATTAAACCGTAACTTCTGCGAATATACCACCATGTATATGCGCTCATATTTCCGACAACCATAGCATTGTGGATATTTTCCGCCACCTGTATAGCTTCAGGATAACGGTTAGCGGAATCAGCGTCGCTGTTAGGAACATAAACTTCTGTCATCCAGATTTCCTTACCTGAGTTTTCAAGATCGGGAAAGTCCATCCACTCTCTTGCAGTACCGTACATATGAGTGCCAAACAGATCACAGTTTTCCATAGCCTTACTGTTATTCAGTATCTTTCTGTAAAATTTCTTTCCGCCGTCAGGTACCCATGACGCATTTTCAGGTGCATACTGGAAAGACTCAGGAGACATAAGTCTTGTACTTGTTATCATGTCTCCATAGTTTGCAATGAAATCAGTTGTTTCATCTGTTGACCAATATGTCCATTCAGAAGCATAGTCCGGCTCATTCTGAACTGATATTGAATAAAGGTCAACGCCATTATCTTTCATATAAGTACCAAAATCATTAAGGTGCTGTGCATAAGCAGCATAATTTGATTTTGGAATGTGGAGTTTACCATTACTTCCTCCTGATTCTGCGAGATCTGCAGGTGGTTCCCAAGGTGACGCAAAAATAGTAACATCACCCATTTTCGTAGCATACTGTGCCGTTGGGAGAGCTTTGTACCACTGATTCTTATCAGGATTAACGAACACACGAAGTATAGTGAGACCGAGTTCATTATCACCATTTCCGAAAGCTGTTTTTTTCTGTGAATCCGTAAGGCTGCTTCCCGTCCATTCCGGATGATCTATGCCGCCAAAGCCACGTATAGTCTGATATTCCTTGTTAATATCAATTATAACTTCAGCAGCAGCATTAGATTTTTGCTCAGGCAGCGCAGCTGTTAATGTAAACAGCACGGCAGATGATACAAGTACAGACAAAAGTCTTTTTATAATTTTCATTTTTACCTCCTGTAAAAATATAATTAATATAATTTTAATTTGAAGCTGTACAAAATATGTATGACAACCTTATACGAAATCTTTATACGATCTTTCCCATAATGTAAAAATACACAACATTTTTTATAATTATACTATATGCAATAAAAAATGTCAATAAATTTCACAATATCATTTAAAATTTTATGCATTTTGACTATATAATTTAATAATTTTCGTGCTATTCGCTGTCAAAATTTGGGCCAAATTTCAACATGAATGACGTATTTACGCCGTTTAAATCCAGCTTTTCTCAGTTGTTAACCTACTATATATTATTTTCCAAAAAACTATGCTGTTTCCAAAACTAATACCAATTGTTTTATTCTCGGATTCCCTGTTGATTTTCAATACAAATTTTGGTATAATATTAATAATTTGTCAATTTTTGGTAATAACAACAGGAGGAAAACTAAATGCTCAAACTTAAAATGCGTACTTCGAACAAAGCGGACGAAAACTACAAAAAACTTGCTGAAATGTTTCCGAACGCAGTAACCGAAGCCATAGATGAAACAACCGGCAAAGTTGTCCGTGCTATAGATAAAGATGTGCTAATGCAGGAGATTTCATGCAAGGTGATTGACGGAAATGAAGAACGCTACCAATTTACCTGGCCTGACAAGAAAAAATCTGTTCTGCTTGCAAATGCGCCTATAAATAAAACGCTCCGCCCCTGCCGAGAAGAAAGCGTTGATTTTGACGGCACCGAAAACCTTTATATTGAGGGCGATAACCTTGAAGTATTAAAACTGTTGCAAGAAACATACCTCGGCAAGATAAAGATGATTTACATAGACCCGCCTTATAATACAGGCAAAGACACCTTTGTATATGATGACAATTTCATTTCCAGTGGAACTGAATTTTCCGAAGCGAGCGGTCAGCGTGATGAGGATGGAAACTTATTATTTGATATGCACGTTAATAATGAAACTAACGGGCGTTTTCATACCGATTGGTTAAACATGATATATCCACGTTTGCGATTAGCTAAAGATTTGCTAACAGAAGATGGTGTTATATTTATTTCTATAGATGACAACGAAGTTGAAAATCTCAAGAAAATATGCAATGAAATATTTGGAATAGTAAACTTTGAAGGTCATATTCATTGGAGAAGAAGACACAATCAACCTAATGACAAAACAAAAATGATCGGATTAGTCACGGAACATATTTTAGTTTATGCCAAAAATAGCGTTTATCTTAAATCTGTAGGTGTGGGAAAACTTGATATTACTGCGTCATTTACAAATCCAGATAATGACCCTAACGGTCCTTGGGCAAGTAAACCATGGAAAGTTGGCTCAGATCAGTCTGGTAGTCATTACACCATTACTACGCCATCAGGAAAGGCTCTTGAAGGTGATTGGATGGGTGAAGAAAGTACCTACAAACGTTTTCTTACTGAAGGAAGAATTTATTTTCCTAAAAATGGCGATGGTATGCCTCGAAAAAAATACTATCAATTTGAAAGAGAAGAAGAAGGGCAATGCGCAACTAACTGGTGGCCGCATGAACAGTTCGGACATAATCAAGGTGCCAATGATTGCATGACAGAACTTTTCGGTGTCAAAAATATCTTTACGAATCCCAAACCCGTAGAGTTACTTAGAGCAATTTTGAAAGTAGGAAATGTACAGTATGGAGATATTGTTTTGGACTTTTTCCCTGGTTCTTCAACAACTGCGCATGCTGTACTACAGATTAATGCAGAAGACGGCGGAAAGCGTAAATTCATTATGGTACAAATACCGGAAGAAACATCTGAAAAATCCGAAGCGTACAAGGCAGGCTATAAGAATATATGCGAAATCGGCAAAGAGCGTATACGCCGTGCCGCAAAGAAGATTGCAGAAGAAAATCCGAAAGCTAAATTTGACGGCGGTTTCCGGGTTCTCAAACTCGACAGCTCAAATATGAAAGACGTTTACTATAACCCTGAGGATTTTTATTCGTACTTTCTTGACAATCTTGTTGATAATATTAAAGAGGACAGAACTCCTGAAGATCTGCTGTTTCAGGTAATGCTTGATCTGGGAATTCTGCTTTCAAGCAAAATTGAAGAAAGCGTTATCGGAGGTAAAAAGGTGTTCAATGTTGAGAATAATTACCTTATCGCCTGCTTTGATGAGAATGTGACAGAAGATGTTATAACTGAAATCGCAAAACATAAGCCGTACTATTTTGTTATGCGTGACAGCTCTATGGCAAATGACAGTGTTGCAACCAACTTTGAACAGATTTTTGCTTCATACAGTCCTGACACAATAAGGAAGGTGCTGTAATGAAGTTTAATTTTAAGATACAACAATATCAGACAGACGCTGTCGACGCCGTTGTTAATGTCTTTAACGGTCAGAGCTTTCACGATAGAAACAGCTATATTCGTGACTTGGGAAAAATGAATCCTAGCGATTATCAGATGGCCTGGGATTTAACGCAGGAAGAAATCGAACTATACGACCCTGCCAATGACGCCGGTTATAAAAATGAAGAAGTGGAACTGTCTGATGAACAGCTTTTGAGTAACATTCATACCTTGCAGAGTCAGAACAATATTAAGCTCTCTCCGTCTCTTATAAAAAATCTGGGAAGATGCAGTCTCGATATAGAAATGGAAACCGGTACAGGCAAAACTTATGTGTATATCAAAACTATGTTTGAATTGAATAAAAAATACGGTTGGAGCAAATTTATTGTGGTTGTACCGAGTATTGCTATCCGTGAAGGCGTTAAAAAATTTTTTGAGATAACCTCCGATCACTTTATGGAGCATTACGGCAAAAAAGCCCGTTTCTTTATTTACAACAGTTCAAACCTGAATCAACTTGATAATTTTTCTTCAAGCAACGGTATCAGTGTGATGATCATTAACACACAGGCTTTTGCTTCTTCCCTGAAAAAAGACGGAAGAAGTAAAGAAGCCCGTATAATCTACTCTAAGCGTGACGAGTTCGGTTCCCGTCGACCAATAGATGTTATCAAAGCAAACAGACCGATTATCATTCTGGACGAACCGCAGAAAATGGGCGGAGACATAACTCAAAAAGCGCTTAAAAACTTCAATCCTCTTTTCTCGCTTAACTATTCGGCTACCCATGCAAAACAGCATAATCTCATTTATGTTCTGGACGCTTTAGATGCATTTAACAAGAAGTTGGTCAAAAGAATCGAAGTCAAAGGCTTTGAAATAAAAAATCTCAGAGGAACTGACAGCTATTTATACCTTGAGCAAATCGTTCTTTCAAGCAAAAAGCCTCCTATGGCAAAAATTGAACTTGAAATAAAATATAATAAGTCTATTAACCGTGAAACACGTATTCTCGGCGTCGGAGACGACATTTACTTTGTTTCTCGGAAAATGGAACAGTACAAGGGCTATATCGTTTCCGAAATTGATCCTCTGTATGGAACGGTTACATTTACAAACGGCGAAATCATCAAAACCGGCGATATTGTCGGTGACATTTCTGAAAAGGATATGCGCCGCATTCAGATAAGAGAAACAATTATTTCCCATTTTGAAAAAGAAGAAAAGCTTTTTAATATGGGCATTAAATGCCTATCACTGTTCTTTATTGACGAAGTCGCAAAATACCGCCAATATGATCAAGACGGCAACGAGATACTCGGCGAATACGGTCAGATGTTTGAGCAGGAATATATAAACATACTGAATGAATATATCAGACTGTCTGACACACCGTATCAAAAGTATCTGAAATCCAGTTGCAGTGATGTAAGCGCAGTACATAAAGGATATTTTAGTATAGATAAAAAAACAGGCAGAAACATTGACAGCAGACTTAAACGCGGAAGTGAATTTTCAGACGATATTTCTGCATACGACCTTATTCTGAAAAATAAGGAAAGACTGCTTTCCTTTGAAGAACCAACAAGATTTATATTCTCACATTCCGCACTTCGTGAAGGATGGGATAATCCAAATGTATTTCAGATCTGTACGCTAAAGCATTCTGACAGCAACACGGCAAAACGTCAGGAAGTAGGCCGCGGTCTCCGACTCTGCGTCAATCGGAACGGTAACAGAATGGATGTGCAAAGCTGCGGTGAAACAGTACATGACGTCAATATACTTACAGTTGTTGCAAGTGAAAGCTATAAGACTTTTGTAGTTGATCTGCAATCAGATATTAAGACAGTTCTTTATGACAGACCTAATGTTGCTGCCAGTGAATATTTTAAGGGCAAGTATATCAAAGTTGACGATATACCTACGCTTATCGATGAAAACACTGCCAATGCCATTGAATTCTACCTTATCCAAAATGGATATGTAGATATGAAACGCAAAGTAACCGAAAAATACCGTTCTGATGTTGCTATGAAAACAGTTAAAGATCTTCCTGAAGAACTTAAACCTATGACCGAAGGCATTCATACTCTTATTCAGTCTGTGTATGACGACAGCATACTGGAAAGTATGTTTACCAACGGACACGAGCCTAAAGTCAAGAAAAACCCGCTTAATGAAAATTTTTTCAAAAGAGAGTTTCAAGCTCTTTGGAAAGAAATCAATCATAAATATGCATATACTGTAAAGTTTGACAGTGAAGAGCTGATCAGAAAGGCAATCGCATATATTGACCAAAAACTCTTTGTTTCCGAGCTTCAATATACTACTACTGTCGGTCGTCAGAAATCCGAAATGAATGAATATGAAATTGAAGGATTTACTTCATTTACAGGAGAAAAGACAAGAACACAGACATTCAAACACGCACAAACAAGTAAAATAAAATATGATCTTATCGGTAAAGTGGCAGACGGCGCAATACTCACCCGTAAAACAGTTGCCGCCATTTTACAGGGAATAAGAACAGACAAATTTTTTATGTTCAGAAATAATCCTGAAGAATTTATCTCCAAGGTCATCAGACTTATCAATGAACAGAAAGCTACAATGATTGTTGAACATATAACATACGATACTATTGAAGGTGAATATGACAGTTCAATCTTTACTGCTGAGAAGAACACGCAAAGTTTTGACAAGGCTTTCCTTGCCAAAAAGTCCATTCAGGATTATGTGTTTACCGATGGCTCAGCAGATAAGAGTATTGAAAAGAAATTCGCAAAGGACTTGGACTCCGCTGAAGAAGTATGCGTTTATGCAAAACTTCCGAAAACTTTCCGGATCCCGACTCCGGTTGGAAATTATTCCCCCGACTGGGCAATTGCTTTCTATGAAGGCAAGGTTAAACATATATTTTTTATTGCTGAAACTAAAGGTACAATGAAAAGTCTTGAACTCAGACCGATTGAACAGGCAAAGATTTCTTGCGCTAAGAAATTGTTCAATGAAATATCAACAAGCAAGGTCAAGTATCATGATGTTGACAGCTATCAGAGCTTACTCAATATCATGAACTCCATATAAATTTATCCCTGATAAAATTTTGATTCTATATTTCTTTCCTCCCTGCCCCACAAAAAAATATACAATTTAACGAGAACTGCCTGATATTATATAATTATGTCTGTTTTTGTATTTTGTCACCAACTTGTAAAGTATTTTATAGCAATTAGATATTGAAAATTTATACGCAGTATTGTATAATTATTAGGTACTAAATTGGAAACTTTTTCTTTAAGAGAGGTAATAATGTACTACTGCTGTGGAATAACCGATAAAGGAATAATGAAACACAATGAAGACGCCTATATGATAGACGGAAAAGTAATAACGGAAGGCAATATTGATTTTATGGTAAAAGCGCCGTTTATAGCAGCTGTATCAGACGGCGTCTCCGGAGAAAATTACGGAGAAATCGCTTCAAAAAAATGTCTGGAATTTTTAAGTCAGATAGATTTTAATTCTGAAACAGATTTGAAAAAAGCTGTTCTGAATGTTCACCATAATTTATATGATTACGGTATTCAGGATAACAAAACAAAAAATATGCAGGCAACTCTATGCGCTATAGCAATAGATGAAAACGACAATCTTAATACCGTAAACGTAGGCGATTCCAGAATGTACAGATACAGACGTGGAAATATAAAACAGATTTCCAGAGATCAGTCCCTTGTACAGCTTCTTTACGAAGAAGGTACAATTACTGCTGATGAAAAAAAACATCATGTACATAAAAATATAATTTTCCCCGTTATGGGTAATATTTCTGCCGAGCCAAAGCCGGATATAAAAAATTTAAATGAAATAATGAAATATGGCGATCTTATACTTATCTGCTCAGACGGTTTGTCCGATTATGTAAGCTGTACTGAAATGGAGGATATTCTGGATCTTCCGGCAAAGCTTCCAAAACGCCTTGAAAGATTAGTAAAGCTTGCTATTGATAATGGAAGTCAGGATAACATAACAATTATAGCTCTTTGCTGTTATGATTAAATCTGTTAATATAAAAAAACCTGTTTAATTAAAACAGGTTTTTTATATTTTATTATCTTTGTTTGCAGTTTTTAATATTTTATCTCTGATAGTAAGGGTTATTACTGCTGAAGTCACCGGTATCACAAACATAAGCCATTTAACAACAGTATTTCTTCTTTTGTATATTTCATTATATGAGACCATTCCTATAATTATTTTATCATCATGTATAGCATATTTTACCAAAACCTCCTGACCTTCAAATTCAGACGAAAACCAACCATTATCATCTTTAAAATCATCTTCTGTAAAAAGAGATTCTGTTCCGATAAGTCCGGAATTTGTATGACTTAGATATTTTTTACTTTCAGTGTCAATAATTGCCATATGACCGTTTTCAAGAACCGGAATTTCTGTTAAAGTACGGGATACATCTGTCAGGTCAAGAAGTGTTTCAGCATTATCGGGCGTAAATTCAATCTGAATAATACCCGGAGCGTCAAGTCTTGAGCATCCGGTAATTACACTTGTTCTTTCATCCTGAGTATTCAACACTGCTTCGGAAAAAACCTTATTTTCAATTGCAGGGAAAAAATCCTCATAAGCCTTACTGTTTTCACTTGAGGGATTTGTACTGTACTTTATAAAACCGCTGCTGTCAGTAATGCTGATAACGTCTGCTCCGATAGCCATACGGAGTTCTTCAAAGGAAGTATCGTCAGTCATAATGGATTTGTTTTTTGAAAGCATCATTGCCATAACTCTTGATCTTGATTTATAATTTGAATATATCTGCTCTGTTATATTTTTGTATTCATAAATATTATCGTCAAGTTTATCTCCGACTTGATTAATCCGAATATCCAGCAATTCACGAGTCTGGGCACGATCAACAACACCTGTAGAATAAAATGCCAAAAATCCAAAAATCAAACTGCAAATAAGTATGGATATGACAACCGACCTATAAAAAGATTTTTTCATAAAAACGCCTTTCAATTAATCAGAATTACGGCAGACAAGTCATTTTTTAAAGTTCTTAAGCTTTTCATAGCTTTCTTCACTGAGAATATGTTCAATTTTGCACGCATCCTGTTCAGCTGTTTCTTCAGATACGTTTAAAACATCCATAAAGAATCTTTTAATGGTAGTATGACGTTCATAAACAGCCTCTGCATGCTGAAGTCCTATACCGGTAAAGCTGATATAACCGTTGTCGTCTACATTTATAAAACCGTTATTTTTTAAAAGGTTCACTGCACGGCTGATACTTGCCTTTGAATAATTAAGCTCATTTGCAATATCAATTGAACGAACCATGCCTTTCTTCTTCATTAAAAGTAATATTGTTTCAAGATAATCTTCCCTTGATTCTGTTGTATTCATATATCACCATTCCTGCATTAATTTTTTATAAATATTATTGTAGTACGGTACGCATATTTTATATAATTTTCCAAAGATGTCCGCTGTCTTAGAAGCTGAAGTCATCAAATGTGGCTATATTTTTCACTAATACTTAATATTTTTTTTATTATAACATATATAAGAATAATTTTCAATAATTAAATTCAATATTAACAGAAAAATATTTTTATTGCTTTATATGAAACTATTGTTAAAAAAGTAATTTTTTAAAAATTTATTGACTTTTTTATTTAAAGTGATATAATTAATTAGGAATATTTAAAATGAGTTTTGCAAAAGAAATTAATTGGAATCTTGATTAAATTTTGTATAATTTATATACAGGCTTTATTCAGTATTCCTCATGCAAACTCAAAGAAATATTCAAAGGAAATCAACGGCGATTTGCAGACTGTGTATTTCTGTCTGTGAGTCGCTTTTGAGTTGTAAAGAGGAGTGATTTTTATGGAGTATGGTTATCTGCTCTCGCTGGCATTAATTTTGCTCAGCACAAAAATTTTTGGTCTGGTTACCAAAAGAGTCAAGCTTCCTCAGGTTGTGGGAGCGCTTATGGCCGGACTTATTTTAGGTCCGGCTTGCCTTGGAGTCCTGAAAGAAACTGAATTTATAACACAGGTCTCTGAAATCGGCGTTATTGTTTTAATGTTTTGCGCAGGACTGGAAACAGATATAAAAGAACTTAAAAAAACCGGTGCATCGTCATTTATAATAGCGCTGTTGGGTGTTATTGTACCTCTGCTTGGCGGATGGGGTATTGCGTCTATATTCAATAAAGAC
The DNA here is from genome assembly GCA_902362965.1 of Oscillospiraceae bacterium. GTDB lineage: Bacteria > Bacillota > Clostridia > Oscillospirales > Ruminococcaceae > Porcipelethomonas > Porcipelethomonas ammoniilytica. Next base: position 41,912 of record CABIYQ010000011.1, read on the forward strand.
AGTGTTGACGGACTTGCAAGTCCTATGCTGCAAAATATCTTTATCGGTATTATTCTCACTGCTACATCTGTTAGTATTACAGTTGAAACACTTAAGGAAATGGGACGCCTTTCCTCCAAGTCAGGCAATGCGATACTAGGAGCTGCCGTAATTGATGATATTTTAGGCATTATTGCCCTTACGGTAATCACGTCAAGCGCTGACAAATCGGTAAATATCGGAATGGTTCTTCTGAAAATTCTTTTATTCTTTATTTTTGCAATCGTCGTTGCGATCGCCTTTAACTTTGTGTTTAATAAATGGTCGGGAAGATCAAAGAAGGACTTGAGAAGATATGTAATTATAGGCTTTGTATTCTGTCTGCTGATGTCATTTAGTGCTGAACACTTCTTCGGCGTTGCCGATATCACCGGTGCGTTCGTTGCCGGACTTGCACTTTCAAACGGTCCCAGAGCGACATATCTTTCCAACAGATTCGATACTCTTTCCTACATGCTGCTTTCACCGGTATTCTTCGCAAGCATAGGATTGAAAGTTGTACTTCCGAAAATGAGTGCGTCTATTATCCTGTTTGCCGTTATACTTCTGATAGTCGCAGTAATTACTAAGGTGATCGGTTGCGGACTTGGCGCTAAAATATGTAAATTTTCAAATAAAGACAGTCTGCGCATAGGCGTTGGTATGGTATCTCGAGGAGAAGTTGCCCTCATTGTAGCAAGCAAAGGCGCTGCAGTAGGACTGATGAATGAAAAGTACTTTGCACCTATCGTAATAATGGTCGTTGTTACCACTATTATTACTCCTATTCTTCTGAAATTCGTTTACAAGTCCAAGAAGGGCGACGATAACGAAAGCAAGGGTGAACTTGAAGTCGGTAAATTCACTAAGAGCTCCGCTCTGGAAGAACATGAACAAAACCTTATTAATCAGAAAAGCTGATTTTAATTAGAAAAAGGTACTGCAAAAGCAGTACCCTTTTTGTTATTTTGCAAATTGTATTTCTTCCAATTTATGTAATATATTATTCATAGTTTTATTGTTATAATTCATTATATTTTGTAAAACATAAAATGCATTTGAATAATCCTCAATACTAAAACCTTTTTCATTAACGAATGCAAATAGTATTTCTTCAACTCCCTTTGAAATCACAAGACAATCATCAAATTCGAATAATAAATCTACCATTTTTATAAATTCCTTTCAATTTAAAATTTTTATTGACAACTCCCGAAAGGAATGCTATAATAGATTTAGCGGATTCCTTTTGGATTTTTCCATTAGGGAGCTGTGTTGATAACGGTAACGCTTAACTTGCTATGGTGTGGGCGTTATCGTTATTTTTTAATCCTTTGATATTGTTCTTCAATACCATTTCTTACAACTTCTGAACGATTTGATCCCTGATCTTTGCATACTTCATCAAGCTTTTGCAATGTACCTTTATCAAGCCGAACTCGAAGTGTAAAATCTTTTGGATTATCTGTACGTTTTGTACCCTTTTTCATGGCTGACATTAACTCACCTCACTTCTTGTTGCCACATTTCAATTATATCATGCTGCCACATATTTGTCAATACTTTCTTGAAATTTTATTATCGACCTCTTCTTTAACCAATGCAATACCTTTATGAACTACTTCCGCTTTTGTTATATTAAGACGTTCTGAACATTCTTCCAATGTTTTATATGTTTCCGTTGACAATCTTATTTCAAAGCGTTTATCCCGTTTATCTTGCGTTGGTCTGCCTTTTGGGGACATTATTTCACCTCTTTTCTTTTGTCCGTACCTATATAATAACATATGTACGGACATTTGTCAATGCTATTTTGAAATTTTATTGACAACTCCCGAAAGGAATGCTATAATAGATTTAGCGGATTCCTTTTGGATTTTTCCATTAGGGAGCTGTGTTGATAACGGTAACGCTTAACTTGCTATGGTGTGGGCGTTATCGTTATTTTTTAATCCTTTGATATTGTTCTTCAATACCATTTCTTACAACTTCTGAACGATTTGATCCCTGATCTTTGCATACTTCATCAAGCTTTTGCAATGTACCTTTATCAAGCCGAACTCGAAGTGTAAAATCTTTTGGATTATCTGTAAGTTTTGTACCTTTTTTCATGGCATAAATTTATTCACCTCACATTCTTTGAAGCCACAAACTAATTATACTATGTTGCCACAATCTTGTCAATACCTTTTTAAATATTTTCTTGATTATTTTTTTCTATGACCTTCTTAATACCCTCACGTACAACTTCAGTACGTGTAACATTGTTTTCTTTACAATACTTGATAAGTTTTTCATTGGTTTTAGCATCAATTCTTGCTTTTACTTCAATTTTTAATGGGTTTTCTGATTTAGGTCTGCCCATTTTAGGTGGCATAATTTCACCTCACTTTGTGTGCCACAATAATATTATAATATATGTGGCTCAAGATGTCAATACTATTCTAAAATTTTTATTCTATATTTAATTATTTACGCTTCTTCTTTTTTCTTACAGAAAAACCAAAATCCCCAAGTTTCCTTCCCAAAGCAAAATATTCGCCATGAGCATAAGCGGCAAGTCCGCATTGCTGAAGATTTAATTTTCCCTTACTGTCAATATATTTTTCTTCAATATCAACTCCGACTATTTCGGAAATAAACATATCATGAGTACCAAGCGGCTTTATTTCCCGGACAATACATTCGATGCTTACCGGACATTCTTCAATAATCGGCGAACTGATTTTAACTGCACTGACTGCAGTAATACCGCATTTTTCAAATTTATCTATCTCAGCGCCGCTTTTCACACCGCAGTAATCTGCTGTTTTACACATTGACGAAGTAGTAAGATTAATTGCAAATTCACCTGATTCCTTAATAATATTATAAGAATGCCTTGACGGCCGGACTGAAATATAAGTCATAGGAGGCTTTGTATTAATAATTCCCGTCCAGGCAATTGTAAGTACATTGGGATTTTCCGGCGTGCCGCAGGATACAAGCGCCGGAGGAACAGGTGCAAGCAATGCTCCGCCGTTCCAAAAAACTTTTGACATAGTAATCTCCTTCCCTATTGATAAAATAAATGACGTGAAAACTTCCGCTTACACGTCATTCAAACTGTTTATTATTTATCAGTCAGCTCATGATAAAGCTTAATATAAAGTTCAGCAGAATTTGCCCAACTGAAATCTTCCGCCATATCACGCTTAATGATTCTATTCCAGCCTCTTTTATCCTCATAAGCCGCTTTTGCACGCATACATGCGTCAAACATATCGTGGGCATTATATGTTTTAAATGTGAATCCGTTGCCGTTTTCTCCCCCGCAGTCTCTGACAGTATCGCGAAGTCCGCCGGTTTCCCGTACTATAGGAATAGTACCGTATCTCATAGCGATCATCTGTGCTAATCCGCAAGGCTCGCTCTGTGACGGCATAAGAAACATATCCGCACCGGAATATATTTTTCTTGAAAGCTCCGGAATAAATCCCAATGATACGCTGACCTTGTCCTTATAGCGCCATTCCATTTCCTTAAAGAAATCTTCATAAATTTTTTCACCGCTGCCAAGAATTACAAATTTGAAGCCGGCTTTAATGAGATCCTCAAAAACATACTTTATAAGATCAATACCTTTATGCGATACAAATCGGGTTACGATCCCTATAACTGGTTCGTTTCCCTCCTGCAAACCCAATTCTGCAAGAAGCTTTGCTTTGCAGACTTTTTTTCCTACGGTACTTCTGGCAGAATAATTTTTTTCAATTATCTCGTCAGTTTCCGGATCATATCCGTTAACGTCAATACCGTTTAAAATGCCGCTGAGCTTGTACTGTTTTGTACGCAAAATTCTGTCCATACCGTGAGAATACCACGGATCAAGAATTTCCCATGCATAGCTTGGACTTACAGTAGTTACTTTATCAGCCGTTTCAATAGCGCCTTTCATCATATTTACGCCACCGTCATATTCAAGCAGACTCATATGATACATCGGAAGTCCCATAACTTCATTAAGTACTTCCTTTCCGTAATTACCCTGATACTGAATATTATGGATAGTAAATACATTTTTTATGTTTTCATATCCCTGCTGATATTTATAGAAAACTTCATAATACACGGGTATCATTGCAGCCTGCCAGTCATTAGCGTTAATAATGTCAGGCTTAAAGTCAATATACCTGAGCATTTCCAGAACCGCCCTACTGTAAAATACAAAACGCTCACAGTCGTCAAAAAATCCGTAAATACCGTCTCTTCCAAAATAATACTCATTATCCAAAAAATAATAAGTCACGCCATTGCAAATAGCTGTAAAAATTCCGCAGTACTGTTTTCTCCAAGAAACGTCTACAGTCATATGTGTTATAAAAGTCATAGACGCTCTGAAATGAGGATTAATTCCCTTATACAGCGGAAGAACGATCCTACAGTCATGCCCTTTCTGAGTAACAGCAGCAGGCAGCGATCCGGCAACATCTGCCAGTCCTCCGGAAGCTATATATGGAGTTGCCTCGCTTGCCGCAAACAATATATTCAAAACTTTTTACATCCTTTCAATTCATCAGATTTTAGCATTTTTGCCTATATAAAGCGGATATGACGACGAACCTGTCAGAACTTTGCCGTCGCCGATTTCAACATTTTTATCAGTAATTACTGAACTTATGCTGCATTTATCGCCTACAACTGTATCCTGCATAAGTACACAATCCTTAACAACAGCTTCTTTGCCAACTTTAACGCCTCTGCAAAGTACACAGTTTTCAACCTTACCCTCAATAACGCATCCATCGGCAATTAGAGAATTTTTTATATCTGATTCCAAACCGAATCTAACCGGTCCATTATCTCTGATTTTAGTATAAATCGGCGCTGCCTTAGTAAACAGACTGTTTCTCTTGTCGGTGTCAAGTAATTCCATATTTGCTTCATAATATCCTGACATTGTATCAATATTAGAAAAATATCCTTTATGCTCATATGCCATAAATTTATATTCGTCCTTATACGCCTGAAGAATATCTTTTACAAAGCTGTATTTACTTCTGCTTACAGAATCAACAACTATCTTTTTCAAAAATTCACAGCTTACAACAAACATATTTAGACACACATTGCATTCACCGGTTATCTGAGGATTAAGCATAACGTCATTAATCCTGTTTTCTTCATTAACGCCGATAACTGTTGCAGACTGTTCCTTTGAACTGTCATAAAAGCTTTTTCCTGTTACGACAGTAATATCTGCTTCTGTTTCAATGTGATAATTCAATACGTCTTTAAAATCAATTGTCGTTACCACATCACAGTCAGACATAACCACATATTCAGCGGAAGTATGTTCAACAAAATCCCAAACTCCATTCAGAGCTTCAAGTCTGCCTCTGTAAATACCGCTGTCAACATGGCTGAAAGGCGGCAAAAGATGGAGACCTCCGTTTTTTCTTGAAAGATCCCACTCTCTTCCGGAACCCAGATGATCAAGCAGTGAACCGTAATTAGATTTTGTTATAACGCCAACTTCTGTAATACCCGAGTTTACCATATTAGACAGCGGAAAATCTATAAGACGGTATCTTCCCCCGAAAGGAATTGAACCCATCGTTCTTTTTTTTGTAAGGTCTATTACTGCGTCATCATGCATGCTTGCAAATATCAGACCCAAAACATCATTTGTAGAAATCATATTAAATTGTCCTCCTTACACATTTTTTGATATTATCTGTTTAGGAAGAACTTCTGCTCCCTCTGATATTTCAACATTATGTCCTACAACAGCTATACCCCACTCGTCACGGTTTTCAACTGTCTCCGGACTAAGACCGATTTTTGCATTTTCATGTACAACACAGTCTTCACCGACAATAGCGTATTCAACAACTGCGCCGGATTTTATAACAGTTCCCGGCATAATAATACTGTAATTAACAGTAGCGCCTTCTTCAACTGTTGCACCGGAAAAAATCACAGAAAAATCAACCTTTCCGTTAATAGTGCTTCCCTCGGATATCATTGAATTTTCAACGTCTGCGGTATCTCCTATATACTGAGGCGGCATATTATTATTTCTTGAATAAATTTTCCAGTTGTTGTCATAAAGATCCAAAGGAACGCTTGGACTCAATAAATCCATATTTGCTTCCCATAAGCTGTCAAGTGTGCCTACATCTTTCCAGTAACCGTCAAATGAATAAGCAAAAAGCCTTTCATCATTTCCAAGCATTGAAGGAATAATATCCTTACCAAAATCTTTTGATCCCGTATTGGCATTTTCATTATCGGTAAGATATTTTTTTAGTTTTGACCATGTAAATACATAAATGCCCATTGAAGCAAGCGTAGACTTAGGCTTCTTAGGTTTTTCTTCAAAATCAACAACTCTGAAATCAGGATCGCATGTCATAATACCCAGTCTTGTAGCTTCTTCCATTGAAACTTCCTGAACGGCAATAGTACAATCAGCATTGTTCTTTTTATGAAAATTCACCATTTCTGAATAATCCATTTTATAAATATGATCACCGCCCAGAATAATAACATATTCCGGATCGTATCTTTCTATAAAGCTCATATTCTGATAGATAGCGTTTGCTGTACCTTCATACCATGAAGCTCCGAAAGACGTCTGATACGGCGGTAAAACATGTACTCCTCCGTTTAGTCTGTCAAGATCCCATGGTTGACCGTTGCCGATATAGTCATTAAGCACCAGAGGCTGATACTGAGTCAGTACTCCGACTGTATCTATTCCTGAATTAGTACAATTTGAAAGAGGAAAATCAATAATGCGGTATTTTCCTCCATAAGGCACAGCCGGCTTTGCCATATCCTGAGTCAAAGCATATAATCTGCTTCCCTGACCTCCGGCAAGCAGCATAGCTACACATTCCTTTTTTATATACATTATATCCTCCTGACCATTGCCGCACTGGTTTTACGGCAATTTACTCATATATTATTACTTTTTATTTTTATCAACTTTAGAATCTATACCGACAGCTTTTACTTTATTTGTTTTTTTATTGTCTGATTTTTCAACAGCAGTATTTTTTTTCTTTGGTTTAGGAACAGGTTTAAGATAAATTACAGAAAGCGGCGCCAGATCTATAGAAATACTGTCATCAAATCCATGCATCATATATGCTTTGGACTTCATAGTTTTCGCTGTTATACTACTACCGCCGAATTCAGCAGCGTCCGAATTAAAAAGCAGTTTATATTCGCCCTCATAAGGAACGCCGATTTTATAGTCAAGTCTTTCAACCGGAACAAAATTACATACAACAATAATTTCATCTCCGTTATCGTCAAAACGTCTGAATGCAATAACGCTTTGCTGGTAATCATCGTTTGAGATCCAGCTGAATCCTGACCATGAATCGTCATTCTGCCACAGCGGAGCATTTTGAAGATAAAATTTATTAAGCTTTTCCGAGAATAAATGAATATTTTTATGTCCTTCATCTTCAAGAGCGCCCCAATCAAGCTGAGACTCATAATTCCATTCGCATGTCTGGGCAAATTCCTGACCCATAAACAAAAGCTTTTTACCTGGATGCGCCATCATATATGTCAGGAATGCCTTGTAAGAACTGCATTTCTGTTCATATGAACCAGGCATTTTTTCCAGCATTGAGCATTTTCCGTGTACAACCTCGTCATGAGATATGGGAAGAATATAATTTTCCGAGAAACAGTAAAAAAATGAAAATGTAAGCTTATCATGATTAAACGCCCTGTAAATCGGATCCAATGACATATATTGCAGCATATCGTTCATCCAACCCATGTTCCACTTAAAATTAAATCCAAGACCGCCCATATCGGTAGGTTTTGTAACCAAAGGCCAAGCCGTTGATTCTTCAGCGATCATCAGAACGTCCGGATTCTTCTGAAATACAGCTTCATTAAGATGTTTTAAAAATTCTATAGCTTCAAGATTTTCCTTGCCGCCGTAAATATTAGGGCACCATTCTCCGTCTCTTCTGTCATAGTCCAGATAAAGCATAGAAGCCACAGCATCAACCCTTATACCGTCGAGATGGTATTCTGAAATCCAGTAGTTAGCGCTTGAAATAAGGAACGAGCATACTTCTCCCCTACCGTAATCAAAAACTCTGGTTCCCCATGATTTATGCTCCCGTTTTCTTTCATCCGTGTATTCATAGCAGCAGGTACCGTCAAATTCATAAAGCCCGCTGGCATCTTTAGGAAAATGCGCAGGAACCCAGTCAAGAATAACGCCTATACCGGCTTCATGGAACATATCGATCATACGTTTAAAATCATCAGGAGTTCCGAAACGTGACGTAGGAGCAAAATAACCGGTAACCTGATACCCCCACGAACCGTCAAAAGGAAATTCAGTCAGCGGCATAAGTTCTATGTGAGTGTAGGACATTTTCTGCATATACGGAATAATATTGCGTGCAAAATCAATATATCCGAAATGTTTGCCTTCCTCATTAAGCTTCCACGAACCAAGATGAACCTCATAAATATTAACCGGACTTTTATATATTACTTTTTCTGATTTTTCTTTCATCCAGTTTTTATCGGACCATTCATAACTGCTTTTAAAAATTTTTGATGCAGTTCCCGGTCTTGTTTCAAAATGATTTGCATAAGGATCCGATTTAAGAAGGAATTCACCCTTTTTAGTTTCTATACAATATTTGTAGCTTGAAAATTGTTCTAACGCCGGCAGGAAACATTCCCATACGCCGTCTGAAATCTGCTTCATAGGGGCTGAGGATTTGTTCCAGTCGTTAAAATCCCCGACTACTGAAATGCTTACGGCATTTGGCGCCCATACTCTGAAGCAATGATATTTTTTATTATCTTTTTCAACTTCATGAACGCCGAAAAACTTATATGCCTCACAATTTTTGCCCTGATAAAACAGATATAAAGGAAATTTATAAGTTTCCGGTAATTTGCTGGAATAGTTTTTATTCATTCTAATTCCTCCTTATTACATATATTTTAACATTATTCTGTCAAGTATTCAAGCTTTTTTAGTCAAATTAAATAAACTTCATATATTTTATATAGTTTCAGTTGTATAATTTAGTGCACAATGCCAAAATTCTTGTTTTTTTAAAACACAATATTTATGCAAAAATGCTTATTATTTAACATTTTTAGTTTCCGCTTCTGAGTACTACCCTTGCCGCCGCAACGGTTATATCGTCTTTGGGGATTTCCGAAAACTTTTTCTTAGCTCCCGCACATACGTTTTCAGTCATAGTTTTAAGATCATAAACAGTCTGAAGCTGCTCTTTTATATAAACATACATAGATTCGTCAACGCCGTCTGACAGCATAACAAGAACATCATCTTCGTTAAAATTACATTCACGCTGAGAAATTTTTGAATCAGGTATTATTCCTATAGGATTTGACGGTGAATTAAACATCATAACTGAATCGGAATACTTTATTAAAGTTGAAGCAGCTCCTGATTTATAAAGTGTCAGCTCACAGGTTTCAAGATTGATTTTACCTATGTCCAGTGTTGCAAAGCTTTCTTCATTTGATTTTGCCAGCATAATTGAATTAATCATTTTTACCGCCGCAGAGCATTCGATACCAGACCGCACAAGACGCTTAAACAAATTGGATACTATTCTGGAATCAACTGCCGCCTGACTTCCGCTGCCCATTCCGTCAGAAATAAACACATAAGCGTTTCCAAGACCATCGCAGAAAAATCCGCAGCTATCGCCTGAAGGCTGATTTTCTTCCGCACTGCTCTGAGCCGACGCATACTGGATCTTGTACTTTGTCTGCTGATTAAATCTTAAACGGGTTTCTCCAGAGCATGAAACAGGTTCGGAAAATTCCATAGGCACACGCAATTCGCAGCTTAAAATATCAGAAATTGCCTCAGCGTCTTCCTGTTCAGCATTTTTAGTATATATCTCAATAATAAGTCTTTCATTTTGATTATAATAAGCTATAGCAGTAGAATAATTGACGTCGTATTTATCCAGTGCGGCGCACAGGTCACGGGTCATAGTTTTGCTGTAGCTGAATTTAAGATTTTCAGATATTGAAGAAATAATATCCTCTGTGGTTTCCATTTGTGAAAACAAAAAGCTGCGGTTTTCATTTAATCTTGCAGACATCATTTTATTTACGGCTTCTTCTTTTCTGCATCTTGCAAAGTTATCTATTATTTCACGCTTGCGGCAGCATTCCAGTCCGGAGGGAAAAAATTCGATATCCATATCCTTTTGCTTTTCAATTTTAATAAAGTAAGAATTTGTCTTTTCATAATTTTTTTCCCAGCAATTAAGCTTGTTTCTGCACTTTCCGCATACTCTGGAGCTAACCTCGTTTATTGCGCTGTAAGGAGCAGATTTTCTTTCAAGAGCCTCAATAATTTCCTCTACATTTTTTCTTACATCCAAAAGCGACAGTGCGGCAAAATCCATTTCCGCACGAATTACTTCGCTTCCGCTTCCGTCGGAATCCCCGTCCAGTACAATACCGCCGGACATTACAATTTTTGCCGGAAGAAGCATAAAAATTATTGCGCCCACAACAGCGTCCGCCTGCATACAAAACGAAGCGTCGTTCATACCGGTAAGAAGCTGACCGCAAAAGTCAACCGCAAGAAAAACTGCGGCAATAGTTATGCGGCTGTAATCCGCCGCATAACCTGCGGCAAGTCCGGCAATACCGAGAAATGCCGCAGGTAATCCGAGTTCGGGAGAACTTATAAATATTCCTGCCGTAGTAAGAACTCCGCTTATGACTCCACCTGAATACCTGAATCTTTTTGCCGCTAACAGAACTAATACTATTCCGGCAATCCTTCCCAGATTAATCACGGAAACTGAAATTCCGCATAAGGCTGAAACTGCAATAGTATAAACAACTGCAAAAACAGTAAGATTTTTCTTTTCAAGTCTGAAAACATCTGAAAAAATTACTATATCAACCGCACGTTTTATGAAATATGCCGCCGTTCCTGTCAAAGCTGAAATAAATATATTCAACAATACGTTCATCATATTTCTGTCAACCAACGCACCGAATACAATACCTGAAAAGGCCATACTTACAAAGGTAACTATTGCGCAGAATTTCGGAACATTCTCGTCTTTCATAAGCCATTTGCCTACAAGTATAAGAAGCAGAGAACAAATTATAAATCCGTTTTTTACTGCCGTACCGCTTATAAGATATGTAAGGGCGCTTCCGGCAAAAACCGCAGCCGCATAGCCCGGGGACAATGCTCCTGCAAGTCCGCAGCAGACCGGTGAAGTAACCGAACTCATGGTAGAATACGAAAGCAGTGCTGCTCCGATGAATGCAGCCGCTGTCAGAACCGCTGAGCTTATGTGCTTATTTTTTTCCATAACCATTTCTTTTAACATCTTTTTGCACCTGCCATTTTTATTTACTGTCTGTTACAGCATCTTATATTATTATATACAAGTACAGGTGAATATAATGTCATATGCAAGAGGCATCTTTTGGATTCGCAGATAATAATTTGCGGTTATATACTATTTTTTAGGAGATTTACAAAATCAGTCCAGTTTTCCATTGTCAGCTGTTCACATCTGGAGTTTTTTTCCAATCCACATTGTTCCAGCAGTCCGTAAATTTTATCTTTGGAAATCTCCATGGAAGAAGAAAGAGAGTTTGCCAGGGTTTTACGTCTTTGTGCAAACGCTCCTTTGATCACTTTAAAATAAAGAGCTTTATCCTGTATTTTATCTCTGTATTTACTGTCCGGTCTTATTTGTATTACAGCAGAATCAACATTAGGCGCAGGCATAAAACTTCCTCTTGAAACATGAAACAAAAGCTTAGCAGAACCGTAATAATTTACTGCCGCAGTTATTGCTCCGGATTCCCTTGTACCCATTTTTGCGCACAGTCTCTGAGCTGCCTCCTTTTGAACCATAACAGTTATTGCTTCAACAGGAATCTCGCTTTCAAGAAGCATCATAATTACCGGTGACGTTATATAATAAGGAAGATTTGCGCAAACCGCAGTCTTCATACCTTGAAATTCACTTTTAATCAGAGCACTTAAGTCAGTTTTCATAATATCAGCATTTATTACTTTAAAATTATCAAACTCCCCCATTGTTTCATCAAGAACAGGAATAAGTCTTGAATCAATTTCAATTGCCACAACCTTGTCTGCACCCTTTGCAAGCTCGGCTGACAATGTACCGAAGCCTGTCCCTATCTCAATTATACCATACCCCTTTTGCGCAAAACCGTATTCCGCCATTTTGGGACATACAGACGGATTAATTAAAAAATTCTGTCCCAGTCCTTTTGAAAATGTAAATCCGTATTTTTCAAGAAGTCCTTTTATAACATTAATATTTGTAAGATTTTTCATATTTCCACTCCGTATTTCCTTATCGTCTTACTGATAAAATTATATGCTGTACTGCTGCCTGTTATATAATTATAGCGTGAATTTATTATGTAATAATCAGTGTAAACACAGTCGCAGTCTTCGCTTTTATGTACCGATAAATAATTTCCTGAAATTGTAATGTCATAAGAATGCGTATATATTCTTACATACTTTTCCCGTAAGGCAGTAAAATAAGATTCCGTTTCTTCAATCAGTTCCAAAGAATTCAGATAATCCGAAAGCTCATTAGCCGCCTCTTTGTCATCTATACGGAATTCTTCATAGCAGTCATTCCATGTGGGCTTTCCAATATACATAATACTTTTAATCTTTAAACTTTCCAGACTTACTATATTTTTATCATATCTTTCTATTTGCCGTCTTATAACAAAAACTGAATTTATTATTAATATAATACTATATAATACACAGAATATTTTAAGCTTCTTATGACTTTTAAACATTGAAACAATACTCCTTACAAAAAAATTTGCTCACCTCTTGCATAATCGGTAAAAATACTATATAATAAAATAAAAATGTCTGGAGAATTTTATGAAAAGACGTGACAAAATAAACTATTATCTTGATATTGCCGAAACAGTCCTGGAAAGAAGTACATGCATCAGAAGAAACTTCGGCGCTATAATCGTTAAAAATGACGAAATTATTTCAACCGGATATAACGGTGCTCCCAGAGGAAGAATCAACTGTTCCGATTCGGGAAACTGTTTCCGCGATTCCATGAACATTCCAAAAGGTCAGAGATACGAACTGTGCCGTGCAGTACACGCTGAACAAAACGCTATTATTTCAGCCTCAAGAGCAGATCTTATGGGTTCAGACATTTACCTTGCCTGTCATGATGCCAAAACTGGTAAAATTGACGGGGCAATAGAACCATGCCTTATGTGCAAAAGATTTATTATAAACGCAGGTATTGAAAGAGTAATTGTCAGAAATACCAAAGACAGCTACACTATATTTAATGTTGCAGATTGGCTGGACAATGATGAAAGCGTTTTATCAAATGGATACTGATTATATTATTATATCATTTTTTTGATAAAACGTCAAAATATTTTTATATGTTTTTCAATTTTTTCTATTGACAAAATAAATCCAATATGATATAATCTTATAAATGGTAAACTGCTTGTTTACCTTATGTCTGGGTGTGGCGCAGATGGTAGCGCGCTACCTTGGGGTGGTAGAGGCCGTGGGTTCAAGTCCCGTCACTCAGACCATTTCAAATCCCCGTATTTACGCCGTTTACAAGGAATTGTAAGCGGCGTTGTTTTTGCTTTTTAGCTAAGTTAGGGCACTATGAGGGCACTAACATCATTAAAAAATAATGGATATTTCGCTATAAAATTAGCAATTATTCAAAATTTAGATACCACAAAATACCAGTGGACTTACTTCTTCCCTCCTGCTATAATAGACATAAAGGAGGGATTTTTTTTGAATATTGCTATATGTGACGACGAGCCTGTTTTTGTAGATTATTTTTCGAAAATCGTAAACGGATACTTTGAGGAAAATGGTTTAAGCTGCTCCATTTTTAAATTTTATGACGCAAAAAATCTTGTCAGTGAATGTTGTTCGCTAGACAATAAAATTGATGTTGCAGTACTAGACATAGAAATGCCAGATTACAACGGCATAGACGCTGCAAAGGACATTAGAAAATTCAACAATGATATGACTTTAATGTTTCTTTCCAGCAACAATAGTCACGGGGATTCTGCATGTGATTTGAAAATATATAAATACATATATAAGATTGCAGGGAAAGAAAAAATATATGCCGCATTTGACGCACTAATTGCCGAACAAAAATACAATGAACTTAGTTATGAAATTCACAACGATGGCAAAATATTAAATGTTTTAGTCAAAGATATCATGTATATACAGATACAAAAGCACTATGCATATTATTATTTAGAAGATAAAGTATTGCGCGAACGAAATACAATGGCGGCTTTAACTGACAACTTTAAATTAAGCAGATTTATACAAATAATGAGAAATACAATTGTTAATTTTGGATACATAGACACCATTAAAGATAAAGTCATTTTGAAAAATGGAGAAAAATTAAATTACAGTGACAGAAAATATCATGACATATTAAATAAATATTTATATCTTAGGAGGAATCAAATATAAATATGTGGAGCTTGATTGAAAATGCTGCATCTTTAGTAGAGTGCATTATAATCACCGGCTTTACAACTTTGGTATTGGGTTATAAAAACCCTAGACATAAATATTTACAATATATAATTTATACATTGGCAGTGTTTATTGACTGTATCTTTCTTGTTAATTATTTGCCGCCCAAAATCGCAGAAACATTCCCCGGCATACTGCAAATACTTATTAGTTTTATATACGCATTGCTGTTTTTGCAAGGAACGGTGTTTCTGAAATGCTATATATCGTTCATCAGCAATTATATGATTTTTTTAATTAATATTCCTGTTATGCTTATATTCAGCGGCATTTTAAATAGTTCGGTACACACAACTATTTATATGCAAGGATTCATCAGAATTGTTATTTTAGTATTGACTAAAGTATTATATTTTCTATTAACTTTTGCATTTTATAAATGGTACAAACGCAATTTAAAACACGCTGATTTCAGGCTAAATAACTTTGAGTGGTTCTCCATGCTATTGCTTAGCGCAATCTCATTTGCAATCGGACTGTATATTTTCCAGACAAACATAAATCAATTTAAACCTATTGTTATCACCGTAAGCTCTTTAACAGCGCTTACTATAAATGCATTAGTTTTACACTGTTTGTTGCGTTCCGCACAAAACAGATATAAAGCGGAAGAAATAAAATTTTACCAACTTGAAAATCAGGCTATGAAAACAAATTTAGATAACTATATAAAACAAGAAGCAGAGATCAGTAAAATAAAACATGATATGGAAAATGTAGCACTAACTACCACAACACTTTTGCAGGAACATGATTATGCAAAGTTAGAAAAACATTTTTCACAAATTATCAATGATTTACAAGTAACAGATATTTTACATACCGATATTAAAAATGTATATTTAAATGCTATCATACAACAAAAATACACTAAATGCAAAAGTAGAATAAAAAATGTTAATTTTACGTGTACGGCTGATGAAACGTTCCGTAAAAATGAGGAAATAGCAAACATAGACATAATTGATTTATGTACTATTATAGCCAATCTGTTAGATAATGCAATTGAAGCGTATACCGAATGCAATGATTATGATATAATAATTAATTTAGACTACATCAATAACTCTTATAGAATAGAAATAGCCAATACAATAAAAGAATCCGTTCTTTCTAGAAATAAAACCCTTAAGACAAGCAAATCTGATACTAAAAATCATGGTATAGGTATTAAAAGCGTAAAAAGCAGAGCAGAAAAATACAACGGCAAAACTGAATTTACTGAGGAGAATGGGCAATTTGTCGCTCGTGTATGGTTGATGGCGTAATTTTAGGGTAACATTTCAAATGTGACCCTTACTTCTATTGCATATCCGACAGAAAGTTACTGAGTCCAAATCTGGGCTGAGTGAAAAATAAAAACCCGTCAGGAAATTCCCGACGGGCTTAGCTTTGTATTGTTTCTGCGGTATAATTATTTCAGCAAATTAATTATACCACACTTTTTTTGAATTATCAATATACATCAATAATTTGTTATGATAAGTTCCTTATATGTACCGCTAGAAAGATTATTCTGTCTTTCAACAGCCGTAATATTGTAGTCCTTGTACAATTCACGTATATATTCATCGTCATTGTAAGAGAGAATAAAACGTCCTTTAATATTGCTTAAAGAGTTCTTTAAGCGTTCGTGATCACTATCGGAAAATGGCACATCATAGTATTTTTGGGCGGTGCGATACGGCGGATCGCAATAAAAAAGTGCATTCGGACGGTCATAAACCTTTATCAATTTTTCAAAATCTTCATTTTCAATA
>CABIYQ010000012.1 GCA_902362965.1 Oscillospiraceae bacterium
CAACTGCTTCTCGCAATTGACTCCGAATTCTGTATTTTTTTCTTCTGCAAATTTTTTCCTCCCATAAAAAAGAGCCGCCGAAGCGACTCAATTCAATAATAATATACCGATATTAAGATACGAAGCAAATACTATCCACAGTAAATAAGGAATATTCAGGTAAGCGGCTGCCGGACGAATTCTGCGGAAAATAATAATCATTGCAATAATCAACGCCAGCAAAGTCAGAATCACCGCAACGGAAAGTCCGAACATTCTGAATCTGAAAAACACAATGCTCCACATAAAATTCACAAAGAGCTGCGTTCCATAAATAACAAGAGCCTTACATCTTTCTTTGGCATCCGAGGTATAAATCATAAATGCAGAAATTCCCATTAATGCGTACAAAATTGCCCACATTACGGGAAACAGCCAGCCCGGAGGCGATAGCGGAGGTTTTATCAGTTCCTTGTAAAATGAAAATGAATTTCCTGCCAGAAGTCCGGATAAGGCGCCGACCAATTCTGTTGCTACAATAAAAATCAGCAATTCAGTTACATTTTTCTTTTTCATGATTTGCCTCGTTTCTTTTCAATAATGGTATATTTTATGCAGTATTTTTCTGTTTATGATTTACTGTGCTTTATCTTCCGCCCGCCTTTCCAAATAATTTTTCCTTGTAAACCGGCGCATGAACCTCTAACAGATATCGCTCATTTCCGCAGCGATACAAGCAGGAACCGCGCTCCGGATATTTAATCAGCGAGAACTCCGACATCTCCAATTGCAAAGTATCGGTGTACGCCTTTGGCTCGATGTTTCCGGCATTGAACAGGAATTGGTGGGTTGGAATCGCAAACAGCGGTTTGGTAAATTCCCGTACCTCCGGAATCAGGAAGTCGTCCACATTCTGACTGGCGATCACCATCGCCGACTCCTTTTTGCGGACGCGCTTCATGGCGTTGCGGATGTACTCGATTGCGGTGAGATTGGTCAGAAATAAATAGGTTTCGTCAATTGCCGCAACGGTATTTCCAACGCCCAGAAGCTGATTGCTCATGTAGGACAAAATATTGAACAGCAGCGTATCTTTTAGCCGCTTGTTGGTATCCATCAGGCCTTTCACGCCGAAGCACAGAAACTGTGAATCCTTAATATTGGTATGCCCGTTAAAATATTTTGACTCCGCGCCCTTGCACATGGAGTGCAGTCCAAGACAGATATTCTGCAAGGTTTCCTCCGTGTACAGATGCTTTTTTTCGTGGTCGAAGATCATAAATTCCTTTTCAATCAGGTCGTACAAATCCTGCATCACCGGATAATCCGTCGGTTTCAGCTTGTCAAAATCCGTCAGATCATCGATGTCAAATCGAGCGTACAGCTTCATCAACATAATTTCAATGGTGTCGATTTCGATGTCGGAAAAGTCCTTGTAGGCGCGGAAAAAATCCTTTAAATAGGAGATATGCTGCGACAGCCTTGTAACTTTCCGAAACGGCTCCGGTGAGGTATCATCCTTTTCTGCTTCGCCAAAACTTTTCGGTTCCAGTGGATTGATCATATATTCACCGGACATGAAATCCAGATAAGTGCCGCCAAGATTGTTCGTCAGATCAGCATATTCCTGTTCTGCGTCCAGAACAATCACGCTCTTTCCGGATTCACGCAGATTCGTCAGCAGAAGCTTCATAAGATAGCTTTTGCCCTGACCGCTGTTGCCTAAAATCAGCACATTAGCGTTGGTTTTGTCATCACTCCGCTTATCGAAATCCACCAGAATATTCGTGCCAAACTTGTCCCGACCGATGTAAAAGCCTTTTTCATCGGTCTTGCCGGAATAATTCAGCGGATAGAGATTCGCCACACTGGACGCCGGTAAGACTCGTTCATACAGACTTCCAAACGCATTGTATCCAAAGGGCAGCGCCGAGATCATGCCCTCTTTCTGTCGCAGAATCAGCCTATCCACCGTGATTTTAGAGCGCGTTAACTCCATGAGTATATCCGATTGTAACTCCTTTAATTTGTCCTCGTCGGAGGCTTTCAATTCAATAAACACAGCCGTGTGCAGCAGCGGTTCTTTGTTTCGTCTCAGGTCTGCGATCAGCTGCACCACGTCCTGCAAATTGCTCTCCGCAGCCAGAGATTCCGTCACATCGTTTGTTGTGGACATCAGCTTGTTCCGGCGCGTGGCGTGCTGAATAATCTGCCGCTGCTCGGCGCTGTCCACAAAGCGGTTGTAAATACGGAGCGTCACAGAATTCCTGTCCGCAAGGTGCGCCAGAATCGCTTGTTCCTCGGTTGTGGTTGACCATTCCCGAACTGCCCACACGCATTTGTAACTGTTACTGCAAATAAAATGATCCGTAAAAAACCGCACTGTGCTTGGCACAATACGGTCGAAAAATTCCTGAACCCGGATTTCTTCCGCCTGTTGGGGCGTAAGGATTTTTTGTTTTCTCTTAAACATTTTCAATAACCTCCAAGTAATTTTCTCCCTCCACATCGGGGAGTTCTTCTCCGTGCATGGACGCTTCAAAATAAATTGCCAGCATCCGCTTGACGTCCGCTTTTTCCATGCGACGCACATCAAATCCATGCTCCGAAATCGCTTTGGAAACACGATTGATCTGCTGAAAAATCTGTTCATCCTTTTTGTCCTTGAAACGAATACAGAACAGAAACTGCCTTGCCGTAGACATCTCCACTTGGATATCATCCAGAAACGCCGCATCCTGTTTCAGCAGTTTCCGAATATGCGGATTTTCCTCAGATTTCAAGCGATTCTTGATATGAACCTTGTTGCCATCGAAGCATTCACAGCTGTCCAGACAAATGATTTCCAGTTCCGGAATCATACTTAACAGCATCATCAGGTGATGAATTTTTACATCGATATTTTCCGCTGACAGCACCGAAATGTTGGTGGGCAGTACGCTGAAAAAAGCAAGTCCAACTTTGTCCGTCTGCAAGCCGTATTTGCCGAATGTCCGCAGTCCAAATAGGTTCTGCGCTGATTTTTTGTTCTTCATGAGTTACCTCCAAAAATATGTTTGCTGTGCGGTCACGAAAAACCGGAACGCACAGACAATGTAATCGACTACCGTCGTTTCCTCAAACCGAATGCTCAAAAACGCAAACACCGCCGTGATGGCAAAGGGCAGAAACGTCCATAGCTGCGTTAAAATCACCACCGACAAAATCAGTCCGAGGCAGATGAGCAGAAAGTCACGGATGCTCCAGAACCACAGTCTGGAGGCAGCTTTTAAATTTTGCGGATAAATATATGTTTTCATAAAACACTCCTTTACGCCAGCTTTTTCGCCACAAACTGTCCTGCACGAACAGCCGTATTTACTGTGCTTGTCACACTCATCATGTTTACTCTCACGCTGGTATCCAGCCCGAACTGCTGAGCAATTCTCGGCACTTCATTCGCCGCAAGCATAATTCCAAGTCCCAGCAGCATATTGGTCTGCCATGTCAGCAGTCCCAGAAACATCAGCGAGGTTTGCAAAAACGCCGTCAGACATAGGGCAAAAATTTGCTTGCACCAGCCGTTGAAACCGTCTGAAAATCCTCTCGGAATGGAGAACATATACAGACTTCCCACGGCGATCTGACACAATAAAATACCTCCTCGTTTGATGTTTGCAAAGAACAATTTCACAACGCAGTACGCAAGCATAATAATGGTCAGCAGCCCTAATAGTCCGGAATATCCGCCCATACCTTTCAGCACAATTTCAGCAGTCGCTCCCAGATCGCTGCGGTTTGCCCCGACAAATGAACCTATCAGATCTCCTGAAAATGTGGTCTGCAAAGTAATGCAGAACTTGTACAATGCCACTGGAATCTTCGTGAACAAACTGACCGCCATGAAGCCTTTCAGCACGTTCAGACAGGTACTCTGAATGTTTGCCCGTCCGGTCTGGTACTCGATTGCCGTGTCGAACACCGCAACCGCCAATCCTGCGGCAAACAGTGTCCAGCCGAACAGCGAGAATAGCTGCAAAAATGCATCCACCCATGCAAGGTCAAAAATATCCGATCCCATGCCGTTTATCATGGCGAAAAACTCCGCGATTGCGCCGTATACCGTGTTAAAAATCCATTCCAGCATGATATCCCAGACCGCTTCGGAAATCGCTTCGCCGGCGCTTGAAAGCTTGTCGCCGACCCAATCCAGAGCGTCGCCGATCCAGTCAAACATCTCCATCACTCCATTCTCTCATTTTTTCTTCTGCCGACAATAACCGTTTCAGATTCGCATACTGCCGGTTGGAACGGCAGTAAAAACAGCGGCATTTCCGCTTCATTCTGAGGAAATACCGCTTAGTTATACGATATCGGCTGCATTTATTTTCTTTACTCATTACTCACTTCTCCTTTAATTTATACAGCGTGGAGCTTCGTCCGCCGCTTGTCCGGAAACGCTTTTCACGGGTAATCAATCCGGCGGTTTCCAGATCGTTTAACGCCCGGAATACCGTGGATTTCGACAGATGCAGATCCTCTGCAATCATTCTGACTGACGGAAAACACTCCTTGTTTTTGTTGGCACGATTGGACAGATACATATAGACTGCCACCGCCCTGTGGGGCAGTCCGTACTCGTAAATTTCTCTTGAAAAACGCAAAGCAATATCATCCTCCCGTCCTTGGAATTTTTCTTCTTTTATGAGGTTCTTCCTCAGAATCCTCATCATCTTCCGGAATCTCTTTTTTCTGCTGCGGATACTGGATTTCCACCTCACGCATCAGGGCATCCTTGCCTGTGTAGGAAACCGCCCTTGCGCCTTTGTCCTCCAAAATGTACGGTTCTTCAAAGGAAATGCCCCACTTAAAATACAGCTTTAAAGGCGAAATCATGGGATGCGCGCCTGTTTTCATGACAATAAATTGTCCCTTGGGCATAGATTTCAGTTCGTCCACTGTGAGAAGCGGTCTGCCGATCATCTGGAGCGACTGGGACTTATCCTTGCCATGGGACACACTGCCCGACAGAACCGTCTGCTCTCCCAGCGCTTTGGACAACACTTCCGCACTCTGACTATTTGGCGCAAAACCGCCGAATATGGTCAATTGCGTGTTATCCGTGATTATCTCCTGACCTTCTTTGCCGTAGTTTTTGTTCAGCTGCGCAAAAGATTGAATGATCGCTACAATGCTGATTCTTCTGGAACGGCTTGCGGAAAACATCGCTTCTGCGCCCTCGATTTTTGGAAAAGTTCCAAACTCATCGGCATAGAACATGACACGATTATCCAGTTTACCGCCGTTCTCATCAGCGATGACAAGAATTTCTCTGTACAGCTGCTGAATAATCAGCGATACCATGAAATATTTTGACTGATCTTCTTCGGGCAACACAATAAAGATTGCCGACTTTTCTCTGCAGAATTTTTCTGCGTCCAGCGCCGTTCCGAAGCACAGAATCTGCTCCATTTCTGAGTCGATAAAGCTGTTCAGACGTGACAACGCCGTCGACATAACCGACATCATCGCCTGATCCGCAGAGTACAGCGCAGACCCGGCAAGCCACTTCGCTTTATGCTCATCTGGCAACCGTTCCATCAGGGATTTGAAGCCGCTTTTCTGCTGCACAGTTTTGCCGGACTTTTTGGCCTTTTCCGGTTCCAGCAAATCCTGAATCAGTTTGAAAACCGACACAATATGCCGTTCGTTTTTCTCTCCGAACTCCGCCAACAGCAGAATCAATGAAGCCAGCAGACCCTCCGCCGCATCGTAGAAAAAAGCGTTTGCGCCGTAAGCCGCCGCATCTCCACCGCCGATGCTGATGATGGTTTTTGCCGTGATTTTGGCGTATTTCTCCGCTTTTGCTTTTGCGGAAAGATTGGTTTTGTCGGACAGATAAATGTCCATATATTTATTAACAAGATGCAGGATATTGTTTTCGTCTGAGCGAGTTGGATTTCTTAAATCCAATACGGAAACGTTGTAGCCGTAGTATTTTTGAGCAATCCTGCCGTAGTTCCGAAAAACATCTCCTTTGCAGTCTGTATTGAGAAAGCTCATGCCGCTTGCAAGAGCCAGTTCGATATTCGGATACAAGAAGTATGCGGTTTTGCCTATTCCGGCTGCGCCTACCATCAGCGTGTGTACATCACCCTCGTCCACAAGCGCAACCGTCCGTTTTCCGTGGGTTTTACAGCCGACTATCGTACCTTGAACGGAGGGAAGATTCCTGCCTTGCCGCCAGTTTTCCACGTCAAAAGGTACTTGGGTATATGTGTGTTTCACCTCCGCTTTTGTGGCAAATCTGGCAACGCCGTGCTGGCCCTGTCCCACAGTTTTCCGCTTGATTCCATTGAGCGAATAATTATTGGAGCAGTATGCCAGTATCATAAGTAAAAGAAAAATGACCGACATCGCAATGATGCCGATCAGCTGGGTTTGTGTCATTTTTCACCCTCCATATTGAATTTTATCCCTGTCTGTGATATACTGAATATATCAAATTACAGGAGGTATTACTATGCCGTTTATTAATGTAAAGACTAACGCCGCAGTCCCTGATGAAAAGGAAACTGCAATCAAATCCGCTTTGGGACAGGCAATCACTGCGATCCCAGGAAAATCCGAAAGCTGGCTCATGGTAGGCATTGAACCTGAACACATTCTTTACTTCAAAGGAGACAACGCTCCTGCCGCTATGGTTGAGGTAAGCGTTTTCGGTCATGCCGATTCTTCAGCCTATGAAAAACTAACAGACAGCGTCTGCACAATTTTAAATAAACAGCTTTCAATCGACCCGTCCAGAATATATGTCAAATACTCCGAAACCCCGAATTGGGGATGGAACGGCTCAAATTTCTGATTATCCGTAATCCAAACGGAGCGCCTCAGATGGTTCATCCAACTGAGGCGTTTCCTCCTGCGCCAACTGCGGTGCAGACAATTGCTGTTCCACCTCACATTTCACAGCGCAGTCCGCAAGCTGATACAGCTGCTTTGCCGTATGAATAATCTGTTCCTTTGTACGTGACTGCGTATGCCGCAAATCACGCATTACAGACTGATAAGCGGATTTTAAATCGTCCTGTTTTGCACACAGTTTTCCCTTATCCGTATACGCTCTGTACTCGTCCGACAGCTTTGATTTCAGCTTTTCAAACATCACATTTTCAGAGCTTCTGCCAATAAAAAATGCAGAAGCGGCTAATGAATATTCCGCCAGATACATGTATTGTCCATTTCTGAATGTTTTCGAAAGTCTGTCTATTAATCGGTCGGGATTGCATTTAAAATGCTGTAAATCCGAAACAGTTTCATAATACATTTCTTTTCTTTTGTGAGGAACAGACGGCAGAAAGTCTGCGCCGTTAAGCTGTTTTAAATCTTCATTCCAATCTTTATTAGTGGGCAGAATCCGCTTAATATCGGCATATCCGCTTTCTTTCAAAATGTCACTAAGCCTGTCCGCAGCGTCGATTCCGCCCACATCATTGTCGGTGCAGATTACAATTTCAGACAGATTTGAATGTCCTTTTAATGCTGTTAAAACAGCGTTTTCATACACGCCGTTCATGGCAATGTAGCTGTGCTTCTGCCAGCTTTCAGGATGCAATGTCAGGTAACTAAGCATATCAATCGGAGCTTCAAACACAAACAGCTTTTCCGACTCGCCAAAGTGAGCAAAGCTGTACTTTGTATCCGAACCCTCGCATGTGATGCGGAACGGTTTCCCGAAAGAATTTGTCGACCGCTTATGCGCCTGACGGGGAACGCCGTTTTCATCCACGCCCACAAACACTGCGTTGTGGTGTTTCGCATCCTCGTAAATCAGCCGCTTTTTCGCAAAATGCGTGATGATTTCCGGCGAAATAAAACGCTGTTTGATGAGGTAGGCATATACTCTGTGCATGTCCGAATTCGCTTTTGGCAAACGGAATTCCTTTGACTTTTTATCCGGCACAGCCGCTTTCGGCGGACTGTGGGCAATCGGGGTAACGCTTCTTCCCAGCAGCTCGTTCATTGCGGTCTGAAAATCCATGCCGTAAAAATACCGCATGAATTGGATTGCACCGCCTCCAACCTGATTCTTGTGATCAAACCATGTCGAGCCACGGAGCGTTATGCTGTCGTGTTTACCGCTGCCGTCATGATAAATCAGTTTGTACTCCCGTCCGGCTTTCTCTAATTTCTCGCCTCTCATGCGGAGAAATTCAGCCAGATCTACGCCGTTTGCAAGCCGCTTTTCTTCCTCTGTGTATGGAATGTAGGGCAACCGAAAAACCTCCTGTCACACGAAATATTTTTTCTTTTCAAAAGTGCGGATCACATACCGACGATCGACCAGAGGTACAACGGCGCTGTCAACGTAAAAATCAGACAACCGAATAAAATCGCCGGCGCAGTCCATTCGATCTGTCCATGCTTGCGGTAATCGGAGTAAAGCATACCCAATTTTGCAAACAGCAGAATCGCCAGTATTACGTCAATTACGGGGAATACAACATTGTTGACGATGGTTTTGATCTGGCTTTGTGCGGAGTTCCAAGTACTTTCCACTGCTCCCGCAACATCTCCGTCGGCAAATGCTGTCAGACTGCAAATCGAGGTCATAACAGCAATAGTGATTAATACAATAAATATTTTCTTTTTCATGCAAAAAACTCCTATATTTCAGTTAATTTTCCGGTGAGAACAGTCCTTGAGCTGCCCTCGGAACCGGTACAGGTGGACAGTGAAATAAACTTATCTTCATTGGAAAATT
The DNA here is from genome assembly GCA_902362965.1 of Oscillospiraceae bacterium. Taxonomy (GTDB): domain Bacteria; phylum Bacillota; class Clostridia; order Oscillospirales; family Ruminococcaceae; genus Porcipelethomonas; species Porcipelethomonas ammoniilytica. Next base: position 8,723 of record CABIYQ010000012.1, read on the forward strand.
CTAAATTTCTCCAGATAAATGAGTCCGATCTCAGGTTGTCAAGCCACACATTTACATCACCTGTCACATCATAAAAGCTGTCGTAGTTTTCCAGCTGCGATACTGAGAAAAAGTCAATTTTGTACACAGCATTTTCCGTAGTCAGCCAGCCGTAATTGTGACTGTCAAAATATCCACTGTCGATAAATTTCATCACGTCCGCAAACATACTCCCGTCGCTCATGTTGTGACCGTACAGAATGTTGATTTTGCCCGTGAAATCTGCATTACAGCGGAAATCCAAAAAGATTGAACCCACCCTCAGATAGCTGCCGTCAACGGCTCTGTGAAGATAAAATTCATTGTCGCCGGAATACATTACAGGATAGTTGATTTTCGTTTCGGGGACGTTGATCCAGCCGATAGAATTGTCAATACTATTGCACAATTCCTGAGTCTGTTCCTTTAGCTTTTCTTCCGCTTCAGACGGAATTTCAGCGATACTTTCTTCTTCCGGATCACTTTTTTCCTGCACTTCCAGAAGTGTAAAATCGGGCACATACGGATTGATTTTTTCTTCCTGAATTTTCACCTGAACATCGTCACGAAGCAGCAAAAATAATCCTCCAAAAAGGAGGGCGATCGCTAAAACGACCGCCGAAATTTTGATTATTTTATTCCTCATGTTTACCGCCTTTTTTCTTTCTGATGATAAACAAAACCGAGCCTATGGCAAGGGAAAAACCTATCATGATCCACGCTAAAAGATCGCTGCCGTTGTCGCCTGTATACGGAGTAGGCTGATGTGGAATCTTGGTATTTGTCATACTGCACTTAACGATCTCGCCGTTTTCCTTGATGGTAAACGGATAAGAATTTTCATCGAGAATATATCCATCGGGAGCGTCAAATTCACGGTAGAAATAATCGCCCACACGAAGCATATCGAATGTCATGATACCCTTGTCATCTGTCCTTCCCTGAATAACAACATTGCCGTCCTTGTCGAGAATTTCAATACCGCAATTCGGTATCAGCTGACCTGTAGAAATGTCAGTTTTTGTAATTTCCACAGAACCCCTTTTCGGCTTATTTATAAAACCTTTTCCATTTTCAGCATTTGAAATTTCAACGGTTTCACTGTCTTTTTCAATACTGAACGGATACACATTTTCATCAAGAATAAAGCCATCGGGAGCGATTGTTTCCTTTAAGAAGTACTGTCCGTATTCCAGATTTTCAAGGACATAAACACCCTTTTCGGTTTCAGTCAAAACGCCGATTTTGTTCTCGTATTTTTCATCGGAATAGACTGTAAACTCAGCGCCGGAAAGCTTGTTATCCAGGTATTCCTCATCGATTTTTGTAATGGTAACGTTGCCTCTGATCTTCACATTTTCCGCTGTGATTTCAATGATTTCGCCGTCCTCGCAAACAGTTACGGGATAGCTTTCATCACTCAGAATATATCCTGTGGGTGCTTCGATTTCATGAACGATATAGCTGCCGACCGGAATCTCTGAAAACTCAAATTCACCCTTTGAATCTGACTCGGAAGTTACAATGGCATTATCTGCTGTAAATTCTTTGCAGTCCATTGCAAACAGTCCAAACAAAGCATTTTCAAGAGGTTCTTCGCTTTCATTTACCTTGAGTCCCTTGATCTTTCCACGCTTGAGATTATTCTCGAACTGTCCGCAGTCCACGTACACAGTAGTCATCTCCTGACCTTGATATTCGAAGCTTACAAGGTACTTTTCGCCGTTTAAAACATAGTGTTCGTCCGTTGCTATTTCCTGAACATAGTACTTCGCAAACGGTACTTTTTCAGCAATAACGGCCTTCATATTTTCGTCCAGAGAAACCTCTGCGATAAATCCGTTTTCGGGGATCGCATTGCCGTCTGCGGCTGTAATTTCTTCCGCCGCAAACAGTCCGAAACGTACATTTTTGTACTCGGAATTCATACCAATTCCAAAGGTTTCGTCCTGTTCCATAACCTTGGAAAGTGAAATTTCAAGCTTCTGATAGTCATTGACAAACGCCGTATTTACTGTATCTCTCACTGTTACCTCCTGTCCTGCGTAGGTTAGCTCAACAAGCTGCGGTTCGCCGTTTAAAACGTAACCGTAAGGCGCTGTAATTTCTTTAACTTCATACTTTCCAAGGTACAGCAAATCGGTTTCTGCATAGCCGTTTTCATTGGTTGCAAGCTCTGCGACAACATTGCCTGCATTGGCTCTTATCGTACCGTCAGCCGTTACAATATCCTCACTTGCTATGACCTGATACACCGCATTTGCAAGTCCGCTTTCCTCAAAAACAGGAGTATATGTTGTTTGTCCGCTTTCGTGGATCTCGCCGTTCTCATCAATATAAATTGCACTGCCAAGTGCAGTTACTGAACTGAATATATCGCCTGTTTTCTGAATGCTGATTTTACCCTTCTGAGGGGTATTTTTCTTCTCAACTTTAACGATGATCAGAGCATTTTCTTCCTCTGAGTTATCAGCGGAAATCGAGAACGCAACAGGCGTGCTGTCAAGAACATATCCGTAGGGAGCCTGCACCTCGACAAGAGAATATTCTCCGTAAGAAAGAACCTCGGGAGTGATCAGATAGCCCTCGTTGTTTGTGTAAAACACATCGATAGTTGTGGGAGTAGGATAGCTGAAAGTCATTGATATTTTCTGACCGTTTGAATCATAAATCTCAAAGCCTGCGCCCTCGTATGGAATTGTTTTTCCTGTTTCGGAGTCGACCTTTACCACCTTAACATAGCTTTCAAACTCTGCATTGTTGATGAGGTATCTGTAGGTCTGTCCGTTGTCGCTGATGTTGACATCGAAGTCTGACATAAACTCAGTTCCTTCCCAGCCCTTGGTCTGATGCACAGTGTAAACGCCGTAAGGAAGAAGTTTTGTTTCCGCAAAGCCGTTTTCATCACAGATAAGATAGTCTTTTTCGGAAGACTTTGCGTTTTCATAAGAACCTGATGATTTCAGATAAACCTGAAACTCAGCCCCTGCCTCAGGAGTTTCGATCTGAGTCGTACCGTCATCCGTATGCTTGATTATGCTGATTTTTCCCTTGATAACGTCCTCGGTGACGATCATAGAAATGGGATTGTGTTCGATCGTATAATTCTTAGCTTCTGCTCCAACCGGGTACACAGTTTCATCAAGGAGATATCCCTCTGACGGTGAGATTTCCTGAAGCGTATAATTACCGCAGACGTACTCCTTTGTTTTGAAATATCCGTCAGAATCAGTTGTGTAGGTGTCTGCCAATTTGCCGTCAAGATACAGTCCATAAACTGCTCCGGCAAGGGTAGCATTGCCCTGTGCGGAGACCATTTCTGCGTCCTGCTTTGTCACCTCAACGGTGAACTTTTTCAGAACGTTTTTGAAGGATATATTTACTGTTGCGTCCGCTGTCAGAGTTGCTGTCTGATCCGCAGGAACAACGTACTTTACGGGAACATTTTTCTCGCTGATAGTGTAAACGATTTTCTTGTTGCTGCTGTCATAAACAGGAATATCGCTGAGAATAGCAATGCCGTCAGAGCCTGTTTTTATGGTGTAGGTTTTACCGCCGCCCTTAATTTCAAAGGTACGGTCACCATTTTCACCGTCCTCCGACTGCTTGTTGATTTTAATAGAACCTTTTTTCAGATCATTGTCAAAATTCACATTTACTGTTAAATCGGCATTGCCGCTTGTCAGTGTAACATTCTTTGCTTTCGGCGTTTCATATCGTGTTGCCACATTGATTTCGGAAACTGTATAAGTCACAGCCTTACCGGTTTTCATGTCATAGACTTTGAGTCCCGAAAACTCCGCAACACCGCTGCTGTTGGTTTTCCTGGTATATGAACTGCCGTCAGAGCCGATAACCTTGAATTCGATATCCTTAACGATATCGTCCTCGGAGGTTTTGTTGACCTTGATTTTTCCAACTTGAAAATCTTCATAAACGGTCACAGTCTGATTGGCTTTCAGCTCATAAACCTTTGTTGAAAGCGCATAGCCCGTCGGTGCTTTAATTTCTTTCACATAATATGTTCCGCCGGGAAGCTTTATTGAGCCTGTGCCGTCAGCGCCAATCGTTATCTCGCCGACCTTTGTTTTGCACGCAGAATCGGAGTAAACTCCGTACTTGGCGGTACTGCCGTCAACAGGCGATTTACCGACGATCTGCGACGTTCCGTCGATACATTTTTTGATACTGAAGGTTATGTCACGGGAGGTAATTTTGTAGGCGACAAAGCTTGCAAATCTCGCCTTGCCGTCGGTGTTGTTGTTGATAACGCAGCCCTGAGAACCGTTGCACTCGATTCTCCAATGCTTGCCGCCGTCGCCGTTTCCGCTGCCAACATAAGGGGAAACAGCGTCACGGTTATATCCAAGTTTCACGAGGTAATCAAGAACAGCGTCTCTGCTGTCAAACTGCCCCATGTAAAACCACATATGACCGATTCCGTTATCCTTGGCAACGCCTGAAATTACGGCTCCGGGAATGAGATTTTCATTTTCGTAGTACTGATGACTGTCGGCGTCAAGCTTCTCATAAATCACTTCAATCGGAGCAGTTACGCCCTTGTAGGTCATGGTGCAGTTCTTGTAAGCAGAGCCGTCCGCATACTCCCAGTAATTTTGCGGAACGGGATTATTTGACGGGAATCCGGCGGTGCTTACGCCTAAATCTGTCAGGGTCGCATAAACAAGTCCGGAGCAGTCGAGACCCTTTCGGCGAACAGTTTCCATGGACTGTTTTGTAGGATTTGAGGACGAATACACGCCGTCGTAGCCCTTGCAGTCCCAGCCGTATGGAACTCCGAGGTACGTCGCTGCCTGTCTGATAACCTCGTCTCCTGAGAGCAGCGGTTCTTTGGCGGTTTCAGCGGCATTAGTTTTAAGGCCGCCGAGATTTGTTCCGATTAAAGTAAAGGCGCAGAGTCCTGCCATAAGACCTGCGCTGATTTTTTTCAGTATTCTATTTTTAAACATATTTACCTCCAAAAGAAAAAGACTCGCATTTGCGAGTCTCTCATAATTATTTTATTCATATCTCACGCTGCTGATGATGTCAGCAGATGCAATATATCTTTCATTTTCATCCACAATTTCTATGAAACCGCACATATTTTCCGTCAGGAAACATCCTGCCTGCGTGTCCAGAACATACCACACACCGTCGATTTTAACCACATTTGCAACATGTCCGTAAAGCTGATTTTCGGTCCATGCAAAGTAACATTCCAGACCGTATTCAAGGCACATTTCATAGGTCTGATATGCATACTGTACGCAAGTTCCGCTGCCGCTTGAGGTCATAAAATTGTACACTTCAAGCGCCTTTTCATAGTCGGATAAACCGCATTCGACGGCTGAAGATTCTTTTTCATATTCCTCCGGTTCTGTAGCTGTAGCCGACGTAATTTCGGGAATTTGCGATGGATCTGTTTGAACGGGAACATCAGATTTTTCAGTTGTATTTTCAATAATCAACTCAGAAAAATCATCATGATTTTCATCGTAAGCTTCAGCAGTCTCTGTAACCTCCTGCCGTTCGGAAATTTGCGGTTCTTCCGGGATTTTTTCTTTCTGCTGATTAATTACAGCAGTTGTTTGAGTGGTAGTTTCAGACTGATGTGCGAATGTTGTAATCTCAGCCGAAACTGTTGTAATTTCTGCTATTTTAGTCGTTGTAACTGATGTTATCTGCGTTGTCTGAAATGTGAATATTTCCGCTTTTTCCGGTGTGTTTTCAGATTCGCCGCAGGCTGACAGAAGTGCAGTCAGAATAAGGATAAGCATTGATTTTTTCATATTGATCAGCTCCTTCATATTTCTTGTTGACACCACAATACCATAAAATCAACGCAATATCCAGACTCTTTGCGGAAATTCTACCTTTTCAATATGGCGGAGGGCGGATTTTTAAGCAGAACCAATCAAGCATTAAATTTCACCGCCTTCACCATCGCAGTCGCCCTGAAAAACGCAGCTTTCACAGCCGTCTACGCTGTTGCATATCTCCATTAGCTCAACATCCGAAAGCTTACGGCGGATGGCTGTCAACACAACGCCATCCTCGTTTACTTCAAGTTCAACATTGACAGGAAGACCGTTTTCATCAAACAGTCCTCTGAAATTTGTCACGCCGTTTTTGGCAAGTATCTGTGAAAATATAACTTTTTTCATAAATAAAAATCTCCTTCATTAAAAAATGAGAGTTGGTTAATTGCACCAACTCTCTGTGTTGTATCGTAATTTGAAATCAGCAGTTCCGCATACCGACAGCCGCCGTCATATCGCTGTGCCAAGTTGTTAAGTCTGCTGATCTCCTCAATGTAAACTCCCGGATTGTCCCATAGATCACGTATTTCCGGACAGTCGTTGTAGGACACTAAAAATTTTCCTGAACACCCAAGCAATGTGTCCCTCAGTCTGATGTGGTCTTTTGTCTGAAATCCCACGTCTTTATAGTAGTTCTCTGTTGCAAAATACGGCGGATCGCAATAGAAAAAGCTCACCGGGCGGTCATACTGCCGTATCAGCTTTTCAAAGTCACGATTTTCAATAACCACTTTTTGCAGCCGTCTTGCCGCCATATCTATCTGCGGAAAATCCGACCAGATGGAATGAGGCTGACAAGCGAAGCTGTCCAGTCCCGAAGCGTAGCTATATCGAATCAGCTGATAAAACTTCACCGCTCTGTCAACATCTCTGAATCTGCTGAACAGCCCTCGTTTGTGCAAACCTGCAATCCAGTCAAAATCCTCACGGGAATTCAGGACATACCGCAGCTTGTATTTCAGCTTATTCGGCTTGTCCCTGACACAGCAGTACAGATTCACCAGATTGCTGTTGTAATCGTTGAACACCTCCATTTCTCCGCCTGGCGGCTTGTGAAATAATACCCAACCTGCGCCTCCGAAAACCTCGATATACCTCTCGTAATAGGTTGGAAACCTCGCAAGCACGGCGTCCCTGAGCGCCTTTTTGCCGCCCACCCATGACATAAAGCTGTTCATGTAACTCCTTTCTGCCGCTGCCAACAACAAAAAGAAAAAGCCGCTTTGCAAGCAACAGAAATTTTCTGCTGTTGGCAAAACGACCTATACCAATTATTTTATTCGACTGTTGTCTATTTTATTTTTTTCCAGATCTTCATCTGCTCTTTTTGCAGCACTGCACAGCGCCATTGTAAATACACCGACCGTACCGCCGAAGAGCAAACCAAGTATAAATCCAAGCATAATCTCACCACCATTCATATTATTGTCAGTTCGTTTAATCCTCATTCCCGAACTCCTTTTTCAGTCTGCCGATAATGTACGCCTGCCCCTTTCCTGTAACAAATGTCTGCTGATAGGTTTTGGTAAATGAATTAGTTTCAAAAACGGACTCCTTGACCGCAAAATATCTACGATCAATATACTTTTGATACGGCAGATTATCCGACATCAAAATCTCATTTTCCCGAAGCCAGCGGAACAGTCTGTTTCTTCCTATAGGAATATTTTCTTCCACGGCAAGCTTCGCCATTGCGTTCATGTCGATAAGATTATCGGTATTCGACACCTGATTTGCGAACTCAACTAACGGTTCATCGTGACGGATTCGCTCATTCAGTTTGTTGATAGCGGTCATCTGCAGACGGAAAAGATTTCGGTATGGTTCTTCAAGAAAGGGGAGGTAGTTTTCTATGAACATATCCTCGTTGGCGACGTAACCTCCTGTGCGCCTTATCGTTGGGAGTATCTTAGTTGTGATCCATTTACGAAAAGGCTTCGCCTGTGGTTTGTCACTTCTAAGAATTACATCATAAAGTCCGCTTTCGCTAACTGCCGTCATTTCTCGGCACTGTCCACCTGATGTCAGTTTAACTGACATCAGCTCATCGCTGTCCAGACGACCGGCAACCATTCTTGAATTGCTGATTTCAAGCGCTTTGCATACATCTGCAAGCACAAACCACGGTTCGCCGTTTTTTATCACCGTCCTGATTTGACCAAACTCTTCACTCTCAAAAATCTTAATCATATTTTCCATTATTTATTTCCTCATCAAATTTCAATAAATTTCTTGCAATGTCCTCAACAACAGGTACGCTCACTGCGTTTCCTGCCTGTTTATATAACTGTGCGTCGGACATTCCGATTGTCTGAACCTTATAAAACTGCTCATCTGTAAAGCCTTGCAATCGCCAAGCCTCAATGGGCATGAGACGTCTTATCCTGCCGTTATGAACTATGCCGTGCCTGTCCGTGACGGTTAGCGTAAACATCGGCTCGTTGGGTTCTTTGATACGTCTGCCGTTCTGCCAAGTTTTTTCCTTAAACGGATTGAGAATTGCTCTCGGGTCGGTGTCCCGACAGGACTCTTTCGCGCTATAATTTTCATGTGAATCATACAAAATATCGCGCATTTTTTCTCCGGTCGAGCCGTAAAGAATAGTTTCTGTAAAGGGTGGAAACGAAATGGGTCCAGCGTCACGCTGGTCCATTCTTGTATGAAGACATCTTGCGTTTTCCGTAATCTGCGGATTTTCGTTCAGATCGCAAAAAACAGCGGAGTGTTCACCTTTGTGGTTACTCACTCCGCTGTCCTGCCGTGCGGTTATGCATCTTGCTGTATCCGTTAAATTCGGAGGAGGGTTGCTGTCAATAAAGTAAAGACCTGTTTTACCGCCCATACCTCCCGAACCGCTGCATTGCGTTACCGCAAGTCCATCGGGAGCATAAACCCTCGAACCCTGACTTCCACCGATTATTTGTTCAGTTTTCCTGCTATTTTCGCTGTCGCTTCTGCCGAAAGCCAGTATTTTTCCGGAACAATTGATTCCAAGACATCCTGCAATATATACTCTCTTTCGGACTTGGGGAAGATAATCGGCGCTGTTATACACACGCCATTCCACGCAATACCCCAATTTGCAAAGCGTTTCAATGATTTTGGCAAAAGTTCTCCCCGAATCAATCCCCATGAGTCCGGGTACGTTCTCAAACAAAAAATAGCGAGGTCTTTTGCTTTCAAGAATTCGGGCAAGTTCAAAGAAAAGATCGCCTCGCTCGTCTGCAAAGCCTTTTCTTGCCCCGCATACCGAGAACGGCTGGCAGGGGAAACCTCCGGTAAGGAGATCAAAGTCCGCAAGCTCTCCGGCGTTAATATTTCTGATATTTTCATAAAATTGCTCATCTCCCGTGTCATACAGCGTTCTGTAGGCTTTCTGTGCGAACTTGTCGATTTCGCACCATGCCACAATTTTAAAACCTCCGACCCTTTCCAGAGCGGAACGGAAGCCTCCGATGCCCGAAAATGCGTCGAATACTCGTATCATCTGACCATCCCTTTCTTTTTGGATAATAAAAAAGCGGCTAAGTCCTTTTCAAAACTTAACCGCTACATTGTCATGTTCATTTCAAAATTTTCTGACAGCCCTTCAGTTTTTTCCATTTTCTCAGACAGATTTTCCTCCTGCTGAATTACATGAAATTTGTCCTCGCCGGGAATGAGAGAAAGGGAACGTCCGTTGTCCCATTTCATTAATAACTGACCGGCGTCATCAACTGCAATTACCGTTCCTTTTGTGCCTGATGGAATCGGCTGTGGATCGTTTTCCATGCTGTCAAGGCATATTCTTGTGCCTTTGGGGTATCTTTCTTTCATCATTTCAACTTTTCTTCTGTTGTACATAATTCACCTCACATCGTCATGCTCATACCGGGTTCTTCCGTGAGTTTCTCAACTTGAGACAATTCCATTTCTTCTCCTGTTTGCAGCGACCAGTCGTTGCTGTCGTTCCAGAAGCTGACATAGATCTCGCCGTAATCGGCGGTTTTGATCGGATACTGCTCCATGCCCTCAAAAAAGCCATCCGAACATTGACCGATCAGGTGACTGCGCAGATCTTCCAGTTCATTGTTTGTTAATTTCTCAGTAATCTGACATTCAAACACGCCCATGAGTTCACCGTTGATTTCCTTGACAGATGGAATTGCCGAGAAAACTTTTTCGCTGACTGCCGGATTATTGTCAAAATACACCATCAATCCACGATTTTCTTCTTCCGGTTCAGAGTAATCCTGAATGAAATCGTTGATTTCATCTGCACAGTCTACTGCATACTTTGAGGGAATTTCCTCCATCTCATCCATGACTTCTTCGTCAAACTCATAATCGGATTCGTCATACTCCCTGACGAGGCGCAGAGGACAATAAAACGTCAGCTCCTGAGTAGGCTTCACTTCAACTGTGATATCCGGCTGAAAGGGAACTTCGATGGACTGACTTTCCGCCATCTGAATGTCCTCTCGTTCACGAAGCATTGCTGTTACCGAATCACGCAGAACGGACTTTACATCCAAATCGGATTCTTCCAAAAGCTTGTCAAAAGTGAAGCTTGTTTCACCGTAGTGGGCAAGCTCTGCAATTTTATCAGCAATTTTTTTCAAGCTTTTATGCAATTTCTGTTCAGAAACCGTAAGCTCGCTGTTTTCAACCAATGCTCTTGCATTTGGTATGAATTGGGACTTTCGAGCGTATGACATACCCTCAGACTCAACCAGAATACCATCGCCGCTGTCATAGTCAAGAAATAGCAAACAATGGGCAACATCATTGCTGTCGATGTACATCAAATCACAATACTCGGCAATATATGGATTATCATTAAGAGCGTCATTTTTGAGCCTATTAAACGAATTTCCGTACAATGTGATTACTTTCTCCACACTGATTTCATATGTTTTGTAGCTGTTCACCTTATGATTAAGCGTGCTGTTAAATTTTAGTTTCTTCATCTTATTCCTCCGTAAATATTTTTTAAGCGGTATTTTCTGTTTCTTCTGTTTCACCTCCGTCTGGGCACAAAAAAAGACCGCTTTGTTTAGTATCACTGCTTCGTGATACCAGACAAAACGGTCTTGAAAAGTTTATATACTATTCTACATATGAAAAAAGGCATATCTAAGATTATTTTTCCCAAATTTGTCTCTGAATTCTGAAATATTAAAAAATCGCGGGTTCGAATCCTTCTTATTGGGTTCATTCATCCATGGTTTTTAACCTTGATTTTTCGCCGTCAGAGCAGCAAAAAAGCCCGTAGATACGGGCTTTGCGGACTATTCATCTTTTTTATGATTACAATATGGTGCGCCAGGAGGGACTCGAACCCCCGACCTACTGGTTCGTAGCCAGTCACTCTATCCAGCTGAGCTACTGGCGCATAACTTAAAGCTTTATTATTATATCACGTTATAATAAAAATGTCAAGAGAAATTTTCAAAAAAATGTAAAACTAATAAATATTTTTAAAAATAGGCGAAAAAAATAATAAAACTCTTGACAAATGAAAAAAATAGGAATATAATTAATGGGTATGCAAGTGTATTTTATACTTGCATTAAAGATTTTTTGGAAAAGGAGGAAGAATATGCCAACATTTAATCAATTGGTTCGTAAGGGAAGACAGGTTCTTGATGTTAAGTCAACAGCTCCGGCACTTCAGAAAGGTTATAATGCCAAGAAGAAGACAGCTATTGATCAGAGCTCACCTCAGAAGCGTGGTGTCTGCACAGCAGTTAGAACTTCAACACCTAAAAAGCCTAACTCAGCTATGAGAAAGATCGCCAGAGTAAAGCTTACAAATGGTCACGAAGTTACAGCTTATATTCCTGGTATCGGTCATAACCTTCAGGAACACAGCGTTGTTCTTATCAGAGGCGGACGTGTTAAGGATCTCCCAGGTGTACGTTACCATATCATCAGAGGCACACTTGATGCACAGGGCGTTGCTAACAGAATGCAGGCTCGTTCAAAGTACGGTGCAAAGAGACCAAAGGCAAAATAATTGAAATAGGATAACTGCCACAGGATTATATGTGGAGATTTAATATATTAAATCCTCTGCATTGGTCTTGACGTCAGAAAAATGACGAGTACCTATGAATTCATGAAAAAATGTGAAGGAGGGAAGCGAAATGCCAAGAAGAGGTAAAATCGCAAAACGTGATGTACTGCAGGACCCAGTATACAACTCAAAGCTTGTTACACGTCTTATCAATAATATAATGTTAGACGGTAAAAAGGGTGTTGCACAGAAAATAGTTTACGGTGCATTTGATATTGTAGCTGAAAAGACAGGCAAGGACGCTCTGGAAGCTTTTGAAGAAGCAATGGAAAATGTTATGCCGGTTCTTGAGGTTAAGGCTCGCAGAATGGGCGGTGCCACATATCAGGTTCCAATGGAAGTACGTCCTGAAAGACGTCAGACACTGGGTCTGAGATGGATCACAAAGTACTCAAGAGAAAGAAACGAAAAGACAATGAAGGAAAGACTTGCCGGTGAAATCATGGACGCAATCAACGGTACAGGCGGCGCCTGCAAGAAGCGTGATGATACACACAAGATGGCGGAAGCAAACAAGGCGTTTGCACACTACCGCTGGTAATCTGCAATTGTAAAATTTAAGGAGGAGAATTATGCCAAGAGATTGTTCGCTTGAACATACAAGAAATATAGGTATAATGGCTCACATTGACGCAGGTAAAACCACAACAACAGAGCGTATCCTGTTTTATACCGGTATTAACCATAAAATAGGCGAGACTCATGAAGGTGCTGCTACAATGGACTGGATGGAGCAGGAGCAGGAAAGAGGTATTACAATTACTTCTGCTGCTACTACTGCATACTGGGCAGGCCACAGACTTAATATTATCGACACTCCCGGACACGTTGACTTTACAGTTGAGGTTGAACGTTCACTGAGAGTTCTTGACGGCTCAGTAACAGTATTATGTGCTAAGGGCGGTGTTGAACCTCAGTCTGAAACCGTTTGGAGACAGGCTGATGAATACAAGGTACCGAGAATGGCTTATGTCAATAAGATGGATATCATGGGCGCAGACTTCTACAATGTAGTTGATATGATGAAGACCAGACTTCATTGTAATGCTGTTCCAGTTCAGCTACCTATCGGTGCAGAGGAAACATTCAAGGGAATCATTGACCTTATTGAAATGAAAGCGTATGTTTACTATGATGATCTTGGAAAAGATATCAGAGTAGAAGACATTCCTGCTGATATGGCTGAAAAGGCTCAGGAATATCATGATGCACTTATGGAATCAGTTGCTGAACAGGATGACGCATTGATGGAAAAATATTTTGCAGGTGAAGAACTTACAATTGATGAAATCAAGGCTGCTATAAGAAAAGCAACAATTGCTAATGAAATGGTTCCGGTAACATGCGGTACTTCATATAAAAATAAGGGTGTTCAGAAGCTTCTTGACGCTATTGTAGATTATATGCCGTCACCGCTTGATGTTCCTGCAATCAAGGGTATTAATCCTGATACTGATGAAGAATGTGTAAGACATTCTTCAGATGATGAACCGTTTTCAGCGCTTGCATTCAAGATCGCTACTGACCCATTTGTTGGTAAGCTCTGCTTCTTCAGAGTTTATTCAGGTACAGTAAATGCAGGTTCAACAGTACTGAATGCTACAAAGGATAACAAAGAAAGACTTGGTCGTATCCTTCAAATGCACTCAAACCACAGAAAAGACATTGAAACAGTATATGCAGGTGATATTGCTGCAGCTGTTGGTCTTAAAAATACAACTACAGGCGATACGCTTTGTGACGAAAAGCACCCCGTAATTCTTGAATCTATGGAATTCCCTGAACCGGTTATTCAGCTGGCTATCGAGCCAAAGACAAAGGCTGGTCAGGAAAAAATGGGTATTGCTCTTGCAAAGCTTGCAGAAGAAGACCCGACATTCAGAACTTATACTGATGAAGAAACAGGTCAGACAATTATTGCCGGAATGGGAGAACTTCACCTTGAAATCATTGTAGACAGACTGCTTCGTGAATTCAAGGTAGAAGCAAATGTCGGTGCTCCTCAGGTTTCTTATAAGGAAACAATTAAGGGTAATGCCGATGTTGACCATAAGTATGCAAGACAGTCCGGTGGTAAGGGTCAATACGGTCATGTTAAGATCAGAGTTTCACCTAATGAATCCGGTAAGGGTTATGAATTCAAAAATTCAATTGTCGGTGGTGCTATTCCTAAGGAATACATTCCAGCAGTTGACAAGGGTATTCAGGGTGCTATGAAGTCCGGTATTCTTGCAGGCTACGAAGTTGTTGACGTTTGCGTTGAACTGTATGACGGTTCTTATCATGAAGTTGACTCTTCGGAAATGGCATTCCAGATTGCTGGTTCAATGGCATTTAAGGAAGCTATGAAAAAGGCAACTCCGGTTCTGATGGAACCTATCATGAAGGTTTCGGTTATTGTTCCTGATGATTATACAGGTACTGTAATCGGTGATTTGAGTTCACGCCGTGGACAGATTCAGGGTCAGGAAACAAGACCTGGTGCTGTTCAGGTTGACGCTCTTGTACCGCTTTCAGAAATGTTCGGATATTCTAATGATCTTCGTTCAAATACACAAGGTCGCGGACAGTATTCAATGGAACCGCACAGCTATCTTGAAGTTCCTAAGAATATTGCAGAAAAGATTATGACATCAAGAAATAAAAATGCTTGATTAAAATAATCAGAAATATTTTCTAAAAACTCTTGAATTTTATTTTAATATATGATAAAATGATATTCATAAGTAATCTATATTATTTTTAAGGAGGACTTTTCCAATGGCAAAGGCTAAATTTGAAAGAAATAAACCGCATGTTAACATTGGTACAATCGGACACGTTGACCATGGTAAGACAACTCTTACAGCTGCTATTACTAAGACACTGGCTCTCAAGGGTCAGGCTCAGTATGAAGCTTACGACATGATCGATAAGGCACCGGAAGAAAGAGAACGTGGTATCACAATTAATACAGCTCACGTTGAATACGAAACAGACAATCGTCACTATGCACACGTTGACTGCCCTGGACACGCTGACTATGTAAAGAACATGATCACAGGTGCTGCTCAGATGGACGGTGCTATCCTCGTAGTTGCTTCTTCTGACGGTCCTATGGCTCAGACAAAGGAACATTTGCTTCTTGCTCGTCAGGTTGGCGTTCCTTACATTGTTGTATTCATGAACAAGGCTGATCAGGTTGATGATCCTGAGCTTCTTGAACTTGTTGAAATGGATATCAGAGCTACTTTGGACGAATATGAATTCCCAGGCGATGATACACCTATTATCAAGGGTTCAGCTCTTGCTGCACTGAATGCTCCTGATGATATCAATGATCCGGCATATGCTCCAATTATTGAACTTATGGATGCAGTTGACAGCTACATTCCTACTCCGGAACGTAAGTCAGACCTTCCTTTCCTTATGCCTATCGAAGATACTATGACAATTTCCGGTCGTGGTACTGTTGTTACAGGTAGAGTTGAAAGAGGTCAGCTCAAGACTGGTGACGAAGTTGAAATTGTTGGTCTTTCTACTGAAAAGGGCAAGACAGTTGTTACTGGTATCGAAATGTTCAGAAAGACTCTTGATTATGCTGAAGCAGGCGATAATATCGGTGCTCTTCTCCGTGGTGTTACAAGAGATCAGGTTGAAAGAGGACAGGTTCTTTGCCAGCCAGGTTCTATCCACCCACATACAAAGTTTAAGGGTCAGGTTTATGTACTGAAGAAGGAAGAAGGCGGACGTCATACTCCATTCTTCACAAACTACAGACCACAGTTCTATTTCAGAACAACTGACGTTACTGGTATCATCACTCTTCCAGAAGGCGTTGAAATGTGTACTCCTGGTGATAACGTTGAAATGAACGTTGAACTGATTACACCAATCGCTATCGAAGAAGGTTTGCGTTTTGCTATCCGTGAAGGCGGACGTACAGTAGGTTCAGGTGTCGTTACAGCTATTAACGAATAATTAAAAATTTTTATATGAAACAGGAATGACGAAGTCATTCCTGTTTTTGTTTTGTATAAAAATAATAATTACAGTAATAATATAAAACAGAATATTTTATTGGAGAAAAAATATGGAATATATACAAACTGAAAAAAAATCTATTTTTAACATATTAATTTTAGCAATTTTTGCATCAATAGAAATTATTTTTTGCTTTACTCCTTTGGGATCTATTCCTATTGGACCTGGAATCGTTGCTACATTAGCCCATATTCCGGTTATAATTTCTGCTTTTTTACTTAAAAAAAAATATAGCTTAATTATGGGCGGTATTATGGGTTTGTGCTCGTTCATATGGTGGTCTACAATTGGTTTGGCGAGTCCGACTTCTTTTGCTTTTACTCCATTTTCTGAATTTGGAAATTTCTACAGCATAATAATTTGCTTTATTCCAAGATTATTAATACCATTTTTTACATCTGTGACATTTGATTTTCTGAAAAGAAAAATAAATATCAGTGTATCAGCCGGTATTTCAGCTGCATTTTCTACTTTTCTACACTCAGTTATGGTTTTGGGTATGATTTATTTATTTTTTCATAAAAATACAAATGTTTCAGAATTACTGGGAAAAAATTTTTTGAACTTTGTAATTTTATGGGCAGGTGTAAATTCGATAATTGAAATAATTACTGCGGGTTTCGTTGCAGCGATGGTGATAAAGCCTTTAAAATCGTTAAAAAGTGATAAAATATAATAACAAATAATTTATATTATATAGGCAGACTGATTAAATAAATTAGTCTGCTTTGTGCATTATTAACAAAAATAAGACATGATTTTCAGCTTCTTTTATTTTAGTATATCTTTAATTTTTCTTGACGTTTTCTTATAATTGAGTTATAATAATATGTACACGGTGGTGAAGTGTGGTAAAGTAGTGTAAAAAATTCATTTTTTTGGTGAAATCAGTCCAAAAAATCCGAAAGGTGGTGTCTGGAATGGCTTTGACGGCTCTTATGGGTACATATCATCATAATATTGATGCCAAGGGCAGAATGAGCTTTCCGACAAAACTAAGGGATTTGCTAGGCGGAGAATTTTATGTTACGAAAAGCATAAACCAGAAGTGTCTGACTATTTATTCAAAATCAGAATGGGAAAAACTTGCCAATAAAATTGCAGAGCTTCCTGATTCTATGGGCGGGCTTGATATTAAAAGATGGCTGTTTTCCGGTGCCGGAGAACTTGTTCCGGACAAGCAGGGACGTGTTTTAATACCGTCTGATCTCAGAGAGTTTGCGGGACTGAAAAAAGACGTTGTCGTAATCGGTCTGGATGATAAAGCTGAAATCTGGGATAAGGAATTATGGGACGCACAGCAGAGCAATATGGATATGTCGGCAATGCTGGCAGCTATGCAGCAGCTTGGTATTTAAGGAGTAATTATGGAATTTTCTCATGTTTCGGTTTTGCTTAATGAATGCATAGAAGGACTTGATATCAAGCCGGACGGAATTTATGTTGACTGTACTATCGGAGGCGCCGGCCATTCAATAGAAATTGCCAAAAGGCTTGGAGAAAATGGAAAATTAATTGGTCTGGATCGTGATCCGGACGCAGTTAAAGCTGCCGGAGAAAGACTCAAATGCTATAATGCACAGGTCGTAAGGAGCAATTATTCAGATCTAAGAAACGTTCTTGATTTACTGGGTATTGATTCTGTTGACGGAGTGCTTATGGATCTTGGAGTTTCGTCTCATCAGCTGGATACTCCTGAAAGAGGATTTTCTTATCATTATGACGCTCCTTTAGACATGCGTATGAGTCAGGATGGAATCAGCGCTTATGATATTGTAAACGGCTGGTCCGAAGAACAATTGGTCAGAATCATATTTGAATTCGGTGAAGAAAAGTTCTCCAGAAGAATTGCCAGAAATATTGTTTTAAGCAGAGAAGTAAAGCCTGTTGAAACAACGCTTGAGCTTGCTGAAATAATAAAAAGAAGTGTTCCGGCAGCGGTGAAGAGGGAAAAGAATCCCTGCAAGAAAACTTTTCAAGCTATAAGAATTGCTGTTAATGGTGAATTTGACCATTTATCCTGCGGTTTAAATGCCGCATTTGACTGTCTTAAACCTCATGGAAGGCTGGCAGTTATAACGTTTCATTCATTGGAAGACAGACTTGTAAAACAGTGTTTTGCAGGTTTGTGTAAGGGTTGTATATGTCCTCCGGATTTTCCTCAGTGTGTATGCGGAAGAGAGCCCAGAGGGAAGCTTGTAAACAGAAAACCTATAGAGGCTTCACCTTATGAGCTTGAACATAACAATCGCAGCAGAAGTGCAAAACTAAGAATCATAGAAAGGAGATAGGTGCTTTGTTATGGCGGCAGATAATTCAGCTTATGATTATTTTTTACAAAACAATCCTCACAAACCGGAAAATAATAAACCTGTTAGTAATGCAGAAAAAAGAATACCTGCCGAAGAACCGGAAACAGTACGTGTACCTAACATCGCTATGAAAGTAACGCCTCCTAAAAGAGGTTCAGCATCAAAAGTGTTTATTGCTGCACTGTCTGCTTTACTTGTATTTTTCTGTGTTATTTACGGAAGAGTAGAAACAAACAGGATGTATCAACAGATTGCTGCACAGAATCAGAAGCTTGAAGTTGTTCAGAGTGAGAATGTACGGTTAAAATCAGAACTTGAAAGTAAAATGACTCTGAAAAATGTTGAAGATTATGCAGTAAATGTATTGGGTCTGCAAAAGCTTGATAATTCACAAATAAAATATGTGCAGACGCAGACTGATGATATAATCGAAATCCCTGAAGAAAATAAAAACATATTTGTGAGAGCAAAAGAGAAAATTAACAGCTTTCTGGAATATATTTTTGGATAGGGCATATTATTAATTAGAAAGACGGCTGATAAAAAGAAAAAGCATGCTGTCGAGGCTATATTGGAGAATCAAAACGGGTGTACGGAAATAGGAAGAAAGGTGCAGTCACGTCTGCAAGTGACTGTACTGGTCTTCCGCATTAAATAATTTCTTATTGCCGTTTACCGGTAAAAGTTTATGTGATTGAATCTTGAATGATTTTTATTTTTAAGATTTAAAAATATTTAAGTTTTAGAAATGGATTAAGCATTTGCCTGGCAGGGAGAAGTTTAAGGAATCCCTGCTATTTTTATAAGCAATATCGGTACATGAATGCGATCGTATTAACAACAGGTATTACGGAGGTTTTTATGGCAGATAAGCCCACTATTCAAATGAAAAAGCGTACCAATAGATTTATATTGATCGGTATGATGGCGTTTGCCGGAGCCATTATTGCTCAGCTTTTTAAATTATCTATAGTTGATAATAGCTTTTATCAAGAAAAAGCAAACGAATATCATTTTGGTGAAATTTCAATATCGGCTAACAGAGGTTCTATATATGATGCAAACGGTGTAATTTTAGCGCAGAGCGCTACGGTTTATAAAATATTTATGGATCCTGATTTGTTCAGAAGCGAATTGGAAAAGAAAAAAGAAAATGCCGAAGCACAGCAAAAACAAATAGCAAACGGCGAATTGCCTTCCGGAACCGTGGTAAAAACGGCTGATCAGGTTCAGGAAGAGATAATTTCATTTCTTGCCGAAAAGCTTGAAATTAAAGAAGAAACTGTAAGATCGGCTATGGAGGAAAATACTCAGTATAAAATTCTGAAAACTCAGGTTGAAAAACCTGTTGCCGATGAAATTATCGCTTTTATGGACGAAAACTCATTAAATTCAATACAAATTGAAGAAGATACGAAAAGATATTATCCTCAGGATGAATTGGCAGCATCGGTAATCGGTTTTACAAACGGAGACGGAGACGGTCAGTACGGTATAGAATATCAATATGACGATTACCTTTCCGGTACGGATGGAAAAGTAATATCAGCAAAAGATGCGTACGGAAACGAAATGCCTTACAGATATGCAAAAACCTATGAGGCACAGGACGGAAATTCGGTTTATCTTACTATAGACAGGACTTTGCAGTATTCCTTAGAAAAGAATCTTGAAGAAACTGTAAGCCAGTTTGAAATTGAAGACAGAGCATGCGGTATTATTATGAATGCCAAAACAGGAGCAATTCTTGCTATGGCTACAGCTCCGGGTTTCAATCTGAATGAACCGTCGGAGGTTCCGGATTTGCAGATAGCTCAGGCAGCACAGGATATGGAGCTTCTTGATATTGATAAAAATGAAGTTATAAAAAAAGACAATGCAAAGTCTTATCTCGACCAGCTTACCGAGGAACAGCTTGACGAAGCGTATGTTGCGGCAAGAGAACAGCAATGGAAAAATAAAGCGATAACGGAGCTGTATATTCCAGGATCGGTATTTAAGGTAGTTACGAGTTCGGCGGCGCTTGAGGAAAAAGCGATTTCTGTAAACGATAGTTTTGACTGTACCGGTGCTTTGGTTGTCGTGGAGGGCACTGATCCTATTCACTGCTGGAAAACTTCAGGACATGGGTTACAAACGTTTACAGAAGCTATTACTCATTCATGTAATCCGGCATTTATGGAAATCGGACGAAGATTGGGTGCAGAAAGCTTTTTCAATTATTTTAAGGCTTTCGGACTTACTGAAAGAACAGGAATAGACCTTCCTGCGGAGGCAACCAGCTATTATCAGGGACTTAATGGAATGGGTGCTGTAGAGCTTGCGTCTTGTTCTTTCGGACAGACTAATAAGGTCACTCCTATAGAAATGATAACTGCGTATGCAGCAGTAATTAACGGAGGAGAACTGGTTACTCCTTATGTTGTAAGCAAAATTGTCGATACCGACGGAAACGTTGTTCTGACAAATGAAAAGACAGTTAAGAGACAGGTCATTTCAGCAGATACTTCAAAAATTATGTGTGAAACACTTGAAACCGTAGCAATTGAAAACGGCGCTTACATAAAAGGATATCATGTAGGAGGAAAGAGCGGTACGTCTGAAAAGCTTGACGAATATGCGGGTACTGACGAAGATCCTATGAGATATGTTGCGTCATACTGTTGTTTTGCTCCGGCAGATGATCCGGAAATTATAATGCTTATTATGGCAGACGAGCCAATGTCCGGGGAATATTACGGAAGTAAGGTTGCAGTACCGTGTTCAAGAAAAGTCATGGAAGAAATTCTTCCTTACCTTGGTTATTATCCGGAATATACTGATGAAGAAGCTGAAAATCTGGACGTTTCAGTTCCGTTTGTTGAAGATTTATCCCTTGAGGACGCTAAAAAAGCTGTAGAAGAAAAGGGTCTTACATGTCAGGTCGTAGGTGAGGGAGATACCGTCTGCGGTCAGATGCCTATTACAGGCAGCGTTGTAGCTCAGGGCTGTACGGTTGTCCTTTATACTGAAAATAATTATAAACCGGAATATGTTGAAGTGCCGGATCTTTCCGGATACGGACTTTCTGATGCGAATTATATTCTTACGAATATGGGATTGAATTTTATTGCAGGAGGCGCTTCAACTGATTCAAGCTCTGCTGTTGTACAGTCTCAGTCGGAACCGGCAGGGTCTAAAGTTCCGGTAGGTACTGTTATAGAATTGACCTTTGGCGTTAATGATCAGTCAGGTTGAATATAGCAGAGAGTAAAAGCCAAAAATAAATGATGATTAATGATTTTATACAGGCGGTGTAAATAATGAGACTTTATAAACTTATTGAGGGTTTAGCCGATATAAATATTCCGGACAGAGAAATCAGTTCGGTAACTGATAATACAAAAAAAGTACGGAAAGATTGTATTTTTGTCTGTGTGAAGGGCGGTTCTTTTGACGGTCATGACGCTGCGGCAGAAATGCTGGAAAAAGGTGCGGCAGTTATTGTTGCTGAAAGGGATCTGGGATTGGGAAACAAACAGATCATTACCGATAATTCAAGGAAATTTTACGGAGAATTGTGTGCCGCATGGTTTGATCATCCGGAAAAAAAATTAAAAATAATCGGTGTCACCGGAACAAACGGAAAAACAACTATTACAAATGTTATTAAAAATATTTTTATGAAAAACGGCGTAAAAACTGGTCTTATCGGTACTATATGCAATGAAATAGGAGATGAAACTGTTCATACTGATAATACGACTCCAATGGCTTTTGATTATATGTGTCTTTTGGATAAGATGGTAAAGGCAGGATGTAAATATGCAGTTATGGAGGTTTCCTCTTTCGGATTGGTTCAGCATAGAATAGGACCTACACATTTTGATATGGGAATTTTTACAAATCTCACTCAGGATCATTTGGATTATCATAAAACGATGGAGAATTATTATCAGGCAAAAAGAATGATGTTTGATGAATGTGATTATGCTCTGATCAATACAGACGATGAATACGGCAGAAGAATTTTCAGTGAGATTAGCTGCAAAAAAGAAAGATACGGAATCAGTTCCGAAGCTGATTATTATGCAGATGCAATTAAAATTAAATCGGACGGAACAAGCTTCTGGTACTGTTATAACGGAAAATCACAGCTTGTTAATATGAAAATGACGGGAATGTTCAATGTATCAAATGTAACGGCGGCAATTTCTGTTTGTCTGAAAGCCGGTTTGCCGATCGAAGATATTTTAAACGCAGTTTCCGAATATAATGGAGTAAAGGGAAGATGTGAAATTATTCCTACAGGCAGGGATTTTACTGTGATTTGTGATTATGCCCATACTCCCGACGCAGTTGAAAATATACTTAAAAGCGTAAGGGAATATACCGAAGGAAGGCTTATCTGTCTGTTTGGGTGCGGAGGAAACCGAGACGCCAAAAAGCGTCCGCTTATGGCAAAGGCGGCTGCAAAGTTTGCAGACAGACTTATAATTACGTCTGATAATCCAAGAGACGAGATTCCGGAAGCCATTATTGACGATATTCTTGCCGGTCTTAAAGACAGTGAAATTCCCTTTGATGTGGTGGTTGACAGAACGAAAGCTATTCATCATTCCCTTAAAATAGCTGAAAAAGGTGATATTATAGTTCTTGCGGGTAAGGGACACGAAGATTATCAGGTGCTTCCCGGAAATGAACATATACATTTTGATGAAAGAGAGATAGTTTCAGAGGGTCTGAAGCTGATAGACTAATGGAAAAATTATTATTATCTGAAATTGCACATTGTTTGAATGCAGAATGTCCTGAAGAAAAGGTAATTACGGAGATTTCTACCGATACGAGAAATCTTCCTGCCGGATGCTTGTTTATAGCTATAAAGGGTGAAAGATTTGACGGTCATGCATTTATTAAGCAGGCAATAGAAAATGGAGCTGCGGCAGCTGTGTCTGAATATCCTGTTGACGGCTGCCCTTGTATTGTGGTAAAAAATACAAGAACTGCATTGCTTAAATTAGCTAAATATTATCGCAGTAAATTTAATCCGATACTTGTGGGAATTACCGGAAGTGTGGGTAAGACTACGACAAAGGAAATGATAGCTCTTGTTTTATCGGAAAAATATAAAACGTTAAAGACACAAGGTAATTTAAATAATGAAATCGGTTTACCTAAAACGTTGTTTAATCTTGATTCGTCCTATCAGGCTGCTGTTATTGAAATGGGTATGTCAGATTTTGGTGAGATTGAACGACTTTCAAATACAGCTGTGCCAACAATAGGAGTTATAACAAATATAGGATTTTCCCATATTGAGAACCTTAAATCCCAAGAGGGGATTTTAAAGGCAAAGCTTGAAATATTAAGCGGAATGAAGTCGGACGCACCTCTGATCGTTAATGGCGATGACAGATATCTTGCTCCTTTAAAAGAAGAACTTAAAAGTTCACGTTCTGTTTATTTGTACGGTATCGGTGATAAATGCGACTTCAGAGCAAAAAATATTATTGAGGAAAATGGTATAACAAGATTTACCCTTGTATATAATGGAGTTAATACTGAAATTGAAATTCCATGTGCAGGAAAGCATAACGTTTTAAATGCTTCAGCAGCATTCTGTGTTGGAATTCTCAGCGGACTTAATGAAAATGAAATAGTTTCTGCACTGAAAAAATACAAGTCTGACGGAATGCGTCAGAACATTGTTAAAAAGGGAGATAAAACGGTAATAATCGATTGTTACAATGCCAGTCCGGATTCTATGAAAGCGACGTTGAATGTGCTTGCGGATATGAAATGCAAAGGAAGAAAAATCGCCGTACTGGGAGATATGCTCGAACTTGGAGATATGTCGGAAAAATTACATAGACTTGTTGGAGAATATGCTGCACAATGTCATCCCGACAGGTTGTACTGCTATGGGGAAAATGCAATGTATATTGCTGCGGAAGCTTCGGAGCATGGACTTGCAAGCTGTGCGTTCCATAAGGATTCCAAGGATTTAATGGCTGAAAAAATTAAGGAAGATTTACAAAGCGGCGATATAATCCTGTTTAAGGCAAGCAGAGGTATGAAGCTTGAAGAAGTGATAGACGAAATATTTGGATAACCGGAGGAGAGTTTATATGTCATATTGGATAACGATCGGTACTGCGCTTATTTCATGTGCAATTGCAGCATTGACGGGTATAGTGCTTATACCGTTTCTGAAAAAAATTCATTTCGGACAGACAATTCTTGAAATTGGTCCGAAGTGGCATAAATCCAAGCAGGGGACGCCTATCATGGGCGGATTTATGTTCATAATCAGCAGCATAATTGCGGTTATAATTGGATATTTGCTTTATCGTTCCAGAAATATGGTGGATATAACTGAGAAAACAGCATCTTATAATGCAATAAGACTGCTTGCGTGCATATTATTTTCGGTTTTGTTTTCCGGTATAGGTTTTCTTGACGACTATATAAAAGCTGTAAAAAAACAGAATCTTGGACTTAATCCTAAACAGAAAATGATTTTTCAGTTTATTCTGTCCGCAGCATTTCTAGCGGTACTTTATGCGTTAGGCGATAAATCTACTAAACTGGATCTGATTTTCTTCCAGCTTGATTTAGGAATTTTTTATTATCCAATAATGATACTGTTTATGATCTATGTTTCAAATGCAGTAAATCTTACAGACGGCGTAGACGGACTGTGCGGTTCGGTAACTTTTGTTACAATGCTTGCATTTTCAGCTGTATGTGGTATAATGAAATCCTACGAGATTTCAATTTATGCTATAGCGATTGCAGGAGGCTGTCTGGGATTTCTGATCTGGAATCTTCATCCTGCAAAATGCTTTATGGGTGATACAGGTTCAATGTATCTGGGTGGAGCGTTTGTGGCGATTGGTCTGACAACCCATAAGCATCTGCTTATGGTTCTTGTGGGACTTGTATACATTCTTGAAGCATTATCGGTTGTTATACAGGTAACATATTTTAAAATTACTGCAAGACAGCATTATAAAAAAACCGGTGAAAAGGGAAAAGGCAAAAGAATATTTAAAATGTCTCCTATTCATCATCATTTTGAAATGTGCGGTTTCAGTGAGTATAAAATTGTAATTATGTTTTCAATTGCGGCAATTATTGTTTCTGCATTAGGTGTGCTTACTGTTATTTAGTTTTTTACCAATTCAAAGGAGGAAGAAAATTGGCTGGAAATTACGGTGCCGGCGCCGGCTCAATTGAACGTCATGCGTCTGCTTCCGGCAGGAACAGACAAAAAAAACAGGTACATTCTCTTTTTTCAAGAGGGGTAATGGATCTTACATTTTTCCTTATTGTAATGACGCTGCTTGTTATAGGGATTATTATGATGTTTTCAGCAAGCTATGCGAAAGCGCTTAATGAGTCCGGCGGTACAAACGGAACTAGCTATGCTACCAAACAGATCACAATGGCAGCTATAGGAATATTCTGCATGTTCTTTTTCTCCTTTTTTGATTATCGTCATTTTGCCAATCCGAAAATTGCTATAACAAGCTATGTAGGCTGCGTCATACTTTTGATTGCAGTATTGGTAAACGGAGTTACAGAAGGCGGCGCAACCAGATGGATTGTTATCGGACCGATAAATTTTCAGCCGTCGGAACTTATGAAATTTTCAATTATAATTCTGTTTTCGTATCTTATTGTGAAGAATTATAATAAAATGCAGAAATTTTCTGTGGGTATTTTACCTTTTGGTATTTTACTTAGTATTGTTGTCGTACTTCTTATGCTTCAGCCGCATCTGTCATGTACGATTTTGATATGTGCTATCGGAGTGTGCCTGATGTTTGTCGGAGGAGTAAGATGGAAGCATATTTTTATTCTTTGTCTATTGGGCGTCGGAGCATTGGCTTTAATAGTATATATGAAAACTCAGGGCGAGGACGGATTTACTTATTTTCAGACTCGTTTTCAGTCATGGCTTGATCCGTTTTCCGATGAAAAGGGCGGTACGTGGCAGACATGTCAGTCACTTGTAGCTATCGGTTCGGGAGGACTTTTCGGTCTGGGACTGGGAGGCTCAAGACAGAAATTTATGTATCTTCCTGAAAGTCAGAACGACTTCGTTTTTTCAATTGTATGCGAGGAACTTGGCTTTATCGGAGCAGTTACAATAATTCTTCTTTTTGCACTGCTGATTATCAGAGGATTTTATATTGCTTCAAAGGCAAAAGACCGATTCGGAATGCTTATTACAATTGGTATAACTGTTCAGATAGGCATACAAGCTTTTCTGAATATTGCCGTTGTAAGCAATTTAATCCCTAATACCGGTATCAGTTTGCCGTTCTTCAGCTATGGCGGTACTGCGTTGATAATGCAGTTGGCAGAAATGGGGATAATTCTTAATGTTTCCAGACAATCGTCAATTGAAACATAATAAAATGAAAGGAGATTATACTTTTAGTATAATGACTATATGAGAGTATTATTAGCCGGCGGCGGAACTGCCGGGCATATTAATCCGGCTCTTGCCATTGCTTCTGTAATAAAAGAGCATTATCCGGATACGGAATTTTTATTTGTCGGAACGCCAAACGGAATGGAAGCAAGACTTATTCCGGAAGCGGGCTATAATTTTGCATCTATGAAAGTTGCAGGCTTTCAGAGAAAAATTACTTTGAAAAATGTTAAACGCAACTGTCAGGCGTTATATTATCTTGCGTCAGCAGGGTCAAAAGCTAAAAAAATTATAAATGAATTCAAACCGGATATTGCAATAGGTACGGGAGGATATGTAAGCGGACCTGTTATAAAAAAAGCTGCAAGAATGGGCGTTTCGACGGCAATTCATGAGCAAAACGCCTTTCCGGGCGTTACTAATAAGCTTTTGGCAAAGGAAGTTGACAAGGTGATGCTTACTGTAAAGGAAGCGCTTGATTACCTTGATAAGGATGTTGACTATACAATTACCGGACTGCCGGTAAGAGCCGGTATTGCTTCTAAATCAAAGCTTGAAGCCAGAGCTGAACTTGGTTTTGACAATGAACTTTGTATTTTGTCTTTCGGAGGCAGTCTGGGTGCAGGGTGTATAAACGAGACAATGGCAGAAGTAATAAAATGGCATACGTCAAATAATCTTAAAATTAATCATATTCATGGGTACGGAAAAATGGGCAGGGAAATATTTCCCAAAATTATGATCGAAAGCGGAATATCCATGAAAAATCAACGACTGAGAATCAGTGAGTATATAAATGATATGGATACATGTCTGGCTGCTGCCGATCTTGTAATATGCCGTTCGGGAGCGTCGACTCTTGCAGAACTGGAGGCGGCTGGCAAGGCTTCAATTCTGATTCCTTCGCCGATAGTTACAGGCAATCATCAGTTTCATAATGCAAATGTTTTGGGTAAAGCCGGGGCTGCAATAGTAATAGAGCAAAAGGACGTTACAAACGAACTTATGATCAAAACTGTCAAGGACTTGTATGAGCACAGGGAAAAGCTAAGCGATATGTCAGATAATGCCGTAAAGCTTGCTGTGAAGGATACAAACGACAGGATATATAAAGTAATAAAAGAGCTGATAAGTAAGACAAAGTAGCATTTTTACACCTGAAAGCATACTATAGAGTAAATACTTTCAGGTGGTGATGCAAATGAAAAGTCAGAGACTTATTATTGAGGGCGGCAATGCTCTCAGCGGTGAAATTAAAGTTCAGGGGGCTAAAAACAGTTCTCTTCCTATTATTGCGGCATCGCTTATGTGCAAGGGGGAGACGGTTCTTAAAAATTGTCCTTGCCTTACAGATACTTATGCGTCGTGCAGAATACTTACGCATCTTGGATGCACATGCCGTTTTGAAGGAAATACCTTGACAATAAAACCTGACGGAATAAACAAAACTGAAATTCCTGACGAATTAATGCGTGAAATGCGTTCGTCGATCATTTATATGGGAGCGTTGCTGGGCAGGTGCGGCAAATGCGGATTGTCATTTCCGGGAGGCTGCGAGCTTGGTCCCCGTCCTATAGATATGCACCTGAGCGCTATGAAGAAAATGGGCGCTAAGGTAAATGATGAGTATGGCACTATTGAATGTACAGCTGAGCATGGACTCAAAGGAACAAAAATTATATTGAAATATCCTTCTGTAGGTACAACTGAAAATATAATTTTGGCGGCTGTAATGGCAAAGGGCGAAACAATTATTATGAACGCTGCAAGAGAACCTGAAATTATGGATCTTGCCGCATTTCTTAATAAATGCGGCGGAAAAATAAAAGGTGCAGGAAACAGTACCATTGTTATCGAGGGAGTAAACGAACTTTTTGGCTGTACTCATTATATAATGCCGGACAGAATAGCGGCGGCTACATATATTTCCGCTGCGGCTTCAACTAATGGTGAAATTAGTATTCACGGTATTGACCCCGCATTATGCGACAGCTTTATGTGCGTATTTGAACAGATGGGCTGCAATATCTATGTATATGACGGGTGTATATATGTTAATGCTAAAAAGCCGTTAAAATCTGTGGGAAAAATAATTACTTTGCCTCATCCTGGATTTCCGACTGATGCACAGGCTATTATTATGGCGTCATTGTGTAAAGCAAACGGCATAAGTATTTTTGAGGAAACAATTTTTGAAAACCGTTACCGTCATGTTGATTCCCTTGTGAAAATGGGCGCCGATATAAAGGTTATTGGGAAAGCGGCAATTATTACCGGTGTGAAAAAAATTTACGGTGCAAAGGTTTCCGCAACCGATCTCCGGGGAGGAGCTGCAATGGCGGTTGCAGGTCTTGGAGCGGAGGGTATAACGGAAATTACTGATGTAGAGCATATTGACAGAGGATATGAAAATATAGAAAAAGTATTGACCTCTATGGGAGGAAAAATTACAAGAGCTTGAAAAGGAATGTTAAATGAGGGACGTTGTTAAAACTAATGTGAAGAGAAATCAAAACAGCAAGCGAGCCAGAAGAAGACGGAGAAATGTGCCTCTGTATTGCTTTTTGGTTATTATTCTGGTTTTGGGAATAGGAATACTTCTTTCTGTAACGCTGTTTTTTAATATTAATAAAATAGATGTAAAAGGAGATGTTGATTATTCAAGTGAAGAAATAATCAGAATTTCCGGAATCGGTAATGGCGACAATATGGTCAGACTGGACTCAAAAAAAGCAGCAGACAATATACTTAACAGTATGATTTATATTGAAGACGTAAATATTGATAAAAAATATCCCGATACTCTTGAAATAAATGTAACCAAATGCGTTGCAGCTGCAAATATACAGCTTGGCGATAAGTATATTATTGTTTCCCAAAAAGGTAAAATACTGGAAAAAGCAGACAGCAACCAGAGTGATCTTATAACAGTAACTGGTTTTGAGCCGTCATCTGAAATTCTTGGAACATATATTGAATCCAGTGATGAACAGAAAACAGAAATTTACTTTGAAATTTTTAATTATATAGCGGAAAATGATAATAAAATTGTAAGTATTGATATGACTGACAAATATGATATAAAAGTCAACTATGATAACAGGATAAACTTTGAATTGGGGAATTCTAACGATGTCACTTATAAATTAAAATTGGCAGAAACAGTATTTAATGACTTGGGTGATGATAAAAAGGGCACTATGGAAATGATTGGAAGTAATCAGATTTCATTCAGAAGCGATACAGCCAGCGACAAAAATACTTCGTCCGGAAACAGTATGACTAAAATTCCGATAGAGGACGAAAGTACCCCTGAAAGTACTGAAGAATCTTCACAGGACGATTATGAAGATGGTTATGAAAACTCATATAATGACGAAAATAATGATATTTATCAGGAAGATTACGAATATGAGGAAAACGGCGGATATGCAGATAATAACGAGGATTATTATCCACCGGAAGATTATGTCGAATAGATTGAAATATTGATGAATTTTTGAATAAAAAAATTTAAAATAGGTCTTGAAAAATCCCATAAAGTATGTTAATATAATAATATGTATTGTTAATATTAGAAATTATGACTGAAATATCAGGGATGGAAATAAATTTAGGAGGAATTGTAAATGACAGACTTCAATTTTGAGGACGCTTTTGATCCGCAGGTTAGCATTAAGGTAATTGGCGTAGGAGGCGGCGGCGGAAACGCTTTGAATTGTATGGTCGATGCCGGCGTTAAAGATATTGAGTATATTGCCGTAAATACTGACGCGAAAGCACTTAATAGATCTAAGGCAACTACAAAAATTCAGATTGGTACAAAACTTACAAAGGGCAGAGGCGCCGGCAATAGACCGGAAGTCGGTGAACGTTCAGCAGAAGAAAACAGAGATGAAATTCAGCAGTCGCTTAAAGGCGCAGATATGGTGTTTATTACTGCTGGAATGGGCGGCGGTACAGGTACTGGTGCGGCTCCTGTTGTTGCGGAAATTGCTCAGGAAATGGGACTTCTGACAGTTGCTGTTGTTACAAAGCCTTTTGCTTTTGAAAGAGAACAGAAAATGCTTCAGGCTGAAAGAGGTATTGAGGAACTGAAGAAATATGTTGATTCTCTTATTGTTATTCCTAATGAAAAGCTTCTTGACGGACTTGAAAAACAGCCTACAATGATGGAATCTTTCTCTTTGGCTGACGATATTCTTAAAACTGGTGTAAAGAGTATTTCTGATTTAATTACTGAGGATGGATACATAAATCTTGACTTTGCCGATGTATCCACGATTATGAAGGGCGCAGGATATGCGCATATGGCAATTGGTCATGGTTCAGGAAAGGACAAAGCGGCAGAAGCTGCAAAGGCAGTTATTTCCAGTCCGCTGCTTGAAACATCTATTTCCGGCGCAAGACGTCTTCTTATTAATATTACTATGTCCGAAGATATTATGGCGTCTGATGTTGATACAGCTACAAAGATGATTACAGATACAGCTGCTGAAGATGTTGAGTTTATTTTTGGTACAGCATTTAAGGAAGATTTGAATGATGAAATGACAATTACTGTAATCGCAGCTGGATACGGCGATGATGTTGCGACAGCAAGTGAAGATGAAGAAGTAATTCCGATTGATAACCCGCTTATTGACAATCCGGGCGATAAAAAGGATACGACTGAAGACGATCTTGATGAAATTCTCAGAATGCTTGAAAAATAAAAAATTGCAGCCGTTTCAGGCTGCTTTGTTTTGCATAAATATTAAAAAATTATGGGAGAATTAAAAATGTCAGAGCCACGAAAAATAAATGCTTCACAACTGAAAAAATATGCTTCAGAATTAAAATCCGGAGATAAAATACTGCTTACGGGAACTGTTTATACCTCCAGAGACGCAGCGCATAAACGAATTAAAGCGTTAATTGAAAACGGACAAAAACTTCCTTTTGAACTGGAAAACGCCGTAATATACTATGCCGGTCCGACTCCTGCCCCGAAGGGTAAGCCTATCGGTTCATGCGGTCCTACAACGTCCGGAAGAATGGATAAATTTGCTCCTCTTCTGCTTGATTTGGGACTTGGTGGAATGATCGGCAAGGGTGAGCGCAGCAAAGAAGTAAGAGATGCTGTTGTAAGAAATGGTTCTGTATATTTATGTGCTGTTGGCGGCGCAGGCGCTTTGGCGGCACATTGTATAAAAAAATGTGAGGTAATAGCTTTTGAGGACTTGGGCTGTGAATCTGTCAAAAAGCTTTATGTTGAGAATTTTCCGCTGATAGTTGCAAATGATTGCAGCGGAGGAGATATTTTTTCTCAGGGAAGAAAGCAGTTTGAAGAAAAATAATTTGTAATAATTAACAAAAATAAAGTGTAAAATATGGTTGTATTGCTGTTTTCTAGAAGATAATTATTTTTTTTGAAAAATCACTTGACAAAATCATAAATATAGTTTATGATTAATGTAATATAAATTTTGATTAATCTTGAAATTTATTATAGAATGAAACTGTTTTTAAGAAATAATCGTTTGTGTCACCTTACTGCTGATTTCTTTTACTTTAGCTTTATATGTGAAACTCCGGATTGTTTTATTGCATTGCAAATTGTTTTGACGTTTATTTGTTGGAAATTCCGCACTTTAAATTTGTTAAACAAGCAGTATCTAATTCTATTTAAGAGATGACCAGGTAGCTTAATTCCAGAGCGTTGTTTAACAAAGGTGTCGGTGTGAGTCCGTCCGGGGTCCAAAATACTAAAGCGAGGTAAAAAAAATGTACGAAGATAAGACATTGGTTTGTAAGGAATGCGGAGAAGAATTCGTATTTACAGCTGGTGAACAGGAATTTTATGCGGAAAAAGGTTTTGTAAATGAACCTCAGAGATGCAAGTCTTGCAGAGACGCAAGAAAAAATGCTTCCAGGTCAGAAAGAGAAATGTTTACTGCTACTTGCGCATCATGCGGCGGTGAAGCAAAGGTTCCATTCAGACCAAGAGAAGACCGTGCGGTTTATTGCAGCGAATGTTTTGCAAAGATGAAAGAAGAAGCTTAAATTAAGATTCTTAAATGAGTGCAGCCGTATGGTTGCACTTTTATTTTTAATTTTTATGTATAAGTTTTAATGATTATATAATAATATTAAAGCAAATGAAAAACGGAGGGAAATAAAATGGCTTATGAAGTAAATAAAAACACAATTATCGGTGATATTCTTGATCAGGATTTTGACGCAGCACCTTTTTTTCTTGAAATGGGAATGCATTGCTTAGGCTGTCCGGCATCAAGAGGCGAAACTATTGCAGAGGCGTGCGAGGTACACGGTACAGACGCTGACGAGCTAGTTAAAAAGCTTAATGAATATTTTGCAAGTAAATAAAAATAGCGGCGGACTTTTAATGTCCGCTGTTGTTTACTATGGTGAATTAAAATGATTACGATTGATAACAGACTGAAAGTTTGCGCAGATATGGTTTCCGGAAATGGCATTGTATGTGATGTGGGTACAGATCATGCATATCTTCCTGCATATCTTATTGAAAATAATATATGCGATTATGCAATAGCGTCTGATATAAATGAAGGACCTTTGAAATTTGCACAGCAAACTATTATAAAATATCATATTGAAGATAAAATTAGATTATTAAAATCAGACGGATTGAAAAATATTCCAAGTGAAAATGTAAGTGATGTAGTAATTGCCGGTATGGGCGGCGAGACAATTGCTGAAATCATATCTGGCACTCAATGGCTTAAAAGTGGAGTGAATCTTGTACTTCAGCCTATGACACGTGCAGGATACCTGAGAAAATGGCTTTATAATAATGGGTTTGAAATTGCTGAAGAAAAAGCAGTGATTCAGGATCGTTTTATATACACTGCTATTCGTGCGTTTTATTCTGGATATAAATTTAATATTGGAAAAGTGACTGAAATAGCGGGTAGGATAAATATCGAAACTGACGCCGGAATGAAATATTGTCAAAATCAATTATCTAAGATAAATAATATAGCAATGGGATTGTCAAAAGCCGGAAAAACTGAGGACAGTCAAGAATATCAAAGAATTGCGGAGCGTCTGACCATAATGATGGAGGGTAAAATGAACTTGGTTTCTGAAATATATACGTACATAGATTCTTTTGCACCGTTTTCTACTCAGGAGAAATGGGATAATTCAGGACTACTTACTGGCAGTATGAATAAAAAAGTAAGCAAAGTACTTGTAACGCTGGATATTACAAATGAAGTAGCTGACGAAGCAGCTGAAATTGGCGCTGAACTGATAATTGCTCATCATCCGGTTATTTTCAAACCGTTATACAGTCTTTCTGAGAATGAACCGTCATGTAAGCTTTTGAAAAGCGGAATTTCCGCAATTTGTATTCATACGCCTTATGACGTAGCAGAGGGCGGAATGAGTGATATTCTTATGAACCTTGTAGGATTTGAAAAATCTGAGGGAATTCTTGAAATTACAGGACAAAGAAATAAATCTTACGGTTTTGGTACAATAGGTGTAGCTTCTCAGGAATATCAAGTTGATGAGCTTGCTAAGAAGTTAAAAAATGTCCTTGGTTGTACGGTAGTAAGATATACCGATGGAGGAAAACCTATAAAAAAAGCAGCATTCTGTACAGGCAGCGGTGGCAATTTGATTGAAGCGGCTTTGAATCAAGGTGCAGATGCATATATAACCTCGGAGGTTAAGCATGATCAGTGGCTGCTTGCAAAGCAAAGAGGCATTTCTGTGTTTGATTGCGGTCATTTCCATACTGAAAATATTGGTATGATAAGGCTTTGTAAGATGCTTGCGGCTGATTTTTCCAATATTGAATTTGTTATGTCAGAAGTTAATAAGGATCCGGTAAAATATGTGTTGTAAAAAAAGTTTGTTTGCTTGTCCCGTATGCGGTAACGCTTTGATGATCAATGGAAAAAGCTATAAATGTATCAATAATCATTCTTTTGACGCCGCTAAAAGCGGATATGTAAATTTGCTGACATCTGACAGAATGAACGCTAAAAACCCAGGTGATAACAAGCTCATGGTTAAATCCAGAAGTGATTTTCTGAATAAGGGTTACTATGGTCATTTGCTTGAAAAATTGTGTGATTCGGTTAATGAGGTTATATCTGAAAATGATGTCATATTAGATGCGGGATGCGGCGAGGGCTATTATACCTCGGGAATATATAATTATCTCCGTGGCAAGGGAATAACTGTGAAGACTGCCGGAATTGATATTTCCAAATATGCAGTTGATAAGGCGGCTAAAAGATGTCATGATATTGAGTATGCTGTGGGAAGTATTTTTCACATTCCCGTTTCGGATTCATCATGCGATATTTTACTGAATGTTTTTGCACCATTTTGTTGTGATGAATTTGTTCGTGTTATCAATGACGTAGGATATATGATAATGATAATTCCCGGAAGAAAACATTTGTGGGAACTGAAAAGCATTGTATACGAAAAACCATATGAAAATAATCCTAAGTCAGAGTATATTGAGGGATTTAAATTCTTGAAAAGATATAATGTGCAAAAAGAAATTGAACTTGAATCCAATGAAGATATTTTAAGCTTGTTTGCAATGACGCCGTATTTTTATAATACACGAACAGAAGATCGCAAAAAGCTTTCTGAATTAAAATTTTTAAAGACTAATACAGAATTTGAAATACTTATTTATAGAAAAGGAGATGTGTAATGGCGCTTGACGGTGCATTTTTATATGCAGTAAAACGGGAATTGAATGTTCTGATCGGAGGAAGAATTGACAAGATTTATCAGCCTTCCCGTGAAGAAATTATTATATCTATGCGCACAAGACAGGGCGGATTTAAACTTTTGATCTCTGCGTCAGCAAGCAGTGCAAGAATCCATATAACACAGATGAGCGTTGATAATCCAATGACTCCTCCTATGTTCTGCATGCTTCTCAGAAAGCATCTGGGAAGCGGAAAACTGACAGCAATACGTCAAGACGGTCTGGAACGAATTATTTATCTGGATTTTGAATGCATTAATGAACTTGGAGATATTGTAACTGTTACCCTGGCATGTGAAATCATGGGTAAGTACTCAAATTTAATTGTTATAAATAATCAAGGGAAAATTATTGACAGTATCAAGCGTGTGGATGGAGATATGTCAAGAGAAAGGATAGTTCTTCCGGGAATGTCTTATGAATTTCCTCCCAGAGATGATAGAATATCATTTGTAGAATCGGATGAGAAAACTATTCGCAGTACTGTCAGCAATCTGAAAAATGCGGAGCTGTCAAAGGCGCTGATAAGTGCGTTTGAGGGTATTTCTCCGGTTCTTGCTAGGGAATGGGCGTATTATGCCGGAAAAGGCAGAGAACTAAATGGCACTGAAATGAGCAGTGATGAAATTGACAGACTTGTTTTTCTAATAATGATGTCAAAAAAAGCACTGATTGGAAATAATTGTTGTTTCACTTCTGTAACCAATAAAGAAGGTTTGCTTAAAGATTTTTCTTTTATCAGGCTTAATCAGTACGGCAATCTTATGATTACAAGGGAACATAGTTCAGCATGTGAGCTGCTGGATTATTTTTATGCACAGCGTGACAGGACTGCAAGACTGAAACAGCGTGCCAACGATCTTTTCAGACTTTTGATGAATACTACAGAACGAATTACTAAGCGTATTGCAAATCAGAAAAATGAACTGAAAGACTGTGAGAAAAAGGAGGACATGAAGCTTAAAGGAGATCTTTTGTCCGCTAATATATATAGATTGCAAAAAGGTGATAAAAAGGCAGTATTAGAAAACTTTTATGACGAATCTTGTCCGCAGATCGAAATCAAGCTTGATTCGAGGCTTACTCCTTCACAGAATGCACAGAAATATTATTCTGAATACCGAAAGTCATTGACTGCTGAAAAAAAGCTTGCAGAACAGATTGCTTTGGGTGAAGAAGAGCTTAAATACATTGACAGCGTTTTTGATTCCCTTACAAGAGCGAATACTGAAAATGAAGTCAATGAGCTGCGTCTGGAGCTTGCAGAGCAGGGATATATACGTGCAGTAAGACTAAAAGGTAAACCTCCTAAAAGCAATCCTCCGTCTGAATATTTGTCAAGTGATGGTTATACTATTCTTTTGGGCAGGAACAATAAGCAAAATGATAAGCTTACTTTGAAAACTGCCGCCAAAACCGATATATGGCTGCATACTCACAATATACCCGGTTCACATGCGATCATAGTAACAAACGGCGAAACTCCTCCGGACAGTACTATTGAAGAGGCGGCGATAATTGCGGCGGTTAACAGTAAGGCAAAGGATTCCTCACAGGTTCCGGTTGATTACTGTCTTGTGAAATTTGTAAAGAAGCCTGTTGGCGCAAAGCCGGGTATGGTGATATTTACAAATAATAAAACTCTGTATGTAACTCCTGATAAGGAGCTTGAAGAAAGGCTGAAAAAATGAAACTCAATACCGAATTTTTCCATAGAGATTGTCTTGATGTAGCGCCTGATTTAGTGGGGAAAGTGATTGTGAGAAAGTTCGAAAACGGCGATTTAGTACGCCTGAGAATAACAGAAACAGAAGCTTATCGGGGTATTGAGGATAAGGCGTGTCATGCGTCAAAGGGAAGAACACCCAGAACAGAACTGCTTTACCGTGAAAGCGGAATAATTTATGTGTATTTATGTTACGGTATCCACTGGCTTATGAATGTTATTACCGGTGAAAAGGAACAGCCTCAGGGAGTTCTTATAAGAGCATGCGAGGGCTTTGAAGGTCCGGCAAGACTTACTAAAAGACTGGTAGTTGATAAAAGCTTTAACGGTGAATCCTTTACAGATAATGAAAGGATCTGGATTGAGGACGATGGTCTGAAACCGAAAATAAGAACAGATAAAAGAGTGGGTATCGACTATGCCGGTGAGGAATGGGCGTCAAAGCCATGGAGATTTATTCTTGACAAATAGAACGGAATAAAGTATAATTATAAATGAATCATGATGAAAGGTGTAAATTTATGGGAATTCATTTTTATAAAAATGAATATATAGTCTATAAAGTCGTGAGTTTCTCATAGGCTTTTGATGTTGTGCGGATTTGTGCCTTAAATGAGATCAACAGCCGAAGCAGTATTTTGTTTTTTCTGCTTTGGCTATTTTTATAAAATATGAACGGAGATGTTATGATGAGTAAAGAACTGGCAAAGTCCTATAATCCAAAGGATTTTGAAGACAGAATTTATAAGTACTGGAATGACAGCGGCTGTTTCAAAGCTGAAATTGATGAAAACAAAAAGCCGTATACTATTGTTATACCGCCGCCGAATATAACAGGTCAGCTGCATATGGGACATGCTCTTGATGAAACATTGCAGGATATACTTATAAGATATAAAAGAATGTCAGGATATTCTGCGCTGTGGCTGCCGGGTACTGACCACGCTTCAATTGCTACTGAAGCTAAAATTGTAGAGGCAATGAAGAAAGACGGCGTGACCAAAGAGGACATTGGCCGTGATGGTTTTATGGAACGTGCTTGGGAATGGAAAAAACAGTATGGGGGAAGAATCGTTGAACAGCTTAAAAAGCTGGGTTCTTCATGCGACTGGTCCAGAGAACGCTTTACTATGGACGAAGGCTGTAATAAGGCTGTAAAGGAAGTTTTTGTAAAGCTTTTTGAAAAAGGTCTTATTTATAGAGGTGAAAGAATCATT
Source organism: Oscillospiraceae bacterium (assembly GCA_902362965.1). Taxonomy (GTDB): domain Bacteria; phylum Bacillota; class Clostridia; order Oscillospirales; family Ruminococcaceae; genus Porcipelethomonas; species Porcipelethomonas ammoniilytica. The sequence goes on from CABIYQ010000012.1 coordinate 47,091, forward strand.
AACTGGTGTCCTCACTGCCTTACTTCAATTTCAGACGCCGAAGTTGAGTACGAGGATCAGGCAGGTCATTTCTGGCATCTTAGATATAAGATCAAGGACAGCGACGAATATCTGGAGCTTGCTACAACACGTCCTGAAACGCTTCTGGGCGATACTGCCGTTGCAGTTAATCCTGAGGACGAACGTTACAAGGATTTAGTAGGAAAGACTGTTATTCTGCCGATCGTTCACAGGGAAATTCCTATTGTGGCTGATGATTATGTTGAAATGGATTTTGGTACGGGTGTTGTTAAAATAACTCCTGCCCATGACCCTAACGACTTTGAAGTAGGACTTCGTCATAGCCTTCCTGTTATAAATGTTATGACAGATGACGCAAAAATTACCGATGATTATCCTAAGTATGCCGGAATGGACAGATATGAGGCAAGGAAAGCAATTGTTGCTGATCTTGAATCTGAGGGAGCATTGGTAAAAATTGAAGATTACAGTCATAATGTAGGTACATGCTATCGCTGCGGAACAACTGTTGAACCTAGAGTTTCAAAGCAGTGGTTTGTTAAAATGGAATCTCTTGCAAAACCGGCTATTGACGCAGTTAAAAACGGTGAAACAAAGTTTGTTCCGGAACGTTTTGATAAGATTTATTTCCACTGGCTTGAAAATATCAAAGATTGGTGTATCTCAAGACAGCTTTGGTGGGGTCATCAGATACCCGCATTCTATTGTGATGCATGCGGCGAAATGGTCGTTACAAAGGAAAATAAGGCTGTATGCCCGAAATGCGGTAAAGAAATGCGTCAGGATCCGGATACTCTGGATACATGGTTCTCATCAGCTTTGTGGCCTTTCTCAACTCTTGGCTGGCCTGATAAAACTGATGATCTGAAATATTTCTATCCTACAAATACTCTTGTTACAGGTTATGATATTATTTTCTTCTGGGTCGTTAGAATGATGTTCAGCGGTATTGAGCATATGGGTGAAGTACCGTTTAATACTGTTCTGATACATGGTCTTGTAAGAGATGAGCAGGGAAGAAAAATGTCAAAATCTCTTGGCAACGGTATTGATCCGTTGGAGGTTATCGACAAATACGGTGCAGACGCTCTGAGATTTATGCTGGCAAACGGTAATTCTCCGGGTAATGATATGCGTTATTCCGATGATAAGGTAAAAGCGGCAAGAAATTTTGCTAATAAGCTCTGGAATGCTTCACGTTTTATTATGATGAATCTCCCAGAGGACTTTGAAATTAAGGGACTTCCTGAAAATCTGACTCTTGAGGATAAATGGATCGTCAGCAAATTCAATACTCTTACAAAAGAAGTTAACGAAAATCTGGAAAAATTTGAATTAGGTGTTGCGGCTTCCAAAATCTATGACTTTATCTGGGACATTTACTGTGACTGGTATATTGAACTTACAAAGCCTAGAATTGCTGAGGGCGGAGAAACTAAGGAAACTGCTCAGGCAGTACTAGTATGGGTAATGCAGGGAATGCTGAAGCTTCTGCATCCGTTTATGCCATACATTACCGAGGAAATATGGCAGGTTCTTACCAATGAAAGCGGTTCAATTATGGTGTCTTCATTCCCTGTATATGAAGAAAAATATTCATTTACAAAGGAAGAAGAAGATTTCTCCAAGGTTATTGACGCTATTAAGGCAGTACGAGCAAGAAGAACAGAAATGAATGTTCCTCCGTCAGTAAAGGCAAAAATATTTATTGAAACTCAATATGGAGAATTGTTTAGCAGCTGTGGGCTATTCTTTGAAAAATTGGCTTCCGCTTCTGAAATTGAAGTGGCAGACAAGTATGAAATTGAAGATGCAGTAACCGCTGTAACAGACTGTGCAAGATTGTTTATTCCTCTTGACCAGCTTGTTGATAAGGAAAAAGAAATTGCACGTCTTGAAAAAGAAAAGGCGAAAGTACAGAAGGATATAGATTTCTTAAGTGGTAAGCTGAATAATCAGGGATTTCTCGCAAAAGCTCCGGAAAAGCTGATTGAAGCTGAAAAGGCAAAGCTTGCCAAGGCAGAAGAAAAAATGGCTAAGATTGAGCAATCAATGGCAGGATTAAAATAAAAGATAATAACCCGAGAGAATTATCTCGGGTTATTTATTATAAAAAAAGAAGTGATGATTAAAATGAAAATAAAAGGTGTCATTTTTGATATGGACGGACTCATGCTCGACACAGAAAAGCTGCTTTTGAAATTCTGGATAAAGTCTGCGAATGAGTTTGGTTTCGATATGAAAAGGGAACATGTACTGAGCATTCGCAGTCTTGCAGCGAAATACGCTATACCGAAATTACAAGGAATTTTCGGTGAGAATTTTGATTACTATGCAGTACGTAAACGCCGTATAGAGCTTATGAATAAGTACATAGAAGAAAATGGCGTTGACAAAAAGCCTGGACTTGATAAGCTTCTGGAGTATCTGAAAAAGCATGAATATAAAATTGCAGTTGCTACTGCTACTGATAAACTTCGTGCGGAAAATTATCTGAGATCTGTAGCAGTGCTGGGATATTTTGATATTATGGTTTGTGGACCGATGGTGAAAAACGGTAAGCCAGCACCGGATATTTATCTTAAAGCTTCTGAACTGCTGAACCTTGATCCGTCAGAGTGTCTGGCGCTTGAGGATTCTCCTAACGGAATTTTGTCCGCTTACCGTGCAGGGTGCAGACCTGTTATGATTCCTGATTTGACTCTGCCGGATCATGAAACCTCAAAGCTTTTATATAAAAAATTGGATAGACTTGATTCAGTAATTGATTTACTGGAAAATTCAGATATTAATTAAAGTGAAAATTATGTTATAAAAATAAGAAATGTATTAGTAATGTATAATAAAAACAAATGAAAATAAAAAAAATTATGCATTTTGTTTAAAAAGGACTTGCATTAGTATAAAATTTATGCTATAATAAATTTACAAAATAACCAATGTAAATTGGCTAAGGAGGAATATATCGTGAAAGTAACTATTACAGCAAAAAAAATGCAGGTTCCGCAAAATTTTCCTGAATATGCGGAAAATAAATTAAATTCAAAACTCAGTAAATTTTTTGGAGATGAGGCAGAAGCAAAAATTACTATGTCAGAATATAAGAACCAGATTATTCTGGAGCTTACAGTTAAATATAATAATATGATTTACCGTTCCGAGAGACAGGCAGCTGATAAGAATATTGCACTTGACAGTGTTATTGATATTATTATCAGGCAGATCAGAAAAAATAAAACTAAAATAGAAAAACGTCTTAAGGATACTGCTTTTAAAGAAGCATATTCTGATACTGTTGAAGAACAGGTTGATTATGAAGTAATAAAGCATAAATCTTTTGTTATGCGTCCTATGGATGTAGATGAGGCCATTTTGCAGATGAATATGTTGGGGCATTCTTTCTTTATGTTTTGTAATGCTAAAACAGGCGGTACAAATGTTGTGTATAAACGTGATGACGGTAATTATGCAGTGCTTGAACCTACAACTGAATAAAAAGCAAGGCGTCGGTTTTAACCGGCGCTTTTTATTTTAATTCCGTAAAATTCTTGTTGATTTTTAACGATTTATATGTTAAAATAAAAAAAGTATAATTATGATTTCTGGAGGCGATAAAATGAAAAATAATAAAAGTATAGTTTTCAGAGCAGCAGTACTTATACTTGCGGCAGTAATTATTATTGGTTTTATAATAATGCCGTTTATTGGTTGAAGTTAAATTGGAGGTAGCAAAATGTCCGGAAAAAACAGAGAGGACAAGGATTCTTACGCAAAGGATACACTTGCTTTCAGAGTGCCACTGGAGGCACAGCAAAATAACAGAAATGTCAATAATCCGAATTATCAAAGACAATATCCACAGGGACAGCGTCCGCAGGGGCAGTATTCACAGGGACAGTATTCACAGGGACAGTATCCGCAGGGGCAGTATTCACAGGGACAGTATCCGCAAGGACAGCGTCCGCAGGGACAACGATCTCAAGGGCCGCGTTCTAATCAGATAAATAGGCAGAATACTCAGCAGCACAGTGGACAGCCACGTTCTAATTATCGGCGTAATTCAGGTCATCAAAACAGTAATGTGAATTCCAACAGACAAAAACCACCTGTACAAAAGCGGAATAATACAACCAGAAATAATCAGCAGGTTCGTGCTAATAATGCCCAGCGTCAAAAAGCCGTAAAAGTTAAAAAAACAAAAAGACGGGGAGGATGTCTTACAAAGATCTTGATGTCGATTATCGGCTTGTTTCTTATTTTATTTATTTTGTATTCGATTATTGTTATGACTCTTATTAATAAAGTAAATATTGTTGATGATGGGGAGAGAATAAGTTCCGGTAATTCTTTAATGAGTTCTTCAAATGTTAGAAATATTCTTCTGATTGGCACTGATTCCAGAGGAGAGGACAGGGGACGTTCAGATTCAATGATTCTTCTTTCCATTAACAGTAAAACTAACAAAATAAACATGGTTTCGTTAATGAGGGATACATATGTTCAGGTTCCTGGATATGGCGGTTGCAAGCTTAATGCTGCTTATTCCTACGGCGGGCCTGAGCTTTTGATGGATACAATAGAAGATAATTTTTATATTGAAATTGACGATTATGTAACGGTAAACTTTATATCGTTTGCTAATATTGTGGATGCAGTAGGCGGTGTTGAAATTGAAGTGAATGACAGCGAGGCAGATGCTATAAATGTTTTGCTGGACAGTAAAGAGGGCGTTTCTATGTTTGGACAGCCGGATGAAAATGATTATCTTAACGGCGGCGGAACCTATAAATTGAATGGTAAACAGGCTCTGTGTTATTCAAGACTTAGAAAAGTCGGAAATGCTGATTTTGAAAGAACAGAACGGCAAAGAAAAGTATTAAGCGGTATTTTAAAAAATGCTGCGACTCTGAATCCGCTGAAATTAAGTTCTTTTGCCGGAGAAGCTCTTCCTTCTATGACAACTAATATGAGTAAAGGAAGCATGTACTTACTTTCTCTTAGATTACCGCTTTTATTAGTTGGTTATGATATAGAGCAGATCAGAATACCGGCGGAGGATACTTATTGGGGATCAGATATTGACGGTCAATCGGTCCTTGAAATAGATTATGACGCTAATATTGATATAATAAAAAAAGAATTATATAATGAATAAGATTTTATCCTCTCCGAAAAGTATATTTTTCGGAGAGTATAATTGTTAAATAATAAAAATAATATTTTTTAGAAAAAAATTTCAAAAAAGTGTTGACAAGTAGAGTTTTATGTGATATAATTAATATCGTTGTTGAGATATTAGCTCAGTTGGCAGAGCATACGCCTTTTAAGCGTAGGGTCGAGAGTTCGAATCTCTCATATCTCACCATACAAGAGTGCTAAAATCATCAACTTGCCGTTGCATTTATATTGCATTGATAACGGAGTTTATCTCCGCAGGCAATTGATGATTGATGTACTTGTTAATTACAGTTAAATCATTGCCTGTAATTTATTATTTAATTTTCTTTGAAAAAGCAATAAGCCCATCAGAGTTCATGCGAATCTGACAGGCTTAAGATCTATTTCAAGCACACATGTACGTGTGCTAAAATAGCATTCTCACTAAGTCAATCAGATAGTTTGAGTATCTGTTTGATTAAGGAACATGTTCCGTCGCCAAACGGTTCATATTCTGTGGGGGTGCTTTTTCTGTTTTGTATTTTAACATAAAGGAAATATTTTGTCAAGTATTATTTAAAAAAATTTTTTAATGCCAATTTTGGGAATTTGAAAGAATCGGGATTTTTAATCTCGGTTCTTTATTTTTTACCTTGTCAAAAAAATTTTTTTGGACATATTTTCAG
>CABIYQ010000013.1 GCA_902362965.1 Oscillospiraceae bacterium
ACTTGGTGTTTTCCATGTGTTTCTCTCCTTTTTTTATTATTATACCATCTTTCGCTTTTTGCTGTCCACTTTTTTAGTATAGCACCAAAATCCAATCCCGGTTATATCGTAAGGCGGCTTGATCCGTTTGCGAAAGAAAAACGCAAATGTGATAAGTGCCTGAATATGGGGTACGATTATCTGATTTACGATAAGAGTATTTCCAAGAGGTAACGCATATGGCAGATACAAATACTACGAAGCCGTATGTGCCTGTTTGGGAAAAATATGCCCTCACGATTTATGAAGCAGCGGAGTATTTCGGGATTGGTGAACATCGGCTGCGAACATTGGTAAGAGAAAACCGTCAGGCGGATTTCGTGCTATGGATCGGAGTGAAGGTTGAAATTAAGCGAAAGCTGTTTGAGAAGTTTCTGAACGAGATAAACGCACTTTAATGTCAAGTATGCGATTTCAACCTTCGCACATTTGTCAAAAGGCTCGTGTCTGACTATGATTGAGGGGAAGGCACGAGCCGGACAAATGGAAAAGGAGGACGCCGCAATGAAAAACTATGTTTATGTTCCCGGTCTTAGCGAGGTTGTGGAAGATGAAAGAAAAAAAGAGCCAAGCAGAACGGAAGATGATAAGTTCATTACAGCAACAGGCGCAGCTAAAAAGATTGTCGCAACGCACGATAACGGCGTTGTAAGAAATAAGAAGGTTGATGACCGCAGCTTTCGGATTCCTTTGTGGGAGAAATATGCCCTGACAATAAAGGAAGCAGCGGAGTATTACAATATTGCCGAAACGAGACTGCGGGAGTTTGTAATGAGCAATCGAACCAAGCCGTTTGTACTGAAAGCCGGGGGAAGATTGTTAGTGAAGCGTAAGGTCTTTGAAGCGTTTTTAGACCAAAACAATATCATTTGACAAGGAGGAAGCAATGGGTAAGCAGGACAATCCAATATTTCAGAGAAGTTTTCCAAATGCTGAAATGTGTAATCAAAAGCTCAAGGAATTGCCGATATGGGAAAAGCCGCTGTTGACGGTGGTCGAAGCGGCAAAGTATTTTCAAATCGGAGAATCCAATATCAGAAGACTTACAAGAGAACATAAGGACGAGGACTTTATACAATGGAAAGATTCCCGTGTGTTTATTAGGCGGGAGGAATTTGAAAAGTTCTTGGATCGCACCAATGTCATTTAGAAGGAGGTATGGGCTATGGCAGAAAAAAGGCGTGATTCCAAAGGCAGAGTTCTTTGGGCAGGTGAATCGCAGCGTCCCGATGGGAAGTATGAGTTTAAGTACGCCGATAACAATGGAGAGCGACACTCAGTGTATAGCTGGAAGCTCGTTGCAACTGACCGTGTACCGGAGGGCAAGCAGATAACGGAATCGCTTCGGGAAATGGAAAAACAGATTAAAAAGGACTTGGAGGATAATCTTCTCGTGTACGAAACACGGAAGATGACGCTCAATTCCTTTTGGGACGAGTACATTGCCCTGAAACACGAACTTAAAGACTCAACGAGAAGCAATTACATCTATATGTATGATAAGTATGTCAGACCGGAAATCGGGCAGAAAAATATCACGGGCATTAAGTACAGCGATGTTAAGAAGTTTTATATGACGCTGATCTACGAAAAGGGGTTTAAGCCAAATAGTATGGAAATCGTCAACACAATTTTGCACCCTGTTTTTACTTCGGCGGTTCGTGACGGATATATCCGGCTCAATCCTACCGACGGCGTGATGGCGGAAATTAAAAAGAGCCACGCTTGGGAAAAGCCGAAACGCCACGCACTTACAGAACGGCAGCAGGAGTTATTTGTGAATTTTACGGCTCAGTCTCACCAATATAGCCATTGGCTTCCGCTAATAACGACAATGTTGGGAACGGGCTGCCGCATAGGCGAAATTCTTGGCTTGCGCTGGGAGGACTGTGATTTTGAGCAGAATATCATCAGCGTAAACCACACATTGATTTACCGCAAATTTACGGACGAGCCTTGCCATTATGCGGTTACTACGCCAAAGACGAAAGCGGGAGAACGGATTATCCCTATGCTTGCAGATGTAAAGGACGCATTGAAAACGGAATATAAGCAGCAGATTGAGGACGGTTTTAATGAGAGCGTAATCGACGGGTATTCCGGGTTTATTTTCAAATCCCGATATAATACGGTTTTATCCCCGCACGGAGTAAACAGGGTGCTTGACCGCATTATCAAGGCGTATAACACGCAGGAGGAGCAGATGGCAAAAAGAGAGAGAAGAAAACCGGAGTTGCTTCCGCACTTTAGCTGCCACAATCTCCGCCATACTTTTTGCACACGCTTCTGCGAGAATGAAACGAATCTCAAGGTCATTCAGGAGATTATGGGACACGCCGACATTACAACGACGATGGACATATATAATGAAGCGACAAAGGAAAAGAAAATGGAATCCTTCGCCGGACTGGAAGGAAAAATCAAGATAAGATAAACGGAGGGGCTTGCCGCAATGGGCAGGCTCCTTGATTTTTGTGAAAAAATATGCTATACTATATAAGAAATCAGACGGTACGGCGTGTGTGTTGCAGTCATAACTGAGATGTGCTTCATTGCTGGACGATGTAAACACCACCGGATTTTTACGACAGATTTTACGACAAACCAAATCAGAATACGCTGATTTATGAAAGGTTATGCAGAACAATGAAGCCAATTTGGATAAACAAAGTCAGGGAAAAGCAGGATAAATCAGGGGGTATCGTTTCTCCCCCGGAAATCCCGACAATGAAGCCGATACCGAATGGTAACGAATAAAACAACGCATTTACGGGCTTTTTGCGAGGTCTTAAATCTAACTTAAGCCAAACTTAAGCCAATTAATGCAACGAATTACGAACTGAAAAAGGGCATTGTTCCAAATATTTTTATGCTGATACAAAAGACGACAACCTTATTTGTTTTAAGGTTGCCGTCTTATTATTTTAATAACGTAGATATGATTGTAATGGAATCCATCAGCCGTTGAAAAATATGATGACATGGTATAAGAAATATATAAGCTGCAAGACTGAAATGAAAAGTGTGAAACAAAGCATTTTCAACATGAAAGCTTTCCTGAACAGTCAAATAGCATAGATTGAAGAGTATTATGAATAGCTGGTTAGACGATTAACAATGAAGGTCATGGTATATGATGATAAATTTAAAGTGGAACGGAGGAGCTTTCAGTAAATATAAGAAGAATCAAGTAAATAAATTGAGTTTTAGCGTCCTATGATATTGTATGCTACGAAATGATTCAATAAATTTTTAGTGATTTTTTGCGGAAATATATTGAAATTATCAACTAAAAGGTTTATAATAAGTATGTTAGCAGTGGCGTATCATGACTACATCGGACATGATAAGAGAGTTGTGTGACAAACAGAATATCAGTCTTGCGGAACTTGCAAGGTGCATTGGGCAGTCGCCGCAGAATTTTAATAAGAAATTAACCGCTTGTTAAAAAGAGATTTTTGTTAGCAATATTTCATATAATGAAAAGCGTGAATATTGGGATTAATTATCGTTATTAAAGACAGCGGAGAGATAGTGTACAGCGGGCATAAACGAACAGTAAAATTGGCATGACAACACAATGACCGTCGGTGGGTTAATCATCGACGGTCAAATTTTATTTAAGGAGAAAAGTTTTATGGTTGAAAGAATAATGTGCAGCTGATGCGGCTGTGAAATTGATGATGAGAATGAAGTGTTTTATGATGTAAACGGAAATGTATATTGTGAGGACTGCTACAACTCAGAGACCGTTAGCTGTGACTGGTGTCATGAAAGATTTCCATGCAGCGATGATCACGGAGATGAAGAAATGTGTGTCTGCGGAAGGTGCTATGATAATTATTTTTATCACTGTACAAGATGTGATCGACTGCTTAGTGATAATGATGTCTGCTGGAATAATGATGATCCATATTGTGATGACTGCTGTCCCAGTGATGATGATTACAGCGGGTATATCCATGATTATTATTACAAGCCTAAGCCTTTATTTTACAAAAGAACTGGTGAAGATGACGTGAGATATTACGGTGTAGAGAGTGAAATAGATAAGGGGTAACGATGAGGAAAAAGCAGAAATGCTCTATGATATTGTGAACAGTGATGATGAGGTTTTATACATTAAATCTGACGGTTCTCTTGATTATGGAATGGAGCTTGTATCACACTCGTGTTCACTTGAATATTACCGACAGGGTATGAACTGGCAGAAGCTAATGAGGAAGGCTGCTGAGCTTGGTTACAGATCGCATAACACCAAAACATGTGGACTTCATGTACATATATTGGAAGAGCACAGCTTGGTAAAAGCTACGAGGAACAGGATGAGTTATCAGCAGAATAATATTTTTCTTTGAATCACACTGGAATGAGCATATCAAATGTATTTTTATGTATTTCCGGATAATACATTTATAAAGAATTCAGGATCATTGCACTTTATAACTTTCCATTCAGTTGATTCTTTTCTTAATGAAAAGACAGAAGTTATTTCTACATTTTTATCCATATCAGAATAATACTGTTGCACATATTCGTTGAATATTGTATTATAATTGCTTCTCTTATCAAGGGCATTAAGCTTTTCGTAATCTTTATCGGCACTTTCTTTTGCTTTTTGGCTTAACTCATAAAAACTGATTGTCTTTAGATTTAGAGTAATAGTTACATTTTCATCATCAATATATTCTACATTTTCTATACTATATTCGATTGAAGAGTAAATGGCATCCATGAAAAACTCTTCATCGTTAACAAGATACACAAATATATCGGGATATTCTTGATAGTCCAAAATGTTTCTTAACTCTTCAAGACAATCCTCGTTAAAAAATTCCTCCTCTTTTTTATTAAATATTGCATCTACCAAAGAGTTTACAACATATTCCGGAGAATCTTCTTCATACTCTGCTTTTGAAAAAGAAATCGATGAATTTTCTTCATTATTTTCTCTATTGGGAAATAAAAAGCCTTTAAACATGGCGAACAGGTGTATAGAACCAAAGACTAGTAATCCTATTAATCCTAAAATTATAATTAATTCAAAAGCCTTTTTTATGAATTTATTAGGCTTACGGAGTTCTTTGGAGTATTCGTCAGATGAATAAACAATTTCATCGCTTTGCGTTTCAGCTTCGGAATATGACTGTTTAAAGTTAGAACGATCTTGTGCAGCAGCTTGACTATAGCTACTGTCATAAGCTTTTCTTTTAGCTTTATCTGAAAGAATATCGTAGGCTTCGTTTATTTCTTTCATTTTCTGTTCAGCAAAAAACTTATCACCCTGATAAAAGACGGGTACTCATAAAGAAGTTTTTATGATTTGAAGATAAGGTTGCGTAACCTGGGCGGTTACGCAGCCTTTCTCTTCTTGTCGTACTTCATACTATCAGCGACAGCAGTAGCTACGGCAACATCAAAGCGATAGTGTATCTCAATCTCCTGAGTGCGATGCCCACTGCTTTTGTCGGGAGCGTGAACAACGATTTTCTCAATCAGTTCGTGCATGATCTCAGGTGTAAGTTCCGTGATATGTTCATACTTCTGTACTTCCTTGATGAACGCAGTCACATCAGTTGACTTCTGTTCTTCATCATATCCTGCCGACATCATCGCAAATCGTTCATCGGAGATCTTACCTGAAACATTATCCTCATAAAGCCTTGTGAACAGCCTTTCCAGTTCGGCTATACGCTTCTCCGCCTCTCTCAGCTTTTTCTTGGACTTGGCAAGCTCTGAGGACTGCTTCTGAACGGAATTGTCCATAGCTGCCTGCACAAACTCGTCCTCGTTCTCCTTGACAAAGGAAACTGCGCACTTCACAAAAATGGTTACAATCATTCTGCAAAACTGGACTCCGGAAGGATTATCCGCTATAATGGATTTACAATAAAACTTTCGGAGGTAATAGCTATGTTGAAAACACCTGAATTGGCAATGCCGAGAACGAGCAAGGTCACGACTATCTGCAGCGGTAAGCGTGAGATCTGGACGGACTACGAAGAAGCAAAGGCATATTTTCTTGAACTCATGATGTCTATGGACGGTGAAGAACATGAACGTGCGGAGTGCGTATACATTCAACTGCTTCATGGACTTGAAGAATGTTCGGACGAAGATGAATAATCGCAAACAGGGCATTGCCACTGACTGACAATGCTCTGTTGTAATTATCAAAAAAGTGATAGCTGTTCTGACAGATAATATGCGTGTTCCATATGCTGTTTTGCTTCGGCTTCTAGTATTTCTACATTTGACAGAGGAAGGCTTTTGAAGCGAAGCTGATACACTATATCGAAAAAGCTCGTTACAGCAGCTGTACCAAGATGCGTCAAGCAGATCAACTGAATATGAAAATGCCGTGCGATACGGAACATTGGTTCAAGAAGATGCGGCGATGAGATAGGACCAAAAGGATTGTCAAGGATCAGCACACCGCTTGTAGTATTCAAACTGCTTGTCAGACTCCGTGTGTAGTTCATTACGGAAACGATCAGTGAGAACAATACAACAAACTGCTCTCCACCGGAATTTGCTTTCAGAGCATCCTGCCATGAACGATAGCGACTGTTCTGGATATTCTTATCAATCTTGAAAACAGTGATTGGAATGATTTCTTTGCCGATATAGCAATTCAGCAGCCGCCTGATTTCCAGATGACCGTGATGTGTTTTTGTTGAAGAATCCTGCTCAGACAAATATTTCTTTACTTGTTCTGTAATGTACTGATTGATCCTTTCAGCCGGCTGTTCGCTCATGGGTTCAATATCAGGCAGTTCAATGCGTATCATCTGTTTTTTTGTATTACCGATCTGTATCATTGATTTCTTTGATAGAATTGTAAGGTTTTCATACAGCCGCCCGACGCGCTGGAGGCAATTGGTCACAAGCTGTTTTCTGCTATCCTCGACATCTTTGAGCAAAACAGCAAGCTGAGCGATACGCTTCTGATACCGTTTGATATCGCCTTCTGTACGCTCATAAAGTGTAAAGTATTTATCGCCTGTGATATTATGATTGTCAATTACAGATAATATGCCGTCAAGCGTTCCGGTAAACAAGGTGTGCGTGTTTCTGAACGGTTCAAGTTCACTGCTATGATATTTCTTCGTTTTGTTCTCGGCTTGTTTCAATTTTTCAATGCAGTTCTCTATGGTATCACGCAGTTTATTCGTATCTTGCGGAGTCCCTGATAACTTTGGTATGTATTCTGCATTTTCTGCTGTAAATCTTTCTGCAAATTTAGATGTATATCTGTGGTCTGCATTCAAATCAGTCAGCTTTTCAGTACATCTATGCATCTCGTTTTCAGAATCCTCTAAAACAGATTGACATTCTCTGATACGACGTTCAAAATCCGAGCCGACCTCCGAGCGGGAGAGAAGTTCAGTATGTAGTTCAGATAGTCTGTTTTTAGCCAGTTCCAACGTTTTTTCGGCTTTAGCGTGACACTCCACAGCACCTGAATACAGTTCGGAAGCCTGATTGCATTCCATTTTCGCCTGAGAAAGTTGTTCCTCTGCATGCTGATAAGCGTCATCCGTATATGATATGTTTTCATATTCTGACGATTCAATATGAAATCTTTCGATATCCTTAGCTGTTTTTCTGACGCTCTCCTGAATTTTTTGCAGCTTTTTATGTAACTCCTGAAGATTTGCCGAATAATTCTCCTGATATAAACGGTATTCTGCAAGCATTGCAGAATAATCCTCTGAGAGTATTTCGGCTTTCGGTGTATCTTCTAATTCGCCGAGCAAATTCTGATACTCTATCAGTTTATCACCTAACAGCTTGATTTTATCATCGCATTCTTGCATAAGAACTGAAAGATGGTTTTCTTTCTTATGCTCTGACTCAATCTGAGCAGCAAGCTGTTTGCAAGCAGATTCCATTTGCGATATTTGCCTGCTGAGTTCTTCATATTGTGAAATAGTACCGCAAATACGCCCAAATTCTTTTTGATGATTCTCTGTTTGGTGTAGAATTTCCTGCTCAGAATTTATGAGCTCACGAAGTTCTTCGGTGCGTTTTTTTATCTTTGCTTTTCGCTTATCAAGTGTTGACAGCTCATCTTGAATTGTCTGGAGTTTTGACTGACAAGAAATGATTTGTTCCTGAAAATGCTGTTCATCATCAGCGGTATATGTAAACGCAGAGAGTATGCAGCGTTCTGCTTCCCATTCGCTGATCTGATGCCGAAGCCGCTCTATTTCAGCTTTTTCCTCATCAAGCCTTTGCTGAATGACATCTTTGTAAGCAGAAACATCGCTGAAATATTCTCTATCGAACGCAGAAAGAAAACGGTTATGCTCACTCCATTTTCCATCAGCCATATCAGCAAGCTCAGAACGTGTATATACCGGAACAATAGCCGACAGCCATGAATCTGCTGTTTGAGACAGCAGCTTTATCTGCTCTTTTTCTGAATCGACAATAACAGCGTATGCAACAAGCGGATTGATTGCAATGATATCTTCTCGTATCTTTGGGGACTGATAATTCAGATATTGCTCACCTGTCTGGTAAGAAACACCTGATTCCTGCAAGAAGTCGATTGCGGTTTTTGAGAGGTGAAGCTGTCCGGTTTCGATACACCGTACCTGTTCTGTGAGCAATTCAGCTGAACGCTCTGCTTGTCTCAGCTGTTCTTTCAGCTTCGCAAGTATATTATCAAGGCTTGTTATCGGTTCATCTGAAAACAGCTGGCTTGCAGGTATAGACAGATGTTTCAGTACAGGAATAACGGCATTGTATGCTTTCCTGTACTGTTCCAATGCAGACTTATGCTGTTGCAGGCAGACTTCACAATTTGCCAGCGCCTGAGTCAGTTCTGTGCGCTCTGCATCCTGATTGTCAAGCTCCTGTCCAAACTGTTCTTCTTCATTTTGATAGCTTATTATCGTATCATTTCCCAGTTTAAGCTGATTATCATAGCCCGAGCGGATATTCTCGATATCCTCCTTGGAGTAGCTTCCGTCAAGCATAACAGTTATATGCAAAGCAAGCTCTGTTAATCCTTGATTGATCTGTTCAAGCAGATAATTTCTGCGTCCTGTCGCCTGATGCAAGCAATTGTTTTCTTCCTCATGCTGTTCTGTAAGCAGTTTAATCTTTTTTTGTGTATCACAAAGTACATCTGATTGTTCTTTTCTTGCTGATTCCTCCTGAATCAAATCCCTGTCAGTCTGCTGTTTCAATTCGGCTGCCATCAAGGAGAGTGAATACTTCAAGGATAGAATACGGGAATCCTGCGTTCCCTGCTCCAACTCTCTGATCTGTGCAGTCAACGCTTTCTCTTCATTCTGCTGTTCAAGAAGTTCAGCATATTCCTTTGCGGCATTCAATACGCTGACCAGATGGGCAAACTTGTCACGCTGGTTTTCTGCATCTTCTTTTTGACGTTTGCACTCTGATAATTGCACATCTGCTTTGTCAAAGCTCTCCTCCGCAAAATAATAGGCTTCCGAAGCCCTTTCCGCTTTGATATGATGAAGTTTTGCTTTTAATTCGGATATCGTTTTTTCGAGCTGTGCTTTCTTGTTGCTTTCCAGTTTGATATTATGGTCAAGCGCAAACAAATGGTCAGCCAATATGTGTATTGCTTGAATTCTTGCATCTTCGGCATCCCACATATTCTTCATGAGGGGAAGAATCCCTTGCAGTTTTTCGGTGAATGCTTTGATCTGTGACTGCAAGCGGAGATTTTCTTCCTGCCCTGCATAGCTGTCAGCGTAATGGACAAACATTTCTTCCAACGCCTCCGCTGATGCTGTATTATTCGGCATGACACCGGGGATAATGAACTTATCGAGCAGTCTGTCGGCTGTTTTGTATTCCTCAAAGAATTTCGTAATGCCGCCTTCTACCGCATTGATACGCACAAGAATATTTTCCCATTCGGTATGAAGGATCCCGTATTCTTCCAAACGTTTCTGGTAACGACGCAAAGAATCAGCGGGATAGTATTCGACCTTTCTGCTCTGCAGATATTTACGCAGATCATCAAAAGACATGGGATGGATATGACTGCCTGTCCGTTCGGTAAGAGGAAGATTGATCAGATCGAGTTTATCACCAGTTCTTGTATAGTCATGCATAAATGTGTAGAAACGAACTGTTTTGCTTTCGTTTTCATCATCTGCTGCCCGGCTTGCCGCCAATGCAATACCTGTCAGCAGACTGTTAGATGAGCCGTCCAATGCCCACTCTATCAGAACAAACGCATGGTCAGTGCCTTTCTGGAAATAATCGCTGATATTTCGGTTCTGCACTTTTGCTTTCGGGCAGACTGGTTGGAGAAGCAACTGAACGATAACAGATTTACCGCCGCCGTTATCCAGATTCAGCAGTGTGTCGATCGGCTTTCCTTCGGCGTTCTCAGTACAGAATATCTCGTCCGGTATCAGCTTTACACCGTCATTGAACCTGAAATTCACGATTCTGATCTTACGGATCGCCGGCATCTGACTCACCTCCCTCCAGAATAGTGTGTATCTCCGCAATGCGATTCTTAGATAAATAATACGGCATCAGGTCGTTAAGTTTTACCGTCGGCTTCCATACCCCGTCAGCATCATACAGTAATTCCTCATCACGGAACTTTCTGATGATCTTCATAAAACAGCCGTGCTTTGTATCCACTGAATTCGATTCATCACCACGCTTTGCCAGCCAGTTGTCTGCAAGGCGCAGAAAATCCATACTGTACTGAGCAGCGGCATTTTTTAGGGCTTCACCCTCGGATCGCACCTGTTCACAATGCTGCGTGAACTCATCCAGAAAATCAGATTCCTTGATATAAGACCTCGTTTGCAGTGTATTGTCTTCTCCACCGTACAGCTCATGCAAAAGAAAAATCGCCATATAATTCAGCAAATACAGTTCTTCCAGCTTCTCATTGCCGACACTGCGGCGAAAGTCGCTGTTATCCTGTGAGAATAATTCATTGCTCGGATTCGGCAGGAGATAAAGCCTACCATTTGTTCTGTAAAGCGTAAAATCAAGCTCCTGTTCCATAACCGCAAGCTCGGCAGCTATTTCAGCATCGCAGTAATCTTCATAATAGGAAGAATCCTGTTCACGGGTGATATATCCCTTTTCCATTAGCTTTGCAAATAGTCTCAGACTTTCAGGTCTCATCGTCTCACCTCGATCTTAAAATCATTGATTTTGATACGGTTCCCTGCATCATCAGATAATGTGATCACTTCATCGAGCTTATATATCAGTATTGTCTGTATCTGCACCAATTCTTCCGGAAGTTCGCTCAGGCAGTAGGAAAGGTCAAATTCACCAACGGGCACAATGACATCATGCTGTTCTGAACGCCAGCCCACTACATCGATCTCTCCCAGTCCGTAGAGCTTCAACATGACATCAGGCAACGATTTTTCCTGTAATTGCTCCTGTAGCTGCTCTTTTGATACAAAGGCAAGATAATCACTAAAATAGAATTCCGGGGTGCTTTTGGCGTAGGTAAGCAATCCTCTTATGATCTCAACATATCTGTTGTTTCTGATATCAGCAGCAGTTTCGGCATTTTCCTCACTTATGATATCAATGCCGTCATCTCTGCTGTTTTCCCTGATAGTATTCTGCCTGCTGTAAAAGAAATCAAGACCAAACAGATGTGGAAATGAAGGACGATACAGCGGAGCAAACAGCTTTCCAACATCTCTGGTATCTTGCAACTGCATTTTCTGCAATGGGAGTAATAATTCCTGTTTCAGGTCAAAGCGACCTGCCTGCAAATAAGAAAAGCTATCATCTAATAGATTTGCATATAGATCGGAAAGCGAAAATTTCTGATTGAAGACACAGCTTTGCTCGCTTATTACCGTATCAATGTTTTCAAGTATTTCCCGTATCTCTTGTTCTGTCTGACCTATATTGTCATTTTGATTGATCTGGGCATCTGCGATTGCTTGCAGCTTCGCTGATACGAGAGTACGGATATCACTGAGCTGTTTGTTCTCGTCCTCGAAGGAATCCTTTACCTGCGTGACGATCTCTTCATATTCGTCAATAGATACTTCGGAGATATTGGTTCTGCACCGAAGCATAAAATCATCCATTCTTGTTTTCAGATTCCTGACCCTGCTGACCAGTTCACGGCTCTCCCGAAGTGCTTTGCCATAGTTGCCGCGCTTGATAAATTCCTGTAATTTGAATCGGTTGACAGAAAAATCCAATTCGCTGTCGATCTCTTTGGTTCGGAACAGAAACTCATACGCTTCATTCGTCAAAACATAGCTTCCGCTTTTCTGTTCGATCAGGATAAGCGAACTCTGCTTTCTGAAATTCTCATCTCCGCTGTGAAACGTATCAAATAAGCGTCTCTTACCGCCGCTTTGCAGGACATCTGTTACGATATAATCAGCAAGCATCTTTGCTGACTCCGATTCATAACCGTACACATCGGCAAGCTCTCGCAAAAATGCTGTGATATCCTGTTTCGTGCAGCGCTCACCGTAACGGAGCGTACTGTCCATGATAAAAACCATTACCATAAGGATCAGATTATCGGTTTTATCATCATCGCCACGCAACAATTCATGAATCTCCCTTGGCTTGCTTCTTTGCAGCCAGTATTTGATAAGATTCACGAATCGCATACGTTTCTCAAAATCCTGTAATAGTTCTTTGGATTCTGCTGAAATCATATTCTTACCTCATGTTTTCTGCCAGCACAGGGTAGGAGAGAATCTCCTGCGGCAGACGTTTATTATCTTGCAGTATCTGTGTGATATGTTTTTGTTCGCCAGACTGAAACATAGGCAGTATTCCGGACATTTCGGGTATGATGCATCGTCTGTCTTCACTGTCAGGCAGCTGAATGTTACGGCTCAGCTCCAGCATTTTCTGATATGCAGGAAGAAACAATTCAATATGCAGTTCTTCTGCCGCTTTGCAAAGTCGCAGAAAAATGTCAAATCCTGCTCTGTCAATATCTCCGCAGTACAGAAAATGAACTGCATCAGCCCCAAGATAAGCGGCATAGGAACGGAATTTATCTCTACCCGTGATGTCATTGCCCTGCCCAAAGATCACGCCGTCGATTCGAGTATCAAATAATGTGTTAGCTTCGGATTCGTACATCAGCCTGCGGATATTGAACCAGATGTCCTTGTTTTCGCAGATAAGCAATGTCATAGTCGGTTTCCGGACGGGGATATAATCTGAAAAACACTGTTCGGGCGTTTCATAATATCGAAGCGTGTCCCCTGAAATCCCGATAGCCTCTAATAATCTTAAATGGTTATCCAATTCCTTCTCTTCACCGAAGATGGAAAAAGAACGCTCACGCCTCGACATCATATCATTGCCTTCGTGATTAGTGAACCATTCACTCAAACGGCGCAAAAATGCCTTATTGTTGACAAATTGCATTCGATTACGAAGCAGATACCCATTCGCTAAAAGTCTCGGATGAAGTGCATAGATCTCATCCGGTGATACCTGTATCGTGTTCTCAATGCAAATAGTATATCGCATAAACAATGGATTTTTTCGATTTCCATTTGTTCCGCTGCTCTTGACAGGCACTAATACGCCTTTATCGTTAAGCTCTTTAATCTGTTCGTTAAGCTGCTCTGGATCTGAACATAACCTGCTGAGTTCCTCCAATGTGATTCGTTTACGAGGAAAATCCTGCAATGCTTTATATAGTGTATTATTGGGCTTACTCATACTTTGCCCCCTCTGAACAAAATATAAAATAGTATATATATTGTAGCATAATTTGGTCGAAAAAGCAAGCTGTCAGTTGTACGAAAGAAATTCTTCGGAGATTGAGCGTTTTCATAACAAAAAGCAGGCAGATACCTCTCAATGAAGTATTTGCCTGTTTTGTTTCATAGCCCGCTGTATAGGCCTTTACATAATAGTTGTTGAAAAATTTCTATATTAGTACCGACCTAATATCGGGGTGATATTTTTTTGCTAATGCCTTGTACGCTGCTTTAATAACTTCATTAGGGGAGTTCACATTTACCCCTAATATATTATAATAATCTTTCATCCTATGGGTTTCTTCCTTTTGGTGAATTTAATAATATGTATTATGCAAAAGAATAAAATGATCAGGGATATTATTTGAGAAGTAGATAATACTCCCCATATTCCTCTTACCGAATCACCTCTAAAAAATTCCAATACAAATCGGCAACAAGAGTATTCTATTAGATAGATTATAATAAGTCTTTGAGACTTAAATTTTTCTGAAATTATCATTAATGATATAAAAATAAGCAAGTTAAAAAAACTTTCAAAAAGCTGAACAGGAAAACGTATCACTTCAGGTGAAGCAGCCATTGAGAATCCCCAACTATTTTCTACCCCATAACAACATCCTCCAAAGAAACATCCAATTCTACCCCAGAAATGAAACAGAGGAATTGCGGGTGCAACAAAATTAAATAACTTTCCTTTATCATCATGCTTTATTTTTGTACAAAGCCATATACCAAACAGCATTCCTAGTAATCCGCCGTAAAAAACAATGCCGCCATTAAACATATAATAAAGCATTTTGTTTACAGAAAAGTCTCTGATGATTTCTGGAATCATAGTCAGAAAAAACAACAAACGGCTGCCAATAAGCAGTGTGATAACCGAAACAAACATATACAAAAGCAATTGCTTGAAAGTTATGTCAAATCGTTCCATGCGAAAAAACAGAAGAATTATTGCGGATATTGCGCCCAATGTAGAGAAAAATACATAACTTGGTATAGTAATGTTTACTAACGGAAACACTTTATATTCCTCCTAATTATTCATCATAGCATGCAGATACACAACCATGCGGGAACTTTCTGGGCATATTATTATTAAAGTTCTTGCTTTCATCAGTTTTTTTATTGCATGATATTCCACCGCAAGATGGTCCGGTATAAGCTTGCGTTTTATCACTGGTCACCTGCTCATTGTATTTTTGACAATTGCAGTTAAAGAAACCGCAATCAGTACCTAAATCATATTTGCCTGATGACATTACAGGGCCATTTCCGATACAACCGCAATCCTCGTAGTAATAGACTATTCCTGAATATTGTACGTCATCATCAGAGAATTCAACATATAAACATTCGGTAGGCCAACAACTGGTATTTAAACCGCAGCCAAGACATCCGGCCGGTCCTACACAACTAGTGTATTCAACCTCTGTTGTATCATCAATTCCGCTTGCTACAAGCAAACGTGCTTCATATGATTGACAAAAGCTTACTTCATGTGGTATAATTATTATGAGTAAATATGTTATTTTATATGTTTTTTACTTATGTGAGAGGAAACTGCTATGGATAGAATAGATGCTCTGAAACAGCTTGTTAAACGTTTCGATGATAGCATAAAGGAATATAAGAAGGAAAGCTATAACGAGCATTCCTGCCGTGATGAGTTCATTAACCCTTTTCTTGAAATACTAGGTTGGGATGTTACAAATAAAAAGGGGTTAGCTCCGCAGTATAGAGAAGTAATAGCTGAGTATCACGCAAGTTCAAGTGACCGCCCTGATTACTCTCTTACGCTTAGGGGTGTATCAAAATTCTTTGTTGAAGCCAAGAAGCCTCATGTAGACATCAGCAAAGATCCTTCACCTGCTGTGCAGACGAGAAAATATGGTTGGAACGCAAAACACAAGATAGCCGTTCTCACGAATTTTGAGTATTTCATTATTTATGATACTACAACGGTTCCAAATGATAATGATAAATGCTCTGTTTCACGTTACCGCATCTATAAGTACACAGAATATGTCGATAAACTCGATGAGATAACCAAACTTGTATCAAGAGACTCTGTATATAGCGGTGATTATGATAAGTATTTCAGCGAAACTTTTAGCGGTGCTGGAAGTCAGAAACAGCAAGTAGACATTCTCTTCCTCAAACAGATCAATGATTGGCGAGTTGCTTTAAGTAATGAGCTGTATTCAAAAGGCGGACGCTACACTTCTCTTGACGTTTTGAATGATGTTGTTCAAGCATTTATCAACCAGATAGTATTTATCAGAACATGTGAGGACAAGAACCTTCCTCTTTATCACAAGTTGAAAGATACTATCACTGATCCTGCTACGCTTCATAAAGAATTGGAAGCTCTTTTCCGTGATGCTGATAAAAGGTATAACTCAGGTATGTTCTCCGGAGATTATATCATTTTTGATCTCAACAACAGTGTTATTGCTGACATGATAAATGGACTATATTACCCGCAGAGTCCGTATATTTTCAGCATTATAGAGCCTAATATGCTCGGTAAGATATATGAAATGTTCCTGACCGAACAGCTTACCGTACTTGAGAACGGTAAGATTGGATTGGCTCAAAAAAAGGACTGTCTTAATCGTTCTGTTGTAACTACACCTACGGAAATAGTCAAGTACATGGTAGAAAAAACACTTTCTCGTCTTTGCAAGGACAAAACACCTGACGAGGTATGCGAGCTTCACATTGCAGATATTGCTTGTGGCTCAGGTGTTTTCCTAGAGGAAGTGTTCCAGTATTTACAGTCATATTGCATAGAATGGTATCTTGAAAATGATAAGACACACCTAATTGAGATTGACAATGGAGGATACAAACTTCCGCTTGAAGAAAAGAAGAAGATATTGTGTTCCTGCATCTTTGGTATTGATATTGATATTCACGCTGTTGAGGTAGCAAAATTCTCTTTGCTTATAAAGCTGATAGAGAATGAAACTGCCCCCTCTGTTAAAGCAGTAACACCTATATTGCCTGATCTTAGTACCAATATTCTTCACGGTAATTCGTTGGTCAGCGATGCGGAGCTGAAAGGCATCAAATATACAGAAGAACAGCTTGTGGAAATAGTTCCGTTTAATTGGGACGAACTTGCGGTCAACAGCTTTGATGCTATTGTAGGCAATCCTCCCTATGTTACCACTGAAGATATCCATTCTCTTATTCCTGCACCCGAATTTGATATTTACAAGAAGAAATATAAGACATCACACAAGCAGTTTGACAAGTATTTCATCTTCCTTGAAAGAGCTTTGCAGAAAACAAAATATAACGGTTATGTTTGCTACATTATTCCTAACAAGTTCTTCAAAATCGGTGCAGGCGCTAAACTTCGTGAACTTATTGCAAAGGAAAAGTATCTCGTAAATCTTGATGATTTCGGTGCAGCGCAGCTCTTTGAAGATAAGACAATTTACAGCTCTATCATTCTTATGCAGAAGAAACCACAGGATAGTTTTAAATACACAAACGTAGATTCTGCGAATAACTTGTGGATTGGTAAACCTACTGACAGTATCAAGCTTAGCTGTTCATTGCTTGACGAACTTCCGTGGAAGCTCACATCTGATTTTGAATTTTTAGAGATACTCAAGAAGATAGAGCCTGTATCTGCTCCGCTTGATTGCTTTGCAGAGATATTCAATGGTATTCAAACAAGCGCCGAAAGACCTCAGCCTATATATTGGTTCTCAGGCGAAGAAATAATAAGCGAAGATGATGATACTATAACGGTTAAAAAGGAAGAAAAGGTTTATTCTATCGAGAAGAAGATATTGAAACCTTATTTCAAACCTACTAAAAAAGCCGAAAAGGGACTAACAACATACGATAGTCTTTCAACAGATAAGAAGATAATATTCCCCTATGACGGAGAAGGACATCTGATACCGATTGATATTATGAAGTCAGATTATCCTGGAGCATACGCTTATCTGTTAGATTATTATGATAGGTTAGTTCCTAAGTGCGTATCAAACTCTGGCATAAGAGACGTTACAAATGCCACGGCAGAAACCTGGTATCAGTATGGCAGAACGCAGGCACTAACGGCGTTTATTAATACTCCTAAGCTGATCGTTAAGGTCATGTCTAAGGATAACCCCATGTACGCTATGGATAATGCTGATATGCTTATTGCTTCCGGTGGAACGGCAGGCTATTGCGCAGTTGCTAAAAAAGTTGGTAGTCCATATGAATTGGAATATATTCAGGCTTGGCTTGCCAATCCCTACACAGAAAAGATATTCAATATTGTCGGCAGCGACTTTGAAGGCGGATTCATTTCAAGAGGTACATTTGTGCTGTCCTCTCTGCCTTTTGTAAAACTCAATTTTGCTGATTCAAAACAAAAGGCTCTATATGACAGAGTTGTTGAAGCAAGTCGAGGGGTGTATGCTATCAATGACAAGCTTGACCAGAAGCCGTCTAAACAAATCGAAACGACACTTGTACGTCAGAAAGCATCTCTGATCAAGGAAATAGATGACCTTATTTCCCGTGTTTACAGGTTAGAGTTCTAAAGAAGGTAATTATTATGAGACTTAAAAAGGATAGTTCCGAACAGAAATTAAGAGGAGCATACTATACGCCATTGCCGCTTGCAAATGCAATGGTGAATCTTGTTGCGTCACAGAACATAACCAATGTATTAGAGCCGAGCTGTGGTGACGGTGTATTTCTTGACAGCCTTGCATCATTGGAACTGCTTAATAACATACCAAATGTCACTGCTGTTGAAATAGAACCTGATGAGGCAGAAAAAGTCAGCATCAACTACATAGATAATGATAACGTTCATGTACTAAACGAAGATTTTTTAGACTTTTATCAGCAAGTTTATGGAAAACACACCTATGATCTCATTCTGGGCAATCCTCCCTATATTCGCTATCAGTATCTTACAGAAGAACAGCGTGAGATACAGTCAAGCATACTCACATCTCATGGAATGAAGTCAAACAAACTGATTAATGCATGGGTCGCTTTTTTGGTTGCCTGCGTTCAGCTTCTTTCTGATAACGGAAAGATAGCATTTGTTATTCCTGCTGAAATACTCCAAGTGGCATATGCTGAGGATCTTCGGCTCTTCCTCTCTAATCAACTTTCAAAAATTACTTTACTTACCTTTGAACAGCTTGTTTTTCCTGACATTGAACAGGAGGTACTTGTGTTTATTGGCGAAAAAGGCGAGGAAGAAAAAGGCATAAAAATAATCGAACTAAGTAATCTTGAAGATTTTAAGAAACTTGACCTTAATTCCAATGGATTTCAGAAATTGAAGCACGTTAAGGAAAAATGGACTCAGTACTTTGTATCAGCAGAAGAAATAAAAGTTATCCAATCAATTCGTGATGATAAGAGATTTAAGAAGTTTTCAGACTTAGCTCTTATTAATATTGGCATAACAACAGGAAACAATACTTTTTTTTCTGTTGATAAAGAAACCACCGAGAAATATGATTTATCTTCGGTTACACTCCCACTTATCGGAAGAAGCTCCCACGCTCATGGTATCTACTTTACGAATAATGATTGGCAGGAGAATATTAACGCCAATAAACGAGCAATGCTTATCAGCTTTCCTGATACGCCCTATGAAGAGTATCCTGATAAACACAAGGAATATATAGAGCTTGGAGAGAAAAACGAAGAACACAAAGGATACAAATGCTCTATTCGTGATAGGTGGTATATTGTACCGTCAGTATGGATACCCGATGCTTTTTTCCTCAGAAGAAATAATCTTTATCCCAAGTTTGTGCTAAACCGATGCAATGCTGTATCTACTGATACAATGCATCGAATTAAGTTTAATAAAGGTGTAAATGTTGAGAATGTCCTTTTATCATATTATAATAGCATCTCATTTGCATTCACCGAGATTTGCGGAAGAAGCTATGGCGGTGGGGTGCTTGAGATTCTCCCCGGGGAAGTCGGTAATATAATGTTGCCGATTATTGATAATATAGGTAACAAGCTAAGAATTGAATTATTAAAGCAGATTGATTCCATAGTTCGCAAGGACGAAGATATAGAAAAAGCTCTTGATCTTGTGGATCAGAAGTTGCTTGTTGAAGTGTTAGGTGTTAATAAAGAAGTCTGCACTACTTGTCGTAATATATGGAAAAAAATGCAGAAGCGTAGACTTGGGAGAGGAGAGTAATAATTATGAGTGAGAAAAATGGCGTAATATATATACTCACAAATCCCTCATTTCCTGAGTATGTAAAGATAGGCTATGCCGATGATATTGATAAAAGACTCAAACAACTCAATAGAAGCGAGTGTATTCCCTTTGCGTTTAGAGTTTACGCAACCTATGAAGTTAGCTCTCGACTATCTGACTTAAAAATCCATTCCATTATTGACAAGCTCAATCCTAATCTTAGGTCTGTTGAGAGCTTCAACGGCAAGCAGCGTGTGAGAGAATTTTATGCTATGTCTCCCGAAGATGCCTATTCCATCTTAGAAGCCATAGCTGAGATAAATAATTGTTCGGACAAACTCAAGTTGGTACGACCAAATGAAGCAGAGCAGCAAGACGAAGAAACAGCAAAGGATATTGATACAGAAAGCGCTGAAAGATCATCTAACTTCTCATTTAGTAAATGCCAGATTCCTATTGGTGCTAAGATAGAGTTCTGTGATAATCCCAGTATTACTGCAATTGTAGTTGATGATAGGTACGTGGAATATAATGGGGAAATTATGTCCATGACCGCTCTTGCAAAACTCCTAACGGGCATAAAGTATTCAATTGCTGGACCAAGGTTTTTCAAATATAAGGGAGAGTTTTTGAATGATATCAGACATAGGCTGGGAGTATAATAATTATACACAAGAAAGGAAGAAGATGTTATGTCTTTACAGGATGAAATAACCGCACGTTCAAGTAAAATTTTTAGAGAATCATATCAAATGTCCATTGGCGAATTAATAAACCTATATAGGGATGGCGAAATGGATATTCACCCTGAATTCCAAAGAGTTTTTAGATGGAGTGAATACCAAAAAACCAAACTAATTGAATCGATTATGCTGAATATTCCTATCCCTTCTATTTTTGTAAGTCAAAACGAAGATGGCATTTGGGATGTGATTGATGGAGTTCAGCGGCTTTCAACTATTTTCCAGTTCGTTGGCGTTTTTAGAGATGAAAACGACAACCTATTGCCCCCTCTAACATTGCAAAGAACTGATTATTTACCTTCATTTGCGGGAGTTCAGTGGAATGGTGATTCAAAGGAGCTAAGTTTTACAAAAGAGCAACAGCTTTTTTTCAAACGTTCCCGAATCGATATTATTATAATGAAAAAAGAAAGTGATCCCAACACAAAGTATGAACTTTTTCAGAGATTAAATACAGGTGGCTCTTTGCTTAGTGATCAGGAAGTCAGAAATTGTCTGATGATAATGACTAATAAGTGTTTTTATGAATTTGTTACTGAGCTTGAGATGAGCGAATCATATAGAAATTGCTTACCAATCTCAGATCGCAAAACCGATGAACAGTATAGAATGGAACTTTTACTTCGACTATTAATTGCAGAACATATTAATTGGTCTAAAATATCCCAATATCAGGAGTTTTCAGAATTATTAGACAAAGAGACAATAGGTCTTTGTGAAAATGATTTGGATTATGAAGCAATTAAAGAAAGATTTACAACTACATTTAATTTGCTATATGGCTTATTAGGTGAAAACACATTCAAAAAGTATTCTAACAATAAATATCAGGGTCCGGTTTTAGCATCAGCTTTTCAGGTCATTGCTACAGGAGTTTTCATTAATATCTCAGAAATTATGTCACGTGATGACAGAAATGATTGGATTAAAGAAAAAGTCAAAAAAATGTACGAAGAGGAAGTGTTCAAAAAAAATACTATTCCTGGCGTAAGAGCAATTCCCAGATATAAAGATTTATCTGAATTTGGAATCGAATATTTTAAGCCATGAAAATACGCACAATAAATAATTTACAAGATGCCATTGATTCAGAGATGGCTTGGAGAAAAAAAGAACTATCTGCACTGAAAAGCAATATTCAAAGTTCTAGATCATTTGCAAAAGAAACAGCACTTCGTGCTGGCATAGCATTGTTATATGCTCATTGGGAAGGTGCTATTAAAAACATTGCATACTATTATCTTGTTTATGTTTCTTTTCAAAAAGTGCCATATAATAAATTAAAGAATAATTTTTTAGCAGTTACGCTTAAACAAAAACTATTGCAATTTGAAGAAACAAATAAAACCACGTTGCAAACTGCAATAATAAATAGTATATTTGAAATTAGTAATGAACCTTCTCAAATACCAACAGAAAAAATAATCTCAACCAACAGTAATTTAAATTCTGCTATTTTTAATGAAATAATGTGTACTATAGGATTAAAAACAGATTATTATGAGCAATCTTATAAGATGATTGACGAGGTATTATTAAATATGAGAAATAACATAGCACATGGAGAACGGCTTGAAAATATAGATTTAGATGAAAAACGTTATAATGAAATCCATGATATAATATTTGATTTAATCAATCATTTTTCTGTCCAAGTGTTGAATGCCGCTTGCTTAAATATATATCTTGCAGAAAATGAAGAACCGTCCATATAAAAACAACTGTCCCATAAAGCACAACCGTCATTCTCAAATACAAACCATACACTCCAAGATAACTTCTTTCATCATATAAACAAGATGGTTTTAAGCCCAACGGCTTTCTTTAAAACTTCTGCGAGAAAATCGGTCTTATACTCCTTATCAGACTGCTTCCATCTCTCGATCTGGAGCAATCACAGTTTTTAGGCTCTCATTTTTATATAGCTATAAGGTAGGCAAGCCCGCCGAATAAAAAAACAGTGCGTTAGTGGGCTGTATTATTACGCCTGAACAGATAACAGATACACCCCTTCACCCCTGTTTTGAGTTTGGATAAATGTTTTTATATGTGATCGAAAATAGTTGATCGTAATATTTCATTACCATATCCCGATTTGTTGGATATATTGCAAATGAAGACCTCACTTTTGAGAAGGAGATAGTAGCTATCTTTATGTGCTTTGTACCTGTGCGTTTTATATCTCAATTAAAATTCAAAGCTGATTTTGTGAAGCTTATTTTCACACCATTCCACACCAAACTTACACCATCTTTAGTGTGTTGTACGGCAAGTTATGTGCAAATATGAGCGAACAGGAGTGCAGTGAAATAGCGAAAAATCGGGATATAATAAAAAATAAAGGGACATGGAAAATTGGGTATTAAATTCCCCACGATAAAGCCGATACCGAACGGTAACGAATAAAACAACGCATTTACGGGCTTTTTGTGAGGTCTTAAATCTAACTTAAGCCAATTAATGCAACTAATTACGAACTGAAAAAGGGCATTGTTCCAAATATTTTATGCTGATATAAAAGACGGCAACCTTAAAATGACTAAGGTTGCCGTCTTATTTTTTTACCCTTTTATATGGCTTTTTTTCATTTGTCAGTCCGAGAAGATAATCAATACTTGTATTGTAAAACTCAGCAAGCTTTATAAGAGTTTCGGGAGAAAGTGAGAGAACTCCGTTCTCATATTTACTGTATGTGTTTTGACTTACATACAGATATTCTGCCAGCTCACGTTGTTTCTTATCATTATCTTCACGGAGATTTCGGATATTTTCATAAATCATATACATAACCAATATCATTATACAATATCTGATTATCAGATGTTGACTTTTATCTTAAAATCAGATATTTTGATGCATATGATTAATAGTGAATAAAAACTCATAGTTCTGTTGACCACGACTTCGCTAAAAAGGGTCTGTTTTCTGCCCTGCATGGGGTCTTAAACGGGCGTGAATCAAGCCATTTATCATAACAGCCTCACATGATTCGTTCATCAAAGCCCATTCCGCATCCATTTTAAACCCGAACAAAGACCATTCCAATACCTTAAAGAGACCATATTTAATATACTGAATCATAACTGGTCTGATATAAGGCTCTCCCCCGACACTAAAACGACCACTTACACAACATCATATTCATAAGTGGACTATTTCAGTCCCCCAACAAGACCATTCAGCGACCCAAAAATGACACGAAAAGAACCAGTTATAATATCAGGTCTTTCCAAAGCCCAAAGTAATCATCTTTTAAGACCACTTACAATGAAATCACTTCATATTTTCACTTAATCACATGGACTTTTTCTGGTCTCATGCAAGACCAAAGAAAGACCATGCCATGCTGCAGCACAGCTGCGTCATTCTTATTTTTTACGCACCAATGCGTCAGAATCTCTATATAATATTCCGCTCTGACGCTATCCCGGACAGAGCCTTTTGTTATAGCAGCAAAGATATTTTTCTGCTGACTGCAGCGGCATTACGCAATAAAATTATCTTAAAATCGTGGACTCTTTCCGGTCAAATTATGACCATGAAAAGACCATCGGAAAGATTTCTGAATAACACCCCGAACTGCGTCATGCAGCAATACTGACGCGCGTCTGTTGCCGCAAAATATATTCTGAATTACGCTCCGCCTGAGTCAGCCTGACGGCTTCCCAACAGTATGCCGAACTGCAATAAAATATACTCCGGCATACTGAAAAACTGCCGTTTACAACGTCAGTATACTGCGCGTCAAACAACGTGATTTTGAGTATACTTTTTTGAAAACAAAATCCCGAATTTACGGCGATTTCTACGATAGAGTATACAAAGTATACTCCAGCATACTGAAAATAACCCGAAAAACGCTTCTCAGTATACTCGCTTTCGCTCCCATTCTGCGTACTTTTTTGACGTTTCGCCCCAAGATTTCATTTTTCTATGGTCGAAACTAACAAGGGCATAAGGGGTGTTAACGCACCGTCGTTTCACTCCGTTGCGGTCGGCATAGCCGACGACACTGTCTCGCTGTCGAAGCCACTTTCTCCGCTGCGCTCCGAAAGCCCTTACTGCGGAGCTGTCGCTCCTTGCCCTTGAACCGTCCGCAGGACGCTTCTGCGGGTGTCCAACCTGCGGCACAGCCGCATATATTTTTGAGCAATGACATCTGAAAAAATCATAAATATTTATGATAAATATTTAATTCCGCCAATGGCGGACGAGCGCATTACTAAAACAGATACTAAAGAAACGCTTAAAAAGTTCAGCGACTATCTTGAGAATTCAACAATTATTTTTCCGATAATTTCATATTGCTCGGAAGAAAAATTCATTTGACGGCTTATCCCTTTATTCTGAAATATTTTCGCAAGTCCGCTGATTATTTCCGATTGCTCCGCTGTAAGACCCACTAATGATATGGTCTGAGACTTTTCAAGACCCGTCATGTAATCCATGGATACGTTAAAGATTGCCGCAAGCTTTATGAGCGTATCGAGAGTAGGCATCTGAATGTTATTTTCATATTTGCTTATAACTGTTTTACTCAATTCTATTTTATTGGCAAGCTGCTGCTGAGTCCAGTTTTTATCTTTGCGCAGTTCTTTCAATCTTTCTCCAAAATCAAACATTTTGATTCACCTCGTTATAAATGATAAATTTCTTTTATGGAAATTATATCATTCGTCACTTGATATTCTGGCAACTTTATGCTATAATAGTAGCTATAAAAGAAACTCAACGAGAAAAATGTTGAAAAATAATCATCTTTTATGTTTTTTATATTTTATGTAGTAATTTCTCGAAAAATTTTTCAAAATCAGTGAACCTGATGATTTTCTCAATCGTCTTACTTAATGGAGGCGATATAATGGACGAATATAAATACATTCATGATATTCTATATGAATGGTCAAAGGAGCTTAAAACTCCGAAAAAAGCTTTAGGAAGACAACGAAGAACACTATTAAAAATATTTTCAGGAAAGGACAGAAATAAATGTATTGTGAAAAATGCGGTAAAGAAATTTCGGATTACTCGCTGAGGTGCCGATATTGTTCCTCAGACATTACCCCCGATTATGAGTTCCTTACGGCTCAGGCTATTCTGAAGAATAAGGAGGCTTTGTCGGCTCTGTACACGGCAACGTATAAGTCGGCATACTTCGTAGCTTACAGAATGACGTAAAATGAAGACAGTGCGGTTGACATTCTGCACGATTGCTACATAAAGGCGTTTGCAAATCTGTACACAATCGCCGAACCAAAAAAATTTGATAAGTGGTTTAATAAAATAGTTGCAAATAAGTGTCTGGATTATTTGAAACGCCGAAACCCTATGTTTTTAGAGGACGTTTACGGAGAGGGCTTTGAGGAAGAATTGCCTGATGACAGATACGCAAACAATCCTCAGATATATTCTGAAGACGAGGATATAAACCGCATTGTACGTCAAATTATTGAAGAATTACCCGAAGAACAGCGTCTTTGCGTATTGATGTACTATTATGATGAAATGTCGGTTCGGGATATTGCGGAGGAATTAGGAGTTTCGGAAAACACGGTAAAAAGCAGGCTGCGCCTTGCACGTAACCGTATCAGAGCCGAAATCGAGCGTCTGGAAAATAAAGGTTATGAATTTAAAGTTGTTGTTATCGGACCGTTTATTATGCGCTGCCTGAACGATATGGAAACAAATACGCCTGTAAAGGATATAGGCTTTGAAAATATTTATAAAGAAGTTGCCAATGCCGTTCACGGGTCAGGGGCATATCATGCGGCAAATGCTACCAAAGGCGCGGCTCATTCTGCGGTAAGAACAAAAATTATTATAGGATTGATCTGCGGTGCGGCGGCAGTTGCGGGAATCGCGGCGGCTGTTCACTTGATAAACGGCGAGGACGACGCAGAGCCGACTATTGCCGATTCGTCCGTTTCGGATACTACAGCTGATACATCCGCTGAGAATTCCGATGTGACAAGTTCTGTCGCAAGCGAAACAAAAGCTGCCGTTACAAGCGAAGCGGAAAGCGTTACCGATGAATTTTCGGAAGCCGAACCGGAACCCGAGGAGGGCTGGAGAGAAGCATACAGAGAACTGGTGAACGGATATGAAAGTCTTGATTATCACCTTTATTCGGGAAGTTCCTTGCCCGATTTGCTGTCATACGCTCTATATGATATAGACCATGACGCCGTACCCGAACTGATATTCCTTGCAAACGATACGGGAGATTATTTCAGGAATAAAGTCTGCATCGTTTATTCATGGGACGGCAGCAAGGCATACGAACTCTCCAATTTTGGTCTTAATATGGGAAATATCGGCGAATTTTCAGATAGCGAACAATTTGCGGTAACGGAGTTCGATTCATTCAATGGCACTACGACGTACTATAAAATCAGAATCTCCGACGGCGAATTACAATCTGCTAAGGAGTCCGACGTATCAGCCGACAACCTTGGCAGCTACGAAAAAGAAAAATCGTACAAGGTCTTGCCTCAGATAACTCTTATAGGCAGCTCCTATACAGGCGAATCGCTGGTTCCCGACGACGTTACCGAATTGATCGACGACTATGTCAGCGAAAAACCTAAGGAAGAAGAAAAAACCGAAAAGTCTGAAAGCTCCGATAATCTCAACAAATTCATAGGCATGAGCAGGGACGAGCTTATAAACGATTATTTTGAGGGAGAATACGAAGCCGGTCAGATTTCCGGAGGACAAGAACATATTCTTTCGTACAAAAGTCCGTCGAAGTTACCGTACTGTGAGTTTGGATGCTATGACGATCCCGATAAAGTTGATATTATCAATGTGACTGAGGGAGGAAAGCTTAACGACAAGATAACCATCGGAATGACCTACAACGAGCTGAAAGAGGTATGCGATTTCGACATGGCTTACGCTACTTTCACGACATATGACGCTTCTGTCGATGTGACTATCGACGGGGAGAAAAGGCATATAGCCTTTGCACTTACCGATGTCGAAAAGGCGCAGGTCGGACTTAACAATGTGACCGTTGACAATGACGCAGGCGTTCACCAATTTGATCTGAGCGAAATAAATCCGAAAAGCACAATGGGATATTATCTCGGGGGCAAGTGATTATTAATAGGTTCGCCGATTGATTAGTAACATTAAAATTTTCAGGAGGAATTTATTATGTTTTGCAGACAATGTGGAAATGAAATGAACGAAGAATCAAAATTCTGTAGCAAGTGCGGAACTCCGATAAGCGCAAATGCACAGAGCAAGCCCAACTCCGCTCGAACAGGTATACAGACGAGGGAAGACCTTATAAGCGGATTACAGAATGCGATATACCTGATGAAACAGGCGACGGCGCTCAAGGAAAGTAGCGCTGCAACGATTCGTAAGCAGACGACCGGCAGAAATCCTTCCAATGAAATTACGGGCGGTCTGAAAGTCCTTTTTTCAGCGGCGGTAGGATTTGTGGGATTTTTGATAGGTAAGGCAATTCTTGGCTCGATCTGCCGTATGATTTTGAACGGCTTCGGAAGTACGAATAATATGCCTTTGTTGGTGCAGCTGTTTTATTATGTTATCAGTGGAATAATTCCGATTGCTCTCGGCATAGTCGTAGGGGTGTATTTCAACAAAAATATCATTCCTAAGATAAACGAGAAGATTCGGCACAAGAATGTCGAGATCATACAGGCGAATCAGAAGATTGCGGAGTACAATCAATCGATTCGTCAGCAAGCGGACGAGCTTAACCGCAGACTGCATGAGATTCAGCTGAGGTATCAGAATACAGTGATGACGTGGTATCCGCAGAATTACTGCTACATTGAGGCGACGGAATTCTTTCTGGACAGTGTTGTAAATTACCGTGCGGATACTTTAAAAGAAGCGATAAACCTTTACGAGGAATATCTGCATCGCGAAAGAGTGGAGAGGAATCAGGAATCTATGCTGAAAAAGCAGGATCTCAACAACCTGCTTACGCTTGGTTCCGTTATCATGCAGGGACAGGTGCTCAGCGCAGTGCACCAGAATACGGCTGCGGTCAATGACAACACTTCCGCAGTACACGGAGTTGCTTCTGCGGTTGAAGAAAACACGCAGGTGATACGAGAACGACTTTACAGGTGATTTAATTATTTATCGGTTTGCCGATTGATTAATAACACTAAAATTTTTAGGAGGAAATTATTATGAATAAGACCTGTATTCGTTGTGAGAACTGCGGAAACGAATTAAACGACGGCGCAATGTTCTGTAATAAGTGCGGTTCGCCTGTTGTGGGCAGAGGGCAGAACAAAGTCCGCCGCTGTGCAAAATGCGGAAATGAATTGAATGAGGGCGCAATGTTCTGTGCTAAGTGCGGTTTGTCCGTTAGCGCCGTGCAAGCGCCGAGCGCAGTTAAAAAGGGCATATCCAAAAAGCTGGTGGGAATCATAGCGGCTGTTGTCGTTGTTCTGACGGCAGGTATTGCTATTGCGGTAGGTTCGGGCGACAGCGGAGATAAAAAATCCGAATCTGTGCAAACGCATAGTTCGGTAAAAGCGGAAAAAGTCGGGGGCGCTGAGAAAGACAACGATAAAGCAGACGAACCTGAGGGAGTGAATAAAACTGGAGTTTATACTATCAGTGAATATTTCAGAAGCGAAAATCGTGTGATTCTGTATTATATGAGAGAACAAACATTTGACAAAGGCGGAGAAGATGAGACATCATATTCCGCTATGCCCGGAAAAGACGAACCTTGCCGTGAAATATATATTATTGAGGATGGCAAAATGTCCAGATATGAAGGTCGGTCGTTAAGCTTTAAAGATGTTGCTAAAATGAATGACGATGAAATAGTGCAAGCGGTAAAGGAAAAATACACTGCGAAGTATGAGGACAGACCGATTACAATCGGCGTTTTCACTGACGATACCGGAAACAGCGTTGAGAGCGAGGCTGTTGGCATTAACTATAGAGATGAAAACAGAGAGAGTTATACCGATCAGATAGATTTTTTGTATGCAAACCCTCAGACTACGGCTACTGTATATGATTCGACTTATACCGGGTTAACCTCAGTTTCCGGAAATGACTACTGTTATTACTGGTACAGAGGAGACGGTCTGTTCCTAACATTGGACGGACTGGACGCAGAGGGCGTACTTGTTGACCCATCATAATATTCAGTTGGTTATCGGTTCGCCGATCAATTGATAAAACAAAAAATTATTTTTTAGGAGGAATTCATTATGAAAACAAAAATAGCGAAAATGGTAATGAGGATAGTGGGTATAGTGTTGATTCTATTTGATCTTTATCTTTTCATATGCTTTATGACCGAAAATGGCATATCTTCTTTGAGTGGACCTTGTTCATAAAATTGTTTGTTATGATATTGTTTTACGGAATCCCACTGGCTATCGCCATTGTTCTCTTGTACTTCGGATTCAGAAAGCCGAAAGCGTAAGAGCCGAATCGCAAAAATATCACATTCACTGCAAAAAATACACCGGAAATTTTTAGGAGGAATTCATTATGAAAAACAAAAAGGTATTGATCATCGCACTGGCGGCAGTTATGTCTGCTATGGGTTTGGCAGGCTGTGGCTCGAAAACGGAGGAGGACTCAAAAGCTCAGTCCAGAGCGGAAACATCGGCGGCTTCGGAATCCGTCACACAGGAGGACGAGCCGGCAGAAAATACAGACGTTCCCGAAGCTGACATAACGTCCGATGTTCCTGAAACCGATGTAACGGCTGAAATTCCCGAAGAATTAAAGACACTGTTCCCGTTTATATCCGACGACGGTAAGGCTTTGCCGACATATGTTGAGAACGTAAAGGCGATTGACAATTCCGGTAACGCTAAAGTAACTGAGCTTTGTTACGATAATATCGAGGCTGAACTCGACATGGGAAAATTATATCCTATTACATTCTCACAGCCGGGGTCGCTACAGGAAATTGACGGATTTTATGCCATGGAATTTAACACCGAAAGCGAAAATTATTATGTGCAGTTAGCTGACAGTGCAGATACAGATATTGAAGAGGCTGAAATCTACACACCCGGTGTTGAGGAGGTAACATATTTTACTTACGCATATATCGAAAACGGCGATTATATACTTGTTCCTATTATCGCAGGCAACGACCAGTCCGGCTATTACTTTGTTCGCCCCGTTGTCAGAATGCTTGGTTGTGACACGGACGCTCTTGCAGTCCCCGAATCGGGAAAGATCTGCGTCAGCAATTCACAAGTCAACGCATAAAAATACTTATTTGGCATCTTGACAACAGAATATTATAATCACGACCCCGAACTGAACGAAATAAATAAAAATATTAACAGAAAGAAGGAACTTATCATGAAAGAAACTACAAGAAAAATTTTAGTCATCGCAGTCGCCTGTACGACTGTGATGGCAGCGTTCACAGGCTGCGGCAATGTAGATAACAATGACAGCTACACACTGCCCGACGACAACTCAAGCTATGTCGCTGAGAGCACAACCACAGACGATGAAACAGAGTCCACAAGCACATCGTCAGACAGCAGCTCTAAAACGTCTACGACCACGAAGACAACCTCTGAGAGCGACAGCGGCAGTCAGTCTGATTCCAAGACGACTACCACTAAGAAGCCCGGCGACGTTCCTGTTATCGCTCCTGTTGACTCCGACAGCTCAAAATCAGACAGCTCGGAAACGAAAAAGCCTGAGACGCAGTCCCCTGCTCCTGCAACAGAGAAACCTGCAACGCAGACGCCTACGCCTGCTCCGTCACAGCCTGAAACGACTAAACATCAGCACCACTGGAAGAACGTCTACAGAACTGAGGACGTATATGAAGAAAGACCTGTCTACGAGAACAGACCTGTATACAAAGAAGAACCTGTGTATGAAAACAAGCCTGTATATGAAGAAGAACCTATATATCAAAGACACGACTTCTGCTACTGTGGCAGAGATATGACAGTTGAATACAGAGAGTACATCGCATCAGGCGGAACATACTCATGGTCGGACTGGGCAGACTATATATTCTGGGACCCCGACCATTATGTTAACTGTGGCGGATTCAAAACCAGAGATGTCATTGACCACTATGAAAAAGTACAGGTCGGAACCGAAAAAGTACAGACAGGTACAAAGAAAGTCCAGACCGGAACTGAAAAAGTACAAGTTGGAACAGAAAAAGTCAAAGTCGGCACAAAGCAGGTCTATGACCACAAGGAATGCACAGAATGCGGCGCAACAGGTTAACGCCTGTTGCGTCATTGCAAATAAATAACAGCAACATCGGATATATCTGATGCTGCTGTTATTTTTATATCTCAGAACAACAAGCTGAAAACTCTGAAGAAGCAGGCTTTCACAGAAAAAATCCTGCTCATGTAAATAAAAAAAGTCTCATAAATGAACTGTTTTTATGGAGAATCGGAAAGGATTTTTGTGTTTTGAACGTAAATATCGACTTGGCACAGCCGGTCTTTTTTGATAAAATAAATAGCAGGAAAAGAAATTTTCTGAAATTATAAAAAAAGAGGGTTGATACTTTACAGCTATGAAATAAGAAAAATCAGACTTTGGTCAATAAAAAACATCAATATCAGAAATTAATATAAAAGAAAGGCTGATAAATTATGAAAACAGTTCCGATTTGGGAAAAATCAAATTTGACTTTGGAAGAAGCGGCGGCATATTCAGGCATAGGAATCAACAAACTGAGAACTATGACCAATAAGGAAAATTGTCCTTTTGTCCTCTGGATAGGAAGCAAACGACTGATAAAGCGCAGGCTGTTGGACGAATACATCGCAAAAGCTTATTCGATTTGATAATTCTTGACAAAGGGGCGGCAATCTGATATAATTATCACATTAGAACAATGCCCCTTTTTCTGTTTATGAAAGGAGTATTTTACATGGCAGAAAAAGGACATACAAAGAGAAAAGATAAAAACAGAGTAGTTCTTCGCAAAGGCGAAATTGAAAGACCTAACGGTACTTACCAATATAGGTGGACTGACAAGACAGGCGGGCGAAAGAGCGTTTATGCCAAAACTCTCGACGAATTGAGAGAAAAAGAGCAAGACATTCTCAAAGACCGGATAGATGGCGTAAAGTCCGAAGCAAGGACAATGACCGTCAACGATGTTTACGAGATGTGGATAGAGTTGAAACGCGGTCTTAAAGACAATACGTTTTGTAATTACAAGTATCTGTATAAGACCTTCGTTTACAATAACTTAGGCCAAAAACGCATATCTGCATTAAAGAAAAGCGATGTTAAACGCTTTTATAATTACTTGGCAGACGAACGCGGGTTACAGGCTTCTACGATTGACGGCGTTCATACAGTATTACATCAGGTATTAACACTAGCTGTTGACGATTGTCTTCTCAGAAATAACGTTGCGGATAACGTGCTTAAAGAACTAAAGCAGTCTCATATTTTCAAGACGGAAAAGAGACGAGCTTTGACGGTCAAAGAGCAGGACTTGTTTTTGAATTTTCTCAGAAAAAATCATACGTATAGTCACTGGTATCCGATATTTGCAGTCATGCTCGGCACAGGACTGCGTGTAGGCGAGGTTACGGGACTAAGGTGGTGCGACATTGATTTGGAAAACTCCGTAATAAATGTTACGCATACGCTTGTTTACTATAATCATGCCGAAAACGGCTGCTATTTTAATGTGCATTCGCCGAAAACCGAGGCAGGCAAACGTTCAGTACCCATGCTGGATTTTGTGAAAAAAGCATTTATGGACGAACGTAGTTATCAGGAAACGATGAACATTAAATGCGTCTCAGAAATCGACGGATACACGGATTTTATCTTTGTGAACAGATTTGGAAACGTTCAGCATCAGGGAACTCTGAATAAAGCAATAAAACGCATTATAAGAGACTGCAATGACGAAGTGCTTTTACGTGAAGAAAAAAATCCTGTACTGCTCCCGAATTTCTCATGTCATACGCTTAGACACACGTTTACAACCAGAATGGTAGAAGCTGGCGTTGACGTTAAAGTGGTTCAGGACGCTCTCGGACATGCGGATATTTCGACAACACTGGGTATTTATGCTGACGTAACAAACGAACACAAGAAAAATGAATTTAAAGAATTAGACGAATTTCTTAAGGGTTCATCGGGTTTAACGGCTTAAGCCACTTACGCCTAAACTTAAGCCAATCGAAACAAGATTCATAAAAATCTGTAAAGAATTATATTTTTACAAGCTTATAAAAACCCCCTGAAAAAGACGAATTTCTTAAGGGTTCATCGGGTTTAACGGCTTAAGCCACTTACGCCTAAACTTAAGCCAATCGAAACAAGATTCATAAAAATCTGTAAAGAATTATATTTTTACAAGCTTATAAAAACCCCCTGAAAAAAAGGCTTTTATGCACTTGAGCAGAGATGTGAATTTAATATTTTTGAAATCCCGACGATGAAACCTTTACCGAGCGAAAAAGGCTAAAAAGCCCGTATTTATGCGGGTTTGCGAGGTTCGACGAAGCCGAAAATCTTACACCTTACACCAATCGGTGCAGGAAAATGTGCAGAGGCAAAAAAATCGCATAATTTATAGTATGAATGGGCAGTCCTATAGCGGGATTGCCCATTTTCAGAAGAAGCTGATTTTACCTGAGAGAGAAATTTAAAATTCAATCCGAAGGTATAGATGATAATACAGCAGAAAAAGAATTTACAATGATATGGAGCCGTTAAATTCAAAATTTTGAGGAGATATAAGATGTCATTTCAATTAGTTCCGGTAGAACCGGAAGAAATAAAGCAATATAAGTCGGATATGCAGGAAGCCTTTCAAAAGGGATTTGAAGATGTATTCGGGAAAACAGATGCCGTCATTTTGCCTGAGAAGGACATTGAACAGTCGCTTAATGCCGAGGGTGCTGCCGCCTATAAAGCCGTTGTTGACGGAGAAATGGTGGGTGGTGCTGTTGTTGTCATAAATGAGAATACACAACACAACCATCTTGACCTACTGTTTGTAAAAAACGGAATTCAGGGCAAGGGGATTGGAAAAAAGATATGGTTTGAATTGGAGCAGATATATCCGAACACAAAAGTATGGGAAACCTGTACGCCTTACTTTGATAGGCGTAACATTCATTTTTATGTGAATGTCTGTGGCTTTCATATCACGGAGTTTTTCAATGAGAAGCACCCTATGCCTGACACCCCGGATGATTTTGTTGGTGATGGCAACGAGGGAATGTTTGAGTTTGAAAAACAAATGCGTTAATAAAAATCCAGTTTATCAAGCCCTTTGAGAGAGAAGAAATCTTTTCTCAAAGGGCTTTTTCTGTTTCCATATACATTCGCAAACTACAAATAAAAGCCGAAACTTCATATAATTTAATCAGAGAAGAAGTGGAGGTTTTGGTATGAATAACAGTTTATCGGCAGTCCACCCTGAGCTGGTTTCGGAATGGTCGGAGAAGAACCTGCCTTTAACGCCGGACAAGATTACATATGGTTCAAATAAGCTGGTATGGTGGAAAGCTGCCTGCGGTCACGAGTGGCAGACAAGCGTTAAGGCTCGATCCAGCGGCGAAAAATGTCTCATCTGTTCAGGCGCAAGAGTCGTGGAGGGTATAAATGATTTGGCGACGGTAAAGCCGGAGCTTGCGGCAGAGTGGTCTAGAAAAAACAAAGACTTAAAGCCAACAATGTTAACGGTCGGCTCTCATAAGAAAGTGATTTGGAAAGGAAAATGCGGTCACGAGTGGATAGCTACTGTTAAAAGCAGAGCGATAAGCGGCACAGGCTGTCCGTATTGCTCACACAATGCAATCTTAGAAGGCTTCAATGACCTTGCTTCACAAATGCCGGAGATAGCGGAGGAATGGTCGGAAAAGAACGCTCCCTTGCTGCCTAATCAGGTTACAGCGTTTGCCAACCATAAGGCGTGGTGGAAATGTAAGAAGTGCGGCAACGAGTGGCACACGCTGATTTCCACTCGCTCCGGCGGCAGTAAATGTCCCTATTGCAGCGGACAAATTCTGTTGAAAGGTTTTAATGATTTTGCCACTACCCACTCGCAGCTTGCAGATGAATGGTCCAATTTTCTGAAACCTGGACTTTTGTATATTTTTTGATCCATTTATGCAGCGTGGAACTGCTCATTCCGTATTCTTTGCATATCTGCGTACTGCTTTTTCCGGATTCATACAAGCTTACTATGCTTTGCTTGAATTCCTCTGTATACTTGGTGTTTTCCATGTGTTTCTCTCCTTTTTTTATTATTATTATACCATCTTTCACTTTTTGCTGTCCACTTTTTTAGTATAGCACCAAAAAACTGAATAACTGGCAGCCTGTTCAGAAAGCATGAATAATCAAAAAACTCCGATACCCGTTTTTATACTGAGCGTCGGAGTTTCTTTTATGAGATTTCGGAGACGAATGTCGGTTTCTATCTTCCAGATAAATCAGGTCGCCATACTCATTTGATTAGGGGCAGTTATTTTTCCTTGGTAGCTGTCTTTACCTGTTGTTATACTGCTTTAAAAGTAAACAATAGGAACAGCAGAGGGTCGTTAGTTGACTTTTTTCTATCAAAGTGATAATATTATCACATACGCAGAGGGTTCCTATCTTTTGCTACGCTTGCGATTCCTCTTTAAAATATCATGTGCATTATTCTGGTTTGGATTTTTTAATAGAAAGAGTCAAAAAACCTTGTGAATCATAAA
The DNA here is from genome assembly GCA_902362965.1 of Oscillospiraceae bacterium. Classification (GTDB taxonomy): domain Bacteria; phylum Bacillota; class Clostridia; order Oscillospirales; family Ruminococcaceae; genus Porcipelethomonas; species Porcipelethomonas ammoniilytica. Next base: position 36,419 of record CABIYQ010000013.1, read on the forward strand.
AAGGAGAAAAATAACAAATGAAACGATTATTTTTACTGGAAGATGATCTGAGTTTAATTAACGGACTCTCTTTTGCTCTGAAAAAGCAGGGGTATGAAATAGACATTGCCCGCACCACATTGGAAGCGGATACGTTATGGGCTGACGGAAAATACGATCTGGTTATTTTGGATGTATCGCTTCCCGATGGCTCCGGCTTTGATTTCTGCAGGAAGATACGCCGGACTTCAAAAATACCGATCATGTTCCTTACTGCGGCTGATGAAGAAACGGATATTATTATGGGGCTTGATATTGGCGGAGACGATTATATTACAAAGCCATTCAAATTAGCCGTATTCCTGTCGAGGATTAACGCATTGCTACGCAGGAGCGAAAATTTCAGTACCGCTGTCACGGAATTGAACTCTAACGATATCAATATAAAACTTCTGAAAGGCGAGGTTTATAAACAAGGCCGGCAGATTGACCTGACAGCCAGTGAATATAAACTGCTGTGTTTATTTCTGGAAAACCCGGATCAGATCCTTTCCCCCGAACAGATTTTAGGAAGGTTATGGGATTGTAATGAAAGCTATATAGACAACAATTCCCTTACCGTATATATCCGCAGGCTCCGCACAAAGATTGAGGATCATCCGGGAGAACCCAAACGGATTGTCACGGTACGCGGCATGGGCTATAAATGGAATACGGCAGATTGAGGTATCAGATGAAACTATTTATAAACCGAAAAATCAAAATCCTTTTTGGCAGTATCTTATCGTGTGCTGCTGGTTTTACACTGATTTCAGCTCTGATGGCAGTATTTAAAGTGAAAAATGCATCCTTTTACATCTTCATCTGCGGTCTGTGTATGGCGGCTGCCATCCTGCTGTTCTGCTATGGATATTTCAGGGATCAGCATAAAATGATGGAAAATGCCATAAGGCAGATTTCAGAATATATAGCCGGCAACAAAGAAGCTTCTATTGCGTGCAACGATGAGGGTGAATTATATCGTCTGTTCCATGAAGTCAATTCGTTGATCACTATTTTGAATGCCCATGCGGAGAAAGAAAAAAGCGCAAAGAAATTTTTGCGTAATACCATATCGGATATATCACACCAGTTAAAGACGCCGCTTGCCGCCCTTAATATTTATAATGGACTGATACAGGACGAAGCAAAAGAGCTGCCGGCGATTGGGGAACTGAGCCGCCTTTCTGAGCAGGAGCTTGACCGTATCGAAACACTGGTGCAAAACCTTTTGAAAATTACAAAACTGGACGCAGGTACGATTGTATTAGAAAAATCATCGGAAAATGTATCTGAGATTGCAGAGGATATCAAAAAACATTTTCAGTTCCGTGCCGAGCTGGAAGAGAAGGAAATCCATTTATCGGGGGATAAGGAAATCTATTTTTTATGCGACCGGAACTGGATAATAGAAGCAATTAGCAACCTTGTGAAAAATGCCCTTGACCATACAGGGAGAGGCGACACGGTTTCCATAGAATGGCGGGCATTTGCTTCCGGTGTACAGATTGACATAAAAGACAATGGCAGCGGTATTCATCCGGAAGATTTATACCATATTTTTAAACGGTTTTACCGGAGCCGTTTCTCGAAAGATACACAAGGTATCGGACTTGGCCTGTCCCTGACAAAAATGATTGTAGAGGCGCATGGCGGGACAATAGGCGTCCGAAGCGAATTGGGCAGAGGTACTGTTTTCACAATAAATTTCTTAATGTAGTTTTTACCGGGATGCAGAACCTCTTATGTTTTGCTTTCCCTACAGAATTGTAGGAAAAGTGTAATGCTGCTGTAGGATTCCTCTGTTATACTTGAGATGATAAAAAAAGGAGGCATTTTACAAATGAATTTATTAGAAGTTAATCATATCAGCAAAACATATGGAAGCGGCGAAGCGGCGGTACACGCTTTAAGAAACGTCAGCTTTTCCGTTCCAAAGGGAGAGTATGTGGCAATCGTAGGGGAATCCGGTTCCGGTAAAAGCACACTGCTCAATATGATTGGAGCCCTTGACGTGCCAACTTCCGGCAAGGTGACGATTGGCGGTAAAGAAATATTTTCCATGAATGACCGCAAACTCACCATTTTCAGGCGCCGGAATATTGGTTTTATCTTTCAGGCGTTTAACCTGATTCCGGAACTGACCGTTGAGCAGAACATCATTTTCCCCGTGCTGTTAGACTATCAAAAGCCAGATAAAAAATATCTGGAAGAACTGTTGGCTGTTCTAAATCTGAAAGAACGGCGGAACCATTTGCCCAGCCAACTGTCGGGAGGTCAGCAGCAGCGTGTGGCAATCGGACGTGCCCTGATTACCCGCCCTTCCCTGATTCTTGCCGATGAGCCTACGGGAAATCTTGACACACAGAACAGCGGCGAAGTTATTGCCCTGTTAAAAGAGGCGTCAAGGAAATATGAACAAACAATCGTTATGATTACCCACAGTCCTGCCATTGCGCAAACCGCAGACAGGGTTTTGAAAGTATCGGACGGAGTGTTGGAAGATTTGGGGAGGTGCGTGGAATGAAACATCATACCATGAAAAGCTATCTGAGCCTGATTCCCATCTCTGCCAAAGTGCGCCGCCGCCAGAACCGTATGACGCTTCTATGCATTATCCTTGCCGTATTCTTAGTGACTACCATATTCAGTATGGCAGATATGTTCATGCGTATGGAGATGGCAAGGCTTTCGGAAAAGCACGACCAGATATTTACCTTTCAAACCATTCTGGATACGGATATGGGGCAAAATCTGTTCCTGATTGCCGGAGCGCTGTTTTTATTGATTCTCATTGCCGGCGTGCTGATGATTTCAGGTAGCATCAATAGTACGGTGGCGCAGCGGACAAAATTTTTCGGAATGATGCGCTGTATCGGTATGAGCCGTAAACAGCTTGCTCGCTTTGTGAAACTGGAAGCCCTTAACTGGTGTAAGACGGCGATCCCGGTCGGCATTCTATTGGGAACCGTCAGCACATGGATTCTGTGTGCGGTTCTAAGGTTTATTGTCAAGGAGGAATTTACCGCCATTCCCCTTTTTGGAATCAGCCTGATCGGTATGATCAGCGGCGTCCTGATGGGAACGGTCACGGTGCTGCTTGCGGCAAGGGCTCCTGCGAAACGTGCGGGCAAGGTATCCCCAATCATGGCAGTTTCAGGGAACGGAAATGAAACAAAGGAGGTTCGCCGGAGTGTTAAGACAGGACTCTTTTCTATCGACACGGCTCTTGGGGTCCATCATGCCAAATCTGGGAAAAAGAACCTTTTCCTGATGACCGGATCTTTTGCCCTGAGTATCATTCTGTTTCTGACATTTACTGTCCTATTGGATTTTGTGGGTTATCTGCTCCCTCAGTCTGCCAGCGCTCCGGATATCACGATTATCAGCGCAGACAGTGGTAATAGTATTCCAAGTGAATTCATGGATACCGTTCGGGATAGTAACGGTGTTGACAATCTATTTGGGCGACGCAGTTTATTTGATGTCCCGGTCCAGGTGGGCCAGGAAAGCATCTCGGCGTCGGTTGATTTGATTTCTTACGGTGATTTTGACCTTGAAGCATTGAAAAAAGACAATTTGCTGAAAAAAGGCAGCGACCTTTCCAAAGTCTGTGGGAATAACGATGGCGCTCTGATTATTTGTGATGAGAATACGCCCCTTGCAGTTGGCGACTCCATACGGCTGCAGGAAGAAAATCTGACCATAGCAGGGATGTTGAAATATGATATTTTTAGTGGAGACGGACTTTCCCATGGCAAAATCTCAGTTATTGTATCAGATGAAACCTTTACACGCCTTACTGGCATCACCGGTTATTATATGGTTTTGGTACAGGCGTCGTCAGATATGACGGATGTGGACATAGCTTCCATTCAGGATAAGTTGGGTGAAAACGGTGTATTGAAGGATCAGAGAGATCAGAAAACTACGGGTACTTATGTCGCATTTGTATCATGTGTTTATGGTTTTCTGGCGATCATTGCGCTGGTTACCGTGTTGAATATTATGAACAGTATTTCGTTAAGCGTAACTGCGAGAACAAAGCAGTATGGGGCGATGCGGGCCGTAGGAATGGACACCAGACAGATCACAAAAATGATTTCCGCCGAGGCGGTTACCTATGCGCTGTATGGCTGTGTGATTGGATGCATTATGGGACTGCTGATTGAAAAAATGCTTTTTGATATTCTGATCCAGGGTCATTTTGCCTATGCCGTCTGGTCATTGCCCGTTTCACGGCTTCTGATTGTAGTAGGATTCGTCCTGGCGGCGACATTTGCTGCGATTTACGCGCCGTCCAAGAGAATGCGTCATATGGCAGTGACAGAAACAATTAATGAATTGTAAAAGGAACAATGTAAGTGCAAAGGAGAATGCAATATGATACGAAAGTTAATTGTTGCAACGGCGTTTGTCTTGCTGATAGTCACCCTTGCCGGATGCGGTACTGATTTAGGAACCGGAATGATAAAAGAGCTGAAAGATAATGAAGATGGCATCCGCCAGGAACTGGGTGAATTGTGGAACGGCTTCTTAGAGGAAGCCAATGAATGGTCAGAGTCATTTGCTACCCATTCTATAACAAATGACCATGATTTAGTTGGAAGTCGGGAAAAAGGTATTGATAATTATGTTGGGACGTATAAAGCTGATTATAAGGACTTTGACGGAGAAGAGTATATTTTTGGCGGGACATCTCTCAAACGCCAGGAAGGGAGCGATTTAAAAGCAACTTATTCCCTTGCCATTCAGTCCGGAAAAGCAACCCTGTGCTGGATGGAAGGGGATAACGAGTTTGTGATCGCAGAGGTTTCCGATGCTGGCACATATGAATTTACCATACATGCGGGAAAAAATTTTATTGTACTGAAGGGTGAAAATTTTACAGGAATCCTGACTCTGAATGTCGAAGAGAACAGCCCCAAAGGAGATTAAAGCCAAATGATAAAACTGATTCTTCTTATATTACTGTCCCTGCTGCTTTTGCCGCTTATTATACTTATATTTTTTGTTGACATAAAATGGATATTGGGATTTATAGTCTTTCTTATAATTCTAAAACTGCTAAAAAGAAGATAAAAGATATCAGGGAAACGGCATAGCCTGCAAGCCATGCCGTTTCCCAAAAACATTTTTGATCATGCTGTTTTATTGATCCACCCTTAATAGCAGCTTTTTTGAGGGCTTTCATTCGTATTTCCATTCTGAAAGCACCAACAGAAAACCGTCGATTGACTTTTTACTATCGTTATGATAATATTATCATATATTTAAGTGGGAGGATCGATCATGACGGATAAAATTATGGAGTGTATTACAAACCCGGTAAAATGTAAATTACTGCTTGAAATATATTCAAAGGAACAGGTAACTGCAAAGCATTTATCAGATACTCTTGGAGATATTCCGCAAGCTACTTTGTATCGTAATTTGAAAAAGATGCTGAGCGATGGGATTTTGAAGGTGGTCGAAGAAACTCAGATACGCGGTACAGTAGAAAAAACATATGCGCTTGCTTTTAACTTCAATGAAGATTTTGAAGCGATATTAGCCGAAAACTCCGGGACAGTTTATATGCAGGTGTTCACGCAATATTTTCTTGGATTTGCAAAACAATTTCGGGAATATTGTAAATCTCCGAATATCAATATCAAAAAAGACATGTCGGGCTTTTCTCTTTCACATCTTTATTTATCAGACGAAGAATTGACGGAACTTATAAAAAGCATTTCAAATATAATCCACGCTGCGGAAAAGAATGAACCAAAATTAGGGCGGAAATTACGGACGCTTGGGTTGATTGTATCCCCGCCGGAAAACTCAAAATAAATGATTTTCTGCTTCCCCTCAAAATGGAAGCGGATTTCTATTGACTTTATATTATCATTATGATAATATTATCTATATGAGGATATAGGTCATATTGTCCTCAAAACGATAAAACAGAGAGGAGCTTTCCTATGAGCAAAAAACAAAAAATCATGATGCTGGTCCTTACTTTGGTCACGTTGATTGGCGTGCTGGCGGTGTTTTTCTTTCTTCCGGACGAGATACCGCTGCATTTTGGAGTAAAGGGAGCGAGCAGCGTCGCAAGTAAGTATTTTTTGCTGGCCTTTGTGCCTGTTCCGGCTATCCTGTATTGGGCAATCTGCCGCAAAATGAAATAATGGGGAGGACTACTATGCAATCCGTATTGGAAATCAAGAATTTTACAAAAGAATATTACCAGGGCAAGAAAGCGGTGGATAACCTTTCCCTATCCGTTATGCCCGGAGAAATTCATGGCTTTATCGGGCATAACGGAGCCGGAAAAACTACAACCATCCGGGCTGTTGTCGGTGTCATGGGCTTTGACGAGGGCGAGATTTCGATTGCCGGACACTCTGTAAAACAGGAACCGGTCACCTGCAAGCTTCTGACCGCCTACATTCCCGACAACCCAGATCTGTACGATTATGTCACGGGAATTCAATATCTGACCTATATGGCGGATATGTTTTCCGTTGGCAGAAAGGATCGGGAAGAGCGGATAAGAAAGTACGCGGAGCTTTTCGGTATCACTGACAGTTTGGGAAATCTGGTCAGCTCTTATTCCCATGGCATGAAACAGAAACTGGCTTTAATCGGAGCTTTTTTACATGAGCCGAAGCTGCTTGTATTGGACGAACCCTTTGTGGGGCTTGACCCTGAAGCTGCTTTTCATCTGAAAGAAATCATGAGGGACTTGTGCAGTGGGGGAAGCGCCATATTCTTCTCAACGCATGTTTTGGATGTTGCGGAAAAGCTATGCGATAAAGTTTCTATCATCAAGCAGGGGAAATTGATCATAAGCGGAAACATGGAAGCGGTGCGTGGTTCCGGGAGCCTGGAGGATGTTTTCATGGAGGTTGTGGAACATGAAAAATAGATATTTGCTTCTTTTGAAAATGCAGCTTTACAATCTGTTTGGCATGAACCGTATTCTTCATTCCCATAATAAAAAGGAAAAGCAGCGTGGTGCGGCTTTGGGGCTGTTTGCCATATTCGCTGTGGGATTGATGATTACATACAGTACAACAATCAGCGTCGGTCTGGCGGGTATGGGGGCCGTAAATATCCTTCCGACCATTTCAACGCTGATATGCTCGTTAATCACGTTGATACTTACTTTTCTGAAATGTTCTGGCGTCCTGACTGGGCTACGCGATTACGATATGGTCATGTCGCTTCCAGTAAAAAATTCGCAAGTGGTATTAAGCCGGTTGACAATGGTTTATCTGACCAACCTTTTAATAAGCATGATTGTAGTGCTTCCCTCTGTTGTAATTTATGGAATAAATGCAGAAGCGGGAATTTTCGGAACCATTATGTTTTTTCTGTCCTTTTTCTTTCTGCCTGTAATTCCTATGATTATTTCCCTTGGGCTTGGTGTTTTGATTTTTGCTGTATCTTCCCGGTCAAAGCACAAAAATATCTTTTCATTGGTATTAAGCACGCTTGTTGTACTGTTGATCGTGGCTGCTTCTGCCAAAGCGCAGAGCATGGATACGGGTGAAATTTTGAATATAGGGATTTTGTTTTCTAATATGGCAAACAAACTCTATCCTCCGGTTGCGCTTATCTCAAAAGCAGTAGAACAACAAAATGGGCTGTACTTTTTAGCCTTCGTCGGAATGTCTGTTTTCATCAGCGTCATCTATACAGTTATAGTGGCGCATTTTTACCAGAAGATGAATACATCGGCGCATCATCATTCTTCTGCAAAAATGGATGAAAAACTTTTACAGGTTTCCTCTCCGCTTAGAGCCATGTATAAACGGGAATTTGACCGATACTTTTCCTGCACCATTTACGCACTTAATTCTACGATTGGAATGGTGTTGCTGCTTGTTGTATCTCTGTTACTGATGTTCGTCAGCCCTGAGCTGGTGGAACAGCAGAGCGGCATTGTTGGTCTTGGTCAAATAGTGCGGCAGGTGCTTCCGTTGGTCATTGCGGTATTTGTTACTATGACGTCTACCACATCCGCGTCCTTGTCCTTAGAGGGGAAAAACCGTTGGATCATGTGTTCTGTTCCTGTACGGGCCATTGATATATTTAACTCTAAAATAGCGGTCAATCTGACGGTTATTTGCCCCTTTGTGCTGATAAGCGCTATTTTATTAGGCTTCAAAATGGAGGTTTCTTTCCTGCAGGCAGTTCTTTTGTTCATCGTTCCGGCGGTCTATGCTTGCTTCATATCCGTTTTGGGAATGTATATGAATGTGAAATTTCCAAAGTATGACTGGACGAGTGAATATTATGCGGTAAAGGGGGGTGCCATTTCTGTTCTGGCAACAATGGGATCAGGTATGTTAAGCAGTTTAATACCTCTGTTTGTTTGCATTGCTTTTCGGAATATAAGCAGTTTGCTCATGGCGGTAACTTCTGTTTTGTTATTGACAGTTTCTTTCCTGCTATACCGGAAGCTGCAAGCAATATCAGCTTTATGAGATATGAGAAAACTACCCGCAGAGATTTTATTCCCTGCGGGTAGCACTAAAATGATTCCGCTGGCAGGCATAACTCTACCTTAAAACCATTGTATTCACTGTGACTTATGATTACTTTGCCGTTATGAGCCGCCATGATTTGCTTAACAATGAGTAAGCCTAAACCGTGGCGTTGTTCAGTTGTTTTTTCATCGCATACCATATAATGCGGAGTATTGTTCAGTTTTTCAATTTGTTCATCTGTTGCACCTATACCATCATCGGCAACAACGACAGTACAAACATTATCTTCAGATATAACACGAACGAAGATATGACAGCCTTGTTCATTATGATTCATGCTGTTCTGAATCAGATTGCTTACTGCTCGCTTAATTAAGTCTTTATCAATACACACAGGACAGGAGGTTAAGTTTTCGTCCGTTTCCCATTCAATCGTGTACTTTTCATCAATATTCATATTGATGAAATCGACCACAACCTGACGGATAACAGCAATTAAATTTTGCTTTTTAGGGTTAATTGGCTGCATATTATATTCCAGCTTGGAGGCAAGATTCAAGTCGTTAATTAGGTTTCTCATTCGCTCACTTTGCCGTACAATAACCGTGGCTTTTTTGCGGTTATCTTCTGATAGCTGCATATCGTTTTCTAACTGTCCGGCATATCCCATTACCATTGACAGCGGTGTTCGTATGTCGTGGGATACCCCTGCAATCCAATTTGCTCTTGCGGTTTCTTTTTTGCGGAGCTGTCTGTTTTGCGTTTGCAAAATATCTGAGGTCTTGTTAATGTTTACCGCAAGCTCGGATAAAAGCCCTTTTTCTCGGAGATGGACTTCTTCATTCGTAGACAAAGCCTGTATTCCGCTGACTATCGGTTTCACGGATTTTAACAGCTTGGAATTGGCAATCACATAGATTATAAAAATCAAGGCTATATTGATTGCTAAAACAGAAAGAACCGTTTTGGGCAAGTTGGCAATTAAATTATAATCCCAACTCGGCCACATATGTTTCCAAAAACTGTCTTTCGGATAACCGAGAACCACAAGTCCATTTTCTGCCTCGCCTGTAAATGTGGGGTATCCGTCTATATAGCCACGGGTAAGGTTCGCTATATCTGAAACGGTGTATGACATAGGTACGGTTTCGGGAAGATTATCCGTTTGCCATACAACATTCATTGTTGCGTTATCAATAAAAATTGCCCAACCATTCGTATTTTGGAGTTCAATTTCTATATCTTCGGTCAAAACATATCCATTATCATCCTGCAACAAATTATCGGCAACTTTTTGTGCTGTCATCCAAGGGGAACTGTTTGGTGCTTGGTTGAGCGTATATATCACCAATAAAGCAAGGTTTAGAATAATGAGCAGCACCGAGGACAAGAGCATAATACCGACAAAGCGCCGGATTAGTTTCGGTACGCTTTTCATATTATTTGCCCTCCACAATGAGTTTGTACCCAAGTCCTTTAACCGTTATTAAAGAAACAGGCTGGGAGGGATTCGCTTCAATTTTTTCTCTGATACGGCGAATATGTGCCATCAGCGAATTTTCATAGCCGAAAGGATTATCGCCCCAAGCTGCTTCACACAGTGCGTCGATCGTAACGATTCGTCCTGCGTTTCGATATAAAGCAGAGAGGATGTCGTGTTCTTTTGCCGTAAGAGGAATATACTCTCCGTTTTTTATGATCTCTGCACGCTCAAAATCAATTTCGCTGTCATGTAGTTTCACAAGGGGATTATCGGCTTTATAACTCCTGCGAAGAATGGCGCTCACACGAAACAAAAGCTCTTTTGGCAAAAACGGCTTTACAATATAATCGTCTGCACCAAGACCAAAGCCACGGAATTTATCGTCATCCTCGCCACGGGCAGTTAAAAACAACACAGGATAATCAGCCGTTTTTTTAATCCGTTCCATCAGATCAAATCCACTCCCGTCAGGGAGCATTACATCAAGAATGGCAAGCTCAGGTTGGTAAGTTTCAGAAATAACAATCGCTTCAGCCACCGTTTTTGCCGTTTTGATATTTTGAAATCCGTCCTCATTTAAGATAGAAATAACCATATCTAAAAGCTCCTGCTCATCATCGACAAGCAAAATGCGTTTTTGCTTCAAGTAATCAAAGTCCATAGGTCTACCTCCTTTATATTTCTTATTATACCATAGAAATGTGTCATTTTCTAATATACGATGAAATGTAAGGCAAATGTAAGGACACGAGAAGGTTAGCACAAGGTTGATAAATTATAATGTACTTGCAATGATGAGAAAGGAGCAAAAAAACAATGAATATCATTGAAACTCAAAACTTAACGAAATCGTATGCGGATTTTACAGCGGTTTCAGGTATCAATCTGCATATTCCGAAAGGTGCTGTCTATGGCTTTCTCGGTCCGAACGGAGCCGGAAAGTCCACTACTATGAAAATGTTTTTGGGGCTTACCAAACCGACAAGCGGCTCGTTTACGATTGACGGAAAAAAGTATCCCGATAACAGAGTGCAAATTCTGAAAGAAATAGGCTCGTTTATTGAAGCTCCCGCCTTTTACGGAAACCTAAGCGGTGAAGAAAATCTCGAAATTATCCGTAAAATATTGGGACTTCCCAAATCCTCCGTAGCGGAAGCTCTTGAAATTGTGGGGCTGACGCAATTTAAGAAGCGGCTTGTAAAAAAATATTCCCTTGGAATGAAACAGAGGTTAGGTCTTGCAAGCGCCTTGATTGGAAAACCGCCAATCCTCATTTTAGATGAGCCGACAAACGGACTTGACCCTGTCGGTATCCACGAAATCCGAACGCTGATCCGTTCTTTACCTGAAAAGTTTGATTGTACCGTTTTGGTATCGTCGCATTTGCTGTCCGAAATAGAACTAATGGCTGATACCATTGGTATCCTGAATCACGGGCATTTGCTGTTTGAGGGAACACTCGATCAGCTTAAATTCAGTGCAGCGTCACAGGGCTACCCTACGGATAATTTGGAGGATACATTCCTTGCCTTGATAGATGCTGACAACGGACAAAGAGGTGGGGTACGATGAGCGTTTCTTTGGAATGTAAAAAAGCAAAACGAACTGGCTTTTTACCGGCGTTTTTCGGCGGTGGTATTTTAGCCGCAGTTGTTCCTGTTATCAATATGGCTGTCCGTTCGGAAATGTATCTTAATCTGCCGGGAAACCCAATACAAATTTTGCTTGACGCAAATTGGCAGATGATGACAATGCTGAATGTGCTGCTCGTTGTAGCCGGAGCATGTCTTTTATATCATACTGAATACGCTGACAATGCCATGCAAAAAATGAAGTCTTTGCCCATTAGAGAAAGTTCCATTTTCTTAGGCAAAACAGTTTTGACAATCTTTATGAGCCTTTTTGTGCTTGTAATAGAAGCAGGTGCAGTCACATTTTGTACCTATCATTGGTTTGAAATCGGAAATGGTTTTTTCGGTGAACTGTGCAAATACTTCGGGTATTCATTTTTGCTGATGTTACCCTGCATTATCCTGTCACTTCTTATTGCGGAAGCCTGCAAGAATATGTGGGTATCTCTTGGGATCGGTGTCGTCTGCGTGTTTACCGCAACAATGTTGCCGACAACTAACTTTGCCCTTTCGCTTTTCCCCTTTGCAATGCCTTTTCAGGTATTTGTGAGTAGCGATGTAACACAGTCAATACATTATATCTATGCGATAGCCGCAGAGCTTGTAGTTCTTGCCTTTGCAGAGCTGATATTTATAAAGGTGAGGAGGTCGTTTGAATGAGCTTTTTATCACTTGTTGGCGTGGAATTTAAGAAAATTAAACGCTCAAAAATACTACTGATCCTCCTTGTTGCGACAGTTATCTTATGGGTACCGTCCATTTTGAATGCTCAAATGAATTTTGATATGCAGGCAGAGGGAATTTCTCCGGAAAACAATTTCTTTATTCAGGGCTTTATGGGGATGTCATGGTTTATGTTCCCAGCAAGTATGGTAGTCGGGACAGTTCTTTTAAGCCAAACAGAAAGAGCAAACAAGGGAATTTTGAAAATGCTTTCCCTGCCAATCAGTACAGCGAAGCTCTGTATGGCAAAGTTCGTCGTTTTGCTTTCGCTGGCAGCCCTCCAAATCGGTATGGCAGTTGGTATGTATTATGTAGGTGCAGCAATAGCCTCCAGTACGCAGAACTATAATTTCATTTTGCAGCCGTTGTTTGTTTTTAAGGAGGCAGGCTTGATATTTGTTGCAGCAATTCCAATGCTTGCATTTTTCTGGCTTTTGTCAGTATGTATTCAGACACCGATTTTTTCTATCGGTATCGGATTGGCTTCGATTGTACCGTCCGTATTGATGATCAATACAAAAGCATGGTTTGCTTATCCCATGTCGTATCCGTTTTTCGTTATCACATCCGAATATGGAAAACTTGCAGCAAATCTTGATACAGCGCAGGTTGAGCTAATACCGTGGATACCTGTCGCTATCCTTATAACAATCTTAGCTTTAAGCTTTTCCTGCCTTCGTTTCGGGCAGGCTGAAAGGAGATAATTATTATGAAAAACAAAATTTTAACTGCTATTAGCACGATTATGCTTTTTGTGCCATGGACAATCCTACCGCTTCGGACTTTCGATTGGGCGTTAGAGTCGCCCGTTACTGAAATTATGATTTCCTGCTATGCGGCGTTTATGATTTTCAGCGGTGTGTTTACAATCGTTTCCTATGTTAAGGCAAAAGCCCAAAACAATTTGATGAAGATTTGCTTGATTGTGAATGGTCTTTATGCGGTTGGCGGTGTTGCAGTATTCGGGATGATGATTTTACCGAAAATTATGTAAGGAGGTCATACAGACTATGAAAAGAACAAAAGCATTTATTTCCCTGCTCTTGGTTTTATGTTTGACAGTTTCTTTTGCGGGCTGTAGTTCCAATCACGATAAAGACAGTTTTAAAGACAATCTTATTGATGGTTGGGACAGTTGGATTCAGTCTTTCAGCAAGCACGCATTGACAAAAGAAAAAGATTTGCAGGGAGAAAAAACGAAAGATGATGACGCCTATACGGGTACTTATGTGGCTACCTATGACGGATTTAACGGAAAAGAATTTATCTTTGGCGGAACTGCTTTGGAGCGTGAAAATGGTAATCACCTACAAGTAACCTATAAACTTACCATAGAGAATGGAAGTGCGGAACTGAATTGGATTGCAGGTAACGATGAATATTCGGTTACGAATGTCGATTCAGAAGATACGAAAGAGTACACCATTTCATCTGGCGATAATTATATTGTTCTCATAGGTGAAAATTTCAGCGGAAGCCTTGAACTGACTGTCAAAGATGCAGAAAACTAAAAAGTACAGAAAATTTGTAGTATATGCCGTAATAGGTATCGACGGTATCCTTATAGGGATATTACTGATACCCACAGGCATTTTCATAATACTTATTTATTGCATTTATAGAATTATAGATCGAATTGTTAGTTGGTGTGACAAATATGAAAATCTATGATTACGCAGAAAGTGAGGTGTTATTTTGAAAAGAATTTTACTTGTAGATGATGACAAAGCCATTAGATATGCTTTATCGAAATTGTTGAGCAAAGAATTTGAGGTTTTGGAATCATCTGGCGTTAGCGATGCATTGAAAAAGCTGGAAACGACTTCTGTTGATCTGATTTGTTCTGATTATAATATGCAGGATGGAACCAACAGGTTAATCCCTGTTGTTCTGCATTATTTCTAAATACAAAGAGAAAGATGAAACTATATTATGAATTATCAAACAATCAAAGAATTCATTAAAAAAATACGGAAAAAAACTGCCCTTAAATGCAGTCAACGAGAACGGCGAAGATATGATTATCGAAGACGATTATACGTCTGGAGAACACGCTTACAAGATAACCACGGTGCAGCATAATAACCGATGCCGCATCAACACTTATTATCAGGATGGCACGTCTGATGAGACGTTTGAAAAATAAGTATCTGATATCATTGTTTCTAAATACGAATAGGAGATGAAAAACAATCATGAAAACAAAATAAGGCTACTGTATGTGCAGTAGCCTTATTTTTTTGCCTATATCGGTGAAATGTTTAAAAATTCACGTATCGAATCATTGACTATTTGTGCAAAATGTTGCATAATATTATGGAGTATATTTGCTGATTGCTAAGATAAAGCATTTAGCAGAAAGTAGTGTATCTATGAAAAAAGCAAGTAACGGCAAAAGCCTTTTTAATGAGATGACTCGTGTTCAGATGCCTGCGCTTGTTCATCTGACAAGGCTTGGTTACACCTATTATGGCAGAATATTCGAGGATATGGCTGATACGGTCTATGATCCCGATAATAATATATTGAAAGATGTATGGTGCTATACTAAAAAAGTGGACAGCAAAAAGCGAAAGATGGTATAATAATAAAAAAAGGAGAGAAACACATGGAAAACACCAAGTATA
>CABIYQ010000014.1 GCA_902362965.1 Oscillospiraceae bacterium
ATACTTGGTGTTTTCCATGTGTTTCTCTCCTTTTTTTATTATTATACCATCTTTCGCTTTTTGCTGTCCACTTTTTTAGTATAGCACCAGGACGTTATCGTTTTCAAAACATACACCACTGGTTTTCCCAATCGAAAACGAATTACCAATTCCGGCGAAAAGAACAAATATTTATCCACTAAAAGTCATCCTGCAATTATTTCAAGAGAGGATTTCGATGCAGTTCAGGATGAAAAATTGAGAAGAAGCAATGTTATTCGTGATGGAAATGGTGTTAGGAGAAAAAATACAAAATATAGCTCAAAAAAAGAAAACCAATAAATATTATTTACTCTGATATAATGAAACAAAAAGGAGTGTGGTCACTATCAAAACACTCATACTCAATGGATCTCCACGAAAAAACGGCGATACAACTTTTCTGATTCAAGAATTAAAGAAACAGCTGCATGGAGACATTAAAATTGTTAACGCCTATACTGCAAATATTTCTCCCTGTATCGACTGCCGGAAATGTCAAGAACAATTCGGATGTATCATAAAAAATGAGATGCAGGAAGTGTATCAGTATTTTGAAACATGTGACAATGTTGTAATCGCATCGCCTATCTACTTCTCGGAACTGACGGGAAAGCTGTTGGACATTGGCAGTCGGCTGCAGCTATATTTTTCTGCCAAACAGTTTTTGCATGAATCACCAGAGTTAAAACAAAAAAAGGGAGTAGTTTTACTTGCAGGCGGCGGTTCCGGAAATCCGCAAAAAGCCTATGAAACGGCAGTATGTCTCATGCATTATATGAATGTACAGCAGATCTCCCCTTTGGTTTGCAGCCATAATACAGATCACGTTCCTGCCGAGAAAGATGAAAGAGTTCTGTCTGAAATCAAGAAAACCGCTGAATTCTTGAATCCATCCAGAGAAGAGATTTTATTTTCTGCTGCTTCTGTCACCATGAAAAGTACACCAAGTGAAAAAATTGATCTGTTTCGTTCCCTCTTCCGTGGAAGAGAAGATGTTTATGCATTGCGATGGCATAATCAAAAGACTGGAAAAAGTGGTTATTCCCCTGTATGCCGAAATAAGTGGATACCTGGTATTTGTCATCTGCCTCAGGTAAAGTGCGCTGACTGCAATTATCGCAGTTATGAGCCAGTTACGGACAAGACAATTTATCTTCATCTTGCAGGAAAGGATTTGCTGTGTCGGGATGTTGTTGGAATTTACCCTATGCTCCCAGATGAAACGACCTATTTTCTTGCGATTGATTTTGACGAAGAAAACTGGATGGAGGATGTTTCAGCAGTCAGACAAGTTTGTCAGGAACATCATATTCCAGCATCTGTGGAACGCTCCCGTTCCGGAAACGGTGCTCATTTGTGGATATTTTTTGATACACCAATTTCAGCAAAAACAGCACGGCAACTTGGCTCTTGTCTGCTGACTTTGGCTATGCAGCAGCGTCATGAAATTCATTTTGATTCCTATGACAGAATGTTTCCAAATCAGGATACAATGCCTTCCGGCGGCTTTGGCAATCTGATCGCACTTCCACTACAAAAACAGGCACTTGTTCAATGAAACAGTGTTTTTGTCAATGAAAAATTAATTCCCTATGCTGACCAGTGGGCTTATCTTTCCACTATTCCGAAAATGCAAATTTCAGAAACGGAACAATTTATTCAAACACACAGGAAAGATACAGATTTGGGCGAATTGTTTCGGGAAGAAACATCTGACAAACCATGGATGCTGCCCATCTCAGAAAGCAACCAACTATGTGCGTATTCAGAAGAAATTCACGTAGTTATCTCAAATCTGCTTTACATTACCAAAGTCGGTATTACGCAAAATGGTCTCAATCGACTCAAAAGGCTGGCTGCTTTCAAAAATCCCGATTTCTATAAAGCACAGGCAATGCATATGTCCACTTATGGAAAACCTCGTGTGATTTCTCTTGCCAGCGAAGATGAAAACTATATCATGCTGCCAAGAGGCTGCAAAGAAGCGTTGATGCAACTGATGATGGAAAATGATTCAAAGGTTCATTTTACTGATGAAACTGTTTCCGGCAGAACAATCAACGTTTCATTTTGCGGAACGCTGCGTCCAGAGCAACAAGATGCAGTACAGGCTCTGGCAATGTATAATACTGGCGTTCTTGCAGCAACCACGGCATTTGGAAAAACAGTAACCGCCGCCGGAATTATTGCAAATCGCAAAGTCAATACCTTGATTTTGGTACATACCCAGACACTCTTGGAGCAGTGGAAAAAATCTTTGACCGAATTTCTGGATATTCACGAAGTATTACCGGAAGAACCGGTCAAACGTGGACGAAAAAGAAAACGTTCACTCATTGGACAGCTTGGAAGCAGTAAAAATACACTGAATCAGATCATTGATATTGCAGTAATGCAATCACTATATCATGATGGCGAGGTCAAGCCCATAGTCAATCAATACGGAATGGTTCTGGTAGATGAGTGTCATCATATTTCAGCATTCAGCTTTGAAGCAATCCTACGGGAAACACATGCAAAATATGTATACGGATTGACAGCAACACCGAAACGATCAGACGGACATCAACCCATTATTTTTATGCAGTGCGATCCAATCCGCTATCAGGCAGATGCAAAAGAATACGCACAAAAACATAATTTTTCTCACATTCTTATACCCAGATTTACAAAATATCGAGCTGTCACAGATGAAAAAATGACAATTACACAGCATTACCAGGCAATTTGTGAAATCAATACTCGAAATCAGATGATTTCTGAGGACGTAAAAAAGGCTGTTTCGGACGGCAGAACACCCATTGTCATTTCAGAACGCACCTTCCATATTACCAAGCTATATGAACTTTTGCAAAATTCTGCTGACCATGTTATCATTCTGAATGGAAAAGGAACTGCAAAAGAAAAACGTGAACGGCTTGCAATAATACAAACTCTCCCGGAAAATGAAAGCGTCATTCTCCTTGCAACAGGCAAATATATCGGTGAAGGCTTTGATTTTCCACGATTAGACACACTATTTCTGACAATGCCGATTTCATGGTCTGGTACGCTGGCACAATATGCTGGACGACTGCACAGGGAACATGATGGAAAAACCAGTGCTGTCATTTACGACTATGCAGATCTGCACGTTCCCATGTTAGAAAATATGTATAAGAAACGATTAAGAGGATATGCACAACTCGGTTATACACTTGCTGATCAGCAACAGAAAGAAATCGATTTTCAGAGTATTTATTCCAATGAAAAATATATAAAAGATTTGCTTTTGGATATAGCATCAGCGAAACGCTCACTCGTCATTTGCGGTGGATACTATTCTACTGGATATGTGAATCAGATTTCGAAAATCGCTGAAACGCTTTATGCAAACAACGTGTCAATAAAGGTAATCATCAAAAAATCAAGCACCTCCTATCATGAAAAATTGGTGCAGTTATTTTCATTTCATGGATTTCAGTGTACATTAAAAAATCATATCAATCACAGTTTTGCTATCATTGATGAGAAAACTGTGTGATATGGCTATTCTGAGTTATTTGCTGCTTCGGACGACATTTGCGTACTACGTATGATGGATGAGGAATTGGCTGGGGAGTTGGCTTTGAATTGATTGCACTGTCCATGCAAGTCGTTTTTCCAATCAGAAAACGATAGCATCAAAAAGAAAACGTTAACTCCTAAAATAAAACGATAACTTGCTATCGTTTTATTTTCCCCCGAAAATGACAAACAGCCACCGTGATTTTCTTCTCACTGTGGCTGTTATCGTTTGATAATTGCCGGAAATGTGCTTATTTCTCGGCTTTTTTACAATAAAAATGCACCCAACGATTGTATCATTCGTTAGGTGCAGATATGGTTGCGGCGGCTGGATTTGAACCAACGACCTTCGGGTTATGAGCCCGACGAGCTACCTAGCTGCTCCACACCGCGATATATAAGTTTCAAGTACTTAATTATTATACCATATTAAAAAAGCTTTGTCAAGCTTTTTTTTCAAAAATCCGTACTTTTTTTAGTACGGATTTTTATAAAACAAATTTTGCCTTTATTTTTTTGTAATATAGAGCGGCTTTTCTTCACCATTTATTGATTTAGCAGTAATTTTAATGCCTGTTACATCAGGATTTGAAGGCACTTCAAACATAGGTTGCATCAAGACGTCTTCAATAATAGATCTAAGCCCTCTCGCACCAGTTTTCTGAGCAATGGCTTTTTTAGCTATCTCCATTAATGCATCGTCTTCAACAATTAAATCTATATTATCATAATCAAACAATTTTTTATACTGCTTAAGCAATGCATTTTTTGGTTCCGTTAAAATTTTAATCAGAGCTTGTTCATCAAGTTCGTCAAGTACAGTAATTATAGGCAGTCTTCCTACAAGTTCCGGCACAATACCAAATTTAACCAAGTCCTGAGAAATAACTTTATGAAAAATATTTTTTTTCATTTTCTCTTTAGAATTTATTTCAGCGCCAAAGCCCATTGCAGACGAATTTATCCTTTTCAGAATTGATTTTTCCAGACCGTCAAAAGCGCCTCCGCATATAAATAAAATATTTTTAGTATTTATCTGAATAAATTCCTGATTCGGATGCTTGCGACCACCCTGAGGAGGAACATTTGAAACAGTACCTTCAATAATTTTTAAAAGCGCCTGCTGAACACCCTCGCCGCTTACATCCCTGGTAAGAGATGTATTTTCTGATTTTCTGGCAATCTTATCAATTTCATCAATATAAATGATACCTCTTTCAGCCGCTTCAATGTTAAAATCAGCAGCCTGAATAAGTCTTAACAAAACATTCTCAACATCGTCGCCGACATACCCTGCTTCTGTAATAGTAGTAGCATCGGCAATAGCAAACGGTACGTCAAGAATCTTTGCAAGAGTAGACGCCAAAAATGTTTTTCCAACGCCGGTAGGACCAAGAAGCAGTACATTACTTTTCTGAATATCCACATCATCGTCATCATTATTCTGACTGATAATTCGTTTATAGTGATTATATACAGAAACTGCCAGCGTAATTTTAGCTTTATCCTGACCCACAACATATTCGTCCAGAACAGACTTAATTTCAGCCGGAGTCAGGAGATTTATTGTCGTTTCATCTCCTGATTTATTCTTATTTTCATTCTTTCTGCTAGTTTTAGTTTTAGCAAGCGGACCCATTAACAGTTCATAGCAATAAATTACACATTCATCGCAGATATTTGATGCTCCGGCAGTAAAAATACTCTGAACCTTATCTTCGCTTTTTCCGCAGAAATTACAGAATTTTATTGGTTTTTCCGGCATAACTTCCTCCCCGATTATCTATGCTTGATTACCTTATCAATCAGACCGTATTCCTGTGCTTCAGCAGCAGTCATAAAATTATCACGATCAGTATCACGGCAAATTTCTTCATAGGACTTTCCAGTATTTTCACTAAGAATTCTGTTTAGATTTTCCTTAGTTTTCAATAAATTATCGGTTCTTATTTTGATATCGGTTGCCTGACCCTGAAGACCTCCTGATATAAGAGGCTGATGAATCATAATTTCACTGTTCGGCAGTGCAAGTCTTTTTCCCTTAGTGCCGGCAGACAGCAGAAATGCGCCCATAGATGCAGCCAAACCAATGCAGATAGTTGATACGTCGCATTTTATATACTGCATCGTATCGTAAATTGCCATACCTGCAGTAACCGAACCGCCGGGACTGTTAATGTACAAAGAAATATCCTTTTCCGGATCCTGTCCTTCCAGATGGAGCAATTGTGCAACTACAATGCTTGCCGTAGTATCGTTCACTTCTTCAGAAAGCATTATAATTCTGTCATTAAGCAGTCTGGAAAAAATATCATAAGAACGTTCTCCGCGGCTTGTTTGTTCCACAACATAAGGTACTAAACTCATATTTTCTCTCCTTTTCTTAAGGCTTATGCCTTCTATATCTCTATTATCTGTATTACAAAGTCGGCTGCCCGATAAGGGCAGCACGATTATAAACGAACTTATTCAGCAGCTTCGTCTTCTGACTTTTCTTTTTCAGTACTGATCGTATTATCAACTACAGCATTTTCTTTTACAAATTCAATAGCCTTTGTAACTCTCAAATCTGTTATAAAATCATCCATAGGAATTCTGAGCTTAACGTCCTCAAGAGACAAGTTATTAGCGTCTGCCACTTCCTGAAGCTGACTGTCAATTTCTTCTTCTGCCGGCTGAATGTTTTCCATATCGGCAATTTTTTCAAGCGCAAGTCTCAACTTAACTTCATTTTCGGCTCTTTCCTGGAATGTTTCTCTGAATGAATCCATATCCATACCTGTATACTGAAGATAAATATCAACACTCATTCCCTGCTGCTTGAGTCCATGTTCAAAATTTCTGATTAAGGAATCTACTCTATGATCAAACATGCATTTAGGAATAACTCCATCAGCAGTATCTATAAGAGTCTGCATAATGTAATTTTCAAATTCAGATTCTGCTCTTGTTTCAGCCTGTTTTTCAAGCTTTTCTCTTAAGTCGTCTTTCCACTCATCAACTGTATCAAATTCAGTAGTATCCTTAATAAGCTCGTCGTCAAATTCAGGATATTCAGATGCATTGATTGCATGGATCTTAACCTTGAATACAGCCGGCTTTCCTGCATATTCTTCCATCTGATAATTTTCAGGGAATGTTACGTTTATCTCAAATTCATCACCGATTGAATGACCTACGATCTGTTCTTCAAATCCCGGAATAAATTGACCGCTTCCCAATTTAAGAGGAAATTCGTCAGCCTTACCGCCTTCAAACGGAGTACCGTCCATAAAACCTTCAAAATCTATAATAACCTCGTCCTGAAGCATCGCCGGTCTGTCATCGACAGAAACAATTCTTGCATTTCTCTGCTTGATCTGTTCGATTTGAGCGTCAATATCCGCATCAGTTATATCCTTGACATTTTTTGGTGCCTTTATACCCTTATAATCAGCAACGGTAATTTCAGGCTTTGTAATGCAAATTGCTTTAAATTCCACACCGTTTTCCTTGTCGGCAGAAACAACTTCAATTCTCGGAGTATCAACAAGAACAAGTTCTGATTCTTTAATTGCGTCAGGCATTTCTGAGTTGATAAGACCGTTGATAGCTTCCTCATAGAATACGCCTTCACCGTAATACTTTTCAACAAGCTTCTTGCTTGCCTTACCCTTTCTGAAGCCGGGAACAGTTATACTCTTCTTTTGTCTCTGATAAGCTTTTTCAACAGCTGCTGAAAAGGCTTCAGCGTCTACTGCGAATACCAATTCATGTGTATTTACGTCAACCTTAGTTGATGATTTTAAACTCATTTTTAAATCCTCCAATTTATTTATAGGTGCATACCTTTTTCATTATATCATATTCAACTTTTTTTTTCTACATAAAAATTCGACTTCTACATTTTTTACAAATTATAATATTTTCACAGGCTCAAATTGTAAAAAATCACTAGAAATTAAATTAAATTTTATACCGTCCCGTTCGCCGTTAATTGCATACTTTATTGACGGTCCGTGAAGATGTCCATACCAGCAATATTTTACTCCGTATTTATACAGCACATCAAGTATATCGGGATTACAGTTATTTCCGTAAACCGGTGGATAATGAAGAAACACAAGCGGTTCAAGCTCTTCTTTCAAAGCTGACTGAATAGAAGCCGTAAGCCTGCCTGCCTCTCTAGCCAATACTTTTGCATCCTGTGGTTCTCCCGGCATATTAACCCATCCTCTAGTACCGCAAATTCCATAATTTTCATAAACAAAGTGATTATTATGAAGAATACTCAGAGAGGAAAATCCCCATGAGGAAAAAGTATCTTCCATTTTTTTGCGTGAACACCACCAGTAATCATGATTTCCTTTTAAAAGGATTTTCTTTCCTGGCATTTTTTCGATCCAGCAAAAATCCTCATAGGCGTCACGGATATTCATAGCCCATGAACTATCGCCAGCGAGCACAACGGTATCTTCAGAAGTAATATGCTCATTCCAGTTTTTTTCAAGAAGCTCCATGTAATTTTCCCAGCCTCCGAATATATCCATTTTCTTATTGGATACGCTCAGAGCAAGGTGAAGATCGCCGATTACAAATAACGCCATTACGCCAGACCGAAATCCTTAAGAACGTAGTTGTTCATATCAGACTTTTCAATAGAACCCGTAAATCTTCTTTCCTTATTTTTTAAATCAGCAAGAGCAGACGGAACAGTAATATCAGAAAGCTCTGCAAGCCTTGCGACCATATCATACTCGTCAAGATCTGACTTTTTGCCTTCAATTGCTTCAAGAACGCTTGCACTGAACTTATATGGACTAGCTGTTGAGGCAATTAGAGTTTTTGTTTCATCTCCCGTAGCCTTTTTATAGTCCTCATAAACCTTTACAGCAACTGCTGTATGAGTATCGCATGTATATGAATACTTTTTGTAGATCTCGCTGATAGTGGCCTTTGTCTGTTCGTCATCACAGTAACCGCCGAAGAATTCTTCTTTAAGTACTTTCTTAACATCGTCAGTCACTTCATATCTTCCTGTTTCTGCCAGACTGCCAAACCATTCTCTGATCTGAGCGTCATTCTGATCTGTAATCATATAAAGCAGTCTTTCAAGATTGCTTGAAATAAGAATATCCATTGACGGCGAGCATGTTGCATAGAAATCTCTGTTTCTGTCATAAACACCTGTTTCAATAAAGTCTGTAAGAACCTTGTTAACGTTTGAAGCACAAATAAGCTTGTTTATTGGAAGTCCCATCTTCTTAGCATAGTAAGCCGCCAGAATATTTCCGAAGTTACCTGTAGGAACAACAACGTTAATTTTATCACCCAGTGCAATTTCTCCGCTTTCAGCAAGGGACGCATAAGAAGAAATATAGTAAACGATCTGCGGAACAAGACGTCCCCAGTTAATGGAATTTGCGCTTGAGAACATAAGTCCTGCGGCATTCATCTTTTCCTTGATTTCCTTGTCTGTGAAGATCGCCTTTACACCGTTCTGACAATCGTCAAAATTACCCTTTACTGCGCATACGCCTACGTTTGAACCTGACTGTGTTGTCATTTGTCTTTTCTGCATAGGACTTACGCCGTCCTCAGGGTAGAAAACGAGAATCTGAGTTCCTTCAACGTCCTTAAAGCCTTCAAGAGCCGCCTTACCGGTATCACCTGAAGTTGCAACAAGAATAATAATTTTCTTGTCCAGATTAATTTTCTTTGCTGAAGTTGTAAGGAAATAAGGCAGAATCTGAAGAGCCATATCTTTAAACGCACATGTAGGACCATGCCACAGTTCAAGCATATATGTTCCGTCAAAAAGTTCTGCTATTTCAGCAATATTTTCAGTTTCAAAATTCTTTGTACTGTAAGCGTTATCCGTACAGTACTGAATTTCTGCATCTGTAAAATCTGTAAGGTACTTCTTAAAAATATAAGCTGCTCCGCATGAATAATTAAGACCTGACAGATACTTGATCTCGTCCATAGTCAGTTCAGGAATAGATTCCGGAACAAAAAGTCCGCCGTCCTCTGAAATGCCCTGTGTGATAGCAACTGCACTTTCAACTTTAATATCACTGTTTCGTGTACTCTTATAATACATAAATACCACCCTTTTTAGTATCAAACGCCGGAACCGTCATAGGCGTTTTTCATATATTCAAGACTGACCCCTTCGTCCTCAGCTGTAACAAAAACCACATCAAACCTAGGCTGAAGTTCGCAGTCTGTTTCCCTTAAATATTTTTCTGCGGATTTTATTATCCGTCTTTGTTTTTTTATGCCAACGCTTCTGCTAATTTCAACTGCTTCCAATTTCCTGAATTTTATTTCAATAAAGCATATGTATTCCCCATCAATGGCAATTATATCAGTTTCTCCGCCTTTAACGGTATAATTTCGAGCAAGAATTTTCATTCCCTCATTTTCAATATATCTGCATATCTGAAGCTCGACATCACGTCCATAGTTATTTTTTTGCATAAATCTTTTTCAAAAACGAAGGCCTGTGTATAGGACAAGGACCAAGCTCAAGTATTTTTTCTCTGTGAAGTTTTGTACCGTATCCCTTATGCTTTTCAAATCCGTATTCCGGATACTTTTTCGCCATTTCAAGCATATACCTGTCCCTTGTAACCTTAGCAAGTATTGAAGCCGCCGCTATGGACGCCGAATTACCATCGCCTTTTACCACAGCTCTTGCCTCACATGGTACATCGGGAGTTTTATTACCGTCTGCCAATACAAGCGCCGGTTTTGTTTCCAGACCTAAAACCGCCCTCTTCATTGCGAGCATTGCGGCATTCAGAATATTTATTTCCTCTATTTCTGCAATAGTCGCTCTTGCAATACAGTAATCTTCTGCCTTTTCAATAATCTCATCATAAAGCTTTTCACGCTTTTTTTCAGATAGCTTTTTACTATCATTGAGTCCTTCGATATAATTGTCAGGATTTAAAATTACCGCCGCCGCATAAACATCACCGGCAAGAGGACCTCTGCCTGCTTCATCAACTCCGCAGAAAACTCCGATGCTGTTTCTGACCGCCTCATCATATTCCCACAAAGCGTCCATTTTATTGCACCTCCGCCGGAAGTTCGAGAGTAAGTCTGCCTAGCTTGCCGCTTCTGAATTCGTCCAAAACAGTAATTGCTGCTCTTTCAGTATTAACTTCTCCGCCGGAAACCAGCATACCCCTTTTTCTTCCCACATTTTCCAGCAGTTCAAAGCCTGTACCCTGAGTATCAATTTTATATCGCTCTTCAAGAGCCTGCGGATATAGTGACGAAAGATTTTCAAGAAGAAGAGAAGCAAGGGCTTCAATATCAAGAATATCGTCCTTTACAGCGCCTGTAAAAGCAAGTTTTCTTGCTACTTCCTGATCTTCAAATTTAGGCCATAAAACGCCGGGCATATCAAGCATTTCAACATTATCCCCAAGCTTTACCCATTGTTTCGTACGGGTAACTCCGGGACGGTCCTCAACCTTAGCCTTTTTTGCCTTCGCCATTCTGTTTATAAAAGAGGATTTTCCCACATTAGGTATGCCTACAATCATAAGTCTCAGAGGAGCGCCTTCAATACCCTTTGCACGGCGTTTATCCATCAGTTCTTTTAAAAGCTGATTCCTGACTGCCGGAAGAAAACCCTTTATTCCGTCTCCGTTTTTACAATTACACTTTATAACCGTAAAACCTTTTGATTTATAATGATTTATCCATTTTGCCGTAGCGTTGTCGTCCGCCATATCAGCTTTATTTAAAATAAACATTCTCGGCTTGTCCTTAACAAGTCTGTCCATCTCCGGATTCCTGCTTGATTCAGGTACTCTGGCGTCAAGAATTTCCACAATGCCGTCAACAAGAGAAAGATTTGACTGGATCATTCGTCTTGTTTTTGTCATATGTCCGGGAAACCACTGAATATTCCCCATTTCTGCCATAAATCAGTTCCCCTTTCCCTTTATTTTACAGTACCAAAGTCTGAAAACGGATACATTCGCAAAATAACTTTTCCGATAATATCTTCCTCAGATACAAGTCCCACATCTGAATGGCGGCTGTCTTTGGAAATATTTCTGTTATCTCCCATAACAAACACATATCCATCCGGAACAGTAAGCGGATATTCAAAGGCAAATTCATCTCTTGTTGTAGGTTCGCTTATATAATTTTCTTCCAGGACTTTTCCGTTAACATAAACGATACCCTTTTCAAAATCAATATCTATGGTATCTCCGCCTTTGGCAATTATCCTTTTTACTATTTTACAGCCCAGTCCGTCCTTTTCAATAACACGATCATCTTCGCCGATAAGATTGGCTTTTTTATCATCTATAACAACAATGTCTCCCGTATCAGCACTATAACCTGCACTCATTACTAGAAGAGTATCACCGTTCTTCAGAGTAGGTTCCATTGAGCCTCCGGAAACCGACGCTATTCCCATAATATAAGTGAACAAAAGAATAATTATAAACGAAACTGTAATGACCCATTCTGCCACATCGAGTATATCATACAGAACAGATGATCCGGATTTTTTACGTTTTTTCACTGCCGGAGTTATTTCTTCAGTTTCAGAAAAATCCGGTTGGGAAATATTTATCGCAGCTTCTTCAGCTCGCAGCTTTTCAGCTTTTTGCTTTTCAAGCTTTTGCCGACGGATTTTTTCAATTTTTTCCGCAGTTATACGGCTTGATTCAATGATTTTATCATCATCTGGAATAACTGCAGTTATTGCCGGTGCTGATACTTTCTGCTCCGGCATACATTCAAGGTTATCCGAAGAGGACTTTACATCGTTTTTTTCAGCATCTTCCTGTCTGTTTACAGTCCGTACAAAAGCCCGAGCTTTAGGCTTATAAGCACCGCTCCTAGCCTCCGCAAGTATACTGTCAATAAGCGCCTCACGTTTCTCCTTCGTCATTTTATTATTTTCCAAATCTTGTACTCCTTAATTGCCGTCAGTCAAGTACAGAAAAATTTTCAAAAGGATAGAACCGCAGTAAAGCCTTTCCAAGAACATCTTCTTCCTTGACAAATCCAACATGAGCGTCACGACTGTCAGTAGAATTGTTTCTATTGTCACCCATAACAAAAATATAACCTTCCGGAACTGTTAAAGGATATGTAAACGCTCCCGGATCAAGTCTTGTAGGTTCGCTTATATAATTTTCCCTGAGCACTTCTCCGTCAACGCTAACCTCTCCGCTTTCAAAATTAATATCAATGGTCTGTCCGCCCACGGCTATAACTCTTTTAATAAGACGCTTGTCTAAACTCCCGCCTTCAACAATATTTGTCGTTCCCGCTTCATAAACATAGGAATGTTCATTTTCTATAATAACAATATCTCCGGCTTTAGGAGTATACAGAAAAGTACTCATAATAAGCTTATCCTTATCATTAAGAGTAGGAACCATTGATCTTCCGTCAACTGTTACAGGTCTTGCAACAAAGGTAAATAATAAAAGCACTACAAAAACAGAAGTAATAACCGACTCACAGATCTCCATAAAATCACTGAATGTACTTCCTTTTTTTTCCTCTGCGTTTCCCTCTGTATTTTCAATAATCTGCTGCTCTTCCATTATCTTGTCCTCGATTTCATAAATTAATGGTAATAAAATTTATTAAATGCACTCGCACTCAATATTGCCTAATAGCAAAAAAGGGACTTTAACGTCCCTCAAGAAGGCACAATGCCTTCCGGCAGGATTATCTGCCGGAGACCGCCTTATCTTACTTAATAAGTTCTTTGACCTTAGCCGCCTTGCCAACTCTGTCACGAAGATAATAAAGCTTAGCTCTGCGAACCTTACCGTGTCTTACAACTTCAACCTTGTCAACAACAGGTGAATGCAGCGGAAATACTCTTTCGATTCCGCAACCGTGAGCAACACGTCTTACAGTAAATGTTTCGCTTATACCGCCGTGCTTCTTTGCGATAACAGTACCCTCAAAAACCTGAATACGGCTTTTATCGCCTTCCTTGATCTTTACATGTACCCTAACAGTATCGCCGATTTCAAACTTAGGCGCTTCAGTTTTCATGCTTGAATTACTGATCATTTCAAGTGCGTTCATTGTTTTTTCCTCCTGATTTCCGGCATTCTTACCGCACTCTATGAGACTGTACCAATCTCTGCGGCAGCGGACTGCCCTGTTTAATGTCATTTAATGGCATAAACTCTCGCACAGCATATTGCCTGCGGATTTAAATGCTTTAATATCATACCATAAAATAAAAAAAATTGCAATACCTTTTACAAAAAATCTTCATTTTTTTCAGAAATTACCGCTATTCTCTCAACTGATTCAATTTCCACGTCCGTACAGCAAAACGGTACAAACAAATCGGTAACCAGAGACGGATTAATATTTTTTTCCGTTCCTGCCGGAAGTCTCAGGACAAGTACGAATCTACCGTCCTGAAATTCTTCGGATATAATTTTTATATCCGGTTTTAAATCTATTAGCTTTTCACCTTTTCGCTTGGTTTTCTTGACAGTATTTATCTGCTCCTGTTCCATAAAGCGTCTGAATTCAGACTGCAACTCACTTCCGATACCCTTGAATGTAATTTTGAAATCGGCATATTTTATAGCGGTATGCTTTGTTTCAGGAGTATAAATTTTTACAATTTTTATGCCTTCGGGCATAACCTTGTTAAGCTTTTCCTTTACTTCTTCAAAAGGTACTTCCTCCGTAAGATTAAAATCCATTATTTCAATAGAGCTTTCATACCCTAAGGAAAGAGGAAGTGCAAACATTATATAAATATGAGGATTAAAACCCTCGGTATACCACACCGGAAGTCCGGAGCGTTTGAAAGTTCTCTGCATACAGCGATTTAAGTCAAGATGGGAAATATATTTGGCTCTTCCTCTTTTTTCAAATACTGCTCTTACTTTATTCAAAACAAGCCCTCCCGATTTTACGGCTTACTCCGCATGCTGAACATTTATTTCTGCAATGCTCAGTAGTCTGAGCAGCTCTCGCCTTTTTATTTTCCCTGATCAGAAATTCCTTCGAAATATAGTAATCAAGATGATCCCAAGGCATTACCTCGTCATATTCCCTTTTGCGGCTTGCATAAAATTCCATTGTCAATCCGCATTCGTCAAAAGCTTCGCTCCAGTTATCAAAATTAAAATGCTCTCCCCAGCTGTCAAACTTGCTGCCTTTCTGCCATGCTTTATAAATAACCTGTCCAAGACGTCTGTCGCCTCTTGCCAATACAGCCTCTAGAATACTTGTAGACGGATCATGCCAGCTTGCCTTGATTTTTTTCGATGAAATACTGTCCATAAGAACCTGCTGTTTATGCATTATTTCTTCTCTTGTTGCCTGAGGTTCAAACTCAAACGGAGTAAAGGGCTTAGGCACAAACGTTGCAGTACTGATAGATACCTGAACGCCCTTTCCTTTTGGTCTGTTGGGAATTGAATAAAAAAGATCTACCACACGCTGTGCAAGTTCAATAATACCTTTAATATCCTCATCTGTTTCTGTAGGAAGACCCATCATAAAGTAAAGCTTTACGTTTGTATATCCGCCCTCAAAGGCAGTACGGCAGGTTCTCATAACCTCGTCTTCTGTGACATTTTTATTTATAACATCTCTTAAACGCTGAGTGCCTGCTTCGGGAGCAAAGGTAAGTCCGCTTTTGCGTACCTTTTTAATTTCGTCCATAAGCTCTTTTGAAAAGTTATCCACTCTCAAAGACGGTAAAGATAAATTTACATGCTCCTTTTCCGTATACGGTATCAGTCCGCCTATTATATCTGCAATTTCAGAGTGATCGGAAGTACTAAGCGATGCCAGTGACAACTCCTCATACCCGGTATTTTCACATAATGCTTTTGCCTGTCCGCACACTGTTTCCGCTGATTTTTCTCTGAACGGACGATATAAAAATCCTGCCTGACAGAATCTGCACCCTCTTATACAGCCTCTCAGTACCTCCACAGACGCACGGTTATGAACTATATCAGTAAACGGCACTACAAATTCGTCCGGATAGAAAACCTTGTCAAAATCGTCAATAATACGCTTTTTAACTGTTGGTGAAACACCTTCCAGCGGAGCAATCTGACAGACCGTACCGTTCTCGTTATAACTAACATCGTAAAGCGACGGAACGTAAATCCCATGAATATCTGCGGCTTTTCTTAAAAATTCCTTTTTGGCAGCTCCCTGACTTTTCATTTCCTTATACAAGTCCATAAGTTCAAGGTTTACTTCTTCTCCCTCGCCGAGAATAAACAGATCAAAAAAATCTGCCAGCGGCTCGGGATTGCATACGCAAGGCCCTCCGGCAACAACAATATTAAAAAGCTCGTCGCTTCTGTCCTTTGCAAAAACAGGAAGTCCTGCCAAATCCAGCATATTTAGAACATTTGTGTATGAAAGCTCGTACTGCATAGTAAATCCTATAAAATCAAAATCCTTTACCGGATCAAGACTTTCCAGTGCATAAAGAGGAATGTTTTCTCTGCGCATAATTTCTTCAAAATCAATTCCGGGAGCAAATACTCTTTCGCACCAGTAATCCTCTCTCTGATTGGTAAGGGAATAAAGTATTTTCATTCCAAGATGCGACATGCCTATGTCATAGGAATCAGGAAAGCAAAAGGCAAAGCGTACGCTGACTTTTTCTTTATCCTTTATAACGCTTCCCGATTCACCGCCTATATATCTTGCCGGTTTCTCCACACTCATCAAAATTTTGTGACTTAATGCCAATTCTCTTTCTTTTATATCTGGATTATCGTGCAAATCGCATGATAATCCAGGCGTTTTTATGTCTTGTAAATCCACGTTATTCTCCTCTCAGACATATGATTCTCTCTTTATTTTTCTAATGGGAAAAGCTCTGTTTTTTTCTTTACACAACTAATGGCCACAATTTTTTCCGACCACTAAAACTCGCTTAATACATACTCGAATCTTAGAAAATTTACATTAATCTTTTTATTATTGCATTCATAACCCAGAAATTAACACTCGCTCAGAAATTTTTGCAATTCTTCTACAAACTGTCCTATATGCAATCCATCCACAAAGGAATGATGTGCCTGCACAGAAATTGGAATCAAAACTTTTCCATCTTTTTCATAGTATTTTCCCCAATCAAAAAGAGGTGTTGCATTATCCTTCTTTCCGGAGTTTGTATGTGATATATGAGTGTATGTAACCCAAGGCATAGGTGAACATTGGAAAACATCATTTCCTAATGGTCCTGTAAAGTATGCTTTCTGTTCATCTGCTGTTTTTAATGCCAATTCACAGTATTCCTTTAAATCATCTATCATTGGAACATTTACTACTTTGAATAAATTAGTTTCCTTATTCAAATAAGTAAAGGCAGTATCTATCCTATCATAAAGAACTACTTGTCCGTCTACAAAACGATAACGAAAGGCTTCTATTTTGTTTGCACATTTGCATACCGCATATACCATAGCCAATGTAAACGATATTCCCTGTTCCTTGACCATACGCTTAAAATCTGTAATATCTGCTTCAAATGTTATACAAAAAGCAGGTTCAATACTGTTTCTAAAAACCATGCAGTGCATTGCCCTTTCCCATGTTTTTTCATCTATTATCTGATATGAATTAGACATATTCTTATCCCTTCAAATTTCAATTTTTCACTCTCTGCAACTTCCCGACAAGCTGGAAGTTGCCACTACTATATCTACTTACTCTGTGTATGTTCCACCCGTATTTTCTTGATTGAGAGTTCCCTCAACTTCAATCAACAGGCATTTAACCAATTCGTTACATATTGGACGATGCTTCATTCCTTTAGGAATTATTATAAAATCTCCCTCGCATAAATGTGTTAATCCGTCCTCAAACTCAATATCAAATTCGCCCTCAATACAGTAGAACAGTTCATCAGAATTTTCATGTATATGAAAATCTAAAGTTCTATGTTCCGCTTGCAACACATTTAACATATGGTTATTCAATGTACCCACCCTCTTATAGAGGAACAGGCGATCAATCGCATTTACATTCTCTTTCAAATTTACTTTTTGTATCATATGTTTCTCCTCAAAATCTGATTTGCCGCTTTAAAATTCCCAACAAACAAATTTATATTCAACTAGAATTTCGTATTTTCTTTACATTTCTGTTCATAAGATGCCGTCCTAAATTTCTATATGCAAATGCCTTTATTACTGACATTTCCTGCCGATGCTCTTTCAGAAAATCATCTGGGCAGTCATATATTCCAAAATCCTGATTGATACCTTCGCTTTGTATATAGGTGTTGTTCCTGTCAAAATCAATGACAGGGTGCTGAAAATCTTTTACGCCAACACCATAACCACAGAATGCCCCGACACAATCGCTGTGTGCCTGTTGTAATTTAGAGAAATATGAGTTGTCTAAAATAAATGCTTCCAATTCATACCAGATATCTTCAAAGAATATCTCTACCCAACTATGCAATACATTCTTTGGAGCTGATCTATAAACCAATCCCGTCATTGCCCCTTTTTGCAGTTTTTTGTCAATCGTAAAGCCATGTACTCTGCATGGGATATTGCAAGCTCTCAGCAGTGCCATAAACAGAGTGCCTTTTGTATTACACTGACCGTAACCGTCAGCCAGAACTTTGGATGCGGGAATACTGTCGTCTATATTATATCCAAACAGGATTTCGTCCCGCACATAGTTGTAGATTGCTTTTATGCGGTCAAAATCAGATAATTCCAACCAATCTTTGTCTTGTATTAACCTCTGAATATAGATATCTGAATAATCAAGCATATCCGTTTCTTGTATGTATCTGTTCACTTCATGATAATCCTTTTATAAATTCTGCACCTAGCTCTATGATAATATATTCTTATGTCCGATAAACTGGAAGTTATGGGGAAGATATGATTCCCCACACTCCCAAATATAAATCAATTTAATTCATCAATTCTACCAGACTGTATGATTTCAAGATTGGCTTTAATTCGTTCCTCTGGCCAATCCCACCATTTCAGTTCCAACAACCTTGCAATAGTCTTGTCATCAAATCGCTTGCGTATAGACTTCGCTGGCACACCACCGACAATTGTATATGGCGGTACGTCCTTTGTAACCACTGCATGAGTTCCAATGATTGCTCCATCTCCAATCGTTACTCCAGAAAGAATTACAGCTTCATAACCAATCCATACATCATTACCAATGATAATATTTCCCTTATTATCCCATGCATCCGTAATATTTGTCACATCTAAATCCCATTCTTCAAAAAAGATAGGAAACGGATAAGTCGATAAGGATTTCAGAGAATGATTTGCGCTTGTGAATATAAATTTTGCACCACAGGCAATCGAGCAGAACTTTCCAATCACAAGTCGGTCATGATTGACCGAGTAATGATACAGCACATTATTCTTTTGAAAATCACACGGATTGTGAGCAAAATCGTTATACATTGTATAATCACCAATCTCAATATTGGGATTAGTAATTACATTTTTCAGATAAACTGTTTCGGTATCACCTGTACGGGGATATATTCTATTTTTCGATATAGCCATGTTATAACCTCCAAAAATTTATTAAATATGCTTGACTATATCGGTTACTACAATACAACGCTTCACCCTATATCACCTCAAATCCAGATTGAATTTGTCGCTTTAATTTCCCAGTATATTCATATAAGCTGGAATTGTTATTTCCGATTCGGTTTTCTTTTAATAGCCAACAATTTAATATAATCTTCAAGTACAGCAGTATCAGTCGGTTCAAACATTACCCATTTTCCATCATGATAAATTTTTGCTTCATCATATTGCCTGCAAACGGCATTAGAAAGAGTAGTTCTTATATCTTCAAATTTTGTTCTTTCATCTTTCCCAAAGATAATCATGAAACCAACGCAATTACTTTTCGCATATAGGCAACAAAGTGTTTTACCGCCCCTACGATATTTATATTCGTAAGTCCAATTCTTACCACCAGTATTCCATAATCGTTCCATTTGGTATTTTTCATCAATAGCCGAACATAACTCTTGCCAGACTTCAAACAGAGATTTTCCGAGCAATTCAGTCATTGTTGATGGAGACGGTATATTTTCAAGCATAATATTTCCTCCGCAAATTTCGATTTTATCGTATTGTCTTTTTCATCCAATTATCCAAAAAGTCAATCTGCTCATATGTATGAAACCAGTGTTCCCCATTTTTCATTACAGTCAGATGTGCATTGTGACTACTAACAAATTCATTTACTGTTTGGTGAGATACGAGGTTATCATTTTCTGCATATAGGATTTCTGTAGGAACGTTCCATGTTATAGGGTTTTCCCTAACAAAGCATAAATATTTCCATGATAATGTTTCCCCAAAGTCCGTAGGGATTTCTCTTTTCTCACTCAGCTCCTTCTCCGATACATTTGCCCAACTCATCATGTCCAGTATAAGACGTTCCATATCAAGTACAGGTGATATAAATAACGCCTTTTCAATGTCACAATTCTGCAATGTGTGCATTGCAAGATAAGCCCCTATGCTGTTTGCAATTAAATAAACATAATCGTATCTTTCATTTGCTTTGTCATAGACTGATTGAATTTGATTTTGTACAATCCACGGGATATAATCATTGTAGTCTATCCCAATAATATCAAAACCCAAACAATTTTTCTTGTATTGTTCAGCTTCTAAATAGCTTCCGCCTTTTCCGTGAATATATAAAATTACTTTTTTCAAAATATCACCTCTGCAAATTACGATTTATATTTTATAAATCAGTTGTCATTCCACACATACAAATACATCCATCACACTGGAATCTTTATCAACATTTTAGTTATTCGACAATACGAATGCTATAAACATTAGTAATTTGTGCAGGATATGATTCTGCGATCGAACCGTCATATTCAATTTCCAAAACATCTCCGACTTCCGGCTCCGGTGAGGGATTAATATTTGTAATAGGAACTGTTATCAGGTCTGCGCTGTTCAATTCTGTACTTCCGTCAACAGGCTCGACAAGGTAATAGCCATCACGTACTTCTAATATAG
Source organism: Oscillospiraceae bacterium (assembly GCA_902362965.1). Classification (GTDB taxonomy): domain Bacteria; phylum Bacillota; class Clostridia; order Oscillospirales; family Ruminococcaceae; genus Porcipelethomonas; species Porcipelethomonas ammoniilytica. The sequence continues at coordinate 20,607 of CABIYQ010000014.1, forward strand.
TCGCTTGGAATGTGGCTTTTCCGTTTTCGTCCACTTCTGATCCTCCACCACTGGACGTTCTGCAAGCGGTGACTGCCAATATAAGGCTCAGCGTTAAAATTAGTAGCAGTTGTTTTCTCATAGCATATGGTCTCCTAAAAAGTAGATATTCATATAAACGCAGAATCATCAAAATGGTTCCGTTTTGTGTATTAGTCCACCATGTATTAGCTGTTTAAAAGTTTTGTCAAATCCTCCACGGATGCATCCATTTTCACTGAAATTTCTTCCATAGTCATGCCGGAAGAAAGAAAACGCTTTATCACCATTTTCATATCCTCGCCGACCTCTATGATATGCCCGTCCAAATCGTAAAATCGGATCACTCGCTGGCCCCAGCTATGCTCGATTACTTCTCCCAGATATTCAATGTCCGGGTATTCTTTCAGTTTGTTCAGGAAACCGTCAAAGTTCTGTTCCTCAAAAACGATTTCCGCATTGTTGGATTTTTTTAATATCTTTTCTTTCGGCAGATTTACAAGCCAGTCAAAATCCTGCTGCAATGCCAGGCCGCAGGTAAAAGCAATGTTTCTGCCGTAATCCTGAAATACTTCCAATCCGAATAAATCCTCATAAAATTTTCTTGCGGTGTTAATATCGGCCACCGATATAAGCATACATACGTGTTTCATGCAAATACTCCTTTCAGACTGTGATTTCCCGTTTTCACAAAAGTTGATTTATTAATGGGAAGGAGAAAAAAGAACCAAGAAGCGTACATCGGGAAAATATAGCCGCTGAGTACCCTCCAATAATTAAACTTTAAGTTTAATTATACGCAAAAAACAACTATTTGTCAATGAGGCATAAGAAAGCCTATTTCTTTCAATTTTCAACAAAAGGACACCAAGACGCAGCGAACACTGCGTGTTGGTGTCCTTTTCATTAAACCATGCGCTTACGAATCCTTTGATAGAATAAAGCTGCTGCCATCATCAGCATTCCCGCAACGAACAGCCACAGCTTTGCAGTGTAGCTGCCCGTTATCATAGAGAACAGATAAAAACTTCCCAGCTTTGGCCCCATACCGATGTTGAGTGCGTAATAAAGCAGCGGCGGCATGTATCCGATGACTGTATTTCCAGTCAGCGCGGAGGTCAGCATGCCCATGGAGCCTAAGAATAGGGCATCCGCTATTGTTCCAAACGCCAAAATCGGTGCTACATCACAGCTTTGCATTTTCATATATACGGTAAATACGCAGATTAACAAGGCGGCAATTCCCACGGAATACACCGTTCGTATCAAATGAACCTTTGCTGTGCTGCAATACTTGGAAGACACCAGATCGTCGATTTCTTCGTTCTGTTCCGGCTGAAATACCGGCGTCAGAAGCACAATGCCAATTAAAGAAACAAACATCTCCAGCGGCATGGCTGCGGAATTCCGATCCAGATTGGCTGTGCCAATGAGGAATGGAGTGACAAGGCATAAAAGAACAGCCACTGCAATGGATAAAAGTGCATTATGCCTGAGATTGATTTTTGCGATTTCTAATACCAGAAACTGCTTTTTGGAAGAATGCATTTCCACCGAATTTCCCCTTTCTTTTTGCTTCATAGATTAAAATTGTGAGTAAGATCAGTACCAGAGAGATTCCCGCTATTAGCAGCCTGTTCTGCACAAGATTCTGGAAATGATCCAGATAGTCCTGGGTTCGGAATAAGGAATCTGCCCCCGCATTGTGGCGAGGTGCCAGACGAAACAGGGAATATCCCGAATGAACGGTTTTGATTCCCAGATTGACGTCAAACATCCACCAAAGCCCCTGTACTGCAACGGCAATGGGCGTACCGGTCAGCTCCGTCAAAAACATACCAATGGCCGTGGAAATCATCACACTGGGCATCAGCCAACCGAAATCATACTTGAGGGGAGCTAGATAATCCAGCTGTATTCCGCTATAGCTGCTCCAAACCATCATGTTTGATACATAGGATAAAATGATTACCGGAACCATGACTGCGATAACAAGCGCCAAGTACCGGATAAAGGTCAGTTTAGCTGCGGACATTTTCTTTGTATAGATAAGCGCCTCCATGTTAGCACGCCGGTCCTTCATGCTCAGGATGACCGCCAGAAATACCGGCAGGATTGACAGCACCATAACGCCTGCATAGTCTGAGAACAGACGGGCATAGCCGCCGGTCACTCTATCGGAAGTGACCGCAAGGTCGTATTGCTCTTTTGCCTCCTCATAGGTCAAAGGAACCGTTCCGTACCCAATCAGCGAATCCACCGCGTAGTTGGAACCACCGCCCAGAAGATCGTCCGCCTGCCCCATCAGCTCTTTAAATCGGGCATAGTCCATATCATCCCTTACTGCAAATGTCATCTTTTCAGGACTGCTCTGCTGTTTATCATCCGAACTTATGGTAAAGCCTCCATTGCCGTCCTGCTGCATACCATCCCCGCCGATTTGAAAGGTATAATTGTCGGAACCGCCGGGCGTAATCCCTGCTACTTCCTGCAAAATTCTTTCCTTATCATTCCCTGTAATCTCAGAAAGGATTTCGGCCATTCTTTCCTGCTTGTCTTCGCTGAGCTTTACATGCTTGATAAATCCAATGGGATACGTCGTATAATTATTATTACTAAACTCGGTCAACAGGTCTCTCAACGCAGCCGGCATAATCTGTTCTGCTATTTCCTCATGTTTAAATCCGTAACTGCCGCCCGGCTGAGGTTCCTCAAGGAGATCTTCATGAAACCGGAATACCCCCTGAGAGAACAGACCAATCACAACAGCTGCAACGAAAATCAAGTATGGAACGGATTTTACAATTTTTTTGATTTCCTGCAACAACAGCATTACCACTCACCCCCAATTTCACCCAAAATCTCTCGAACGCCGCTGGAGTGGAGATACAGCATATATGCATCCTCAATATTCGGTTCACATGCCTTTGCACCTTGCATCAAAGTATCCTCAATAAATCGAATGTGAACCTTGTTGCCCTGAGTGTGCATGCTGGTGATGGTAAGCTGCCTTTTAAGCTGGGGAAGTTCTCGCTTGGAAGCTGTCATGGTAAATACTCTGCCTTCTGCTGCCTGCAAAAGTTCATCTACTGTACCGTTATAGATAACCCTGCCCTCGTTGATGATGGCGATATCCTCACAAGTGGCTTCAATGTCCCCTACAATGTGGGTGGACAGAATCACAATCTTATCTTCGGCGATTTCAGACAGCAGATTTCTGAATCTGACACGTTCCTCCGGATCCAGCCCGGCGGTAGGTTCGTCAACAATCAGCACCTTAGGGTTATTGAGCAGCGCCTGGGCAATTCCAAGCCGGCGTTTCATGCCGCCGGAAAGCGCTTTTACCTTTTTGTTCCGGTGCTCTGTCAGATTCACTTTTTTGAGTAGTGCGTTGATTCGTTCTTTTCGTTCTGCTCCACTGAGTCCTGACAGGATTGCCAGATATTCCATGGCTTCCCCTACATTCATGGATGGGTACATGGAAAACTCCTGAGGCAGATACCCGATAATCTTGCGAATCTCTTTGGCGTTTTCTATTGGAACGCCGCACACGGTAATTTCTCCGTCCTTCTTTTGAAGTAATGTGGCCAATGTCTTCATCAGAGTGGTCTTGCCAGCACCGTTGCGACCCAGCAGACCAAACATACCTTGATGAATGGAAAGATTCACATCAAAAAGCGCCTGCTTCTTTCCGTAAAATTTATTCAACCCTTTGATTTCTATAGAATTGTTCATTTGAAAAAGCTCCTTTCTCCAGATGGTTTCTCATCTGATAGGTATAGTATAAAGGGAGATTTTCAACTTTTTATCTACTTGTTAAAAATATTTTGTGAAATAAATCGTCATTTTATATGCTTAAACAGGCAGCCACCAATAATGGATGACCGCCTGCTAAAGTAATGATATTTAATTGTAACATATCATGTCACTGTCTGAACGCCACGGTAATCACCGCCCCGTCCTGGTTGCTCAGTCGGATATATCCTCCATGCTTCTCACAAAGGATCTTGCAGATATTCAACCCCATACCGAAATGCTCGTTATCAGTTTCCCGCACTGTTTTGTAAAACGGCTTTGTGGCATTCTCCAAATCCTTTTCCGCAAATCCAGCTCCATCATCGGAAACAGTCAAATACAGATAACCATCTTGCAACTTTGTCAATACCTTAATCTTTTCCTTTGCAAACCGCACTGCGTTGGCAAGCAAATTCTCAAACACCCGCATAACAATGGTAGTGTCTATATTCAAATCAACATGCTCGTCACCAATAACCTCGCAGAAAAATACTTTCCCGTTACACACGGCTTCTCCGGTTTCCCTGAACTGCCTGCAAAGCGCATCCATCGTTACAGGCTGCCGAACAATCATAATATCCTCCAGCCGCTGCAGCTCCCCCATGGTTTGCACATACTCTTCCAGCCTTACAATATGCCGGTACATCATCTTTGAGGTATCACTCACTTTTTCAGCTGTCATTTTCGGCGCATATTTCCGCAGAAGCTCGCTTTGTCCTTTCAGGACTGTCAGCGGTGTTCTCAGGTCATGGGCAAACGCTGCATTCAACCGTTTACGTTCCTCCATCTGCCGCCACATTTCTTCATTGCTTTCCTGCAGCGCCTGACGCATTTTCTCGAAAGAAACACACAGCTTTCCCAGCTCGTCCTCTTTATCATAGATGATTTTGAAGTCCAAATTATTTTCGGCAATCTTACCAGCGGCATGATCCAGTATAGTAATAGGCTCCTGTAGTTGTCGTTTATAAAACAGAACACTGGTGACTGCAATACAGAAAATAAAACAAATTGGATACACACCGACACTCAAAAATCCAAGAATATTATATACAGTTCGATCTGTCCGCGTAAAATGATCCTTTAAATTCAGTGGCGTCTGATAAGATATATTTCCTTCTGTCTTTTCAAATCCAATCACCATTTCGGGATTGGATACTCCAAATTGAATTTGATATTTTTTATAGTATCTGGACTGCCCCCACTGACAAAAGTTTGATAGAGCTAAGGATAGCAGCAAAGCAGAAAAAATACAGGCGAGCATAGATATAGTGAATGCTGTCTTAATAGATTTTCTTTTAAAGAAATCTTTCATTTTACCCATTTGTATCCCACTCCCCAAACCGTTTCCACATATGGTTTTGTAACTCTCGCCGCCAGCTTTGCGCGAATTCTGCGGATATGTTCGGCTACCACAGAAGATTCTCCTTCACTGTCATAGCCCCAAACAAGTTCATAAATCCGTTCTTTGCTGAAAATCTGCCCAGGATGGCTGGAAAGAAGCTCTATAATATCAAACTCCTTTTTTGCAAGAGAAATTTCTTCGCTATCAAAGTATAATCGTCTTTCAGTATAGTCAATCGACAACTTATCATCAAACCGGACTTTCGGAGTCTCTCCTCTGCGACGCTCCCGTCTGATGTGTGCGGCAACTCTTGCGCCAAGCTCATCCAGGGAAAATGGCTTTACAACATAATCATCCCCACCCATACCGAAACCTTTGATTTTATCACTGTCCTCCACTCTGGCTGTCAGGAACAGAATGGGGCAACTAACAAAATCCCGTATCCGGGCACACACCTCCAGACCATCCACATCAGGCATATTGATATCCAGAAGAATGATATCCGGCTGTCTTTCAGCTTTTTCAATGGCTTCTGTGCCGCTTGTTGCCGTCATTACATTATAGTCATTATACAGAAAATAATCTGCAAGAGTGGAAACAATGTCTGCCTCATCATCTACAATTAAAATGGTATCTCTCATTTTCCCACCTCCCATTTATAGTCTTTAGATTACGATATAATTTTCAACATTTTATCTACTATTCAATTCAAGATGCACTTTCCCCATCTATTTTCCAAGGTATTCGTCTGATTATACCAGGCTTTATGTGTAAAGCACATATTTTAAGTATACGGCAAAGAAGGCTGCTCCATACAGAGCGGCCTTCCGCAGTATTATTGATTTGAATTTACCTCAGCACGATCTGCAAATGACTTTGGTCTAATATTATTATTTTACAATAAAATAGAATAAGAATCAATAGCAGAATTCATAAACCGTCAAAAGAATAACTGTTATATAACCTGTAATATTGCCTGTGTTAAAAATATAAAAAAATGCAATTATAATAGCAGCCGAAATTATCGCCACAGCCTTCATAATCAAACTGCTGTTCAACTCATAGTGCTCAAGAATTTTTCTAAGTACTGCTCCTCCGTCCAGATTTGAAAACGGAAGAAGATTAAATAAACCTAATATCAAATTTACTGAAAATGCCCAATCTGCACCGGTAAGATAAAAAAACAAGGCCGCTGCAAAATTAAAAAAAGGTCCGGCAAAAAGGACAAAAACTTCTGAGTATACCGGTTTCAGCGACGAAGCAGAAATCATTTTTACTCCTCCTGCCCAGAACACAAGCTGTTCTATTTTGATATCTGAAATAACTGCGGCAATACAATGTCCGATCTCATGGATAACACAGGCACATACCGCAGTCAGAGCCAATTCAGGAGCGTCAAGAAGGCAGAAAACCGCCGCCACTGCAAAAAAACCGAATTCAAAGGAGATTTTAAGTCCTGCAATATTTACATTAATCATTTTACATACTGTATAGCCTTACTGACTGCCTGCTTTATAAATTCCTCCGCAGCTCCGTTGGTCATACTTTTAAATTCAGATACGAACCATGCAGTAGTATCGCCTTCGATCATTTTAATTACCGCAAATACCAGTACTAAAAGGACGCATAAAATCAGCTGCATAAACAGTACATCACTCATACGTTCCGAATTATAAACAGTTTCTTCACTGTGCTTAGCTCTTACCATTTCAATTAAATCGACAGGCTCCTGTGTATTTTCAGATGTTGTCTCAGTATTTTCAGGCGCTGTTTCAGTTTTTATTTCATTCATAGTATACCTCCATATAATTGTTTTATAATTTATATGAAAGTTTCCATTTAATTATGAGAAATGCCATACGGTATAAAATAAGAAAACAGCAACATATTACCACCTCAATAATACGTTGCCGTTTCTTTTTAAGATTATGTATACATAAAAATCTTATAAGTTTATTATATACCGATTTCCATAAAATGTCAATAGGTAAATTAAAAAATTATGAATAAAAAAACTATTGACTTTTGGAACACAATAGTATATGATAAATTTATGGAACTCAAAAGTGAGGTGACTATATGTGTTCCAAAAAAATGGGCAGACCTACTGACAGTCCAAAAGTAAATGACGTCAAAGTAAGGCTTAATGACGAAATGCATAAGAAATTATTAGAGTACTGTGAAAAAAATAACATTACAAAAGCAGAAGCCATTAGGCAAGGCATTCATTTACTTCTGTCACAGGACAAAAAATAACGATAACGCTGCACCGACAAATGCCAAGCGTTACCGTTACAACAACAAACCCTCGAAAGGAATCTGCTAAATCTATTATAGCATTCCTTTCGTGGGTTGTCAATAAAAAACAGAAAGGAATTTAAATATGACCAATGTAGATGTAATTAATAAGCTTGACAATACTCTGAGGATATCAAAAGGTGTTGAAGAAATTTTATTTGTGCTTGCCTACAGTGTTGATTTAAACCCTGTAAACGGCGATACTTTTTCCTACGGAGTAAATCTTATGTATGAAGTAATGTGTTACTGCAACCGCAGTCTCACAGACCTGAGAGACAAAATAGAAAAAAATTAATTATAAAAATAAGCTGACAGACTTTAAAAAATTCTACCTGTATATATTAATTTATAAATGAAATAATATAATAAAAACAGGAGAAATTTTAAAATGAAATCAATATGGCAGCAAAATACTGAACTTCCGGAATTTCCTGAATTAAAAAAAGACATAAAAACAGATGTGCTTATTATCGGCGGAGGAATTGCAGGAATACTGACTGCATATTTTCTTCAGCAAAACGGTATAAATTATATTCTGGCTGAAAAAGAGAAAATATGCAGCGGCGTCACACAAAATACTACCGCTAAAATTACTTTCCAGCACGGCTTGAACTATCAGAAAATTCTTAAAAGCTTTAATAAGGAAACCGCACAGCTGTATTTACAGGCTAATAAAGCGGCTTTTGATAAGTACGCTCAATTATGCAAAAATATTGAATGCGGTTATGAAATAAAAGATAATTTTGTATATTCAGTAAATGACAGACAAAAACTTGAAAATGAAATTTCCGCATTGGATAAAATAGGATACAAAGCAAAGCTTTGCAATGATATTCCACTGCCATTTAAAACGGCAGGAGCAGTACGATTTTCAGATCAGGCACAATTCAATCCTCTGAGATTTATTTCAGCAATTGCAAAGGATTTAAATATCTTTGAAAATACCTTTATCCGAGAACTAAATGGGAAAACAGCAATTACCAATTCCGGTAAAATAACCGCCGACAAAATAATCATTACCACTCATTTTCCGTTTATTAATAAACACGGCAGTTATTTTCTCAAGCTCTATCAGCATCGTTCCTACGTTATTGCACTGGAAAATGCACAAAATGTAAACGGAATGTATGTTGACGAAAATCACACGGGAATGTCTTTCAGAAATTATGAAGATTTTATTCTTATAGGAGGCGGAGGACATCGAACAGGTAAACAAGGAGGAGGCTGGTCCGAGCTTAGGAATTTTGCCGACAAATTTTATCCTGATTCACGTGAAAAATATTATTGGGCGGCGCAGGACTGTATGAGCCTTGACGGAATTCCGTATATAGGACAATATTCAAAAAATACTCCTGATTTATACACTGCAAGCGGTTTCAATAAATGGGGCATGACAGGAGCAATGCTTTCCGCTATGATTCTAAGTGATATTATCACAGATAAGAAAAAAGATTTTGCAGAAATATTCAGTCCTTCCAGAAGTATTCTAAAGCCTCAGCTATTGATAAACGGCTTTGAAGCGATAAAAAATCTCATGACTTTTTCAAAAAAAAGATGTACTCACATGGGTTGTGCTTTAAAATGGAACAACGCCGAGCATTCATGGGACTGCCCCTGTCACGGTTCACGCTTTTCCGAAAAAGGAGAAATTCTTGACAATCCGGCAAATAAAAATTTGGAGCAGCATTAAAGCTGCTCCTTATATTATCCGGATATTCTGTTAAACCTTGTCAGACCGTTTTCTGCCCCGATACGCAAAAGACGGTTATATTTTGCAACCCTGTCAGAACGGCAAGGGGCCCCGGATTTGATCTGTCCGGCATTTGTCCCGACTGCCAGATCTGCTATAGTCGTATCTTCCGTTTCTCCGGAACGGTGAGAAATAACCGCTCTGTAGCCTGCCGATCTTGCCATTTTAATGGCATCTAGAGTTTCAGTCAGCGTACCGATCTGATTCAACTTTATAAGAATAGCATTTGCGGCATTTTCTTTTATACCTCTTGAAAGATGCTGAGTATTTGTAACAAATAAGTCATCACCAACAAGCTGAATCTGTTTGCCCAGACGTTTGGTCATATCAGTCCAGCCGCTCCAGTCCTGCTCTCCAAGTGGATCTTCAATTGAAATAATAGGATATTTTGAAACAAGACCTTCCCAGTATGAAATTAATTCATTCGTTTCGTAGGTTACTCCTCTTTTAGGAAGATAATATTTACCGTCCTTATACCATTCACTGCTTGCTGCGTCAAGGGCAATTTTTACAGTATCGGTATTGTAACCTGCCTGTTCAATTGCGTCAAGTATGCATTCAATTGCTTCTTCATCTGAGTTTAAATCCGGAGCAAAACCGCCCTCGTCACCTACAGCGGTAGATAAACCTTTTTTCTTCAAAACTGTTTTCAGACTGTGATAAACTTCAGTTCCCATTCTGAGAGATTCTGCGAAAGTATCAGCACCCACAGGCATAACCATAAATTCCTGAATATCAATATTATTTGAAGCGTGAGCGCCGCCGTTTAAAATATTCATAAGCGGAATCGGCATTATATCCGCTGAAACTCCCCCGATATACTTGTAAAGCGGCATTTTGTAATGAGACGCCGCCGCCTTTGCAAGTGCAAGAGACGCTGCAAGTATGGCATTAGCGCCTAATCTTGATTTATTATCTGTTCCGTCAAGGTTAATAAGCATACTGTCTATTCTGCCTTGATCTATAGTTTTAGCGTCTATCATAGACTTACGGATTTCCGAATTGACATTCTTTACCGCCTGCGTTACGCCGCTGCCGTTATATCTTCCTGAATCGTTGTCACGAAGCTCTGCCGCTTCAAACATTCCGGTAGACGCTCCGGACGGTACGCTTGCTATGCCGACGCTTCCGTCTGAAAGCAGTACTTCAGCTTTAACGGTAGGATTACCTCTGGAATCTAAAACCTCATATCCTCTTACATGATCTACTTTTATTCCCATATTTTTAATCCTCCTACAAAGTAGTAAACGGTGCAAGCTTCAGACGTACAAAATATCCCTGAGGATGACTGCATACCGGACATGATTTCGGTGCTTCCGAGCTTTTGTGAACATATCCGCAGTTCAAACACATCCACTCTTCTTCAACATCAGATACAAACAGCTTGCCCTGCTCCAGAAGATCTGCAAACATACCAAATCTGTCGCCGTGTGTTTTTTCAATCTTTGCGATCTGATTGAATTTGGCGCCGATATTAGTAAAACCTTCCTGATTTGCAACTGCTGCAAAATCCGGATAAACCGGTTCAAATTCTTCAAATTCATTATGCTGTGCAGAACGCAGAAGCTTTAAAACATCGTCATAAATATCTACAGGATAGCTGCCGTCAATGGTAATATTTTCTCCGGTCATTTCCTTTAGATAATTGTAAAAAATCTTTCCATGCTCTTTTTCCTGATTGGCAGTAAACTTAAATACCGCTTCAATTACATGAAGGCTCTGACTTTTTGCAGCTTCTGCTGCATAGGTATATCTGTTTCTTGCCTGACTTTCTCCCGCAAACGAACGCATTAGATTAATTCTGGTCTGACTGTCTTTTAAGTTCATATTTTTTCCTCCTGTTTATCAAAATACAATATTATTATTTTCCATAAACAGGAGGTTTATACATTAAAACGGTACTTTAATTCTTTCTCCCACGTAAATTAAATTTGGATTTTCAATATTATTCAGTCTTGTTAATTCTTCAACCGTAGTTGAATACCTTGAAGCAATACTGTAAAGAGTATCACCGGAAACCACAGTATAATAGAAATAATCCCCGTCAGGACGGTTTTCCTTCTCATCATCAGTAACATAAACAGTATCGGTAAACCTGTCTCTGTCAACATTTCCGCTTATACCGCATACTCTTCCGGCATCAGTGTACTGAAAACCGCTCCAGCCGTCTCTCCATACTCTTGTTATATCAGGTTCATATACGTCATAATCAGCAGCCCAAAGCGGATATTTTTTAAACTCATCGTCCCATACGTTATCGGCAGCATATGCGTCGGTATAAATCATAGGAAGTATACCGCTTCGCCTATGAAGTTCTTCAATAAAAGCAGTTCCGATCCTATTAACTTCTCGTATCGACAAACCGGAAAAGTTCTCAAAATCCATTACCGGACGGCAGTCATAGTCTTTATCTCTGATCAAAGATGCAAAACGTATCGCCTGTTCTCTTGCCTGCGCTTCATCACGAGCGGTAACGTAAAAGTAAAAACCAAATTTTACATCCGATTCACGTGCCTTTCGAGCATTGGATTCAAAATACGAATCTGTATAATCGCCGGAACCTGCTCTGATATAAACTACTTCAATACCGCATTCATGAACTCTGTCAAAATCAATATCACCCTGAAACTCACTTACGTCAATTCCGTCGTGAACTCTGTCCGAATCCGGTCTCATTGCCGATACAGGCAGAATACATAAAGAAAAAACCGTAATCATAGAAATAACAACTGACAATAATTTCTTTTTCATTTATTCACACCCCTTTCAAAGCATTATATGAATAAACGACCGAAATTGACAATTGAATTTTCATGATCACGGTTTAATATCTTATAAGTTTATTTTCCTCTTTCCTCAATAATGGACATCATTTCCCCGACATTTTTCATTGATGAAACTTCTTTCATTTTAAAACGCATTTTAAATTCCTGTTCAACAGCGCCTATCAAATTGATATGCTCCAGGCTGTCCCAGTCCTCAATATCGTCAGACGTAGTATTCTCATTTACAATAATTCTGCTGTCATCAAATACATCTCTGAACACTTCGTTAAGTCTTTCCTTTAATTCTGTTCTGTTCATAGTTTTCTCCTTTACACTTTTTGCGTCTGTTTTACTGTTATCAATTTATTTTTAGGAATATAATTTTTTATATCCATTTCCCAAACAGTATTTTCTTCAATATCTTCACTTATTTTCTCAAATCCAAAATCTGAAAATAAACTTTTAACCATACTGTTTTTCTTTGTTTTCAGATAATAACCGTATATTTTTCTGATACCCTGAAGTTTTGCCTCTGACACTAAGCAATCAAGCATTGCATATTCCATATTACGCTTTAATACACGGCAGCTCATAAGCCACAAATCAATATGTAAAGCATCGTTTTCCTTTCTGCCGATTACCACTGATACAATACCGTTATCACCGAATTTATCCTTTAGACGTCCGCATAGCGTTATGTAATTACCGTCTGAGGAGATTTTTTCAATTTCGTTTTGAGTATAACGCTTTGTGGTTAGATTAAACTGATTGCTTTTATTGGTAAGCTGAGTTATTCTCTGCAAATCAATGGCTTTAAATTCTTCAATTTCCGCTGTCATTTCCAGACTTAAAAGGTAATCGTCATAATTCTCAAATTTTTTGCTTACTTTGACTCTCTGTGCATTTGCCTTATACATAGCATTTCTGTTTATATCATCATCTGAAAAAGACGTTACCTCAAAGAATCCGCTTCTGTCAATAATTTTAATATAATTTTCAGGGTTTTCAAGAGACGGCGACTGAACATTCAGCTGTCCTGATACAATTTCCCTTTCAGCCGGATTATCATCTGCAAATACTATACTTTCCGGAAGTATCCCGATTTCTTCAGCCATAACTGCGATATTTGAATCCTTTGGTTCCCAGTTAGCTTTAATACTTATAAAATCATCGGGTTTTAAAACCCCGTCAGGATGATTTAGACCGGTAACAGCATTTTCATAATCATTTTTCGAGCATACTCCAAGCAGTACACCGATCTTCTGCTGTTCCTTTACATATTTCTGGAACGCATAAAACGCTTCCGCAGCAGCCGTTTCATGACCGATTTCTAAACCGTCAACACCATCGTCGCCGATGACGCCGCCCCAAAGCGTATTGTCAAGGTCCAAAGCAAGAGCTTTTTTATTTTTTCCGAAAATGGATTTTATTATATTTGATATATTAAATGCAAGATCCGGTATAAACTGCGGATTCACTGCGTATTTATACATGTACCAGTACGAAGGCTCAGACCATTTGTCCAGTCCGCAGCATGCAGAAAGATAATTTATATCGTTTACATAAAAATTTTCATGATTTAAAGCATAGTCATAAAACATAATGTTCAGACGGCTTATGAAATTTACCTGTCCGTGATAATCCCAAGCATCACGATTTCCAAGTATTCTGTAAATCGGCATTTCAAAATTATTCTGAATTATCGGACAGCTATATATCTCCTCAATACGCTCCCACATAGATTTAAAATGCTCAAACTGTCTGTTAAGCGCATTGCCGCATTCGGCTCTTGACGCCTTCATATCAAGATCATATTCTGTAATATTTCTTGCTGTCGTATGAATATATATCAAATCAGGTTTGAATTGCAGAAGTTCTTCATTAGCAAACATTATATCTTCCCAGTACTTAGCATATTCCGACTGATAAAATTCACACTCTATTCCTTGTTCCAGTAAAAAAATCTCCAGCATGGAAACTATATCATTTGTAGTCGAACCGCCCAATACTGCTATCTTCTTTCTTATCCGTACTGTACCATCATCTGCAAGCTGACGTTTGATTTTCCTTCTGTTCTTTAAAAGATACGCACTGTCAAAAGGATATGACAACTCTTTCATTCTTATCTCCGTTCCTTTAACTTATTCTCATTGTGTTCTTATTTGTTCTATACATTCAAAATTACTGCCTGTTGCGCTAAAAGTATTCATAGCAAACAATAAATCAGTTACTCCGCACTCCTTAAGATAGCTTACTGCATTCACATCAAAATATCGCATATCAATAACATAAATATCTTCAAATGAGCCTGTCAGACATGGAACAAGCGCATTACCGTAACTGTCCTTTATTATAGCAAGCTTTCTGCCGTTATTAACGTCAGTGCTGACATGAGTTACTGCCTGATCCGTCCCCATAAACACAAGATACCAACTGACCGGATCTACATTATCAAGATTAATAAGCAAATTGCCTTCCCATTCCTCTGACAAATCAGTACTGTAATAAGTAGTAGTATAATCATTTGAAGGCTTGTAGTAAACAAAATCCTCCGGATTATTTTTAAGATCGTTATCTCCGGTATAACCGTAAAGAGTACCTACATATCCCGACTTTGTAACTTTTTCATAGGACTGAAGCTTTGCAAAAGGCACTCCGGCAGCTTCGGCAAATTCCTGTGCTGCATAAAAAGCCCCCAGCTGTGACCAATGATGATCGGTTCTCTGGAAAATATCCTCGTCTTTATGCTCCATTAATGCACCGTAAGCGTCGATCGGTTCAACGCCGTTTAAATAATCATTAATATTATTTATATTATCCTCTTCACTTCCGGTCATATCTGAATATTTCTTCGGAAGATAGTACGAAACGGGCGTCGGACAAACCATTGAATAAACATTTACATCGTCTCCGAGGTCTTCCTTGAAAGCGTTCACATACTGAGCGTACAATTCTCCATTTGAATAGCTTCCGCCGAACAGCATAATTCCTCTGTTTTTATAAACTAAAATGTTATTGCTGATCTCTCCTTCAATATTCGGATCATCAAGAGGATCATTTGTAGTAGTGACAGCAGTCTGTGTGGTTTTTACGGTAGTAACAGCAGTATTGCTTGTTTTCAAAGCAGCAAAATCTGAAGCTTTTGTTTCAGCTTTTGTCTCCTTTGGTTTACTGTCCTGCTTTACCATTGAACCGTGAATTTTAACCTCGCTTGAAGCAATACCGAAATGTGCTCTTATATCAGAAACCAGATCCTTAAAATATTCCCTTCCGGGTACAGTATCATTATAAAATTCTTCAATTCCTGAAGTATATTTTCCGGAAAAATACTTTGAAATAGAAAAGGACGGCCATTTTGCAAGAGTTCTGTTTTCCGTTTCAGATATTTCAGGTCTTTTAAGAATTATCATGCATACTGCAATTACAAAAATAGTCATTACAAAAGCGACTACATTAAGGACTTTAAAAAATCTCAGTGTATATCGTTTCTTTACTTTCTTTTTCTTTTGGCGTCTTATTTCAACATCTATTTTAAAATCTCTATCATTATTTTCCATATATACTGTCCTCCTTAAAATCTGAAATACAGAAACGGATTATTTGTAGCGTCAACCAGTAAAATACTGCTTACAAGCAGCAAAGCAATATTTACTGCAACCCTAGAAGCGGCAATAGTATATGAAAATCCAATATTTTTCTTTGCGAGATTCTGTATAACCTTAGCAACAGGAAAACAGCAGATAACAGCTATAATGATAAGATATAAATTATTTGTTACTGAAAGCTTTGTAAATTCATCAATGAAACTGTTAGAATTCAATCCTATCAAATTTTTAAAGAAATCTCCCAGTCTTGAAAGATCCTCAAAATAAAAAATCCCAAAACCAATTATAATTACTATTTTATTGTATATATGACGAACAGCAAGAGGTATTTTTTTCATTTTCTTTTTTCCGATAAGCTGTTCAATAAAAATAAACATACCGAAATAAAGACCCCAGATTATGTAATTCCAGCTTGCTCCATGCCAAAGTCCCGTACAGAACCAGACAAGAAAAAGTCCGCCGTATTTTCTTCTTTTGCCGAATATCGGAACATACAACAGATAGTCACGGAAAAACGTACTCAAAGAAATATGCCATCTCTGCCAGAATTCTGAAACGTCTTTACAGATAAACGGATAATTGAAGTTTTCATCAAAATGGAATCCGAAAATACGTCCCAAACCAATCGCCATATCTGAATATCCCGAAAAGTCAAAATATATTTGCATAGCATAAATCATCACCGCATACCATGTGCCGGTAACCGAAAGATTTTTAATATCGCTTCCGAAAAAAGCCTCGACAATAATACTCAGATTATTTGCGAGTATAACCTTTTTTGCAAGTCCCACAGCTATTCTTGAAACTCCTGATGACAGATCGTCAAGCGTTGTACGTCTGTTATTTATCTCACTTTCAATAGTACTGTACCGCACAATAGGACCTGCAACAAGCTGCGGAAACAATGATACATACATGAGAAATTTCGGAAAGCTTTTCTGAACAGATACTTTTTCCCAATGGCAGTCTATTACATAAGATATGATCTGAAAAGTATAAAAGCTTATTCCTATGGGAAGTTTAATATCCGGTACGGGAAGATTCAGCGGAAGTAAAGCATTTAAATTTTCAGCAATAAATCCGCTGTATTTGAATATTCCAAGTACGGCAAGATCAAAAAACACTGCAAAAAATACCGCTAACTTTCCCATAAGTTTTCCACGATACTTATCAATTGCAAAAGCCAGAATATAGTTTAAAGCCGCACTTATAATCAATATAAATACACATAAAGGTTCTCCCCACGCATAAAAAATCAGCGAAAAAATAATAAGCACAGCATTTCTGTACCTATTCTTTTTTGTTGCCGCATAGCATATAACGCATAAAGGCAAGAACAGGTACAGAAAAAATAAACTTGAAAATACCATTTTGTCAACTCCACACACATTTTTCTTTTATTCTTTATATTTTCTATATGAAATTCGGCGCAGTAAATAATTAATTATATTAACCGAATATAAAAAGTTAACAAATTGTCATTAAAGCCAATATTATTGTAAATAATTTGTTACTAATTAACAAATATCTAGTTCATATAAAACAATTTTACGACTTTTTCTGACAATTTAAACATAAATTTTATCTTTATTTATATTATACAACATAAAAAACAGTCTTGCAATAGGGCAAAATAATTTTCGCATTTTATACAAAAAATATATAAAATAAAACAAAAATGGAGTGACAAATGCCACTCCATACAAAACCACATTTATTTTTTAGTACAGATTAAACAAATCATTTTTCCGTTATATTTTTATCTGTAACCGTTTCCATAACGCCTGCCGCAAGACCTGCAATACCTTGGATTTCGCTCGGAATAATAATTTTGGTTGCCCTTCCGTTAGCAATTTCCGGAAAATATTCAAGTGCTTTATATTTTAAAACATTTTCAGAAGGTTTCGCTTCATTGAGTCTTTCAAGAGCTTCCGCCTTAGCGGTCTGAACTTTGGAAATTGCCACAGCATCGCCTTCAGATTCAAGTCTCTTCTTTTCCTTTACAGCCTCCGCACGTAAAATCATAGCTTCCTTTTCAGCCTGTGCTTTTAGAATTTCTGATTCCTTAGCGGCTTCCGCACGAAGAATCTGAGATTCCTTTTCACCCTGTGCCACAAGGATCTTAGATTTCTTTTCACCTTCTGCAAGCAGAATCTTTTCACGGCTTTCACGTTCAGCCTTCATCTGCTTTTCCATTGAATCCTGAATTTCTCTAGGAGGAAGGATATTTTTCAGTTCCACACGGCTTACCTTGATACCCCAACGGTCTGTAGCCTCATCCAGAATAGCGGTGATTTGCTTGTTGATTCTGTCACGTGATGTCAGTGTTTCATCAAGAACCATATCGCCTATAATGTTACGAAGCGTTGTTGCGCAAAGATTTTCAATAGCTGACAACGGACGCTCCACACCGTAAGCATACTGTTTTGCATCAGTAACCTGAAAGAATACAACCGTATCAATCTGCATTGAAACATTATCCTTTGTAATAACGGACTGCGGTTTGAAATCAACTATCTGATCTTTGATAGAAACCTTTTTTGCAATTCTGTCAAGAAAAGGAATAAGAAAATGCGGACCGGTCGACCACTCAGCATAAAATGTACCCAGTCTTTCAACTATGTACACCTGAGCCTGAGGTACAATTTTAATTCTCGTTACAAGAACAATAATAATAAATAATACTACTCCTAAAATAATATACTCCATAATCTCCTCCGTTTATTATAAATTTATTTTTTCCTTATAAAGGGTTACATAAAGTTTAGTTCCCCTTATATTATCAATTCTTACTATGCTTCCCTCTGGTATTATTGAATCGTCTGCCGAAACTGCTTTCCAGTCAACCCCATTGAGCTTAGCACGTCCGGTATCAATTTTATTGTTTATTTCTTCAATAACAACAGCAGTTTTACCAACATCAAGCTCTATATTCGTAGGCTGAATTTTTTTTACTGCAAATTTTTTTAATAAAGGCCTGGTAAACAATAGAAGAACTATTGATACTACAGTAAAAACAAGCATCTGAATTCCTAATTCTGCTCCGCACAACGCCATTATGAATGTAACAAGAGCGCCGATGGCAAACCAGATCGAGATCAATTGAAAAGATGCCAGCTCTGCAATAACCATTACAGCAAATACAGCTCCCCAAAATATAAGGTCGTAGTCGTACATATTTTTCTCCCTTCATCAAAATTTGTAAAAAATTTAAGCTTCAAGCTTATTTATATTTTAACACATAAATCATAAAAATACAACAGTCAAAAAGCGATAATTTTTAGCTTTTTTGACTGTTTTCACTTGTTTTATTAAATCTAATCCCCGTCGCTTACCGGCAATAAACGATGCTTAGTCCCTCGAAATAAATTATATGCTCTTAAATACTCTCATTTAATTACTATTAACAGTTATTTTCATTTTTGCGGTTACAGGATTTTTCAATAAATTCTCTTTGTGCCGCAATTGTTTCAAGAGTATCTCCAAGCTGTGTAAAAACTGCACCCCAAACCGCAAGCTCATCATTATTAAACTTTGATGCAAACATATTTGCAAATGCAGTTATTGAAGCCGTTAATTCGCATGGTGACAAGATACCACCTCCTGTAACCATTATATGCATAAATTTTTATTTTTGAAACATAAAATTATATTCACCGGTAAGCTGCATACAGTATTCTGCAAGCTCCAACGCTCTGTATCTTGTCATATACAAAATTTTTGAAGCAGAAAAAATCTGAATTTCAGATCCCCAGCCTACAGACGCCATATGAATGTCCTCTCCCAGACATATACTGTTTTTCATATATTGTTCCCAGCTTTCCTGCGACTCGTTCAGTACTTGAATTGCATCTTCATCTGGCAAATTCTCATGCAAATGATCAAGTGATTCTTTTGATGATAAATTATTCTTTAAAATTTCAAGTGCATTGTCCATTTCAGTCTGCCATAAATCAATATATCGTTGTTCGCGTTTTACAATATCAGCAGTCGCATATATCGTATCATTATAAGTATCTATATAGTCCCTGTCAATAGGATTATTATTGAGTGCTTTTTCAAATCTGCCGTTTTGCATATATGATTCATATTCCGGAAACGGATTATTTTGTCCTGTTTGTGTAATTTCATAATAATCAACTCCGACAGTATCCAGCTTAAACACTCTTCCTGTTTCTCTTAAAATAAGATAATGTCCCTCTGTCGTAATGTAATCGCCCATATCGTAATAAGCCTTTATACTGCATGCACTTTCTCCCAGATATTCTTCATCTTCCAGAAACATAAGCTTTAACTCATTGTTATTAAGAATTTGCCACAAAATATCTGAAGCTTGTGAATCGCTAAGTAAATTTTCCGCACTCATTTCCGTTGACACAGACGTTTGTGAAATACTGTCTGCCTTATTTCCTGAATCCTTTGATTGACATGATACAGCCATAATCATGCACAATGCAATAGCTGCCGCAACAGATTTTCTCAATTAAATCCCCCATAATATAATAATATGTTTATCATATACTATTATATAACAGTCAGCAAAAAAGTCAAGTTTGAATATTATAAAAAGAGACTGCTAAAGCAATCTCTTTTTATAAAAATTCCTTGATATTATCTCTGAGCTTTTCTTCAAGCTTTATAAGTTTTTTTGCAAGATTTTTAGATTTTTCGTCAGCCGCCTCATATTGATTTAAATATTTATTTAATGTTTTTATACCCATATTACAACCGTCAGTTATAAGGTCTGCAACAGCGTTATCAGACTCGTTAACGGATAGTTTAACATTTGTTTTGATCCATGACATTCCTTTGGCCATTGCATTTGGTTCTTTACCGTCATCATGATAATCATCAAGCAGCTTTTGAAGTTCGTGTTTTACTTCATCATTTTCCTTATAACTGTCCTCCAGATATTTTTTTAATTTATCACTTTTTACATAATCCAGCGATTCTTCAATTGCAGATACTCCCATTTTTATGCCCGCATCGCATTCTCTTAATAATTTTATTGTATCCTGTTCAATCATAATAATAATCTCCTTTTTTCTTTTTGCGATTGTATATAGTATCTGCTGACTACCGGAGAATATACGGTTTTATAAAAATATTACAATAAGTATTGCAATAAACTATCATAAATGATATAATTACTGTAATAACTTGTTAATTGTTCATGCGCATACAAAAAATATTTTGGAGGATAAACATGAAATTAAAACATAAAATAGCCGCCCTTACAGCATTACCCGTATTTTTACAAGCTTCATTGACAATGTCATGTACCGCAGCTAAAATTGACTCTACAGAAGCATTAGTACTATCAGAAGAAACGACAGCTTTTTATGAAAATTGGAAAGAAAAATATCTTGTTCAGGATACTTATGTATCTGACGAAACACAGTATTATGTTTGGTACAGCGAGGAAAAATACAGCGGAAACAACATTTCTGTCCCTGTTACTGTATCCGAAGCCCACGGCTACGGAATGCTGATAACGGTCAGTATGGCTGAATATGACACACAGGCAAAACATTATTTCGACGGAATGTATCGCTTTTTTAAAGCACACCCCAGTGATATCGGTTCTCATCTTATGTCGTGGCAGCAATGCGACAACGGTACTGAATTAATCGACGGCGCAAATGAAGGCAGCATGACCGAAGGATTCTGCGATTCTGCTACTGACGGCGATATGGATATCGCTTATGCTTTACTGCTGGCAGATTCTGTCTGGGGAAGCGACGGAGAAATCGACTATCATTCCGAGGCAGTCGCCGTTATAAATGATATTATGAAATATGATGTAAATCATGAATACTGGACTGTCGCTTTGGGCGACTGGGTGTCCGAATGTGATAAATCAGATCCTTATTATTCAGCAACCCGCAGTTCTGATTTTATAGTACAGTATTTTCCTGTATTTGCCGAGGTTACAGGTGATGAAAATTGGATGAAGGTATATGATACAACCTACGAAATTATTAATACTTTTGTTGATGAGTATAAAACAGGACTTCTTCCTGATTTCATTATAAGAGATTCTTCCGGAAATTATATTCCTTCACCGGCTAATTTCCTTGAAAGTGATTACGATGGATATTACTATTACAACAGCTGCCGTACTCCATGGCGAATCGGTATGGATTATTTAGTAAATAAAAACCAAGACTCTCTTGCTTTTATTAACGCAATAAATTCTTTTATGATAAAAGATACCGGCAATGATCCGTGGGAAATTAAAGCAGGGTATAAGCCTGACGGTACACAAATTGAGGATTATAACGATCTCTGCTTTACTGCACCGTTCCTTGTAGCGTCAGCATGCGGGGATAATTCTAAGTGGCATGAAGAAGTTCGTGATACTGTAATAAATTACGGAGATGACGTATACTACGGAGATACAATAAAAATGCTTTGTCTTATTGCAGACGACGGCGGATGGCTCGTTCCTGAAACAACTGAGACCTATCCTTTCGGCGATATAAACATGGACGGTTCTTTTACTGTGGCCGATATAGTATTGCTGCAAAAATATCTGATAAAAAAGGAAATCCTGAGTATCGAACAAGGAAAAATTGCAAATGTATACGAGGACAATAAAATTAATTGCTTTGATTTGGTTTCACTGAAAAATAGTTATCTTTCTTAATTTGGAAACGGCATTCATATCAGTAAATTTGCAGCTTATCTGCAAAAATATATTGACCAATTTTAAATATAACAGACATATCAGCTTTTATGATATGTCTGTTTTTTTATGACTTTCAAATATTATTTTTCAATATATAATTTTCAGCTGAATATACACAACTTGCTCCGTCTGCTGCGGCAGTAATCACCTGTCTTACACTTTTGGTTCTGACGTCTCCTGCTGCAAAAAATCCGGAAACGGAAGTAACACCGTCCTCATCTGCAATTACATACCCGTTTTTATCAAGCTTTACAAAACCTTTCAATAAACCCGAATTAGGTACTGTTCCCACAGCCACAAATATACCGTCTGTAAATATTTTTTCTTCTTTACCCTCACGTATAATTTTCATAGCGTTTACTCTATTATCTCCGATAATTTCAGACGGTACTGCGTTTAAAATAATTTCTATATTTTCAGTATTCCGTACTTTTTCCTGAAGCATCGCATTTCCTCTAAATTCATTTCTGCGATGAATCAGATACACCTTTTCAGCCATCCTGGAAAGCAGAAGTGCGTCTCCTAAAGCAGTATCTCCCCCGCCTACAACTGCCGCTGTTTTATTTTTATAAAAAGCTCCGTCACATACCGCACAATATGATACACCCTTACCGGTAAATTCAGATTCTCCTTTTATTTCAAGCTTACGGCGAGAAGTCCCTGCCGCATAAATTACAGCTTTTGATTCAAATTGACTTTTATCAGCAAATTCAACCTTAAAAACATTTCCCGTTTTACTTATGCAAGCAACCTCGCCTTCATAAAATTCAGTATTAAAAGCCAATGCATGATGGCGAAATTTTTCTCCAAGTTCAAAACCGCTTTCACCGTAAAGTCCAAGATAATTATCAACCTGTTCACTGTCGGTAATCTGTCCTGCCGAACCATAAAATCTTTCAGCCACAACAGCTTTAAGCTGTGCCCTGCCGGCATAGACTGCCGCTGAAAGTCCTGCCGGTCCGCTTCCGATTATAATAATATCGTACATACTTCCTCCTATATTTTTTCACTTTCATATATTTATCTTTATTATTAACATCTTTTTCTGCTTTAGTCTTAACTCAGGTCTTTTCAAATTTTTATCTTATTTCCAATTATAACATAGAAAAATTAAATTATCCATAATTTTTACATTTTTTTCTTGACAAATAAAAAAACAAATGTTATAATACAAAACATATTAAAGAAAGGACGGTGAATTTTATGTATATAAGTATATTTTATAAATTCAAACAAATTAATACATTACAGCAGAAGCATGAAATTTGCCTGCAATATATTTTTGTACAGTAAAATAGCTGTATACTAATATTTAATGCGCTTCTGTATAAACAGAGCGCATTTTTTTGCGGCAAATTCGGAAAGGAAATTTATGATTATTTTAAACGGAAAATACAATACTGCAAAGATTTTCACAGATAATATTGACGAAGATGCAATTTCCCAGATTATAACCCTATGCAATCAGCCTTTCAGCAAAAATTCTGATATACGAATTATGCCGGACGTTCATGCCGGCACCGGCTGTACTATAGGTACAACTATGACTATATCAGGTAAGGCGATCCCTAATCTTGTAGGCGTTGATATAGGCTGCGGTATGGAAACCATACTTCTTAAAGAAAAACACATTGAATTGCAAAAGCTTGACAAACTTATCTATGAAAAAATTCCGTCAGGATTCAATATTCGTGACAAGGCTCACAGATACAGCCAAAAAATAGACCTTACTCAGCTTTATTGCTATGAACATATTAATCCCATTCGTGCTGAATTAAGCATAGGCACTCTCGGCGGAGGGAATCATTTTATTGAAGCTGACAAAGGCAGTGACGGCAGTATATATATTGTGATTCATTCCGGTTCACGCCATCTGGGAGTTGAAACGGCAAAATATTATCAGGAACAGGCATACAAAAAACTGAACAAATGCTCACAAAAAGAAATAGACGCTCTTATTAAAAAACTTAAATCCGAAGGCAAAGAAAAACAGATTCAATCTGAACTTAAAAAGCTTGTGAACACCAAACGCACTGATATTCCAAAACATCTGGCTTATACTGAACATGAACTTTTTGAACAGTATATCCACGATATGAAAATTGTTCAGGAATTTGCTGCACTGAATCGCAAGGCAATGACAGATGAAATTATAAAAGGCATGGGACTTCATATCAAAGAACAATTTACTACCATTCACAACTATATTGATACTGATAATATGATTCTCCGTAAAGGAGCAGTATCTGCACAGAAAGGCGAACGTCTGCTGATACCCATCAATATGAGGGACGGAAGTCTGCTTTGCACTGGAAAGGGCAACAGTGACTGGAATTTTTCTGCTCCTCATGGTGCAGGACGCCTTATGTCACGATCGCAGGCAAAAGAAAGATTTACTGTTTCAGAATACAAAAAACAGATGAATGGTATTTTTACTACATCGGTCAACTCACAAACACTTGATGAATGCCCCATGGCATATAAACCTATTGAAGATATTGTAAGCAATATAGAAGAAACAGCAGAAATCAACGACATTTTAAAACCGATTTATAATTTCAAGGCGGGTGAAGAATAAACATGAAAAAATTTATACCATACGAAAAATTAAGTAAAAAGGAAAAACGCCGTGTTGACGAAATCAAAAGACGAAGCTGGTTAGGAATAAATCCAGTTACACGTATTGCAGATACGGACAGAAAAAATTATAAAAGAAAGTCAAAGCATCCAGAAAAATATGAATAAAAAAGGACGGTAAACCTCCGTCCTTTTATACTATATTTACAAAATTCTCAATTTTATTGCTCCGGATTATCTTAACGCAACATAAATATTTATTTCGGCAATCCCATTTTCATTGCTTATGTACTCTTCAAAATCACCGGTAAAGCTTCTTTCCAACGGCATTGTCCATATTTTCTCCCAAGCTTCTGCAACATCCTTAACAACATCACCTTTAATCTTAAACAATGCAAATCTTCCTCCGGGAATCTTCTTGACCTTAAGCTCTGAATCTGCTTTGGTTACTTCAGCACCGATTGTAACCTCATAGGTCATATTACTGAAATCATAATCAGAATAAAGACCGATACAATATTCATTCGCTTTGTTTTTCATGGAATCCCATATGCCTTTACCCATAAAATCCTGCCATAGACCGCCTATTATTTTCTGACACTCCGGATCGCTGTTGCCGGTTCTTGCCGTAATTCCAGCAATAATTTTCTCATTAAGATTTACAATTTCATAATTCATAGTGATTACCTCTTTTCTAAATTTATAATCACATTATACATCAATTAATATGACATCTGTGTGTCATATTATATATAATTTTGCAAAGCTTTTTTCAAACGTTTTTTCATTTCCTTTACTGCCTGCTCAGGCAGCAAAATTTTGCAGTATTCTCCGAAAGACGCTGCATAAGTACAAATTGTATTTATATCAGGAAGAAACAATTCGCATATAAAATCTCCGTTTTCATCAATTTTAAATTTACTTATCTCATCGTATACCCGAAACGCCATTTCAGAAGATATTTTCAATTTTGTTTTTATATTTTTGCTAACATCAAAATGTTTTTTGCCAAGTATACTTTCAGTAATACACATATCAAAAATTTCTTCCGATAATGAAAGCTCACTTATTCTTCTGATTTTAAAAAATCTGTAATCTTCACGCAATCTGCAATAGCCGTACAAATACCATGCCGCACCTTTAAAAACAAGTTTAAGCGGCAAAACAGTTCGCAAAATTTTTTCACCTTTTGAGCTTGAATACATAAAAGTTATTACATGCTTTTCAACAATTGCTTTCTTTATTTTACTAAAATAATTTTCATCATTCTCAAAATATCCCCATGAAGAAAAGTCAACTTCTATCCAATCATCATTCTGTTTTCCCAGCATACTGTTTAGTTTGTTCAATGCCGAACCGCTTTCAGAAAGACTCAAAGCACTAACCGCTTTCAATGAAGACAAAATTTCACCTTTTTCTTGTTCAGTCAGTACTGCTTTGTCAAGTATAAAATCAGGCATTAAGGATATACCTCCGCCTTTTCCTTTACTCATATAAATTGGAATTCCCGCTTGCGACAGCGTTTCCACATCACGATAAATAGTCCTGACGGATACTTCAAAATGCTCTGCAAGTTCACCGGCTTTTACAATTTTATTTTCAAGAAGTATATATACTATTTCAAATAATCTGTTTATTTGCATAAGACACCTTCATTTATATCAAGTAAGGCAGAGAATAAACTCTGCCTTTGTATTTTTTATATTTTAATTTCCCTTAAAATGTCAAAGCCTTCATCACTGAGCATTTCCAGATCTTGTTTTATATTGTTTCCCGAAGTAGTAAGCATATTTCCGGTAATAGCTGCATTTGCACCTGAATGAAATGCATGTCTGCCGCTATCCTGCATTAGCGCTCTGCCTCCGGCAAGCCGTATATATGCAGTAGGATTTATATAACGGAAAATGACTATAGTTCTGATTATATCGTCTTCTGACAATGGCTTTTGATTTTGCAAAGGAGTTCCTTTAATTGGTATAAGAACATTAATTGGTATAGATTCAATTCCAAGCTCCTGTAAAGAAAAAGCCATATCAATTCTGTCTTCCCAATTTTCTCCCAAGCCAATAATACCTCCAGAACAAACACTTAGTCCAGCACGCTGAGCAGCTTTTATGCATGCAATTTTATCATCATATGTATGAGTTGTACATATTTGCGGAAAAAATCTTCTAGATGTTTCAATATTGGCATGATATCTGAAAACTCCGCTCGCTTTAAGTTCTCTAAACTGTTCTTCTGTTAGCAAACCATGAGAAGCGCAAAGTTCTATATTACTACATTCCTTTTGCATATTTTTATATGCTTTCAAAGCACTGGTAAAGTCCTTGTCCGAAAGACTTCTTCCTGAGGTTACTACTGAAAAGCGATGAACTCCATCTGATTCTACACTTTTACATACAGAAACAATTTTATCCTCATTTAAAAATTCATATTCTTCAATATTAGTACAGTAATGTTCCGACTGTGCACAATATTTGCAGTTTTCAGAACAGCGTCCGCTTCTTCCATTGATTATTGTGCAGAGATCAATATGATTACCGCAGAATTTTTTTCTGATTTCATCTGCACCATTAGAAAGTTCCGATAAACTTCCGTTTATAAGAAAAGAAATATCATCTTCCCTTGACAATTTATTTCCTTCAAGAATTTTATGTGTAATTTTATTTATCAATTTAAAATTCCCCTTAATTTATGAAATTTATTTATTTTTAATTAATTATATAATAAAAAAACTGTTCAGCAAAAAAATCTTTACTGAACAGCTACATAAGCCGGCATTGAAATAATTTTCCAGGACGCGACCGTCCAAGTATCGTCTACGCGGAAGAGCTTAACTGCTGTGTT
>CABIYQ010000015.1 GCA_902362965.1 Oscillospiraceae bacterium
CCCATTCATTTTGAAAAATCTTTACTTTAATCTTTTTTCTTTTCGCCTTTTTCTGTCCAACTTATTGACTATGGTCCAATATATCCCTTTCGAGGAAGATACTGATCCCAACTTTACAGGCTATACGATGACGCCGCAGGAATTTGCCGATGAGGAACTCGATGAAAATCAGGAATTCGGAGGAATGCAGCTATGAGCATTAAAAAAATCACTACGAAGGATCTTCGCCGGATGAATGACAGCGATGGACTTGTTCTGCAAGGCTGCGGCGGAGATTTGCAGGAATGGCTGGACGAGATCAATAGTCTGTTTACCGAGGAAAAACTGCTGCTTAACGGAACGAAATTTGAAAACATTTATGCTTTCGAAAACGAAGGTTTGACAAACCTCCTCTTCCCGTTTAACGACAGTGCCAAACTTGACATGGGCAGGCTTGCCATATGGCGGCTTGGTTCTCATGAGCAATTCGGCGGCACATGGCTTTCCGATTATGTTCCCAATCGTCTCAGCGATTTCACAGAGGATGAGGCGGAAAATATAGACGAAGGGATGGTGATGTAGGATGAGTGAGCTTGCATGGCTGCTGGCAGGACTTCTGATCGGCGGCTGTATTGCAGTAACGGTACTCTGCTGTGTGCAGATTAACCGAATAAACAACTATGAGCAGGAAATCAGAAGGCTTCAGCAAAAGCTGAACGACAAAATCTAACAAGCTGGTATCAATCGCCCTGAAAACGATTGGTATCGGCCTTTTTTTATTTCAGGGCGGTTGATGTCGCCAAAGGAGGTGGTGATTATCAAAAGCCCTGTCAGTTGGATGGGAAACAAAACTTCCATCCTTCACATTTTATACGCTTTGTTTTCGCTGAGCTACGGGCGGTATATCGAGCCTTTCGGCGTATCGGGCGCTGTGCTGCTGGGCAAAGCTGTTCCCGACAAGTTTGAAGTTTACAACGATTATAACGCAAACCTTGTCAATCTGTTCCACTGTATGCGTGACCGGCCGATGGAATTCATCCGGGAGCTTGGCTTTCTCAATTTAAACGCAAGAGACGATTTTCTCGTCCTCAAGCGTTTTTTTGAGAAGCAGGAATTTACCGATGAGTTTTTGAAACAGGAGCTTGACCTGACGAACATCCTGCTCCCGGCGCCAAAGGCATCGGAAATCAGGCTGCTGTATAAGACGGCCAAAGAAGATTATGATTTGCGCCGTGCGGTGATGTTCTTAAAGCTCGTCCGCTACAGCTATTCCAGCGGAGGAAAATCCTATGCCTGCCAGCCTTTCAACATTGCAAGCCTGTTTTCTCTGATTGAGCAGCTTGCAAAGAGGCTTGCGAATGCAATCATCGAAAATCAGGATTTCGAGGTGCTGATCCGGCACTATGACCGACCGGACGCTTTTACCTACTGTGATCCGCCGTACTTCACCAGCGAATATGTGTATGAGTGCGGCTTCACATGGGATGACCATGTCCGGCTTCACCGTGCGCTTGCAGAAGCAAAAGGCAAGTGGCTGGTCTCCTATAACGACTGTCCTGAAATCAGGAAATTGTATCAGGACTATAATCAGTTCGGATTTAAGCGAATCCACTCAAAGGAATCGCTTATGAAAAAACAAACAGACATGGAAGAAGTAAAATCCATTGCAAAGATGCTGCTCATGACCGATGTTTATGAAACGAAATTCTCGCCAATCGTTGTGCAGCATCCATGCACTTCCTCCGGTATTGTTGTTTTGCCGGAAAAGGACATCAAGAATTTCAAATCGGTGGATATTACGCAGGATGAGGAAAATCTGCAGGCATGGAGAAAGGCGGTCAGTTCAGCAATCGACCATACGGAAAATCCCTATGAGCTGTACATGATGGTCAATAAGCCTACGGTCTGACATTCCTCAAATATTCAGCTCCCCATTTATCCAAGAAAGATTTCTCTGAAATCCTTTCAAGTGCATGGATTATGTGTGAGGCTCCCCACAATGATCCGGATGTGAGTTTAGGTCGTTATGTTTCAATCCGCCGATCCCCAAGTCCTCATGGATGAGGATGAATACAGGGACTTTCAAGGGCTTAGCGATTGTATCACTGCTGCCGAGAGTGATTCTGTAGCCTCCCTTAAACAAACTTTATGCTATGCTTTCAGGATTTAAGTAAATAACGCCTTTAAGGTCTGAAATTATTTCACTTTTTTCTTTACCGTTCATAAGCTCGGACATGAAATCAAGGTTGACGTCTGCTTTTTCAGAAATGGAAACGGCAAGAGCGTCTGCGGTGGTATCAACGTGCGTTATCCTTACAGGAGGCTGTAATGTACGTTTTGTAAAAATGTCCGATTTACCGATAAGCTTGCCGTCCTTGACCTTTTCCAGTGAAAGAACAAGGGGAAGTGAAACGTCCTCACGGAAAATGTTTCTATTGGTTTTATCATTTAATAATCCGTTTTTCTTTGTGAAATCATCATAAAGCTGATTCAGTTCTGTACGCTTAAAATAACTTTAAGATCGGCAATAGCAAGCAATTAGAAAAAGAGATTTATTAAAAGCGTTAGAGCTTGTGGAAAAGTGATTACAAAATAAAAAATGAAACTTATGAAACTATTGCAAGCGGAGAATAGTCATGTTCCAGATCACGAATTATATAAGCAAGATCAAATTTTATAAATACAGAATTTAGAATAAATGTTGAAATTAAATTTATATTATTTAATATTAAATTAACAAAATTAGTTGCTTTTTTCCATATTTTGTGTTAAAATATAAATATGGCTTTTACATTTATCAAGAAGATTAGTATTATGATGTATAATTGATAAATGGAATGCTAATATTTAAATAAAATTTATAAGGAGGAAGTTGAAAATGTTAAAAATCAAAAAGATATTTTCTACTTTTGTAGGTGTGGCTATGGCAGCCAATGCTTTTATTACCATGCCGATTTCTGCTTTTGCAGATGAAGAAACCAGTCATACATATACATATGACGGTTATGAAGTTTCGTATGACGTTACAAATGCATGGGGAAATACGGAAGTTGTTTCAGTAACATTATCCAATACCGGCGACAGTGCAATTGAAAACTGGATGCTGTATTTTGAACCTAATGGACAGGTACACAACACTGTCAATGTTCAGGAAGCACAGACTTCTACCGGAACAACATATTTTAGAAACAGCGGATATAATGCGAATATTAATCCGGATTCGTCAGTTTCGTTCTGCTATATGGTTGATGACTGTGAAGCTGTGCCGGACAATTTTACGCTTTGTCAGACAAGAGAAGAAAAAGAATCTGGTTACGAAGTTTCACTCAAGGTAAACCAAACTTGGGGAGATTCATTTAATGGTGAAATAATTATTCAGAATAACACTGACAAACCTATTGAGTCGTGGGAACTGACAGTTGATACTAACTTTACTATTACAGAGATAACCAACAGTTGGGCGGCAACTGTAAAAGAGCTTGAGCCTTACAGCTATATGCTGAAAGGTACGTATACCGGAACTGTATATCCAAATTCAAGCGTTTCTCTTGGATTTAACGGTGTAAGATCCGGCGAACCGACAATTACTGATTATTCACTGACGGAAGTGGTTGCAGATGAAAATTTAATTGCAAGTGCAGATAATTATCTTACTTCAAGTGTAAAAGAAATACTGGTAGGAAAAGACAACAGTGAAGTGTATTTCTATCTTAATTCCCTTGAGACAGATACTAATATAACATTGTATGAAAATGATATTCCTGTAGCAGTATTCTATGATGATGGTAATTATGCAGCACATGGTGATGATATTCAGGGTGATGGTATCTATTCTGTAAAGTATAATGTAGATATAAATACTGATATTGATTCATCTAATGTTTATTATGCAAAATCTGATAATAATTTTGCTTCAAATGAGATTTCAGTTGACCTCATCATTCCATTTACAGAAAAGGAATTGTCTGATATGGCATACGTGGACAATGCAATATCAGCTGTTATTAATGACAATAGTTATCAATCTTCTACCATTGATGAGAGAAAAGAATCAATGTTAGACCTTCTTAATGAACTTGATATTAATAATAAGATAGTTGAAGATTCAATTGAAATTGATGAAAAAAATAGCATCTTATCTTTTAAGTATACGAGAGATGTAGTTGGAGATATTCTACTAGAAGAGTTTGATGATGAAACTGACGGTATTGATTTAACTGATTCAATAATGCCAAGTGTAGATGCTGTTAACCTTTTAAATACAACTCAACCATTGAGTCAGGTAAATGTTGCAATATTAAATTCATTTGAAAATACACCATTTAGAACTGATTATTACGAATCTCTAGTTTCTGATTGGACTGAACAGGGATTAAATGTATATTATGACGATACTGTTACAGTAAATGATTTGAAAACCGCATTACTTAATAAACAAGTTATTTCATTAAGCGGACACGGAACAATTGAACGTTTTTGTCTTAATGGTGAAGATGAAATTGCAAATTCAGAGAAAGATCAAGAATATGAGACCGATATATTAAAGGGTAGAATAGTTAAAAGCTATAATTACGGCAAGACCTATTTTATTAAGCCTGAATTTTTTAGCTATTATTATGATAAAGGCTCTTTAGATGGTAGTTTTATTTTTGGAAATTCCTGTTCACTCATGGGGCATGGTGAAAAAATTAATGAAGCATTTGCCAACGCATTTTTAGGTGCTTCTGCAGAAGGATTTGTAGGTTATTGTAATAATGTTGAATCAGGATACTCAAGAAATGTCATGAGAAGTTATTTTGAAGCATTGATGACCGGAGTTACTTCAGCTGAAGCTCTTGATATGTCTGTTTCAGAACATGGAGAACATTGTTATTGCGGAGCATACCCGGTGTTACGTGGAGATCCTAATGCTATACTAATAGGAACAGATATTGAAAATGGTGATTTTGAAGGATATACCCAAAAATATGTTTCTACACCGCTAAGTTGGAAATGTACTGGTGATGTTCGTGTATTATCCAAATTAGGTGATGATATTATTCCTTATGACTCAAGAATGGCTTTCTTATCAACAGGAATAGGCTCTAAGGAAGAAAGTTATATTTCTGGAACGCAAGGTAGTTCCATGTCTCAGATTGTAAAGGTAGGTAGCTATTCCACACTTAGTTTTAATTATGATGTTGTTTCAGAAGAACCTGAAGAATGGGTCGGATCTATATATAATGATAAATTTGAGATTCAAATTCTTGATGAAAATGATAACATACTTTCTAGTGAAATAATTGAAGCTGTAAATACGTCAACTTGGTATTCCGTAAGTGGAATTAATTTTGATGGCGGAGATGATACAGTATATCATACTGGTTGGGCAACTAAAACAATAGATATTTCTAACTATCAGAATAAAATTATTCAAGTTCGCTTTTTGGTATATGATGTCGGAGATTCCATTTATGATACCGCAACTGTTTTAGATAATATTAGATTGAACTAATATTTTTATTATTTAGATATCATAATTAGATAGAAAATATTATATAATTAAAATAAGTGTTGACTTTTTAAGCATCACTCTGTTTTATAAATATAAAACTAATGAAAGGAAGTTATTACTTATGAAAAAAATATGTAAAGTCACTAATTCTGCTCTTGTTAGTGGAGCATTACTTTTATCGTTGATTGGTATTACCCCGGTGCATGCTTTAGAAACAGGAGATGATTCTTCATTAAAAAATGTATCAAACTCAGATTCATACGTTTCAGATCCACACGTTGATGAAAGGGTTTTGAGTGCATCAAAAAAAGAAATTCTTGTTGGAAAAGACAGTGATGAAGTGATTTTCTATTTTGAAACGCTTATTGATTCTGATGAGTATGTATTATATCAAAATGATGTTCCGATAGGTTATTTGGTTGACAGCGGAAATTATGCTCAGGATGGTGATGATATCAAGGGTGATGGCATTTATTCGATTAAAATTACTGTTGATGTTACAGGTAATAATGCCAAACCTACAGAAAACAGTAAAATAGTATATAATACATATAGTGTTCGATGTGGCGATTCACTTGTTTCTAATGAGATATCAATCGATTTGATTACGCCTTTTTCTGACCAGGATCTTATTGATATGTCTGTAGTAGATAATGATATTGACGAACTTGTGAAAAGTGATAAATTTAAGTCGATGAACCAACAGGAAAAGATAGATGCTTTAATGGAACTGTTGACAACTCTTTCAGAAAATAAATTAGTAAATTCAATTGTATTAAGTGAGGATCGAATTGAATTTATCTATTCTTCCGATGCGTCAGGAATGATCTTATTTAGTTCTTTTGGTGAAGGAATTGATGGTATTATAACAGGAGATGCGAACGGTGACGGAAAGCTTGCAGCAAGCGATGCAGCATTTATCGCAAAAGAGCTTGCAGAAGCATCAATTAACAGTGAAAAGATAACAGCTGAGGCTTATCCGGCTATGGATTTCAATCAGGACGGTCAGGTTACAGCCAAGGATGCAGCGGATATTGCAAAGTATTTGGCAGAGCAGTCGATAAAGCAATAAATAATAATCATTGATTCTCAAAAACAAATACTATAGCAATGAAACGTCAGAATGTGATCACAGGAAGTGCAGAGCTTTTGACTGAATAAAGAGGACAGAATTCTTTTTAAACTAAAAAATACTGTTCAACATAAGTAAATTGATTTTATAAAAAAAGCACGTCATGAGACGTGCTTTTTTATTATTATTTGCCAACGGCGAATTCATCAAAGTTTCATGCTTATTATCTTTTACTAGATTGATGTATTAATAATTATGCCGCAGTATATTATTATGTTTCATAAGTAGACAGTATACGCTGCGCAACTTCCTTACGGGTCTGACGGGTATCCATAGCCTGTTTTTCAATATATCTGTGAGCCTGTGGTTCAGAAAATTTTAAGTATTGGATCAAGCAGCATTTGGCTCTGTTAACAAGACGTATTTCTTCTATTTTGGTCTGTAGCTTAAAATTTTCATTCTGAAGTCCCAGCATTCGTGAACGTGTTGCAGAAACAAGTCTTACCGACTGGTGAAAAACAACTTTGTTTACCGGTTTTGGAACGACGCATACTCCATAACAGCTGAGTTTGTCTGATACATCTTCTGAAATATCCGATTTACAAATAAGTATGATGCCAGAATTTGAACATTCTGCCGCCTTTATTGAAAATTCATGCCCGAACTCATCAGTAAGAGGTGTGTTAATAACAATAAGCTCATATTCGGTTTGATTTATGCAGCGGCGTGCGTCGTTTCCGCTTTTTGTATTAGTAATTTGATTGTATCCTGATTCCCGCAAAAGCTGTGATAATAATGTTATGCCTTTATCTGAACCTGAAGCCAAAAGCACTCTTTCCATAAAATTCCACAACCTTTAAATACAATTAAAATAAAATTCATCTTCAAATTTAGATTTATCATCTGCCAAATTATATTTTGTAAGAGTATATGATAAGTGTGAGAACATTGTTTCATAAATTTCTTCAGACAGATTATTTTTAACAAAATCGCTTTTTTCAGCAATGGCAACAGCTTCTTCAAGGGTTCCCGGAAGCTCGTCAAAATTAGAAGTAGAACCGCATGTAAACGTTTTTTCGCTTAACGGCATTTTATTTTCAATGCCTTCAAATCCGGCTGCGAGAAGCAGTTTGAATACTATATAAGGATTGCATGAAGCGTCTGCGGAACGCACTTCTATTCTTGGGTGTTTTCCGGCAGTATAAGGAATTCTGATAAGCTGTGAACGGTTTTCAAATGACCAGTTTACATATTTTGGAGCAAAATGCTCTCCCAAACGCTTATAAGAATTGGTTATAGGATTAAGAAAACATGTTATTTCCCTTATTCTGTTTAAAATTCCCGCAACAAACTGACTGCCGAGCTCAGTTTGGGTTTCCGGAGTAGGAGAAAAAATGTGTTCGCCGTTCTTTTTTATAGCTATTCCTATATGCAGTCCGCTTCCGAACTGGTTTTCCAGAGGTTTAGGCATGAAAGTTGCAAACAGACCGTTTTGTGCCGCAACATTTTTAACGACAGTTTTGTAGTATACCATGTTATCGGCAGATGTCAAAGCATCACTTCTTTTAAAATCGATTTCATTCTGTCCTGCGCCGTAGGTATGCCGTGAACTTTGGGGATTAAATCCCATTTCTTCAAGAGAAAGACAGATTTCACGTCTTACGTTTTCACACTTGTCCAGCGGAGCGATATCAAGGTAACCTGCATTGTCATGAGGAATTTTTGTAGGTTCTCCGTTTTCGTCTGTATTGAACAGATAAAACTCGCATTTTGTATCAATTTCGCAGCTATAATTTTTTCGTTTTAAGTTATCAATATAACTGCTGAGTTCATTTCTTAGGTCGCCTTTATAATCAGAGCCGTCAGTACATTTAATGTTGCAGAAAAAACGTATAACCCGACCTGTTTTGGGCCTCCACGGAAGAACAGAAAGAGTAGATATATCCGGAAAAAGCAGAAGATCGGAATGGCATCCGGCAAGAGTTGTTGCGTCAAAAGGAATGCCGTGTTCAAAAGCGTAGGGAAGCTCGTCAGGCATAATGGCGATATTTTTCAGATTACCATGGATATCAGCAAAAGTAAGTCTGATAAATTTAACGTCGTTTTCCTCTACAAAGCTTAATATTTCTTTAGGTGTGTAATTCATATCACTAAACTCCGTTTTCAAATATTAATATACAAAAATAAAGCAGGGATAGCTTCAATTCTATCCCTATTATTATACGATATTTTTTAACCGATGTAAATAGTACAGATTAAAATCATAGTATTTTTATTTACTTAATAATCAGAATAAAGGCGTTCACTAGTACTGTTTCAATTGGATGCAATACTGATGAACACCTTTGTTCTATTTTTAATATAATACTATATTTTTACTAAAATGTCAAGAAAATTCTTAAAAAAATATAGTATTATATATATGCGGGTGTTGAGGACGGAAATAAAAATATTTTTTTTGAAAAAATGCTTGACAAATTGAAATATTTGTTATATACTTAAAACATAGACAGCAAAGGTGCTGAGAAAGAAGTTAAAATTTCTTTTTCAGTACCTTTTTTTATTTTCCGGAAAAGCAGTCAATAAATACATATTTTGGAGGATGATTAATATGGATGCTACTTTTAATGTATGGTTTTTAATCGGCGCTGCGCTGGTATTTTTCATGCAGTGCGGATTTGCAATGGTGGAAACCGGCTTTACAAGAGCAAAAAATGCCGGTAATATTATAATGAAAAACCTTATGGATTTCTGTATCGGAACTGTTGTATTTATTTTAATAGGCTTTGGCTTGCTTTTCGGTGAAGATGCAGTGGGTCTTATCGGTAAACCAGGCTTTGATATTTTTACAAATTATCAGAATTTTGACTGGTCAAATTTTGTTTTTAATCTTGTGTTCTGTGCTACAACTGCTACAATTGTTTCAGGCGCTATGGCAGAAAGAACAAAGTTTATTTCATATTGTGTTTATTCAGGTGTTATTTCAGCTCTTATTTATCCGATTGAGGCTCACTGGATCTGGGGCGGCGGCTGGCTGTCTCAATGGGGATTCCATGACTTTGCAGGTTCATGTGCAATTCACATGGTAGGCGGTATTTCCGCATTGATTGGCGCTAAAATCCTCGGACCTCGTATTGGTAAATTTGAAAAGAAAAACGGTAAAATTACTAAAGTTCACGCAATTCCGGGACACTCTCTTACACTCGGTGCATTAGGATGTTTTATTCTTTGGTTTGGATGGTACGGATTTAACGGAGCTGCTGCAAAAACTGTAGAAGGTCTTGGTTCAATATTCGTAACAACGACAATTGCCCCCGCAGTTGCAACATTTGTTTGTATGATATTTACATGGCTTAAATACGGCAAGCCTGACGTTTCAATGTGTCTAAATGCTTCGCTTGCAGGTCTTGTCGGAGTTACAGCAGGTTGTGATGTTGTTGACGCTTTAGGTGCAACAGCAATCGGTGTGGTTTCCGGTTTGCTTGTTCCGTTTGGCGTATGGCTTCTTGATCATAAGCTGCATATAGACGATCCTGTCGGCGCTGTAGCAGTACATATGATGAATGGTATCTGGGGTACTATAGCCGTAGGTCTTTTTGCAACAGGCAATGCTCCTGAAAATGCAACATATGACGAACCTTTTAAAGGCTTATTCTATGGCGGAGGTTTTGATCTTCTCGGTAAACAGCTTGTAGGTATTCTTGCAGTCGGCGCATGGACAGCCGTTACAATTACAATTACATTCCTTGCAATCAAAGCTACAATCGGACTCAGAGCTTCCAAGAGAGAAGAAATTATTGGTCTTGATGCTACAGAGCATAATCTTCCATCCAGCTATGCTGACTTTATGCCGTCGTTTGAAAGTGTTACAGAAATGCAGACTCAGGGTGCAAAGGCTGGGGTAAATACTGCCGGAGTCGTACCTGTGGCACAGGCTGTTCCGGTTTCCGTTGAAACTAAATCTACAGCTCCGTCAGACGGAACGCCTAAGCTGACAAAGCTATCAATTATCTGCAAACCGGAAAAACTTGAAACGCTTAAATCATCTCTCAGTTCTATAGGCGTAAAAGGCATTACAGTAACTAACGTTATGGGATATGGTACTCAGAAGGGTCAAAAGACATATTACCGTGGTGTTGAACGTGATGAAGTTCAGCTGCTTCCTAAAACAAAGGTTGAAGTTGTTGTTTCCAAAGTACCAGTTGATACGGTCGTTAATACCGCTAAACAAGCTTTATATACCGGTAATATCGGCGACGGTAAGATCTTTATCTTTGACGTAGAAAATGTTGTAAAGGTTAGAACAGGTGAAGTTGGTTTTGATGCCCTTCAAGGAGAAGATGAAGAATCATTTTAAATATAAAAAATCCCTTGATTTTCAAGGGATTTTTTATTTATGATATTGTTAATAAAATGTTAATAAAATGTTAATAAAAAAGCAATAAAATAAAATCGTGAATATTGTATAATATAATTATTGCAATGTGTATTTTTTTATATATTTTTACTGTTAAGAGAGGAAGGATATTTATGAAGAGTTCAGGTATATTGAACAAAATTAAAGCTGCAGCAGTCAGTATATCGGTACTGGCGGCTGCTTTGGTTTCGCCGGGCGCCTTGTCGGAAGATTCTGCCGACGCTGCGGAAAGTATTAACTATGCCAAGGCTTTGCAGTATTCGCTTTATCTTTATGACGCTAATATGTGCGGATCTGAGGTGGGAGAAAAATCACAGCTAGACTGGCGTGACGACTGTCATACTTATGATTCTAAGGTTTCAACGCCGTACGGAACAATGGATTTAAGCGGCGGTTATCATGACGCAGGCGATCATGCAAAATTCGGTCTGCCGGCAGCATATTCTGCCACTATGCTTGGTTGGGGGTATTATGAATTTAAAGACGCATATACCCAGACAGGTCAGGCGAATCACCTCAAAACAATAACGGATTATTTCTGTGATTATTTCAAGAGATGTACGGTATTTAACGGAACTTCTGTTAAGGCTTTCTGTTATCAAGTTGGCGATGGTAATACTGATCATGACGAATGGAAATCACCTGAAAGTCAGACTCTTGCAAGACCTGCATATTTTGCTGATTCAAGTAATCCATGTACCGATGTAGTTGCAGAAACAGCAGCTGCGCTTGCTATGAATTACCTGAATTTTAAAAATGAAGAAGATCTTTATTATGCAAAGGCTCTTTATGAGTTTGCAAAGACAAATAATAAGGGAAACCATAATTCCGCTCCGTTTTATCAAGGCACATGCTATCTGGACGATCTGGCACTGGCTTCAATTATTCTATATAAGGCAACAGGAACTTCTTCATATAAAACCGATTGTGCAAATTGGATCAGTCAGTCTAACTGGGCGTATACAACTCAGCAGCCGCTATGTTGGGACAGTGTGTGGCCTGCTGTGAATGCGATATATGCAAACGAGTGGAACAGGGTGGCTGAAAATATTGACGTACTTAAGGGAAAAGCTAATTCCGAGGGCTATGCTTGTCACGATAATTGGGGATCGGCAAGATATAATACAGCTGAGCAGCTTATATGTCTGGTATATGATAAATATAATAATTCAAATTCTTATACGACATGGGCGAAAGGTCAGATGGAGTATCTTTTCGGAAACAATAAACTTGGAAATTGTTATATGGTAGGTTATAGCAGTAATTCAGTAAAGCATCCGCACCATAGAGCAGCAACAGGCTTTACTAATTTTCCGTCAGAAAATAAGGGAAAAGAACATGCATATGTGCTTGTAGGCGCTCTTGTAGGCGGCCCTGACAGAGACGGAAATTATTACGATGTTACTGATGAATACCACTATACAGAAGTATCTGTTGACTACAATGCCGGGTTTGTGGGTGCTTTGGCAGGACTTTATCTGAAATATGGTTCAGGACAGTCTGTGGATTCAAGTATTCCAGGTGTTTCCGGATCAACCCCTGTAGTTACTACACCGGCAGTTACAACAACTCCAGTTGTTACAAAACCAATTATAACATCAGCTTCAACCAGTTCTTCGTCATCTTCAACTTCATCAAAAGTGACACAAGAAATTACAACTACATCAAAGTCTGTTGTTACCAGTACTTCTGCAACAGGCGGGGCTGATAGCGGAACAAAGGTTGTTAATGTAAATACCTCGCTTAATTATTCCAGTGACAATAATAAGATGTATAAAGTAAATATTTCTGATTTAGTACCAAGCGGAGCAAAAGCAGAAAAATTTATTATAAAGCTTTCTGCTAACGGTAATATTGGTTCTCCGTCTATCGGCGGCGGAATTTCAGTGACTAACAATACTAATAATTGGCTTGATTTAAACGGAATTCAGAATTTCAGCGGTTCGTCGGGTACAATAGAATTTGATGTTTCTTCAATTAAGAATGATATTCAATACGATGGAGGTATTTTCCAGATAGGATACTGGTGGGGAGAACAGTCAAATATAAATGTTGATTCAATAACATGTATTTATACTTCTGAAAGTCAAGCGGTTACTACTGCTTCAACTGCGGTTACTACCAGAAAAACCACGGTGTCTTCAACTGTTTCAACTAAGATAACGGCTGGTACTACTACTGCTGCAACGACGCCGGATTACGGCGACATTGACTGGGATAAGGTAAAGTACGGTGATGTTAATCAGGACGGTTATGTAGATTCGGCTGATATAGTTGTTATTAATAAATACCTGTTGAGTCAAGTTGAATATCCGATGAAAAATGCAACTGCTATGGAAAATGCGGATTGTGACCGTGACGGTGAAATTACAACCAAGGATTCA
The DNA here is from genome assembly GCA_902362965.1 of Oscillospiraceae bacterium. Classification (GTDB taxonomy): domain Bacteria; phylum Bacillota; class Clostridia; order Oscillospirales; family Ruminococcaceae; genus Porcipelethomonas; species Porcipelethomonas ammoniilytica. The sequence goes on from CABIYQ010000015.1 coordinate 13,347, forward strand.
TTTGTGATAATAAATTGCGCTTTGGGATTAATTAATGAAAGTCAAATTGGAAAATAATTAAAATACAGACCGCAAAATAACCAGGTTTTAAATTTATATTTATAGGTATTGACAAAATAAGAGCATAAGTGTATAATATAGACAAGAAATAAATTCGCCTTATCAAGAGCGGTGGAGGAACAGGTCCTGTGAAGCCCGGCAACCTAATTGTGATATAATCAAGAAAGGTGCTAATTCCTGCGGTTTATCCGAGAGATGAGGATTTTAATAAAAATCACAGTGTCCGGATATGATTCGGACACTTTTTCTTTTATACAGGGTGAATTTTTCTTGAAATTTTGAAAGGAGGCTGCCAAATGGCAGCGAAAAGAAATGGCAAAAAAATTTTTTACATCTGAATCAGTTACTGAAGGACATCCTGATAAAATCTGCGATCAGGTATCTGATGCAATTCTGGATGCCCTTCTGGAGCAGGATCCTAATTCGAGAGTAGCTTGTGAAACTGTCTGCACAACAGGTATGGTAATGTGCATGGGCGAAATAAGCACTAAAGCTTATGCTGATATTCCGAAAATTGTAAGAGAGGTTATTGTTGATATCGGATATGATCGGGCTAAGTATGGATTTGATGGCTATACATGTTCAGTGATTACAACAATCGACGAGCAGTCGGGCGATATTGCAATGGGTGTGAACGAGGCGCTTGAATCAAAGGAAGGCGATATGTCGGACGATAATTCAACAGGCGCCGGCGATCAGGGACTTATGTTCGGATATGCCTGCAATGAAACTCCGGAGCTTATGCCTATGCCGATTTCTATGGCTCATAAGCTTGCGCTGAAGCTTACCGAAGTAAGAAAGGACGGTACCTTGCGTTACCTTCGTCCTGACGGAAAAACGCAGGTTACTGTTGAATATGATGATGATAAGCCGGTAAGAATTGAAACTATTGTAGTTTCATCACAGCATGCTCCGGAAATCACACTTGATCAGATAAAGAAAGATATTATTGAATATGTAATCAAACCTGTTGTTCCGGCAGAGCTGATTGACGAAAATACTAAATATTATATTAACCCTACAGGTCGTTTTGTAATTGGCGGTCCTCAGGGCGACAGCGGTCTTACAGGAAGAAAAATTATAGTTGATACTTACGGCGGTTATTCCCGTCACGGCGGCGGAGCATTTTCAGGTAAGGATCCTACAAAGGTTGACAGATCTGCGGCATATGCGGCGAGATATATTGCCAAGAATGTTGTTGCTGCCGGACTTGCAGATAAGTGTGAAGTTCAGCTGGCATATGCAATAGGAGTTGCCAAACCTGTTTCCATACTTATTGACACATTCGGTACGGGAAAGGTTGACGAAGAGAAGCTTTCAGCTGCTGTTGACAAGGTGTTCGATCTTCGTCCTGCCGCAATCATCAAGATGCTTGATTTAAGAAAGCCTCAGTATAGAAAGCTTGCCGCTTACGGTCATATGGGACGTGAAGATTTAGGCGTTGTATGGGAAAAAACTGATAAAGTTGACGCAATAAAAGAGGCTTTGGCGGAACTATAATTTTTAGTAAATGTTGATAAAGCCCGTTAATACGGGCTTTATTTATGATTATAAAAAGGAGGAATAAAAATGCAGTTAAGAAAAATGTTCAGCGGAATTTTGACTGCTGCGGTTTCCTTTACGGCGGTGTTATGTATTGGTCAGAATAGAAGCGATAATCCTGTAAGAGTATCTGCGGCGGAGGAGCCGGTAAAAATTATGGCGTTGGGCGATTCCATAACAGACGGTTATTTCGGGACCGACGGATATCGCAAATATTTTTATCACAATATGACTGAAATGGGTCATGACATTGATATGGTCGGCGCAAAGGATTACAGCGGCTGGAATCCCTCATATACTGACAGTAACGGGGTGACCTTTGAGTATGACGGAGACCATTCCGGCTACAGCGGATATGCAATTCAGTATATGACCGGTACTGAAACAAGACAAGGACTGTTGGAAACAGTGCAGAGTACTGATATGATAAAAAAATGCGATCCGGATATTGTTTTGCTGCAAATCGGAACAAACGATATTTTAAGCAATTATAATGAAGGTATAATAGACCGTCTTGAAAATCTTGTAAACGTTATACTTGAAGATATGAATGATTCTGATGACGTTGTTTTTGTTTCTACTATTCCGTATATGGACGTTTTAATGGTTTATGATTGGTTCTGGTCATACGGGGAGGTTAAATCCGATAATTCTCAGGAGGACTTTGCAAAGATTGTTCATGGATATGTAGACAGTTACAATGATCAGATAAAGCAGATGGTAACGGAAATGCAGACGCAGGGAAAACCCATAAAATTTGCAGATATCAACAGTGTTATTGATCCGTCAACTGATTTGCAGGATGGTATTCACCCTAATGAGACAGGCTATCAAAAAATGGGAACTTACTGGTCAAATCTTGTGGATGATTATTTGAGTACTGAGCCTGAAACTACAACTGAGGAAACAACATCGGCTGATAAGTATAAAAAAGGCGATGTAAATACTGACGGTGAGATTAATGTTTCTGATATGATTGTTTTACAGAAATATCTGCTGAAAAAAGGCGGTATTCTTCCGGAACAGACTTACTATGCAGATATGGACAATAATAACATGCTGAATATATTTGACAGTATTCAGCTGAAACGTTTGCTGATATTAAACGAATAAAAAATAAGAATCCTCCCTTTTGGAGGATTCTTATTTTAATATACAAATAATTCCGTTAATAATAATCAGAATATGAACAATCAGTAATGCCGGAACCAGTATGTAAAACTTAGGATGTTTGGTTTTATGTCTGAAAATTTTCATACCGGCTGCTGCACCGAAGCTTCCTCCAATAAAGGCAGATAAAAGAAGTGCAGATTCTGAAATTCTCCATTGGTGCTTTATAGCACGCTGCTTATCAATATAAAACATAGATATTGATATAATATTAATTAGTATAAAATACAAAATAAGTATTAACGGAAACCTCATAAAGCCGTTACCGATAAATTCAGCAATTTTAAATAAAGTATTCAATTTTGTATCCTTTCAAACTGTTTGGGCAGAGCAGTATATTTCCGCTCTGCCCCTAAGCTAATTATAACATACATATAGCCATGATTCAATAGACAGATTACTTCTTAACTGATTTTTTAATAAACTTAATAAGCTGAATTAAAATCAATGTGCCAATTGATGTGGCTGCAATCATTATAATCTGTACAATATTTAAAGGTTCAGCTTTAAATATTGTAGAAACTGCCGGTACAAACAATACTAAAGCCAGCAGTAAAACACCGATTCCGAAAGCTCCGAAAATAAATTTATTGTTGAAAAACTTTTTGGTAAATAAAACAGGGTTATCAGATTTGCAGTTGAAACCATGAATCAAACGTGAAAGACATATACTCGCAAAGGCCATAGTACTTCCTACGGCAGGACTTGTTTGCAGTCCGAAAAGGAAACATGCAGCAGAAGCCGCTGCAATAATAAGTCCTTCTGACATTACACTCAGAATAAATGATTTTGTAAGAATGGATTCGTTGATAGGACGTGGCTTTTCTTTCATTACATCATTGGTATGAGGTTCAAGACCGAGAGCGATTGCCGGAAGTGAATCGGTCAGCAAATTGATAAATAAAAGATGAACGGCGGCAAAAGGTACAGGAAGCGCAAAAATTGAGGCGAAAAGTACTACAAGTATCCCCGCCGTATTTCCGGAGAGAAGAAATTGAATGGAACGTTTTATATTGGCATAAATATTACGTCCGTTATTTACTGCTTTAACAATTGTTGCAAAATTATCATCAGCTAAGACCATTGAAGCGGCGTCCTTGGAAACCTCTGTACCCGTAATGCCCATTGCGACGCCTATGTCAGCCTGTTTCAACGCCGGAGCGTCGTTTACGCCGTCTCCTGTCATGGCAACAATGTTTCCTCTTTCCTGCCATGCTTTGACTATTCTGATTTTATGCTCCGGAGAAACTCTTGCATAGACAGATTTTGTCGGAACATATTCCTTTAACTGCTCATCGGTAATATTGTCAATTTCACTGCCCTCTGCCGCTTCGGAATAGTCTTTTAATATACCGATTTCTTTTGCGATAGCAGCGGCTGTTACCTTATGGTCTCCGGTTATCATAACGGGTTTTATTCCAGCGCTGATACACTCGGCTACTGCTGCTTTAGATTCTTCTCTGGGCGGATCCATCATTGCAATAATTCCCATGAAAGTAAGACCGGATTCATCTTTAACAGAGATATCTGCACTTTCTATTTCTTTATATGCAAATGCCAGAAGTCTCAGTCCTTGAGCTGAAAGTTGAGCAGTTATCTCAGAAATGGCAGATTTTTCTGGATCAGTAAGATTCATTCGGTCAAGCAGAATGTCTGCCGCACCTTTTGTGATCATTGTAAGGACGCCGTTTACATTGTGAACTGTAGACATAATCTTTCTGTCTGAATCAAATGGAATTTCTGTAATACGGGGATATTTTTCACGGATATATTTAAAATTGAAATTATACTTTAACCCGAAATTGACTAACGCTGTTTCTGTGGGATCGCCGATTTCTTTTCCGTCCTTACAGACAGCGTCGTTACAAAGAATGCTTGAAAGAAGAAGTCTTTTTTGATGATTGATATCAAAGTTACCGTTTTCACAGTCAATTATTTCGTTATCTACATAGAATTTTTTTACGGTCATTTTATTTTGAGTCAGCGTACCTGTTTTGTCAGAACATATTACAGAAACGCTGCCAAGACCTTCAACAGCATGAAGCTTTCGTATTATAGCATTTTCTTTTGACATCTTTTGAGTACCAAAAGACAGTACAATTGTAACGATTGAGCTTAAAGCTTCCGGAATAGCGGCAACGGCCAGAGCTACGGCAAACAAGAACGAATTCATTATATCTTCGCCACGGAAAACATTAAGTCCGAAAACCAGTGCGCAGATAATAAGAATTCCTATAGAAAGCTTTTTTCCGAAGCTGTCAAGATTTGCTTGAAGGGGAGTTTTTCTTTCCTTTGCACTGTTGATAAGTCCTGCAATTTTTCCGACTTCAGTATTCATACCGATATCGGTAACGAGAAATTTTCCTCGTCCGTACGTAACAAAACTTCCGGAATACACCATATTTATTCTGTCGGCAAGAGGAAGATCATGATCAAATGTTTCATCGGATTTTTCAACGTTCAGACTTTCGCCAGTCAGTGCGCTTTCGTTTACTTTAAGACTGGCATTTTCAATAATACGCCCGTCAGCACATATATAGTCGCCGGCTTCCAGTAATACAATATCTCCGATAGTTACCTGTTCTGAAGGAATGATAACAGTATTTCCGTCACGTAATACCTTTGCACTGGGAGCAGAAAGCTTTTTCAGACTGTTTAGAGATTTTGCCGCTTTGACTGTCTGTACTGTGCCGAGAATGGCATTAAGAGTAATTACCGCAATTATTACAACAGTACTTTCAACATCTCCGAGTATTGCTGAAACAACTGCGGCGGCAATAAGTATAATAACTAAAAAGTCTTTAAACTGTTCCAGAAAAATCATAAAAATACTTTTTGATTTTTCTTCAATTAGTTCATTTTTGCCGTATTTTTCCTGATTTTTGTTTGCTTGTGCTGAACTCAGTCCGGTTTCAGAAGAACTCAGTTCAGCAAGCAATGTGGCTTTAGATTTCTGATAATTTTCTTTCATTTTTTTCTCCTTATTTTTTAGGGAAATAAAAAAGACTTTTGCCGAAATCAACTATTAAATACGTTAATAACTGATTTCAACAAAAGTCTTGCCGTTTAGATATGCTACGGACTGGTAAAGCAGTCGTACTGACGCAGACATAAACAGGAAATCCTGCCGGCTACTCCCTTTTATTTGAGTACAATTATATATTATAATTGACAGTTTGTCAAGAGCAAAATTAAATATTTATGTATTTTTATTTGACATTAAGTTTAGTGTATGGTAAAATATAAATATTATTATAAAGGAATAGCGAACGATATGAAAATGAATAAAAAAATTATAAATCTTTTAGCGTCTGTGATATGCATTTCAAGTATTGTCGGTGTTCAGCCTACAGTTTTAGCAGTAACTGAAGATATGACAAATAAATCAAGTGATTTATCTGTGTCGGGTACAGCTGACATTATAGCGTCAGGAGAGTGCGGAGCATACGGCGATAATCTTATGTATAAGTTGAACTCCGAAGGTGTTTTAACAATAAGCGGTCAAGGCGAAATGGCTGATTGGTTTACAAATACAGTGCCATGGAAGGATTACAAAAATAGCGGTAAGATAACCAGAGTAATAATTCATGAGGGTGTAACATCTGTATCGACTAAAGCTTTTGTTTCTTGCGAGAGTTTGGAATATGCGTTTATACCTAGCTCTATGAAAGATATTGACGGCTTTACAGCATGTTCTTCTCTAAAAAGTATCAATTTACCGGAGGGACTGGAGACAATTGGAATTCAGGCATTTTGCGATTGTGACAGTCTGAAAACCGTAATCATTCCTTCAAGTGTTAATAGTATCGGATTCGGCGCTTTTGAATGGTGTGATTCATTAACTGAAATAAAAGTAAAATCCAATAATGCGTATTTTACAGATATTAACGGAGTACTTTACAACAAGGATAAGACGAAGATAATACAGTATCCTAAAGCTAAAACACAAACTTCGTATATAATTCCTTCAAGTGTAACTACAGTAGGTAGGGACGCCTTTGAAGAATGTGAAAATCTTAAAAGTATTATTCTTCCTGAAAAACTTACATCAATAGAAGAAAGTGCATTTAGCAGCAGCGGTATAAAAACAATTGAAATACCAGCAGGCGTTACAACTATAAGTAGGTCTGCGTTTAACAGTTCGTTTATCGAAAGTATAGTGCTTCCAAACAATATTGTAAAAATAGATGAAATGGCTTTCAGAAACTGCAAAAACCTTAAAAAAATATTTATTCAGAATCCTCAATGTGAAATTGATGATAGCTTTGGTACTATATGCAGTAATCTGGCTTTTGAGAATGCATATAGACAATTCGACGGTATTATTTACGGCTATGAAAATTCTACAGCTCATGCTTATGCACAAAAATATGAATATCCTTTTTCTGCCTTTATTTATGGTGACGCTAACAGTGACGGTAAGCTTACAGCCGGTGACGCCGCATTTATAGCGAAAAATCTTGCAGAGCAGAAGGGTCATACATTGCCTGCATATGCAGACTTTACAGGTGACGGTAAAGTAACCGCTTATGACGCAGCAATGATTGCAAAGTATCTTGCAGAACAAAGTCTGAAAAATTAAAAAAACTATTGACAAATTTGTAAAAATGTGATAAAATAACTTTTAGCCGCATGTGTACGGTTTTGAAGTTATGTTTTTATAACACCGTAACTCAGCGAGTTTTATAGAAAAGGCAGGTGCCGGAAAATGTACGCAGTTATTGAAACAGGCGGTAAGCAGTATCAGGTTAAAGAGGGAGATACTCTTTTTATCGAAAAGCTTAACGTTGAAGCAGAACAGTCAGTAAATTTTGACAAGGTAGTAGCAGTAGGAACAGATAATGGTCTTACAGTTGGTGCTCCATATGTTGAAAACGCTGTTGTTGAAGCTAAGGTTTTAAAGAACGGTAAGGCTAAGAAAATTACTGTTTTTACTTACAAGCCTAAGAAGGGTGAAAAGAAGAAACAGGGTCACAGACAGCCTTATACACAGGTTAAGATTGAAGCTATTAAGGCATAATTTATGATCGTCGCTGAATTCTTCAGAAAAAACGGCGAAATTACCGGTTTTAAAGTAAGCGGACATGCAGGATATGATGAATCCGGAAGAGATATTGTATGTGCCGGCGTATCTTCTGCGGTTATGATGACGGCAAATCTGATAACAGAAATTTTCAGATTTGAAGCGGAAGTATCGGCGGTCGACGATACGGTTACTTTAAAAACTGATATTCCGTGTAATGATGTTTTGCAGGGCATTTATAAGGGTCTTGCTTTGCAGATTGAACAGATATTATTGGAATTTAACGGAACGATTAAAATGAAATATTCGGAGGTGTAATAGATGCTTAAGATCAGTATGCAGTTCTTTGCTCATAAAAAAGGTTCAGGTTCTACAAAAAACGGACGTGATTCTGAATCCAAGAGACTTGGTGTTAAGAGAGCAGACGGTCAGTATGTAGTAGCAGGTAATATTCTGGTACGCCAGAGAGGTACGCATATTCACCCTGGCGAAGGCGTAGGTATCGGTTCTGACGATACTTTATTTGCTAAAGTTGACGGCAGAGTCAGATTTGAACGTGTTGGACGCGACCGTAAGAAGGTAAGCGTTTACGCTGAACAGTAATCAGTTACTTCGGTTCATTAAAATCCCGGGCTTCTTGGCTTGGGATTTTGTTGTATAAAATTAATGACTGGAATTTATGAGGTGAAATATGTTTGTTGATAAAGCGAAAATAAAAATTAAAGCAGGAAACGGCGGAGACGGTGCAATATCATTTCATCGAGAAAAATACGTGGCTGCGGGCGGTCCGGACGGCGGAAACGGCGGAAAAGGCGGAGATGTGATTTTTGTGGCAGACGACAATTTTTCATCTCTTATTGATTTCAGATATAAACGTAAATATGTTGCTCAGAACGGTGAAAACGGAGGAGCGAAAAGATGTACGGGAAAAAGTGCTCCGGATTTAATAATCAAGGTTCCCAGAGGAACAGTGATAAAGGACGCTGAAACCGGACGAATTATGGCGGATATTTCTACGGACGAACCTCAGATACTTGCTCATGGCGGAAGAGGAGGCAGGGGAAACTGTAATTTTGCCACTTCTACCAGACAAATTCCGAGATTTGCAAAGCCGGGTTACCCCGGAGAAGAATTTGAAGTAACTCTGGAGCTTAAACTTATAGCAGATGTGGGACTTGTAGGGTTTCCAAATGTAGGAAAATCCACTCTTATATCTGCGGTAAGCGCAGCAAAACCTAAAATTGCCAATTATCATTTTACTACCCTCACTCCGGTTCTTGGGGTAGTTAAGGTAAGCGAGGAAAAATCCTTTGTAATGGCTGATATTCCCGGACTTATAGAAGGAGCCAGCGATGGTGTGGGACTGGGACATGAATTTTTAAGGCACGTAGAAAGATGCAGACTGATCGTGCATGTTTTGGACGCATCAGGAGTTGAGGGAAGAGATCCGCTTGAGGATTTCGACATTATCAATTCTGAACTTGAAAATTTCAGCAGTGAGCTAGCACAGTGCCCGCAGATAGTTGCCGCAAATAAATGCGATATGGCAGATGAAAAGCAGATTGAACATATCAGAAATTATATAGAACAAAAGGGTATGAAATTTTTTGCTGTTTCTGCTGCAACAACTCATGGTACAAAAGAGCTGATAAATGAGGTTGCGGCTGAATTGGAAAAGCTGCCGCCGGTCAAATCCTATGAGGCAGAGCCGATTACTCAGGCTGAAATTGAAGAAAAAGCTCTTTCCCATACTAAGTTTGATATTGAAATTGAGGACGGAATTTACTATGTCGACGCAAAGTGGCTTGAGCCTGTAATGCGTACTATCAGTATGGATGATTATTCATCTCTTCAATATTTCCAGCAGGTTCTTCGTAAAAGCGGAATTATAGACAAACTTGAGGAAATGGGAATTAATGAGGGTGATACGGTTAATATTCTGGGATTTGAATTTGATTATGTAAGGTAATTAAAAATGAATAAAATACTAACTGAAAGAGAAGTAAATCAATATAGTCCCTTAGCGCTGGCATTTTTGGGTGACAGTATTTATGAACAGCTTGTAAGGGAAAAAATCATATTTGCAGCAAATATGCCTGCTTCAAAAATGCATGCGCTTAAAGTTTGCAGAGTTTGTGCGGAATATCAGTCAAAAGCCCTAGAAAAAATAATGCCTCTTCTTGATGAAAAGGAAACGGCAGTAGTAAAACGGGGTAGAAATGCTACAGGAAATACCGTTCCTAAGCATTCCAGTACTGCTGATTACAGACGTGCTACCGCATTGGAATGCTTGTTTGGATATCTTCATTTGCTCGGCAGAGAGGAACGTATTGATGAACTTTTTCAGATTATTTGGGGTATGGAAGAATTTGTTATTAAATAGAAACTTTATTTAGGAGTGTGACTTTTTATGTCAGGACATTCAAAATGGAATAATATAAAAAGAAAAAAGGAAGCGACTGACGCTGCAAAAGGTAAAATTTTTACCAAGATCGGACGTGAAATAACAGTATGCGTAAAAGAAGGCGGTCCGGATCCGAATAACAATTCAAAGCTTCGTGATCTGATCGCAAAGGCAAAATCAAATAATGTGCCTAATGACAATATTGAAAGAGTTATCAAAAAAGCTGCCGGCGGCGGAGATAAAAATAATTATGAAACCAATATTTATGAGGGATATGGTCCTAACGGGGTAGCGGTAATTGTTGAGTGCCTTACAGACAATAAAAACAGAACTGCCGGAGACATACGCCACTATTTTGACAAGTTCGGCGGAAATCTCGGTACAAGCGGCTGCGTTTCTTTTATGTTTACGAAAAAAGGTATAGTTATTGTCGAAAACAACGGTGTTGATGAAGATACGATAATGGAAGATGCTTTTGAATTTGGTGCTGATGATATGTCTGTTGAGGAGGAGGTAGTTGAAATTTCATGTGAACCGTCTGAACTGGGAACGCTCAGAGAAGGACTGGTTTCAAAGGGATATAATGTTGTTTCAGCAGAAGTTGATCAGATTCCTTCAACATATACTACACTTACAGACGAGGAACATATTAAAAAAATGAATCTTCTTCTGGAACATCTTGAGGATAATGATGATGTTCAAAATGTTTATCACAACTGGGAAAATGCAGATTAAGTATTATTAGTAATATATGCTATAACTAAAAGAGCTAACTGAAATATATTTCGGTTAGCTCTTTAAATTATAATCTCTTAAGGCGATAAAATATTTTATATTAAAATAAAATTATCGGTTATCAATCTTTTCCGGATACATATCATGATTAAATAATCTGTTTTCAGCAAGCTTTTCCCATTTTGTACCGGGTTTGCCATAGTTGCAGTATGGATCAATTGAGATTCCGCCTCTGGGAGTAAATTTACCCCATACTTCAATATATTTGGGATCCATAAGATCAATTAAATCCTTCATAATTTTATTTACGCAATCCTCATGAAAGTCACCGTGATTGCGGTAGCTGAAAAGATAAAGCTTCAATGACTTGCTTTCTACCATTTTTACATCCGGAATGTAGGAAATGTAGATCGTTGCAAAATCCGGCTGACCTGTAATAGGGCATAAGCTTGTAAATTCCGGACAATTAAACTTAACAAAATAGTCATTTTCCTGATGTTTGTTTTCAAATGTTTCAAGTACTTCCGGAGCATAATTATCAGGATATTTAGTTTGCTGATTACCCAGAAGTGTTAAGTTTTCCTTTTCTCTATTATCCATTTTTTCACCTCATTGCAGGATCGTTGACACCGTTTAATTCAAATGCCTTTGCACGGTCAATACATGTGCCGCATTGACCGCAAGGTTTATCTCCGCCTTCATAACAGCTCCATGTAAGTTCATAAGGAACCTTTAATTCAAGACCGATTTTTACAACGTCTGCTTTTGTCATATTTACGAATGGCGCTTCAATTTTAAGCTGTTTGCCGCTGCCCTCATAAACAGCTGTATTCATAGCGGTGTTGAAAACAGAAGAACAGTCCGGATAAGCATTGCCGGCAGCGTCGTCAGCGTGAGCGCCGTAATAAATTACACTGCATTTCCTTGACAAGGCAATTGCTGCCGCTGACGAAATAAACAATCCGTTACGGAAAGGAACGTACGTTGAAACAGGAGAACCGTTTGTCTTTTCAAGCTGTTGTGCATATGATTCATGAGGAATGTCTTCATCAGAGCCTTTAAGTAAAGAACAATCTGAAAATCTGAAAATCAGTGACAAGTCCAGATCAATTTTTTCAATTCCATAATATTGTACAATTGCGTTGGCGGCTTCAATTTCTTTTGTATGTTTTTGTCCATATGTTATAGACAGTGCGATAACATTTTCTTTTCCGTATTTTGAAATGGCAAGTCCAAGACAGGTAGTACTGTCAATGCCGCCGCTAAATAATACAAGCGCTTTCATATTAAACTCCTTTATTTTATCTGTAAAAATAATCTGTTTTGCAAAGCTGTATCAGTTTTAAACTTACCTCTTAAAGTTGTTGAACGGGTGTATGAACTGCCGTTTTTAATACCTCTTGCGGTCATGCAGGAATGTTTGCCTTCAATATAAACAGCAACGTCCTGCGAACCGGAAGCTATGGAAATGATTTCAGCAATATCAGCTCCTAGCTTTTCCTGAAGCTGCAAACGCTTTGCTGCCATATCTGCAATACGTGCGATTTTTGAAAGACCTAAAACCTTTCCGTCAGGAATGTAAGCAACAGTAACTTTCATGTCATACATAAGCGCAAGATGATGCTCGCAGTGAGAAAAAACTTCTATGTCTTTTACAATTACCATATCGTCATTTTCTGAGTCCGGAAGTTCAAAAGTCTTGCAGAACATATCTGCGATTTCACGGTTGGTATAATTCATTCCCTCAAAGATTTCTTCATACATATTTGCAACACGTTCAGGAGTTTCTTTAAGTCCTTCACGTTCCGGATCGTCTCCGAGAGCGATTAGTATTCCCCTGATATGCTCTATAATTGCATTTTTATCAATTGCCATTGCCTACACTCCTCTCTTATCAGGATTCCAAATAAATTTATGAAGCTGAAGCTGAAAATTAATTCCGTTCATTTTATTTTCAAGCATGAAATCAACTATTTCACGAGGTTCGATTTTTCCGAAAACCGGACTCAAATAAACGGCGCATTTTTTTGTCAGGTGTTTTTTTTCGATTATTTCAAGTGCTTTCTGAAGATCCTCATTACTGCCGCATACGAATTTTATTGTATCGTTTTTTGTAAGAAAATCGTAATTTTTCATTTCCATAAACCGTTCCATACCGCTTGACGGCAGCTTGTAGTCCAGAGTAAAGGACGGCATTATTTTCATCTGTCTGAAAGGAGATATGTCCTCGGAACCGTTAGTTTCAATTTCAACGTCCAGACCATTTTGACATAGCAAGTCAATAAGCTCGTAAATACCTGTTTGAATAAGGGGTTCTCCTCCTGTTAGTGTAACATTGGAGATACCTGTTTTTTGTATGTAAACAAGAATATCATTGGCGGTCATCATTTCTGCCGGACAATTATCAGAATTTGCCCAAAATGTATCGCAGTAGGAACAGTTCAGATTACAGCCTTTAAAACGTATAAAAACTGCCGGCTGACCTGCTTTTCGTCCTTCACCGTTAATACTTACAAACTTTTCAGCAATGTTATATCTGTACAACTTATCCCTCCTCGTACATAGCGCAGTTGTTTGGCGTTTCATAAACTGTTACATTGTGCGGACGGAAGCCCCGTTCTTTTAAAATCATAAAAAAGTGTCTGGAAAGATTTTCAGCAGTAGGTCTGAATGGCAGTTCAACTAATCTGAAACCGTCTCGTTTAAGGAGTTCCATAGTATCGGGTTTAAGTGTATTTTTTTCATAAATTAACGAGTGGTCGTAATGGTCGGCAATAAGCTGCAAAGCCTTTTTCAGATCGGTAAAATCCATTATCATTCCTTTGTTCTGTCCGTTTCTTTGCAGGAATGCGTTTTGAACTGTCACTTCAATTTTCCATCTGTGACCGTGAATATTGCTGCATTTGCCTTCATAGCCATATAAAAAATGAGCGCTGTCAAATGCGGCTTCAGTTTTGAGAAAATACATTTATTACACTTCCTTTAAAATACAAAAAGGGTATAGAGACACCTATACCCTTAAATTACTTTAAGCTTATGATGTCCTGGTTTTGTTTAGGGACAGGATGGCACAAACGAACTGTCCGTATTTATTGTAACATATATATTGAATTTCGTCAAGATACTGTTTTTGCGGAAATAATATTATAGTAGTCAGAGGTTTTCTTTAAAGTAAATACCATTTTCTTTTCCGGAGCGATTTTCTTTTCCCTGTTCCAGGCGGGAGAATCCTTGTAGCATTCAACATTTAAAGTATAGATATCATCGGAAACGGACACGTTTGTCACTACCGGATACATTGTATAAATATCAGTATTTTCCGGAATGACATAGCCTTTTTGGTCTTTATCATAAATAATAGAAACATCGCCGATTCCTGATGTAATATTTTCAATTTTGTCCTCGCTGCCGAATAGTTTTTCAATTACATATTCAATTTGGGTTTGAGGTATCAGGGTTTCCTCTGTTTCTGAGTTGCGGAATATTTTTATATCTCCGTTAATGATGATTTCCCATACTGAAATATTAATAAGCTCTTCTGCCGGAATATCATCAAAGCTTTCAAAGTCGCTTACTTGGGTTTCAACTAAAGGATATATAACCTTTTGTACCTCTGCTCTTAAAATATTTTCTTTTTCCTGTTTGTCAGCAGGAGTCATTTCAAGTTTTTCAAGACAATAAATTGCAGAACTGAATATGCCGATAATAGTAAACGCTGCGACTACTGCTGTGTATATAATACGCCAAGCAGTTTTCCATGGACTTCTCCTTCTGGGAACATCGTCTCTCATACTGTCATCTTCAGCGTCAAGGAATTCGGCAAATTCCTCCGTATTCATCTGATGTGCGTCATTAAATTCATCGTCATATTCATCATCGCCGTAATTATCATTATATCCGTCGTCGTCACTGCCGTAATCGTTGTTGTTATCATTGTATCCTGAATCGTTATAGCTATGATCAGGTTCATTTTCGGAAATATCGTTTATTGAATAGATCCTTGTAGCGTCACTTTCAGGAGGTTGTGAGGAGGACAGAGAACGGTTATATTCTTCCCGTTCTTCTGCTTCTGATTTTATATTATAGTCGGAATAATTATAAGATGAGGACTGATAAGAGAGTTTCTTTCCGGATTGAATATCTCTGTTTTCAGCAGAAAATTCTCTCAAAAGTTCATCTATCAGGGCATCTGTTTCACTTTTTTCTCTCATAGGCGTATAATTCCATTTTCTCTTTTTTTCATTTAGTGTTTCCTCGATTTCCTCAAGTATATCCATAGGAATTCTCCTTATCTTATTTGACCGTTTCCGTTTATAAGATATTTTACGGTTGTAAGCTCATGCAGTCCCATAGGACCTCTTGCATGGAGCTTTTGAGTTGAGATTCCGATTTCTGCTCCGAATCCGAATTCGCCGCCGTCTGTAAACCGTGTGGAAGCATTTACATATACTGCGGCTGCGTCAACTTCTCTCTGAAATTTTTCAGCGTTTTCAAGGCTTTTTGTAACTATGCATTCGGAATGTCTTGTTGAATATTTTTGAATATGCTCAATTGCCTCTTCAATAGAATCAACCACTTTGACGGAAATAATAAAATCGAGAAATTCAGTAGCATAATCATCATCAGAAGCTAAAGTAACGCAGTCGCCGAGAATCTCCGCTGTTTTTTTGCAGCCTCTGATTTCTACGTTGTGTTCGTCCAGTTTTGATTTAATAACAGGCAAAGCGGCTTCGGCAATATTTTTATGAACAAGAAGGCTTTCTACTGCATTGCATACGGACGGACGCTGAGTTTTGCCGTTATTGACAATATCGGCAGCCATTTGAATATCGGCTGATTCGTCAACATAAACATGACAGTTTCCTGTACCTGTTTCAATAACAGGTACTGTAGCCTGATTGACAACAGCGTTTATAAGTCCTGTGCCGCCTCTTGGAATGAGTACGTCGAGATATTTGTTGAGCTTCATAAGTTCAGCAGCCGCTTCACGGGAAGTATCTTCAACAAGCTGAATTACATCAGCCGGCAGACCCGCTTTTTCAACTGCTGCTCTCATCACATCGGCAAGACATTTATTGGAGTTTATCGCTTCTTTGCCGCCCTTTAAAATAACCGTATTTCCGGCTTTGAGACAAAGGGTTGCGGCGTCGACGGTAACATTCGGACGGGATTCAAAAATAATTCCGATAACTCCAAGCGGTACTCTTGTTTTGCAGATTTTAAGTCCGTTAGGACGGATAACGCCGTAATCGACAGAACCTATCAGATCTTCGGCTTCAATGAGTTTAAGTACGCTTGAAGCGATGTCGCTTATACGTTTTTCATTGAGCATAAGCCTGTCCTGCATTGAAACGGACATGCCGTTTTTTACTGCATTTTCAAGGTCGAGCTTATTTTTTTCAATAATAAGGCTTGTATTTTGAATAAGTGCGTCGGCAATTGACTTTAACGCTTCGTTTTTCAGCTTTGCCGATGCTGACGCAGCAGCGTGTTCCGCAGCTTTTGCCTTTGCGCCGAGTGTTTCAATATAAGTCATAGTGGACACCTCCGTATTAGTGTGAAATAAAAATCGTTCCTGTTTCATCGTTTTCAAAAAGTCCATAAAGTTTGTCAGGATTATTGCCGTTCATAATTATCATATCGATTCCGGCTTCATTTGCAATTTTGGCAGCATTGATTTTTGTAGCCATTCCGCCCGTACCTAAAGAGGTTCCGGCTCCGCCCGCAATATTTTCAATATGCTCATTGATTTCCGTAACCACCGGAATCAACTTTGCTTCTGGATTTTTATGGGGATCGCTGTCATAAAGTCCGTCAATATCAGAAAGAATTATAAGCAAATCGGCTTTTGCAAGCTTTGCTACTATCGCAGATAATGAATCATTTTCACCAATTTCCAGTTCCAGCTCGTCAATGGCAACAGTATCGTTTTCATTTACGATGGGAATAACTCCCATGGAAATCAGCTTATCAAAAGTATTTTCAACGTTTTTCTGACGTTCGGTTTCAATAATGGTTTTAGTCAGAAGTATCTGTGCTACTGTAATGCCGTAATTATCAAATAAATCGTCATACAGATACATTAATTCGCATTGTCCTACAGCTGCCGCAGCCTGTTTTGTAGGAGTATCATCTGGTTTATGGCGAAGTCCCAGCTTTCCCACACCCAAACCGATAGCGCCGGAGGATACAATAATCAATTCTTTTCCGGAATTTTGCAGGTCTGCAAGAACACGTACAAGATTATTCATTCTGCGGATATTAAGCTTTCCGGTTTTGTGAGCTAAAGTAGAGGTGCCAAGCTTTATGACAATCCTCTTTTTATTTGAAATATTAAACATAAGTCTGATCCTTTCGGGGCCTAATTTACCTTGTTTACCGGACTTCCGCTAAGAAACGCCTTAATATTTGAACATACTATATTTATAAGTCTCAGACGTGTTTCCAGAGGAGCCCATGCGGTATGAGGGGTTATAACGCAGTTTTTAGCGGTTTTCAGGGGCGTCTCAGGACTCATAGGTTCGTTTACCAGAACGTCCAGATATGCCGCTGAAATCCGTCCGCTGTTAAGAGCGTCGGCAAGTTCTTGTTCTTTTACAATACCGCCTCTTGCAGTATTTATCACTATCGCATTGCATTTCATGAGTGAAAGATTTTCAGCATTGATAATACCGACTGTCTGTTCAGTCAGAGGACAGTGAATGGTAAGTATATCCGCGCGTTTAAAAGCGTTTTCCAGTGAAACCGTTTCATACGGACAGTTCACGGGAGCAGTTCTGGTATTTACCAATACTTTCATACCGAAAGCGTCAGCAATTTTGGCAACGGCTTTTCCTATACTTCCGAATCCGATTATAGAAATGGTTTTGCCTGAAAGCTCCATAGTTTTTATGGGAAATTTTGAAAAGGTTTTTGAATTTATCCATCCGTCATTTTTTACAAATTTATCGTATTGTGAAATTCTGCTGTAGTGGTCTAGTATATAAGCAAATGTCTGCTGTGCGACTGCGTCTGTAGAATAGCTGCCTGCATTGCATACTGTTATGCCGTGTTCCGAGGCACTTTTAAGGTCAATGTTATTATATCCTGTAGCAAAAAGTCCTATGTATTTTAAATTAGGACATTTTTTTATTACATCGTCTGTAATAAGTACTTTATTGCAAAGAACCATATCGGCGTCTCCGATATACTCAGCCGCATGTTCATTATCAGTGAGCTCATAGCACTTGATTTCGCCGAATTCTCTGAAAATATCAGAGCTTATATCGCCTGAGGTTACAGTTGTCCAGTCTAGAATACAGATTTTCATAAGCTTATTCCTGTGTGTTTTCTTTTGGATTTTCAACAGTCTGTTCTGCTGCCAAAGCTTTTTCTTTTCTTTTTTCAATGATTGCAGTTATAAGAGCGGCAATCAAAAGAATTAGTTCGCCGAATCCAATTATATAAAACCATGTTTTGTTTGAATTTACATAAAGTAGAAGCGTTGCCGGCACAGCGACAGCCATTATAAGCTGATGTTTATGCTTTACCCTTGCGAACTGAATAATAAAAAATAAAAATGCAATGCATGAGAAAACCAGATGTGCTGTAAACGGAAGAGGAAAAATATTATTGTTCATAAAAAACTCCTTAAAAAATACATAATTAACCAAGCTTAATTATAACATTCTGCAACTTTTTTGTCAAGAAAATATGTATGACGTTGGAATTAAATTATAATTCAATTGACAATATGTTCTGTAAATGTTAAAATAATATCATATTTTATTCTGAGAAAGGTAATTATTATGAAACATGTTAAAAAAATTTTAAGTATTACATCGGCTTTATTGTGTACTGTCGGTTTATTGGGAACGCAATTTCCAGAAGTTAATGCAGCGGAAAATGTTTACGGTGAGTTTACTTATGTTCTTTATGACAGCAATAATGACGGAAAAAATGATTCTGTTGAAATAACAGATTGTGATGAGTTCGTTACTAGGGCAGACATTCCGGATGAGATAGAGGGAATGCCGGTAACGAGGATAAAAGATTTTGTATTTGCATTCTGTTTTGGTCTAACAGAGATAACTATACCAGATAGTGTTATTTTTATAGATGATGCTGCGTTTAATATTTGCGTTAGTTTGGAAAATATAAATGTATCTGAAAATAGTAATAATTTTTGTTCTTTAGACGGAGTTCTGTTCAATAAAGAAAAAACAGATTTAATTAAGTATCCATCTGCCAAAAAAACGGAGAGATATACTATTAGCAACGGAGTAACAAAAATATCTGAAAATGCATTTGAAGATTGTAATAATTTAATAGAATTGACAATACCGGAAAGCGTAAAATATATGGGAAATACGGGAGAATGGGCAATTTCCGGTTCTGAAAAACTTGAGAGTATAAATGTATCAGAAAATAATGCCGATTTTTGTTCAGTAGACGGTGTTTTATTTAATAAGGATTGTACAACGTTAATAAAATATCCAATCGGTAAAACAGAAACGGAATATACGGTTAAGGAAAGTGTAACAAAAATAGGCGGGGGAGCATTTGCCGGCTGTTATATTCTGGAATCAATAATTCTTCCCGATAAAATAAATTACATAGGTGAATTTGGTTTTAGCAATTGCAGGGGTTTGAAAACAATAAATATGCCAGATAAATTAACAAGCTTAGGAAAGTATGCGTTTTGGAACTGTACAAGTCTTAACGGGATAGTTATACCCGAAGGCGTTACAAATATAGGTGAGAATACATTTTTCTGTTGTGAAAGTTTAAAAAGTATAACAATAAAAAACCCAAAATGTGAGATATATGGTTATAATCTTCTATACAATTACAATAATACAATTTGTGATAAATATGACGAAGTAAACGAAGAGTATATTTATACCGGTATAATTTACGGTCATGAAAATTCAACAGCTCAGGCTTATGCAGAAAAATGTAATATAAAGTTTGCAGTTATAGGTACAGAATACAATGGCGTTAAAGGCGACGCCAACGGCGATGGAAAGCTTCGTGCCAGTGATGCGGCGTTTATTGCAAAAACACTTGCAGAAGCGTCTGTTAAAGGTGAAAAGGTAACTGCGGAGAATTATCCGAATGCAGATTTTAACGGTGACGGAAAAGTAACAGCAGCTGATGCAGCGGCTATTGCAAAATACCTGGCAGAGCAGAGTATAAAAAAGTAAATGCATTAAATTTGTATATTAGTAATCCATTGACAAAGTACGGAAAATCATATATAATAATATGATGTAATGTTTAATTGAATTTTTAATAAGGAGAAATAAAGTTATGGCAAAAAAGCAGATGTCCCGTGAAGGCTTTGAAAAGCTCCAGGAGGAATATACACGATTAGTAACAGTCAGAAGAGCAGAAGTGGCTCAAAAACTTAAAGAAGCCAGAGCGTTCGGCGATTTGTCAGAAAATGCCGAATACGATGAAGCAAAAAACGAACAAGCTATGCTTGAAGCGACAATTGCACAGATTGAAGAAACTATTTCCAATGCTGAAGTTGTAGAGGGAGACAGTATTTCTGTTGATGAGATCGGTGTTGGTTCCGTTATAAAAATTAAAAGAGATAACAGCGATGAAATTGAAGTTTTACAGATTGTCGGTACGACTGAAGCAGACGCTGACAATAATAAAATTTCTGATGAATCTCCTATAGGCAAGGCGGCTATGAAGAAAAAAGTCGGTGACTTCTTTATAGTTGAAGCGCCAGTCGGTGAAATACGATTTGAGGTTATTGAAATATCAAAATAAATTGGACGGTGGAATTTAAAAATGAGCGACATTCAGAACAATAATATTGCTGAGGAAGAAATTACTGAGCAGGATATAAACATACTGAAAAAAGTTCGTCTTGAAAAGCTTAATGAACTTAAAGCGAACAATGCCAATCCTTATGAAATTACAAAATTTGATGTAAATGCAAAAAATGCTGAAATTAAATTAAACTATGAAGCAGAAGAAAAAGCAATAATTGAAGCGGCTGATGGCAATGAAGAAGTCGTTTCGGCAGGACTTGACAAAATCAAGGAAAGAATCGTGTTTATTGCCGGACGTATTATGAGCTGGCGAGATATGGGCAGGGCAAACTTTATTGACGTAAGAGATGAAAGCGATCGAATTCAGGTTTATGTAAGAATGAACGATATCGGTAAGGAAGAATTCAAGGAATTCAAGAAATGGGATATTGGCGATATAATCGGCGTTGAAGGTTTTGTTTTCAGAACAAAAAAGGGAGAAATTTCAGTTCATGCTCAAAAGGTTACCTTGCTTTCAAAGTCGCTTCTTCCTCTTCCGGAAAAATGGCATGGTCTGAAAGATCAGGATACACGCTACAGACAGCGTTATGTTGATCTGATTGTGAATCCGGATGTTAAAGATACGTTTGTAAAGAGAAGTCTTATCCTGCGTGAAATTAGGAATTATCTGGATAATCTTGGATATCTTGAAGTTGATACTCCGGTACTTCATACATTGGAGATTGGTGCGGCAGCAAGACCGTTTAAAACTCATCATAATGCTTTGGATTTGGATATGTATCTGAGAATTGAAACAGAGCTGTATCTGAAAAGACTAATTGTAGGCGGTTTTGAAAAGGTTTACGAAGTAGGACGTATTTTCAGAAATGAGGGTATGGATACTTCACACAATCCGGAATTTACAACAATTGAAATGTATCAGGCATATACTGATTACAAGGGTATGATGGAACTGATTGAAAATATGTATGAAACGCTTGCAAAGAAAATCTGCGGTGATACTGTAATTGAATATCAGGGTGAAAGTATAAACCTTTCTGCTCCTTGGGAAAAGCTTACTATGGTTGAGGCTGTGAAGAAATATGCAGGCGTTGACTATAATGAATGGAAGTCTGATGAAGATGCAAGGGCATGTGCAAAGGAAAAAGGCGTAGAGGTAGAAGAAGGAGATTCTGCTACAAAGGGTCATGTTCTCATAGCTTTCTTTGATGAATTCGTTGAAGATAAGCTTATTCAGCCGACTATTATTTATGATTATCCGGTTGAAAATTCTCCGCTTGCTAAAAGAAAACCGTCTGATCCGGCGTTTACCGAAAGATTTGAATATTTTATTTATGCTAGAGAAATGGGTAATGCTTTCTCTGAACTTAACGATCCTATTGATCAGAGAGAACGTTTTGTAAAACAGGTTGAAGCAAAGAGAGCGCAGGGTGCTAATGCAGAAGTTGATGAAGATTTCGTTACCGCTCTTGAATACGGTATGCCTCCTACAGGCGGACTTGGTTTGGGACTTGATCGTCTTGTGATGCTGTTGACTGACAGTGCGTCTATAAGAGATGTACTTCTGTTCCCGACAATGAAACCTTTACCGAGCGACAAGTAGGAAAAACCCAGTATTTATGCGGGTTTGCAAGGTTCGGCAAAGCCGAAAATCTTACACCTTACACCAAACTTACACCAATCGGTGCAGGAAAATGTGCAGAGGCGAAAAAATCGCATAATTAACAGAATGAATGGGCAGTCCCATAGTGGGATTGCCCATTTTCAAACAGATAGTGAAGCAATGAATGTTTGGAGGAATGATGATGGAATATAGATGTAAAGTAACTGTACTGGATAAAAAATTGTTTCCTGAGCTTCAGGAACAGTATTGTGCCGTCCCAGACAGCGGCAAATGCCCTTGCTATAATGTGGGTGACGAGTTTATTTTCTATCGTAATGACGAAAGAGATGATTATTGGCATTGCGGTGAGGGAACATTAGTCAAATCAGGAACGCCAGACGAAGGCTGTTTGCAGTCCCCCGGAACAGCGCACTGCGGCAGTAAAGGTGTTCCGTTTTGTTCAGAGGCGTGGGACGCTATCAGTAGATACATATATACGGCGCTTCAAGGCGGAAGCATCATGCACGGCTGGACAAAAGATGACCGGGTGATGATTGCTTGTTGTAACGATGGTACAAGACCTGTTATTTTCAAAATCGAGAGATTGGATTGCGAATAAGACACTAAGTGACATTTGATTGGATTGCTATATTGCCCTTTGAGAGAGTAAATTTTCTCCCAAAGGGCTTTTTCTTTTGCCTGTTCGCAAACTACGAAAAAATCTCCTTTTCCAATATAATGTAATCGCAGAGGAAGGAGAGGATTTGATATGAGTAACATTTTATCAACAGTCCACCCTGAGCTTGTTTCGGAATGGTCGGAGAAAAACCTGCCTTTAACGCCGGACAAGATTACATACGGTTCAAATAAGCTGGTATGGTGGAAAGGCGCTTGCGGTCACGAATGGCAGGCAAGCGTTAAGGCTCGTTCAAAGGGCGAGAATTGTCCTATCTGTTCGGGTGCAAGAGTTGTGGAGGGTATCAATGATTTGGCGACAGTAAAGCCGGAGCTTGCGGCAGAATGGTCGAAAAAAAACAAAGATTTAAAGCCCACAATGGTAACGGTCGGCTCTCATAAGAAAGTGATTTGGAAAGGAAAATGCGGTCACGAGTGGATAGCTACTGTTAAAAGCAGAGCGATAATCGGCACAGGCTGTCCGTATTGCTCCCACAATGCAATCTTAGAAGGCTTCAATGACCTTGCTTCACAAATGCCGGAGATAGCGGCGGAATGGTCGGAAAAGAACGCTCCCTTGCTGCCTAATCAGGTTACAGCGTTTGCCAACCGTAAGGTGTGGTGGAAATGTAAGAAGTGCGGCAATGAGTGGCATACGCTGATTTCCACTCGCTCCGGCGGCAGTAAATGTCCCTATTGCAGCGGACAAATTCTGTTGAAAGGTTTTAATGATTTTGCCACTACCCACCCGCAGCTTGCAGAGGAATGGTCGGTGCGTAATCTTCCGCTTGCGCCGGATATGGTAAATGCAAAATCCCGCAGAAATGTGTGGTGGAAATGCAGAGAGTGCGGGTATGAGTGGAAATCGGTGATTAATGCAAGAGTGAAGGGAACGGTATGTCCGGTATGTGCCGACCGTGCGGTGTTAGCCGGATACAATGACTTGGCAACGACGGATTCGGAGCTTCTTTCTGAATGGGACTATGAGAAGAATAAGAACATATCCCCTGAAAAGATTTCAAGGAATTCAATGCAGAGTGTATGGTGGAAATGCCCTCTCGGTCATTCTTGGAAAGGGAAAATATCAGAAAGAACGATTGAGGGAAAAGGCTGTGCGGTGTGCGAGAGAGAATACCTCACTGCCTTTCCAAAACTGGCGGTTATGTTCTATGCCGGAATGAAAAAACTGAGCGTTCAGACGGATTATGATGAGGTTATCGGCATACCGCTGGAAATATACATACCTGAAGAAAAGGTTGCTATTGAAACCTGCAACGGAACAGAAAAGATAGAAAGCCTAAAAGAACATCTTTGTAAAAAGCGAAATATCAGGCTCCTGAAAGTACCTTATAAAGTTGGTAATGATGAAACCGAATTTGCAGGCAAAATAAAAAAGGCGTTCCGCAGCATACATATTTTCATAACCTCTGATGAAACAAAAGACGCAGAGTTTATCCGAAAGAGATTTTTTGAATGGCGAAGAAAACAAAATCAAAATAGGAGGTTGTCAGAATGAGAGATATTACATATCATCTTTATCTTGATGAAACGGAATACAGCAGAGTTATCGAGTCGCTTATCAGCCTGAAGAACAGCCTGATCCGGCAAGGCAGATACACCGACGCAGTAGATGATGTCCTTTGTAAGTTCGTGAAAGCAAGAAAGAAAAAAATCAAAATTGAATACAGATAAGAATAAGACCTCTTACCACATTGAACGGTAGGAGGTCTTGTGTGTAGTTATTGAGGTTGATAAACAGGAATTTGTTTATTAAATTCTCGCCAACCCTTGTATTTTCAAGAAATTTTCGCTGTCAAAAGCCAAATCCTTGCGCTTTCAACATATTTATATCTGAAATCTTGTCATTTTTAATAGGCTCAAAAGTCAATTCGTACAATTTTCATTTTCATCAAGTTATCCCCGACTTTTGCCAATCCCCGATACATTTTTTTGACAGAGGGTACATTCAGACTTTGATAGCCCAACATATAGCCCCGACACGACAGCCGAAATTTTTCTGACCACGGGGCGATCTCCTTTTGGACATCTCCAACCGAAAAGTATGCGTTTACATCTTTGATTTCTGCTTGTTTTAGCCATGTCTTCGATATCATTTTGCTACCCGTCTTTCCGCAGGTATCAAATACGATTCTGCCTTCCGAAAAATGCTCTGACATTGCCAAAAACAAAGTTTTTACTTCTTCTGTCAGAAAATAATAAAACACTCCTGCAGCGAAGAAAATTACCCCGCCGTTTGCATTGATTTCGTCAAACCATGATGTGTCTTTTAAATCAGCGGCGATATTTTTTTCACGTTCTCCCGCAGGAAGCAAGTGGTTTCTGACTTCAATAACATCAGGGAAGTCGATATTATAAATATGGCAGAATCCGTTATCGCAATTTCTCCCGGTATTGTCTAAACCGCAGCCCATATTTACAACAGCAGCCTTTGGGTGGCTTTTCAAATATTCCTTAACTTCATAAGCCAAATCATTCTGGCGCATAGCAATCTCTAAAAAGCCAAACTCCTGTATAAAACTATCGCTCTTTTTTTCCACTTCGGAAAAATCATAATCAATCTGTTCAATTAAACGTGTAGCGGTTTCATCACTATAGAGCTGCGGAAATTTTTGGGCGCATTTTTTTCTCCCGTATAAGGGAATAATCAATGTTTCCTGCACTGAATTTTTTTCAATATGGTATTTCATAACAGCCTCCTGTACATTTTTTATTATAAACTCAAGTTCTATACTGATTAGCTTAAACTAACTGTTATTTTAGCATAATTCCATAGCAAGTCAATGTGTACTTACCATTTTGCGAGAAGTTCAGTGTTTAGAAATGGTGTTTTCGCATAAATATGAAAAAATCAATCAACAGTCTGTTCCTTAATCGGAACAGGCTTTTTTGCGTTATAGGGACAATTTTCAAGGTCGAGAAATTTTTTTGAAATTTTTTTCTGAAAATAGGGTGTCATTTGGACTTCCAATTCCAAATAAGTGAGAGGGTTATTTCCCCATGCGGAAGTGTATCCCCTCACGGACTTTGAAAATTGAATACACATTCACTAAGACTTTATTTCTGATGATGAGCCGCAGCGTCGGGTACGCCAAGACTTTTAATAAACGAGCGAGAACTCCCGGCACAAATATCGGGTTGCCACCGATATGGCGAAGACAGTCAGAATGACAATGATACTTCTCTACGGAGCTGGCGGAGAAACCGGCAGAGGTGAAATTCCTATGATACAGATTAGCAGTCTGTTCCTTAGTGACTTCCCATAGCAAGGGGTGTTGAGAACAAATATTGCTATAATGAATATTTCAGCCGGGGAAACGGTGCGTTTTCTCGGCTGTCTACATAGCCGCTTTTGGCAGGCGGCTATAAATCTAACGGAAGGAGGAACGCAGCAATGCCAAACTGTAAAACGATTGCCATATGCAATCAAAAAGGCGGAGTTGGTAAAACCACAACGGCAGTCAACTTGGGCGTAGGTCTTGCTATGCAGGGGAAGAAAGTCCTGCTTGTAGACGCTGATCCGCAGGGCGACCTTACTACTTGTCTTGGGTGGAAAGATACGGACAATCTTCAAAACACCATATCGGACAAAATGATGGAGGTCATTCAGGGCAAAGAAGGCAATCAGTATAATGGAATACTGAAGCACAAAGAGGGTGTTGATCTGTTACCGTCAAGCAGCGACCTGTTTGATTTTGAAATCAGCCTTGTAACTGCGATGAACAGAGAGGTTCTTTTGAAATCATATTTAAGCGAAGTTAAGGACAGATACGATTTTATTTTAATCGACTGTTCTCCCTCGCTTGGTATGATGACGCTGAACTCTTTATCGGCGGCAGACAGCGTAGTTATTCCGGTTCAGGCGCACTATCTTCCGGCAAAGTGTATGACGCAGCTTCTCAGAACCATATCTAAGGTAAAGAGATGTATCAATCCGGATTTGGCGATTGACGGTATTCTATTGACTATCGTGGATAACAGAACCAACCTTGCTAAAAGCACCGTGGAAGCGCTCAGGCAGAATTTTGGCTCGCACATTAAGATTTACAAATCCCAGATTCCAATGGCTGTAAAAGCTGCCGAGGTTGCTTCAAAGGGCGAGAGCATTTTCGCCTATGAGCCAAACAGTCCGGTGTCAAAAGCCTACTCCGAATTTACGAAGGAGGTGTTAGCTGATGGCAAACAGAAAGAGCGACTTCACTCTGCCCACATTCGATGATATTTTTTCAACGCAGGAGCAGCGTGACGACGCTAAGCTATCCAAAATCCGGGATATTCCCATAAGCGAGATAGATGATTTTCCCGACCACCCGTTTAAGGTGCGTGACGATGAAGATATGTTGCAGCTTGTGGAGAGTGTCAAGGAAAGAGGCGTCATTACACCGGCTACGGTAAGACAGAAGGAAGATGGCAGATATGAGCTTGTGTCAGGTCACAGAAGAAAGCGAGCCTGTGAGCTTGCCGGATTTGATACCCTGCGCTGTGAGGTTGTAGACCTGTCAAAAGAAGAAGCCACTATCCTGATGGTCGAGAGCAATTTTCAAAGGTCGCAGATTTTACCGAGCGAAAAGGCGTTTGCCTACAAAATGAGATTGGAAGCGATGAATAGGCAAGGAAAGCGTACAGATTTAACTTCGACACCAGTGGTGTCGAAGTCGAGAACGAATGAAATGCTCGGAGCAGAAGTCGGCGAAAGTCGAGAACAAATCCGCCGATATATTCGCTTAACAGAGCTTGTTCCCGAACTGCTTGAGTTTGTCGATGAGGGGCGGATAAAAATGCGCCCTGCGGTGGAACTTTCCTATCTCGATGAAGATTGCCAGCGTGATATTGTTGATGAAATCGACTTAAACGACGCTACCCCGTCACACGCACAGACCATAAAAATGCGAAAGTTCTTTGAGGAGGGAAAGCTTACGACAGAGGTTATTTCCTCGATTATGGCTGAGGATAAGCCAAACCAAAAAGAGAAGATTGTGCTGAGGGGCGACAGAGTGCGTCAGCTTATCCCCAAAAACATTCCAATCAGCCAGACCGAGGAATATGTCTGCAAGGCATTGGAACACTACAACAAGTTTTTGCGTAACCGTGCCGAGCGTGACAGCAGATAAGACGAGTGTGTCTTTTCATTCCCCCCTTTCTCACACTCTAACCCCTGATTTACAAGCTAACTTACCGAAAAGGATATATACAATCTCCCTGAGTATATCTATCTCAGAGTATATGTCTATCTCAAAGGGCAATCGCACAGTTGAAGCACAAAGGAGGTGTTTGTTAAGATAAAAAATTAGCTTTAAAACAAAATAACAGTTAAGGACAGACACATCGTAGAAATGCGGTGTGCTTTTTATTTTAATTAGGAGGAATTTTAGAGATGATTAAGTCCAAATTCAAAAAGGTCACATCGCTGTTAATGGCAGCGCTTATGTGTGTGACCGCATTTGCAGGAATTGGCACGACGACCGTTTATGCGGCGGGTGATATTGGAACAATCAGTTTTTC
Organism: Oscillospiraceae bacterium; assembly: GCA_902362965.1. Taxonomy (GTDB): domain Bacteria; phylum Bacillota; class Clostridia; order Oscillospirales; family Ruminococcaceae; genus Porcipelethomonas; species Porcipelethomonas ammoniilytica. The sequence continues at coordinate 41,846 of CABIYQ010000015.1, forward strand.
CAATACCTATGACAGTAACGGCAATGCAATGAGATACAATGGCAGCGCTAATATTGGAGGCTATACCGCAGGCGGTACGGGAAACTATAAATACCGAATGTTTGTAGACGGAGAAACCGCCTTTTGTATTCAGCCGGGTGTTCCGTTGAAAACAGGAAATACCTTGAAAAAGGCTTCTTCGGAAACTTGGAACGCTTTATCTTCCAATCAGAAAAAAGCGGTCGGTCTTGCATTGCTTTACGGCTATCAGGGAAACCGCAGCAATCTTTCGGGAAGTGATGATGAGAAATGGCTTGCCACACAGACGCTTGTATGGGAGTTTGTAACAGGCTGCCGGGAAGCGACAGGCTCTTACCGCAAGACGAGCAATAAGGTTTATAACCTTCACTTTGGCTCTAATTACGCAAACAGCGGTGCGAAAGCAGTTTATGACAAGATTGTGGATATGCTTGAACAGCACAGCACGATTCCGAGCTTTATGGCAAGCGGAAAGAATGATGTGACCAAAAAGCTTGCCTATAAGGATGGGAAATACAGCATTACGCTTACAGATAACAACGGCGTTCTTTCCGATTTCAGTTTTGTAAGTGCAGACTCTGATGTAAAAGTTTCAAAATCGGGCAACAAACTGACGATTACTTCTGCCAATGCTTTCAGCGGCTCTGTCCGTATTTCTGCAACAAGAAATAATGTACCTACGGTAAGCAGCAGCGCAAAGCTGATTGCCTACGGCGATCCGGATTTACAGGACTTGGTGACCGGCGTTGAAAATGCGGACAGCGTAAATGCCTATATCAATGTGGAAACGCCTACCGGAACAATCGCTTTGAAAAAGACATCGGAAGATGGAGTAGTAGCGGGTATCCGTTTTACCATTGAGGGCGAAGGCATTAAGAAAACGGTTGTGACTGATGAAAACGGCAATCTGACAGTTGAGGGATTGTTCCCTGCCACTTATACGATTACAGAGCAGAGTATTGACCGTTATGAGCCGCAGCATACGCAGAAAGTCACTCTTATCGGAGGCAAAACGACTACGGTAAACTTTAACAATACCTTAAAGCGTGGAAAGTTGGAGGTTGTAAAGACTTCTGAGGATAATTTAGTGGAGGGAGTGAAATTCCATCTTTACGGAACATCTTTAAGCGGTCTGAAAGTAGATGAATACGCCGTAACAGATAAAGAGGGAGTTGCAAGATTTGAGAATATCCTGATCAGCGGCAATACGCCGTATGTCCTTGAAGAAGTGGATACAGCGGTGCGTTATGTTGTGCCTGATACACAGACAGCCACGGTGGAATGGAATAAGGTAACAAACAGGACTTTCCATAATGTGCTGAAAAAATTTACTGTAACTGTAACCAAAAGTGACGCTGAAAAAGGCGAAGCTCAGGGGGACGCTTCCCTCGCCGGTGCGGTGTATGGAATTTATAAGGGCGATACACTCGTCGATAAATATGTGACGGACAAGAACGGACAGTTTACTACGAAAGAATATATCTGTGATAACGACTGGACTATCCGAGAAATCACTCCGTCTGAGGGATATTTGCTTGATACCGCAGTTCATAAGGTCGGCGCTGAACCGGAGCTTTATACTGTGGAACACAACCTTACTTCAAATGATGTGACAGAACAGGTTATGAAAGGCAATATCGCTATCATCAAGCATACGGACGATGGCGAAACGCAGATTGAAACACCGGAAAACGGAGCAGCTTTTGAAGTGTACCTGAAATCCGCAGGAAGCTATGACGCAGCAGGTGAGGACGAAAGAGATATGCTTGTCTGCGATGAAAACGGATTTGCACAGACGAAGGATATGCCATATGGCATTTATACGGTTCATCAGACTTCCGGTTGGGAAGGCAGAGAACTGATGGACGACTTCGATGTGTTTATCGCACAGGACGGTCAGACTTACCGCTATATCATCAATAACAGAAACTTTGAGAGCTTTGTCCATATCGTAAAAGTGGACGCAGAAAGCGGGAAATCCATTCCTTATGCGGGAGCCGGCTTCAAGCTTTACGATCCTGACGGAAATCAGGTAACAATGACTTTCACTTATCCGACTCCGACAACGGTTGATACTTTCTTTACAGACGCCGAGGGTTCTCTGGTCACGCCTGAAAAACTGGATTACGGCAAGGGATATTCGCTTGTAGAGGTGCAGGCTCCGTATGGCTATGTGCTTGACAGTACGCCGGTTTACTTTGATGTTACGGAGGAAAATTCTTCTGACGAGGGCGGCATTACGGTTGTCAAGGTAAACAAGCCGAATATGGCGCAGAAAGGCACAATCAGTGTGGAAAAGACGGGAGAAATCTTCGCCGATGTCACCGTCAGCGGCGGCGAGAAAACGCCGAAAATCTATCAGCCGGTATATGAAACTGCCGGACTTGAGGGCGCAGTCTATGAAATCCGAGCCGCCGAGGATATTTACACGCCGGACGGTACGCTCCGCTATTCCAAAGATGAAGTGGTGGATACGGTTACCACAACCTCTGACGGCACGGTTAAGAGCAAAGAACTGTATCTTGGCAGATATACCGTAACGGAGGTTGAAGCGCCGTTCGGTATGGTATTAAACAGCGAAACGCACGAAGTGGAGCTTACCTATGCCGGTCAGGAGATTTCCGTAACGGAAACTTCCACTTCGTTCTATAACGAAAGACAGAAAGCGGAAATCAGCCTTGAAAAAACGCTTGAAACCAATGAAATTTTCGGTATCGGCAAGGGCGATGAAATTAAAAATATCAGCTTCGGTCTTTACGCCGCCGAGGATATTGCCGCTGCAAACGGTGCGGTAATTCCTGCCGACAGCTTGATTGAGATTGTAACCCTTGATGAAAACGGGAAAGGGGTTGTCAAGACGGATATTCCGCTGGGCAGCTATTATGTCAAAGAGATTGCCGCCGATGAGCATTATATCTTAAACGACGCCGAATATCCCGTTGTCTTTGAATACGCCGGTCAGGATACTGCAAAAGTCGAGATCAGCGTAAACGATGGTAAGAAAATCGAAAACAAGCTGATTTACGGTTCTGTTTCCGGTAAAAAAGTCGATGAGAACGGAAAAGCGCTCGGCGGAGCTGTTATCGGTATCTTTGCTTCTGACGATATGGAGTTTACCGAGGAAAATGCGCTTATGACGGTTACTTCCGCAGAGGACGGCAGCTTCGCTTTTGACAAAGTGCCGTATGGTATTTGGTATGTCAGGGAAATCAGCCAGCCGAAGGGATATGTGCTTGATGATACCGTCTACGAAGTGAACATTGCTGAAAAGGAACAGGTTGTTGAAGTGGAAATCATCAACGAATTTGTGCGTGGCAATATCACGCTTACAAAAGTAGACGCAGACTATCCGGACAACAAACTGACGGGAGCAGAGTTTGAGGTTTACAAAGACACCAACGGGGACGGAAAGCTCGATAAGGGCGATGAACTGCTTGGAACGCTGGAAGAAACTTCCAAAGGCATTTATGAAATGCGTGACCTGCTCTACGGGAAATATCTTGTGAAAGAAACGAAAGCGCCGGAGGGATTTGTCCTTGATACAGGCGTGTACTCCGTATCCGTAGAGGAAGACGGCGAAAGCTATTCTGTGGAAAACAAAGCGGGCGTCGGCTTTATCAATGAAGTGATGAAAGGCAGCCTGAAAATTGTCAAGACTTCCTCAGACGGAAAGGTGGAAGGCTTCTCGTTCCGTGTGTTTGGTGCAAACGGATTTGAGCAGATTTATAAGACGGATAAAAACGGGGAAATCCTGATTGAAGGACTCCGTATCGGAGATTACACCATTTCCGAAGTGTCCGATCAGGCTTCTTCCGCCTATATCCTCCCTGCCGATAAAGAGGTAACGGTAAAGGCAGACGATACCACGACCGTAACCATGCACAACGAGCTTAGGGATACGCCGAAAACCGGAGATGACACCAATATGAGCCTTTGGTATGCGCTTGCCGGACTTTCCGCTGCGGGCATTGCGGCAACCTCTGTGATCGCCTTCAGAAAGAAGAAAAAGGAGGGGAAAGACTGATGGAAGCAAAGACAATCATCGCTGTTGTATTGGTCGCTGTGATTATCGGCGGCTTTATTTTTCTTCAGGTCAAAAACCGTAAGAAATAAATCATCACACTTGGGGCGGAGCGTAAAAAACTCCGCCCTTATTTTGTTTTAGGAGGAACGCTATGAACCAATCAAAAACGGTGGAGAGCCGGGTGCTTGAAATCTTGAAAGAGTGTCCGAGGTCGAGATACGACGATATGCTGCTCATTCTCCATTACTATAACCGTTACAGCTATATGCGTGTGGGAGAGCTGCCGCTGGAGGACATTGTGTTTAATTATAAGCTCTATGGACTGCCCTGCTTTGAAACCATACGAAGGGCAAGACAGCGTGTGCAGTCTTTATTTCCGGAGCTTTCACGCAGTCCGCAGCCGAAGCCGCAGGATTGTATTTCTATCGTCATCAACATAGGGTAAGGAGGATTTTATATGGCAGGCAAAAACAATGCAACATTTCAGAACAAGGTCAAGGTGCTGAATAAGCTCTTTGACGCAGGCTGTGATACCGAAAAGAAATTGCAGCAGCTCGATATGGCGGCGATTTTGGCAATCCCGAATATCACGATACCCGATATGACTTTGATAATGGAGTTTCAGAAGCAGACGAAAGCCGGCAAGCTGTTCTCGTACTTGGGCGGAGGCAGTGAGGAAGCGGGAAAGAGTCAGCGAGGTGACGGCAATGGAGCAGAACAGGAATAAGGTTGAGCCAGTAAACCAGCCGAACAAGATAAGAATAAAGAAAAAAACGATAAGGAGGGACTTGGGGTATGGCACGAAAATATGACCTGATTTCTGAGCTGTATAACCGCACCTGTAAAACGGTTGTATCAAATCCTCAGAGCTGGCAGGCGTTTTTGCAGTCGGCTTGTCGGAACTATAAGCTGCGCTATGACGAACAGCTTTTAGTATTCGCACAGCGACCGGACGCAACGGCAGTCCTTGAGATTGAGCGTTGGAACAGAAGCTTTGGTCGTTGGGTAAATCGTGGGGCAAGAGGCATTGCGGTATTTGCCGATGAGAACCGTGAAAGGCAAAGGCTTACGCATTACTTTGATATTTCCGATACCCACGAGAGCAGATATTCCCGTCCCGTTCCCCTTTGGAATATGCGGCAGGAGTATGAAGCCGATGTAATCGAAACGCTGGAAAGTACTTTTGGAGAAATTGACAACAAAAGCAATCTTGCGGAAGCTGTTATATGTGCGGCGAAAAATGCCGCCGAGGACAATCTTCCCGACTATATCCGAGATTTGCTGTACTCGGTAAACGACAGTTTTTTGGAAGGACTGGACGAGGACAGTATCACTTCTCTATATCGGGTGGTTGTTACTAACAGCGTGGCGTATATGATGATGTCCCGGCTCGGTATTGATACGGAAAGCTATTTTGAGGACGATGATTTCAGAGATGTTACCAACTTTAATACGCAGGAAACGCTCAATGCGCTTGGATTTGCCACAAGCGATATTGCGGAAATGGGATTATCTGAGATAGCAAAGACCGTTATGGCTTTGGATCGGCAAAATCGCATAATTGCCGGTCAGAACAGAAATGAGTACAATGGGGTTGAAAATAAAACCGAAAGGAGCTTTAGCGATGAACGAACTGACCTACACGATGGTGGGCGATTACAGCCTGCCGAACCTGAGATTGCCGGAGCAGCCGGAAGTGAGTGGACCATAGTCAATAATCTGGACACAAAAAGGCGAAAAGAATTAAGAAGAAAGTAAAGATTTTTCAAAATGAATGGGCGACAAATAATTAATAGCCGAGTGAATGCGATTAAGATTATAAAA
>CABIYQ010000016.1:0-31791 GCA_902362965.1 Oscillospiraceae bacterium
ATAACGGTAATAATATCAATGTTCTTGACGGTATAGCTTTTAGTAATGATTGCTTCTTAAATACGCCTTATTATACTAGTAATTGTACCACAGGGGTATATCCTTCCCTTGTAAACAGAGGATCTGCTAAAAATTGTACTGGAAAGCAGTTGGTTGTAAGCGTATTTTTAAACGCAACAATTAACGGTACAAACCAAACATGGTCTGACAGTGAAATGACTGATAAAAATCAACAAGTAAAAACAGCAACAGATTATATTAAAAATCAAAGCTCAAGATACAGTAATACGGTTACTTTTGAAAATGCAAATACCAATTCTAATCTTTCACTTTTGATACCTAATAATAATATTTCCATAACAGTCCCTTCAAGCAATACCATATGGAATATTACTGTAAACGGTACATCAAAATCACTGCAGACAATGCTCAGAGAACAGCTTCAGACATATAATATGATGCCTGATACACTTAAATCACAATATAGTGCTGATGGAGTATCTTATGTTGTATTTATTGAATACAACGGACGTTCTTCCATGATGTGTTTAAGCGATATTGATATCGTATCTCTTGTAAGACCGGGCAATTCTGCTGCTGATGATACTGCAAGAAGTATTACTCACGAGCTTATGCATTGTTACGGAGCACCGGATATTTATGGAGATAACGTAGCAGCTTACTCACAGGTAAAGTATTATTACGATATTATGAGAGTAGCCGGAATATCCTTAAATAGCCTTAATGTTAATACATATGCTGCTTATTGTGTAGGCTGGACTAATACATTATTAACAGAAGATGCTGTTGCTTATGATTTTTCATAATTAAGCTGACTCCTAAAAACTTAAGGAGTATTAATAAAATAAAAGCCTATCGGGATTTCTCCTGATAGGCTTAGCTTTGCAGCAACCGACACTATGTTGTTGCATTATATCTTAAATATGCCTTACTCACTTCTAAGAGCTTCAACAGCGTCTCTCTTAGCCGCCATTCTCGCCGGAATATGTCCTCCAAGCATTGTGAGAATTGTACTGATAGCAACAAGTATAAGTGCATGTGAAATTTTTAGATGTGCGACGTTTTTAAGATCTGTAAGAGAATATATTATTGCATTGATCGGGAAAGTTAATAATTTAGCAATAATAATACCAAGCATACCGGAAGTTACACCCAAAATAAATGTTTCCGCATCAAAAACTCTGGTTATGTCTTTTTTCCTTGCACCGAGAGCTTTCAGTATACCAATTTCCTTTGTTCTTTCAAGAACAGAGGTATACGTTATAATTGCAATCATAATCAAGCTGACAATTAAATTTGTTCCTGCAAAAGCTATAAGTACAATTGTAATACCGTCCATGATTCCGTCAGACATTCCGGAAATCATACTTGCCATATCAGTATAAATTATCTGATCATCAGCTTCAAGACTTTCATTGTACTTATCCAAATATTCAAGCATTTTGTCCTTACTTTCAAAGTCATAAGGATAAAGCTGAATGGCATATGGAATTTCATTTCCGCCGAGATATGCAATAGTTTGTTTCTTTGTTTCCTCATCCATAGCTTCCATGGAAAGTACGTTTACATCAGACTGTTCCTGTGCCTTTACAATTTCTGAATTCTTAGAATTATCAATGACTAGTTGTGCAAGTTCATCATTATAAGCAACTCCGCCGCCCTCTGACATCATTGAGGTAGGAGAATCTTCCTTAGGTCTTACAATACATGAAATGCGCAGAGTCAAAGTGTTTTCTGCATTATACATAGCTGCTAAATCTGTATTGTAAGAATATGTACCGTATTCTGTTTTTACGTAATAATCATCGTTCATTACTACTTTAAGTTCTTTACCGATAATTTCGTTAAAATCAATTTCTTCAAGATTATCAGCATCAAAACCAAGTTCTTTCATCACAGCTTTGTTAATACGGTTTTTTGTATCAACCACAAGCATAAGATCATTAGGTGTTTCAGGCATTGTTCCAGTCAGAACATCATAATGTTCATTCATCAGGGAATGTTTGTTTTCATTTAATGAAACAGGGTAAGATGACCAGTTTATATTAGCTGATGTTACCGGAATATAATTTTCTCCGTCCTTACGTATCATATTCATATTTACAAGTCTGGAATATGTTACACCTTTACAAAGAGACGAATCCATATTATTTACATACTCAAGATATTCATCTGTAAATTTATTGGTATGCGTCATAGTATCCTGCATAGAATCAAACAGATAGATTTTCTTTTCATCGGGATAATCTTCATATTTTTTCTGTTCTTCACCCATTTTTATCATAGTATCTGTGTCCAGATTCATACTCTGCTGTGATATTATTATGGGCATTTGCTGTAAAGTATCCGCTTCAAATTTATCTATCTGCATCTGAAAACCTACAGAAAGACTTAATATTACAGCAATGCCGATAATACCTATACTTGAGGCAAAAGAAGTAAGAAATGTTCTGCCGAGTTTTGTTCTGATATTGTTAGCTGAGAGCTTGAGAGCAGTAAGAAAACTCATACTTGTCTTTTTAAGACTAAATTCTTTATTCTCTTTTTCAAAACTATAAGGATTACTGTCAGAAACAATTTTACCGTCCTGGAATTTTACAATTCTGTCAGCATACTTTTCGGCAAGCTCCGGATTATGAGTTACCATAATTACAAGCTTATCTCCGGCAATTTCTTTAATAAGATCCATTATCTGAACACTTGTTACAGTATCAAGAGCACCTGTAGGCTCATCGCATAAAAGTATGTCAGGGTCGTTTGCTAAAGCTCTTGCTATTGCCACACGCTGCATTTGTCCGCCGGAAAGCTGATTAGGCTTTTTATGAAGGTGATCCTTAAGACCTACCTTTTCCAATGCTTCCTGCGCTCTCCTGTGTTTTTCAGCAGCAGATACTCCGCTTAAAGTCATGCCCATTTCAACATTAGCAACAATACTTAAATGCGAAATAAGATTATAGCTCTGAAAAATAAAGCCTATACTGTTATTTCTATAAGCATCCCATTCACGATCCTTAAAATTTTTCGTTGATTTTCCATTAATAATCAGATCGCCGGAATCATAACGATCCAACCCTCCTATAATATTCAGGCATGTAGTCTTTCCTGAACCACTTGTACCGAGGATCGCAACAAATTCCTGCTCTCTGAAAGAAACGCTTATATCGTCAAGCGCTCTGGTTTCAACGTCCCCTACCCTATATGTTTTTTTAATGTTTTTTAACTCAAGCATTCAATACCTCCAATATAGATTCTCATTTTATTCTAAAAATAAAACCAGATTAATAATACCACTGATAAAGAATAAAGTCAAACTAAAAAATATTAAAATATAAATTTTCATCAATCTGTCACATTATTTTAACCAGTTTTATTTTGATATCAATTTGATATCATTATATTATCATAAATTTCAGAACTTGTCAAGAAATATTTTAATTTCTTGGTAAAATATAATAATTTCACAAGTAAACAGTAAAAAAATCCTCTGAATATGATTAAATTTTCAAAAATATATAGTTTTTTTACGGATTTTGTGATATAATAAGTGTTATCAATTTATAGAAAGGATCTGATAAATTTGATCATTGACTGTCATACACATTCCCGAAACTCCTTTGACGCTGATAACGACACCGTAAAAGAACGCTGTCAGCGAGCGATTCAGCTAGGACTTGACGCTATGGCGATTACCGATCATTGTGAGGTAAACAGGTTCTATGAAAAAGAATACTATCATATAACCGAAGAAAAAAAATACGATGATTACGGTTTTAAACGAGCCTATGAGGCGTCAATGGAAGAAATTTCTCAGGCAAAAGACGAATTTGCCGGAAAGCTGAATCTTATCTGCGGAATTGAACTGGGACAAGCTACAGCCGATACTGCTGTTGCAGATCTGATCCTTTCTGACAAACGTCTGGACTTTGTTATAGGCTCAATGCATGAGCTTCCGAATCACGACGACTTTGCATTTCTTGATTACAGTAAAGAAAATGTACCAAAGCTTATGGAGGAAAATTTTACTGAAATACTCAAGCTTTGCCAATGGAATAAATTTGACGTTTTAGGTCATCTTACATATGCATTGCGTTATATACAGGGAAATCAGAAAATTCAGGTTGACATGTCCCCTTACAATGAAATAATTGCAGAAATTTTTAAAACCATAATAAATAACGGAAAAGGTATCGAAATTAATACGTCCGGCTTAAGACAGGCATACGGCAAAACTTTTCCGTCATATGAATATATAAAATTATATAAGGATTTAGGCGGTGAAATTATCACTCTGGGTTCAGACTGCCATTCCACAGCCGACCTTGCAAAAGGAATTCCCGAAGGTATTGAACTTGCCAGAGAGGCAGGTTTCAGGCAAATCGCATACTATAAAAACAGACAACCACATTTTCTTAAAATATAAGGAGAAAAGCTATGAACGAATTAATTAAACTTTTAAAACAAAACGCCAGATTTTCAAATGAACAGCTTGCGGCTATGCTGGGTACTACTCCCAAAGACGTTGCCGCACAAATTGAACAGCTTGAAAAGGACGGTATTATAAAAGGTTACAGTGTAATTTTAGATGAAAACCGTGCTGATAAAGACATGGTTATTGCAAACATTGAACTTAAGGTAACTCCTCAGCGTGACTGCGGCTTTGACGAGCTTGCTAAAACAGTTATGATGTATGATGAAGTTGACAGCGTATCGCTTATGTCAGGTTCATACGACCTTGCCGTTACCGTGACAGGAAGAAATCTCAAAGAAATTGCACTGTTTGTTGCACAGCGTCTTTCAACCATTGAAGGAGTACTTTCCACAACCACTCACTTTGTACTTAAAACTTACAAAGAAAAAGGTATCTTCATACAAGAAGAAGATATTGATGAAAGGGGTTTTGTTGCTCCGTGATTAATTATGATTCTGTATTATCTTCAAAAATAAAGGAAATAAAGCCTTCAGGTATACGAAAATTTTTCGACCTTGCAGCTACTATTGATAATGTTATTAGTCTAGGTGTTGGCGAACCGGATTTTCAAACTCCGTGGGCTATAAGAAAAGCTGCTATTGATACCCTTGAAAAAAAGAGGATAATCTATACTGCTAATTCAGGTCTTGCTGATTTACGCTGTGAAATTTCACAATATATTAATAAAAAACTGAACGTAAAATATGATCCCGAACATGAAATAATAGTAACAGTCGGAGGTTCTGAGGCTATTGATATTTCTATCAGAGCGCTTATTGATCCCGGAGATGAAGTTTTAATTGTAGAACCATGCTTTGTTTGCTACGCTCCTATTGTCGAGCTGACCGGAGGCGTTCCGATTACTGTAGAAACCAAACTTGAGGACAACTTCAAACTTACTGCCGACGCTCTTAAATCCAAAATCACCGATAAGACCAAACTGCTTATTCTGCCCTTCCCTAATAATCCTACGGGTGCAATTATGACTAAAGAGGATCTTGAACCTATTGCAGAAATACTGCGTGATACCAACATTATGGTTTTGTCTGATGAGATCTATTCGGAGCTTACTTACGGAAGAAAGCATTTTTCAATCACTCAGCTTGATGGAATGCAGGAAAGAACTATACTTATCAACGGCTTTTCAAAGGCTTTTGCCATGACAGGCTGGCGTCTTGGATATCTTGCAGCGCCTGAACCGTTAGTTACACAAATACTTAAGATCCATCAGTACGCTATTATGAGTTCTCCTACAGTAAGCCAGTATGCAGCAGTTGAAGCTCTTACACACTGTGAACGTGAAGTTAAAAATATGGTTTCAGAATATAATGTACGCCGCAGACTGCTTGTTGACAGTTTTAATAAAATGGGTCTTGAATGCTTCAACCCTGAAGGTGCGTTCTATGTATTTCCATGTATTAAAAGTACAGGCATGACAAGCGAAGAATTCTGCGAAGAGCTTTTAAATGAACAAAAGGTTGCAGTAGTTCCGGGAAATGCGTTCGGAGAAAGCGGTGAAGGATTCATTCGTGTATCCTATGCATATTCACTGAAACACCTTATGGAAGCTCTTAAAAGAATTGAAATTTTTATCAGGAATAGGAAATTAACGGAGTAATTATGGATAGCATTAAAGTGAAAACGTCTGCCAAAATCAATCTTTCTCTTGACGTTGTCGGACGTAAACCTGACGGATATCACCTTATTGAAAGTATATTTCAAAGTGTTAATATCTATGATATAATAACTGTTTCTAAAATCGAAAACGGAATACATCTGACATGTAATGAACCGGAAATTCCATGCGACAGCAGAAATATTGCTTATAAGGCAGCCAGATTATTTCTTGATAAAACAGGTATAAAGTCAGGAATAAATATTCATATCGAAAAACATATACCGTCTCAGGCAGGACTTGGCGGCGGAAGCTCAGACGGTGCAGGCGTTCTTTACGCAATGAACACACTGTTTGACACAAATATTGATATTTGTGACTTAGCAAAACTTGCTGCAAATATAAGTGCGGATACAGCATTTTTTATCTACGGCGGTACTGCTTTTGTCCAGGGGATCGGAGAAATAATCAATCCCATACGCTTGCTTCCTCCAATTGAACTGGTTATTGCAAAAGGCAGATCCGGTATATCAACTCCTGAAGCTTACAAAATGATTGATGAATTATCTGAACCAAATCATATTGATACACGTAAGCTTTTGAAAGCAATTGATAAAGGTAAATTTATGTATCACTGTGATTGCTGCGGCAATATTTTTGAACAGGTCACAACTGTAAACGATGTGTTCGATATAAAAAAACGTATGATTGCAAATGGAGCTGAAAATGCAATTATGAGCGGAAGCGGTTCAGCAGTTTTCGGTATTTTCAAGGATTCCGAAGCAGCCGCTAAATGTTCAGAAAAACTAAAAAATATCTATCCCTTTGTAGTTCACTGTCAGACTATTCCTCAAAGTATTACTACAGAAACTAATTAACAGAGGTATTGTATATGAATATTGAAGAACAATTTAACCTTATAGCTAAGGAATATGATGCAAACAGAAAAAAATTTATACCTTGCTTTGATGAATTTTACGAATATACTACAAAATTTATAGCGTCAAACATAGAAACACCTAAACAAATCTTAGATTTAGGTGCAGGTACTGGTATTTTATCATATTTTTGGTTTCAGCACTTTCCAAAATCTGAATATGTTCTTGTTGATATCGCTGATGACATGCTGAATTCGTCAGAAATAAATACTTGGTTTGATTCATACTGGGAACATCAATTAAAAAACAGCGGACTAACGGCAAAAGATATAGAACTCTGGAAAGAACGCAGAAAATTAGACATAGAATGTTCCGTCGAAGAAGAAATGGATATGCTGAGAAAATGTAATTTTAAAGAAGTCAAATGCATTTACTCAAATCAAAAATTTTCTGTTATCGTCGCAATAAAATAAGTTTCTATATATTAAGAATACTAAATAACCTGAGAAGAAAATTCTTCTCAGGTTATTTTATACCAAAATTTTTTATTCAGTGATATTTATATTTACTCCATTTACTTCAACATTTTCATCGGCTTTTATCAATATGTATTTTTGACCGTCAATTATCTGGGTTCTAATAAGATCCGGTCTATCAGGACTGACCTTTATTGTAATGTCCGGAGTTTTCACTTCAAATTTCTTTACATCAATTATATTTTTAGGACTCAATCCTGTATCGGCGCCAAAGCGTGTATCATACTGCTCTTCAAAATTAGATATATTTGGCTCGGATACTCCGCAGTATTCCAGAACGTCTTTTACAGTATGTTTAGATATTACCAATGGTTCTTCCCTTTTTTCAGCCTTATGCTCTGCAACCATTTCACATATTTGGGCATGGACAGTCTGAACAACTTCAAAGCTGCAATCCTCAGACACGGTTTCTTCCAAAATCGCATTAAAAATTTCCTTTTGAGTATCTGCCGGCATAGGAATATCCGTATTGAATATTTCTGCTACAAAGTCTTCATAATTTTCAGATGAATTTCTTATATAATAAACAGCATTATAAATATTTGATTGACGGTCATCAAAAGACGGAAACATAAATCCAAGCTCAGGAGCACTTATGATCCAATCTGTTGCAATATTACGAAAACAGTTTTCATGAACATAATAACTAAGTGCCGGTTTTGTTTGTTTTACAGGACATATACTGCAAAGAATATATGTAAACACCTCAGATGTATCTTCCAATTTTACGTCGTCCTTTGCATAAACCGGAACATCATACTTATCACATGTAAGCAGTATCAGATATTTTCCTTCAAAGTCAATGGACTGAATAATATGTTTATAAATCTCAGACACTGCCTCGTCGTCTTTCAGTTCCGAATTTTTCAGATTCATAAGCAACTTATGCTCGTCACTGTCAATAACCTGCTGATTGGAAAACTCAATATCAATAAGATTTTTACCCAATGTTCCGGAAAGAGTTTTTTTAATGATAGCAAGAATTTCTTCAGCCTCTTCCCTTGGTACGGTTCCGAAAAACTGATCAAATTCAGAGATTATTTCCTTATTTTCATTAACATAGCATCCTCGAATATTTGAAATATTAGTTTTGTCAATATTAAAACGTCTGCGGATTTCCGCAATTTCTTTTTCTGTCATGTTGATTTCCTCTTTCATTTTTTGAATATTATTAGTATAACACAAATTTAATTTAAACTCAATATCCGACTTAAAGAAAAAAGAGCGATTTTACGCTCTTTTTAAATTATTCATTTTTTTCTTTTTTCCTGCGTTCAATAAGTCTTCCCACACAGAAAGCAATTATTGAAGTGCCTATTCCGGTTTGCAGACAAAACAGCAGGCTTTCAATTTCGCCGGGAATTTCTCCGCCCAGATATGTTTCCAATACCGGCGCAAACCACGGTTCATATTCTTCACCCTGTATTTCCGATACCATTTCACTTCCCGCATCGTCAGAACCACCGAAATCAGCACCCTTGAGTGCAAAGAACGGTACAAATGCAATAAGAACAGCTGCCAAAACACAAGCAATAACACTTCCCTTTATCTTAGAAGGCTTTGTGTTTACATAATTTAAATCCGCAAGTTCATTTTTTGCATAAACTTCAAGGACAGAAATTATTATTACTGAAAGAAGTCCTTCCAGTATAGCAAGCGGAATCTGAGTAACAGCAAATACTCCCAAAAATTTAATCATTGACGCACCAATTCCTCCGCTTTCAGATGGATAAGCTACAGCAAGCTGGAAAGAAGTTACACAGTATGTAAACAGATCGCCTAATGCAGCGGCAAGGAAAACGCTAACTTTTTTATTTACATTCAGCTTCTGACAGACTTTATAAATACCAAATGTCATAAACGGTCCGGCAATTGCCATTGAAAATGTATTTGCACCGATTGTAGTAAGTCCGCCGTGGGCAAGCAGAACGGCCTGAAAAAGAAGTACTATAATTCCTAAAACGCTTACAGCCGAAGGTCCGAATAATATAGCGCCCAGACCTGTTCCTGTCATATGAGAACAGCTTCCTGTAACCGACGGAATTTTAAGTGATGAAATTACAAATATGAATGCGCCGGAAATTGCAAGCAGAATAAGAGTTCTGCGATGCTCTGTAATTTTTTTCTTGATCGACATAAATCCCATAACAAGAAAAGGAAGTGATAATACGCCCCAAAGTATACAGTATCCAGGAGCGATAAAACCTTCCATAATGTGCATAGCATCCGCAGCAGGAATTATTCCGATACACAACGCTATGGCAAAAATAATACCGATAAGCTTTTTTTGTTTTTTAGTCATATAAAAAACCCCTTTACTTAATTTATAAAAACATTTCCTTTAACTCAGAAATACTTTTAACAGTTTTATTGGCAGCAATAATCCCCCTGACTGCCAACAGTTCACAAACCTCCATAAGTACTGGTCTGACAAGGTTTGCTTTTTTCAATAAACCACTATCTGAGAACACATTTTTCGGAATATCATCAGCAATAATGCATCCGTCGTGAAATACAATAACACGCTCAGTCCATTTCCATGCAAAATTCACATCATGAGTGGATACGATAGTCGTTATATTCTGATTTTCTAAGCGCTCAAGAGTTTTTTCAAACATTTTACAATTTACTGGATCAAGAGACGCTGTAGGTTCGTCAAAGATAATTATTTCCGGCCGCATAGCAAGAATATCTGCAATACTTACTCTCTTTTTCTGTCCGCCGCTAAGATAATGAACAGGACGTTCCCGAAGAGACTCAATATTCATTTCAATCATAGAACTATTAACCCTTTGCTTCACTTCTTCTTCAGATAATCCCATATTAACAGGTCCGAAAGAAACTTCCGCTTCAACTGTCGATGCAATCAGCTGACTGTCAGGCTCCTGAAAAACTATTCCTACATTTCTTCTTAAAATATCTAAATTTTTGCCTGTAATCTCAATATCTTTATAAAAAATACTGCCATGATGATGTGATAAAACACCGTTAATATTCAGAAAAAATGTTGACTTTCCCGAACCGTTTGAACCTAATACTGCTATTTTTTCGCCCTTACTGAAATCTGCATTTATATTTTTAAGTGAAAATCCGCTGTCATATTCAAATGATAAGTTTTTTATCGTCAATATATTTTCACTGTTCATAAAATGTCCCTTTCAAAATAGTATCAAGTAAAATTTCAGACAAAATAATCAAAATAACGTAAACTACAAAAAATATTACTTGCTTTGATTTTATAGTTTTTTTCTGACACATAAACTTTATTTTACCGCCTGAGCATCTTGATTCAATTGCATTATAATAATCCGACGCCCTCCTCAATGAAACCGCAAAAAGATTTCCGCATATAAGTCCAAAAGTTTTTAAGGAAGTACGAAAATTACAATAACCCAAACGAGCCGCAGCGGAATTTTTCATTTTTGCCTGACTGTCCAATAAAATAAAAATATATTTATACATAAGATTCATAAGCTCGATAATAACAAACGGCAGCTTAAGTTTACCCAGTACGGCAATAATTTCCGTTACCGGCGTAGACAAAGACATCAAGTACATAGCGCTTACCGCACCAATCGCCCTGCATGATATATGCACTGCTCTATAAATATTCTCAGGAAGAACTTTAACTGAAAATCCTCCGCTGAAATTAAAATCCAACATGATAGCGATCGAAGTCATAATAAGAAATACCAAGGGAATACACATTAAAGACAGATACTCTCTTGTATGGATTTTTCCATTATAAACAGTTATCACTCCGGCAGAAACCGCAATCAGTATTGGTACAATAACATTTTGAGAGCATATTGACAATATCATAATTATAAAGGAACATAAAACCTTGAGACTGCTGTTCCAATTTTTAAGTTTTGAACTATATGCATATTCGTCAATGGATCTTGCACCGAAATGGTTATGTTTCATGTTAAAACCTCAAATAAAAAAGTCATATTACCGAAAACTGCGTATTTCGGTAATATGACTAAAAAATGACACAACAAATCAAAGGGTATGGTATTTTTATAAAAACACACCCTCTGTCAGCCGCCATTTCCCGTCGCTCGCAGGATCCGGACACGGAATATATATTGGCAGGTCTTCTGACTTGAAAATTCAGATTATAACATCAACGCAGTTTTGAGTCTTCCCAACAAAAGTCAGTGACATAATTCAAAACGGCTTTTTTCTCACAGCAGCGGGACTGTTCAGGATTTTCACCTGATTCCCTTTTAATTCACAGTTAAGTGAAACCAATTTCCGTAAATATTCAATAGAATTATAACACAAATACAGAATATTGTCAATATTTGTTTTCCCTTTAACCGAATTTTACTTATATAAAAAATAACCTGTTTACATTGTAAACAGGTTATTGAATATTAAATATAATCTATAAACTTTAAAATACTGCTATAACATAATTGGATTAATATTTCTTTTCCAGTTCTATCTTTAAATTTTTTATAATTTTCTTTTCAAGCCTTGATATGTAAGACTGCGAAATGCCTATTAAATCCGCAACTTCTTTTTGTGTTTTTTCTTTTCCGTCCAATAAGCCAAATCTCATCTGCATTATTTGTTTTTCACGTCCGCCGAGAGACTCAACAGCCTCACGGAGCATGCCCCGTTCCGCCTCCGATTCGATTCCTTTATTTACAACGTCCTCGTCAGTTCCTAAAACATCAGACAGCAAAAGCTCATTACCGTCCCAATCAATATTCAGCGGTTCGTCTATTGATATTTCATTACGATACTGCGATGACTTTCTCAAAAACATAAGTATTTCATTTTCAATACATCTTGACGCATATGTCGCAAGCTTTATTTTTTTATCTGGTCTGAATGTATTGACAGCCTTTATCAGTCCTATAGTACCAATAGAAATAAGATCTTCTACGCCTGTTCCTGTAGATTCAAATTTTTTAGCAATATAAACCACAAGTCTAAGATTATGTACTATTAATTTTTCTCTGGCGCCGCTGCTGTCTTCAGCAAGCTCTGCAAAAGCCTTTGCCTCCTCTTCCTTTGAAAGCGGAGGCGGAAGAGTATCGGAGCCGTTAATATAAAACACTCCATCATGAATTGATTTTTTCTTTTTAAAAATAAATAAGTATAATTTGTAAAAAAATGATTTAAAACAATTCATGAAATAACAATTCCTTTCTATTCAGCATAATAATTTTGGATTAAAGATTGCAGGCGTATCCTTTGGATTTATCCCTATCAAAGCTTCGGTTTTTTTATTCTTTCCGGTTTCTTTATCAGCAATAATGATCTCATCAGGAGAAAAAACAGGTATTAACCCATTGTTTCCTATAGTTGAATACGGTATAAACCTCAGTCCGTATTTTTGATAAAGATATTCCGCTCTCTCCGGACAGATTTGTTCATCATTGTCCCCTATGTAAGAAAATTCCTTTTGCGGACAAATTATAACAGGCTTTCCGCTGAAATGGTCAATCAATGAATTTCCCGTATCCGCCAACGCTTCCATGGAAAATACTCCGGATTTATGACGTATAATAACTTTATAATGATGAGAAGTATCACAGCCCCTGTCCATTAAACGTCTTACTGCAGTTACTGCAAAATACGCAACAGCAGTAAATATGACTAAACTAAGCAATGAAAAATCAACATAAAAATATGAATTATTAAACGCCATAAAGGACGGCTTGAAAGTAATATACAAAAGCATTACCACTCCGCCGAAAATAAAATTTACTATGTAAAAATACAAAATAAGTTTCAGAGTATGTTTTTTATCCTTTACTCCAAAAGCCATACCTACTATAACCACTGCCGCTCCAAGTTTAATTGCTAATGGAATTAAAAAATTACCGGCAGGGAGCAAAATAGTCAGTGAAAATAAACTTCCGATCACAGAGGATATAATACATCTTATAGTTTTAAGTGGAGTATGGGTAAATTTTGCTGTTGCACGCAGCAAAAAATAGTTTACATAAATATTCAAAACTATAAGTACGTCCAGATAAATACTTTTCATAAAACCGCCGCCTTATGTTCGGATATAAATTTATTATAGCTGAAAGGACAGGGTTTTTAAGTCGAAAGCTGTTATGTCATAATTTTTGTTAAATTGCACAAAAAATCCCGCTTATCAAAAGCGGGATAATTTTATTTAAGAAATAAAAGCTGAAAATGCCTTATATGTCATATAAACGTCAATTTTAGAAACCGTTTCAAAAGGCGCATGCATTGAAAGTACCGGAACGCCTACATCAATAGTGTCAACATTAAGATTTGCAATATAAGCCGCAACAGTTCCGCCGCCGCCCATATCTACCTTACCAAGCTCTCCGGTCTGCCAGATTACATTATTTTTATCAAGAAGTCTGCGGATTTTTCCTACAAATTCGGCAGAGGCGTCTGATGTACCTGATTTTCCTCTTGCGCCGGTAAATTTAGTTACCACAACGCCGTAATTTATAAACGCACAGTTTCTCTTGTCCATAACATCGGGGAATGTAGGGTCAAATGCCGCATTTACATCGGCAGACATACATTCTGAATTTGACAGTACTGTTCTGCCTTCTTCACCGAATTCAGCAGCCAGATCTGCAATGAAATATTTCAGATAAGCAGACTGCAAACCGGTATTGCCGTCGCTGCCAGTTTCTTCTTTATCAGTCAGTATAGTAACTGCTGTGTATTTAGGATTCTTGCACTTTACTGTTGCCATCAGCGCAGTATATGCGCACACTCTGTCATCATGTCCGTAAGCGCCAATCATACTTCTGTCAAAACCGATATCCTTTGCCTTGAAAGCCGGAACTGCTTCAAGCTCAGCCGAAAGAAAATCATCTTCAACAATACCATACTTCTCATTTAAAATGTTCATTATATTAAGCTTTACAGCTTCGCTCAAACCGTCCTCTTTAAATGGTCTTGAACCGATAACAATATTAAGCTCCTCGCCTTTTATACCCTGTGCAAGGTTTCTTTTCATCTGATCCTGCGCCAGATGCGGAAGAAGATCGTTTACACAAAATACCGGATCGTCCTCGTCTTCACCGATAGTAACAGTTACCTTACTGCCGTCTGCTTTGACGATTACACCGTGCAGAGCCAGCGGAATTACTGTCCACTGATATTTTTTAATTCCCCCGTAATAATGAGTTTTAAACAGAGCCATTTCAGTATCTTCATATACCGGACACTGTTTCAGATCCAGTCTTGGAGAATCAATATGTGCCGCACAAAGCTTAACGCCTTTCTTTATGTCCTCGCTGCCTATTACAGCCATAATCACGGCTTTGCCTCTGTTGTTTACATAAACCTTATCTCCTGCTTTAAGTCCCATACCGGGCTTAAACTCAATAAATCCATGGTCTTTAAGAAGCTTTACTGTATATTCCACTGCTTCTCGTTCAGTTTTTGCAGCGTCCAAAAACTTTTTATATCCCTCGCAGAATTTATCACTTTTTTTGATATCTTCTGCTTTCATTTTTAAAACAGCATTTTTTTTCTGAGACAGCAAAGCTTTTTTTAATTCCTTTCCCTCTGACTTTTCTTTACTCATGCAGCTTACCTCCAATTGCTAACTTTTATATTTATTATTATAATAATCTTTAATTTTATCCGTAACCTCTCTGGTTACTTCATATAAATTATTTATATCACTATTATTTTTTATAATAAAATCAGAATTTTGTCTGAAAAATTCTTCTTTAAGCTGTGAATCCATACGGTACTGTGCCGATTCACGGCTTATTTTATCCCTTTCAACAATTCTCTCAAGACGCAGATTATCTCGGGAAATAACGGAAATAATCAGTTCACAAAAATCATCAGCACGGCTTTCAAACAGTGTCGGGGCATCGAGAAGAATAAGTTTATTCCCTTGAAAGGACAGTCTCCTTATAGTTTTCAGTATTTCAGATGTGATATAAGGGTATGTAATCGAATTTAAAAGTTCAAGTTTTTTCTTGTCTGTAAATACCAATCCTGCAAGCTTAGGACGGTCCAGAATTCCGTTTTCAAGTAAAATATCTTTTCCGAAAAATTCACAGATCTCCTTAAGACACGGCTGTCCCTTTTCCATAACCTGTCTGGCCACATGATCAGCATTTATAATTGAAAATCCGTTTTCAGAAAAAATTCTGCAAACAGTAGTTTTACCGGCTCCTGTCTGACCGGTGAGTCCTACCACCATCACTCCCTCAAGACTGTTCATACCCTTATCACCTCGAATCCTGCCGCCCTTAAAAGACGATTATATACTGCAAGACCTACTCCGTCCTTTTGAGGCGGTCTTACAAAAATTCTATCAGCATTTAAACTATCAAGCTCTCTGAGCTTTGCAAAAAAATTATGTGCCTGCTGACTGCTGTCGCTGCCGTATGTCACATATCGACAATTTATTTTGTTTGTATCATCATCATCAAATAAAAGACAAAATGTATTAATGCCCTGATTATTGTTTACATATATACAGAAATTTTCAAAATCTCCGTCAATAATTTTTACATCTGCTTGAGGTGAATAATGCTTATACTTCATACCCGGAGAAGGAGCTTCTCTTCCCGCTGCTATATCGTTTAATATTGCGTCATCAATTATAACATTATCGGCATGTTCCATCAGCATCTCGGATGTAACCGAACCTGGTCTGAGTATTCTGACTGTGTTTTCATCATCAAAGGAAATCACTGTAGATTCAACACCGAATCTGCTTTCTCCCCCGTCAATAACAGCGGAAATTTTTCCGTTCATATCATTCATAACATGAGCTGCCGAAGTAGGACTGGGATATCCGGAACGATTTGCAGAAGGCGCTGCAATAGGACCGGTTAAACGTATAAGTTCTCTCATAACCCTATGTGACGGCATTCTTATTCCTACAGTATCAAGTCCTCCGGAAGTTTCAGCCGGTATAATATCATTTTTTGGTACAATCATAGTAAGCGGACCTGGCCAGAATATTGCAGCCAGACGATAGAAAATATTTGGTATATCATGTCCCAGCTTATCAGCCTCTTCAATTTTATATATATGAACTATAAGGGGATTATCTGCCGGTCTCCCCTTTGCTTTAAAAATTTTCTTTACAGCCTCAGGATTTAATGCATCGGCACCAAGACCGTAAACTGTTTCTGTTGGAATACCGACAACATTGCCCTTTCTTATTAATTCTGACGCAGTTAATATATCTTCCGCTGAATCGTATAGTAATATTGTATTTTCCATTTTTACTGATTCTGCTGCATAGCAAGCTTTGCTGCCTGATCGGCAGTAGCCAAAGCGTTCAGCACTTCCTCCAAATTTCCGTTTAATATTTCTTCAAGTCTGTATATAGTCAGATTAATTCTATGATCAGTCAGTCTGCCCTGAGGATAATTATACGTTCTGATTCTCTCGGAACGATCCCCCGTACCAACCTGCGTTCTTCTCTCGGACGCAATCTTATCATTCTGCTCATTAAGCAGCATTTCATAAAGACGTGAACGGAGAATTTTCATTGCCTTATCCTTATTTTTAAACTGACTGCGCTCATCCTGACATTCAACAACACAGCCTGTAGGCAGATGAGTAATTCTAACAGCCGATTCAGTTTTATTAATATGCTGTCCGCCTGCGCCGCTTGCTCTGAAAACATCAATTTTAAGGTCTGCCGGATTAATTTCAAGCTCTACTTCGTCTGCCTCGGCAAGAACTGCAACAGTAACCGTTGAGGTGTGTATTCTGCCCTGAGACTCGGTTTCCGGAACTCTCTGCACACGGTGTACGCCGCTTTCATATTTCAGTCTTGAATAAGCTCCCTCGCCTTCAATAGAAAAGCTTATTTCCTTATATCCTCCAAGCTCTGTAGGGTGAGCGTTAAGAATTTCCTGCTTCCAGCCCTTCGATTCAGCATACATGGAATACATTCTATAAAGAGAGTTAGCAAACAAAGCTGCTTCTTCTCCTCCTGCACCGCCTCTGATTTCAATAATTACGCTTTTATCATCATTAGGATCTTTTGGCAGAAGAAGTATAGTAAGTTCATCAGAAAATTTTTCCATATCTTTTTTAGACTCATCAAATTCAGATTGAACCATTTCCTTAAAATCTTTGTCCATTCCGCCGGCTTCAAGAAGTTCCTTAGCTTCGTTAAAGCTGTTTGCCGCCTTTTCATATTCTCTGTATTTTTCCACAACAGGAGTAAGATTTTTAAATTCTTTCATCAAATCTGTAAAAAGCTTCTGATCGTCTGCAATTCCAGGCTCAGAAAGCTTGTTACTGAGTTCGTTATATCTTTGTTCCATTAATCTTACTTTTTCAATCATCTGTTTTCCACCTCTGCTGTTACTATTGTGATAAATTATTCTTCACGTATGACTTTTTTTATTCTCTTTTCAATTTTATTTCTGGGAACCATGAATTCATGTCCGCATTTTATACATCTTAACTTAAAATCCATTCCCGAACGAATAACAAACATTTCATTTCCTCCGCAGGGATGGAATTTTTTCATAATAAGTATATCCTTAGGTCTGATATCCATATGTTTCTCCATTCTGAAGTTTTGGGCGTAAAAGTTAAGCATAAATTTTTTGCATGACGTCATTTTACGGTTCAATAAACGCAATTCTTTTTTATTATACCCTATTTTTTGCATCAAGGCAATATTTTCTTTAAATATTTTCAAGAATTTATACAAAAATAATAAAAATTGCAAGGAGGTTTTTATGTTTTCAAGAATAACAAGTGAATTTGAACAGATAGAATTTGCTGAATTTGCTGCAAAACGGATTCGTGAGACCGTAAACGGTACAAAAAGAATAACAATTTTTCAAAATCAAAGTAAATATAAGGGACATCTTCAAAATCATGAAAAAAAGAATGCGACCCACGGTGATGTTTTTTATCTTTTGCCTACAGCTATAAATTCTTACAATTATATTACCGCACAAGTTTCAAGACCGGTCAGCGAAGCTTTAATTCCTGAACCGCTGCTCACACAATCGGTAAGAATTGAAATAATTACCGATTTTTCCAACAGACATAAAATTTCACAAATACTTTTGTCTGAAGGCGGATACGATATCAAGCTTGACGAAAATTACAGTAATAAAAAATAAATCTGCTTCATATAAATTAACCATTAAGACTTTATGGCATACCGCAGTACTTCTGCGGTACTGCTGTAAAGTAAACTTATCCAAATTGATAATACTTAATCTTACGGTATTATCATAAAAGTCACGGATAACAATAAAAAACAGATTCAGTGAATCGGAAAGGCAAGGAATAAATGAAAAACTATCTACCTGAAGGCTGCCTTATAAACACAGCTGAAAACATAAGGCTTACCGGAAGCATTGCAGGTCTTCACGAAGCAATGACATCAGGCAAAATACTTGAAGGGCGTGCCGCACTTTGTGACAGTGAACATAACATCATTGTTGATCTTCCCTGCATCAAGGGAATTATTCCGAGAATAGAGGGAGCAATTGGTATTGAAAGCGGTAAAACCCGAGATATTGCTCTGATTTCCAAAGTCAACAAGCCTGTTTGCTTTAAAGTCATATCTATTAATACAGACAGCAATGGAAATGAAACCGCTATTCTTTCAAGACGTATTGTTCAGGAAGAATGCCGAAAACAATACATAGAGAATCTTTCTCCGGGTGATATTGTTCCAGCTAAGGTAACTCATCTGGAACAATTCGGCTGCTTTGTGGATATCGGCTGCGGCATACCGTCTTTAATTCCTATTGATGCGGTTTCTGTTTCAAGAATTTCTCACCCATCTGACAGATTTTATCCCGGACAGGATATCAAAGTAATTATTAAAGGTATTGATTCTGACAGAATATGGCTGTCTCATAAGGAACTTTTAGGAACATGGCAAGAAAATGCAGATATGTTTACAGCCGGAGAAACCGTATCCGGAATAGTTCGCTCCATAGAAGATTACGGTATATTTATTGAGCTGTCTCCTAACCTCGCCGGTCTGGCCGAACCTAGAGAAAACGCTCAAATCGGACAGTATGCCAGCGTTTACATAAAAGCCGTAATACCGGAAAAAATGAAAGTAAAACTTATAATTGTTGATATTTTTAATGCAGAATACAAACCTTCTCCGCTGAAATATTTTGTAAACGATTCCCATATATCACAATGGCGATATCCTCCGGATTCATCAGATAAAATTATCGAATCTGTATTCGAATAAGTGAAAGGAGCTTTTATACTAAAGCTCCTTTAAATAATTTTATGCATTATAATCATCAACATCAAATTCACGGTTTTTAAAATAATATTTTTTATCCTCATCGGTTATCTGGCGTATTACTTTTGCCGGATTGCCGACAGCAATAGAATTTTCAGGAATATCATTTACTACAACACTGCCGGAACCTATAACGCAGTTATTGCCGATTGTCACTCCGGGATTGATTACACTGTTTCCTCCGATCCAGACATTATCTCCGATCGTTACAGCTATTCCGTATTCATATCCGGAATTTCTTGAATCAGGATGAATAGGGTGACCGGCTGTGTAAATAGAAACATTAGGAGCCAGAAGAACGTTATTGCCTATTTTTACTTTACCTACGTCTAAAATTACGGTATTAAAATTTGCGTAAAAATTATCTCCCACTTCTATATTCTTACCATAATCACAATGAAACGGAGCTCTGACGGTAATATTTTTTCCGGCGCTCCCAAGAATACTTCGTATAAGCCTTTCGGCGCATACGATATCTTCCGGATGACAATTATTAAATTTATATACTCTGACAGCATTTTCCATGCTTTCTTCCGGAAGACCATCCATCCAAGCTTTATAAGGAAGACCTGCCAGCATACGTTCCTTTTGAGTCATACAAAATCTCCTTGTTTATTATAATTTTTTCTTTTCTTCTTCTAAAGCTTTGATTAAATCGTCAATTGAATGAATATTATCCTGCTTTTTGGGTACGGTTTTCTTTACGGGCTTGTTCTGCACCGGATTTTTCTGGATCGGCTGAGACACTGTCTGCTGTCTGACAGGCTGGGACTTTGGTTCTCCAGTTTTTTCCTGTGCAGCCGGAATTTTAAATGCAGCCGTCTTTTCAAGGTCAATCTTATCGTCTGCATCAACTTTTTTATTTAAAGCCGCCTTAATAGCTGCCATCTTATGATTTTTGTCATTTCTGGATGCTTCCGGAGCAAGAGACGGTCTGCGTGTAACAGGCGCTGACGGTTTATCATCAACAGCCGCTCTGAATTTTTCAACGGCATTTTCCGATTGAATATTATTGTTATCAGAAATATTCCTTTTAGCCGCCGGTTTCATTGAAAAGTTTTCAGCAATTGAAGATTTTTTTTCTTCAAAACTTATATCCGGCTTTACTCCGGTTAACGGATCAAAAAGCGGATTTGCAGACGTACCTGACGAATCGTTATTAACGTCTTCTCCTTCCGGTTGAACATAAAACATTTCATCTTCCTCTTCGTTACCTCTTTTGCGTACAGAATAAATTTTAAAAATCAACATAGCAAGAAGAATAACACAAGGAAAAATCATTCCGACAAGTATACCGGTAATTCCTTTAAAAAATTTTATCACCTTACCAAGACTGATGCTTTCCGTTGTACATTTTGCTATAACATTTTCCTTTGGAACGTCAATTATTTCATCCTGCTTGCTGTCAGCGGAAACACGGTATACTGTACTATCCGTATTATGGACAACCTCAACGATTCTCATGACATTTTCATTCTTATCCTGTTTAAAAAGGATAACATTTCCTTCTGTCAGGACAGTAATCTCATTTTTCTCTGCTATTACAGCCGCTCCTTTTTCTAATTCCGGCATCATATCGGCAGTATTCATTATGTATATATTTTTACCGAAGATGCTTCCGGAATTGCTGCTTGAACCGAATATGTAATTAATGCCTATCGTGCACACGATACAGGCAATCAAAATTACAGTCAGTACCGCAACAAATATTGAAAATCCTAATCTTTTGCCCTTTGTCATTATTTTTTCCTCCAAAATCAATATTATTTTTATTATATCATAATATTTCAGGAATTACAATTTTATTTTTATATTTTTATAAATTTTTATTTTTATCACACACTCTTGACATATTTAAACTTTCATGTTAAAATAAATATGTTGCTTGTGTAGCACAGTTGGTAGTGCAGCTCATTCGTAATGAGCAGGTCGCAGGTTCGAATCCCGTCACAAGCTCCAGCATAAACCACATAGCTACGCCGTTTGCAAGAAATTGTAAACGGCGTTTGTTTTCGTTTTTTTGCTGTTTGTTAGCAACAGTCAAAGAAATTAAATTTAATTCAATTTTAATGCCGTAAAATATCTGTTAATTAACGTATCCGAGCTTTGTTGTATTTCACATTCGTGTACAACATACCATTATATTATTGAGAAAATCCAGCACCAAAATCAACATAAATTATGTAACGCTTTTTCCTCTTCAATCATATTCTATAACATGGAGGTGAAGTGAAATGAAAGATAAGAATGAAAGCTGTGTTGAACTGAATATCTACGTTGAATGCGATAAATGTTCTAAGTCCGAACCAATAGTATCATGTCCCGATGATAA
This sequence comes from Oscillospiraceae bacterium, assembly GCA_902362965.1. Taxonomy (GTDB): domain Bacteria; phylum Bacillota; class Clostridia; order Oscillospirales; family Ruminococcaceae; genus Porcipelethomonas; species Porcipelethomonas ammoniilytica. The sequence continues at coordinate 22,092 of CABIYQ010000016.1, forward strand.
ACATGATGATAATGAGTCTTGCGTTAAAATAAACGTATTCGTTGAATGCGACGATAAGAAACACAGATACACTGTCTGATGTTATAACCTGAAATGACCGCCGATTTTTCGACGGTCATTTTTATCATTTATAAATACCAAGAATTATTGATTCATAAAAATGATATTGAACATTTCCTGGGTTAATCCGTATTTTTCAAAAAACAACTATCAAAAAACAATTTAGCCGCACAATCCTTATACGGTATTGTATTTCAAAATATCCGAATGCATATTAGTAGCAGTCAGGCACAATACGCTGTTTTCCTTTATTATATCACTTTTATCACTTTTCTTTTTCATTATCTACTTTTTTGTATATTCAAAGTTATTATTCGTGATATGAGGCATATTTTTTACAAAATTACGACTATGTACCTGATAGCACTATTAAATTCATAGTAATATTATACACATAATATTTAAGAAAAAATAAATATTTGTTCAAATTTAATTAATTTTTATTATTATGTTGATTTTTGTAAATTTTTGGTATATAATTAAAACATAACCATGGTTAAATAAATTTATTAAAGAGGTAAAAATGAAAGGTTTGAAAAAAATATTATCAATTGGATGCGCTGTACTTACATTAGCATCTTCTATGTCTTTTATTAGTGTATCAGCTGATCCGCCAACAGTTTTTAAAAATGGCTCTCGTACACAAAATGAAATTAAAAATAATTGGAGCACTTATGTTAATGAAGAAAAATCAAAATATCCAGAAACAGCTCATGATCAGCAGACTTATTGGAACGGCGGAAATTTAGATTCCTTTTCTTTAACTCCATGTACGCCAACATATGAAGGAAGCGCTAATCACGATCGATGCAATATAATGGATAGTACTACATATTTTCAATTCTATAAACCGGATTACAGTATGATAATCGAACATTATACTGATGACAGAGGTAAACCTCATAATACAACATACTCCCAATGTTATGCATTTGCCCTTAAAATAGCGTCAGATATTTATAAGGCAAGCGTATTCTGTCGGTATCCTATTGATAGTACAGGATATATAACATATTCAGACGGTACTAAAAGTTTATATCAGCCTCAATTAGGCGATGTTTTACGAATATCCACATATGAATCAGCTGCAGCAAATCACAGTATTATTATTACCGGTATTTCCGGAAGTAATATAACATTTGCTCAATGTAATGCTGACGGTCATTGTGAAATCGATTGGGATCAGACACGCATAGCATATCATAATAATTCCGGAAGCATAACATATTATGCGGCAACTGCAAGCAGACTAAGAATTTTGGCTCGTAATGGTCATGTTGAAAGAGTATGTAAAATAGGCGATTTAAATCTGGATGGTAAAATCGACTCAAATGATATTACCAAGCTTCAGAGCTTCCTGACAACCGGTAAGGCAGAATTTCCATTACAGGCCGCAGACGCTGATGAAAATCGTGTTATTAATGAAAATGATATAACGGCTTTGCAGAATATAATTAATAAAGGATCAAGTAATCTCGGACACGCTGTTCTAAATCCATATAATATAACTTCACCTATAAATAGCAATATAAATGGTGATTTTATTTATAATGGCGCTTCATATAAAATCAATGGCAGCAGCGTTTCATTTATGGGATTAATTGATAGTAGAGTAAAAAACTTCAGTATCCCTGGAATTGTATATAATTCCAATGATAATAAATCCTATACTGTTTCACAAATCGGCTATCCTGATGCCCCCAGACCCGGTGCAAACAGCGGATTATTAAATCTAGAAACTATAACCGTACCCGGAAGTGTAACTACTATACATAACTTTGCTTTTTATGGTGGTAAGCTTAAATCACTTAATCTGACCAGTTTATACGGATTAACTGAAATAAATTACTGTGCATTTACAAACTGTACTCAGCTTCAATCTGTTACTTTACCACGTTATATAAGAACTATCGGAACCAGTGCTTTTGCAGGATGTACGTCATTGACAAGTTTCAATATTGATTCGGATGCCTATGGAGTATGTCAATTAACAAAAATAAACGCATCTGCTTTTAGTAATTGTAATCAGCTAAGACAATTAAACCTTCCATTTGTAAATTCCCTTACAATTGAAAACGGTGTATTTGCATATATGGCAGCAACAACAACATCTCCTGTTAAAATTAATCTGGGCGCTCCCAAAAATCCTATTTATTCAATAATTACATTGAACAGCAGTGAGGTTGACATGTACAATAATAAAACACTTATTTTTACTGGCAGTTTAAGTAATTATACATTAAAAGACAGCAATGGAAACATAATTAATTGGAAATAACTAGTAACTAAACTTAATTGATATCGTTACAAGCGGCAAGGAGTAATTCTGCCGCTTGTAATTTTTTCTGCTAAACGTTATACGTTGGAGAAACAGATTTTTTCTCGTTCGATTGATATTGAAATTATTAACAGCGTGTGTTATAATGATATGGTAGGGAGTTTATTTTTGTGAATATGACGATCCCAGAAACAGGCATTATTACGTTAAAATTATAGGTGAAAGCAATGAATAAATCGTTTCAACAGTTTGTAAATGAAAGTAAAAATATAGTTTTCTTCGGAGGCGCCGGAGTTTCTACAGAAAGCGGGATTCCCGATTTCAGAAGTGTTGACGGTCTTTATAATCAGAAATATGATTATCCTCCGGAAATAATTTTAAGTCATGATTTTTTTATGAAAAATACAGAAGAATTTTATAGATTTTACCGTGATAAAATGCTTTGCCTTGACGCAAAACCAAATATTACTCATTTCAAACTGACTGAATTTGAACGGTCAGGAAAACTGAAAGCAATTGTTACTCAGAATATCGACGGTCTTCATCAGCGTGCCGGAAGCAAAATTGTATATGAACTGCATGGCTCAATACTCAGAAATTACTGTATGAAATGCCATAAATTTTATGATGCCGAATATATTCGTCAAAGCAAAGAAATACCCCACTGTAAGTGTGGTGGAATTATTAAACCCGATGTTGTTTTGTATCAGGAAGGACTTGACGATAATACTGTTGAAAAATCTGTGCAGGCTATTACAGACGCTGATTTATTAATAGTAGGCGGCACTTCTCTTAACGTTTATCCGGCTGCCGGACTTATCCAATATCGAAAAAGAACCTGCAAGCTGGTATTGATAAATAAAACTAAAACTTCTGCTGATATATATTGCGATCTGGTAATTCATGACAGTCTTGGAAAAATATTTGCAGAAACGGAGATAAACTGATGCAGTCATGGAATCCATGGCACGGATGTCATAAAATAAGCGAAGGATGTCAGAATTGTTATGTTTACCGTACAGATTCCAGATACGGTAAAGACAGCGGAAAGGTTGAGAAAACAAGCAATTTTGATATGCCGCTTAACAGAGACAGGTCAGGAGAATGGAAACTTCAGAACGACGGTTTTGCAGTTGCAACATGTTTGACTTCTGATTTCTTTATCAACGAAGCTGACCAATGGCGCAGCGATATATGGCAAATTATAAAAAGGCGCAGAGATCTGGACTTTTTTATTATTACCAAGCGTATTCACAGATTCTATGAAGGGCTTCCCGAGGATTGGGGAAACGGATATGATAACGTAATAATCGGCTGTACCTGTGAATGTCAGCGTACTGCTGATTTCAGACTGCCGATATTTCTTGAAGCACCCATTAAACATAAGGTTATAATATGCGCTCCGCTGATTGAAGAAATTAATTTGTCGGAATATTTAAATGAACAAATCGAACAGGTTTCTGCTGGTGGTGAATCAGGTGAAAATGCACGGATTTGTAAGTATGAGTGGATTTTATCCATCAGAGAGCAGTGCATTGAAAAAAACGTTGATTTTCATTTTCATCAGACAGGCGCAAAATTAATGAAAGACGGCGTACTTTACAGAATACCCAGAAAATATCAGCATTTACAAGCCAAAAAAGCCGGTATAAATATACGTAATAACTTATTAAAATACTAAAGGAAGTGTAACATGAAAGTAGTATTGCAGAGAGTAACTCATGCGTCGGTTAAAGTTGACGGCGAAATTAAAGGAAAAATAGGAAACGGTTTGCTTGTATTTTTGGGAGTTGGTCTGGAGGATACAGAAAAAGACGTGATAAAATTTGTTAATAAGATAGTAAAACTGCGTATTTTTTCTGATGAAAACGATAAGATAAATTTATCAGTTAATGACGTAAACGGATCTCTGCTTGTTATTTCTCAGTTTACTCTTTATGCCGACTGCCGTAAGGGTAACAGACCCAATTTTATCAATGCCGGAAAGCCCGATAAGGCCGAACAGTTGTATGAATTATTTATCAGTGAATGCAAAAAGCATGTACCAATAGTAGAAAAAGGCGTATTCGGAGCTGATATGAAAGTTGAACTTTTAAATGACGGACCTTTTACAGTAGTACTTGAGAATTTATAGTGTATATATGTTTAATCTCTTCTGCGGAGTCAATAATAAAAGCAGGAGGGATTTTTTATGTATAAAAGACTGATAATACTGGCGGTTACATTTGCATTTATGTTTTCAGTATTATATATGAGAATATATGTAATCGTTAGAAATGATGATTATATTGAGACGGGAAAAAATCAAGGCGTTTATAAGCTTACGGTAGGAAACACAAACGGAAATATTTACGACCGAAATTACAATAAGCTTATAAATAATCAGACGAATTATTATGCGGTTATAAATCCGACTTCCTCTGCGACCGAGGAAATTCTTCCGGCTGTAACAGATAAAGACGAGTTTTATTCACAGCTTGTTTACGGCAGTCCTTTTGTCTGTCAGGTAAACTGCAGCGAGTTTGAAAGCGACGATATAACAGTATTTGAAATTCCTGAAAGATACGGCGACAATCAGCTTGCACAGCATATAATCGGTTATGTACAGGACGGTAAAGGAGTAAGTGGAATTGAAGCTGCGTATGATGATTTTCTAAGATCTAATGTACAAAAAAATACCGTTACCTACAGTATAGACGGACAAGGAACTGTTTTGCAGGGACTTAATAAAGAAATTGAAGCAGATGACGAAATGACCGCAGGAGTCGTACTTACTATTGACAAATATATACAAGCAATTTGTGAGCTTGTCGGAAAGAAAATAGAAAAAGGCGCTATAGTAGTAATGGATATACGTACAGGTGATATTCTGGGCATGGCAAGCTTTCCTTCTTACAGCGTAGAAAATCTTGAAGAAGCCGTAAATAACAAGAATTCTCCTTTAATTGACAGATGTTTGTATTCATATAATGTAGGTTCAATTTTTAAGCTTATTACAGCACAGGCAGCGTTTGCTCAGGGAATCAATGAGGATTTTTCGTATAATTGTACAGGTTATACTGAAATTGACGGTCAGGTTTTTAAATGCCATGACCTCAGCGGACATGGGGTACAAAATATGACAGAAGCTATGACTAATTCATGCAACACTTATTTTATTGAACTTGCAAAGCATATAGACAATCAGTTATTTCGTGAAACCGCTGAAAAAATGGGATTTGGAATGAGCATACCTCTCGCATCCGGAATTACAGCGTCAGGAGGTAATTTACAAAGCTTAGACGATTTATCTCTGCCGGCGGAAAAAGCTAATTTTTCATTCGGACAGGGAAAGCTTATGGCGTCTCCGGTTCAGATATGTACATTTACAGCGGCAATAGCTAATGAGGGAAAGCTATTTGTACCAAGACTTGTAAAGGGAATCACAAATAACGGTGAAACAATTGTAAATGAAGAACAGATAAAATATACTCAGGTATTGGACAGAAATACTGCGTTCAGATTACAGGATCTAATGATCGCAGCAGTAAATAACAATGAAAATTCCAATGCCCGCCCCCGCAACGCATATGCCGCAGGAAAAACTTCTACGGCTCAGACCGGCAGATTCGGAACAGATGAAACAGAAATATGTCATGGCTGGATCACAGGTTATTTTCCGGTAAGCGAGCCGAAATATGCAGTAACGGTTCTGTGTGAGGACGGCGGTTACGGAAATGACTGTGCGGCTCCGATTTTTAAAGAAATAGCAGAAAGAATCACAGACATATATAAATAAAAAATATCCGGATAGTTTTTTCTATCCGGATATTTGATTATATTAGAATAGGAGAGTAAATTGTTTTAGTTTTCAACAGCTTCCTGATCTCCGAAGAGAGTATCGCCCTGAGTTACTTCCTGTAAAGTTACCTGTACATCTGTATCCTTACCATTTCTTGAAATAGTTAAGGTTATAGTATCTCCGGCCTTAAATTCATTTTTCTTTTCATTGATTTCTTCAGTAGTTGAAACAGCGGTACCATTAACACCAATAATAATATCACCTTCCTGAATACCTGCAAGATCAGCAGCACCGTTTGGAGTAACAGAGCGAACATAAGCGCCTACAGACATATTATATAGGTTTGCTGTGGTTTCATCAACGTCTATACATGTAATACCAAGCTGAGGTCTGCCTTTGACATAACCATAATTGATCAGATCGTCAATAATAGTTTTAGCCTGTGTAATAGGAATTGCAAATCCCAAGCCTTCAACAGACGCACTTGAATAAGTTGATGTCATTTTAGCAGAGTTTATACCGATTACCTGACCATAGCTGTTTACCAGCGGTCCGCCCGAGTTACCGGAGTTGATCGCAGCGTCAGTCTGGATAAGACTCATTTTTTTATCGTTAATATTGATTTCACGGTTCAAAGCCGAAACAATACCGCTTGTTACAGAACCAAAAAGTTCAAATCCCAGCGGATTTCCGATTGCAAGAACCAGCTCACCAACCTGAAGATCGTCGCTGTTTCCGAATTCAGCCGGCGTAAGACCGCTTGCATCAATTTTCAAAACTGCAATATCTGTATCTGTATCATACCCTATAATAGTTGCTTCATATTCTGTTTTGTCAGACATTAAAACAGATACGCCTGTTGCTTTTCCGTAGTTTGTATCAGTACCTGTGTCATAAATTACATGAGCATTAGTAATAATATATCCCTCTGAGGTCATTACGATACCGGTACCCGTTGCAGTGGCAACCTGAGTATTGGTCTGACCGCCGTAGTTTCCGAAGAACCAGTTGCTGCTGTTATTCTGACCGCTTACCTGAAATTCAGATGAGATGCCTACGACTGCCGGCATTACCTTTGAAACAGCATCAGGTACGGAAAGACTGTCTTCTCTGGAAGCAAGTTCGATTAAACTTTTTTCATTGGAAGCATTACTGTTTGTTTTACTTGCTTCTTTTGATGAAAGATCTGCTTCAGAACTGTCGGATGTACCACGACCGAAAAAGTTTTCAAATGAGAAATTATCGTCAATATATCTATAAGCCGATATTGAGCCTGCTGAAATTACAGCTGCACATACTGCAAAGGCAATAACTCTTGTAAAAACTTTTTTCTTCTTTTTGGGTTTTTCTTCTACAACAGTACCAGACGTGTTAATAGTATCATTTTTGGCATAATCATAGCTGAATGAGCTTTGAGTATTATTTTGTTCCTGACCGTTTTCATTATTGTTTAAATTGTTATTATTCTGGAAGTTATCCATATTTAAAACACCCTTTCTATGTAAATCATGTTTTTTGTTTTTTGCTATATTTATATTATACCTTTTTATGTGAAAATTTTATGATAACGTTTAGAAAAACCAGTAAAATGAATGTTAAGATACAATTTATATTTTGTGTATAGGAAGAATTGAAAAAAATTATACTATATGATATAATAAAAATAATAAATTTCAATAAAATAACTTCGAGGTGAATGGTTTGTTTGAGCTTCCCGATTATGTTCTGTATGTTTTGAAAAAGCTTAGCAGCAGAGGATTTGAAGCATATATTGTGGGTGGATGCGTAAGGGATATTATGCTACAAAAGATACCCAGTGATTTTGATATTACAACAAATGCACTTCCTTTTGAAATAAAAAAGTGCTTTGAAGAACACAAGATAATTGATATAGGCGAAAAGCACGGTACAGTAACAATAATAATCGATTCCCGAAAAATTGAAATAACCACATACCGAATTGACGGTACTTACAGTAACAATCGCCATCCGGATAAGGTTACATTTTCCTGTAATTTGTATGATGATTTAAAAAGGCGTGATTTTACGATCAATGCTATGGCAATGAAGTCCTCCGGTGAGCTTACTGATAATTTTAACGGAAGATCTGATCTGAAAAACAAAATTATTCGTACTGTAGGCGATCCGGTGAAGCGTTTTACAGAAGACGCTTTAAGAATCCTCAGAGCGCTCAGATTTGCTTCGCAGCTTGGATTTCACATTGAAAATAAAACAAGCGAAATGATTCACCAATATGCATATCTTATCAAAAATATATCTGCCGAACGTATCAGGGAAGAATTTGTAAAAATTCTTCTTGGAAACAGTGCAGAAAAAATTTTGAGAGAATATTGTGACGTTATTGAAGTTTTTATACCGGAAATTAAAAAATCATATGGATTTAAACAATATAGTCCATATCATAAATATGACGTATGGGAACATACTATTCATGCGGTAGGTGCATCTGTACCAGAAAAAAACGTCAGAACAGCAATGTTTTTTCACGATATTGCTAAGCCGGATTGCTTTAAATTGGATAAAAACGGAAGAGGACATTTTAAAGGTCATGCAGTTAAAAGTGCGGAAATGACATATGATATACTAAAGCGTTTACGATTTTCATCAAAAGACATCAAAGATATTATTTGTGTTATTTATCATCATAGTGATGAACTTGATAATAAACCTGAAATCAAGCTTCTTATGAATAAGATCGGCATAAAAAATTTTATAAATCTTCTTAATGTACAGAGAGCAGATTCTATGTCCAAGCAGGAATTTTGCCGTGAACGTCTGAAAAAATCCAATTGGCAGGAAAAAACAGCAAAAGAAATAATACAAAACAAAGAGTGTTATACTTTAAAAGGACTTGCAGTTAACGGTAATGATCTTATGAAATTGGGATTTGAAGGCAAAGAAAACGGCAAAATGCTTGAGTATTTATTAAAAGAAGTTATATATGAAAATTTGGAAAATAATAAAATTTCTATTATAAATTATATAAAATCATTAAAATAATATGTTGAAACTTGTTAATATTCACATTTTTTCATAAATCTCTTGACATTTCGCTTGAGATGCGATATAATAAATAAGCTGATTCAAGCAATGGAGAGGTGTCCGAGTGGTTTAAGGAGCTGGTCTTGAAAACCAGTGATCTCGCAAGGGACCGTGGGTTCGAATCCCACCCTCTCCGCCATTTTATTTTATATTCTTTTTGTCATTATGGAGAAGTACTCAAGTGGTGACGAGGCGCCCCTGCTAAGGGCGTAGGGTGGGAAACTGCCGCGAGGGTTCAAATCCCTCCTTCTCCGCCATATTGTGACTATAAAAAAGATGAATAGTCCGCAAAGTCCGTATCTACGGGTTTTTTTGCTACTCTGACGGCGAAAAATCAAGCTTAAAAACCATGGATGAATGAACCCAATAAGAAGGATTCGAACCCGCGATTTTTTAATATTTCAGAATTCAGAGGCAAATTTGGGAAAAGTAATCTCAGATATGCCTTTTTTCATATGTAGAATAGTATAAAACTTTTCAAGACCGTTTTGTCTGGTATCACGAATTTCGTGATGCCG
>CABIYQ010000016.1:32137-33421 GCA_902362965.1 Oscillospiraceae bacterium
CGGCATTATTGCAGAAGCCGAGGGCAGCGGATACGCCCGCAAATCGCAGTTTATCCCCAATGCAAGAGCGCTGCTGGAGAGCAATGAACTGACCGCCGCTGAAACACGGCTGCATAGCAGTCTGAAAAAAATTGCTGGCAAAATTGCAGAGCTTGCCCACTGCGGTGAAACAAGCTTCACTTTTGACAAGCTTTTGGAAGAATCCGATCTGGATGTGAAATCTGTTCTGCGTGATGCGGTAACGGCAATGCTCCATGAGCGCGAGGACATTCAGATGGCTGAAAGTCAAACCATTGACGTTGACTTTCAGCCTGACATTAAAGTTGAGGCAAAGCCTACTCAAGAGCTGACGCTTTATTGTCCTCTGCGCATAGTCAGGGAGTATGACGAATCCAATTATGAGTTTGACGAAGAAGTCATGGATGAGATGGAGGAAATTCCCTCAAAGTATGCAGTAGACTGTGCAGATGAAATCAACGATTTCATTCGGGATTATTCCGAATCGAAAGAAGAACACCGTGGACTTATGGTGTATTATGACGATAATCCTGCCGTCAGCGAAAAAGTTTTCTCGGCAATTCCATCTGTCAGGGAAATCAACGGTGAACTCATAGGAGTATTTAAATGTCAAGTCGTTGAAGATTTAACAGGCAATGAATTGGAAGATTTGCGCAGTCACCTGATCGGTCAATGTTCGGATGGCTTTTTTGAGGGCATGGAGCAGCATCCGATCAAAACCGCCGATTACGGCGAGATTTATGTCAGCTTCTGGAACGACAGCAACGACTGGTCGCTGCAAACAGGAGAAGAAATGGAATTGTCTCAAGTTGAGAAACTCACGGAAGAACCCGGTATGAGCATGACGATGTGAGGTGAATTATGTACAACAGAAGAAAAGTTGAAATGATGAAAGAAAGATACCCCAAAGGCACAAGAATATGCCTTGACAGCATGGAAAACGATCCACAGCCGATTCCATCAGGCACAAAAGGAACGGTAATTGCAGTTGATGACGCCGGTCAGTTATTAATGAAATGGGACAACGGACGTTCCCTTTCTCTCATTCCCGGCGAGGACATATTTCATGTAATTCAGCAGGAGGAAAATCTGTCTGAGGAAATGGAAAAAACTGAAGAGCTGTCAGAAAATTTTGAAATGAACATGACAATGTAGCGGTTAAGTTTTGAAAAGGACTTAGCCGCTTTTTTATTATCCAAAAAGAAAGGAATGGTCAGATGATACGAGTATTCGACGCATTTTCGGGCATCGGAGGCTTCCGTTCCG
>CABIYQ010000017.1 GCA_902362965.1 Oscillospiraceae bacterium
CGGAAGTCCGAAAATTTGCAGAGGATTTTCAGCAATTATGTAAATTTTTGTAAAAGCGTCCCCCGAAAGATTATGATACGAACAATACATACGCCGTTTTTCCCGCCTCAACTATTACTGTCTTATCACGGACATTTGTGTAAATACTTGAGGTTTTCTCCGAAACCTTGTATGTGCCGGGCTTAAGACCGGGTATTCTGATATATCCGTCTTTGCCTGTGGTGTAGTCTCCGTCGATTCCGTTACCGGTAATATGGAATGTAATTCCTTCCACCTTGTTATCGTCCGGAGAACTTTTCTTTATCCACAGGCTGCCGTTTTCTACGCCCTTTACAGCTGCGTAATAATCACGGGGATCAGCCTGAAGCTTGGTGATAGTCTGATTGTTTGATCCGTTTGTCAGTACGAGCATTCCACAGCGTTCGCCGGAAGCGTTGACATTGTTTTGCTTCATAGTTATCAATTTGTTGGCTTCAGCCTTGACTTTCAGCTGTGTTGCTGATTTTGAAACAACTGAACCGTCCTTGACTGTAACGTCGAAATTATTCAGCTGACCGTTTTTGTCAGTGAATGTGTATGTTCCATCGCTGCCGCATTTTAAAGCATTTTCCTTTGCTAAAGAATCCTTTTTGTAAGCAAAAGAAACTTCTTTACTACCAGTTTTGATATTTTTTTCATAGGATTCATAAAAATTTTTGACCTGTTTGCATACTTCGGCATTTTTAAAATTGTTTAAAACATCCTTTACAGGCGTATAGCCGTTGGAAATACGGTTAAATTGTGCGTCTCTCTGACCTGCAATAACCTCCCACACCAATAACTGTGTTGCTATATATTGCGGAAGATATTCCGAATAGCTGTAAAGGTTTGATGGTTTCTTTGCGTAGGCATACAAGAATATTTGACCAAGCAAAGTTTCCTGATTATCTGACAAATAAATCGTTCATTCCTTGTACTTGAACGAATTTATCGGCTTGCCCGGTTCCAGACAATATGCTATATCTCCGTTATGGGCGATGATATACCACAGTCCGCCTGCGATTTTACCGTTTTTGGATATCTGGGTTCTGCTTTTCTGACCGTATCCGTCAGGGGCAGGCAGAGTTACAATTTCATAATCCGAAGCGGCTGAAACCTGAGTGAACGTCTGTAACGGCAATGCCGAACAAAGCATCATTACAGCTGTTACTATCAGCAAAAGCTTTTTACAGAATTTTTGTTTCATTTTCATTTCCTTTCTTTTCGGCATATGCCGTTAATACGCATTTGCGGGCAATTTACAGCCCGTTTGAAATCGTGCATATAGCATCACTCCCTTCACTGGATTTGCGCATTACAGAGCCTTGCAGACGGCTCTGCGATTAAATACGGAGTGGAAATGAAAATTAAGCGTATGCCCTGAGAGCAATTTTAAGGCGGTTTTTAGACGCTTTAAAATTTAGGGTGTAATTTTGTGAAAAAACTCCTTTCGTTGATTCTGAGGCTTGCTGGTGCCCTCTACGGCGATTTTATAGCTATTTATGAAAAACCATTTGGATTTATATCAAATTACAGTCCGGAAAAAGAATTTGTAAGGGATTTTATTTCTTCTATGTCGAAAGAATACTGTTTGGTTTCAGCCTGATCAGCGTCACGAGCATAATAGCAGTCCATTGTTGACGGAGCGTTGAATAGTGACGTCAGCAGATATGCCCTTATGTTTCTGGGCTTGTCTGCATTTTTATTCAGGCATTCCAGAACATAGGCAATATGCTTGTCCGTCAATTGTTTAAATCTTTGAATGACTTCCTCCAACGGTTTGTTTTCTCCGCCTATGCGGATACTTTGTGAACGGCTTGACATAACGTCTGCCAGAATATTGATAATGCTGTTTATCTGCTTTTTGTCAGCTTTATTCCTGCTGATGAGGTTTTCATAACTTAGCTGTTTTTTTAGTTCAGCTTTGATTTCTTTTCTGTCAATCTTATCAATCGAATCCATTTCATCGCATCTATATGTATTATTAATATTATTATTATCTTGATAAGATTGATTAATAGAATTATTATTTAATTGATTATTATTTAATTTATTTTTGGCCACTTTCCAATTATCCACTTCTCGCTCGTCCACATCTGGAAAATCGGTAAGTGGGTTTTTATCCACTTTCTGATTTTCGGTAAGTGGTTTTTTGTCCACTTCCTGATTTTCGGAAAGTGGTTCTTTTGATCCACTTTCCGATTTTTGGTAAGTGGGTTTGGTATTTACTTTCTTATCATTGAAAAATTCTTCTTGTCGTTCTTCACGGAAAATGGGAATACCGCTAATTTCATATTTCCAATCTAAAACTACTCCTTTATCGTTGGTTATTCTGGCGCGCCTAAGATATCCTGCTTTTTCCAGTTTTTTCAGTGTTGAATAAACTTTAGATTTTCCACATGGCAAAATTGACGCTAATCCTATTCCTGAAAAATCCCATCCATCTGGAAGAGACAGCATAGTGACTAATAATCCTCTTTCTTGAATGTCCAAATTAATATCTCTTAGGCAATCATTTTCTATGTGAGTAAATCCATTTCCTGATGAAATTCGCTTAATTACTGGCATTAAATACATCCTTTCTGTTATTTGGCTCTATCCAATGCATTTTTCTTACAAGAGATTTTTTATTTACAACATAAGCACCTTTTGAATCTCTGTAAATATACCCTTTATTTTCTAGTTCCTTGAACGCTTTTTTTAGTTCTGTTATATTTCCCGCAGGAAATTTATTATGAAATTGTTTAATTGTTATATGATCACAGTTTGGCAAATTTACCATCTGACTTAAAATTCCTTGTGCTTCAAATGATATTGACTGAATAAATTCAAGTTTTAATGATATCATTCCCGTTGATAAATTATTATTTATTTGCATAATTGACCTCCTTTTTAAATCTTTTGACAATCTTATATTTTTTAATTATTAACTTATTCATAGTTATTCCTTTCTCTAAATTATTTATTTTAGTATATTGCACAACTTGATTAATTGTGATATAATCAATAACAGAAATTTACAAATTTCGACAAATCAGTATTGATTATCCATGGAGGTATAAAAGACAAAAATGATTAAAATTAAATATAAAAAAATATCAGAATCTTCCCTGAACTATTTTTCAAAAATGATTTATTCCGATATTCAAAAATTCTATAAAAATGAGACAGTCTGTAAAAATATTCAGCACACAAATTACGATAGAAATACAATGAACGAAAGGATTTCGCAAAAATGAACGTAGTTATTTATGCACGGTATTCATGTGATAATCAGCGTGAAGAAAGTATTGATGGACAAATTCGTGAATGTAAACAGTATGCTGACAGAAATGATATGTGTATTATCGGCGAATACATAGATCGTGCATTTTCTGCCAAAACCGATAATCGTCCTGAATTTCAAAAAATGATTAATGACAGCTATTCAAAAAAATTTCAAGCTATTGTTGTCTGGAAGTTGGATCGTTTTGCTCAAAACAGATATGACAGCGCTAGATACAAAACCATATTGAAGAAAAACATGGTTGAAGTTATTTCCGCTACTGAAGTAATATCCAAAGGTGCAGAAGGAATTATTTTAGAAGCTGTTTTAGAGGGTTATGCCGAATATTATTCCGCTGATCTTTCAGAAAAGGTAATCAGAGGAATGACCGAAAACGCTTTGAAGTGCAAGTATAACGGCGGTAATGTTCCTATCGGTTATTTTATAGATGCAAATAAAAATTATCAGATAGATAAACTTACAGCACCGTTTGTAAAAGATGCATTTGAAATGTACGATTCCAACGTAACAATGAAAAAAATAACAGAATACCTTAATCAAAAAGGCGTTAGAACTAGTAAAAATAAACTTATCAGTATTCGTACTATGTCAACTATTTTCAGAAACAGAAAATATATTGGCGAATACAAATACAGAGATATCATTGTTCCTAATGGCATTCCCCAAATTATAAATAAAAATTTATTTAACAGAGTACAGGAACGATTAAATAATAATCAAAGAAATTCTAATCCTGATTTGAAAAATAAATATATTCTTTCTTCAAAATTAAAATGCGGTAATTGCAATTCGTTTATGAATGGGGAATCCGGTACTAGTAAAACCGGAAAAGTGTATAATTACTATAAATGCTCATCCGTAAAACGTCATTTAGGTTGTGATATGAAAAGCATTAGAAAGGAAGATGTCGAACAAATAGTTTTAGAAAAAATAATAGCCTATTTGTTTACGGATAAAAATATAGATAAAATTACTGATGCTGTATTGAAAATTAATAAAAAAGAAAATGCATTTATATTGCTTTTAAAAAAGCAATATAAATGCATTGTAAATAATAATATCGTTGATGCAATCGCACAAGGAATTTTCTCTAATTCTGTTCAGGAAAAATTAACGGAACTTGAACAAAAAAAGATCGAAATAGAAAATCAGATTAAAATAGAAAAAGAAAATTTATCTAATTCTAAATTAACTAGAAGTCAAATAAAATATTGGCTTTTTAATATTTTGACTTTACTGCCGAATGATAAAAAATCTTTACTGATTGACACTTTTGTTGATGAAATTATTTATTTTCCTAACGATTCTGATAAGCCATGAGTTCGATTGTATGGAAATTGGGCTTTCAGATTATGTACCGAACATAAAATTTTGCAAAAAATCCGGACAACTTTTACAAAAAGAATTGACAAAATAACATTGATAGCGTATAATTAAAGTAATGGGTACAATACGAAAGGATTGATTTCTATGTACTATAATGAAAAACGAAAAGCAATCACGGCAAAGTATGTTAAAACGCACCTTGACGATATCAAGATTCGTGTTCCAAAGGGTGAACGAGAGAAACTAAAAGCTGTCGCTGCTGAAATGGGCATGAGCATGAATCAGATGTTTATCAAGGCTGTGGAGGAATATATTGAGAAGAACTATAAACCAGAAGCAGAAAATAAAATAGATTGACAAATCGGAATTTGGAGGAGCAAAATAATGGCAATCGACAAAGCTGACTGGCACTGGGATAGTGCTGAGAAAACATATCGAAAAAAGCACAATATTACAGGAGAACTTACGGAGGAACAGATTGAAAAAATTTGGTTGTATGCTTCAAATCATATCGGCTTATTTATCAAATGGGTGATTAACAATAATTTTCAGGGAGAAGATGCAGACGCAGAAGATTGTCAAAAAGTTCGTGACGGACTCATGACCGGCTCTGAATATTTAATGTACGATTTAGATGGTAAACTCTTGGAGGAAGATGTAAATACAGATATTCTTGAATTTGTCAGACAGTACTACGGAAATGAGTATTTCAATGATTACTGTGAAACTTGTCCATGTGATATTTCATGTGATCTGTATGATTTCATTTCCGGTATAAATGATTACAACGCTTTAAAAGTACGGATTGATGCTGCATATAAAAAATTTAAAGAAAAGTAAATTAGTATTTATGGAGGTATTTATCTTCCTTATTTTCTAAAAATAAGGAAGATAACAAAAGTGAGTTTATCGATGTAAAGATTGAAAAGTTAATTGAATGGAATGAACCAAATGTCCGGATTCATACAAGCTTACTATGCTTTGCTTGAATTCCTCTGTATACTTGGTGTTTTCCATGTGATTCTATCCTTTTTTATATTATACCATCTTTTGCCTTTGGGTGTCATATTTTTTAGTATTGCATCACTATTAATAGTGCTTGGGAGCACTTTGCGGTGAAAATTACCAGTTGTATATTATGTGGTAAAATTAATTTCTGATAAAATGATGAAATAGTGTTGACTATGTAAAAAATATATGATATAATACAAATATCAGCGAAAGCTGAAATATTATAAGAAAGTACAAAATATTTTTTCTACGCATTGAAGCTCGGTGAATAACTGGGCTTTTGATGTATAATATAGTAAATAAAAGTAGTTTATTGACAAAATATAGCGAAAGTAATATAATTAAATATATAAAATTATTAAGGGGATTATAGTAAATGTATATAATAAAACCACATTTTGATTATTGTCCGATACAGAAAACAGAATATTTTGTCAATGTAAGATATAAAATAAGCGATGTGAATACATATAAAAAGGTCTCAATGGAATGTGTATATCAGGAGTTTTATAAGCAGAATTGTCCAAAAAGAAATAATTGTCCTATTTATAAATCAGCTGATGTGATTGTAGTGAATAAATAAAAATTCGCCAATGGCGAATTTAAGGAAAGGTCTTGACATTACATAAAAATATTGTTATAATAATAAAAAAAGGGGCACACTGATAGACGGTTATCCTCCATGTAGTTTAACTAAATAAACCGCAAGTTTGGAGACTGGGCGGTTTATTTCTTTATGTTCTTGATTACTTCATTTACAGTAACAAGAAGCAGGATAGTGAGAACTAAATATGTAAGTTCCATACCTATCACCTCCCTGCCAGCTTATTTCGCCTGCCCGTTAGGGGACGATCAATTAGCTTATGGCGTAAGGAGGGAACAACCGCCTACCGTTTAGAGTATGCCCATGCATTAAATTATACCATAGATATCGAATTTTGTCAATTTATTCATAATTCGCCAATGGCGAATTTTATAACAACACTTGACAATAATAAAAAGTGGTGTATAATAATCACAAAAGATATAGTATCTAAAGCCACTGGTTTCACGAAAAAAGCCTAGAGGATTACGCCCTCTAGGCTTTAAATTGTGCTGACTACTTCCTTTTATTTAAAATAGCTAATGGCAAACATTATTATATAATAAAAATGTCGAATCAACGCTATTGACAATTATTGGTATAAATGATATATTATATATACAGTACTGTAAATATTATGAAATAAGAGGTTTATAAAATGAAAGTATCTTTAAAGAAAATTATAACATCACTGTTTGCATGTATACTTTTTACTGTATCTATGATAAGCAATATTACGGTAAGTGCTGCATGTCAGCCAAAGCTTTATCTTTTGGCAAATAATATGCGGACTTATACAGCTAAGCCGGGAGAAACTGTAACAATTACTTATAATGTTGACGCTCCAGATCATACTTGGTGTGCTACAGGAGTTCATATCAATTATGATAAGAGACTTACAACAAAAATTAATAATCGAACTGGAGGATTCGCTTATACAAAAGGTCCGGTAGCCTCTTATCTGTCTATGATTGTTGAACCATATGAAATTGACGGGTTTAAAGGTGTGTTTGTATGTACGTATGGATCAGGTAATTCTAATGATGGCAGTGGTACAGTTATGTCATTTGAAGTTGATGTTCCTGCAAATGCAAAGTCCGGAGATAAATATCCGATTGAATTTTGGTTTCGTGAAACAGAAAATGCCAAAGATATATTTACGGATTATCTTGGTGATAAATCAATAACTGAATATGCGTTTACAAATGCAAAAAATTGTTTAATTGTAATTAAGTAATTTAATATCTTACATAATAAAGCACGTCATTTGACGTGCTTTATTATTGTTATTCTCCAATGGCGAATTGATCAAATCTCCAAATCATAACTTTGGCTGTTTTTCTTTTGTGTGGAATTATGAGAGTTCAGTTTCTGCCTGTCAGCTTCGGTTTCCAGTTCAAAGGACTTAACATTGTCCTTGCCCAGAAGATTTTCCTTGTTGTCAAGATTAAGCTGTCTGTCCAGTTCAGACTGCCTTGCAAGCTTTGTTTTCAGATGATTCAGATATACCGATTTTAAAGTCTGAAGCTTGTGAACTTCTATATCAATTTCCATTTTTTCACGGATAAGTGGATTACCTGCACAAAGCGCTTGACATCTGCAAATTCCATTTCCGATTGTGAAACGTCCTCGCAGACTCTCACAGGATTTTTGCTTGTCATGATCTGTGAAATAAAGCCTTGCTTAGTTTCAAGGGTTTGGAAACGGTAAGTCAAACTAAAGTTTGCTTTGAATGTTTTATTCTATTAGATTTGATCAGAATAAATCGGTAGATTTTGCTAAAAGCGTCATATGGTCAGTTGACTGATTGTGAAAAATATAGTATAATAAACCCGATGAACAGGTAATCTACTCGACAAATATTAATTTGCATAAGGTGGAGAACAAAAACAGTGGTTAAACAATTAAATGAAGAACAATACCTTAGTACAATGGGAAACAAAATGAATAATGTAACAGAGAGTGCAGAACCATTGGTAAATATTTGGAACTATGCAAAGCAGTTATTAAAAAATAACTTGATTTCAGAGTATGGGTTCTCTAAAAAATATGTGGAAGCAGTTTATGAAAATACTGAACGCACGTACCAACATATTTTACTCTTTACCAACCAGAAAAACTTCTATGCTGTAATTGTTGTTGACATAGTTCATAAAATTATCTTAGGTCATTACATTCTTGATTTGAATGAAAAATATGGATTGATATAAATGAACCTGTTTATAACTTCCAAGTTTGTAGAAATCAGCAACCCCCAAGTTGTAGAGAAGGTAAATTCTTATTTCTTGGGCTAAAGAAGGTGAAAATCCTAATCCGATTGAGACGGGAGCTTTTATAAATGGTTGGCAGCAAGAATATTGGATTGCTCATTGTGACGATTATTGTGATTTTGTTGGATATGTTGGGTGGAAAGAATTAGTTGAAATGGGTATAGATAATGAAATTGAAAAGAATTACAATCAAGAACTAAATGGTTTTGAATTAAAAGATGTGAAGGAATGTATGTATAATGAAGGTAGTATGCAAGGTTATCTTTTTAAATGTTTGCATTGTGGAGAACATTTTTTATATGTAGATTGTGATTGAATAAAAATTTCTATTTTCTTAATGGAGGCGAAGGGACATAATTGTTTCATTTGATTTGGATGATACTTTGTTTGTATCTCCACCAGAATTTCAGACAGAAAATGAATTAACGTTTCCATGGAAAATGATTTACAAAGAAAGATTACGTTTAGGAACGATAGAACTTTTTAGGAAACTTCAATCTGAAGGAATTGAGACCTGGATATATACAACTTCTTTTAGAACAGAAAAATATATTAGGCATCTGTTTGGTCATTATGGAATAAAAGTTGATCAGATTATAAATGGTAGTAGACATAAGAAAGAAGTACAAGCGGGGAAGAAAGAACCAATGCCTTCAAAGTATCCAGCAAAATATAGAATTGATTTGCATATAGATGATGATCCGAGCGTAATGCAAAATGGAAAAGTATATGGATTTAAAGTTTTCCTTGTTGGTCCACCAGATAATGAGTGGGGGGACAAAATATTGCAGGAGGCAATGCGTATTAAATGTATAATGAACAAATAAAAATGATTGAACGTTCAGCCAAATTGATATTTAGCGGGGAAAGGCGAGAAAAATACATATCAAGGATGTCAAATTCTAAACATTGACCAATAACTTTGGTAAACAAGAAATCAACATTTGCAGAAGGTGGAGAACAGAAATAGTGCTTAAGGAGGTCAAACGAATATGAAAAAATTTATATTAACTATTCCGGGAATCCTTTTGTCTGTGTTCGGAGGCGGAATGTTTATTTGTTGTTTGTTCGGTGCGATTGAAGATGAATTTCAACCGGTTCATGTGTATCTTTCTCTGTTCTTTTCCTTTGGTGTAATTTTAGCCTTGGGAATTGTAATGATATATCTTGGTCATAAAAAGAATGTGAGATCAAAAGAGGGTGCTGACTACAATCATACGCCTGTTCAAACGCCGGACAAGAAAACTGTGAAAATACTTTTACAGGAGTTACAGAAGCGAACTAGTCAGGATTCAATCAAAATTCAGATAGAGGAAAACAGAAAACCAACGCTTTTTGGAAGTAAAATAGGTGGTATCCCTTATTGGGACAAGAAGAGAGAATATCCGAAGGATTCTGATGGAAGCAAGCTGATGTTGCTGGCACAGATGAATCTGAATGAGCTTCCTGAAAATCAGATGCTTCCAAGGACAGGCATACTGCAATTTTTTATACTATGTGACAGAAACTATGGCATGGCTATTCAGGAAAGCGGCTATCCAAATAATACATATCAGGTGGTATATCACGAAAAAATAGATGAAAGTATTACAGAAGCGGATGTGCTTTCTATTGGAATAAAAACAACCGGAGATTTGGAAAAAGAGAATAAGAGCGTAAACCAACAGGATAGCAACTGTTTTCCTGTACGGGGAGAATATGCAGTTTCTTTCAAGATGGAAAAAGCATATATGAATGACTGTGATGTAAGGTGTGATGAATTACTGCATAAGATTGCAGAGGAGCTTGGCGTTGAATTGGACAGCAGATTAGAATTCTATCAAATGTTTGACGAGTATGATAAAAAATATGTGGACATTCATGAATCCACATATGGACACCGAATGTTTGGATATCCACATTTCAGACAGTGGGATCCGAGAGGTGTGGAGGCTGCGGATTATTATGATACCCTGCTGTTTCAGCTTGATTCGGATTACTGGAAGAATCAGTGGCGCATTCTGTGGGGCGATGCGGGTGTCGGTGCGTTTTTTATCAATAGTAAAAAACTTGAGGAACTGGATTTTGGCGATGTACTGTATAATTGGGACTGTCATTAGTGGCTATACGAATTGTCGGAAAGGAGAAAAAGATGTATCGGGTAACAGTAACAACTCGTGTTTTGAATGACAAAGATACGCTGCGCTTATCGGCACCTATTTTAGTATGGTTGGTTTTGTTTATTATCATATTTGGTGTAATGTGTATAGCGGATATTTGGTTTCTTGTATTACCAATGTTTCTTGAATTTTTATGTATCATTCCTGTCACCGTCTGGTCAATAAAAAAAGCCAGAAAGCTTCGGCAGGAGTCTTTTGTAAAGATAGATGTTATGCTCACTGCAAGAGACGGAATGATCTATAAAGATAATATGAAGCTTAACGTAACATACAGCGAGCAGGATAATGAAGTTTATCTCGATGATATGCACGATGAGGGAAAGTATAACCATCGTAAAATTACTTTCTTTGCGACAATCAGCGGAGATGATGTCGGGGGATTTATTAAATTTTGTCGTGAAAATAATGTTCAGGTTGAAATATTTCCTGAATGATAAGTAATAAAAGGTACATCATTAAACTTAATGGGAGCTAAAATTATGAATGAGATATTGAATGAAATAAGACGGCTGATCCGTGAAAGCCGTACAATGTATCTGCCGCATGTAAAGGCTGAAGCTTTAGAAGAAAATGGGGCAGTTTATTACATGAATGGAAAAAACGGGACGGAATTTGATTGGTATGTGAATGGTAAAGTTTCCGATTTTTTTGTATTTTATAAAGATGAAAATAATTTAGGTGCCGTTAAGCTGACACTTTATCGTGATGGTGGCGTACTGGTATATATTTATGATGAACATGGAAGAAATTTGATAAAAGAAATCAAAACATATGTGGAAGCATCGACGGAGGAAATCTTTACTTTTGCGGTATTATTAAGAAATGTAATGGATGATAAAAAAATCTGGGATGCAAATATAGACAGCATTGATACAGGCGTTATATTAACTGCTGATCATATTAGCGAATTTAAAAATAATGAACATTATTATGAAGATATGATTAACAGGAAGAAGTTACTCGGAATGATGTCATATGTATCGAAAAAGATTACTGATGAAGGTTGGAAAGTCGGATATATGACCAGAGAGGAAGCGCTGAATGAGAATGACAGCGGCTGGTCTTTTATGGCTGGAAATGAGGATGATGAATATGTGGCAGATTACAGTAATATAAAGCTGTTATCCATTGCAGGAGTGTGTCAACTGGATTCTGATGTATTGAAGTATATTGATAATCCTGTCGGAACAGCCCTTATACGAACATCTTCGGATGAATTTGAAATTGACAATAATGACAGGAAAATATATGTGGAAAAAAGATAAGGATACTGAAAAAATGTCTGCTATTCTGTTCTGAAGTGTTTACATGGAAGAATGAATTTGTATTTGAGGTGAAATAAGTATGTCTGATGTAAATAATAGATATGTAATAGACCAAATGGCAGTTGAAGATGAAAAGCTGGTGCTTATCATTGTTGATCCGATGGAATGGGGATATTGTGTGCGGGAAAGTCATGCCCGTACATTGAAGGATAAAATCAGTGATTATTTGCAGTTTATAGATAGTGGACAAGCTGCGGAGTATCATAAAGATGAAGAATATAACAGGATTGTAATTCGTGTTGCTGCGAAATGTTCTTACAGCAATTATGGTTTGGATTTTCTTGAAAGATGCCAAAAATGGATTCAGGAAAACGGGGCATTATGCGAGCTTGAATGGACTCATCTGCAAAGAAATGACGAAGAAGAAACGGAGTTTCAGGACGGCTTTTCAGATGATTACATATTTGAACCAGACAAGCTTTATCCCCGTATCAAAAAGAATTGGTCAAAAACTCCCGCTGAGGCAGTCACGCTTATGGCTGCGAACAACAATTTTAATAATCAGAGCGGCGAAATACAGGAATACAATAATATCCCCATGTTTCGGATTTATGATAGCTATATAATTACACTGATACAGGATATGGGCAGCACTTATATGTATCTGACCTATGACAATCTTCCGGAAGATACGTCCGCCCAATTGCTTGAGAGCAAAGCGTTTGAAAATCTGTACCGGGATATAACGTATCGTATGGTGGAATCAAAGGAAGCAGGTGTGTATGGATTGGTGGCAGGCGGAGATTTTGAAGCGGAGGCTTTGTGTCTGCCAGGTATATGGGAAGATTGCAGCGAGGCATTACAGGATGATTTACTGATTGCAGTTCCGACGAAGGATATGGTGCTGTTTACAAGAGCAGGCAATAAAAAATCCATACGTAAAATGATAAAACAGGCGCAGAAAATATTTGAAGAGAATCAAAAGGAAAGTCCGTTCCTGATTTTCAGTCGGGATGTTTTCTATTATAACAAGAGTACAAAAGAGCTTGAAATCAGTAAGAAGTATCATATAAGCAATTAAAATTAATAGATGTTGATATTCCTGAATATGGAAAGGAGTATGGTACTATGGCGAAGCGAAAGACGTTACCAAAAGATTTTAAACTATTGGTAGAAGTAGCAGGTAATTAAAAATGTATTCGAAAAATTTGATATCAATGCATATGGAGGATACAATAAAGGAAATGCCGTTGAGTTTCTTATATCCGAAAGTATGATGCGATGGCTGTTGGAACAGGGAGCAGATATTAATTACGTGGATACATATGGCTATACTTCACTGTTGTATCATGCGGGATATACGTATGCAGAAGAACAGGTCATTTAATGACGGGGTTGTTGACATTAAACTTAGATCCGATTGCAGTAGGGGAAGTAAATTACAGAAGATAGTTTTTTGAATGATTTTAGAGGGAGAGCAAATGTCTGACATCAGTTCCTAACATTCCAACCATGAATTTTTTGCATTTTTCTGCTCCATTCATAATGAGAAATACCCTTGCCATATTCGGGATTTTCAATTACTGACGAGCTTGCTTTTTCACAGATTTCATCGGAGACTTTCCGCAGTTTCGCTCATGCTCTGTCAGGTTTTTTACCCTGATTTTCTTCTGTTTCAAAGGTGCGGTCTGTCTGCATATTTACGTTGTTGAAAATGATATGCGAGTGGATATGCCCATGGTCATTGTGAATGGATACTGGTCTTTCAGAAGTCGGCTGCATAGTAACTGAGCTATCATCATTGCCTGTTCGGAAGTGACTTCTCCTGGTGCAAAACTCTGGATTATGCGCTCAGCTCCGGAGAAGACTTTTTCAAGTTCCTTTCTTCGGCGATCTTTGAGAACGTCCATGCCACTTTATTGGCATTTTTATTTCCCAGTTCACGGAGAATTTTTCTTTCATCAGTTGTCATGGGGAAAAATTCCCCTGAAAAGCATCGTGCTTTCGTCCTCATTTTTCGTGGCGCAAAGTACTGTGCTTGCTACGTTTGAGTGGATATTTCATATCCACGATATTTTTCAGCATTCCTTGCTGAAATTCTGTTCCTTCGGGAACATCTCAATTGTACTTTTCATCTGCGCAATTATTATGGATATTGGGCGCATTTTTGTGAAAATACAATTTTCATCGGCTGATTTATTCAGACGATGTTTTAAATGTCGATTGATATTTTAATCGTTGCATTCAAATTATTGTTGCTAAGGTAGTTGTATTTAATTGTCGGATGTGGTGTTATTATTGATAACATTCAAGCAATTTGATTGATAAATCGGGATTTATCTGTTCCTGAAAACAACATAAACATCAATCAATGTCGTTCAGTTTTTGATTTGCCTACTGTATAATAAAGGTATCAAATAAAAGGAGGCTATCAGCCATGAATACAGATAAGATTTACGCAGAACATCTCGCAAATGAGTATGCACCCAAAGACACCTCTAAGGTAGTCGCACTCCGTAAACTGGATGCCAGAGCAAAACTTCCTGCAACAGTTTTTACCTATACTTTCGGTATCATTGCTTCACTTATTACAGGTGTGGGAATGTGCCTTTCAATGAAAGTAATCGGCAGCGGAACGACAGCTATGTTTATTATAGGAGTCATAATTGGTATAATCGGATTTATTTGTATGGGAGTTAACTATCCTGTCTACAAAAAGCTTCTGTCAAATGGCAAACAGAAGTATGCCTTTGAAATCATGCAGCTTGCAAAAGAGATAAGTGAGAATTAAGCCATGCAAAAGACAAAGAGAATCATTAAAAAGTTTCTGCATCCGCCCAAAGTGACATTATTTTTTACACCTGTCGTGTATGCAGCGCTCATTTATATCTTTGTCGCAGGAAAAACAGAGAGTGCGTATTCATACATGATATATGTGATGTCTGCGTACTCTCTTGCTGTTATTATTGCCTCTGTACCTAAACTGTTAAAAGATATAAAAACGGCGTTCAATAATAGCAGAATAATGCAGAAAATCAGAGCATCATACTTCGGAAGAAAATATTTCGATGACCTTGCCTTTCGTGGGAGTGTAAATATTTATCAGGGTATGCTCATCAATTTTCTTTATGTTATATTCCGAATTGCAGCAGGTATACGCTATGCTTCAGTGTGGTTTATTTCAATGGCAGTTTATTACTTTGTACTTGGCGGACTCAGAGTGTATCTGATATTCAGCTATCGGAGAAAAAAAGAACAAAAAGAGAAATACCGGTGTTACAGAAAAACTGCTCTGCTTCTGTTTTTGCTGAATATTCCAATAGGTGGTATGATCGTTCTTATGGTGAGAACAAATTCAGGATTTACATATCCCGGATACATCATCTATCTGTCTGCATTGTACACATTTTATACTCTGATCCTTTCAATTATCAATCTTGTAAAATTCCACGAACTTGGTGATTTGATATTGTCGGCTGCAAAGGTGTTGAATTTCATTTCAGCCATGATGTCAGTCCTTGGCTTGCAAACAGCAATGATTTCACGTTTTTTTGAAAACGGAGAAAGCTACCGGAAATTGATGAATACACTTACTGGCAGTTCGGTATATCTGATAGTTATTGTGACAGCTGTGTATATGCTGATACACAGCAGAAAATACGGAAGGCAGGTGGAAAAGCATGAATAAGTCTGAAAGCAAATACTTTAATACAGCCGTGCGTATGGATGAGGCTCTTCTTGAATTGCTTGAAAAAAAGGATTTTGCGTATATTACAGTTAAGGAAATATGCGAAAAGGCAGGAGTGAATCGTTCCACTTTTTATCTTCACTATGAAACGATAGGTGACCTGCTGGCTGAAAGCATTGAGTATATGCATAAAAAGTTACTTTCTTATTTTTCAGATTCAGATAACAGTGTTGTAAATAAACTACGTTTTTGCCCTGAAGAAGAACTTTTTCTTGTCACTTCAGAATATCTTACTCCATATCTGACATTTGTTTGTCAGCACAGAAATATCTATCAGACAGCAATGGAAAACCCGAGGATTTTCTCTGCTGATAAAACCTATCAGAAAATGTTCCGGCACATCTTTGACCCTATTCTGCAACGCTTTTCCGTTCCAACGTCTGAGAAAAATTATATGATGCTTTTTTATCTAAACGGAATATCCGCAATAATAGCAGAGTGGCTGAAAAGAAATTGTACTGATTCAATTGAACATATAATTGCAATTATTCATAAGTGTGTTATGTGCGGTAAGGAGGAAATATGAAAGCAGCTATTTATTGCGGAAAAGAGAATATTGTTATTCGGGAATTTCCTTTGCCGGAAGTTGGAGAAAATGATATGCTGATTCTATTTGATTGTTTTGGATTTGTGTAGCTGTAATTTTCTGAAGTTCCTTTATTTTTAATAATATATCTGAATTAACTGTTGAACCGTTTTCCTAACGTTTTAAATTATCAGGACTTAGTTCAAGACTTTTAATCAAAGGTGTTGGTTTAGTGCCATTTCTGTTACATAGCTCTAAAAATTGTGTATAAAACATAAAATATCACTTCTAAAAATGTACAAAAACGCTAAAATACACTAATCTGAATCTTATAGTTTGATAAATACCTTTTAGCGTATTATAATATTAACCAATACGAAAGTGTAAAAAATTCCTCATGATGATTACGAAAATTTTTCCGATGTCTGCTATGTCCGATATAGTTTTTTGTAGTCCGAGGGAGTACATCCGGTTATACTTTTGAATACTCTGTTGAATGTTGTAAGGCTTGTAAATCCTACCTGCATAGCCACATCGGTGATTGAACATCCGTTTTCAAGTAAAAGAAGCTCTGCGGCTTTTACCCTGCGGCGATTAAGAAAATTAATAAATGTGGTATTACTGTATTTTTTGAATATCCTTGAAAAATGAAAGGTACTGTAGCCTGCGAGCTGAGCAAGATCCTCCAGAGTAATATCATTCATATAATTCTGTTCAATAAATTTCAGTATCATACGGAATTTGCCCGCATACTGTTCGCCGGCGTAATATTGTATTTCGTTAAGCTGATATTCCTTTATTTTGGCAAAAAAAGATAAGATCTTCATATATATATATACTTCGGTAACATCACCAAAATTAGAATAAAGTATATATATGTCTTTCATTATCTGGTTCATTGACCGCAGAAATTCTTTGTCAAAGCTTGAATTGATCAGCAAAGGCTCGGAAAAAACAGAGTACAGTTCCGACAGTGCAGGATTATTTGCAAACGAATGGTTGTCAATAAGAAGGATAAGGCGTCTGCCGGACTGAGCTTTAAGATTATGGAGCGTACCTGCGGGAATAATAAGTATATCACGTTCGTCAAGGTGATAATCCGTGCCTCCACAAATAGCCTCAAAGCCGTTTGTAAGCGGCATAATTATTTCGATAGCATTATGCCAGTGGAGAGGATATTCTTCATTTTCAATATTGTCGTATAAAAGCACACTTCTGTTCTGAGTATAGTCAACCGTTTCAAAATCACCGTTTAGATGTGCGATCATGTCAAGCTCCCTTTCATATATTTTTTGAATAATAATGATATAATCAAAAAATGTCTTGAGATTACATGATGTATTTTTATGTATAATATATAATAACATATCCTGCAAAAAAGTGCAATATATTTTATTGTAAATATGTGTATTTGCACAAGGGAAAATATAAAATATCGCAATAATTGAAACTTAAAGCGCAAAAAACGGTTAGTAAATCAAAACAAATTAGTGTATAATTTAAACAAATTGGAGGAAAAATTATGAGTGTAATATCTTCAAAACGTATATACAAGAATTTTGGTGAATGTATTTTCCTTGATAACGGTATTATCACCTTGGGAGTAACACTTGAAGAAGGTCCGAGGATAATATATTTCTCCCTTGCGGGAAAGAAAAATGTGCTTTTTGAAGATACTGAACGCATATTTACTGAGCCTGCAGGAAAATACGGAACATGGGTGGCATACGGCGGACACAGGCTTTGGTGTGCGCCCGAGGTGAATCCCGAAACCTATTACCCCGATAATAGCAGGGTAAGCTGCGAGATCACAGACAATACTCTTACATTAATGCCGCCCGTCACTCCATTTGGTAAGGAATTTACCATGATAATTGAAATGAACGAGGCATCTCCAGTTGTGAAGATAACGCACAAAATACGCAATATATCCGAGAAAAAAGCGGAGTTTGCGCCATGGTCCGTGACGAGTCTTACACATGGCGGAGTTTGTATTATTCCTATGAGCACGCAGAAAAAAGGATATCTTCCCAACCGTGTGATAAGTCTTTGGGACTATTCCGATATAAATGACAGCCGTTTCAGAATAACAAATTCCGAAGTGCGCATAAGGCAGGATAGCTACGTAAGAAAGGCTTTCAAAGCAGGCTTTAATCTTGAGGACGGTTACGCTGCCTATGCGGTCAACGGGCAGATATTTGCCAAATGTATCCCGAAATACGAGGAGGTATGCTATCCCGATTATTCCTGCAATTTTGAGGTATATACCAACAGCCTGTTTCTTGAATGTGAGCTTTTGGGAGAAAAAAGAGAGTTTGCGAAGAATGAGGAAGCAGTCATTTCAGAGCACTGGTGCCTGCTGGATAACGAAGGTAATTTTGAGCCGGATCTGAATGATTTCAAGGAGTATATCGGCGGTCGGATCAACAGATTTCTTGACGCAATATAATATAAATCTGAAAGGAAAATCACTATGGAAAAATATTTTGACAGCACCCTCAGCGCAGAAGAAAGAGCAATTGCGCTAACCGATGCAATGACGGTGGAGGAGCAGGCTTCTCAGCTCAGATACGATGCTCCTGCCGTAAAAAGGCTGGGCATTCCTGCATACAACTGGTGGAACGAGGGACTGCACGGTCTGGCGCGTTCGGGCATAGCCACAATGTTTCCGCAGGCTATCGGTCTGGCGGCTATGTTTGATACAGAACTGACTCAGAAGGTCGCGGATATAATCGCCGAGGAAGCTCGTGCAAAGTATAATGCATATACAAAATACGATGACAGAGATATATACAAGGGGTTGACTTTCTGGGCGCCCAATATCAATATTTTCCGTGATCCTCGCTGGGGCAGAGGACATGAGACTTACGGCGAAGATCCGTATTTGACCGCCGAAAACGGAAAAGCCTTTGTAAATGGCTTGCAGGGTGAAGGAAAAACAATGAAAGCTGCCGCTTGTGCTAAGCATTATGCTGTACACAGCGGTCCCGAAGCAGTGCGTCACGAGTTTAATGCCGAAGTTTCCAAAAGGGATATTGAAGAAACCTATCTTCCTGCATTTGAAGCACTCGTCAGAGAAGCTCACGTTGAGGGCGTAATGGGCGCATATAACCGTGTAAACGGCGAGGCTGCCTGCGCGAGCAGTTTTCTTATGTCCAAGCTGAACGAGTGGGGCTTTGACGGATACTTTGTGTCCGATTGCTGGGCAATACGCGATTTCCATGAGCATCACGGTCTTACAGCGAATCCGGTTGAATCTGCGGCTCTTGCCATAAAATCGGGATGCGATGTAAACTGCGGCTGCACTTATGCGTATCTCCTTGCCGCACTTAACGAGGGACTTATCACCGAGGAGCATATCCGAAACGCCTGCATACACCTTATGAGAACAAAGATAAGGCTGGGTATGTTCGATGATAAAACAGAATATGATGATATACCTTATACCGTTGTATCGTGCAAGGAGCACAAGGCGGTTTCGCTGAAATGTGCGGAAAAATCCATGGTACTGCTGAAAAATAACGGCATACTTCCGCTTGATGAAAGCCGACTGCATACAATTGCGGTCATCGGCCCAAACAGCGACAGCAGAATTGCGCTGGAGGGCAACTATAACGGTACTGCGGATAAGTATGTTACATTCCTTGACGGTATCAGAGAGCGCTTTGATGGCAGGGTCATTTATGCCGAGGGTTGTCACCTTTATAAAGACAAGGTTTCCGCTCTGGCGCAATCGGGTGACAGATATGCTGAGGCACTCGCCGCTGCGGACTGTGCCGATCTTGTTGTACTTTGCGTTGGACTCGACTCCACCATTGAGGGCGAAGAGGGCGATACAGGCAACGAGTTTTCTTCGGGAGATAAAAATGATATACGTCTGCCCGAATATCAACGTATCCTGGTAGACAAGATAATGCAGACGGGCAAGCCGGTTGTCGTTGTGTGTGCCGCAGGAAGTTCGGTGAATACCGAATGTGATCCGGATGCGCTTATCCACGCATGGTATCCCGGCTCGGAAGGCGGCACGGCACTTGCAGAGATACTTTTCGGCGACGTTTCACCTTCGGGCAAGCTACCCGTTACATTCTACGAGCGTTCCGATATGCTTCCCGACTTCACCGATTATTCCATGAAAAACCGCACCTACCGTTATGCGGAAAATAATGTGCTGTATCCCTTTGGATACGGTCTTACTTACGGAAAAATTGTTTGCACATCGGTTGAATACAAGGACGGTAAGGCTGTTGTGACTGCCGAAAACACGAGCGGCAAAGCGGTGGATGACGTTATTCAGCTTTATATCAAGGACTATTGTGAAAACGCTGTGCCTAATGTGAGTCTGTGCGGTTTCAAGAGGGTAAATCTTGCAGCAGGCGAGAAAATATTCGTAGAGATATCCGTATCGGAAAGAGCATTTACCGCTGTTGACGAAAACGGCGAGCGCAACCGCTTCGGCAGCAGGTTTACATTATACGCAGGCACTCATCAGCCTGATGAAATAAGCGAGAAATTGTGCGGCACAAAGTGCGTCAGCACAGAAATAAATTTATGATATTTTTCGGAGGTAATAAAAATGAGCGAATTCTTCAAAGACATAGGCAAAATTGCATACGAGGGCAAAAACAGCACGAACCCGCTTTCATTCAAATACTACAATCCCGATGAAATGATCGCAGGAAAGCCTATGAAAGAGCATCTGAAATTTGCACTTTCATGGTGGCATACAATGGGCGGTGACGGCACTGATATGTTCGGCTGCGGTACTGCTGACAAGTCATGGGGCGAATCTGACCCCTCAGCAAGAGCAAAGGCAAAGGTTGACGCAGCTTTTGAGATAATGGACAAGCTGTCAATTGAATATTTCTGCTTCCATGACCGTGACCTTTCTCCTGAGTACGGCAGTCTTGCAGAAACAAACGCTAAGCTTGACGAGGTAACAGACTATATCGCAGAAAAAATGAAGGCTGACCCTACCAAAAAACTTCTCTGGGGCACTGCAAAATGCTTTGATCACCCAAGATATATGCACGGTGCAGGAACTTCACCCTCTGCAGATGTTTTCGCATTTTCCGCAGCACAGATAAAGAAAGCTGTTGAGGCTACTGTAAAGCTTGGCGGTATGGGTTATGTATTCTGGGGCGGCAGAGAAGGCTATGAAACTCTCCTGAATACAGATATGGCACTCGAGCAGGACAACATGGCAAGACTTATGAGAATGACTGTTGACTATGCACGTTCCATAGGCTATAAGGGTGATTTCTACATTGAACCAAAGCCAAAGGAACCCACAAAGCATCAGTATGATTTCGATACAGCAACAGTTTTAGGCTTCCTGCGCAAGTATGGCCTTGAAAATGATTTCAAAATGAACATAGAGGCAAACCACGCAACACTGGCACAGCACACATTCCAGCATGAACTGAGAGTTGCAAGGGATAACGGCGTATTTGGTTCCATTGACGCAAACCAGGGCGATCCGCTGCTGGGCTGGGATACAGACCAGTTTCCCACAAATGTATATGATGCTGCACTTTGTATGTATGAGGTTCTGAAAGCAGGCGGATTTACAAACGGAGGACTTAACTTTGACTCAAAGGCAAGAAGAGGTTCATTCACTCCCGAGGATATTTTCCTCTCATATATTGCAGGAATGGACACCTTTGCACTTGGTCTGAGAATTGCAGTCAAGATGATAGAGGACGGCAGAATTGACAAGTTTGTTGCTGACAGATATGCGTCATGGCAGATAGGCATAGGCAAGGATATAATTGAGGGTAATGTTACCATGGCAGATCTGGAGAAATACGCTCTTGAAAAGAGTGAAGTTACAGACAGCCTTTCAAGCGGCAGACAGGAAATGCTTGAGTCTGTTGTGAATAATATTATGTTTAATCTCTGATAATGGCAGCTTGGCAATAAAAGTTTTTTGGTCCAGCTATTTTCAAAAATGCTGGCGAGGTTCAGTATGAGAAGCCCTGGTCGCCCTCCGCGGAGGGCGAAATTCCCTGCGCTATGCTTTTTGCGCGCGGAGAAAAAGGGTGAGAAAAGTGGCAGCTTTTCGAGGGGAAAGCGAACAAGACCGTTTTCCCCTTGTTATATTTTTACTGTAAGTTTTCAGCGAATGATCTACAACATACGAAAGGAATATATCTATGGCATATATAATCGGTGTGGACTGCGGTACAAGCGGTACAAAGACAGTTCTTTTTGATGAAAACGGCAGGGTAATTGCCTCTGCAACTGCGGAATATCCCATGTATCAGCCGAAAAACGGATATGCAGAGCAGAACCCTGCACACTGGGCGGCTGCAATGCTTGACACAGTGAGAGCAGTAGTTTCAAAAAGCGGTGTAAATAAGGACGAAATAAAGGGCATAGGCATTTCAGGACAGATGCACGGTCTTGTAATGCTTGATAAGGACAACAACGTTCTCCGCAATGCTATTATATGGTGCGATCAGCGTACAGCCGCAGAGGCTGATGAAATGAACCGCATAATCGGCAGGGAAAAACTCATTGAAATCACAGCAAATCCTGCATTGACAGGCTGGACAGCGGCAAAAATTCTGTGGGTGAAAAATAACGAGCCTGAGATTTTTGAAAAATGCAGACACATACTTCTGCCGAAGGATTATCTGAGATTTATACTTACCGGCGAATATGCAACAGAAGTATCAGACGCATCAGGAATGCAGCTGCTTGACGTTCCGAACCGCTGCTGGAGCAGTGAAATATGTCAAAGACTCGGTATAGATATGGAACTTCTGCCCAGTGTCTATGAATCCTGTGAGGTGACAGGCGTTCTGAGAGCGGATATTGCAGAACAGCTCGGACTTAATGCAGGCACAATAGTAGTAGGCGGTGCAGGTGACAATGCCGCCGCAGCAATAGGTACAGGGGTATGTGCAGAGGGCAGAGCGTTCACCACAATAGGCACATCTGGAGTTGTATTTGCACATACACCGTCTGTTTCCATTGACCCTGAGGGACGTGTTCATACCTGCTGTGCGGCTGTTCCGGGAGAATGGCATATTATGGGCGTAACACAGGCGGCAGGACTTTCGCTGAAATGGTTCAGGGACAATTTTTGCGGTGCAGAAAAGGATACAGCGGCACTTATGGATGTTGATGAATATTATCTCATGGACAAGGAGGCAGAAACCGTTCCGATAGGTGCGGAAAGGCTTTTGTATCTGCCTTATCTCATGGGTGAGAGAACGCCCCATCTTGACCCCGATGCAAGAGGCGTATTCTTCGGACTTTCAGCAATGCATACAAAGAAGCATATGCTGAGGGCGGTAATGGAGGGCGTTGCGTATTCACTTCGTGACTGCGTGGAGGTTTTTCGTGAAATGGGAATAAATGTTTCAGATATGATGGCATGCGGCGGCGGTGGAACATCACCTTTGTGGCGTTCAATTCTTGCAGATCTGTATGGCTGTGAGGTAAAGACGCCTGCGTCCAAGGAGGGGCCTGCACTGGGTGCGGCACTTCTTGCGTCTGTTGGTGCAGGGATATACGGCAGTGTGCCCGAGGCTGTAAAGGCAGTAGTAAGGACGGACAAGGTGTGTCAGCCTGACAGCAGCAGAATGGAAAGGTACGATGAATTTTACAGTCTGTACAGGGAAATATATCCTGCACTGAAAGACAGTTTTTCAAGGCTTGCAACGCTGTAAAAAAGTTTTTTTGGTGCAGCTGTTTCTTCAAAAATGCTGCTGATTTTATCAAGTCCAATTACAAAAAGCTTGCTGAAGCATACGCTAAAGGTATTTTAAAGACGTTGGGTATTTCTACAGCAGCAAGTTCGGCAAAGCATGTTCTAGATAAAACAGGCTACAAAAAAGGCGATAAGACTATTGGTGTGCTATCGCTTAAAGAACTACTGTTGACAGCCAAAACACTAGGTATCAACAAATACGGTATGGATAAAAATAAGTCTTTCGGTGATGGTACTCTGAAAGCAGTAAATTATCTGTTAGGCGTATGGGGTTATCAGCAAAACGGTATTGCGGGGGAAAACTTCATTAAACGTCTGCATACTGAAATTGAAAATAAAGTGAAATAATTGCAAAATTTATAAAAGTGTGATATAATTAATTTGTTGAAAAAATATACCGCAGAAACAATACAAAGCTAAGTCCGTCGGGAATTTCCTGACGGGCTTTTTGTTTTTTAAAGCCTTATTTTTATTTAAAAATGTGTTATACTTCCTCCCACAAAAGATAAAATAGAGGAAGCATCCCTTGCATCTACTATTCCGTCATTATTAATATCACCAGCAAGTAAAGCTTTTTCTGAATATGTTGGTTGTTCACCAACACCAACACTAGCACTATATTCTAAAATCAGATCAGCATCAAGCTTATTTACATAGCCATCCTGATTAAAATCACCCACCAGTACATAAATTGGTGTAATTTTTGCATTATTGCTTGTTTCATAACTATATTGTACAGAAAACTTATTGATTTCAGTCGGTGTATACCAAGTTGACATAGACAAAAAACCAGTACCGTTTATTTTAGGAGGACTGTAATACGAAGTAGTAAGGGCTTTCAAACTAGTGGAATAATTGCTGTAAAAATTGGAGGAATTAACTATTAGTTGTTTTTTTACACAAGAATTGAATGTATAATTATTGTTATTTAATATTGTACTACTATACCATTCCATATTAAGGGTGGATACCTTTTCATAAATACGCCAAGTATGCTTTTGTCCTGCATAATAAGCATTGGTCTTGTTTAAGCTGCATAATGAAAAAGCAGATGTAATTGCGAGCATAGATGAGATTATTTTCTTAAATTTTTTCATAATAATTTCTCCTTAAATAAATTTTATTAAATATACATATACACACATTATATACCAATAATTTACAAAAATCAACATATATATATAAAATTAATTAAATATTTACATTATGTCTATATTTTGTTTAAATATAAAGTGTAAAATATAAATGTAGTTTATGACTGTTTCCCAAAAAATCCCTACTTGATGCAAGTGGGGATTTTTTCTATATAAAGATTAAATTAAGATTGGCTGAAATTTTAGAAGTCTTATTTTCTTCACTCAATAGTAACATGCAGCAGAAAGTAAGAGTCACATTTGAAATATTTCACGGTTTAATGGTTCGTAGTAAGTTGGGAATAGAAAAAATTTTTATAAATTTCACAGCAATTATATATTTCATTTAACAATAAATCAGATAAAATAAAAACCTTGCAAACTACGTATTTACGTAATTTACAAGGTTTGTGTCTTGTGACTATGAAATAGATGAATGGATTTTGCCTATGTATTCGGATAAAAATGCAGTGATGTGCAATCATCACTGCATTAAAAACTATTTTACAATTTTCTCAATCACACAATCATGCTTTTTTGTATCTTTATTGTAATTGATTCCGACCAATAGAATATCTCCTGAATAATCCTTCAAGCAATCTGCATATTGTTTCTTCTTAATTTGTTCTATTGCACCTTCAGCGGATTTGTCATACTTTAGTTCTACAATTATCGCAGGATTGATGTTATTTTTTCTTGGTCGAAAAACCAGATCAGCAAATCCTTTACCAGCAGGCAGCTCTCGTTCAATCGTATAAGTCTTTCTTGCAGAATAGTATGCGAGCGAAATCACGCAAGAAAGTGAATTTTCATCGTTGTATTTTAAAATTGATGTATTGTCACTGTGTGCCTTGTCTATCAGTTCTGCAACTTTTTCTCCGTCACAGTTCAGAGTTGATTTCAGAAGTTCATCTGATAATTTCAATGAATTAGCAACCTCCGACCATCCCATAACCTTAATAGTACTTGCAAACTGTTCTGAAATTTCGTAGTTTGGGATCGATACTTCCTTTGTATAAAAATCATATGTCAGATATCCGAGATGAACTAAAAGTGTCAGTACATCATCTTTTGTTTCAAAAGTTACCATATCGTTTGAGAATGTTGTCGTATCAATTACTGCTTTTTGTCCGGCAAGAAGTTCAATGATTGTATCCTTCAATCCGCCAAAATTCATTTCAATATAGACCCTCAACGCTTCATAAGTCTCTGTTGAAGTCCAGTAGTTATTAAAATATCCGCCTGTCATAGACATAACGACTGAACGTGGATTATAAGCTGAAACTCCCATCAAATTATATCCATCATACCAACGCTTTGTTTCATCAAACGGCATTTTGTATTCATTGCAAAGCTGTTTAACTTCTGATTCTGTAAAGCCCGTAAATTCAGCATATTCGCGGGGATCTGTCATGGAAACTTCTGTAAACATATTTAAAGCCGAATGCTTACCGTATTTTTTTATTGGCAGGATTCCAGTCATATATGCGAGCGCCACATAGCTTTGATCCTTCAATAAATTTCTCAGAAAATCTAGATACTTTTTCTGAGCATCAGTATCGTTTTGATGCTCTCTGAAAATGCAGTCCCATTCGTCTATTATAAAAATAAATGGTATATACGTTTGAGAAAAAATTGCTGCTATTATTTTAATTAAATTCTGACGTTTGGGGTATCGAATATCAGGATATTCATTTTTGAGTTCATCAATTAAATCTTCTTCAATGAACTCAATCATTTCATCCATATTTTGCGACTCGCTCAAAAAGTTTACCATGTTAATATGAATCACATTGTATTTGTTCAGATGCTTTTCAAATGTATCAGCTCTTGATATTTTCAGATTGCTGAACATTTCATCTGAATTACATCCACGGCTGTAGTATGCCGTCAGCATATTCGCTGCCATCGACTTCCCAAAACGCCTTGGTCGGCTAACGCAGATGAATTTCTGTTCCGTATAGATGACACTGTTTGAATAATCAATCAGCATACTTTTGTCAACATATATTTTGGAATTTAAAGCCTGCTGAAAATCAATATTGCTCGGATTTAAATAAATGCCCATTGCTGCACCTCCGTTCCTTTAATATAAGTATATCAGCTTTTTACTTCGAAATCAAGTATTTGCACTGAAACCTTTTTTGAAAATCCGAATATTTAAACTGATGCTTTACTCCTGCTGTATCTCATTGAATAGCTGCTGTTATTTTTC
Organism: Oscillospiraceae bacterium; assembly: GCA_902362965.1. Taxonomy (GTDB): domain Bacteria; phylum Bacillota; class Clostridia; order Oscillospirales; family Ruminococcaceae; genus Porcipelethomonas; species Porcipelethomonas ammoniilytica. Next base: position 27,258 of record CABIYQ010000017.1, read on the forward strand.
TTATTCTGTGCTGCATTCCAGAGTTCTTCGTTTATAATTTGAGGATAGTCGCAATTGCCACAATAATTTTCATTTGAAAGAACATTATTGATAATTTGCCTACCCCATACAGTTTTATTACTTGGAGAAGGAATATGATATATTTCCAAATGCTTCGATATGTCTGATAATGATTGACCAAGCGAATAAAGCTCAAATATAAGTTTTACTACTTCTGCCTGTTCTTCATAAATTACTATCTCTTTTAGAGCATTTCTTGTATACCCAAATGAAATTCGTTTTTGATTACTCATAAAAAATAACCTCCTGAAATAAAAAATGATACGAAGTGAAGAAACCTCGCATCATTTAAAATACATATTTTTTATTCAATATAACAAAATCTGCCCGTTTTTACGAGCAGATTTGTCCAAATAATTTGTCTTGCTACTATAAAATAGATGAACAGCAAAAGTAGGATTTTGCTTTTTTAATGCAAAATCCATTACTGGTTCGAATGAGAATATACGATATAAAGTAAACACATAAATAATTCTATTTGAATTAAAGGGTTCTAATCTCAACTTTTCATACTTAAGATATGAATTTATTCAAAAATAAAATATGATGGAAACGCCCAATGATAAAAAATTTCACACTAAAAAAGATAACGCCATTGGACTTGGAGTTCAAAAAAAGTTAAGCTGATCAATACCTTAAAACTGATACTCATCTTGATGTATAATAAATTCAAAAAAATTAAAAGTTTTAAAATCCAGTGGACTTTTGTAGGAATAAATTGAATATGCCTCAACGATTCTGCCATCTTGAAGCGGAATAGGTTCATATAAAACTTTATTTTTTAGAAAACCGTTTTTTATATAAAACTCCTCTACAGATGAGTCCTTTTCAACCTCAATAATAATTGGTATCTCCATTACAAAACAACTTTTTAATAGTTCACTACCAATACCGTTGTGTCTACAATCCTTTTCAACAAATAGATATTCAATAAATCGAATTTGATTAAAATCCCACCAAAGCATAAAGCCAAGAAGATTTTGATTTTCATCTTCAATATAAGATATCCAGTATTTATTATGAGAAAATGCTTTTTGCTGACTAGTTTTACTTCTAAGCTCAGTTGCTGGAAAATTATCAGATAATCGTTTTAATAAGATAAACTGAAGTTCATTTTTGATATCCTTGGTTTTACTTTTTTTAATTTTTAGCTTCTGTTCTGAATCCATAAAACAATCCTTTTGATTAGTACTTCCTCAACACCAACAATATCGTGATCTGCATCTAGGTCAAGTATTGGAAAAAAAGATTTAAATTTTTTACTCAAGTATTCAGACATTTCTGCTGATTTACAAAATAATAAACCATCTCTCTTTCCTATGTAGACCATTGCATTAACATCTAAATAGAATTCAGGTGCAAGTTCTAAATTAAGATACTTGAATGCAGAACCCGTCAAAATACTGAGCAATGCTTTACGAGTAATAGGAATTTCGTATATCCAATTTTCATCGTTGCCATGTGCCCCATATTCACTATTTTCAAGCCAATCAAAATCAGCTTTTCCCCATGTAATTTTACCCTCCGTAGATAAACCATTACGTATTCGCACAATTTGTTTTTCAACAGTATCTGGTTTGATCCAATCTGCTTGCAAAGCATAACTATCCGCAGGAGACAATAAAATAATATCAAATTTTTTTTCAGAATGAAGAGAATAATCAATTACTTTGTCACAACCTAAACTATGCCCTTGCAAAATAATGTCAATATATCCGAGAGAAATGGCAAAATCAATTGCAGCTTGAATATCAAATTGTGAGTCTTGGTATTCAGAAACTCCACCACCAACATATTTTAAATTTTTACCATAGTAACCCTCTGCTAATCCGTCATGTGCAGAAGTATTTATGCTAAGGAAATCCACTTCATTTTCACAGTATATCTTTGACATATGCCAAATGAATTTGTTTTGATAAAAATTGCCATAACTACCATGTATGTGAATTACTATTCGTTTATTAGTATGATTCGATATGTCATATTTATTACTAGATCCATACTGAAACAACATACCAATAATCTCAAAATCTTGACTGTTCCTAAAAGAAACCAATTTGCCTAAAGAACTATATGAATATTTCATTTTGTATTATCCTCCTATAGCTTTTAACATTCCTCTTTATCTTTTTGCAAAAAAACTGGAGCTATATTTTCATCGGAAGTTGTTGTCGTAGATTTGGCAGGTTCAAAACTTTCTATCGATTGAATATTTGTCAATTCATGAAAGAACTGCTTTGGCAGAAAATCGGACTTGCTAATGGTATTCGGCTGAATACTATTTTTTGGATTATTATGCGTAATAGCTTCAAAATTCCACACTTCATCAAAAAGTTTTGTATAGCGTTCAACTATTGCACTATCCTTGTAGTATACGCCCTTATATGGAAATAAACTTTCTTCGATAAAAAGCATATTTGGGCCATAAATCCCAAAGTCAAGGCTTGCCGTAGAAACTCTATTATGCTCACAAGCTTCTATAAAATCTTGAGCTAAAATATATTTGCAATCATAATGCGCATTAACATAATAAAACTTTAATAGAAGATCAATCTGCGGATCATTTAACAAATTTTCGTTATCCAAAATCATCAGTATTAACAAATCTGACACTTCGCCATTTTTAATTTTATTGTATATTGTTTCAAAAAACTTACGATCTTCAGCAGTTGAAATTACATTTTTGCTGACTTCTTTAATGGGAAAGGTAAGTCTGACTTTTTTGTCTCGTGTGATATTCAACGCTTCGAACACACCTGCAACATTAATAATATAATCTGACGAAATCTCTATTTTTTTGTATTCTGAGGCATCTTTTAGCAACAAATATAAATTATCTATTGCCTTAGAACATGTAACGGAAAATAAATCCTTATCGCCCTGACTATCACGTTCCACTTCATAATAAAAATCATTAATTTCTTGAATCTTGATACTATATAAATTGATTCTATCATGGAACTTTTTCTCTTTTTTCTGTCTAAAATATACACCTCCTAAGAACACGGTCACATTAATCATCTCTATACATAAGAATGTTAATATACCAGTAACTATGCTTTGAAACACATCAAATCCACATATAGAAGAAATAATTCCTGATATTACAGAAAGTAAAACAGATACAATCAGCACAATAATCTGCATATTACCATACCTCTTTCATGATTTTTAAATGATGGCTATTCTTTCATCACCCACCATTGCTTAAAATAGATGCATTTTTTATTTTCATTAAACACAAGAAAATAAGTCCCATCCATTTCATATATATTTTTATCTCTTGAATCCTGATATTTTGTATACCAATGCAAGGTTACCTTGTTTTCTTCGATAGCAAGGATATCAACTTTTAAGTCTATATCCTTTTGAAAGACAATATCGCTCCATAACTGTTTAACATTATCCCAATTAGATACGGGAACAGAAAAGGGAGTTTCCCAATATTCATCAACATCAGTGAATAACTCTTCAATAACTGTAAAGTCACATTCCCTCCATGCAGAAACAAATGATTCGATCCACTTTAAAACCTCTTGCTTATTCATAACTAACCTCCTATTTATAATTAATAAAATGCTTTGCTCTTTTAAAATATGGACTTAAAGGAATATCTTCAAAAAAATCAGATTTTGAAAAACAAGAAAAATATTCGAGTTTTAATAAATCCCAAGGTTTTCCGTAATACCAAACGCAACCTTCTGGTGTAATTAAATGAGCTTTATCAATAAACTGCATTAATCTCAAATCGTCTTTAAACGCCTCTCGTAACAAAGTATAGGATTCTGTAGTATCAATAATTCCTTTGTTAAGCAATTCACCACAAAACAATGCTTCACATGAAAAATCATTTACACTTCTAAGGTTAATTGATAAAGCTTGATATTTTTTTGATATGTCCTGCAAAGTAATGAGTGGAATCTCATTCGTCAGAACCTTATCAAAAAATATGCCGCCAACTTTTAGGATATTACTAATCGAAGAATAAAATTCTCTTCTATTTTCATAAGGAATGTTTCCCATAGTCAAATCGGACAAACAAAAATTGAACAATCCAGAATATTTAGGTAAGGTCTTAAGCCAATCACCTTCGACAAGCACCTCGTTCTCGCAAGGATATACTTTCCAAGTGTCTAAATCATCATGAAAAGTGATATTCTTTTCAAACACATATACCTGTTCAAATCCCATAGAATACAATAAATCTCGATACTCAATAGTGCTGCCTAGCACAGCAACAGGCTCCTTACGTGAAAACGTATTCGTATAATATTTAATTCTATTAAGTTCAATATCACTGGGTCTTGATGGAGGCAAGACAAATTCCCAGTTTGTTGAAATAATATCCCAAGTTCCCATTAACTAAACCTCCTGTTATTGTACAATTCCAGTGAATCCGTTGCCGAAATGTTCTCGAAAATCAATTTTTTCAAACAGCAAATAATTTTGTCGGAATCCTCACGATTGAATACATTTCGACCAATACTTACTCCACTTGCCCCTGCTTTCATAGCATCTTCTACCATTATAAATAATTGAAAAACATCAATTTTATCTCCTCCTGCTATAACCACTGGTTTGTCTACGGCTGATTCAACCACTTTTTTAAATGTGTCAATAGAACCTGTGTATTGCGTTTTAATAATGTCCGCACCTAATTCAAAAGCTACTCTTACACAATGTGAGACTAGATTTCCATAAGATCTTTGATCAGAAACTTTTATCCGTGAATAATTTTGATCTATTTCAATTCCATTTGGTTCCATATATTCACCTCTTGGATAAGCAATGGCAAGCAGAGGAATTCCAACCTGATCACACTCTTCTGATATTTTTCCAAGCGTTTTTAACATATCACTTTCGTATTTGCTTGATATATTTATATGAACCGCAACAGCATCTGCCCCAAGACTAATTGCCTTTTCTATTGAGGATACTAGCACTTTGTGAGTATGTGTAGCATTTATTGTACTTGCTGTAAGATTCAATATAAGAGGAATACTGTAGTCATTAACAAGACCTAATGTACCTTGATAGGCTAAAATTGCATTTGGTTTAGAGCACTCTATTTGCTGTATTTTATTTTTAATATTGGAAATACCTGTAATTGAACCGGAAATTAGGTTATCATCAAGTGGAACAATTAAGCATCTGCCTTCAGAGTTAAAAATTCGGCTAAGTCGTCTTCGTTTTCCAATGTTCCAAATATTATTAAGATTTAACATTTATGCTCCCCCAATCTTTAATATAATATATCAAATAAATTTGCAAATGTGCAATGCGCAATGTGATACTTTATTACTGTTTCGAAATGATCATACATAAACATAATATACAATTATCAATCGTTAGCGTATATAATCTGATATAATTATACAATATAGCTAATAAATTTACAATAGTTTCCAGTAAATTTATGTCAAATACAATCAACTTTCTACTAATTGATATAAAATTTATTAAGTATTTTGTGCATATTTTCATATTGAAGTTCGGCAATACTTGTCCAATTGAAAAGCCTTGTAAATTGCTCTCTATTATTAATAATCCTAAAACGCCCCAAAAAATTACAGTTTACAAATAAATTTGTATGATTGCACAAAAACTCTGCTTTATATTGTTACTTCTGCCGAAAGATATATTTCTTTGTATTATTTTAGCATAAAATACCGCATAAAAAACAAAGATGTCAAAAATAACGCTCTAAATGACAAAATTGGTATATAATAAGAATTTTTTACATCTTATTTAACCATAAAAAATGGGAGACAGTTTATTTATTACTGTCTCCCATTCTGTAATAGCTATCAAAAACATCTGTTAAAAGGCATTCTGAATATTGTGGAAGCGTTGA
>CABIYQ010000018.1:0-6019 GCA_902362965.1 Oscillospiraceae bacterium
AAGTCCGCATCATCGGGAAGAATCAGTTCTACAGGTTTAGGTTTCCCGTCTTCATCATGAGGTGACAAAAGATTTCTGACCACGCTCATCATGTATGTGGTGGAATCATAATAATATGCATGTTTCATTCTCTGACCGAATTTAACAGGGAATATTTCCATCTGTTTGAAACGCTGAGGATTACTCCGCTTCATTTGTCTTAATCTGTCCACAACACCGCCGCCTACGCCGCCGTCATCTATCTTAACAGCAACAGGACGTTTATATTTAGGATATTTTTTAAGCAATTTATCATAACACATCACTATATCATCAGCAGTCTTCATGGTATCCTGTCCCTGACGTTTGCAGACAATATCTGCCTTTTCATTGACTTTGTGACCAATAACGGTCTTATCGTCCCCGAATCTTGCGACATCACAGCCAATATGGATAAGGTCGGGTATTTCCGGTTCTTCAAAATCTTTCACAGACGATGTTGACGTTAATATCAATTCCATAGGAATGAAAACATCATCTTCCTGTTTAGGAAATTCTCCGTCAACACGTACACGGACAAAATTTGAATCCTTCCCATATTTGCGCTCCATAGCCGCTATATTTTCCTTATTGGTTCTGGAGCTGTCACGGGAAGAAACTCTGTGGCATTTATACAACCCTCTGTCACAGGTATGAGAATCGTAAAAAATACCGGAGGTCTTTGTAGGATTTCCGCACATAAGCAGCTTATTATTTGCGCCGGAAAGCGTACCGAGAATCGCCTCCATAATAGGGTCGGCAACACCTGAAGCCTCGTGAACGATAAAGAGCATGTTGTCCTCGTGAAAGCCCTGCATGTTTTCGGGCTTTGTGGCAGTACGTGCAGTCGCAAACCAGCGTTCTTCATATCCCTCGACAGAAACCTTTGTTTTAGTCCATTTTAAAACCGCTTTCAAGAGCGGACTTTTTGACTGCCATTTTGAAACCTCTGCCCAGAGTACGTCATTAAGCTGCTGTTTAGTGGGAGCAGTTGCTACAACACGGGAATACGGGAAACAGGACAAAAACCACAGGCACAAAACAGCTTCACAACCAGTCTTTCCAACGCCCTGACCGGAACGCACCGTAACTTTAGGAAACTCCGCTATATCCGCAAATACTTCCTTCTGCCATTTGTCAGGCTCAAACTGACAAACCTCATAGGCGAACAGTTCGGGAGATTTGCGGTATTCGGGGATTTTTTTCTTAAAAGCTTTTATAAGCCTGTGGTATTTATTCTTCCTGTTCATTTTCATCTTCTCCGAGAAGAGCGTCTATCCAAGCTTCAGCCATACTGCTTTCGGCTGTTTCGCTGCTGCCCAGCATTTCCCTTAATTCACGAACTGCCGAAACATCAGGCAGAGCCGTTTTCTTAATATGCTTTACTTTTTTTCTTCCCTTACCGTCAACTGTGATTTCTTCTTCTGAATATTCTCCGCCGGAAGCTGCCAGAATCAATGCTTTTTGAAGCTCTGCTTCTACAAGGTCGGGATTTGACTGTATAAACTCGGCAAACTCCTCATTGCGTTTTTTAAATTCATTGATTAATCTATCACGCTGCGGCTTGCTGTCTGTTTTTAAAAACTCATCATACAGGCTCTTTATACTATTTAAATTTCCGCCTTTTATCCTTTTCTGACTGACCTCATATTCATCAATTCCTTCAAGCAGAGATCTAATGCTTTTTTTATTTAATGCGCCCAAAATACCACGTCCTTTCACGGTATAAAAATAAGGGCAAATTATGCCCTTTTAAGCGATTCTGTTTTTTAGAGATAAATTTTACGTCCAAATAATTTTAAACGGTTATAAAGAGTGTATAATGCTTATTAAAGGCATATTTTATTTCAATCCGTTTCCGAATATACAAATAAAGGCCTGTCAGCCCCTGTAAGCGATTTTGTTTTTACCCCTATAATTTCACCAATAATTTCTTAAAACGGTTTTCAAGAGGGTCTGAATCGTTTTCTAACGCATATTTCATTCAGATATGCTTCGCCATTCGGCAATTCAGTTTTAAAAAGCCGTTTTTATATATTCCGCTGCGCCGATCGGTACGGGACGCATCAACCGTACTTCAGCATAACGCAGGGATTTTTAAATAAGTTCAATAGGCAGTGTGACCTTATGTTTTATTCCGCAGATAGATATTACAGTCTTTGCACGCCTCTGACGAATATCGATCGAAGCATATTCTCCTCCGTATTTTCTTAGAGGTCCTGACATTATCATCTTTCTTCCGTCAACAGTTACAAAAACCCTTGACGGTTCTATAGGCTTACCGTTATTCCAGAGCCAATTGATAAACGGGATTTCATTTTCACGTATTGCCTGCGGTTTTCCCTTTCCGATAAAATTTATAACTCCATCGGTATTTTTAACCTTATAATAATCTTTTTCGGTTATGGATTTATCCGATTCAAGAAATATGTATCCAGTAAATACAAGCTTATTTTCCAATCTCCATGTGCCTCCACGGCGTATACTCATAAGCTTTTCGGGAATTTTAATATTAAATCCAAGTCTTTTTAACAAAACTCCGGAGGAAAGCTCACAGCCTGTTTTAGTCTGAACAACGTACATCATAGCTTTTCTTCCTCCTCTTTTAAAAATTCCTTGACTTGTCTGTATAATTCAGGGCGTTTTACCGCCATGGCATCGAATATCATTGTTTTAAACTGATCCGCTCCGTTTTCAAGAAGCTCTTTGGACTTTAGATCGGCGTTACGTTTATATGCTGCCGCTCTGGTCAGTGAAACTGCCGATTTGACTAGAGTGTCAAAATCCTTTGATTTTATTTCCTCTGACGGTATCTGACTTACAGCATCCAGTACCTGACTGCTTATAATGCGAAGTATACCCTCAGCCATATCAATATCGGGGTATCTGTTGATTTCTTCCATCAGCGCTCTGAAATTTTCCTGAGAAACTCTCAATCTTTCAAGAGACTCCCTGAAATGCTTTACATATCTGTGAACGCTGCCTATTGATATCTCTGTTCCGGTATCCTTTATGTAGTCCACGATTTCACGATAGGTAAAACCGGCACGTATCATCTCATCTACAGTCTCTTTAATATCAGGCTCAAGACCGTCAATAATACTGTGTCTTCTGTTTCCGAGAGTGTTCATATCACACCTCCTACAGAGTTATACAGTCATCTGTTTTTTTACCTACCAAAATACGCACGCCCTCAGCTGTAAGCTTTGCCGACAGACATTTAAACGGAGCGTCCGCAAGAGTTGTCGGTTTTCCGTTATCCGTATTTCTCAGCTTTACATATCCGCTTTCATACAGATAATCAATGCTTCTGACAATCTCATATTCCTCCAGATCTGAAAGAACATATTTGATTTCAGTTAATTTTTTGAAATCTCCTGCCAGTATGTTCAGCATTTGCAGAATACGTCCGTTATTAACAAAGAAATTACCGTTTTCAATTTCCTGTTTTAATTTATCCGCTTCATAATTCACTATTTTCCGCCTCCTTTAATTTCAAGAAGAATATCCATTATTTTATCAAGCTTACGACGGTTCTCCGTTTGCTCTCTGAAGAAATCTTCTTTCGTTATGTAATCCTCTTTAATTTTTGCAATGTCCTTTTTACAGTCTTCAAGTTCCGAAGATAAAGCGTAACGTGACTTTATTTCAGTAATATTTCTTTTGCATTCATCCAGCTCCGAAATGGTTCTTTTAAGAAAAAATGCAACAACTCCTATTCCGCACGTCAAAGCAAGCTGAAATATATTTGTAAAAATATCTGTATTCATGGTATCCTCCTTCCTATAAATAAAAATACGCACTGTATAACCTTGACTATAATTATACAGTACGTATTTAACTTTGTAAAATCACATTCTTCACTTTTTTACTTCCCTTGCTGATTTTATTTTTAACTTTATTATAAAACAAAAAAATACATTATGTATAATAACAGATACAATTATACATAATGTATTTTTAATTATATAATTATATTTTTTCTATCAATTACTTTTATTGATAATATGCAAATAGATAAATTTAAATTTGTACATTTGGTATAATTTGTTAAATTTTATTGATTTAGATATTTTATCGTGATATACTATATATAGATATTATTTGTTATAAATTTTCAAGAAGAAGGTATTTACAATATGAGTTATGAAGAATTATCTATAAATGGATTTATGCAGGAGATAAAAGATGTTTCAGACGGTCATCATCCAAGAAAATTTTGTTTTGTTCTCGGCGCCGGTGCATCCATATCATCCGGAATAAAATCAGGTCAGGAGCTTGTAGATATATGGGATGATAAACTGCGGATACGCAATAAAAGCAGCTACCTCAAGTGGCGGTCAGAATATGGGATCACCGATGAAAATAAATACAGTTTTTACAGTCAATATTACGAACATTATTTTAAAAGACAGCCCAAAGACGGATATAACTTTCTTGAAAAATTAATGGAGAATGCTATTCCCAGCGCCGGATATGTTATATTATCGTATCTGCTGTCTCAAACAAAAAACAATGTTGTTATAACTACAAATTTTGATCACTTGACTGAAGACGCCATTAACTATTATACTCAAACCATGCCCATGGTAATAGGTCACGAATCTTTATCTCACTATATATCAAAACCGATTAACAGACCGACCGTTATTAAAATACATAGAGATCTCCTGTTTAATCCTGCAAATACTGTTAATGAGGTTAATAAGCTTCATGATAACTGGAAAAAAGCACTTGATACTGTTTTATCAGAATATCACCCTATATTTATAGGATATGCCGGAAATGATAACAGCTTAATGGATTATTTAATAAGGCAAGGAGATGAATTTGCCAACAACAGGTTATGCTGCCCCTACTGGATGCTTTACGGCGATGGAACACCTGATGGAAAAGTACACGACTTCTTAGAAAAATCCAACGGATATTTTATACAGCACAATGGTTTTGATGAGGTCATGTTTTTAATTGGACGTGTTTTAAAAATAAAAATGCGGTCTAAAGAAGATTTTCTTAAGAAAGCAGAAAATAGATTTAAAATACTAAGTGATTCAATAGATAATTTTACAAATAAGTTAATGAAAGACAATTCATCATCTGCTGCTGATAATTCAACAGTGTCTGAAGAAATTAAAGAAGCTGTACAATACGTAACAAGCCAAACCGACTTGCAAAATATGTATAAAGAAGTTGTATTGTCATATCGTGAAGGAAATTATGAAGATGCCGTTTCAATTTGTAAAAATCTGATAAACCTGGCTCATGATAATGCGCTATACCATAACACTTTTGGTATTATACTACATAAAATGAAACGTTATGTTGAAGCTCTTATCGAAAAGCAAAAAGCTGTTGAATTAGAATCTGACAGTGCAGAATATCGCAATTCCCTTTGTATAACATTGCATGAAATGAAACGTTATGATGAAGCTCTTACTGAAACGCAAAAAGCTGTTGAATTAGAACCTAACAATGCAGAATATCGCAATTCCCTTGGTATAACATTGCATGCACTGAAACGTTATGATGATGCTCTTACTGAAACGCAAAAAGCTGTTGAATTAGAACCTAACAATGCAGAATATCGCAATTCCCTTGGTATAACATTGCATGCACTGAAACGTTATGATGAAGCTCTAACCGAATACTATAAGGCTGTTGAATTAGATCCTAACGATGCATTTTATCATAATAATCTTGGTATAACATTGGATTACATAGAACGTTATGATGAAGCTCTTATTGAAATGCAAAAGGCTGTTGAATTAGAACCTGACAATCCAGAATATCGCAATTCACTTGGTGTAACATTACATAACATGAAACGTTATGATGAAGTTCTTATTGAAAAACAAAAAGCTGTTGAATTAGAACCTGACAATCCAGAATACCGCAATTCAATTGGTGTAACATTGCATGAAATGAAACGTTATGATGAAGCTCTTACTGAAACGCAAAAGGCTGTTGAATTAGAACCTAACAATGCAGAATATCGCAATTC
>CABIYQ010000018.1:6245-32970 GCA_902362965.1 Oscillospiraceae bacterium
AATTCACTTGGTGTAACATTGCATAACATGAAACGTTATGATGATGCTCTTATTGAATTTCAAAAAGCTGTTGAATTAGAACCTGACAATCCAGAATACCGCAATTCACTTGGTGTAACATTGCATGAAATGAAACGTTATGATGATGCTCTTACTGAAACGCAAAAAGCTGTTGAATTAGAACCTAACAATGCAGAATATCACAATTCCCTTGGTATAACATTGCATGCACTGAAACGTTATGATGAAGTTCTTATTGAAATGCAAAAAGCTGTTGAATTAGAACCTGACAATCCAGAATACCGCAATTCACTTGGTGTAACATTGCATAACATGAAACGTTATGATGAAGCTCTTATTGAATTTCAAAAAGCTGTTGAATTAGAGCCTGACAATGCAGAATATCATAATTCCCTTGGTGTAACATTGGGTTGCATAGAACGTTATGATGAAGCTCTTGACGAATACCACAAAGCTATTGAATTAGAGCCTGACAATGCAAAATATCATGATTCACTTGGTATAATATTGAGTTACATGAAATATTATGATGAAGCTCTTATTGAATTTCAAAAAGCTATTGCATTAGAACCGGATAATAAAATATGTCGCAAAAACTATGACAAAATAAAAGAAATCTGCGACACTCAAAAAAATAAAGATATTCAATATGTATAAGACAAACAACAAAAGCAGAGGATAAAAATCTCTGTTTTTGTTATTGACATTAATTAGCATTTATGTTATACCGATTAGGATAGAATAAGTAAAGCACTCTTGTCTTCTTATTAAGAAGATTGAGTGCTTTTACTTTTTATATTATATTTTGTGAATTTATATAAAAGTGTGATTCTTTGTTTGTAATATAAATAAAATAATATTAATATTTTGTTACAACTTATCCTAAGAATTGACATATTTATACTTTTATTTTATAATATACATATTAGTTTAAATAAAGAGGAGTTTAATATGAAAAAAATAATATTTTTATTTGTATTATTTACCTATTTAATTACATTATTAGGATGCGGTAGTTCTAAAAGTACCGCTACAAACTATGTTTTTGAAACCGAAGGTACGATGCAAGAAGAATCAATAATAAACGGTGATAATGAAATTTCAAGCAAATCAATTTAATGCAGAATTTTAAAAGTTTGGGTTATTTTGATGATGTAATAGTTAACTACTTCGAAGATACTAACACTTTTGCGATTATAGCAATTTTTTCAAATGCCAACTCTTTTGATATAGACTATAAAGCCGGAAATTGGAATGAAACGATAGATAAATACAAAAAAATGATTCTAACTTCTATTTCTGTATCTGAAAAAACTCAGCTTAAATCAAATTACATAATATCTTTTGCAATTGGTAACAATGAAATGAGTATACCGTCTCTTGTGTTCAATTCTGATAATTTAGTATATGATTATTATGCAAGTACATCAGAGCAAAAATGCTTATTTATGTTAAAAAATTATTTTTGGCAAAAACCTATAGACAATATGAAAAACACTGAAATCGAATTCGATTTTGATACAAATACATATACAATTTCATTATGGGAAAATGATTTTAATGAACAAACGATTGATGTTTTAATGATGGAAAATGTTTCTGACTCTACAAAAAAATTATCATCTAAATTGTTAAAATTAATTGAATACTATAACGATTCAGCATCAATAAAATTAAAAATATTAGACGGAAAAAACAAAGATATGAATCTATTAGTGGTAAAGGACGGAGCAGTCACTTTTAGTTATTTAACAAATAATGACATATCTTTTGAATCAGGTACATATTTAGTGGGGGAAGATATTCCAGCTGGAGAATATGCTTTAATGTGCAATCATAATCATGTTGGACAATTTTCTGTAAATTCTGACAGTAATGGCGATAATGTTATTTATCATGCAGCTTTCTTTGGTAATTCATTTATTACGATTGAAGATGGTCAATATATAACTATAGAAAATGTGACTGCAATTCCGGCTGAAAATGCAAAAATTGATATAACTGGTCAGGGAATGTTACGTGTAGGAATTGACATACCAGCAGGCGAATATAAACTTGAAAAAATAAATGATAGTGAATATTTTAATAATAAGGCTTTCTTTAAAGTTTATTCAGATGATATTGCAACTTCAATGCAAATTACTATAAATGATGAATTTGAAGAGGGTAATGCTTATGTTACGGTTAATGACGGAGAATATCTTCAACTTGATCGTTGCAAAATTGTAAATTAACTCAAAAGTCCGAACACACAATTATTTTGTATGTTCGGACTTTTCCTTATTCCAATTCCAACTGACCCTCAAGAGGCATATTTTTGATTATTTTAAGCTTTTCAGATGTTATCTCCCTTATTGTTTTCGTAGATAGGTTATATTCAAGAGCAAGCTCTCTATAGTTATATCCATTAAATCTACCGCAGATTTCGGCATTTCTGCTGATTTTCATAAGCGTATCCGCTTTGCAGACGTAAATCTGTCCTCCGCCAAAATATCTTACAAGCTTTTTATACGATTCAATTCCTATCAGTTCTGCAATCTCACGCTGTTCTCCGTCAAGCTGCTCTAAAGCAATTCTGTCAATGCTCATTATTAATACCGGCTTTCTTTTCGGCAGAAGCAACATACTTTTTCAAGGTATCAATTAACTTAATGCCTTGCTTAACCGTAACCATTCTAAAAGGATTATCACAATATGGATTGATATCCATATCTATAATTTTCTTTACTGCACCTCTCATGCGTTCCGCAGGAGAAGCAGAAGACGGAGCTATTTCTTGCAGTTTGTATATAAGCGACCACGCTTTTTTCTGCTGTGCTTCAGACATTTTACCCGGCGGTACATCAATGGGTTTTTTATTTTGCTTTTTACCCGTACCTTCCATACGACTAAGCTCTGACTGAACTCTTGCAGCTTCATAGTTTGTAAGTCCTTTAATAGATTCTTTTCCTGTTATACTGTAAACCAGCTGATGAAGATTATCTTCACGATTATTCTGATTTATACCGAGTTTTGAACCCAGTGCATATATAGCACGTATCTGAGGTGCAGTTGCCATAAAATATTACTCCTTCCTTTTTAAACGATAATCCTTATTTATATCTTTAGGAATATTGATCTTCATTGCCATTTCAGTGATCCGACCGCCTATTGCCGGATTTATTTTATATATCTCATCAATCATACGTTCAGATGAAATAATAGTGCATAATGAATTGCGATCACGATAATCCAGTATTTGAAAAGCTAAACGTATGTCAGCTTCAGTTGCGTTTGTTTTAAACAAATCATCAATGTAAAGAACATCAACAGTCTGATATGCTGAAATCAATGTCTTATATTCCGGATCGTTAACCTTTGCTTTAAGAACAGGGGAGTCATCTTCCCACAAAAGATACCTCACGGATTCTCCGAATTTTAGTAATTGCCCTGCAATCGCAGTACATATATGAGTTTTTCCGCAGCCATTCTGACCTCCAATGAAAAACCACTTGCCTTTATATGACTTTACGAATTTGACCGCTTCCGATTTTATATGCTGCTGAAAACTTTGATTTGCTTCAAAAGAAGAAAATGTCTTTTCTTTGATGCTTCCTGCTAGACCGGAATTCTTAAGACGTACCAGTGCTTCACGCTTTTTCATGCAGTCGCAAGCGACCATTGATTCATCACCATTTATAATTTTCATAAAATATCCACGATTCAAGCATTTCTTACAGTCATATCCGGTAAGATTACCGGAAAGACTATTGTAAGAATCAACCTTTTGTTTTAGATATTCATCATAAGTAAGTACCGAACGCTTGATTTGAGGTATTACTTTCGTTATCTGTTCCATCCTCATCTTCCCATCTTCGGTTATTTAAATATGTTGCTGGATACGGCATATATTGTCTATTTTCTTTTTTCCAATTATAATTATTTTTTTGCTTTTCAAGAGTACTTAAAATGGTATTAAAGAGCTTCTCGCTTGGATTAAGTTTCTTAAAAGCTTTTCTAGCCTTAATTTTATCTAACTTTCTGGGATATGCTTTCCAAAAAGCATCAAACATTTCATCAATGTCCATATACTGACCTACCTTGTTTATGAAGTATTTCCGTAACTTCACTGCACTGTTTTTCATGCGAGTATTCAAAGCATATTTCACTGTCAGAAACTTGTTTATTATGCTTGCTGCAGTAAAGGTTATCTGTTCCGCATGAATGCAAGCAGTTACTGCAATTTTCAGTTATATTATTCATATTTATCAATCCTCGTCATCATTTTCCACATCCTCAATGATTTTAAAAAACTCGCTGGCTTTCATCTCAATAAATCCTTGTGGGGTTTTGACCTTAGTACTTCGGTTCATGCAGTCTATACTGCAATATAACTTTTCTCCTACATGAAACAATCTGGTTCTCGATGAATATGATGGATCAACAAAGAAAAATGAAACATGCGGCTTATGCACTTCCTTTATTCCCAATCCAGTCAATGCTCTGCCTATTTTACTTGTTTTCTTAAACGCTGCAAGTCCGTCATCACCGTCCTTCTTCAGTTGATTGCCATACTTTTCCCTATTTTCCTGATTATTGTCAATCCATAATGCTCCTCCGAAAACAGCATAATGTTCAGTATGTATATTATTTTCCTCAATAAATTCCTTGACCACTTTTCTGCAAGCTTCATCAGCTTCAAGATAGTCAAAATATTCTTTATAACGACTGCTTTGTTTTGTAATTTCAAAATACTGTTCCATAGTACCGATTCTCTCCTTTAATCGTTTTTATCATTTGATTTCTCATCATATTCCTGCTTGGTGATGGGTCGAACATACTTTTTATCTACGCAGGCAGAATTAGCTGCAAATTCAATTTGACGTTCTATAAAGTCACTATTTAATTCATTTATAATAATGTTTTTGCACTCACAATAACCTATTTCCATATATCCGACTGATCCTTTACCACCCCATAAATCCGAATTGTGAACTTCGAAATACATATGAACTTCCACATTGATCAGCGGATCTACAGGGATTCCATTAACTTTAGTCATTATTTACTTTCTCTGCGTTTTCACGGGTACAAAATACAGTATTTTCATAATCACTCCAATCATTATTCCATACTGTAAAAGTAGTGTTATCCGAGAAAATAACCTGTATAAATTCTTTGTGAATCTTAATTCCGTCAATTTTCATTTGTTTTATTTCGTTTTGCAATACATAATGAATATATACTGTATCTCCAATTTTACAAGGCAACTCAACAATCAGGGATTTATCTTTATAACAGTCATACCCTTCCAGATGTTCAAATTCTTCACCAAGCGCTTTATCTAACACGGTTTCCGGCACACCTGATTTTATTGCATATTTTTTGCATATTTCGCAATGATAACAATTCTTACACTTTGGCATTTTCAGCCCTCCTGTTCCAACCTTGCAGTGCAATTTCTCTGCCGTCAAGAATCGGTTTGATTTCTCCGTTGTTGCCTAATTCAAATCGAATTGTATATGTTTTCGGAGATGATGTTTTGCATTTTACGCATTCGATTACAAAATCAAATCCAACATTTGAATGCGAAGAATAGTTTAATATGGTTCTGAACTTCGCCTTACCCCCACAAAACGGACACGGTTTTAATTTTTCATTCATTTTCTTCTCCTTTCAGTAATTCGGGATTGTCAAAAATATTACCTATTATTTCGCATTGATTACCATCAATGTTATTTCCAAAATCAACTGTAAATGTATCAAATTCTACAATAAACATTGCGCCATCATTATCAAATTTTACAATTCCATATTCATCATCTGATATGTTAGGATTTTCAACTGTAACAATATCCCCCTCAAAAATCTTAACGCCGTTCTTGTCTGTTAATCCAGTAAATTGTCCTACTGTTTCGGGGATAACACAAAATAAATTTCCATAGCCATCCGTTATGTAAGTTGTTTCTCTGACCGCCGAACGTGAAAGCCAATATGATCCTTCAAACCATTCACTACTATCAACACGCTTACCCCTGAACAATATTTCTCTATTCATCTTTCAATACCTCATTTCATATCCGGTAAAATTTGAACACCAGTAACATAATAAATAAATGTCTTTCCGTCATCGGTAACATGATAATAATCTTCACTGCTTTTTTTCATAAAACCAATTTCAACCAGTTTATCAAGCTCTGATTTGTCTCTTTCTCCAGCATTATAATAATTGCGGTATGGCTCATACTTGCGATGTTTTGTACCTTTTACTTTTCGGTCGTCAAACCCAATTGCATGTTTCATCATGTCAATCTGATTATATGTAACATCTTGATATTTGTTATAGTCATCCATCTTTTAAAACCTCCTCAATTTTATTGGCATACCGCCATTTACATTCATGATTCATTTTACATTCGCCGTCTGAATAACTATTACAAAATTTGCAAACTTCAGGTTCGCTAATGTCATCATGCTTATAATATTCTGAATCGCATGCATTAAATAGTCCCTTGGCATCTTTTGCGGTCAATCTGAGCAATTCTTTTAAAATAGCATTTTGTTTTTGTAATTTTACTATTTGTTCCGGTGTCAATCCTGTGTCTTCATATTCTGCTAGTTTCTTACTATCAGAAATATAATCATGTTCTTTAACGTATAAATCACCATGTTCATAACGTTCTGTCATTCTTTCCATACCATTTCTCCCTATAGTTACGTACATAATCTTTGTGTTTATCGTCTTCATATGGATTGAATAAATTTAAAATATATCTAATTATTTTTTTAATCATTTTTATTCACCAATGTTAATATTCTTCCAGCAACAACGTAAATAAATTTAGTTCATTGTTTTCGATCCATGTGACCGCAAGAAAATTGCTGTCATATCCGCAGTTACTATATCCGCTTACATTTTCAATTTTAAAATTAACCTTTTCAACCGTTAAATATTTTTTGATTTCTTCTTCCATATAAAATTCATTTTCTTTATCATCATAACGAAAACTGTTATAACATTCATCGGTTTCATTGTAATATTTGTTTACTATTTTATCAATTTTTTCTCTAATCATTTTATTCCTCCAGTGTTATATATTTAAGGGATTCACGTTCATAACCGCATCCATATACTGCCTATTTTACCTCTAAACAACCGATTGTATATTTTCATTTAAATATCCAATCCCAGACTGGTATCAATATCGCTTTCATCCTCAACATCAAAGATAACCGACGTTTTGTTATAATACAAATTAAGCAGCAATGACTGGAATTTGTTATATGAAGTAATTTTCAAAACATCCTTTACACTTGAACCCTCAAAATAAACCGAACCTATATATCCCACTCCATTTTGATTATATTTTTTATGTACTCTAAAACCAAAATCACAGGTATAAATATCCTTTCCAACACTGAAATAAGTTGAACTATTAGTCGGTTTTTCTTTAGATATACTGCATTCAAGCCAATAACCCTCATCATTTTCTACACTTGCGTAAAACTTATTGTTAAGCTCGTACCGCTCACTTTCTTCTAAATCGTCAATAAGCCATTGACGGTATGCTTCAAAGATCTCGGAAAGCTTTATGCTTTCACGCTTCATCATAAAAATCTTTTCAAACGTATTTGAAATCTTCTTTGCAATATCTTCTTTTAGATATTCCTCCGTAATTTGCTTGACTTTCTCGCAGATGAACGAATTATATGCCGTAAAATCCAAAGCGTCAAGACAAGGTGCTATTTGACTTTCTATTTTTTCTTTGATTTTTTTCTGTACAGCATATCCGCTTAGAGCTGAAGATACCGAATCAAGTATTAACTTCTGAAGCTTTTCTTCAAGATACTTTTTAATTTCTCCGTTTTCCTCCATTTCTGTAATTTTTTCCTGTGCTATTTTATTTATATCAATACTCATTATTTCCTCCTTGTATTTTTATCATTATTATGCTATAATAATTAAGTAACAATAAACATTTTTCATTTTTCCCATTTCTTTTGTCAAGAAATGGGACGTTTTTTATTTTAATCAATGTTATAAATAATCTTCACCAAACAGTGATAATTGCTCAGGATCATCGCCGACCCACCATTTATATACATCTAATCCTGTTCGCCATGTAACATTAGATTTATTCGGCATATTTGCCAACATTCTATTATACGCCCGTATATAATTATTACGGTATATGGGATATTTTTCAAATTCAGATTTCATACCGTTATACCCCTGCATCGGACACCCTATGCAGCCTATGCGTTTCATTCCGCATTGATATAACGGATTTCCCTGACAACCGTAATACCGTAAAAATTCCCATACGTCTGAATCAGTCCAGTCAATAATCGGATTTATCATTGTCGATGTCGTTCTGTAGCAATGCTCAACCACTCTGCGTGATTCGTCATTATCGCAATTCATAACTAATCCACCCTGTTTGGCCACCTCATATTCTGCACCAACCTCTGCGGCGTATTTTTGCGTTGTTTTGGGTTTGCCTATTATTTTTATAAATCCGCCGTTTTTATTTCTATTAACGCTTTCAGCCCTGCGGACACCCGTCAATTTAATCCTGTATTTACCGCCCTGTTCTTTGAGTTCTGAGCAGCAGTATCGCACATCTCGTTTAGGCGGCATGTGTTTTTTTACAATCAGATTCCACATTGTCTTATGTGTACCGTCAGGATATCTTGCCTTATCTATTATCACATTAGGTATTGATTTTATATATTGCATTGTTTCCGGTGCATCTACTGTAGTCAAATTATGTACAATATCATGCTTAACGCCTGCCAACGCTGCTAAAATCCTTATACAATCACTGTCTTTACCACCCGAATAACATAAATAATATGGTTCTGTTTCAGGTTCGTACATTTTTAACTGGGCTATGGCGATATCAACTTTTTTACCCAGAGACATTGATTTCCTCAATTGTAATTTTAGTGCTTTGTTCTACGCAAACCGCTGCATTAATATTCAAAGCGAACTGTTCAAATGCCTCCTGCGAGAAAACACCGTTGTTATTGATTTTAATAATAGCTTTTATTTTATTCCATACAATAATTTCTGCAATTAAATATGCATAATCTTGGGCACTGTCTTCATCCAAACCTCCGATTTTTATAAGATTTTTCTTATCTGTTTCAAAATTCTTCCCATTAAGTTTTTTCAGAAGAGATTTTTTTGCTTTTTCATCACAACTCAGACTATTTACAATTTCCTCAACGCTGCCTTGGCAGTATTCCTTATTCCATACTGCTGCCGCAATACGTTTACCTTCAGCATTAAGTTCTAATATACTTTTTTGGTTTACAAGATCAGGAAATGCCTTTCCGAATATGTCTAAAAACAAAGACGGCATAACTCCTGAAACCTTGTCGGCAAGAGTAACTGTTGCTTTTCCTGACGTTCCCGAATACGACACTGACTTGTACTTTGTATTTTCCAATGCTGATTCTCCTTCAACCTGAAGCTTAGACTGAAGGTCAAGATATTCATCCTGAAGAGCGTTAGACTCCTGTTTAATTTCCACCATTCTGTCAACAATTTGTTTTATTTCCATATCAGATGACCTCCTTCATTTTTTCCGAGCATTCCGAGCAAACGCATACATCTTTGTATTTATGTACATTTTCATGAGTGCCGCAGAATCTGCACAGGTCAATATGCGGTCTGATGATCAGACTGCCGTCCTCCTGCGGAGCTAAATCAACCGCCATACTCGGCTGCCAGCCTAGATCTGCTCTGAGTGCTTTGGGAATAGTGATTCCCGCTTTGCTTGTAAGTTTCTTTGAAATCATATAATTACCTCCGTTCTTTACGTTCAATTCCTTGACTCTGCATTAATACGGGCTTGTCACCGTTCCTTTCGGAGCTGCATTAAGGTGAGGGAATAGATCCCTCATTTACTTATGGAACATCTGATGTACTACAGGTTTGTATGTATAATGTCTGCATGACCGTATATTTGCACGTATTCTTCTTTCAACTTCACTTTTTATTTTGACATAAGCTTTATGTTTTCTGCATCCGTCCTGACATGCCGTGTGCCGTTCAGTACAACTGCCGCATGGATTAGGTATGTTCTTCATTTTTATCACTGTCCTTATTTTTTAATGCTTTAAATCCTATGATTCCATGACATCTTTTTCCGAAATTACCGGATATGTACATCTGAGTATCTTTAAAATCCTTTTCTGTATACACAATTGAACAATTGCAAAGCATAGGATTCTCTCTGTTCGGAAAATACATCTTAAATATTTCTATGGCGCTTCGAAGATTTCGTGCCTTTACTATGATCCAGCCGCCGTAAAACGGATGCGTTTTTAATTTTCCGAATGTAAAATAATAATTTTTCATTTTTTCTCCAAAAACTTATATTCTCTTTCAAATTTTCTTTTTTCTAAAAATAATTCGTCCTGCGGAAATCTTCTGACCGTTCTTTCCAACGATTTATTCAGTATTTTCAAACGTCTGTTAATATGCTTTCTTGCTTTTTTCTCTATAAATAATATTGCCGTTTCTGCGAATGAACAATAGGAAAAACAAATTGCCGAAAAAACCAGAAAACTTATATTTTTAAAAATCAGATAAGGCAAAAAAGCTGTCAATGCAAACGCTGCCGCAATAAGTTCCGATATGTATAGCTTATCGCACTTTCGCTTTGCTGTCTGTGCTATCCTTTCTTCATATGTCATTTTTTACTCCTTATAAAATCTTTTTAATCGTCCTTATCGTGTCCGTATGCCTGTGCATAATTGTTATTGATTCTTTTGTATCGCTTATTACTAGCCAATTATACGGAGACAAACGTAATCCGGATATAAATACTTTTTGCTGTCTGGTCGGACGTTTTCCTTGTCTCATAAAAATCCTCCTATATCTGCATTTCCATAAATTTCATCATTGCTATAAGTCCCTCATAGCTGTAATCTTCATTGTCATAGGCATTGGAAAACAGGTTGATAGCTCCTCTGAGAGCCTGCGGCGTTTGGGCAACACGCCATAGAAGTTCAATTTCCTTTTCTTTCTGTTCCGCCTCCAATATAGGAAAAAGCTTCACAATATCGTCTCGTTTAATTTCTTCCTGTGTATAAATCTTTTTCTGCTTGGTACGGTTGGCAATCTGTGCAAATTCAGCCCTTTTACTGCTGTATCTGTCAACCGTTTCAGGATTTCCCACAAAACATATCCCAAGGGTTTGTCCATTATCTGCAAAATAATCCGAAAAACTTCTGAGAACCTCTATTGTTGTAGGCGGCAGATGCTGAGCTTCATCAAAAATCAAAACCATTCCGTCTGAAAGAGATTCTATAATCGAAAGCCACAGCTCGTCTCTTGTTTTTTTGATAGTCGCTCCTACTTTTACAGCTACAACCTTAAGCAGACTTTTTATAGAGGAAATACATGGATTGACTGTTATGAGGACGCTGTTGGTTTTATGCTCCTTTACAAACTGCTGAGCCGCTTTAGTTTTTCCTATTCCTGCAGCACCGCAGGCTATCGCAAGTCCTCCCTTGACTTGGCAGACACGGATTATATTATATATTTCTGACGATATACTTGTCTGAGCGTATCCGACTTCGGAATATGTAAGCTTAGCCGCTTCCTTTACTCCAAAGTAGCTTTCTATAATATCGAATATTTTCTGCGGATTAGCATTATATTTTCCATTGCGGAGCTGTGATAAAGTACCGTCTGTAATTCCTATGGTCTCGGCGGTCTTTTTTTGTGACCACTTTTTTTCTTTCTGAAGTTCGTCAACTTTTGCAAGCAGTTCAAGTTCATGATCACTGTATTTATATTCCATATCAATCTCCCTTTCTCTTCATTCCGTTCCTAGCCATTCTATCCAAATCTACAATTACCGTTTTTTCTGCACCTACAGCTTGTTTAAGCTCTTCCGATTGCGTTTCATTAGCTCTGATCGGTATTATATTTGACGGCATTTCAATCTTGAATTTTTCTGACTTATTTTGTTTCGCTTTCCTGATAGTCATATCAAGCATAGTGATTCTCTGGTCATTAGTAAGGTTTGCAGATATTCCTTTAGCCTGTTCCTTAACAAACTTTCTGACCGTTCCGATGATTTTTTCACCATCTGCAATTTCTTCTTTTATTCCGGTAATATAATCCACAAGAAGAGCGTCGGCAGACTGCCATGTAAATAAATATCTGTCATCTTCATCATAAAGCCTTACACTTCTCAAATCAGCCGGATCATATCTGACATAAACTTTCTTCTGTAAATTATCAACTGTTTGCTGCAGATCCATATACCACAGCTTTTCGCCGAATATTTCAACGTACACTCCGTTACGCTTTATTTTCTGACAGCGCATACTGCGCATCATCATCAAATTCAGTTCTTCCGGCTTAGGCATTCTTACCGATGTACGGGTCTTATTCCAAACGTCCAGTCTTGACATTCCCTTGTAACAGGTTTCAGCACCGCCGTATGGCTGAAGATTATAGTCTCCGTCAATCCATGTTTCAAGAAAGTCTCTTATTTCGTAATCTCTTGGAAGTTCGCCGTTTTTTATACGTCTTTTAAGACCTTCCGGACGTTCTATAATAGTTCCTCCGCAATAACTGTTAAATAACTTGGAAAATTGATTTTTTACCGTATAAAATGTTCTTTCAATAGGCTTTGCTCTTGCATTGCAGACAATAGCGTTGTGCATTTCAATACCCAAACGCTTTAAAATGGTTGACGGAATCTCCTCAGAACCTTTTTGAGTTCGATGACCGTTTCCGCCTAGATCCGCAGTAAGAAACTCACGTCCGTTATCTACATAAATACTTTTAGGTGCTCCGAATCTCATGATTCCATGCCGCAAAGCTAATATTGTAGACTGCGAATTCGGACTGTCTGTTATATTCCAGCCTGTAAGCACTCCTGTCTTTGCGTCAAGAAAAGCTGTAAGATACAGTCTGTGTATATTTCCTTCATCATCATAGGATTGAATATCAAAGGTATGATTATCGGCAATCCAGCATTCGTTAGCTTCAAGCTTATCATACATTCGCATCATGTATGGAAGACAGCGGTCATTAAAAGCTTTTTCACCGTCTCTCATCAGTACTTTTACTGCATATTTTACATCATTTTCAATATGACGGCGGAAGCTTCTTTCAGTCGGTATCAAATCAACAAACTCAGGATAAAATTGTTCAGTCCAATTGACAGTTTTTCTATAGCAAAGGCTCACAGTCGGTCTGTTTTCATCCAACCAATACCACAGAAAAGCTTCCCAAACCATCGGAGGAATAGAACTTGATTTTTTATTCCATCCGCCTCGCTTATCCACCAGACCGTAAATATCGTTTTCTTCCCACGCTCTGAGCTTGCGGTATAACGTACCTCTGCTTATATGTAAATCCGGATGTTCGAGCTGACATTTGCCTACATACATAGAATCAGCTTTAGCTTTGTTGGTATATTGACTTCTTATACTCAGCCATTCTTCCAATATCTCAGACCACATATTCGCTTCACGGCGTTCAGTTTCGGACATTTCTTCAAATGTTTTTGAAACGGTCCTTTTTGACTTTTTTAAAGACTCTTTATCATCTTTAAATTCCGGAATCTTTAGATCAGATTTCAGCTTGTTATAATATTTTGCCTGAAGTTCCTCTGAAAGCGTTGATACAGGAATCATATAGCACATTTGTTTATTCTGCGAATGAGTACATTGTTCTGCTTCTAATTTACCATCAAGAATAAGTTTTCTTACATATTGAGGTTTACAGCATTTCAGTTCCGCATATTCTTTTACAGTTAAATAGTCCAAAAAATCAACACCTCCTTCAGAAAAAACTTGACGAATCCGTTTTATTCTGATATACTATTATCAGAGCCTAAATTCGACATTTCATCCAACTCTTTTTCAAGAGTTTCTGCTTCTGTCAGCAGTGCTAGTGCTGTAGAAACAATTTTGTGTTGAATTTGCGGCTCTTTTTTTATACTTTCATCAGCTGCAGTTTCCGTCATAAGCTTTGCCATTTTAAGTACCAGCGGTTTTGCTTTGCGTTTAAATTTTTTAATATTCATAATTTTACCCCTTCCAGTCTGCCTCTTCAGTGCCGGTAGACCATCTCCGGCAGACAGCGGTTATACCGCTGTTTCGGCTTATTAATTCATTTCCATTGCTGAAACCACAAAGCATATAAATGAAATAAATCCTATGAATCCGCTTACTAATATTAATGCAGTTTCAAACGAAGTAAAATCTCTTCTTTTTAAACTATCATTTATATTCTTGTTATCGTCCGAATGTTTCTTTACAGCATAAAATATTCCGAATACGCAAATCAGCGTACTAAAACCCAAAACTATACACGTCATCATTTTATCCTGCTTTCTTTCCGTCAAAAATAAGGTAATCTGTTGTGCATTTCAGCGGACCTGCCAATGCGGCAAGTATCTTTGATGTCGGATTAAACTTTCCGTTTTCCAATTCAGAAATATATGATTGTCCTACTCCGGATTTTTTAGCCAGTTCTTTCTGGCTTAATCCAAGAACATGACGTCTGAATTTTATTTTTTCTCCTAATGTCATATATGCCAATTTCTCCTTTCTCTTTCTTCTTTGATACGATCAAACTGTTTCCATGAATTAGGCTTTGGGCATTCCTCACAGGGAACGCAATTTTGAGTTCTAAAACCAAGCTTACATTCTTTGTGACTGTCAAGTGCCTTACAATTATTACAGATTCTTTTCATTTTTTTATCCTCCTATCTGCGGGCTTATAAGAACCGGCTTAGAGAGAGGTTTTTGCTGAATAAGGAGTAATTATTTCAGCCGCCGGCTCTTAAAAGCCTACAGATTAATTTTACACTAAACTATTTTTTAGGTTATATATTAAATGCTTTTGGTTGGCCTGTTCCTTCTTTAATCCATGTAATTCTAACTCCAAATAAAATTGAAATTAGTATTAGCAAAGTTTCAGATGGATGATCAATATTTTTTTCAAGTCCACTTACATGTGCCTGGCTTATTCCTACCATTTGAGCAAACTGTATTTGAGTTAATTTATTAGCTTTTCGGATACATTTCAAACGTTCTCCGAGGGTAGTTTCTTTATCTTGCCTTGTAATAACTGTGACGGGGGTTTCTAAATAAGGAGCAGTTTCTAACTTTGCATTCTCTATTGCCTTTTTCAGTTCCCCTAAATGTTTTACAGCCTTTTCAGATTCAACACATATAACTTGGCACTCCAATGCTTTCCTATTAACTTTTTTAACCTTAATCTTCACGTTAACCTCCTAAAACATGGTAAGCTGTGAATCAAAATTATCATCAACAATAAAGTGCATACGCTTATACCTGTTAACGGACATCTGAGATATATACATATCACAATTATTCATAATAAAATTTGCTATTTGTTGACATGAAAATTCTCCTGATGCAATCATATCATCAACTTTAGTTTTAAGCTCCGGCTTCAATGTTTCAATTTTACTGGGCTGTGTATGTTTATATTTCTTGGCTTTTCGCTTAGGTACATTTTGTGATTGTTCTGTTGGATTATCTGCTGTGGGTATGAGCTGTTTCAAAACTTCTGAAACAACCGCCGTTGCAGTTTTTGCAATAACCTCTTCCAGATTAAAATTGTTTCCGTATGAACCATTCTTTCTAAGCTCTGGAAGGACCTCGTCAAATACCCATCGTTCAAATTTTTCTGCTGACGGTAGCTTGGATCGGATAATCAGTCTGTAAAGATTACCCTCGCTTATGTACTTAATTTCTATTATTTGCTGCGAGGTAACTCCATACTGATTTGTTGTATAGGAGACCCCGTCGTGTTTTACGACCCCCTCTGATTTACAATGACGTTTTATAGCATCACGAGGATTTGTGTATCCTAAAATTTTGGCACACTGTGAAGCCGGAAAGAATTCCTTACCGTCAATGATGAGAACTCCAAGTTCTCCAAATTCACTATTTTGAAATACTTTTAATTCGTTCATATTATTTTATTTCCTTTCTGTTGAAATTTTCTTTTCCTTATGATACAATTATCATGAGGGATTTTTTACACTTTCGTATCGGTATATTAATATTATAGTTCATTAAAATGCATTTGTCAATAGAATTTGTTCATTTTAATGCATATTTCACTTATTGCACAATTTATGGAGGGTATTATTCATGTTTTATGAGCGATTTATCCAATTATGTGAAGAAAACAATATAAAGCCAACGCCTTTATTAAGACAATTAGGGCTTAGCGCTGGAAACTTAAAAAACTGGCAAAAGGGTGCATCAGTAAATTCAGATATATTACAAAAACTATCGATGCATTTTAATGTATCAATAGATTATTTAGTCACTGGCAAAGAAATAACTGCCCCAATGGAGCAGTTATCCGAAAATGAGCAGGAAATGCTTGATGTATTCTCAAAATTTAATGACAGAGAGCAAATAAAGCTTATAGGCAAACTTGAAGAATTATATAGACAAAAACAAATAAAGGAAAGTCAACAGCCTGCGGCTCTTAAAGTTTCTCGTTCTCCTGATAGAAAATTTAGAAGAACTGAAATTTCAAAAGAAGAATTAGAAAGAATTAATAATTTACCGGAAGATAACGACATATAACTATATAAAACACCTCCATGCGTGTACAATATACATGGAGGTGTTTATTTTGAATTATAAATCCTATACAAATGCTCGTGATGCGAGCTGGCACTTTTTAATTAACAATTCAATTTCTTTATTGCCAGTGAATATTATTTCTATTCTAAAATCTATGAATATAATATTAAGAAAAGATTTTAATATTCTGCCCAATGAAAGAGGATATTCCGTCTTTACTGACGATGGATATCAAATAGTAGTTCCAGACTGCCCTGTTCCTCAAAAAAGATACACTGTTATGCATGAAATCGGACATATTGTAATGTCACATATTCAAGATGAGGAACGGTATGAATATGAAGCCGAACGATTTGCAATTGATGTTCTTGCTCCTGCGTGTGTTTTATGGGCGTTGGATATGCATGAACCAGAAGATATTGCGAAACTGTGTAATATTTCAATTACTTCAGCACATATTAGATCAGAAAGAATGGAACTGTTATACAAAAGAGAGCAGGAATTCTTAGGAACACGAGGACATTCCTGTTTTCTCCAGTCTCCATTAGAAAGAAAAGTGTATGAACAATTTAAACCGTTTATTGATGAATATAAAAATTATTGAATTGGTTTAGTTGCTACCCTAAATAAAACTCATAAAAAATTTAAAAACTATTATTTTTTTATTTTATGCAGTTCAAAAACGTATTTACGTTATTTCTAACCCAAAAAGGCTTAGGGTAGCAACTAGTTGCTACCCTATTTTAATTTAGTTGCTAGGTTGCTACCCCCCTTATAGTCAACATTTAACCACATGTTGAAAAGAAAATTTTAAAACTTTTTAATCTGAATTAACGTATTTGCGTTATTCAAGAGGATTTTTAAAGATTCTAAAAAGCTTTTAAAGAGATTTTCTTGTAAAATTTAAATTGCCCGAATCGAAGTTACAAACACCGATTTCGAGCAATATTTTTTGACATGTAAACATATTTAATTTAATGCTTTTTTAATTCTTTACACCAATTAACCTACGTATTTACGCCAATTTGGGGCGTTTGTTCCGCAAGTTTTATATTTTTCACGCCTTTTTCAATATTTACATTTTACACGTCAATTAACAACATAATAGAGCAAACAAGCTATAGAACTTGTTTGCTCCGTTTAATAATATTCTTTTAATCGTTAAGACTTTTCACTTTTAAAGCTATATAATTAATTAAATTAAACATCCAAAAAACAGCTATTGAAAACAAGTAAATCAAACTTAATTCACTGGTAAATATAAATTTGCAAATTCCCATTACCTCCACAGCTATTCCTAAAATTATTGCAATAAATGTTATTCTCTTATTAGGCTTTTCGCTCATATTATACTTTAATATCATTACAAGCCAAAGTACTACATAGATAACTCCCATCAGTATAAAAGCCATATTATAAGACACATTAATTATACTAAATAATCCTATTACCTCACTACGTCCTATAATCCCCATTGTATTACCATAGCCATACATAATATTACTATGACAAATAAAAAATAATAAATGTAGGACGGGTATTGCCGAATCTAATATGCATTTTTTTATATTCTTTTTTCTTACTTTGCACAAGGAAAATCTTAGCAGTATTAAAATACATAGAATTACAATATAAATGCAAGTGAGATATTTTTCATGAAAAGTAGATGATACGGAAATAACAACCATTGATGCCCAAGAATAAAAGCAGAATATCCAAATCAATAATGTTATGAACATTGTTGTTTTTCCTTTCATTAATAGAAATCATAAAATATACAATGGTATGCACCATTACGATTTTCATCTAAATCAGCACTTCTTGCACATTCTCGATAATAATCATTCCAATACAAAACATAATATAAAATAGTATGTTCAACCCACTCACTTTGTAAACTTCTTAAAGAGCGATCAAACTGCGTTCTGCCTTCTTTATCGTTATATCTTTTTAACCAATAATTGGTTCTAGGAATTTGAACATACATTTCTGGTGTAAAATCCGGATTAAATGTAATTGTTGTATCACTAAATTTCACCGCCAATTATTCAAATATATCAATATAATGAAATTTCAACAATTCCAAATAGTAAAAGGAATAAAATTAAAATGCCTGTAATAAATAGTAATCCCAACAATCCTAAAACAATATATAAGATTACAACTCCATTAACATTTCTATTATATTTGATATTATAAATTGTTTGAATAAAAGAAGGAGTAATAATAATGAACACGCCTAATAGTGCCCACCATGTATCCCTTGTTTCTAATTTACATATATTTGATATAATTATATTTGCAATATAAATTAAAATCGATATTAAATATCCTGTTTTCTTTATCTTCATATTATTCCTAATTCCTTTGCAAAATCACTTATACTAAAAGACAGAGTAAAATCTGCTCCAACAAAAAAATAAAGTGCTCCTCCTATTTCAATATTAAAATCATTTTCACTAGATAATGATGAATTAGATGATATTATACTAATATCATTTTCCCAGTGTCCACCAGGTGCAGTATATGGATTTTTGTCCGTAAAATTATTATACGCTGTTCTTTTAGCTTCCGCACCTAATCCTAAACTATCAAAAAATGTTAAACCTATTGAATAATTTCCTGTAACATTTTGTTTACAATCGGATGCAATAACATATTCTTCACGTGCAGGTACAACTAATAAAGATCCACTTACGAATCCTGAATTTACTTCTGCACCAAATCCACAACCAGCTCCAAATTCAAAACTAGTAGAGTGATAAAATGCTTTACCAATTTTTGCAGCACCATTAACAGGCATAGTAACATGATTATCGAACCAATTAAGTCCGTTACTAATTTTCGTAAAGATATTTGTATCCTTTTTTTGCAAAGCTTCACGCATTTCTGGAGTTAACACTGTAGTAGAAACAGTAGTAGTTGTAGTTTGTGTTGAAAGACCACCTGTAATTGGTGTTCTTTCAGATGGTGGAGCAGTAGTAGTTTTAACCTGAGATGATTGTGACTTACCAGATTTCAATTCATTAAATCTCTTAACATCTGCCGCACTATTCATTGACATTCTTCTGCCATCTGGCAATGTAGCATAACTATGCCCACTCGGATCAACATACCTAATCGGATTATTCCTACAGTAAGTATAAAGATTTAAACTAAGCGGATCAGATCTTCTTCCGGCGAATGCGTCACGGCTAATGAATCTACCTGTACTTGGATTGTAATATCTCGCCCTAAGGTAAACAGTAGCTGTTTCCTTGTCGTAATACTCACCGCAATAACGGAATGCATTTGTGTCACTGTTGTCAATATTCTTTTCAACACCAAATGCGTCATATCTATAACTCTTAGTTACTTTACCGTCTTTATCAGTAAGATTTACTACATCGCCATGAGCGTTCTGCGTATAGTAAGTATACTCGGACTTATCACCATTCCAATAGTTATACTTCGCAACAAGATTTGTTCCTCTGATATAGCAGTCAGCCTCGTAGAACTGGTTATCAATTACATCTGCTACTATCTGCTTATTTCCGTCCCAAACATGATTTATTGTTTGACCGTCAACAGTCTTTTCATATCTCAGACCGCTTGCATTGTACTTGTAGCTTGCAGTCGTTTCACCGTCAGTAAAACCGATAAGCTGATTCAAACCATTGTATGTGTTTGTTTCGGTTTTACCCTCAGCAGTCTTTTTGATTTGATTGCCGTTAGCATCATAAGTATAAACTGTCTGCTTAACATTACTGTTCAAATCAAGCGAATTTGATTCTTTTTCAACAGTCTTTACTTCCTTTTGCAGAAGCGCAGTGTACTTGCCGTTTACTGAATAATCGTAAACAGTTTCATAGCTTTCAGAACCTGTTGCCGTCATCTTAGAACGGTTTCCATAATCGTCATACTCGTATGAATAGGTATCAGTGTTGTTTCCTTTCTCAACAGATTCCTCTGTCAACCTTTTCAGTCCGTCATACTCATATTCCGTAGTTTCTATTATACCATTTTCTGTAGTCTTTTTGCAAGCGTCAGAACCATCTAAATAATATGAATATTCGTAGCTTGATATGGTACTATTGCCCTTTTTGTTAACTAGTTTTACTATCCTATTCGCATTGTTGTAATCATAGGTGGATACTACTCCGTTTGCAAGGGTTTCCGATTTCTTGTTTCCGTTTCTGTCATAGGTATATGAAACTGTTTCTTCCCCTGTTTCCTTTACCTTGGTAAGCCTCATTTCACCGTCATATTCATAGCTTGTATATGAATACATCAAAAGATTATTTATTCCGACTATCTGCTGTCTTGTATACTGCGAAACGCCCTCATAGAAAAATCCCTTGAAGGTTGAATATCCGTCTTTACCTTCGACTTCTTCTGTTTTTCTGCCTAAATCATCATAAGCATAGTATGTAGTCAAATCATTAGTTACGGCTCTTAAAATCCTGCCCATATTGTCATATTCATACGACTTGCTGACATTCTTTTTGGAATCTTTAGAGTTTACAGTCTTTGAAGTAAGTACACGGTTTAGTGCGTCATAAGTATTGGTCGTAATATTGCCGTTTGCATCTGTATTCGTCAATACATTTCCGTTCAGGTCATATGTTATTGTGCCTGAGTTGTAGCCTGTACTGTCGGTGGTTCTAACTGCCCTCAGCCAGTTATCATACTCATAATTTGTTGTCAGATATGTGCTGTCATTATCAAAGGACATACCTGTGTACATCTTTATCTGAACTCCGGCGTTGTTGTAGAAATACTTTGAAATATTTTTATCCTTTGAATCTGTTCCGCTGAGTGTTACCTGTTCCAACAGTCCCATTGCGTTGTACTTATTTTGAGTAATACTGTATTTTTTATCGCTTGAATCCTGCTTCTGAACAGTCTGTCTTGTCAGAACTATATTACCGTTATTGTCATACTTATTTTCTGTAATCGAATACTTTTCCTTACCGCTGAAAGGAGTATATGTTGTGGTCAACTTATTTAAATAACCGTACTCATATTTTGTGGTATTTCTTAATGCGTCGGTCTGTCTTGCAAGCTGTCCGTTTGAGTAATATGCACTTGTTCTCTTGGTCTCGCCGTTTGTCTTTTCAGTAACAGCATTTCCTCTGAAATCGGCAAGTGTTTCCGTCAAAACCTGTTTTTCAGCAGTGATATAGTTGGTCTTGATTGTTTTAAGTCCGCTGCATGACTTGGAAGTACAACTGTCAAGAGCTGTATATACATTAAATCCGTGTTTTACAAACTCATATTCCGTAGACGTAAGAATCTGCTTTTCAGCTTCTGCCTTCCACTTGAAATATGTTGATTTTTCACGCTGTAATCCGTCATATTCGGTTATGTTTATTGTTTTATCAGGATTGGTTTTCTCTGTAACATTTCCGTATGCGTCGTACTTAAATGAAGTCACATTTCTGAGTGCGTCAGTCTGCTTTTTAACCGAACCGCTTGGATAATATTCTGTCAGTGTTCCATGACTTTTGTCTGCTGAATAATTCGGACTATATTCTGCTGTTTTTCTGCTGAGTTTGTCATATTCTGAAATTGTAACAGCAGCAGTTGAACCTGTACCAAAATCCTTTACCTTGGTCACATTGTTGAACTTATCGTACTCATACTCTTTTACAGCGTAAACGCCTTTAGAAATATCAACGCTTGTCTTTTCTTTAGACACCTGAAGCTGTGAATTGTACTCATACTCAACACTGTTTACAACTGTGTTTCCGTCTTTAATTGTCTTAGACTTCGGTAGTCCCTTGCCGTTGCCTGATTTGTAATAATCATACTCCGTTATGTTACCGACAGGATCGGTTGTCTTTTTGATCAGTCCCACTACTCCGCTTACATAGCTGTCTGCATAGTATTCATGACTTGTTATTGCATAGCTGCTTTCATGAGCTGCAAGATATGTTATCGGATTAA
This sequence comes from Oscillospiraceae bacterium, assembly GCA_902362965.1. Lineage (GTDB taxonomy): Bacteria > Bacillota > Clostridia > Oscillospirales > Ruminococcaceae > Porcipelethomonas > Porcipelethomonas ammoniilytica. The sequence goes on from CABIYQ010000018.1 coordinate 28,788, forward strand.
AATTCTTTGAAGTTACAGTATTTATATCTGCCTGTGAAAGCGGATTCACACTAGTTGCTTCTTTTAATATTCTAGTTCCGTTTTTGTCATATGCCTTGATTGTCGCATATCCCATTTCGTCAACGGAAGCAATAAGGCTGTTTTTATCGTTGTAATTGGCTAAAGTATATGTTCCGTCAGGGTTAATAGTTTTAGTCACATTTCCGTTTTCATCACGCTCATACTTGGTAGTATTGCCCATGATGTCAACGCTTTCGGACATTTCGTCATACTTGTTCTTTCCGTCAACCATGTTGTAAGTGATTTTATCGACTTCATATGTCTGTCCGTCTGTTTCAACTGTATTTGTCTTTACAGCATATTTTTCATCATAGTCATATTTAAAGGTTTTAACAAGCTTATCTCCGTCATATTCCTTTAGACCTGTCTGTTTCTGTCCCTTGTCATAGGTATATTCCTGCTTCAGTCCTGCGGAATTAATGAGATAATTAACTTCGCCGTGTGACAGATAGTTTATCTGATCCGTTACCTCGTTATAACAATTTGTTATTTTGCAGAGTCTGCCGTTGCCGTCATATTCGTACTTCTCAGTACCGCCTGATACGCTTGTTGCAGATATTAACTGAAAATCTCCGTTGTACCTGTATGTTACTGTTCTTCCGGCAGTTGTATCTTCGATTTTAGTAATTCGAGAATGCTCACTATTGCCGTTGTATGTTATTTTGTAGGTTCTGCCTGTGGAATCTGTTACTATTCTCTGATTGTTACTCATTTCGGAAATTGTAAGAATACTTCCTTCGGCATCCTTTACCCAATCTAACTCGCCTTTGGCAGTAAAATGATATTTTGACTGTGCGGCATTTGTGATAATGTAGCCGTCTCCGTCTTTCTCCATTTTGCTGTGAGCGTTCAGACACTCAAATCCGTTTCCGCTGCTTTTGAATGTTGTATTCGAACCGTCAGGCAATACTACCTGATAGTAACCCTCGGCAGGCATTACAATTTTGCTCACATCAATATTGAAGTCCCAGCCTATACCGAAACTTCCTTCTTCTTCGTTCATTGAGTTATATGTCCTTACGAAATCAGACTTGACACCGGGTGAGGCGATGCTTAAATCTGTGAAAGATTTTGTGTAGTTACCTGTTGCAATATGAACACCGTCGCCTATTTCCATACCTTTTCTGTAAAGTGTATAGTCAGGCTCGTCATACGGTCTGAACCATGGGCGGAACCAGTATCTGTCCGATGAGTATCCGTATGGGAAAATCAGTCCGTTTGGATTGTCAAAATTAAATCTTCTTTGTGTGTTCAGACTTCCGTCCTCGTTGTTTATATATGTTTCGGGGTTGTCCCATAAAATAGTCTGTTTGCCGTATGGATAATAGAAAACTATAGAATGATTGCCACTTGAGTATATTGCCTTTTCTCCAGCCGCTTCATTTACATTCCAGTGCTGTCCGTAAAACAGAATTAATCCGTCTGTCCATAACCCCTCGCAGTCTGCAAGAGTTGTATAGTACCAGTTTTCCGTTACCATCAAAACATCGGCAGAGTTTGTCATGATAAGCTTATCATAGCTCTGAGCCTGTCCGAAGTTGAATTCTCCTATAATTCCAAGCTGACCGCCGTTAAGGTTTAGCGTTACTCCGTCTAACAAGTCAAGATTACTTGTCATAAACGCCATATTTCCGATTATAACCAATTCATGACCGTTCAAATCCAGATTCGTATTGTACAGCCACATTCCCGTTTCGTTATAGCAATCGCCTGTAAGCTTGATGTTGTAAATATAATTTGCTCCGGGCGTGTAACCGTCAAACTGACTTGCATATCCTGCAAACCAATTGTAGTCTGCTTCTGTGATAACTCCGTCCTTGTCTTTATCCATGTATTCCTTGAAGTCATCATCGCCTACATAAGAACCGCCGTGATTTTCAAGAATATAATTGTAATCGTCAGCGTCGATAATTCCATCGCCGTCAATGTCAAGTTCGGATATATATCCATCCTCGCCCTCTTTTTTCTCATAATGATCACGGTCGATAATATCTAAATCTTCGGCGTCAATGCTGCCGTCACCGTTCATATCGAAATCGGCAACATAATCTCCTGTTGCCTTGCGAAGTCCGATAAATCCACGAACATATGAAGCGTCATTGGCATTTATAACCTCATCACTCCACTGGTCGTTATCATTCTCGTTGTATGTACTGTCACCGGGATAAAGCATTTCCGGATTGTCTGCTGTACCGAACTGATATGAACCGTGTCCCATGTTCTTATAGAATCTCGGAAGATATCCGTCACATTCTATTTTTACATTAGTTGACGCTCCGAGTCCTCCTGCCGATACGCTGAATGAACCGTCTGCATTTGCATATGCTTCTGCTGCTAAATTCCAATCATTGAAGATGAGGATCTTTACTTTTGAAAGGTCGGAATTTGTACCGTACTGACCCACATATCCTGTAATGTTCAGTCCGCTTGCTGCTTTTGACTGTGCCTTTTTTACGGCTTTTGACTTGTTTTCATTTACACTGAAATAGTCTACTTCTCCAAGTCCTTCGATCGCCGAGTCAAATTCCTGTGCAAGCTCGTCTGCATTCTTTGACAGCTGAATGTCTTTCTTGATCTGATTGATTGTTTCTGAATGAACAATACCTTGTGAACTGCCGTCACCGTAAATCATTATCTGACCTACAAACATCAGCGCCAGTGTCCCTGACAGCAGTTTTGATATTAATTTCTTCAATGCTTTTACCTCCGTCAAATATTATGTCACCAATCTAGTTTACAAACTCTGTCGAATCATGTAATATACTGGACGGTTCAATAGTATATTATCATATTATTTACAGTACATCAATACATCTGTTAATATTTTGTATAATTTTATATGAATATACAAAATATCAGCATTTATTTGTATATATTCACATATTAATCACAAAAAGAGAGTACAGAAACTTTTCCGTACTCTCTAAAGCAAAAAACTTATTTCAATTTTAGGTTTGATATAAAATTCAACAGTATATTTATTGAAGTACCAAATAAACTGTTAAATAGCCATTTCCTGCATATTCGTTTGTTACTACAATTTCTCTATTTGCAGATCTTATTATATAATCATCGGATAATCGCTTAACATACAGTTGACAATAACTATCTTTTATATCGGATATTTTCAAATCCCACCAGTCACAATACTCATTCATACGACCTAATCCATAAGGAATAAATTCTTTATCTCGTTTATGGTAATTACTTACTATAGCATTTAACTCTGTTTCTTTTATTTGCAGCTTAGCAAATATGTAATATCCAATAGCATTATCATAATTTTCATATATGCGTTCAACATATGAATAATTCAAAAACCGTACGCTATTTGAAAGAATTATGCCTGATAATTCTTCTATCTGTCCTATTTGTTCTTTAGTTTTTTCATCAATTTGCACTGGTTTTTCCTCATTATTACTCTCTTCGCTTACCTTGATTCTAATTGATTTTACCTTGCTCCATTTTCCATAAACAATTTTAGATTTACCTTTGACTTTTATCTTCTTATATGCTCTGACTTTAATAAAATATTTTCCGCCCTGTTTTAATCCTGAAATTGTTTTTTGATTCTTTTTAATTTTGTAAGTCTTTGATTTTTTGAATTTCTTATTCTGTGCTACTTTTACCTTATACCCTGAAACTTTTTTTACTTTCTTAATTTTAATTTTTAGGTTACTTGGTTTAGTAGATTGCAATTTGGTTATTTTGGTTTTTGGCAATTTAACGCTCTTAGCTGACGCCGGAATTGTACCTAACATCGTTATTGATAAGGCTAATACTGTTGTTATTGCCGCTATTTTTTTCATATTCATTCCCTCCTTTATTAAAACTTTACTAATCTTGTATTTTGAAGATAATCTAAGATTGATGGTATTGATATAGACATTAAATTTGTATAATACATTGTTGTATTTACTTTTTCAGTTTTATATATTAACCATCCTAAAATTTCTCTGTTTTCATCAACAGATGTAAAATTCGGTTCATCTATCGGTGGATCAGATGTAACATATCCATCACTTGCAACAACAAGCCCAGTAATTTTTTTAGAAAATTCATACGCTATGTTTTCCCAAATGTACTTATAATGTCCTGCCTCACAACCCAATATTATTAAAGC
>CABIYQ010000019.1 GCA_902362965.1 Oscillospiraceae bacterium
TGTTGATGTGATTGCCCATATTTTAAGTTTTATAAAATGATTAAAGACCATTTAAGGAGTTTTTTTTACTCTTTAAATGGTCTTTTTTGCATTTTGCGTGTCAAAAGTTTTGCACTTTGCTTGTCACTTTTTTGCATTTTGCGTGTCAAGCAACATTCATACCCAGCCGAATCGTAAATTATATGACGTTATGGTGCAAGGGTCAGGAGATGCAAGAATGCAACCTCTGTTTTTCCTTATAACAACAGCAGGAAATAATACAGAGAGTATCTGCTATGAAGTACATCAGAAGGCACTTGATATTATGGAGGGCAGAAAACATGATACTACATTCTACCCCGTAATTTATGGTGCAGGTGTTGATGAGGATTGGACAGATCCCAATGTATGGCTCAAAGCCAATCCGAGTCTTGGTGAAACAATTCAGATGGATAAGGTAATAGCAGCCTGTGACTCTGCAAAGCAGAATCCTGGCGAAGAGAATGCATTCCGACAGCTTAGGCTTAACCAATGGGTGAAACAGTCCATCAGGTGGATGCCTATGGAAAAATGGGATGCCTGCAATTTCAAATTCAGTGAAGATGACCTTGAAGGCCGTGTTTGTTATGGTGGCTTGGACTTATCAAGTACAACCGACATCACGGCTTTTGTACTTGTATTCCCACCAATGGATGAGGATGACAAGTTTGTGGTTCTGCCATACTTCTGGGTACCGGAAGACACGCTGGACTTACGAGTCCGAAGGGACCATGTTCAGTATGACCTTTGGGAACGACAGGGATATCTTCAAACCACGGAAGGAAATGTGGTTCATTATGGATATATAGAACAGTTCATTGAGAAACTTGGTGAAAGGTTCAATATCAAAGAAATCGCATTTGACCGTTGGGGTGCTGTACAGATGGTTCAGAACCTTGAAGGCATGGGATTTACAGTTATTCCATTCGGACAGGGTTTCAAGGACATGAGTCCACCAACCAAGGAACTGATGAAACTTGTGCTTGAAAAGAAAATAGCCCATGGCGGGCATCCGGTTCTCAGATGGAATATGGATAACATCTTTATTCGTACTGACCCGGCAGGAAATATTAAGGCAGATAAGGAAAAGTCTATGGAGAAAATCGATGGTGCGATAGCAACAATTATGGCACTTGATAGAGCAATCAGATGTGGAAACGTAAACACTGAATCGGTTTACGATACAAGAGGCTTATTGGTTTTTTAGTATAAAAATGGAGGAAAAAAGATGAGTATTTTTTCAGGATTATTTAGGACAAGAGATGCTCCTACCAATCGAACAAGTGGTAGTGCCTATTCATTCTTCATGGGTGGAAGTACTGCCGGGAAGAATGTAAATGAGCGAAGTGCTATGCAGATGACAGCGGTTTATGCCTGCGTCCGTATTCTTTCAGAGGCTATCGCAGGATTACCACTTCATGTCTATCATGTAAACGCAGATGGTGGAAAAGAGAAAGCATTAAATCATAATCTTTATCATTTGCTGCACGATGAACCGAACACTGAAATGACAAGCTTTGTTTTCAGGGAAACACTTATGACACACTTACTGCTTTGGGGTAATGCTTATGCCCAGATCATAAGAAACGGCAAAGGTGAAGTAATCGCACTCTATCCTTTAATGCCGAATCGTATGAAGGTTGACCGAGACGAAAAAGGTCATCTTTATTTTGAATATCAGATGACTTCTGATGATGCTCCTACAATGAAAGGTTCAACTGTAATTCTTAAACCGGACGAAGTAATGCACGTTCCGGGATTGGGATTTGATGGACTTGTAGGGTACTCCCCTATAGCAATGGCCAAGAATGCGATTGGACTTGCCATAGCAGCAGAAGAATACGGCAGTAAGTTCTATGCCAATGGTGCTGCTCCAAGTGGTGTGCTTGAACATCCTGGAACACTTAAAGACCCATCAAGAGTCAGAGAAAGCTGGTCACAGACTTTCGGAGGAAGTGTGAACTCACACAAGGTAGCTGTTCTGGAAGAAGGAATGAAGTATACACCTATTTCCATTTCTCCAAACGAGGCTCAGTTTTTAGAAACAAGAAAATTTCAGATTGATGAGATTGCTCGAATTTTCAGAGTGCCACCTCATATGGTTGGTGACCTTGAGAAGTCGAGCTTTTCTAATATTGAGCAGCAGTCACTTGAGTTCGTGAAATACACCCTTGACCCATGGGTTTCAAGATGGGAGCAGAACATGGCACGTTCTCTTCTTTCTGCAGAAGAGAAAAATCAATATTTTATCAAGTTTAATGTGGACGGACTTCTTCGTGGTGATTACCAGAGTCGAATGAATGGTTATGCCACTGCAAGACAGAATGGCTGGATGTCTGCCAACGATATAAGGGAACTTGAAAATCTCGACAGGATTCCTGCTGAGATAGGTGGTGACCTTTATCTTATCAACGGCAACATGACCAAGCTTGAAGACGCAGGTATCTTTGCTACAGGAACAGACACATCAAACGGAAAGGAGAATGACGATGAAGGACAGGAAGTTCTGGAACTGGAAGAGCCACAAGGCTCTAAACCAAGCAAACGAAGAAGTCGCAGAGCGATCCCTTGAGTTAAGTGGCACGATTGCTGAAGAGTCATGGTTTGATGATGACGTCACACCACAGCTTTTCAAGGATGAACTGAATGCCGGAAGTGGTGATATCACTGTATGGATTAATTCACCCGGTGGTGACTGTGTAGCAGCGGCTCAGATCTACAATATGCTCACTCAGTACAAAGGCAATGTCACAGTCAAGATTGATGGCATTGCAGCATCAGCAGCCTCGGTAATTGCGATGGCAGGAAATACGGTGTTGATGTCACCTGTTTCCATGATGATGATTCACAACCCTGCTACGGTAGCATTTGGTGACCATGCAGAAATGCAGAAGGCAATCGATATGCTTGCAGAAGTTAAGGAATCCATCATCAATGCCTATGTAATCAAGACAGGTCTTACAAGAGCCAAGCTTTCACATCTTATGGATGCAGAAACATGGATGGATGCAAACAAGGCCGTTGAACTTGGATTTGCTGATGACATTATCACAAGAGCAGAAACAAAACCGAATACAGAAGAACCTGATGAAGAGGATGAAGATGAAAGCACCGAAGAAGAGGAAAAGAAAGTTCCTAATAATTCGATGCTTTTTTCACGCAAGGCAGTCAACAACGCTCTTATGAATAAGCTTGAGAAACATTACTCAAAGCCTAAACAGACAGTAACAAAGCAGGCAGAAATCCCTGCTAAAACAAATGGCACTTCGGCAAGTGAAATCAAGGAGCGCCTTAACTTTATGAAAAAGTTCATTTAAGGAGGAATTTTTATTATGACTATTAAAGATTTAATCGAGAAGAGAGCCAAGGTGTGGGACGCAGCTAAGAAGTTCGTGGAAACACACGAGGACGGAAATGGTGTTTTATCCGAAGAGGATACTGCAACCTACAACAAGATGGAAAAGGAAATCGAAGATTTGACTTCTGCAATTGACCGTCAGAGGCGTGCAGAAGAAAGAGAGGCAGAAATGAACAAACCTGTGAATTCTCCTCTTACCAGCAAGCCTTATGTAGATAAGACTGAAAAAGCAAAGACTGGTCGTGCATCTGATGAATACAGGGAAGGAATGCTTAAGGCACTTCGTTCCAACTTCAAGCAGGTGACAAATATTCTTCAGGAAGGTGTAGATGCCGATGGTGGTTATCTTGTACCGGAAGAGTATGACCACAGACTTATCGATACACTTGATGAGGAAAACATCATCCGTAAGCTTGCAACAAAGATTGCTACAACCGGTGAGCATAAGATTAACATCGCAGCAACAAAGCCTGCTGCAGCATGGATTGAGGAAGGTGGAGCATTAACTTTCGGTGATGCAACATTCGATCAGATTCTTATGGATGCACACAAGCTTCATGTAGCAATCAAGGTTACTGAAGAGTTGCTTTATGACAATGCTTTCGGTCTTGAAAACTATATCATCACTCAGTTCGGTAAGGCACTTGCAAATGCTGAAGAGGATGCATTCCTTAATGGGTCCGGTGTTGGACAGCCTTTAGGTATCTTCGCTGACAAGGGTGGCGGTATTGTTGCAAAGACTGTAGATACACTTACTTCTGACGATATCATCAATTTAGTGTATGCACTTAAGAGACCTTATCGTAAGAATGCGAAGTTCATCATGAATGATCAGTTAATTGCAAGCATCCGTACTTTCAAGGATAACAATGGTGCCTATATGTGGCAGCCTGCTCTTACTCAGGGTGAGCCGGACAGACTTTTAGGCTACGAAGTTTACACTTCACCGTTTGCACCTATTGACGGCATTGCTTTTGGTGACTTCAAGTACTACAACATCGGTGACCGTGGTACTCGTTCTTTCAAACAGCTTACAGAACTTTTTGCTGGTAACGGCATGATTGGTTATGTGGCAAAAGAACGTGTTGATGGTAAGCTTGTACTTCCTGAGGCAGTGCAGATTCTTAAAATCAAGCCTAAGACTACAACTAAATAATCAGTGAGTAGTGACACTTAATGACTGTTATATACTATCCTTTTCTATAGGGTTAAAAAAATTAGTCTATGTATAAAGTATAGGAAATGACAGACAGGAGTGTCACTACTCTGTTTTTCAAAGAGGTGGTGTCAGATATGGTTGTTTCACTTGATGAAATGAAAGGTTACCTTCGAGTAGATTTTGATGATGATGACAGACTGATTGAGCATTTCATTGTAACGGGTGAAAAGCTGTGTGCAGACATAGCCAGATTATCCGTTGATGAACTTTCACAGATTCCTTCATCAAGGATTTCAGTTATGTATGCCGTTGCCTATCTTTACGAACATCGAGAAGATGCAGACCACCATCAGCTTACAATATCCCTTCGTTCACTTCTTGAAGGAGACAGGAGGAGCAGTTTCTGATGGATATAGCACTTTTGAATGTAAAGATAATCATACAGAAAAATGAAACTGTAGTTGATGCAATCGGCAATCATAAAAATACCTGGACTGATTTCCACACCTGCTTTGCTACCGTAAGTGGCGAAGGTGGTTCTGAAAAAAGTGTGGCAGGACTTGTTGTGGAAGATTCTGATATTTCCTTTACAGTCAGATACTGCAAGGCTCTAGCTGATTTTGATACAACCAAGGCACGAATCGTCTTTGATGGTTCGGTGTACAACATCGTTTCTGTTGACCATATGAATTTCAAAAAGAAATGCCTGAAGTTCAAATGTGAGAAAGTGAGGCGATAGTTATGTCCGGTATTAAAATCGATAACCTTGCACAGGAGATTATGAATGGCTTAAAGGAATATGCTGATCTGGCAACAGATGATTTGAAACAGTCAGTTCGTAAAGCAGGAACTACAGTAAGAAAAGAGATTGCTGCATCTGCTCCAAAGGATACAGGAGCCTATGCAAAAAGCTGGACTGTTAAGAAAACTAAGGAAACTTCTAATTCTCTTGAGGTAACGGTTCATTCAAAAAACAGATATCAGCTTGCACATCTTCTTGAACATGGCCATGCCAAACGTGGTGGTGGCAGGGTTTCTGCAAGACCACATATTGCCCAGGCTGAAGAAAGTGCCATTGAAACTTTTGAAAGAGAAATTGAGAAAGCACTTGGAGGTTGATGATGGAAGAACTGCTTACAATGTTAAAGGAGATGGATATCCCATTTGCCTATGATCACTTTGCAGAAGGCGAAAGTCCCTCTCCACCATTCATCTGTTATCTGCTACCGGGAACAGATAATTTCTCGGCAGATGGCAGAGTTTATCTCAAGGTAAACCAGATAAATATTGAACTCTACACCGATTATAAGGACTTGTCGGTTGAGAGTAAAGTTGAAACCGTGCTTGACAGTCATGGTATTTTTTATGACCGCTCGGAAACATGGATTGAGAGCGAGAAGATGTACGAAGTCCTATATTCATTTGAAATGGAGGCATAAAATTTATGGGTAATAAAGTAAAATACAACCTTAAAAATGTTCATGCTGCAAAGCTTACAAAAACAGAAGATGGAAAGTATACCTACTCCACTCCACAGCCCATTCCTGGTGCAGTAAGCATCAGCTTGGATGCAGAGGGAGATTCTTCTCCATTCTATGCAGATGGCATTGTTTATTTCCGTTCCACTGCAAACAACGGTTACAGTGGTGACCTTGAACTTGCACTTATTCCTGAATGGTTCAGAACTGATATCTTGAAGGAAACACTTGATAAGAACGGTGTTCTTGTTGAGAGTGCCAAGATTACAGAAATGGAAAAGTTCGCTCTTTTATTTGAGTTTGATGGTGATGTGAGATGTATTCGTCACGTTCTTTATAACTGTACAGCATCTCGTCCTTCTATCGAATCTGAAACAAAAGAGGATGCGATTGAACCTGGTAAGGAGAAGTTGTCTATCACAGCAGATCCTCGTGAGGATGGTCTTGTTAAGAGCAGAACCGGAGATACTACAAGCGAAACAGCTTATAACAACTGGTACAAGCAGGTTTACATTCCTGATGAAACAGAAGTATCTGCTTAAGGAGGTGTAGCTGATGTTAAAGAAAGTAATCAATGTTGGTGGTAAAGAAGTGGCTTTCCGTTCTTCGGCTACTGTGCCTCGTCTTTATCGTGCCAAGTTCAAGAGGGATATTTTCAAGGATTTGGCAAAGCTTGAAAATTCGTATAAGGGCAGCAAGGAAGATGGCGAAGAGTTCGCTATTGATGATTTGGAAATCTTCGAGAACGTAGCCTACATTATGGCTTATCATGCAGACCACACTATCCCGGACAGCATTGACGAATGGCTTGACCAGTTCGAGATGTTTTCCATCTATGAGGTCTTGCCGGAGATTCTTGCTCTATGGGGTACAAACCTTGTGACTGATATTGAATCTAAAAAAAACTTAAGCACAGTAGCAGGGAGATGACAACTCCACTCTTTCTGTTGCGTTGCCTTGAGATAGGAATTTCAATTGGAGATCTGGATTATCTGACCATTGGAATGGTGATGGATATATGGACTGAAAAAGGAAATGACTCTGCTCATTATGACAATGTGGCAACGCAGGAAGATTTTGATAAATTCTAAAATGTTAAGAAGGACTTTTGCTCTTTTTTGAGCAGAAGTCTTTTCTTGTTAAAGGAGGTATCTGCCAATGGCAAATAGAATCAAAGGTATAACCGTTGAGATTGGCGGAGATACCACCAAATTACAAACAGCATTAAAAGGGGTCAACGGTCAGATTAAGAATACCAAGTCTGCATTAAAGGACGTGGAGAAATTACTGAAACTCGACCCTACCAATACAAATCTGCTTGCACAGAAACAGAAACTTCTTACTCAGGCAATTGGTGAAACAAAAGAAAAACTTGCTACCTTGAAGACGGCAGCAGAACAGGCAAACGAACAGTTACAGAAGGGTGAAATTACTCAGTCACAGTATGATGCACTTCAAAGAGAGATTGCAGAAACTGAGGCAGAGTTAAAGAAACTTGAATCACAGGCATCAAAGACAAATCAGACACTTGATAAGATTGGTGAAGTCGGTGGAAAGCTTGAGGCTGTTGGTGGCAAGATTACTGATGTTGGGAAGAAGGTAACGGTTGTTTCTACTGCAGTGACCGCCATGGGTGGAGCAGCAGTAAAGACAGCAGCAGATTTTGAAAGTTCCATGAGTCAGGTTCAGGCAACCATGGGTATCACAAAAGACTCGATGTCCGAGGTTGATGGTCAGTCCGTTAATACGATGGATACACTTTCTGACCTTGCAAAGAAGATGGGATCTGAAACGGCCTTCTCTGCCAGCGAGTGTGCCGAGGCATTAAATTACCTTGCACTTGCAGGTTACGATACACAGGAAATGTGCGATACACTTCCTACAGTTCTTAACCTGGCAGCCGCCGGAAATATCGACCTTGCATCTGCATCTGATATGGTTACAGACGCTATGTCAGCACTTGGAATGGAAACTTCTGATGCAGACAAGATGGTTGACCAGATGGCCAAGACTGCATCTTCCACAAACACATCTGTTGGTCAGCTTGGTGAAGGAATTCTTACGATTGGTGCAACAGCCAAATCCATCAAAGGTGGAACAGCTGAACTTAATACGGCTCTTGGTATCCTTGCCAATAATGGTATCAAGGGGGCAGAAGGTGGTACGCATCTTCGAAATGTCATTCTTTCGTTACAGAATCCTACGGATAAAGCTACAGCTCAGATGGATGCACTTGGTGTATCTGTGTTCGATTCTGAAGGTAATATGAGAAGTCTTAACGATATTCTTGGTGACCTGAATATTAGTATGGATGGAATGACATCCGAAGAAAAAGCCAATATAATCAGTAAGATTTTCAACAAAACCGACTTGTCTTCTGTAAATGCTTTGTTAGCAAATACGGGAGATACCTGGGATGAGTTGCAGACTTCCATTGAAAACAGTGGTGGTGCAGCACAGCAGATGGCAGACACTCAGCTTGATAACCTTTCAGGACAGCTTACGATTTTGAAATCAGCTGTTGAGGGTTTTGCGATTTCCATTGGTGAAACATTGATGCCGATGTAAAGAACATCGTTGCAAAGATACAGTCTTTTGTTGACTGGCTTAATAACCTGGACGAAGGTACAAGGCAGGTCATTGTAAAGATTGGATTATTCGTTGCAGCACTTGGCCCCGTGCTAGTCATTTTAGGAACGGTCATATCGAAGGTCGGAGTCACCATGCAGGCTTTCAGTAAACTTGGACTCAAGATTTCTGGAGCAGTTGCAAATGCTGGTGGCTTGTCTGGTGTGATGGGGAAATTAGGTACGGCTATTATGGGTGTTAATCCGGTGGTTCTTGCCGTTGTGGCTGCAATAGCACTTCTGGTAGGTGCGTTTGTACATCTTTGGAGAACCAACGAAGATTTCAGAAATAACATCATTGCTATTTGGAATAGAATCAAGGCTGTATTTGAGAACTTCGCAAAGGGTATTACTGATCGATTAAATGCACTAGGCTTTAACTTCGAGAATTTCGGAGAAGTGGTAAAGGCTGTATGGAATGCTTTCTGCAGTGTACTTGCTCCGGTATTTGAAGGCGTGTTCACGCAGATAGCAAATATCCTTGAAGGTGTGCTTGGTGTTATCTTGGGAATTGTTGATGTATTTATCGGCATCTTTACAGGAAACTGGTCACAGGTATGGGAAGGTGTCAAAGGCATCTTCGGTTCAGTTTGGGACTTTATCAAGAATACATTTACAAACTACATGAATGTTATTCAGAACGTTGCAAATGTGGTGCTTGGATGGTTCGGTACGAGCTGGAATGAAGTGTGGACAGGCATCCGAGATTTCTTTGTAAATCTATGGACGGGAATTGTTACTTTCTTTACGAACTTGTGGGAAACCATCAAGAATATCGTACAGACAGCAATTATGTTCATTTCATCAATATTCCAGGCAGCATTTGAAATCATCACATTGCCGTTCAGGTTTATATGGGAGAACTGTAAGGAAATCATTATTACAGTTTTCAATGCGATAAAAGAAAAGATAACTACTGTTATTAACGCCGTGGCTACAGTATTAAATACAGTACTTACAGCTATCAAGACGGTGTTTTCAACAGTGTGGAACGCAATAAAGACTGTTGTTACAACTGTTATCAATGCAATTAAAACTACTGTTACAACTGTGTTTAATGCGATTTATTCAACAGCAACAACAGTATGGAATGCAATCAAGACTGCTGTGACAACTCCGATAAATGCTATCCAAAATACAGTTACAACTGTGTTCAATGCTGTGAAGAGTACGATTAGTTCCGTATTCAATAGTATAAAAAGTACGGCTACATCAGTATGGAATGGTATCAAGTCGGCAATCACTACACCGATTGAGGCAGCAAAGAATAAAGTGAAATCTGTGGTTGATGCAATAAAGGGATTCTTCTCCGGTATGAAGATATCTCTGCCCCACATCAAACTTCCACACTTTAAGGTTTCTGGTTCACTTTCCATTGCTCCACCATCTGTTCCTAAGCTTTCTATCGACTGGTATAAGAATGGTGGTATTATGACCAAACCGACTGCATTTGGTATGAATGGCAGTTCATTGATGGCTGGTGGTGAGGCAGGAGCAGAGGCTATCCTTCCTCTTTCTGCTTTCTATAAACAGCTTGAGGCAATGCTTGACAGCAGACTTAATATGTCGAGCATGGAAAAATACCTTGCAGTCATAGCAGACAACAGCAGCAAGGGTATCTATCTTGAAGATGGAACACTTGTGGGACATTTACTTCCTGCTATTGATGATGGTCTTGGTAAACAGCAGAAATTAACAAGGAGGCTTGCACTATGATAAAGGATATTAAAATCAATAATATTTCGTTATCCGGTATGGGATGGATTAGAGAAAACATTGATTTTCCTACTCCGCAGTCTCAGTCAGAAACAGTGGTAGTTCCCGGACGCAATTCTCCAATAAGATTTACAGAGGCTCTTGGCTCGGTTTCATTCCAGCCCAGAGCCTTTACTATTTCTTTGTCTATGCTTGGTACAAGAGAAAGATTCAATGAACTTGTAAGGGAAACAAGTAATCAGTTTGCAGGCAGACTTGCAAAGGTTATTACAAGTGAAGAACCGGATTTATACTGTATCGGAACATTGGAAATTGAAACATCCTATGATCCTCTTGAAGGAAAGGGCGAACTTGTAATCAGCTGTTCCGATGCCGATTCCTACAGATATCATGTTGATGAAACAAACCTTGTTGTTTCAGGTAATAAAATAGTTATTCTCGCAAATGATTATATGCCTGTAGTTCCGGTAGTAGTAACGACCGCCGATACGACCTTAAGCTGGAAGATTGGCACGGATTCATTCCATAAGACTGTCAGTGCAGGTACTTGGGAGTTCCCTGAAATGGAACTTGCACACGGTAATAACTCCATCACAGTCAAGACAACAGGAACGGTTACCTTCCGATACAGGGAGGGTTGCCTATGAGTCTTTTTAGAATATTTATTGATGGGAATGTGTTTTATCATCCGAATCTTTCAAAGCTTGCTATTACAACAGCACAGATAAAAGAAGAGGCAGAAAACATAGACAGCCTTAAACTGTCTGCCCCATACAATCATCCGTATCTTGAAACAATCAAACCTATGGCATCAGTCATCATCTGCAAGAAAGGTGATGAAACTGTATTTGAAGGCAGAGCATTGGATAATGGCAGTGATTTCTACAACACACATACCTGGACTTGTGAGTCCTGTCTTGCTTATCTGAAAGACACCTTACAGCCACCATTTGAATATAAGGGGCCGTTACGAGGACTTTTGGAGCAGTTCATTTCGGTGCATAACAGTTCGGTTGAAGAGCAGAAGAAGTTTACTGTTGGCAATGTAACAGTAGTAGATGGAAATGATTATATTTCATATTCCAGCTCTGATTACTCCACTACACTTGATGCTATCAAGAACAAGCTGATTAATACGCACGGAGGATATCTGCAGGTCAGATACACCGATAGCGGTAAGTACCTGGATTATCTTTCGGACTTCAAAAGCAAATCCACACAGAGAGTCGAGTTGGGAAAGAACCTGACTGACGTGAAGATTACAAGAGATCATACGGAACGAGTTACTGTGTTAGTTCCTCTTGGTGCAAGAAAGACCGAAAAGGACGAGAACGGTAATGACAAGCAGACAAATGAACGAGTGGATATCACATCGGTTAATGGTGGAAAGAATTATATCTTTGACCAGAGTGCTGTGGATGAAATCGGCTGGATTTGGACTTCGGAAGTCTGGGACGATGTGACTGTTCCGGGTAATCTTCTTAAGAAGGCAAAGACAAGACTTGCTGATCTTGTAAAGGGTGTTACAAGCATACAACTGACGATTGTTGATGAATCTGATACGGGAGCAGATATCGGAGATATTCATGCAAGGATGTATGTCGAGTGCATCTCGAAACCTCATGGTATCAATGGAACTTATCTGTGTATGAGCAGGACAAGAGATTATCTCAATCCTTCCGGGAACACCATCACAATTGGTGCAAGTGGTATCAGTCTTTCTGCTGCCACAGTCAAGCAGGATAAGAACATTACAGCACTTGAAGATGATATTCTTGGGCAGACTTCAAAGATAGAAATTATATCCGGCAAGGTTGATGATATCAATTCGCAGAAAATGTATCGAACTGAACTTGTGGTTGATGGTGTCAGTATCTTCAAGGATAAAGGTCAGACAAGCACAATGCGATGCAGGGTGTTTTCCTGGGATAAGGAGATTACAGATACACTTGATGCATCACAGTTCGTTTGGCACAGGAAATCTTCCAATGAGGAGATGGATAAGGAATGGGATAAAAACCATATCGGTAAAAAACAAATAACGATTTCAACTGAGGATGTGAGTGATAACGCATCCTTTTATTGTGAAGTCATTTTATAGGAGGAGATTACATGGCTACGATTTTAACTTCAAGTCAGCAGACATTCGTTGATATTACTGATCAGCGAAAACTGTCTGCATATATCACATCGAATCTTCCAAAGACGCAGAGTGAAAACCCTAATACACTCCCACACGAATATGCACCAAGCTGGGCAAGTACAAATCTTGTGCTAACTCCTGTTATCTTTCTTGACCAGACAAGCATTTCGCTTTCTGCGACTGGAGTAACAATTTCATGGAAAAGAAAAGATGGCGTTTCTGCAGAAACAAGTCTTGTGAGTGGTGAAAGTGTCAATAAGGGTGTTCTTACAGTCAATGCTAATAAGCTTGCAGACTCTGACTCAGGAATGATTACCTATATCTGCTATATCAGTTATTACGATTTTGAAACAAAGAATACGGTTAATATTTCAGCGGATATAACCTACACACTTGTAAAGGATGCTACCAATGCCAAGCTTTGCTATGTGACATCGGATTCATATGTATTTAAGTATGATACGACTTCTACATTGGTGGGGCCAAGCCAGGCAACCCTTACTGCACAGGTTCAGGGTGTTACAATCAGCAAATGGCAGTACAAGAACAGTTCTGGTGCTTGGACTGATTATCCAACCACATCAGATAATGCAAACATTGCAGGTGGTACTTTGGTTGTAAAGCCAACCCACTCTGTATTTAACAACAATGTGGCACAGATCAGAGTTACAACTTCGGACACAGATGTCTTTGATACGATTTCGATTTCAAAAATCTATGATGGTGCAAAGGGAGATAAAGGGTCAACGGGTTCAACTGGAAGTGGTGGACTTTCGGTCATTCTTGGAAATGAAACACAGACAATTGCCTGTACATCTGCCGGAAAGACATCGGCAGCATCAACTATTACAATTCCATTTGTCGGCTATGTTGGTATTACGCAGACGGCCTGTACCTGTGCTGTAGGAACTTTACCTACAGGAATTACCCTTAAATCAAATACAGCTGCAACGGCTACTGCAGGAGGCTCGGTTGTGTTATCAGTGGCAGCATCTTCTGACCTTGGAAATGCAACAACACTTACGGGAGATATCACACTTACATTTACGATTTCAGGCAAGACCGTTACAAAGGTTTTTACCTGGACAAAATCAAAGGCAGGAAGTAACGGCTCATCTGCTGTTGTCTTTTCTGTTTATGCACCTAATGGAACAATCGTGATGAATCAGTCCGGCAAGCTTACACTTGCTACATCTGCATTTGTAGGTGCAACAGCTATTACAAGCGCAACCTATCAGTGGGCAAAATATGTAAGTGGTACATGGACAAATATCAGTGGTGCAACAGCAGCAACACTTGAGGTATCAGGTTCTGATATCGTGAATATCCAGTCTTACAGATGTACGATGACTTATGCAAGCAAGAATTATGTTGATGTCATTACGGTCGAAGATAAATCAGATCCGTATGTTTCGGAGATGCTTTCCATCGGTGGATTTACAGTCAAGAACAATCTTGGTGGTCTTGTTCCCTACATCATTGTAAGAACAAATCAGCAGGAAGTTGATTCTCTTTTAGGCAATATCAGTGAAACAGCACCATCGAGTCCTAAGAGTGGTGACTTCTGGTATAAGGTAGACCATTCTGCCAAGACAGTGACTTTGATGAAATATAACGGAACAGCATGGGCAAATGCAACTGAAAAGCAGAGCCTTACCTATACCTGGTATGCACAGGACAAGGATGGCAAGGAAGTTACATTTTCAAAGACAGGAAAGGTTATCTATCTCTCGGCAGCAGATATTGATAGTTTGCTTACTTTACAGTGCGATGTTTCTAACTGATGGGAGGTGTTAATGATGGCACTTTTAACTTCGTGTCAGAATACGTTTCAGAGTGTTGTGGCTTATGAAGATGCTTTAGATGATATCTCAACTCTTAAGGTGCAGGTTCATGAATGCTATTCAGAAATCACAAAGACATCAAGCGAGATTTTAAGTACCGTTCACGATACCTACATTGAGAAATCAGAATTGGAATCCATACAGAAGGACTTTCAGTCAAGCATCACGCAGAATAGTAGTGAAATACGAATGGACTTCACTGCCGTGACGGATGAAATAAAAAATAACGTGGCAACCAATCAGGAACTGCTTGAAGAGTATATACGATTCAAGGGAGCCCTTATTGAACTTGGAAGGGTTGGTAATGCTTTTACTGCAGAACTATCCAATGAAGAACTTGCTTTCAAGGAAAACGGACAGAAGATTGCATATATTTCAAACAACAGTCTGGTTATCACAAATGCAGAAATAAGAAACAAGCTGTCCCTTGGAAATGCATCCAGGGGATGGTTTGATTTTATACCAAGATCATCAGGTAACCTTTCTATCGTATGGAGAGGTACAAGTTAAGGAGGAATAGCCTATGGCATCAAGCGGAAGTATTACCACAAATGAAAATCAAGGCCGTTCGGTTACTCTATCGTGGTCGATTTCAAGCCAAAGTATTGCTGATAATACGTCAACGTTATCATGGACACTAAAAGGTTCAGGCTCTGCATCAGGATGGGTAAAGGCCGGAGGATTTAAGGCGGTTATAAATGGTACAACAGTTTATTCCACCTCAACAGATTCTCGTATCTCTCTATATAACGGTACGGTAGTTGCATCAGGGACGATAAAGATTACGCATAATGCAGATGGTACTAAATCATTTGGTCTAAGCTGTGAGGCAGGTGTTTATACTTATGCTGTCAGCGTAACAGCTAGTGGAACGCATACACTTACAACAATTCCAAGAGCATCATCAATCAGTATGAGCACAGGCACTATGGGAAGTGCGTCAACTATTACTATTTCAAGGGCATCCAGTTCTTTTACTCATACACTTTCATATGCCTTTGGTTCTGCTACAGGAACGATTACAAGTAAGACTACATCTACATCTGTATCATGGACGCCTGCATTAATCCTTGCACAGCAGATACCGAGTTCGACTTCTGGTACAGTGACAATTACCTGTGATACCTATAACGGAAGTACGAAGATTGGCTCAAAGAGTATTACGGCTACTCTAAAAGTTCCTGATTCAGTCAAACCTACTTTAACGAGTGTTACAGCAACAAGAGTTGATGGTGATGTACCATCTGATTGGGGTATTTATATTCAGGGAAAATCAAAGGCTACACTTAAGATAAATGGTGCAGCAGGAGCACAGGGTTCGACTATCAGTTCCTACAGTATTTCCGGTGGTGGTTTTTCATCTACGGCATCATCCTTTACAACGGGATTTTTAACTACTTCTGGAACGATTACTTTTACAGCAAAGGTTACTGATTCAAGAGGTCGAACATCAGATGAAAAGACAGTTTCTATTTCAGTTGTTGCTTACAGTTTGCCAGTAGTATCAAGTCACAGTTCGCAGAGATGCAACAGTTCTGGTACTGTTCAGGATGCAGGAACATATATTAAAGGTCTACTTTCGTTCAGCTATTCATCATGCAGTAGCAAGAATACAGTAACAACAGCAACCTACTACAAGAAATCGTCTGCAACATCCTGGACGAATGCAAGTAAGACATTTACTTCGGGTACGGCCTTTACTTTTGGTGGTTCAATATCTACAGAGTCATCGTATGATATTAAATATACAATCACCGATGCTTTTGCAACGATTACAGTATTAGACACTGTGTCTACAGCATCAGTTCTTATGGACTTTAAAGCTGGTGGAAAAGGTATTGCCATTGGAAAGGTTTCTGAATATGACAATACTTTGGAATTATCAGATAAGTGGGATTTGAAGGTTTACGGAAAGCTACTAAAGGCTTATGTGGTTGATAGTATTTATCCTGTCGGAAGTATTTATATGAGTGTTAATTCTACTAGTCCGGCTACTTTATTTGGTGGCACATGGACACAGTTAAAGGATAGATTCCTTTTAGGTGCAGGAACTACTTACTCAAACGGTGCAACAGGAGGAGCTGCGACACATAAATTGACTGTAGCGGAGATGCCGAGCCATGCTCACGATACACCGTTTTTTAATAACATGACAAATAACGGTGAAATGAAAAGTGACTTTATTGGTGTATTTGGAAAAGGTATGACTGCGAGTGCAGCTATCAAAGAGATGGGTGCATCATCTACTATGGAAATGTGGTGGATTAATCAGACGAATACCGCTGAAGGAAATGAATGGAGTTATCTTACTTCATCAAAAGGTGGAAATACGGCTCATAACAATATGCCACCTTATTTAGTTGTTTATATGTGGAAACGAACAGCATAGCTTTGTTATTCAGTATCTCGAAAGAGGTGCTTTTTTTTATACCAATTTATAAGGAAACGGAGGTTTTTAACATGAAGGAATTCTGGAACGGAATACAGTTTGTATTCACTATGATTGGTGGCTGGCTTGGATACTTCCTTGGTGGCTGTGATGGACTTCTTATCGCATTGGTTCTCTTCGTAGTGATGGATTACATCACAGGAGTCATGTGTGCCATTGCAGATAAGACATTATCCAGCGAGGTTGGATTCAAAGGTATCTGCCGTAAGGTTTTGATTTTTATCCTTGTAGGCATAGGAAACATTCTGGATGTTCAGGTGATTGGTACGGGAAGTGTTCTTCGTACAGCGATCATCTTTTTTTATATCTCAAACGAAGGTGTATCCCTTCTTGAGAATGCAGGACATCTAGGATTGCCAATCCCGGCTAAATTAAAAATCGTATTACAACAGCTGCATGATCGTGCAGAAGATGATAAGGAGGAATAATCTATGGGTTACACAAATAGTTCAATGGTTTCATATACCAAATTAAGTCCTAACCATTCAGGACAGAGAACACATTCTATTGACCGTATCACACCTCACTGTGTTGTAGGTCAGTGCAGTGTAGAAACATTAGGTAATGTTTTCTACCCTACATCAAGACAGGCAAGCTGCCAGTATGGTATCGGAGTTGATGGCCGTGTTGGTATGTACTGTGAAGAAAAGAACCGTTCCTGGTGTTCTTCAAGTAATGCCAATGACCAGAGAGCAGTCACTATCGAATGTGCGAGTGATACATATTCTCCATATGCTATGAACAGCAAGGTCTACGATACTTTGATTAAGCTTTGTATCGACATCTGCAAGCGTAATGGAAAGAAGAAACTTATCTGGCTTGGTGATAAGGACAAGACCCTTAACTACACACCAAAGTCAGATGAGATGGTAATCACTGTACACAGATGGTTTGCCAATAAGTCATGTCCGGGTGACTGGCTTTATTCAAAACTTGGAGATTTGGCTGCAAAGGTTACAGCAGGACTTGGTGCATCAGACAATACACCTGCTCCACAGACACCTTCAAAGAAGGTTTACTATCGTGTGAGAAAGAGCTGGAACGATGCCAAGTCACAGAAAGGTGCATTTACTGTACTTGCCAATGCCAAGAAATGTGCTGATTCTAATAAGGGATATTATGTCTTTGACGAAAACGGAAAAACAATCTATCCGGTACAGACTGCTAAAAAGACTGTTGATGAACTTGCAAGAGAAGTCATCAATGGTAAATGGGGCAACGGAACAGAACGTAAGAACAGACTTACAAATGCTGGCTATGATTACTATGCCGTACAGAAAAGAGTAAATGAAATCTTATCTTAAAACGGAATAACTAACAAGGCTTTGACCTGCTTGCATTCTTTTTTGAATGTGGGCAGGTCTTTTTTTATTTTTACGTCCTTTTGACAGTTCGTTCAAGGCTACTAGATAGGAAGAGCAATTGAAAGAACGAAAGAAAAAAAGATTTTTTGAAAAACGTCCTTTTCCCTATCTTCCCAAGGCTAATAGATAGAGGGTAACAAAAAACTCTCGGAAATGGAGGTGTTAACGATGAAACACAATCTGCACATCAGTGTTTCTGACAAGCCACAGAGAAACGGTATGGTTTCCTGCAAAAGCATCACCTTAAGAGAACGATTTCTGCGAATGCTGTTTGGCAAAAAGCAGAAGATCACAATTCTTGTGCCGGGTGACTGTATCCAGGAACTTGCCATAACAAAGATTACGGAAGGAGGTAGACCATGAGCAAAGTAACCGTAGTACTTGATGCACTTATCGATGTTATTTCAAATGTTCGTGCTTTGGCTGACAGCTTGCAGGTATTTGCAGATGCATTGACAGAGATTAAAGCAATCGATGTTCAGGCAATTGAAGTAAAAGAAGAACCTGTAGCACAGATTCCTGAAAAGACTGCAAAGCCTAAGAAGGAAAAAGCCAAGACTTACACATTGGAAGATGTCAGAGGAGTTCTAGCCGAAAAGAGCCAGAACGGACTTACTGCAGAAGTAAAGGGTCTTATCACTAAGTATGGTGGTAGCAAGTTATCAGACATCGACCCTAGTCAGTATGCAGCAATTATCAAAGAGGCAGAGGTGCTTGGAGATGAGTAAACACGCATTCCTTTCACCTTCGAGTTCTCACAGATGGCTCAACTGTACACCTAGTGCAAGCCTTGAGTCAGAGTTCGAGAACAAAACAAGCCAGGCAGCAGAAGAAGGAACAGCTGCTCACGCTCAATGTGAACACAAGCTTAAGAAGGCGCTCCGCATGAGAAGTAAAAGACCTGTATCATCCTATGACAGTGATGAAATGTAGGAACACACAGATGCATATGTGGACTTCGTCTTGGAGCAGCTTGATATTGCAAAACAGAATTGCAAGGACCCATTGGTGCTGATAGAGCAACACGTAGACTTTTCTGATTATGTGCCGGACGGCTATGGCACAGCAGACTGTGTGATTGTATCTGATGACAGATTACATATCATCGATTTCAAATATGGAATGGGAGTTCTTGTTGATGCAACAGACAATCCACAGATGAAATGCTATGCACTTGGTGCGCTTGCTATCTATGACAGCTTATATGACATCAAGGAAGTATCAATGTCCATCTTCCAGCCTAGACGTGAAAACGTCAGTATATGGACGATTCCGGTGGAAGAACTAAGAACTTGGGCTAACGAGGTGTTAAAGCCTAAAGCAGAAATGGCCATGAATGGCGAGGGCGAATATTGTCCTGGTGAATGGTGTACCTTCTGCAGGGCAGCAGTCAGATGTAGAGCAAGAGCAGAAGAAAAATTGAAACTAGCACAGGAAGAGTTCAAACTTCCTCCACTTCTTACAGACAGTGAAATCGAAGAGGTATTAACGATTATTCCTGATCTGACAAAGTGGGCAAATGAAATCATGGCTTATGCGACTGAGTCAGCAGTAAACCATGGTAAGGAATGGACTGGATTTAAGGTTGTTGAAGGACGCTCTGTCCGTAAGTTCAAGGATGAAGATGCCGTTGCAAAAGCAGCCAAGGATGCAGGCTATAAGGACATTTACCGTCAGTCACTTATTACTCTTACAGAGATGCAGAAACTGATGGGTAAAGCAAACTTTGAGGAAATACTGGGTGACCTCATTATCAAACCACCCGGAAAGCCAACTCTTGTACCAGACTCGGACAAGAGACCAGCAATCAATGTTACAAACGCTAAAAACGAATTTAAAATGGAGGATTAATGATTATGGCTAATGTAAACAGAACTAAAGTTATTACAGGTAAAAACACAAGACTTTCTTATTTCCACGGATGGGACCCAGTATCAATCAATGGTGGTCCTGAAAGATACAGTGTATCTGTTCTTATTCCAAAGGATGACAAGGAAACATTAAAGGCAATTGAAACAGCTATAGATGCTGCAATCGAAGATGGTATCGCTAAGTTTGGTGGCAAGAAACCTAACAAGGCAGCAATCAAGTTACCTCTTCGTGACGGAGATACAGAACGTGATGATGAGGCTTACAAGGGTCACTACTTCATCAATGCAAACAGCTCTACAGCACCACAGATTGTAGACAAGGCAGTAAAACCTATCCTTGACCGTGATGAAGTGTACAGTGGGTGCTATGCAAGAGTTTCTCTTAACTTCTATGCTTTCAACTCTAATGGTAATAAGGGCATTGCCTGTGGTCTTGGTAACATTCAGAAGATCAGAGATGGTGAGTCACTTGGTGGAAGAACATCTGCAGCAGATGACTTCACAACTGAAGAGGATGACGATTTCTTATCTTAATCTGACCCAACCTTATAACTTCCTGTGGATGGTGTGAAATACCACTGTCCCGTTATAAACGATATTACGAAAACACGAGGTAAACGATATGAACGAATTATATGAATTAGCAAAGCAGATTGATGTACTTATCATTTTCTACTTTTTAATGGGTGCTGCAATCTACGGTATTGTGAGTACTATCATGAATGGTATCTGGCTTGTGCGTGACAGTATCAAGAAACACAGAGCCAAGAAAAGTGAAAAGAAAGAATCAACTGAAGAATAAGCATATGGGCGGTGGAGGTTATCCTCTGCCGTCTATTTTGCTTTGGAAGGAAGTGAAATAATGAAATCAATCAGTATTGATATAGAAACCTACTCCAGCATAAGTTTGCAGAAATCCGGTGTTTACAAGTACACAGAGGGTGATGATTTTGAAATCCTTTTATTCGGTTATTCAGTCGATGGTGGTGAGGTTAAGGTTGTTGACCTGGCAATGGGAGAAACGATACCACAGGATATCATCGATGCACTTACAGATGATTCAGTTATCAAATGGGCTTTCAATTCTCAGTTTGAAAGAATCTGTCTATCCAGGTATTTAAGGGATTTAGGTGTATCTCTTGAGGGGCATTGTCTTGATCCTGTGTCATGGCGTTGCACCATGATATGGTCAGCTACACTCGGACTTCCGTTATCTCTTGAGGGTGTCGGTGCTGTCCTTGGACTTGAAAAGCAGAAACTTTCAGAAGGTAAAAACCTCATCAAGTATTTCTGTGTGCCTTGCACTCCAACTAAAGCGAATGGTGGCAGAACAAGAAATATGCCTTATCACGATATGGAAAAGTGGCAGCAGTTCAAAGCCTACAATATCCGTGATGTTGAAACGGAAATGGGCATCAAGGATAAGCTTGCTAGATTTCCGGTGTCTGATGAAATGTGGGACGAGTACAATCTTGACCAGGAAATCAATGACCGAGGCATTGGTCTTGATATGGCTCTTGTATCACAGGCTATTGCATTTGATGAGAAAAGCAAAGATGCACTTACAGTTAAAATGCAGGAACTGACAAATCTCGACAATCCCAACTCGGTACAGCAGATGAAAGGCTGGCTTTCTGACAACGGACTTGAAACTGACAGTCTTGGTAAAAAGGTAGTAGCCGAGATGATTAAGGATGCACCGGAACACTTGGCAGAAGTCTTATCTCTTCGTCAGCAGCTTGCAAAAAGCAGTGTGAAGAAATATACGGCTATGGAGAATGCTGTGTGTAAGGATAGCCGAGCCAGAGGTATGTTTCAGTTCTACGGTGCCAATAGAACAGGAAGGTTCAGTGGCAGACTGATACAGTTGCAGAACCTCCCACAGAACCATATGAGTGACCTTGCACAGGCTCGTTCCCTGGTTCGTAATGGCAATTATGATGCACTTGAATTCTTGTATGAGGATATCCCGGATACCTTATCACAGCTTATAAGAACTGCCTTTGTGCCACAGGGTGACAACAAGTTTATCGTTGCAGATTTCTCTGCCATAGAAGCACGAGTCCTTGCCTGGCTTGCAGGTGAAAAGTGGCGAATCAAAGTATTTGAACAAGGCAAGGATATCTACTGCTCATCGGCATCACAGATGTTTGGTGTTCCGGTGGAAAAGCACGGTGTGAATGGACACTTAAGACAGAAAGGTAAGATTGCTGAATTGGCACTTGGCTATGGTGGATCAGTTGGTGCATTGAAAGCTATGGGTGCAATCGAGATGGGACTTACTGAAGAAGAACTCCAGCCACTTGTAACGGCATGGAGAAATGCCAATCCCTACATCACTACACTGTGGTGGGACATAGACAGATGTGTGAAGGAAACTGTTATTAAACGAATGGATACAGAAACTCACGGCATCCGATTCAGCTATGAGAGTGGATTCCTTTTTATTGAACTCCCATCCGGCAGAAGGCTTGCCTATGTAAAACCAAAGATGGGAATCAATCAGTTTGGAAGTGAATCCGTAACCTATGAAGGTATCGGTGGTACAAAGAAATGGGAAAGACTCGAAAGCTACGGTCCCAAGTTCTGCGAGAACATCACTCAGGCAATTGCAAGAGATGTCCTTATGTATGCAATGAAGACTTTAAGGAACTGCAGCATTGTTGCTCATATGCATGATGAAGTCATCATCGAGTGCAGAAAGGATATGTCACTTGATGCCGTATGCAAACTGATGGGCAGAACGCCACCGTGGGCAGAAGGCTTGTTACTTCGTGCCGATGGATACGAATGTCAGTTTTATAAGAAAGATTAACAGAAACGTCCTTTTTAACCTCCTGCCAAGGCTACCTGGTAGGAGGTGTTTTTTTTATGCAGATTACAAAATTAGTAGACGGAGCAGTTCTACCTGCACCAGCAGTCAAGACTTTTACAGACGAAGAATTACAGAACGAGTTTGACTTTTATCTTGCAGAAAAGATAGTCAAAACGATGCATGAAAAGGGTCTGATTTCTGATGATGAATTACACAAAATCTCCGAGAAAAACAGACTTATTTTCTCTCCCTATTTAGGCGAGATTATGCTCTAAATGACTTGATATATAGTGCGTTCTACGGGAATATGTCCATGCGAAAGGGAGGTGATACAGGTGAAGACTGTAACAAAAATCGATCAGGTTGAATCAATGCTTATCAGGAAGACAAGAGTTGCTGCCTATTGCCGTGTTTCTACGGATAACATAGATCAATTACTAAGCCTTGATACGCAGAAACAACACTACGAGAATTACATCAAGTCAAATCCTGAATGGGAATATGCAGGCCTTTATTATGATGAAGGTATCAGTGGCACAAAGAAGGATAAACGAGATGGTCTTAAGACATTAGTCAATGACTGCGAAAAGGGACTCATCGACCTTGTACTTACAAAGTCAATCAGCAGGTTTTCAAGAAATACTACAGACTGCCTTGAACTTGTAAGACAGCTGCTGAAGTACGATGTTTACATTCAGTTTGAAAAGGAAAATATCCATACCGGTTCTATGGAGAGTGAACTTATGCTTGCTATTTTAGCAAGTATGGCCAAAGACGAATCTGTATCCATTTCGGAGAATGAGAAATGGAGCATCAGACGAAGATTTATGGATGGCACATTTATCATCGGCTACCCACCTTATGGTTATGCCAATGTGGAAGGCGAAATGGTAGTTATTCCTGACCAGGCAGAAGTGGTAAAGAAGATATTTGCAGATACCCTTGATGGCAGAAGTACCCACTCCATTGCCCAGGAACTGAACCAACAGGGTGTTCCAACAAAGAAAGGTGGAAAGTGGCAGGCAAGCACCATCAACGGAATTATCAGCAATGAGAAATATACGGGTGATGTTCTTTTCCAGAAGACCTTCACGGATGACAATTTCAACAGACACAGCAACAATGGTGACTGCGATCAGTTCTTCTGTGAAAACCACCACGAGGCAATTATTAGCCATGAAACCTTTGATAAGGCAAACGAGGTTATAAGGCAGCGTGGAATTGAGAAAGGCAACGGTGGTGATACTTCTAAATACCAGAACCGTTATGGCTTTTCAGGAAGAATCAAATGTGGTGAATGTGGTACAACGCTTAAAAGAAGAACCATCACAGTTGTCGGTGGCTATTACATTGCATGGTGCTGTGCCAAACACATCGAAGACAAGGATTCCTGCTCAATGAAAGCCATCAGAGATGATGATTTAAAGAGAGCATTTCTTACAATGATGAACAAGCTTAGATTTGGAAATGATCTGGTGTTAAAACCACTTCTTGTTTCCATCTGCACATCAAATGCAAAGAAGAACGAGTTTGACATCGAAAAGATAGAAAAGGCAATGACGGATAATGAACAGCGTAAGCAGATGAATGCATTGCTTACCAAGGGATACCTTGAACTTTCGGTATTCTACAATGCCCACAACAAGCTGGTAACCGAATACGAGGAACTGATAAGCAAGAGAGATATGATTCTTCGAATGGATGAGTCAGGCTACACAGTAGAAAGCAGCATCAAAGACCTTGTGGAGTTCCTTGGTAAATCAGATACCTTTACAGAATTTGATGATGATGTCTTTGAAAGGTTCATTGAGAAAATAATCGTGAAATCAAGAGAAGAAATTGTCTTTGAATTCAAGTTTGAATTAAGACTTACAGAAAGGTTGGGATAGCATGAAACATACACCATTTGGCTACAAGGTTGTCGATGGCAAGGCTGTGATTGATGAAGTTGCAGCCGGACAGTTAAGAGAAATGTACAAAGGTTTCCTTGAAGGAAAGTCACTTGTGGTTGCAGCAAGAGATGTCGGTATAGAAACATACCACGGTACGGTAACAAGAATGCTTGGCAATAAAAAGTATCTTGGGACTGATTACTACCCACAGATAATTGACCAGGAAACCTTTGATAAGGCATTAGAAGAAAAGCAAAGAAGAAAGGATGTACTTGGTAGGAATAACAGGCAGAAGCCTAAAGAAGAGAAATCCTTACCTACTACATTCCATTTCAAGCCTGCAGAACTCAGTTACACTGATCCGTTTGAGCAGGCGAAATATATTTATAGTTTAATTGAAAGCGAGGAATAACAATGGCAGGAAAAAGCATTACAGTTATTCCGGCAAAAAGGCGTGTAGGCAACACAGTCGGTGTTACAGAAAAGCCAAAGCTAAAGGTCGCAGCGTACTGCCGAGTTAGTACAGACAGCGAGGAACAGGCAACAAGTTATGAAACACAGGTCGAGCATTACACCACTTACATAAGTAAGAACCCTGAATGGGAACTTGCCGGGATATTTGCAGACGATGGTATCAGTGGTACAAATACAAAAAAGCGTGAAGAATTTAATCGTATGATTGATGAGTGCATGGCAGGTCACATCGATATGATCATTACAAAGTCAATCAGCCGATTCGCAAGAAACACCCTTGACTGCCTGAAGTACATCAGACAGTTAAAGGAAAAGAACGTGCCTGTTTATTTTGAAAAGGAAAACATCAACACGATGGATACCAAGGGAGAAGTTCTTCTTACCATCATGGCCTCACTTGCACAGCAGGAATCAGAGTCCTTGAGCAAGAACGTGAAGATGGGACTTCAGTTCCGATACCAGAATGGCGAAGTTCAGGTCAACCACAATCGTTTCCTTGGCTACACTAAGGATGAAAAAGGTCATCTTATAATTGAACCGGAAGGTGCAATGCTTGTAAGGAGAATCTACAGAGAGTACCTTGAAGGTAAGAGTCTTAAGAACATAGCAGACGGATTGACTGCAGAAGGTTATCTTACAGCTGCAGGCAAAGCAAAATGGAGACCAGACGGCATCAGACTTATTCTTACAAACGAAAAGTACATGGGTGATGCACTACTTCAAAAGACCTACACCGTTGATGTTCTTACTAAAAAGCGAGTCAACAACAACGGCATCGTTCCACAATCGTAATACGCTAAGGGAACTCGGGTTCACAGAAATTTTACATTTGTGAATAATAAAATATAATTAAGACAGGCTTAAATTTGCAAAGAAAATCGAATAGGTAAACGCAAAGCGTTCTTCATATTATTGAGGAATGCTTTTTTATTTTATTCGGAGGATTATTATGACAAAGGAAACTAACTCATCTGTTGTCAGAGTGCATAAGAATACCGATTTTACAATTATGAGCAATCACCATTTGAGAAATTTGAAACTTAGCCTGAAAGCTGTTGGACTTATGTCAAAAATACTTGGATTGCTTGACGGTTGGAACTATTCTATTGCAGGTCTTGTAAAAATTTGCAAAGAGGGAGAAACAGCAGTTCGATCTGCCCTGCATGAATTGATTGATGAATGTTACGTCTATGTAGAAAAGCTTCCTCCCAACTATTCAAAAAGCGGACGCTTTGAGTACGTTTATCACATCTATGAAATTCCTTACGAGGATATGCCTAACGGTCTTGAGTGTCCTGAATTGTTTATCAAATTAAGAGAGGAAGCAAAACTAAATGCAGATTCTCAAGATGCAGAAAAACAAGATACAGAAAACCTACATCTTGAAATTCAAGGTGTAGAAAATCAGGGACAATTAAATACTTACATATCAAGTACTAAAGAATTAAGTACGAAAAAATTAAACACCACAGTTTCAGTCCCGCAAAAATCATCTTCCAAATCTCAGTCAAAGAAAAAGGCTCAGGACAACAAAAAAAAATATGCAGAAGCTGTCACTATGACTGAGGAAGAATATCAGAAACTTACACAGCAGCATACAAAGGCTTTTGTGGACAAGTGCATTGAGATTCTGAACAATTACAAGCTTTCAAGCGGAAAACAGTATAAATCCGATTATCATACGATTCTGAACTGGGTAGTTGAAAGGGTTTCAAAGGACTATCCTCAGCTTGACAGGTCAGTTTCTGTACAAGAATCTGTCTACGATGTGAATGTCAATCCGTTTGACCGATTTGTGAGGTGAAAAATGTTTGTAAATATTGAATTATTGGAATTTATCCGAATGAAAAATCCGCTTTCTTCTGTTATCTCAGAATATGCAGAAGTTAAGAATGAACGCTGTAAATGCCCGTTCTGTCACAGTCACATTTATGCAATGCACCTGTTTCGTGACAAAATATTCACCTGTTTTCACTGCGGTAAAAGTTGCGATGTGTTGGGATTTGTCAGCAAGATAGAAAATATTCCGTTTGCCGATGCGGTTAAGAAACTGGCTGAATCATCGGGAATTTATACCCTTGAAGAACTTGAACAGAAAAAAGTATTTCGCTTCTGGGACAGGTTTCTGCTTCTGTGTGAGTTTCATTGGATTTCAGCTGACAGTGTGCTGAAAGAACTTGAACACAAACTGTCAAAGGAATGTATACTCAGCCTGAAATACAGCAAAACAGAGCCGGATACTGACTTGTTTGAAAGCAGTTTATGCCGTAAGTTCGGTATACAAAAAGAATTTTGGAACGCTGATTCTGATAATATCATGAATTATCTTGTCAGCAGAAAGGAAACGTTATGAATGACCTGTTGAAAAGCATTTTTCAGACAATTTCTGAAAATGCCGAAAAGAACTTTATCGACAACAAGAACGCCGATGATTACATTGCAGAGGACGGACTCTGGCACTGCGGAAAGTGCGGTACGGCAAAGCAGTTCCGTATGCCCGAAGAACTACTGAAAATGGGTATGCCTGAGATTGTAGGCTGCTGCTGTGCCTGTCAGACGGCAAGGGAAAAACGTGAGAAAGCCGAACAGCAGCTTGAAAATATCATTAGCCGAAACAAAGAACTTGCGAACATTCCCGAACATTATCTTTCTGCTGATATTGGAACGGTGGAATCGACTGATGCAAGAAAAATAGGCATGAACTATATCCGAAATTTTGAGCAAATGGGCAAAACAGGACTTTTGCTCTACGGTGATGTCGGAACGGGCAAAACCTACCTTGCGGCTTGTATCGCAAATGCTCTCTTAAATCGTGGTATCAGCGTAAAATGGCTGACTTCCATGCAGATTGTGGAGCGTGGCAGTTTTTTCAACGAGTCTGAATATGCTGAGTATATTTACGGCATTACATCTCCCGACCTGCTTATCATCGACGATTTAGGTGCAGAACGTGGCACGGAATTTGCACTTGAAAGAGTTCACAGTCTTGTGGATACAAGAATTTCAGCCAACAAGCCGATGATTGTGACAACTAATATTGACATAAACGATATGGGAAACTGCACAGATTTGAAGAAAAAGCGCACCTTTGACCGTATTCTTCCTGCAACTTTTGCCTTCGCCATGAAAGGCATTTCCTACCGTATGAAACAGGCTCAGAAAAGTTACGATGAACTTAAAAATTTGCTTTTGAGTGAATGATAAAAAAGGAGTTAAAAGACATGAAAATGATAAAAACCTACGATAATATTACGCTGAACTGCGATATAATTGCAATGATTCAGTCTGTATTCATTGACAGCATAAACGGCAATATCAGTGAAATTGTTGATGATGAATTCAACCCCGACAGCCTTGAATTTGCGATTACTGCACTTACCACTCTTGGCGATGAGATAATTCTTGCCGTTTACGCAACGGAGGAGGAGCGTGACTATGCAAGGTACAAGCTGGAAAACTGGCTTGGTTCCGATTTTAGCAGCTACTACACAATGACAGAAAGAAAGTAATGGAGGATTTCAAAATGGAAAAGATGATTATTACAGAGTACGGCAGACCTGTTCCGATGAACAAGATTAAGAAATTTGTCCACAGAGCAATTCCGCTTGACGATGAAAAAGTGATTCCCTATGCTCTGTTTGCACTGCTCGATAACGGTGAAATGGTCAACGTCGGCAATTTTTATGACATTGACGTTGTGGGGATTACAGAGATTATTCTTGGCATTTTTGCAGAGGATAAAAAGTCTGTATTTGACATGAATCTCGAAAAATACGGCATAAATGAATTTCTGAAACTTCTGAAATATGTAACGGACAGTTCTTATCACACTGCCGTAGAAGGTTTGAAGATTTCACTTGCAAACGGTGATATTGATGTCAGTTTCACTTGATGACGGTTACATAGCACTTGCCCATGCCATAGTTACGATGGCAGCGGAAAGCTATAAATACACACTGTTCGCACTCAAAAATCACACAAGAAGTGATGCTATTTACAGGCGAAAATCAGAACTGGAAAGTTTCTTTCTGTCGGAGTGGTTCAGCCTGCTGTCGGGACTTGATGGCAAGTGTTTTATCAGGAAAATGCGGGAGGTTTACTACTTTGACAGGTAAGGAATTTTTAGAGCAGTATGCCATTATTGACCGCCAAATCAGGAGTGTTAAGCTTCAGCTGGACGGCATGAATGCTTTAGCAAATGAAAGTGCAATGCAGGATTATTTGCAGCCTGAAATTGACAGTCTAACTAATACTCTGAAATTTATGATTGATAACGGAAATGCGGTTAAGGTTCAGATGATTGAAAAGATTCAGCAGATCGAAAATGATAACCGCAGAGAAATACTCATTAGAAAGTATATCAAACTTGATAGCATTATAAAAATCTCAAAGGAAATGTTTATTTCAAGACAAGGTATCTACTATCATCTTGAACTCGGTGAAAAGGAAATTGAACAGCTGATATAACACGAAAGACCAACTCGGTATCATGCCAAGTTGGTCTTTTTTCTTTTCAGCAGTATTTTGATTATTGGTTATCTTTGTCCTTGCCATGCTGCAAATAGTACATCGTTTTTTGTGTTTCGATTTCTGCACGGAGTTCTTCTTCAGTCGGCAGATACAGCTTGTACTTTGAAGCAAAAAGCTGTTCGTTGCCGTGCATAACAGAATATCTTGCAATATCTTCATCGGTATCGGAGCAAAGGACAATACCTATCGTCGGGTTATCGCCTTCGCTTCGTTTCAGTTCATCATACATTCTGATATACATATCCATTTGCCCTACGTCCTGATGCGTGATTTTCTCTGTTTTTAGGTCGATCAGAACAAAACACTTGAGAATATAGTTGTAAAAAACAAGGTCGATGAAATAGTCCTGTTTCTCTGTCTTGATATGCTGCTGTCTTGCAACAAAGGCATACCCTTTTCCGAGTTCCATAAGAAATTTCTGAATATTGGAGAGAATACTTGATTCAAGTTCACTTTCTGTGAAATCTGTATTTGATGACAAGCCTAAGAATTCAGCAATCACAGGATTCTTTATAAATTCCAGCTTGTCGGCTTGAAAATCAGCAGTAAGCTGTTTCATCTCATTCTCAACAAGTTCCTTGTCTTGTGTCTGCAACATACGGTAGTAATACTGTGATGAGATATTTCTTTGCAATGTACGGACGCTCCATGTTTGCTCATAGGCTTCTTTCTCATACCAATCACGGGCAGTTTTATCTTCAACCTGTAACAAAGTTCTGTAATGTGACCATGTGAGAAGCATTACAGATTGTCGACACGCTGTGTCGAAAATTTTCGGAAACGATTTATAAAACTTCAAAAAATGATAAAGATTGCTTTTGTCATAGCCTTTTCCGTAAAGTTCAGTAAGTTCTTTTGAAAGTTTTTTAATCACTTCCAAGCCATAATCAGCACGATTTTCACCATTTAATTCCTCGCTTGCGATTCTGTATCCTATCAGCCAATTACGCTGAACAAGAATTGTGTTTACTGCCTGATGTGCAGTTTTCTGAGAACTCTCAATAATTTTTCTCATATCATTCATGATGTCATCTGTCTTGGTAAAGTTGCTCATAACATCATTCTGTCCGATATTAACGATATTATCCATTGGTTTCTCCTTTCTGAGAAGTCTTTCCTATTAAATAGTATAGCATAAAACTTTCATTTTTTCAATCACCTTCTGGCAAAATTTCCTGAAGGCTCAACTTTCTTATGAACCAGATGAATTTTGTACAAAACTTGACATTGACTTACTCCTGCTTGGCAGAACTTGATACCCCTGTTTTGCTAAACTTAAATTAGTAAGCGGGAAAGGAGTGAGCGTATGACCCTATCAATTATCTCTCAGGACGGAACTGTGTTCAACTATACAAATGCGGTTGCCTGTGTGACCTGCGGTGAGTACGAAGATGATTCAGGCTTTGGCTTCATGGCATATCTGAACAGCGATTCTGAAAATGGCATTGTTGTTGCAGAGTATGACGATGAGGAGAAGTTTAATGCTGTTAAGAGTGATTTTTCAAAGTGGCTTCATGAGAACATCGACGCAGTGTTTGAGTTTCCGTCATGAGTACTGACTTTGAAAAAGGCTTGCGAAAGACCATAGATTTGTCCGTCAAAAGTAAGGACTTTACAGTCGATGTGCTGAAATCAGCCATGAACGACTTTCTTTCGGGCAAGTCGCAGAAAAAAGGCAGAGTGTCCATGAAGAAACTGTCGGAACATTCGGGTAAGCTTGAAAACGTGGAAGTCAAAGGTATCGAGGATTTTCTAAGCGTGGCAAAGAAATATGACATTGACTATGCTGTCAAGAAAGAACCTAACAATGATACCTACCATGTTTTCTTTCAGGCAGGCATGGACCATAGTCAATAATCTGGACACAAAAAGGCGAAAAGAATTAAGAAGAAAGTAAAGAATTTTCAAAATGAATGGG
>CABIYQ010000020.1 GCA_902362965.1 Oscillospiraceae bacterium
CCGAACACAGCAGTTAAGCTCTTCCGCGTAGACGATACTTGGACGGTCGCGTCCTGGAAAATTATTTCAATGCCGGCTTATTTTGGGCCATTAGCTCAGTTGGTTAGAGCAACCGGCTCATAACCGGTTGGTCTGGGGTTCGAGTCCCTAATGGCCCACCATTTTAGGGGTATAGCTCAGTTGGTAGAGCAGCGGTCTCCAAAACCGCGTGCCGAGGGTTCAAATCCTTCTGCCCCTGCCAAATGCGCCTTTAACTCAGCTGGATAGAGTAACTGCCTTCTAAGCAGTAAGCCATTGGTTCGAGTCCAATAAGGCGCACCATTTTATTTTATGGTGGGTGTAGCTCAGTTGGTTAGAGCGTCGGATTGTGGTCCCGAAGGTCGTGGGTTCGACTCCCATCTCCCACCCCATCATGCACTGACAAAATAGATGACAGTGCCGTAAAGCCCGTAGATACGGGCTTTTTTCGTGTTTTGAGGGCGAAAAAAAGAGATAAAAAACCATAGATGCTTTTGGGCGATTTTGGGCAACTTTGAGGGATCGAACCGACACAAAATAAAATAAAAAGAAAATGGAAGCAGATTTGAGAAAGAAAAACTCAAGTCTGCCTTTTTTGTATATGTAGAAAAAATAAAGCCGTTTTTGTTGCTTATCCACAAGAGGAAAAGCAAAATCAAGAACGGCTTTTTTTAATGTCTGAAAGAAGGGATGCAGAATGTGGAAGTAAGAAATAATAAAAAAATGAAATTTGGAGGGAAATAAATTTGGTATACAATGAAAAAAAGGTAGAACTGCTTCGGCAGAGATATCCAAAAGGCACAAGAATATGCCTTGACAGTATGGAAAACGATCCGTTTCCAATACCGCCAGGCTCTAAAGGAACAGTAGATTTTATAGATGACGCAGGAAATCTAATAATGAAATGGGACAGCGGAGGTTCACTGTCGCTGATACCCGGAGAGGATAAATTTCATACAATAAGTCAGGAAGGGACAGAAGAAATAAATATTAAGGAAAGGATTAAGGCATTTGACAAAGCGAATTCTCCGTTATATATCGTTGATCACGATGACGGCAGGTTCAGTCTGTGCCTTCAGCTTAAGGAATACGGTCAGGAGGCTTTTAATGCTTATGCAGAAGAGATAGGCGATCCTGTTACGGAGGATGGACAATTCTATACACATGGAAACGGATATGAGTGGGAAACAGTATTTCGCAGAGCCTTTGCAGATGAACCGAATCTAAGTAAGATTTATTTTGACTGTGAGGCAGGCGGATTTTTCTGTTATGCAGACAGTCTGTCGCTAATGGAGGACTTAGGGAGTCGATTCAAGGCTATGATAGACGATACTGAAGGCTTTGCCAATCTTGTGTCATCGGCGCTCAAAGAAGCCAATCAGGATCAAATTGAAGAAATAACGGAAGAAGTACAAATGGATATGTCAATGTAAGCGGTTAGGTCAAAAAAGACTTAACCGCTTTTTGGTACCTAAAAGCAGAAAGGAGAAGATATGAATG
Organism: Oscillospiraceae bacterium; assembly: GCA_902362965.1. Classification (GTDB taxonomy): domain Bacteria; phylum Bacillota; class Clostridia; order Oscillospirales; family Ruminococcaceae; genus Porcipelethomonas; species Porcipelethomonas ammoniilytica. Next base: position 1,519 of record CABIYQ010000020.1, read on the forward strand.
ATTCGTGTGTTTGAAGCATTTGCGGGAATCGGAGGATTCCGAAGCGGATTGGAAAGAGTAGGAGGATTTAAAATAGTAGGATGGTGTGAAATTGATAAGTTTGCGCAAAAGGCTTACAGAATATTGTTTGATACGGGAAAAGAGGAATTTTATGAGGACATCACAAAAATCGATTACAGAACAATGCCGGATTTTGACTTGCTCGTTGGAGGCCCGCCATGCCAAAGCTGGTCATATGCAGGACTCAGAAAAGGGTTTGAGGACGACAGAGGAAATATGTTCCTCGAATATATTAGAATCCTTGAAGCCAAAAAACCCAAGTATTTTGTGGCTGAGAATGTTGCCGGACTGCTTAGTCATTCGGAGGGGAGAAGCTACGGAATCATCCTTGAAAAGATTTGCGAATTGGGGTATAGCGTGTGCTGGCGTGTGCTTAACAGCGCAAATTTCGGAGTTGCCCAAGACAGGAAAAGAGTGTATCTTGTGGGATATCTTGGAGAAAGAAGCCCCATCGAAATATTGGCTTTCGGAGAAAGCGGCAATGAAGATAGCGATGAAAGCAGAGAACAAGCAGCTCTTAAACAGTTAATAGGAGGAAGTCAGGGAACAAGAGTATATGATGCTGAAGGACTGGCGTCAACTCAATGCAGCGGATCGGGAGGAATGGGAGGAAAAACAGGATTATACCTGATAGATATGAATCCGCCACCGAAGCTGACAGAAAAGGCAAGATGTATAACAACACGTCAGGACAGCGGAGTAAGTAAAAGAAAGGCAGAGCATTCAGCAGTATTTGTGGATTTGAATGAAAACCCTGAGATAACTGATAAGGCAAGGTGTCTGCATACACGGTATGATTTGGGAGTTACCAACGGTAAACATAAGGGAGAGCGTTCGGGAATATTGGTTGAAGAAGAACCGAGAGCGATAATAAATCCGTTTAAGGAGAAAACCCGTCAAAACGGCAGAAGAATAAAAGAGCCGAATGAACCGATGTTTACGCTTACAGTTACAGATAGGCACGGTATAGTTCATAGAGGAAGAATAAGAAGATTAATGCCGTTGGAATGCTGGCGTCTGCAGGCGTTTACGGATGAACAATTCCGTAAGGTTCAGGAATCCGGAATGTCTGACGCACAGTTGTACAAGTTAGCCGGAAATGCAGTAACGGTAAATGTTATTGAGGCGATAGGAAGAAATCTGCTTGAATTTGATAAGGAGGAGTCATAATGCCGAATCATGTAACTAACATAATAGAATTAAATGGTGGTAGGATGGAAATAAAAAATTTATTGGAAACAATAAAAAATGATGAAATAGGATTGGGATCAATAGATTTTGAAAAGATAATTCCGATGCCCGATAATATCTGCCGTGGAGATCTGGGTTCAAAAGAACGGGAACTATACGGTCAAAATAATTGGTATGACTGGTCGCTAGCAAATTGGGGAACAAAGTGGAATGCCTACGGATATGATGAAATTAAGAATAACAATCCAAAAGAAAAAATCACTTTTTTAACGGCATGGGCAGCGCCGCATCCGATAATGGAAAAGCTTGCGGAAATGTATCCGGAAGTAAATATACAACATGAATGGGCGGACGAGGATATAGGAATGAACTGCGGGAGATACTGCATACCCAAAGGATTGTATTGTTATCATCTACGCCAATCAGACGACGGAGAAAGGTTTGCTGCGCTTGAAAATATAGTTGCAGTGAATCATGGGGGTTCAGTAATAACAAAAGAACATATAAAGCTGGGCGAGAAAGGGTATATATCATTAAATGAAGATATCGAACCAAATTTTTTAGGAGAAACAACCACAATAAAAGAATATTTTCAAGATAATGCAGAACTTAGTGAAGATATGGGAATGGAGATGAGTCAGATATGACAATAACAAGGATAGAAGCCCGGCAGCTGAGAAATATGGAAAACCGTGAGGGATTGGTTATACAGGGCTGTGGAGGTGATCTTCAGGAATGGGTTGACGGAATAAATGAAATGCTGACAGAAGCGGATATTTTGAAAAACGGAAGTAGGTTTGAAAAATGCTATGTATTTAAAAATGAAAACTTAACATGCATGCTGTTTCCGTTTGAAGATGTGCAGCTTGATATAGGAAAGCTTGCAATGTGGAGATTGCAGACGCATGATCAGTTCGGAGGTAAATGGCTATCGGATTATGTACCGAACAGACTTGGAGGGTTTATTTCAGAACAGAAAAAGCCTGAATGTCAACTAATAGGTCAAAACGGGAATGTATTTAATCTCATGGGGATCGCATCAAAAACGCTGAAAGAAAATGATATGGCAGATGAGGCAAAGGAAATGTGTGAACGTATAACCTCCTCAGGCAGCTATGACGAGGCGCTATGCATAATAAGTGAATATGTAGAAATAACATCAATAGATGAATATGAAGAAGAAACAGAAGAAATGGGAATGGAGATGATGTAAATGGTATACTTATTTATAGGAATGGTGATAGGAGGTACGGCAGGATTGTTTACAGGCTGTCTGCTGACAACAGCCAAAGAAGCCGACAAGGAGATAAAACTGTTCATTTACTTCCTTTCTGCATTTGCCGACCGCAGAAAAGTTTATACAATAAAAAAAGCCGCTTTGCCAGCAGCAGATTTTATTCTGCAGTCGGCAAAACATGGGTAGGAGGAAAGAAAGCATTAAGAGAAGCAGTGCTTGCAAGATTTCCTCCGTTTTATGAAAGGTATATTGAGGTATTCGGAGGCGCAGGTTGGGTATTATTCCATAAACCGCCCGGAATGGATTTTGAGGTAATAAATGATTACAATTCAAATCTCGCCAATCTGTACCGCTGTGTGAGAGATAAACCTGATAAGCTGAAATACAAACTGAGATATGTTCTCAATTCAAGGGAGGATTTCAATTGGATATCAAGCTTACATAAAAACGGATTGTTTACACGCTTCTATGATGTAGACAGAGCTGCAAAGTTCTATCAGTTGATAAGATATAGCTATGCAAGCAGTTTAGACAGCTTTGGAAGTCAGCCGCATTCAATGTGGTCGGATTTTCCGCAGATAGATATGGCAAGTAGACGATTACAGAAGGTAGTGATAGAAAACCGAGATTTTGAAAAGCTGATAAGGCAGTATGACCGTCCCGTCAGCTTTTTTTATTGTGATCCTCCGTATTTTGCAACGGAGAATTACTATAAGGATGTAGGGTTTAAAACAGCGGATCATGTAAGGCTGCGTGACAGTCTGTTGGATATAAAGGGAAAATTCCTTGTGTCCTACAATGACTGTCCTGAGATACGGGAGATATGGGATAAACCGAATATACAAATTGAAGAAATAAGCAGACTGAACAATCTGGCACAGAGATATGAGGGCGGCTGTATGTATGAGGAGTTATTTATATCAAATTACGATATGAGTGAGAGAAGGAATATGATAAAACAGTTCTCACTTTTTGATGAAGAAAACGGAGGTTTAAGTATATGAAAGAAAAGAATGAAATTACAGGGTATGCAGAGGTTGAAAACGGAATGATTCATATACCGAAGGTATATATGCCGGAGGGAGTGAAGCTGAAATTCAGATTAGAACTGGACGGAGAATTTGAAATAGCGCTTTTTCTTGATAAGGCTGAAGATGAGGACAACTGAAACGGAGTGTTAGGATATGAACGATATAAAGGTGTTTGAAAACATTGAATTCGGTAAGTTAGAGGTATTGTGGGAAAATGGAAAAGCATATTTTCCTGCTAAGAGATGTGCAGAAATACTGGGATATTCTAATCCGCATGAAGCAGTACGCAGACATTGTAAGGGGTGCGTGAAACGCTCACTCCTAACAAACGGAGGGAAACAAGAGAAAAAATTTATTTCAGAAGGAGATTTATATCGTCTGATAGTAAGATCAAAATTGGAATCTGCACAACGATTTGAATCATTTGTTTTTGATGAGGTGCTTCCGACAATACGCAAATACGGAATGTATGCCAATGCGGAAGTCCTTGAAAAAATGATATGTTCGCCTGAAAATGTGATACAGATATGTACAATGCTTGTGAATGAGCAGAAGAAAAATAAGAAGCTTGAAGCTGATAATGCCAAGCTTGCCGAAAAGTGCGGTTATCTTGATAAGATACTGCAAAGTAAAAATGCAATACCCGTAACAGTAATAGCTAAAGATTACGGAATGTCGGCACAGGTGTTCAATGATCTGCTTCATTTTCTGGGGATTCAGTATAAGCTGAAAAGCGGAACATGGGTATTGTATCAGAAGTATGCAGACTGCGGATATACAAAGTCAAAGACATATCAATATGACGAGGATAAGACAACTGTCCATACATATTGGACTCAGTCGGGAAGAATATTTCTGTATAATTATTTAAAGAAATATGGGTATCTGCCTGTGTGTGAACGGCAGTCATGAAAATGTAAAGGAGAAATTGAATATGAAAGTAAAAGCAACGATCAACAGAATAACGGATAAGCCTGAATCAACGGTAAAGGCATATGCAAGCGTATCATTTGACGGAGCATTTGCAGTACATGGGATCAAGGTGTGTGAAAATGAAAAGGGGAGATTTGTATCAATGCCGTCTATGCCGTATAAGGACAGAAACGGAGAAACCAAATACAGCGATACATTTCACCCGATATCCAAGGGAGCAAGGGAAGCTCTGAATCAATCAGTGCTGAATGCATACGATTTCGAGCTTCAGCAGATACAGGCAACGGAAATAGAGATAGACCGGTCTCAGGAGGAAGCAGAGGAAATTGAGGAATATCCCGAACCGGAGTTAGGAATGTGATAAAATGAATGTTTTGATAGGAGTAAAAATCCGCTCGCCGTGCAGTAAATAATCGTGAAAAAATAAGTTTAAGTGAGCAGACCAATGGTGAGAATCGTTAGTCTTTTTTAATTTGAAGGAGGAAAAAAGTATGAAAAAACAAATGACAAGAATATTATCAATAATGATGACGATCGTAATGATATTTACAATGATGCCGTTAACGGTCTTTGCAGAAGAAACAAAGGTACAGATAGTAAATGCATATGAGCTTGCGACCAAAAGCAAAATGACCATAGGAGACGGATATACGCTGAATGCGGAGGATTATTGGTGCATTATTCATACATCAGACAGCATGAGGGCAGTGTACTGTATTGAACCGGGAAAGCATGTTTTAAGCGGAGATATGTATAATGAAAATGCAGCCGAGAATTATCTTAACAAGGTAAAAAACAAGACGCTGTCCACTTAGGAAATCCAATCGACTCTAAGACGAACCTTTCTGTACGCATATACGGGAAAGCTTGATACGGCGGAATCATATATGAAATATACTGCAACTCAATTGCTTGTATGGGAGGTTATCGTAGGACAGAGAGATATGAACTTCAAGCGTGTAAGCAACGGATATACATCGGTTGAAAAGATGTTAAATAATTTCCGTAATGATTATGCAGGACAGCAGGTAAGCAATTATTATTACGACTATGAAACAAAAATACAGAAAGATAAAAAATCAGTATCCTTTGCAAAGATTTCAAAGGAATCGGCGAAAGCCTCGGCAGTAAAAGCAGGAGCAGACGGAACATATACATTCAAGGATAAGAACAAGCAGCTTAAAAACTTTGATGTGACCGTTAATAACGGAAGTGTTGTATCAAAGTCGGGAAACAGTCTGAAAGTCAAAGCAGATGACGGAAAAACAGCAGTTGTAACATTAACGCAGAATAACCTGAGCGATTCAGGAGAGTTTACCGGATTTCTGACATTGACAAGCAATTCAAAGCAGACGCTAGCCAAACTGAAAGCAGGAAAAAGAAAATATTATGCGGCTGTCAAAGGACTTGAAAACGGTAATTTAGAGATTATCAAGACTTCCGAGGACGGAATTGTTGCAAATATAGAATTTACGGTAACGGGAAACGGTAAAACATACAATGTAAAGACAGACAGTAACGGAAAGATAAAAATCCCAAATTTGACAGCAGGAGAGTACACAGTAACTGAAAAAGTTCCTGTTCGATATGAAAAACAGAAGTCGCAGAAGGTAAAGGTACAGGCAGGCAAGACAGCTTCCGTTTCATTTTCAAATACTCTTAAAAAAGGAGCAATAAAGATAAACAAACAGTCTGAGGACGATGAAGTAGGAAACCGAACATTTGAAATCAAGGGGAACGGCAAGACATATACAATTAATACAAACAGTAACGGAATTGCCGTACTCTCGGATATTCCCGTGTATGACAAGGATAATAATAAAATCACCTATACGATAAGCGAGAAAAATGTTCCTATAAAATACGTAGTTCCCGCAAATCAGACAGCAACCCTTACAGCAGACGCCACAACAGACAAGACATTTAAAAATGTGCTTAAAAAGTTTACGGCAGAGGTAATAAAGAAGGACAGCGAATATGACTCAGCACAGGGTGACGGAAGTCTTGCAGGAGCCGTTTACGGTATTTACAAAGGTGATGAGCTTGTAGATACGTATACTACCGATGAGAAAGGATACTTTAAAACCAAGGAATATGTTTGCGGAGATAATTGGACTATCCGTGAAGTTTCACCGTCTGAGGGATATTTACTAGATGAAACAGTATACTCTGTTGGTGCAGAAGCCAATAATTATACGGTTGAAAAGAATACTGTAAAAATGACAGTAAAAGAGGACGTTATCAAGGGCAAGATTTCAATTATAAAGCACAGCGATGACGGTACAACGCAAATAGAAACTCCCGAAGAAGGAGCGGAATTTGAGGTATATCTGAAATCCGCAGGCTCTTTTGAGGCGGCAAAGGAAAGTGAAAAGGATCATCTTGTATGCGATAAAAACGGATTTGACGAAACCAAGCTTCTCCCATACGGTATTTACATTGTTCATCAGACTAAGGGCTGGGAAAACACCGAATGGATGAAAGATTTTGAAGTTGTCATCAGCGAGAATGAAAAGAATTACTTCTACCTTATAAACGACGCCGTTTTGACTTCACTTGTGAAAATAGTGAAAAAAGACGCTGAAACGGGCAATATTATTCCGGTTTCAAGTATCGGATTCAAAGTGTGGGACTGTCAGAATGAATGCTATGTAGAGCAGACGATCAACTATCCGACGCAGATCACAATAGACACATACTATACAGACGAAAGCGGATCGCTTATGATGCCAAGCGAGCTTGTTTACGGAAATTACGAGCTTCACGAGGTACAGACGGCTAACGGATATGTTCTTGACGAAACTCCTGTTCCATTTGCAATTGACGGTCAGGAAGAAGTAATTACGGTAGAAAAATTCAATACTGCTCAAAAGGGCAGAATAAGCGTACAGAAAACAGGTGATATATTTACAAGAGTAAATAAGGCTTCATCAGCATATACAGACGAGGACGGAAATCTGATTGAAAATCCTACGACATATACTCCGGTGTTTGAAACGGGAAATCTTGCAGGGGCAGTATTTCAGGTGATAGCATCTGAGGACATCATAACAGCAGACGGTACTGTAAGAGCAAAGGCAGGAGATGTAGTTGCAGAACTTATCACTGATGAAAACGGCTATGCCGAAACAGACTTGTTGTATCTGGGCAAGTACGAAGTTAAGGAAATTACCGCTCCTAACGGATATGTGCTTAATTCTAAATCACAGTTTATTGAACTTGTCTATGCAGGACAGGAAATAGAAGTAAGAGATACAGTAAATGCGGCGTTTGTCAACGATTATCAAAGGGTTGAAATCAGTCTTGAAAAGATTTTAGAACAAGACGAAACCTTCGGAATCGGAACAAATGAAGAATACAAAAGTGTCAGATTCGGTTTATTTGCAGAGGAAGAAATAACTGCGGCTAACGGCAGTACGATTCCTGCAAACGGTCTAATATCTGAAATCAGTCTTGATGAAAACATGAAAGCGGTATTTTCGGTAAAGCTTCCGTTTGCAAAGTATTATGTTCGGGAAATTTTCACAGATGAGCATTATATTCTCGGCGATGAAAAGTATTCTTTTGATTTTAAGTACAGTGAAGAAGCAGAAACAGTAATTATCGACTGCGGAGAGTTTGAAAACAAGCTTAAAAGAGGAACAGTAAAGGGACTGAAACTAGACGAGAATAATGAACCTCTTGAAAACGCAGTGTTCGGACTTTTTAAACCCGACTGTACAGAGTTTACAGAAGAAAACGCATTAATGACAGCCAAGTCAGATGACAAGGGCTGTTTTTGTTTTGCCGATATTCCGTTCGGAGAGTTTGCAGTAAGAGTGATAAAAGCTCCGACAGGATATATTTTGTCTGATAAGGTGTATCAGGTGAACATAACCGAGGACGGTCAGACTGTAGAAATAACAGCAGAAAACAAGCCGATAACCGTTGAGTTTTCAAAGAGAGATACCGAGGGCAATGAGCTTAAAGGAGCTAAGCTTCAGATAGTTGATGAAAAAGGTAATGTAATAGAGGAATGGATTTCAGACGGTACAAATCATATTGTTAAAAAGCTTAAGGCAGGGAAATATGTGCTTACCGAAACCGCAGCTCCGGACGGTTATGAGATAGCCACAGATATCAGCTTCGAGGTCTTTGAGGACGGTACTGTCAAGGCAGGAAATACAGAAACAGTTGCTGTATCTAAAGACGGAAATCCGCTGATAGTTATGGTAGACGAAGCGGAAGAAAAGCAGATAACCCCTCAGACAGGAGATAACCGCAGTAAGCTTCCGGGGATCATACTGACAGGAACAGGACTTTCAATACTTGTAATACTGATATTAAAGAGCAGAAAAAAGAACGGAGGAAAAGATGAAAAGTAAGCTATTGAAAATAGCGGCTGCTGTTTCGGCTGCCGCTTTAATTGCAGGAGGGATATATTTTCTGTTTTATGATGATCTGGCACAGAAAATAAGCTATGAAAAGCTAAAGCCGTTTATGCCCGATATTACTGTTCTGAATGTTTCTCCAACTGAGCAAATCGAGGAAGATGAAAAAAAGGAATTGAATGAACAGGTTCAGGAACTGAATCAGAGCTATGATGACTCAATAGGATGGATATATATTCCCGATACAAATATCAATTATCCGATAATGCAGGCGGAGGATAATGAATATTATCTCCACAGGTCATATGACGGTAATTATTTGTATTCAGGTTCGGTTTTTCTCGATTGGCGATGTAATTCGGATTTTTCGGGAGATGTGAATATGCTGTACGGTCACAATATGCAAAACGGAAGTATGTTTGCGGATGTTCTCAACTTTTTGAACGAGGATTACTTTGACAGTCATAAATACGGCTGGCTAACAACTGAGGACAGCGTATACAGAGTAGAATTCTTTTCGGTTTCACAGCCACAGAGTTACAGCGGAGTATACAATGTTCAGAGGGCAGGAGATATGTGGCTTAAAAAGCTCAAGAGTTTCAATGTGATAGACAGAGAAATAAAAATCGAAGATGATGATTGTATGATCTCGCTTTCTACCTGTACAAATTCTGAAGGAAGTTCAAGAACTGTTCTGACGGGTAAATTGATTGAAGTTTAACGGAGGGATGTATATGAAAAAGAAGAAAGTACTTATATTTATAATTACAGCAGCAGTAATGGCGGTGTTGTGCAGTATTACAGTGTTTGCGGACGGAGAGGTAGCAAACGCAGTAAGCAATACATGGACTAAGGCAAGAGGACAGATAAAATCGATCGTAAACGATGTAGTGTTTCCTGTAATAGATGTTGTTCTGGCAATACTATTGTTTGTTAAAATATCTACAAGCTACATGGACTACCGCAAGCATGGACAATTTGAATGGGCTGCTCCGGCGATTTTGTTCGGCTGCCTTATATTCTCCCTGACAGCTCCTTTGTATATTTGGTCTATAGTGGGAATGTAATAAAAGAACAGGTTTGAGGCTGAATATTTGTTGGATATTGGTATAGCTATTTTTGAAACTATTTGATATATTGTGTTGCGGAGGTGAGGCAATGGACATAGCGGGCGAGCTGTACAATAAGTATGCAGACGAAATCTCAATGGAGGCGGTGAGTAATGAAAGATATCTGAGGTTAAAGAGAACGCTCAAAAATATATCCGACGAGTTTGAAAAGCTTGATGAAGAAATAAAGGAAACTGTCGACGGGTATATTGATATAATCTCACGGGAAAATGATATCTATTCGAAAGCCGCATTCCATATGGGATTCAGGCTCGGACTCAGAATCCAAAAGGAAATGAAAGAATAACAGGGAAAAGCAGTCTTCGGACTGCTTTTTCAATTGGGGGTGATGAAATGCGGTATATACCATATAGCGAGGAGGAAAAACAGCTTGCCAACAGTGTTAATTTAGAACGGTTTCTTCAAACGAGGGGTGAAAAGCTTGAAAAAGCAGGACGGGAATACAAGCTGGTATATTACGACGGCAGCGGAAAGCATGACAGCATAACGATAAACGGCTCGGCTTGGTTCGACCACAAAAATCAGGTAGGCGGCGGAGCAATCAAATTCATGCGCCATTTTTACGGTATGGATTTTCAGACGGCTGTTCAGGAACTGTTAGGGCAGACGGTAACTCCGTTGTCCCACAGTCCGCCGAAAGCTATCGCAAAGGAAGAAAAGAAAGAATTCAGACTTCCCGAAGCCAATCCGAATATGCACAGGGTCTACGCCTACCTTATAAAACAGAGATTTATTGCACCCGAAATCATAACTCATTTTGCAAAACAGCACACGCTGTATGAGGATAAGGAGCATCACAATGCGGTGTTTGTGGGCATGGATGAAAACGGTGTTCCCCGTCAGGCACATAAGCGTTCCACAAATTCATACGGAAAAACATTCAGAATAACCTGTGAGGGTTCGGATACAAAGTACAGCTTTGCTCACTTCGGTGAATCCGAAAAGCTGTTTGTGTTTGAAGCGCCGATAGATATGTTAAGTTATCTCACTATCTATCCGCAGGATTGGCAGAAGCACAGCTACATCGCCATGAACGGAGTGTATGAAAATGCTGTTTTAACGGCGCTTGAAAATCATTCATGGCTGAAAGAAATTGTACTATGTACCGATAACGATGAGGGAGGAATTGACGCAGCCCAAAGACTGACGGATATTCTGAAAGAACACGGGTATGAAAACATTTCAAGGTTTTGTCCGCTTTTCAAGGACTGGAATGAAGATTTGAAAGCACAAAACGGAGAAGCGCCTCTTCCTGCCGTTTTTCACCGAAGAAAAGAGCTGTATTATGAAACGGTATCGGAGTTAAAGTATTTTAAATGCAGTCCTGACAGGTTGATTGACAGGTTATCAAAAACAATCCGAAACGGACAATATCATTATCTTGCCGAGTATGCACTTGCAGGCTCGGCATTTTTTATAGGGAGAAAAGATGAGGAATCCATGTTTGAAAGACTGAGAGCAAAGCTGTCGGACGAATACAGAGCGTATTCGGATAAAGGCAAGCTGTATTCTAAAGAAGATAACCTAAAGAGAATGTACCAATCAGTTATGAAAGATTTAAGATATACTCAGGCAAGAACAAAGGAACAGGTTATTCAGACTGCAAAATCACTGTATGAACTGGCAGACTGTGCAGTCAGGTGCGAGGTTGAACAGAAACTGTCCTCTCCTCAGGTAACACAGGAAGAAACGCCTCAGATGAAAGAACCGTCTAAGGCACTCTGTATGGAGTATGGGTGATTTAAAAGATGGAGGTGTAAAAAATGACGCAGACGCAGCTGATCGGCATTATTGTAATGTCGGTCATATTTATTTTACTTGCGGTACTGATATACTGTTCAAACAATTATTCACTAAACGGAATCAAGAAAAAAACCGTAGGACAGGGGCAATATGGGACTGCCCGTTTTTCAACGAAAGCCGAGGTCAAAAAGACATACACGCAAATACCCTTTGATGTGGAAAACTGGCGTCGGGGAAAAAATCTGCCATCTGTTCAGGGTACTGTAGTAGGATGTAAAACCAAAGGAAAACAAACCTATGCTTTAATTGACGAGGGGGATGTTCATACCCTTATGGTAGGTGCAGCGGGAGTAGGCAAAACAGCTTTTTTTCTTTATCCGAATATTGAACTGTCTCTTGCAAGCGGCATGAGTTTTCTCAATACAGATTGCAAAGGCGACGTAGTGAGAAACTACGGAACGATAGCAAAAAAGTATTACGGCTACAATGTTTCGGTTATCGATCTTAGAAATCCTACACGCTCTGATGAAAATAATATGCTTCATCTGGTCAACAAATATATGGACATTTACAAGTCGGATAAGACTAATTTGCAGGCAAAAGCAAAAGCGGAGAAGTATGCAAAGATAACAGCCAAAACCATAATAAATATAGGCGGCGGAGATTACTCCTCGATGGGACAAAATGCGTTTTTCTACGACGCTTCTGAAGGATTATTGGCTTCACTCATTTTGTTAATAGCTGAATTTGGCGAGAAAAATGAAAGGCATATAGTGTCGGTTTTTAAAATGATTCAGGATTTATTAACGCCAATAGCCGAAGAAAAGAAGGCAGAGAAAAAAGGACAGGCAAAGCCTAAAAACGGATTTAAAATTCTTATGGAAAAGCTCCCTGACGAACATAAAGCCAAATGGCTTGCAGGTTCTGCACTGTTTGCGGCAGATCAGGCGATGATGTCGATAATATCGACTGCATTGTCAAGGCTCAACAGCTTTATAGATTCGGAGCTTGAACAGATACTGTGCTTCGGTATGGCAATTGACGCCGAGAAGTTCTGCAATGAAAAGTCGGCGATATTTATTGTGCTTCCCGAAGAAGACATCAGTAAATATTTTATGGTATCGCTGATAATTCAGCAGCTGTACCGTGAGATTTTAGTAATTGCAGATGAAAACGGAGGCAAGCTGAAAAATAGGGTAATGTTTTACTGCGATGAGTTCGGCAGCTTTCCTAAGATAGAGGGAGCAGAGGCAATGTTTTCAGCAAGCCGTTCCCGAAGAATCAGCATTGTAGCAATTATTCAGTCCTTTGCACAGCTTGACAAAAACTACGGCATAGAAGGTCAGGAGATAATAACCGACAACACTCAGCTGACTATATTCGGAGGCTTTGCCCCGAACAGTCAGAGTGCGGAGGTTCTGTCAAAGGCACTTGGAGAGCAGACAGTACTAAGCGGTTCTGTATCGCACGGCAGGGATAAATCACAATCCCTGCAGATGATAGGCAGACCGTTAATGACGCCTGATGAGTTGAAATCCATGCCGAAAGGACAGTTTATTGTTATGAAAACGGGAACGCATCCCATGATATCGCCTTTAAAGCTGTATTTTAAATGGGGCATTGAGTTTGAAGAACCGTATATACTTGAAGATAAGGGTGCAAGGAAGGTCACATATATGAGTAAAGACGGATTAATGCGAGAGGTTGAGATGAAGTATCCGCAGAAGAAAAAAATACTGCCTGTGGAGTTTGATGTGGAATTTGATGAAGAACTGCCGAAAAGGAGAAAGCGGCTTAAAACAGGAGGTGTATAGTGTTTGAGATTTTCAAGGGAGATCTACGAGTACGGATTGCCTCACAGGGCAGTGACGGTATATATGTATCTTTCCAACCGTGCCGGAAAAAAGAAAGAGTGTTTCCCGTCGGTGAAAACCATTGCCGAGGATCTCAGAATGTCAAGATCAACGGTGTTTCGTGCTTTTAATGATCTGGAAACCGCAGGACTTATTGAGCGTGAGGAAAGGTACAGAATAAGCGGAGGACGAAGCTCCACTCTTTATAGGGTTAAAGGTTGAAAAAACAGCGGTTTTGTGGTATAATCAGTAATATAAAAAATAAGAGGTGTAAAGGTGATAAGAAGATTTGAGGAAAAGGATATATCTTCTGTTATGCAAATTTGGTTGGATTCAAATTTAGAGGCACATTCATTTATAGAGGAAAGCTATTGGAAAAACAAATATGAAGCTGTTGAAAAAATGATATTAAAAGCAGAAATATATGTTTATGAGGATAGCGATGGTATAAACGGGTTTGTCGGATTGATAGACAATTATATTGCCGGAGTATTTGTAAGAAAGGGAAAACGCTCAAAGGGAATAGGAAAACAGCTTATTGATTTTGTTAAGTGTCAGTACAATAACCTGACGTTAGATGTTTTTGTCAAAAATACCAGAGCAGTAGATTTCTATATAAGAGAGGGATTTCAAATTCAACGCAAAAGTATTAATTATGATACACAGGAAGAAGAATATACCATGTGCTGTAAAGTTAAAATTAAGGAGTAAAAGGAATGTCAAACAAGTACAATTTAGACCGAGAAACCTATAGAGCAATAAAAAAGATGGACAGAGTGCAGCTTGAAAAAATACTGACCGATGTATATACATCAGGCAAAGAGGACGCAGAATCGGGATATATAGATTTAAGCGAGCTTAAAGCAGCCATCGGACAGATAAAGGGAATAGGAGAAAACAGACTCAACGAAATAATGGATGTTATTCAGAACTTTGTTGATAATGCGGAGAAAAAAGAGGATTAATATGAATGATGTTAACAGATGCGGCTGGTGTCAGGATAACGGAATGATGCAGAAGTATCATGATGAAGAATGGGGAGTACCGCTGCATGACGATAAAAAGCAGTTTGAGTTTTTGATGTTGGAAGCGATGCAGTGCGGACTCAGCTGGTCGCTTATGTTAAAGAAAAGACAAACTTTCAGACAGTGCTTTGATGATTTCGATTATGAAAAGATCGCCTTGTACAATGAAGAAAAAATCGCAGAAATAATGAATATACCCGACATGATAAAGTCTGAAAGGAAGATAAGAGCAGTAATTCATAATGCGAAAATGTTCCTAAAAATCATTGAAGAATACGGCTCCTTTGATAAATATCTGTGGGGTTTTACAGATAACAAAACAATAATCTATGATTCTCACAGGGATGGACAGCTTCCTGCAAAGAATGAATTATCCGATGAAATAAGCAGAGACCTGAAAAAAAGAGGATTTAAATATCTGGGTTCGATAACCGTCTATTCGCATCTGCAGGCATGCGGAATAATAAACGATCATGAGGAAAAATGCTTCAGGTATAAGGAGCTTAAAGAAAAAAATGATATAAACCGCTGATTTTTTATCGGCGGTTTTTTATATGGGAGGAAAAAATGAAAAAGAGAAAAGCCGAACGGTGTAAAAGCTACAGAAGAACAAAAAAGTATTATATAACGATCCATAGCTGTGAGCGTTACGGAAAGCTGAAAAATCATCAGTCCATTGGGACTGATTTTTTTACGGAAAGAAAAAAGGAGGCGGTATAAATGTTTGACTGGATAGGAGATGCGTTAAGCTGGGTAGGAGATAAGATATCGGGAGCGGTATCAAGCGTAGGCTCGGCAATTTCCGAAGCGGTATGGGATATAATGCTTGAATGGCTGTTTAAAACAATTTACGGAGCGGTTGCAGACTTCTTCGGAATGATAAACGGTATGGCGG
Organism: Oscillospiraceae bacterium; assembly: GCA_902362965.1. GTDB lineage: Bacteria > Bacillota > Clostridia > Oscillospirales > Ruminococcaceae > Porcipelethomonas > Porcipelethomonas ammoniilytica. The sequence goes on from CABIYQ010000020.1 coordinate 16,987, forward strand.
CGGAAATATTTGAACTGAATTGGGTAAATGCATTTTTAAGTTTGTTTTCGTCATTCGGATGGGCGCTGTTCGTGGCAGGACTGGCAGTAGCAGTGTTCGATACTGCGATAGAATACCAGTCGGGCAGGGTAAATATACAAAGTACCTGTCTGAATATTCTGAAAGGTTTTATGGCAGTAAGCCTGTTTACAAAGCTTCCTGTTGCCCTGTATAAGTTCTGCATAACCTTACAGACCACATTTTCAGATGACTTGATAAGTTCATTTACAGGTTCGGTAAGAGGCAATCTGGGAGATACCGCAAATGTAGTTATTCGCACTGTGTCTGACAGCTTTTTTACAGACAACACTGCTGTTTCTGGGACTGCTTACATGGCAGACAAATATGCTTTTGGGACTTGGAATAATGCTTTCGGCAAGTGAAGTTCCGAGAATAGCACAGCAGTTCGGATTGGACACAAGCATAAGATTTAATATGGTAAGTGTTTCAAGTACGGTTAATACAGCTATGCGTGCAGGAAAATTTGTTACATCAAAATTTGCATAGGAGGTTTTTATGAAAACATATATATATCCGCAGAATCTGAAAGCGGCTTCAAGACTGTGGCTGTGGAGCATAAAGGATTTTCTGATAATATGTATAGGACTGATATTATCGGTTGTGATATTAACGCAGATATGGTCGTTTATACCATTTGGAATAACGGCAATGTTTGCGTTTTTGTCTATACGCATGGAGGAAACAACGATAATGGATTATATATTCTGTGCGTTTAAATTTTTTGTGACATCACAGCAGCTATATTATTGGAGGTAAAGGAATATGAAGAAAGTAAAAAATCAGAGAAAAAAATCAACACAGACATTATTAGGCTTACAGACCTTTGGCAAGTACGGACTGAAAACAGATAGGGCAGAACTTGTGTTTTACAGTGTACAGCCAACAAATATATCGGTATTGTCAGATGAGAATATAGATGTTAAAGTGCATCACTTAATGTCGCTGCTGTCGATGATACCCGAACTTGAATTGATATGTCTGGATAGCTGTCAGTGCTTTGACGCAAACAAGCAGAATATTATTCAAAGAATAGAAGATGAAAAAAATCCACAGATAAGAAAGATACTTGAATCAGATTTGGAGTTTTTAGACAGTATTCAGGTGGAAATGTCTACGGCAAGACAGTTTCTGTTCTGTCTGAGGATAAGCGATAAAAAGGAAGGACAGGTATTTCAGCAGATAAACCGTTCGTCAAAGCTGATAGCCGAACACGGATTTGATGTCAGACAGCTGAAAAAGGAGGATATCAAGCGAATGCTTGCCATATACTTTGAGGTATCAATGAACGGAGAAGATATATCGGATACAGAGGGAGAAGCATATTTGGAGGTAGCGGTAAATGAAAAAATTTAAGAGAAAGCCAAAGGTTTTGACACCGGAACAGGCAGAGGAAATAAGAGTACAGGAGTTTTTTGACAGAATATCACCAAGTACAGTGAAGTTTTTTACAGACCATTATATATGCGGAAACAGTTACAAAAGTGTGTGGGCGGTAAGGGAATATCCGCCGTCAACGGAAGAACAGGCAATACTGTCACACTTAGCAGACCGAAGCGGAGTAACACTTAGAATATACAACAGACTGGTAGACAGTTCGGAACAAAGGCAGATAATACAGCATGCAGCAAGGAGAAACAAGCTGATGACAACGGTAAACGATGTGACCGATTCAATAGAGGCGGAAAACAACTTGAAAGATGTGGTTCAGCTTATAGCAGATCTTAGAAGAAACAAAGAACCGCTTTTGCATACGGCTGTGTTTATTGAACTGAAAGCAAGTGATGAAGAAAAGCTGAAGGTACTGCAGTCGGATATTTTGATGGAGCTTACCCGTTCAAAGATCACGGTGGACAAGTTGGTTTTAAGGCAGAAAGAGGGAATGCTGTCGGCATTGCCGTTCGGACACAATGCGTTCGGAACTTTGTTTGAAAGGGTACTTCCTGCAAGCGCTGTGGCTAATCTGTATCCGTTAAACTATTCAGGCAAAACCGATGAAAAAGGCTTTTATATCGGACGAGATAAATTCGGCACAAATATTCTTGTGGACTTCGATAAGCGGAGTGATGACAAGACCAATGCAAATGTTCTTATTCTCGGAAACAGCGGACAGGGTAAGTCGTATCTTATGAAGCTTGTGCTGACAAATATGAGGGAGTCTGGGAAATCGATAATTTGCCTTGATCCCGAAGCAGAGTATGAGGACTTGACTAATAACTTAGGTGGTACTTACCTTGATCTTATGTCGGGAGAATATATGATAAATCCGTTAGAGCCGAAAACTTGGGGAGAAGCTGAGCGAGATAAGGAATCGCCGGAAGCGTTTAGAAAGGTAACAAGGTTAAGTCAGCACATAAGCTATCTAAAAGACTTTTTCAGAACTTACAAAGATTTTACCGATGCAGAGATCGATACAATTGAAATTATGTTAATGAAGTTGTATGCGAGATTTGATATAGACGATCTTACCAATCTTGATAAGCTGAAAGCCACTGACTATCCTGTTATGGAGGATTTATATAACCTCATTGAAAAAGAATATATGATATTCGACCATGAGAAAAAGCATCTGTATACAGAAGAAAACTTACAGAACATATGTCTGGGACTGCACTCCATGTGCAAAGGAGCGGAAAGCAAATATTTTAACGGTCATACGAATATAAAGGACAGTGAGTTTTTATGTTTCGGTGTGAAAGGCTTAATGGACACAAACAAAAAGCTTAAGGATACCTTGCTGTTTAACATTCTCAGCTATATGAGTAATCAGCTGCTGAGCAGAGGCAATACCGTTGCGGCAATAGACGAGCTTTACCTCTTTTTAAGCAATCTGACTGCTATTGAATATATAAGAAACGCCATGAAACGTGTTCGTAAAAAAGAGTCCTCGATAGTGATAGCTTCACAGAATATCGAGGACTTTCTGCTGCCTGAAATCAAGGAATTTACAAAGCCGCTGTTTTCGATCCCAACGCATCAGTTCTATTTTAATCCCGGAAATATTGAGGTACAGGCGTTTATTGACACACTGCAGTTAGAAATGTCAGAGTATGATTTAGTTAAATATCCTGCAAGGGGTTCGTGTCTGTATCGGTGCGGAAACGAGAGATATCTGTTACAGGTAATAGCTTCCGATCATAAGGCTAATCTGTTCGGTAAGGCAGGAGGAAGATAAACATGAAATATTCTTTAATGTTAGTAGTAAAATGTGGTATAATGATAGGCGATATAAAAACGCTTATTAATTAAGTAAACGAGCATATAATGATCTTAATTTTGATACTTGATTATACTTGTAAAATATAGTATAATAAAATAGAGAAAACAAATTGCATTAAAGGAGGAATCAAACATGACGAATAGAATATATAAAATTTCAGAAATAAAGGAAATTGTTTCGCCTATTGCACAGAAATACGGAGCAGAGAGAATCTATCTGTTTGGTTCTTACGCTAAAGGAGAAGCTACATCTCAAAGTGATATTGATTTGAGAATTGATAAGGGCAAAATCTGCGGAATGCTTGCATTAAGTGGATTAAGAGTTGATTTGCTGGAACAATTTCAGAAAAATGTTGATTTATTAACAACCGGAAGTTTAGACAAGGATTTTTTACGGAGTATAGAAAATGAGGAGGTTCTGATTTATGGGGAAAAGCAGTAAATCAAATAACCAATTACTAAAGCATATAATATCGTATGCAAATCAGATTGATGAAGCAAATCAAATGTTTAATGCTGATAAAAATGAACTTGAAAATAATTCGGTATATAGAAATTCGATTGCTTTATGTTTGCTTCAAATAGGAGAGCTTGCAAACAAATTAACAGATGATTATAAAGAATCAACTGAAGATCAGATACCATGGAAAGCAGTAAGAGGTCTGAGAAATATTGTTGCACATGAATACGGTCATATTGATTGTCAGTCTCTTTGGGAAACGATTCAAACAGATGTACCTGTATTAAAAGAATTTTGTGAAAGAGAGATTGCGTTATTTGAAAAAATAAAGTCTTCGGAATATGAAAAACAATATGAAGATTTAACAGAAACCGAAGAAATGGATTTTGAGATGAAAATGGAATAGGAACATAAATGAAAGCCGCATAATGCGGCTTTTTTTATTGTGCTGAAAAGGAGGGAAAAGCAATGAGTATAACGGCAGGAGCAATAGCCAAAAAGGTAGCGGTGATATTGGCAAAGGATAAGCGGACATGGAAGGTAGTTGGATTTCTAGCAGCGATGATAATAGCCATAGCCTTGCTTCCTGTGATGGTTTTATTGGCAATAGGAAATCAGATTTCATCAGCAGAAACGCAGAATATAGATTATTCTGCATATGTTCAAAATCTGAGCGCTGAGCAGAAATCTCAGCTTTCACAAATGGAATCGGACGGTAAAGCAATTGCAGATGAGCTGTCAAAGCTCGGTCTTAAAACACAGACCGTAAAAGCACAGATGATTTACCTCACCTATTTTGATTCTGTAAAGCAGGGTGAGAATTTTTTTACTGATTACTGTACCTGTTTTAAAGAGAAGGATAATAAAAAGCTGATTGAAAATTTGAATAAGAAGTACGGACTGAAAATCAGCTATGAAGAATTTATGAGATCATATTCTGTGATTGCAAATGTCAGTATTGACAGCAATCTGTTTTTAAATCTTGATGTGAAAAACAACATTGACTTAGCGAGGTGGGCAGAAAACGCATATGCAACTCAATGGGGATATGTTCCTTATACAGACGGAAATGTTCTGACAGAAGAAAAATACAAGGCTCTGAAAGAAAAATACCCAAAGGATATCACAGAAGAATATGATAAGTGGCAAAGCCGAAGAACGACAGATAACTATAACTTACTGAAATCATATCTGTGGTACGACAGCAAAAGCAGAACGATATCAGAGGATAATTATTCGATTTCCGATATGACTGTTCAGGAACTGTATAACTCGGCATCAGTCAAAGGAAGTATGGATAAGCTTCCCGATACAGTCGGTACTGCTGTTATAAACGGCAATATCATTGGAATATATATCGGCGGAGGTAATGTGGTATATGCGAAATCTGTTACGGACGGAGTGGTTAAAGAGTCTGTAAAGAATTCATCATGGAAAGCGTGGTTTGAAATACCGTGGATAGAGTACGGGGAGGAAAAGAATTTTAATAATGAAATTCAGTTTGATGAATATGACAAAGCCAAGAAAAACAATCTGGGACTTGTCCAATGGGCAATTCAAGCTCACGAAAACGGTTGGGGATATGTCTATGGTACATACGGAAATGTTCTTACCGAATCAATACTTCAGGACAGAGCTTCAGTGTTTGGGGGAGAAGTAACAAGCTACATGGACTTTATCCGTTCAAACTGGCTTGGCAAGAGGACGGCAGATTGCGTTGGATTGATTAAAGGATACGGCTGGTATGACAGTAAATCAGGTAAGATAACGGTTGGTTCTAATGGTATGGCAGATGTGGGAGCAAACGGAATGTTTGAAAATGCCAAGGTTAAAGGTACGATAGACACTATACCGGAAGTTCCCGGACTTGCTGTTTGGAGTGACGGTCACATCGGAATCTATATCGGAAACGGAGAGGTGATCGAAGCCATGAATACGCTGAGAGGTGTTACCAGAACCAAGCTTGCAGGACGTGAGTGGACTCATTGGTTGCAGATTCCGTACATCAGTTATGTAGAGAAAAAGGAGAAGAAGTAATGAAAAAGAACGTAAGCATAAGCATTGATTGTGAAAAATTATCGGCGTTGGAAATGTACTTAGGACAGAAAAATTTGAATCTGTCGGATGAGCTTGATAAGTGCATTGAATCGTTGTATCAAAAGAATGTACCTCAGAATGTGAGAGATTTCCTGAAAATGAAAGAGTCAGCCAAGCCGTCACGCAAGACAAAAAATACTGCTCCTGTGGAATCAGAATATCAATCGGAGAAGTAACTCGCCACGTGTCGCACGACAATGCCTTTTGTAAGGCTTTTACAAGGTAGGTGGGGTAAGTTACCCCATAGGTTTGTCGGGGCAAATTTCGGGCATTTGTCGCAAAGTTTGAGAAAGCGAATAGAGGATAGGTTTGATGGAAATCGAACCTTTTTTTGTTTGCTGGTTAAAGTTTTGGCGTCAAAGTTGCCGCCAAAACAATTACAGCAACGGGCAAAGCCCGCTGCTTAGGGGTTTGAGAGAGTCAGATAAATGGAGTCAAAAAGGGAGGTTTGAAAAAATTATGGAGTCAAATTTGCAGAAAAAAAGAGAAAGCTCCGAAGATACGGAGCTTTCCAATGGAGTCACAGAGGAAAAAATCAAATTTCCGCTGTATGTATATCCCGATACAATGGAAAAGGTGGATATGCTGTATAAGTTTGATAACTGCAGTTCAAGAACTGAGTTTATTGAAAAGGCAGTGCGTTTTTACTGCGGTTATCTTCTCAATAAGGAAAGTACGGCAACAGAATTTATTGCACCTCAGCTTGCTTCAATAACAGAGGGTATAGTAAAAGGGAGCGAACAAAAATTATCAAGGTCATTATTCAAGTTGGCGGTTGAAGTGGGAGCATTAACTGATTTGGTAGCGGCGATAAATGAAATAGATGACGATACTCTTCATAAGCTTAGAATTATGTGTGTTGATGAGGTCAAGCGTATCAACGGTATAATTAATTTTGAAAAAGCTGTGAGGTATCAGAGGAGTGATGAGTAATGTCACAGATAATAGTAACAAGCCGATATTTAAAAAGCGGAACTGAAACCAAACGAAAAAATTATACAAGATACATTGCTACTCGTGAAACAGTGGAAACCCGTGAACAGAATATAATTGAAAGAGAAGCTCCTGCAACAGAGAAACAGCAGGAGCTTCTATCTGATTTGCTTAAAGATTTTCCCGAAGCAAAAAAGTATCTGGAATATGAGGATTATAAAAATGATTCCACAGTTGAAAATGCAAGTGAATTGATATCTGCAATAATAGAACGCAATGCAGATGTGATCGGTAACCGTCAGAACTTTGTAGGTTACATGGCAATGCGTCCTGGAGTTGAAAAAAGAGGCTTCCACGGTTTATTCAACGATAAGGACGAACCTATTATTTTAAATCAGGCAGCAGATGAAATTGCAAATCATCCGGGGAATGTCTGGAGCCATGTTGTGTCGCTCAGACGAGAGGATGCAATTCGTCTGGGATATGATAATTCAGATAGGTGGCGTGACTTAGTGAAAAGACATATCTCGGATATATCAGAAGCACAGCGTATCCCGTTATGCAATCTGAAATGGTATGCCGCTTTCCATGACACAACACACCATCCTCATATTCATCTGCTTGTATATTCTACAAATGTAAAACAGGGATTTTTGACTAATCGGGGAATAGATAAAATTCGTTCGGTATTTGCAAATGATATTTTTTATGACGATCTGCAGTCTATATATCAGGCGCAGACGATCAGGCGTGATGAATTGAAAGCAGAGTCAAAAAAGTATGTTGAAAATTTACTGAAAGAAATTACTGAGGGAGGTTTTGAAAATGCTGAACTTGAGAAGCTGATAAAAGTTTTACATATGCAGTTAAAAAGCTGCAAAGGCAAAAAAGTATACGGATATCTTCCATCCGAAGTAAAAGAAACAGTCAATGCAATTTTCAAAGAAATATCAAAGGACAAAAGCATTCACTCTTTATATGAAAAATGGTGCGAGCTTGAAAGACAGAAGTACAAAACCTATACACAAAAAGAAAAAGAATTTCCACTGCTATATGAAAATAAGGTTTTCCATTCGGTAAGGAACAGTATAATAGGTCAGGTTTTAAATATGGATTCACTGACCGGATTTTTTGATTACATACAACCCGAACCTATAGAGATTACAACCGATGAAGATATTCCTCCTCCAATCGATGATATTGTAGGCGATTTCAATTGGAGTGATAATACCATAGAGTTTAATACTGTAGATTTTGAATCAGACAGCCATTACTATATCAAGTGGAGTACTACATACAAAGAAGCCTGTAAAATTATTTATAATAAAAAATCCGAGAAAAAGGATTATGAGAAAGCCGAACAGCTTTTAATAGCCGAAGCTGATTCGGGGAATGTGCTTGCGGTGCATGACTTGGGAAAGCTATACTCCACAGAAAAGCTCGGCGAAAATGACGAGGCAAAATCATATAAATATTATGAAGAAGCATTGCAGGGATTTACTGAGATAGAACCCAATGCTGATTTTATGGTTCCTTATGAAAATGTATATCAAAAACCGGTGGATATGCGGTCTTATGTCCGGTATCGCATAGGCAAAATGCATTGCTATGGTTTAGGAACACAGCAGGACTATGAAAAAGCGTTTGAATGGTTTTTAAAATCAGCAGAGGAGGGTAACAGGTTTGCTCAGTACAGTCTGGGCAATCTGTATTACTATGGAAACGGCGTGGAAAGAGATTTGTCGCAGGCGTTTTTGTGGTATCAGAAATCATCTTCGCAGGGACAGCCTTATGCTTCTTACTCCATTGCACAAATGTACAATAAGGGTGAATATGTTACTAAAAATGAAGATACAGCTCAAAGATATTACAAATCCGCATTGTCCGGTTTTCTTCAACTTGAAAGTAAGAATCAGACTGATGATAACCTGTTTTATAAAATGGGAACTATGTACAAAAACGGTCTGGGTACTGATATTGATATGGATAAGGCGATTAATTATTTCATGCGTTCGGCGGAGCTGAATAATACAAATGCAAAGAGGACATTGGCACTTGAATATATCTCAGGAAAGCACTTGGAACTGGATATAGAAAAGGGACTTGAAATGCTTACAGAATGTGCGGACAGCGGAGATACGCTTTCCTGTTACAAGCTTGGGAAAATATATTTTAAAGGTGAGATAGTGTACAAGGATTTAAATATGGCTGAAAAGTATCTTTTAAAAGCTGCTGAGAATTGCACTATACTCACTTGGAAAGCTGTACCTTGAAGAAAACTGCCTTGATAAAGCAGTGGAGTATTTTGATAAAGCTGTTCAGTATGATGAGGTTAAACCGTATGCCGAATATTCTCTGGCGAAAATTATATTGGATAATAACCCGTACCATGATTCAGAAAAAGCCGTAAGTCTTTTGGAATCAGCTGCTATGGAAAATGATTGGGCTTCGTTTTTGCTAGGCAGATTGTATTTATACGGCACAGACGATATTCAAAAGGATAAAGAAAAAGCGCTGGAATGGCTTGAGCTATCGGCGGAACAGGGGAATGAGTATGCACAAAATATGATTGATAATATTCATAGCTTTGAAAATGCTGTAGTAGCCAATACAATATTCGGTTTGTTTGTAAATTTAAGCAGATGCATAGCCGATGACTATAACCGGAAATACAAGTCAAACAGAATGTCTGCCGACAGAAAGCTAAGGCGTATTATTCAACAGAAAAAACAAGCTCTCGGTCTCAAAGAAGAACATCTTCAAAACCAAGAGCTGCATTAGTGTAAGCGCAATAGGCCCTGCGTCACTGTGACACGGGAAAGTTAAGTAGAAAATAGAATATATATATTACAAAGAGAAGAATAATATATTTATCTTTTAATTAACCGAAGTGTGTATAAGGGAAGGTGGGGTATTGTGAAGAATAGAAACAGCCTTGTCTGTATCGGTTATCCAATCTTCTATCTGCTGTTTTTCAAGTACGACAGGCATGCGGTGATGAATACTGCTTACAGATGAATTTGCAGATGTGGTTAAAATAATAAATCTCGGTTCGTCTTTAAAAAAGTTATAGAAACCTGCCATATACAGAGCGTTGCTGCCTTGAATGTTAAACAGATATTTTTGCTTAGATTTGTCCCATTCATAAAACCCTGTGCTCGGTATAACGCATCTGCGATTTAATAAACTGTCTTTAAAAGTTTTCTTTTCTTCTGCTGTTTCAGCTCTGGCATTAATAATAACGCCTTTGTTTCTGAAATTAGGAAACCCCCATTTGTATGGAACAGGAGTAACGGATGAGTTTTGCTCGACTAAAACCGGAGCTGTGTTTGTCGGAAAGATTTCGCCTGATTTTACATCTATTTGACCGTATTTGCTTTTGATCAGTTTAATAATTTCAGAAATATCACGGTTATATTCATCGTCAAAAAATAAGCTGTATCTTCCGCACATTATCCCTTTGCCTCCACAAACCATCGAGGTTCTTCATAAAACAAATATGATTCCTGACCGAGAATCCTGCAAGTGTAACGCATACCGATACCGCCTGCTTTTAAACTTGCGGCTCTTCTTTTGTCAACAACCTTGTCAATTGTATAAACCGTACCGTCTTCCCAAGTTACAGACAGCGGAGTAATATTTCCCTCTGTATCAAATTTTGCTGTTACTTCAACATAAACCTTGCGTATCATTATATCACTTCCTGTATTAGTATTTCTTTTAAAGGAATGGATATACTAAGAAAAAAGGAGAGTGTTACAATGGCAGTATCACATAGGGGAGCTATTTCATTCGGTTTAGTCCATATTCCCGTTGGGTTATATACGGCAACACAGGATAACGATATACACTTTAATCAGTTGTGCAGAGAGGACGGAAGCAGAATTAAATACAAGAAAGTCTGTGCTTCCTGCGGAAAAGAAGTATCGGCAAAGGATATCGTTAAGGGATTTGAATATGATAAAGACAAGTTTGTAATTATGACAGACGAGGACTTTGAAAAAGCCAAGTCCGAAAAGGACAAGACAATTCATATTCTGCACTTTACGGATTTAAATTCAATCCGACCTATTTTTTATGATAAAACATATCATGCTATTCCAGAAGCCGGAGGGGACAAAGCGTTTGAGCTTTTGAGAAAAGCCATGAAAGACGAAAATAAGGTTGCAATTGCAAAAACAGTCATGGGAACAAAGGAAAAATTGCTTACGCTTATTCCAACCGATGACGGAATATTGATTGAAACCATGTTTTTTGCAGATGAGGTAAAACAAGCACCGAAAGAGCCTGTACATCCCGAAGTGAATGAAGCCGAACTTACTATGGCAAAAACTCTTATAAACACAATGGTCAAGGACTTTGAGCCAAGCTTGTACAAAGACGAATATCAGGTAAAACTGAGAGAGATTATTGAACAGAAAATTGCAGGAAAGGATATTACAGCTTCTGCACCCGAAGTACAGGTAAACGCTATTGATATTATGGAAGCTCTAAAGCAAAGTCTAGTACAAGCAGGGAAAAATAATGACTGATATATGGGAAATCAAAAACATTAAGCCAATGCTTATCAGTACAGAAGGAGAGCCTTTTGACAGTGATGAATACATCTTTGAACTGAAGCTTGACGGTGAACGGTGCATTGCATATCTTGACAGCGATAAAACGGTATTGAAAAATAAGCGAAACATTTTAATGCTGCCGAAAGTACCGGAGCTTGCAGAGATTCATAAAAATACAGGCGTCCGCTGTATTCTCGACGGAGAGCTTGCGATTATCAAGGACGGCAAGCCGGATTTCTTTGAAATACAAAAACGAAGTATGATGAGCAATCCCATAAAAATCGATATGGCGTCAAAAAAATATCCAGCCTGTTTTACTGCATTTGATATTTTGTACTACGAGGACAGACAGGTAACGGACTTGCCGCTGACAGAACGCAAAGAGCTTTTGCAAAAGGCCGTAAAATCAGAGGACAGCAGATTTGCCGTATCAAGATACATCAAAAAAAACGGTACTGCATTTTACGATCTTGCCAAACAGCAGGAACTGGAGGGCATCGTTGCAAAACGAAAGGACAGCAGATATTATTTTGACCGTAGAACAAAGGACTGGATAAAAATAAAATACCTTAAAGATGATGATTTTGTTGTTCTGGGGTTTGTTCCGAAAGAAAACAGTATGAACAGCATTATTTTAGGACATTACAAAAACAATCAGATTATTTATAAAGGTCATGTGACTTTAGGAGTAGGCGGAGAGTCATTTAGAAAAATCAAATCTCTTGATGAAACAAGCTGTCCGTTTACGGAAATGCCAAAGGGTAATGAAAATGCTGTATGGTTAAAACCCGAACTGGTCTGTACAGTAAAATATATGATGAAAACCGAAAATGGCGGAATGCGTCAGCCAGTGTTTAAGGGACTGAGAGATGATAAATCACCGAAGGAATGTATAGATAAAATTACTTGAAATGCACATACTAAATACAGATTGGAGTTGATAAAAATGGCAAAGGATTCACAGCTTGATCCGAAACCTATCAGAAAAATGAAAGCAAAAGGCGGTCATACAATGGCCGAAAGTGCGCTTGACGGTGAGAGCAGAAATAACAAAAAGCAATCAGGCTGCCGTCATAAATGCGGCAATGATAAGTAAAAAATCAGGAGTGTTTTTCAGCGCTCCTGTAATTTATTAGTTAAAAAAACTCATAGGATGAATAATATGGTCGTTTCTAGGATCAAGATTTGATAGTTCTGTATCACAAAGCATCATGCCTTTTTGGACAGAGAAATGTCCGAATCTGTTGCGAAGAGTATCCATAGCAGTTTCAAGTTCTTCCTGCTTTTGAAGTTTTGCAACATCCGGGAGCAAAGAAAGCTGAACGAAATCAACAGGCTCTAGACCGCATGCTCTGACGCTAAGACTTCGAATTGGTTTGCCGTTGGTGTGTTTTTTGAAAAGTGAGAAAGCAAGTTCAAATATGGACTTAGCTGTTCTGTTTGGTATTTCAAGCTTTCCTTGTCTTTCAAACCATTCAAGCTCGTTGTCACGAATGCCTATTTGAACAGTTCTGCAGATAAAACCGTATTCACGAAGTCGTGCCGAAACGCTTTCGCATAAAACCATAAGCGTTATCCGTATGTCTTCGTCAGTAATCAAATCTCTTGGAGCAGTTGTGCTGTTGCCAACAGTTTTTATCATGGACTTAGCACCGATGTTGGAAACAGGGGAAGTATCAAGACCATTAGCAAACTGCCAAAGTACAACTCCCATTTTACCTAACCAAAATCGAAGATTATCGGGATTTGAATTTGCGAGATCGCCTATTGTAAAAATACCCTTGCGTTTCAATTTTGCATGAGTTGCTCGTCCTACATAAAGAAGTTCCTTAACAGGCAAAGGCCATACTATTTCTTTAAATTGATTGCTTTCTATAACGGTGGTAGCGTCAGGTTTATTCATATCAGAACCGAGCTTTGCAAAAATCTTATTGAAAGAAACTCCGACAGAAACTGAAACGCCTAACTCAAATTTAACTCGCTTACGTATTTCATTTGCAATATCCTCTCCCGAACCGAAAAGCATTGTACTTCCCGAAACATCAAGCCAACACTCATCAAGCCCGTATGGTTCGACTTTATCTGTGTATTCGGAATATATTTCACGGATCAGCTTTGAATGCTTCATATACAGATCGTAATGGGGAGGAACAAAAACAATATCGGGACACTTTTTCTGAGCCATCCACATAGGATCGCCTGTCTGAACACCATAGGATTTGGCTTCGTAATTTTTAGCTAAAACTATTCCATGACGAGCTTCGGGATCGCCAAGTACGGCAAGTGGTTTTCCTCTGTATTCAGGGTGATACAGGCATTCAACAGAAGCATAAAAATTATTTAAATCGGAATGGAGTATAATTCTTTCTTTCATAAAATCCCTCAAATTTAAAACATATGTTCCAACTTATTATACCACCGATTTTATGTGAAGTATACAGGTAATGTAAGGTAAATATTATCTTTATGCTGTTTAAATTATTTGGAAAAAAATTAAAAATTTGACATAAAAAAGTATATTTGTTAAAACACTTACATTACATAATATGTAATGAAAAATAATTATATTGAAAGGTGAGGAGAATGAAAAAAATCAAAGGAAGGGTAATCAGTCTGCTGACAGTAACAGCGTTGATTGCTACAGGTACAGTACCGCAGGCATTTGCTGAAGCAGGAAAAGAAAGCAGTACGACTAAAGTAATTACAGATTATTCGTCTACTAAACAGAATACAGCAGAAGAAGAAGAACAGGTGTATATCACAAGCGAACTGGAGGATTTAAGAACAAGATACAGTAAAACATACGAGCAGTCAGACGGAAGTATGGCAGCAGTGGTTTCAGCTGCTCCTGTTCATTTTTATGACGAGGAAAAAGAGGAATGGGAAGAATACGATAACCGTCTTGCATATTGGACCATAGTCAATAATCTGGACACAAAAAGGCGAAAAGAAAAAAGATTAAAGTAAAGATTTTTCAAAATGAATGGG
>CABIYQ010000021.1:0-14046 GCA_902362965.1 Oscillospiraceae bacterium
CATGGCTGGAAAGAGGCGGTTAATTCTCTGGAGGAGTATTTATGCGGACAAAGGAAATAGAACTTTCTGCTGCTAAAAACATTCCGCCGCCTAAGTACCTGACAATGCCGGAGATGTGTTTTTATATAACGTTGAGGTCGTTATACAGATATTACAAAAAAGGCGAGATTTCAAAAAATGACGCCAAAGCTGACAAGCAGCAGATAATAGGTAAATGTACGGAATTTGAAGCGGCTTATGAACAATGGTGTTCGGTATACAAATCGTATCAGGATAATGTCCGCAAGGCAGGAACGCTGATTAATGATATTGAAAAATCAGACAATGCGGAAGATATCGCCGTATTGGCATGCGAGGTAATAGGTATTATGACGGGTGACGCAAGTTTTTACCCAAGGCAGAAGAAAAAATTAAAAGGAGAACGCCATGAATGAAACTGAAAGAATTATATCAAGTTTGTATGAACAATGGAATGTGATTCGTGTAATGATTGTAGTTTTGTTTATGAAGAAACAGGTATATGTAAATGGAAACACGCCGATGAAGTTGAGGAGGTATTGAAAGATGAATAGAGAGATATTATTCAGGGGGAAAACAGGCGATGAATGGGTTTACGGTGATTTAAGCCGCTTAAAAAATGCAATAACAATAACTAAAAGAAATTTTATATATCCGTATATAGTCATGCCCGAAACAGTAGGACAATTTACTGGATTAACAGACAAGAACGGCGTTAAGATTTTTGAGGGGGATATTTTAAAATTCAGATCGGGAATTTATTCTGTTGAATGGGATAATGAACACAGCAAATTTTTACAGAGAGACGGGCAATTTAGCAGAGAACTTCACATTTGGATTGCAAAATCAGAAATTGTCGGCAATATCCATGATAATCCCGAATTGCTGAAAGGAGAAGAAAATGAATGAAAAATTAAAACCGTGTCCGTTTTGTGGTGGCTGCGTTGAAGCTGTTAAGAGAATTATTAATTCTGAAACAATATATTTTATCAAGTGTCACAAATGTGGTGCGACAGTGAGTTTTGATAATTTGGTATGCAATAATAATCCGATAAAATCCATTGATTATTGGAACAGGAGGGCTGAAAATGCCGAAGTGTGAGAAATGTTATCATACATGCCTCAAAACACCGTCTAAAATGCGTTATAATCAATTTTGAATGTGTTATAATGGAATTACAGGGTTAAAATCAAAACGCCTAAAAACGGGTGTAAAATTGAAATATGGAGGATTAGAAAATGAATAATAATATTTTTATAAAATGTCAACAACAGGCACTGACGAGCGACCATGCAGGGGTGTTAAGATTAGACGATGGCAGGGTATTATTAACGGCAGACGGATTTACGGTGGTCGTGATACCGCAGGAGGATCTCATGCTTGATGTAAGTCGATTTGTATGTTTGTCAAAAAGAGTTTTAGACGGCATAGACAAAGTACCGGAGTTAAAGCTGACTTGCGATTGTAAATATACGCCCCCTAATAAAATAGTCAGACGGCTAAAGTTAGATTCGGACAAATCCGTATATGTAAACGATAAATACATAAAATTTTTCGGTACTGGGGTAAGTTACAAAGGAGACGAATGGAGAGTTTTTGTTTACGAAAAAAGTACTGATGAATTAATTGGATTAATATTGCCGATCCGCTTAAAGGAGGATTAGAAAATGTCAGCACATAAAAGATTTACACGTATATGCGTTTCAAGCTAAAAGAATGGAGGATTAAAATGTCAACACAAACATATGTAATCTATGACAAATACAACGGACATATAGTTTGTGACATCAAGGATAATTACAGAATTTTTGACAACGCAGTTAAGGCAGAACAGTACATACGGGATAAGAATTTGAATCAAATTGATTTCGTGGTTGAGAGGAGTGACAAGTTTGACTGCTAAGGAATATCTAAGTCAAGGATTTTATTTGGATAAGGAAATCAATGAAAAAATACTTGAAATTGAGAAATTAGTATCAGATATGTGCAGATGCACTCAACAATTTTCAGATATGCCGCCAGACGAACATAATGATAACAGCACGGAACTAAAAATGGCGAATTACATTGATAAACACAATGAATTAGAAAATGAAATTAATGACGAAATAGATCAGCTAGACAGAATTAAATCTGAAATACGCAAGCGTATTCTCAAAGTAAAAAATCCTAAATGCCGTTTGGTTTTGCTGAAGCGATATTGGAGATTTTTGAAGTGGGAACAGATTCAGGAGGAAATGGGGTATATGGAATTAAAGAGCGTTTACAATGTGCACAAGAAAGCGTTATCAGAATTTATTAAAATAAATGGGAATTATTTTTAAATTACATTGAATTACACTATGATTTAATGTTATGATATATACATAGAAATAGGGCGAAAGCAGCACCGCCCTGTTTCTACCTCTCTTCTACATTGTTTTATTCCTTGATTTACAGCCGTCCGGATCATGACGGCTGTTATGCAGTCAATAGTTTCGGTCGGTGCAACTCCGATAGGCTGCGCCAATAATTTGTATATTTTTGAAGATAAGATACAAACTATTTTTTGAGGTGATAAATGTGATTGAAAAAGAAATTAAGTCTAATTCAGAAGCAAAGGAAACCAAGAAAAATATTAATCAGAATCAGGAACACAACGTCAAAAAAGAAGCGTTGGGTCCTAATACAAGAAGATAATTATAAGCATCTCCCCGGAGGTGCTTTTCTTATACCCAAACGAAAGGACGGTGAGGTAATGCCGAAACAAACAAAACTAACCGAAAAACAAAAGCGTTTTTGTGAGGAGTACCTCATCGACTTAAACGCAACGCAGGCGGCTATTCGTGCAGGGTATTCGCCTAAGACAGCTGAGCAAGCAGCGGCAAGGTTGTTAAGGAATGTTAAGGTACAAGAGTACTTGAACATCCTCCGCGAAAAGCAGTCAGAACGAACACAGATAACTGCCGATATGGTCTTGAATGAACTTGCGGCTATTGCCTTTACAGACCGCACGGAACTTGCTCAGGTCGTACACAGGCAAGGCAAAGATGAAGAAACAGGAGAGCCTTATGAATATTCCGCTGTTGAACTTACTCAAACAAAAGACTTGCCTGATACTGCAAAAAAGACTATTGCAGGAATAAAACAAGGAAGAAATGGCGTTGAGGTTTCTTCATACGATAAGATCAAAGCCCTTGAGCTTTTAGGTAAGCACATAGGAATGTTCAGTGAGCGTAAAGAAGATGAAGCTTCAAAGGAACAGGAAACCCCTAAACTTTACGAAGCTTTAACGGAGGATAACAGCAAATGACCTTTAAAAAATTATCTCCTAAACAAAAAACCGTTTTCAAATGGTGCTATAAGGACGATTACAAGGCGATTATTTGCGATGGTGCTGTACGTTCGGGCAAAACCATTTGCATGATTACATCATTTATTTTATGGGCTATGAGACGCTTTGACGGCGCAACATTCGGTATATGCGGTAAAACTGTACGTTCGGCAGAACGTAATATAATCATGCCGTTGCAGTCAATTGTTGACATTACCCATTATTTCAAGGTGACTTATACCCGTTCTGTTAATTTGCTGACTGTTGAAGGTATGGGAAAGAAAAATTATTTTTATGTTTTTGGCGGTAAGGACGAATCGTCTTACATGCTGATTCAAGGCATCACGTTAAGTGGTGTCTTTTTTGATGAAGTAGCGTTAATGCCTCGTTCATTTGTTGAACAGGCAGTAACAAGAACACTTTCAGTCGAACAAGCTAAATTATGGTTTAACTGCAATCCGGACAATCAATTCCATTGGTTCTATACCGAATGGATTCAGAAAGCTGATGAAAAAAACGCACTGCATTTACATTTTTTGATGTCAGATAATCCTATTCTCTCCCCTGCCCAGTTGGAATCTGCTGAAAAACAATTTACAGGAGTGTTTCATGACAGATATATTAAGGGACTGTGGGTATTAGCGGAGGGGGTTATATATGATATGTTTTCAAAACAGAAGCATGTACTTTCTGAATTACCCAAAATTGATGATAATAATGCAAAATACATTTCCGTGGACTATGGCACGCTGAATCCTACTGCATTTTTATTGTGGGAAAAAGCAAAAGACGGAAGATGGATTTGTACCAAAGAATATTATTATGACGGCAGATTAAAAGGCGTGCAAAAAACTGATGAAGAATATGCGGAGGATATGATTGAATTTATTGGCGATAAAAAAATAAGATTGATTATCGTAGACCCATCGGCGGCAAGCTTTATAGCGTGTCTGAGACGAAAAGGACTTCCGGTGGGCAAAGCTGATAACGATGTTTTGGAAGGAATTAGATTTACAAGTTCACTTCTTGAGGGTGAAAAGATTTCGTTTATGAATTGCTGCACGAATGCCATTTCAGAATTTACCGCGTATGTTTGGGACGAAAAAGCGGCTAAACATGGTGACGATAAACCGGTTAAAGAACATGACCACGCTATGGACGCAGTAAGGTATTTTTGTAATACGATATTAAACAAGAAAAATCAATGGCTTTATTAATGGAGGTGAAAAAATGCTGACAGCTGAGGAAATACAGCGGATCATTTCAGAGGATTACAGTTCTGAAAAGAAACTGCACGCAAGAAAAGGACAGTCATATTATGAAGGGGAGCATGATATAAAAGACTACCGTTTATTTTATTACAACGATGACGGAATTTTGATTGAAGATAAGTACAGAGCAAATTACAGGATTCCACATGCTTTCTTTGCCGAACTTGTAGATCAGGCGGTACAGTATATGCTTTCGGGTGATGAATACATAAAATCGGATATACCGGAACTTCAACAAGAACTGGACGATTATTTCAACTGCAATGAAGATTTTACCGCCGAATTATCGGAAACGCTTACGGGCTGCATATCTAAGGGATTTGAATACATGTACGCCTATAAAAATTCCGAAGATAGAATTGCATTTCAGTGTGCCGATTCTTTGGGGGTAGTTGAGGTTCGATCAAAGGATACTGACAGCGATACGGATTGCGTAATTTACAAATATATAGACCGCATTGAAAAAGGGTATAAAAAAATAGCGAAAATTCAGGTATGGGATAAAGAACAGGTTTATTATTTTGTTCAGAGTAACGATGGAAAAATTGAAAAAGACGAATCAGAAAAAATAAATCCCAGACCTCATACTTTATATTCAAAGGGTGAAAAGACGTATTTTAAGGGATTCGGATTTATTCCGTTTTTCCGTCTGGACAATAACAAAAAGCAAATTACAGGACTAAAAGCCGTAAAAGACCTGATTGATGATTACGACTTAATGGCTTCAAGTCTTTCAAATAATCTTGCTGATTTTGATACTCCGGTATATGCAGTAAAGGGTTTTCAGGGCAACGACCTCAACGAATTGCAGCAGAATTTAAAGACCAAAAAGATGATCGGAGTTGGGGAAGACGGTGATGTTGATGTAAAAACCGTTGATATACCGTATCAGGCAAGACAAGCCAAGCTTGAACTTGATGAGAAAAATATTTACCGATTTGGAATGGGGCTTAATACTTCCGGATTGAAAGATACCAACGCTACAACCAATATTGCGATCAAGGCGGCATACTCACTGCTTGACCTGAAATGTTCAAAGCTTGAAATCCGATTAAAGCAATTTTTGAGAAAACTTTTAAAGCCGGTACTTGACGAAATAAATAAGCATAACAAGACCGATTATCAAATGAAAGACGTTTATTTTAATTTTAAGCGTGAAGTTATGAGCAATGCGCAGGAAAACGCACAAATTAAACTTACAGAAGCGCAGGAACAGTCTGTGAGAATCAATACGCTGCTGAATCTTGCGGCGCAGCTTGACAGTGAAACGCTTATGCAGAACATATGCGAGGTACTTGATATTGATTACGAAGAAATTAAGGATAGGCTTCCGGATTTGGAAAACGCAGACGAAAGTCTTTTAGCTGCCGAATCGGCAATTGAAGGAGAAGATATATCAGACGAAGAACAGCAAACACAGCAAGCCGTACTTGACATGTTAGAAAGTTTATTAGAGGAGTTGGGTTAAATGGCATATGCAAGTAAATATTATGACCCCGTAAAGGCGCACGAGTATTATGAAAAGCATAAAAAGCTTAAAGGTCGGCAATCCACAAAAGGCATGACGAATTCCCAAAAGGAAATGGCGGCGTATGTCAAGGATAAGCTGAGTGCAGAGAAAAAGCAGAAGCTTGAAAGCGTAACCAAAAAGGCACAGGAGCAAAGAGCAGATGTTACCGCTGCTGCCAAGGCAAAAAGAGAAATGTTTGCGAAGTCATGTTTCAATATAATTACCAGTCTCAGAACTAAATTGCAAAATATGAATCCGGATCAAAAGAAGTTTGCCAGGCAGCGTATTCAGGAGGAAATTTCTAAAGTACGGGAAACATATGCAAAAAGAAAAGCGGGTGTTACATCTGATGCAAAAAATCAGAGAAACTCAATAAGCGCTTCTGCTAAAACGGAAAAGGCAAATATACGTACTGATTACAATAATAAATATGCCGAAGCTCTTAAGGATATAAGGAAAAACGCAAAATGAATAATCGGCAAAAGGAACTGCTTAAACATCAGCTTAAAAGTGAAAAAGAGATACTTTCTGAATTGAAAAAGATTTATGAATCGTCTCTTTCAGAAATTGACGAAAAAATAAAGATACTTTTATCCGATGAACTTACACAGTCAAAAATTTATCGGATAGAATATCAGAAAGCGTTAAAAGGTCAGGTTTCGGCTATACTTGAAAATCTAAACAACAATCAATATGAATCGGTAAGCGATTACTTGAAAGATTGTTATGAAGACGGATTTATTGGTACGCTTTACGATTTGCAGGGGCAGGGAATACCGTTGATTTTTCCTATTAATCAGGAAGAAATTGTTGAAGCCATAATACTTGACAGTAAAATTTCCGAGGGACTTTATACTAAAATGGGAAATAACGTAAGCGATCTGAAAAAGCGTATTTCTTCCGAGATATCAAGAGGAATATCGACAGCTTCGCCGTATGCTGAAATAGCCCGTAATATACGCAGTCATGCAAATATCACGGTCAATCAGTCAATGAGAATAGTAAGAACAGAGGGTAACAGGATACATAATCGTTCCGCTCTCGATGCCGCTTTAAAAGCAAAAGCGAGAGGAGCGGATACCGTTAAAGTCTGGGACGCTACCCTTGATGGTGTGACACGCCCGCATCACAGACAGCTTGACGGTCAGGTAAGAGAACTGGAGGAAGATTTTGAAGTAGATGGTTTGACTGCGTGTGCTCCGCTGAATTTTGGAGTTGCGGCGGAGGATTGTAATTGCAGATGCGTTTTACTTACAAAGCCCCGATGGGATTTAGACGGCGCATTTACTAAGCGGAATAATGAAACCGGCGAGCTGATGCATTTTGATAATGTAAAAGATTACTATGATTTTAAGCAAAAGTACTGGGATTATATTGACAATTCCGGTGGAAGTGGTATAATAAAAGAAGAAACAGTAAATGGCAACATAAAGCTTGAAATAAATCACGAAAAACAAGCAAGGCATATTAAAGGTGAACCTGAATATAAAGAAGGTAAAAGTTATCTTACTATTTCTGAAAAGGAAACTCAGGAGATTATAAATCATAAAAGCGGAACTGGAAAACTGATTTACGATAGAAAAGGAAATTGGAAAAACAAAGAATTAATTGAATGTGAAAAGGAAATTGGTGTAGACGTTGACATTAATACCGGAATTGAAACCCCAACGGATAAAGCAACGATTCATTATTCAAAAACCGGAACACATTTAGTTCCGAGAAAGGAGGAAAGTCATGATTGATTTGCGAAATTATTTGTTTAAAGATGTAGTATTAATTGATATTGATAATAAGCGGTGGGAAGGTCATGTTTTTTCCTTTCATGATGCCGAGGATAATGATGATAATGAATACTCTATTACATTAGAAGTTCCTGATAATAATTTAATAGAATTTACAAAGTCAGAAATAATATCTATAAAAATTGTATAACATAAACCGCCCGAATAAGGCGGTTTTCTTATGCGTAAAAAGAGGTGATAAAATGAAATGCCCGTATAATAGAAAGTCTGAAACTCAATTGCAAAACTGGAATCAGAATCCAGATGACAATCAGAATTTTACAGATGGCAAAATAGTAACTCAGACAGTTTTTGAACTCATGGATTGTGAAAAAGAAAATTGCGGAGCATGGCATGACGGAAAGTGCTGCTATGCGGCTGTTAGTTTATGTAATGAATAAAAATAAATAGTTTATTAGCGTCTCGAAAGAGGTGCTTTTTTTATACCCAAAATTTAAGAAAGAGGTCAACTTTATGAAAAAATTATTTATTTCACAGCCAATGCGAGGAAAAACAGACGAAGAAATTCTCCGAGAGCGAAACGAAGCGATTACAATTGCTAAGGATATCATGAAAGATGATATTGAAGTTATTGATTCATTTTTTCAAAACGCTCCTGCTGAAACTAAGCCTTTATGGTTTCTCGGTAAGTCGATTGAACTTCTTTCATCTGCTGATGTGGTTTACTTCTGCAAAGGCTGGAATGATGCAAGAGGTTGCAGAATTGAGCACGAATGTGCTAAAGAATATGGCATTGATATAATTGAATAGTTGATTAAGCACTTCACCGAGGTGCTTTTTATATGTCCCGTGCGGTCACGCACTGCCCTGAGCAAGGCGTAAAACTGCTTAGAAAGGAGATTTAAATGGAATTTTTAAAGGCAATTCTGGGCGATGAACTGTACTCTCAATTTGAATCTAAAATCAATGAGTATAACGGTTCAGAAGCCAACAAGGACAAACAGGTGAAAATCGGAAATATCAGTACCGGAGAATATGTAAATAAAAGCGATTACGATGCTTTAAATGAAACTCTCAAAGGTAAGGAAACTGAACTTGCCACAGCTAATACGCTTATTGCAGATTTGAAAAAAGCAACAAACGGCAATGAGGATTTACAAGCTAAAATTTCCGGCTATGAAACCGATATTATCAATCTACAGGAGCAGCTTGAAGAAACCAGACTCAAATCCGCTGTTAAAGTCGCGTTGCTTTCCGCAAAAGCTGCCGATGTGGATTATCTTACATTCAAGCTGAATGAAAAAGGCGAAAAACTAGAACTTGATGAAAACGGTGATATCAAAGGTTGGGAGGATAAGCTTTCCGGACTGAAAACACAGTTCCCGAAAATGTTTGAATCTGGTGAAAACAACGGTGGCTTTAAGGTTTTGGGAGACAACAGACTTCCCGGCGGCAGAGAAGAAAATACATTAACTAAGGATGAAATTCTGAAGAAACCCTATGCGGAAAGGGCAGCTTTATATGCTGAAAATCCTGATGCATATAATGAAGCCATGAAAAATTAAGAAAGGCAGGTAATTTATTATGTCAGTAACTAAATTAAATGACATTATTAATCCACAAGTAATGGGAGATATGATTGAAGCAAAAACGGTAGCACTATGTAAGCTTACTCCTTATGCAAAGGTTGATACTACATTACAGGGCACAGCCGGTGATACAAAGACAGTACCATCATGGAATTATGTAGGTGATGCTGAGGACTTTGACCCTGAGCAGGGGAACGAAATGCAGACTGCAAAGCTAACAGCTTCAAGCACAACATTCACAATCAAGTGTGCCGGTAAGTCAATTTCGATTTATCAGACAGCTATTAACAGCGGTTTGGGAAATCCGATCGGTCAGGCTGAAACACAGCTTTCAAAATCCATAGCCGGCAAGGTAGACAATGACGTACTTGATGCGGCATACACAGGTACTAATATTTATGCGGCTTCAACACTTGCGGCAGTTTCCTATGATGGAATTGTCGATGCAAACGCAAAGTTTGAAGATGAAGAGGACGGAATTGAAAAGGTGATGTTTATCAATCCGGCACAAGAAGCAACGCTTCTCAAAGACGATGATTTCCTGTCGGCTGATAAATTCACAAGCGGTGTTGCAGTAAACGGTGCAATCGGTAAGATAGCAGGCTGTTGGATTAAGAAGTCCAAAAAGGTAAAGCTTATTCAGTACGAAAAGGCAGAAGATGGTACGATTACGATTGTTGCAGAGAACGGCACAGAATCCTCTACAGCTAAGAAACTTTCAACAGTTCAGCCGTATTGCCAGGCAAAGCTTGGGGTGGGTGATAAAGTAAATTCCGTTGCAGCAGCTTCACAGTATTATCTTTGTCCGATTATAAAGTTACAGCCGGATAATCCGGAAACTGAGTATACAGAAGACGAGCTACCGGCACTGACAATCTTCCTGAAAAAGGACACTCAGGTTGATCATGAATGGTTCCCGAAAGCACAGCGTCATGACATTACAGCCGCAAAATATTATGGAGTAGCATTAACAAATGACGCTAAAATTGTACTTGCAAAGTTTAAGAAATAAGGTGATTTTTTTATGATTATCTCAGCTGCTGATTTAAAGCAGTACATAGAGACAGAAGAATCCGATTCGGTGCTTGAAGTAAAGCTTCAGGCACTGGAATCATTAATTCGTAAATACACAAATAATAACTTTCAGGTGCGTTCTATACGCTCTCAGTCTGCGGTACTGGATAATCAAATATTAACTCCTCCGCAGTATCTTAAAATTGGGGATACCATTCAGATTTCTGATAGTCTGCTGAATAACGGAGTATATACAGTCAAAGAAATTTCCGAAAAGGGGATCATTGCTGACAGTGATCTGATTGATTGTCAGAAGAATCTAATAACAAAAGTGGAGTATCCGCCCGATGTTATAATGGGTGTGGTGAATATGCTGAAATGGGACTTGCAGAATCGTGACAAGGTGGGGATTCAGTCAGAAACAATATCAAGGCATTCAGTGACATATTTTAATATGGACAGTGATAATTCGATTATGGGTTATCCAAAATCCCTGTTAGGCTTTTTGAAACCGTATATAAAGGCGAGGTTTTAGCATGAAAGGGATAGGCGGTAATATTAAAGCGGATTTTCAAGTTTTCAAATCAACAACAAATGAAATCGGCGAAGCTGTAAAGGTGTGGGAAACAGTCCAGA
This sequence comes from Oscillospiraceae bacterium, assembly GCA_902362965.1. Taxonomy (GTDB): domain Bacteria; phylum Bacillota; class Clostridia; order Oscillospirales; family Ruminococcaceae; genus Porcipelethomonas; species Porcipelethomonas ammoniilytica. The sequence continues at coordinate 11,095 of CABIYQ010000021.1, forward strand.
CAGTAACGGGCTTTCTTGATATGTCGGGCGGTGATTCTAAATACAATACCTACAATGCTAAAATACAGGAGTCAACCCATATTTTTATTTGTGACTATGTACGTCTTGACAAGAGCATTTCTGCTGAAAAAAGCAGAGTTGTTATTAACGGCAAAATATACGATATCATGATTATTGACAATCCCATGGAACTGAATGAACAGTTGGAAATCTATCTGAAATTTACGGGAGGACAGTGATGAGTGTTGAATTAAAGGACGATTCCATTAAGGTTAAAGCCGCTTTGAATGATGCCACTGTAAAATTTCTATATGAGGCTGCGCAAGTAATACAATCTCAAGTTAAGCAAAACACTGCGGTTGATACAGGGCAATTAAAGGCATCGTGGAACTTTACTGTCGATGAATCCAAAGGAGAAGCCACAATTGGTTCTCCGGTTGAAAATGCAATATGGGAAGAATTTGGCACTGGTGAATACGCATTACACGGTGATGGCAGAAAAGGAGGCTGGGTATATGTTGATGAAAAAGGAGGGCACTTTACACGAGGTAAAAAACCCCGAAGAATGTTACATAATGCATTTGAGACAAAACGTTCCGCCATAGTCAAAGAGGCGGAGCGGATTATAAAATCGGAGATGGGAAAATGACGGTAAACGGACTTAAATTTATAGCCGACAAACTTAATGCCGCTGGAATCCCATATTGTTTTGAAGAATGGACAAAGGATATTCAGTATCCTTATTTTGTCGGTTCATATACTGAATCTGAGCCTATCAATGAGGACGGGGAAAGTAATAGTACATTTCTTCTTACAGGAACAACACGGGATTCATGGCTGAGTCTTGAGCAATCAAAAGCTGAAATAAAAAATATTTTTCCGGAAGACGGATTAACGGCGATACTCGAAGATAAAACGGGTATTGCCGTATTCTATACATCGTCAATGCCTGTTCCTACAGGAGTTGACGAACTTAAACGAATACAAATAAATTTAAAAGTAAAAGAATGGAGAGTGAAATAACATGGCAGGAATTAATGATGAAGTACTGCATTCAGGCATATCTAAAAATACACCGGGGAATATAATGTTTGGTGCCGGAACATTCCACAAGGGATTAAAATACGGCGAGCATTATGCACCGACAACTGATACGTATAAACACCCCGACAAAACCTATTACACTATATCAGGCGGTCCAAGCGGAGGAGCATCGTACACTGAAACTACTGACGAATCATTTATACAAAATAAAACATATTTTGAAAAATATACAGGCTGGAATCTGATAAGTACGGTAATAGGCGCAACAAGCGGCGGCACAAAGCTTTCCATTATACCGGAATTCAGCGATGTTGAAGTAGACGGAGCAACAGTAAAGGTAAAGGGATTAGCGGTAAAAACGGGTGAGACTGCTAAGGTTGAAGCCAATATTATTGAAGTAACGCCGGAAATACTGAAAATGATGGTTGTTGGCGCATTGAATACAGGGGGAGAGATATCTTCAAGATATACCGAGATAATTTCCAATCAAAAAATAAGCGAAGGCGATTACATAGAAAACCTTGGTTTTGTCGGAAAGACCCTTGACGGAAGAGATATTGTAGTTATATTTGAATACGCTCTCTGCACCAGCGGACTTGAAATTGAAGGTAAAAACAAAGAAGCTACAGTTATTAAGGCAACGTTTGAATGCTATGCTGATTTGACTAATAATCCTGTTACGTTGCCATACCATATTTATTATCCAAAAACGATATAAATTGACAAAATAATACTTTCGTGATATAATAAAAAAGTCCTGAATAAATCAGGACTTAAAAAGTGAATTGGGTTTCTGCATAAAACGGTAGGCGGTTTCTCCCTGACAAGGGAGGTGATAAGCCATGATGACATTTTCAGACTTATGTTTATTTGTCTCAATGCTCACAGGCGTTATCGCTCTTGTTTACAAAGTCGCAAAAGACATTTTTAACAAGAAGTAAAATTTTTCTACATAAAAGAAAAATAACCGCACTCTCTGCAAATTGTGACGGTTATTTTTAACTAACATTTCGGGGGAAAACCGCTTATCGCAGTCACCCTTTTCACTTTTATTATACCACAATTTCATAAAAAGTCAAGCGTTCTTTTTAGGACGCTTTTTTCATACTCAAAATTAAAAAGTGAGGTAAATAAAATGTCAGAAAAGAAATTTGAACTTAGAAAGCTTTGTGCAAAAGATATATTTGTAATGGTTAAAATTATTTCAAAAATCGGTATATCGGAATTTAAGAATTGTTTTAATACTCCATCTGTAAAAGGGAAGATAAGAGGCAACGCTGATTTTTCAGCGATAGGACTTGAAGTAATTATTGAAATGGTCGGTACAGTTCTGGAAAATATTCCGAGGTGTGAAACAGATATTTATTCATTCCTTGCAGATTTAAGCGGAATGAAGTCCAATGAAATATCTGAGTTGGGAATGAGTGAATTCGCAGAACTGATTGAAGCAGTTTTAACAAAGGAAGAATTTAAGGATTTTTTTACGGTTGTATCAAAATACTTGGTCAAGGAGGAGAAGCGGGAGTAAATTTCTTTGATATGATTTTCTCAAGATATTCATCTCCGTTTGACTTGCTTGACGGATATATACAAACTGGTCAGTTTACGAGTTTTATATCACAGTTTATAGATATACACGAAGAAGAAAAGGTATGGGAGATATGGCTTAACAAGGCTACAGGCAAAACATGGGGAGAATTCAGAGATTTAGTAATACCGCCGGAAATTGAAACTCCGGATATTTCTGAAATGCTTGCAGAATCAAGCCGCACTTTAGCAAATTTCAATCCTTATGAGGAGGTGAAACATGGAAATATTTAAACTATTTGGTAAAATCGCTGTTGATAATTCCGAAGCTAACAGGGCGATTGATGAAACTGTGGGGAACGTAGGAAACGCTGAACCAAG
>CABIYQ010000021.1:14339-19269 GCA_902362965.1 Oscillospiraceae bacterium
GCCGGAGTAATGAATTTAGCGGCAGCTTCCGGTGAAGATTTGGCTACAACCTCTGATATTGTAACGGACGCTATGACTGCTTTCGGAATGAGTGCAGACCAGAGCACATATTTTGCGGACGTACTGGCGCAGACCGCAACAAATGCAAATACCAATGTAGGCATGATGGGAGAAACGTTTAAATATGTTGCTCCTCTTGCGGGAGCCATGGGATATAACATTGAAGATATGTCAGCGGCAATAGGACTTATGGCGAATGCAGGAATCAAGGGTTCACAGTCTGGTACGTCATTGAGAAATATTATAACAAATCTTGCTTCTCCTACTGATAAGGTAGCCGGAGCGATGGACGATCTTGGTATATCATTAACAGATTCAGACGGAAAAACTAAATCATTCGGAGAAACGCTGTCTGATTTGCGAATAAGCTTTGCAGACCTTGACGAAGTCCAGAAAACCCAGTACGCTTCTGCAATTGCCGGAAAAGAAGGAATGTCGGGACTGTTAGCGTTGATTAATTCAAGCGATGAAGATTTCGATAAGCTTACAGATTCTATAAAAAATTGTACGGGCGCGTCTGAGAAAATGGCAGAAATTAGGCTTGATAATCTAGAGGGCGATGTTACGCTTTTTAAATCCGCATTGGAAGGTGCACAAATCGCCATTTCAGATAAGCTTACTCCGGTTCTGCGTAATCTTGTGAAGAAGGCTACAGATTGGCTGCCAAAGATACAGAAATCTATTATAGCCGTCATTGATAAGTTGGAAGATAAATTCGGACCGTTAATAAAACGTATTAAAAATATTGCGGAAGAAAGTGACATTACTGAAAAATCAATATCGTTTCTTAAGGAAGCTTTTGAAAAAACAGTTGACGTGATATCGGAGATTGGCGATAAGTTTCTTGATTTTATAGAATGGCTTTCAAAAGGCAGCAGAAGTGCAGAAAATTTTAAAGGCGTTGTAAAAGGAGTTATTGCCGGACTTCTTGCGTTTAAAACTGTAAACGCTGTTATATCAAAAGGAAAAGAAATTGTCAGTGCATACAAGCGTACAATGGATATTTTAAAATCTTCAAATCCATTTAGTTGGGCATCAGTTGGAATTGCTGCTATAGTTGCACTGGGTGCAGCTGTTAAATCTAAGCATGATAGCATGGTTGAAAGTTTTCGTAAATTAGATGATGAAACGCAAAAGCATGTTGATAAAACCAATGAATTAATTGAGAAAAATAAGGATTTGATACAAACATTTAATGATAATAATACATCAATAAAAAACGAATATGACAGTTATAGAGATTTAGCAAGTGAGTTAGATAATCTTGTAGATGAAAACGGTCGTGTAACTGATGCCAATAAGGAAAGAGTAGATTATATTTTAGGTGAATTGAATGATGCACTAGGAACAGAATATTCGCTAACAGGTAATCAAATTGATGGTTACAAAGATTTACAGGAAGAAATTAAAGAAACAATGTTGCTGAAAGAAGCTGAAACACTTTTGGATTCACAGCGAGAAACATACTATTCGTATAAGGACAGTCTTGACGATGATGCGGCAGCGCTTGCTTCTTTATATTCCGATCGTGATCAACTGGAGTTAGATTTATTTAATGCCAAGGCAGCATTAGATGACGAACTTGACAGTTATAGTGGAGATCAAGGTTTGGCAGGTTTTTTCCGTAATTTATGGAACGATGATAAAGCGCAGGAAAAAGTTGATGGAATACAAGCACAAATTGATGAATTAGATAATAGCATAGCTGAGCACGAGAAAACTGTTGCAGAAAAAACATCGGCTATGAAAACCTACAGTGATTTAAGTGTGGCTACCGCATCTGGAAATCTTGATTCAATAGCAGGGGCGGTTGATAATTTTCATAATAACATGTTGAGAGCTGGGCAGGCAAGTCAAGACCTGCTAGATCAGCAGGTACTTGATGAAGAAAAGAAATATAAAGATATGGTAAAAGCTTCTAAAAAGGGAAACTCTCTTATTACCAAAGATATGATAGATTCACAAGGAGAACGTGTAATATATGCAAAAGAACAAGCAGCATACGGAAAGTTTTTTGTTGCTAAAACTGCCGAAGAACAAGGCGATGCTTATGCAGGCGGACTTAAATCTAAAGAAGGGGACGTAAAACAAGCCGGTAATGATTTAGGAGATGCTGCGTCTAACAGTTTGAATTCAGTTGATGCATATTCAATAGGTGCATCTAAGGGTAATGATTGGGTAAATGGAGTATTGTCTATAGTATACAGTTCGGCAGATGCGATAAGTAATGCATTATCTGTTTTTGCCGGAAATATACATATAGGTTCATCGGGTTCATATCATGGCGGCGGTGGTGGTTCTTATCCCAAAACGGCAACAGGCGGTATCGTAACACGAGCACAGACAAGACTTGTCGGCGAAGACGGAGCAGAAGCTATAGTCCCACTAGAAAACAATACCGAATGGATTGACAAAGTTGCCGCAAAGGTTACTGATTCTATGGGCGGAGCACCGTCCAACACAGCGATACTAAACAAGCTAAACGAGCTGATTGAAGTAATCAAGGGACAAAAGGTGTACCTTGACAGCGGTGCGCTGGTAGGAGAAATCGCCCCTGCAATGGACGGAGCGCTAGGTAATATAAGCAGAATGAAAAGGAGGGGACTGCGTTAATGTATAAGGGAGTAAAATTTGGAGAAATCCATACAAGCAGCTATGGACTGGTACTTTCAAAGAAAACTATTGAAACACCGTCCCCAAAGCTTGAAACAGTTGATATCCCGGGCGCAGACGGCAGTCTTGATATGACGGAATATTTCGGTGATGTAAAATACAACAACAGGAAAATCAAACTTGAATTCAGTACTGAACTTTTAGGAAATGAACTGCTTTCAATGTATTCGGATATACAAAATAGTTTGCATGGCAAACATTTTGACAGTATTATACTGGACGATGATTCAGGTTACCGTTATATCGGCAGGATTACGTCGATCAGTCTTACGGAAAGCCGAATCAGCAGAATAATAATTGAATGCGACTGCGAGCCGTATAAAGTGAGTATAACCGATAAGGTTATAACGAAAACCTTGAAATCTGTGACTTTCCCTGCCGGATACGGAGACGTGAATAAGGACGGTGTTATTGATGTGATTGATTCGGGTAAATTGAACGGATTAATAGGGGCAAGCGCAATAACTAAAGACCAGATAACGCGTGCTGATATGAATCTTGACGGTATGGTAACGAAGGAAGATTTGGCACTTTTAAACCGATATGTTTCCAGTGACGGGACGCTTTCCATACAGGAATACGCCGACCGTAATTTCGGATTTGAAAGAGAAACCGATTTTCAAATAGATTTCGGAAGAAAAGTTGTAAGGGCGAAATTTTCTGTTTCAGATAATGTGAAAAGATGGGATTTGTACATTGACGGCGTTTTATACGGAAAGTATACAAATCTTACCAGTCCAGGCTCTGCTATACCAGTAGTAATAAGCGGTGTTCATGATATAAAAATTTCAACAGAAACGTCGGGAACGGTAAGCATAGCAATACCGCAGGCAAAACTGTAAGGAGGGAATAATGTATATAGTAACAATTGACGGACAATTTTTCTTTGGAACAGGAAAGTACGACCGTCCTGGGTATGAATTAATTAATCCTCAGGTTGACCTTGCGGTAAATGCTGCCGGAACGTTTACGTTTACAATGTATCCATCGCATCCGTGCTATGAATTGACAGATAATACAAAATCAATAGTACAGATAGTGAAAGACGGTGAAGCAGAGCCGCTTTTCCGAGGAAGGGTACTGAGTACGGAATTAGGATTTTACAACGAAAAAAAGGTTATATGTGAAGGAGAATTGGCGTTTCTGTGTGATACGATTCAGCAGAATTACGATTATTCCGAAGGAGAAAGCCGTAAAACAATACACGAATTACTGACGTTTTTTATTCAGCGTCACAATGAAAAAGCGGGTATAGATAATATACATTCATTTAAAATAGGGATAGTAAATGTAACAGACGGAGATAATTCCAATACAGATAACCTGATTTCAGCGGCGGACAGTACATTTCTGAATACATATGAATCAATACAGCAGAAGTTGATAGAAAGGTACGGAGGATATCTTTATATAAGGCATGAGGAGGACGGAAATTATATTGATTATTTAAGCAGTCCGTCTGTGACTTGCAGTCAGAAAATAGAATTAGGAGAAAATCTTTTAAGTTTTAAGAAAAATATAGAAGCGGACAGTCTGGTGACAGCGGTAATTCCTCTTGGTAAAGAACGTATGGACGGAGGAGAGGAGGGGAGCGGATCACGTCATAATATAGGCGGTTGGAATGCGTCCCAATCTATTACCGATTCAAAGGATATATTTCAGGTAACGGGAAAAGTAGGCGGAACTACAACATATCTGAATTGTCTGTATTCACAGTCAGCAGTAGAAAAATACGGCTGGATAGAAAAAGTACTGATTTTTGACGATGTTGTGTTGCCGGGTACGTTGGTGAGATACGGAGAATCACATTTAAAATCTATGGGTAAAGCGTTGTCAATAGAGCTTACGGCGGCGGATCTATCGGGAGTAAATACGGAAATAGACAGATTTAAAATTGCGCAGTACGTACGTGTAAATTCTAAACCCCATAATTTAGAAAATGCGTTGTATGTTGTATCAAAATTATCGTTAAACTTGACCGATCCGACTGCAAATAAAATTTGTCTGGGTACTGAAACAGCAACTATTACAGGACAGATAAGTAATTCAGTCAGTACAGTTTCAAGCTCCAGTACAGGAGGCGGAGGAGGGAGTTATGATGAATCCGGTTCGGCAAGTGCGGCGCTGAAATCAGCTAAAGAATATACAGATACAAGATGCGCAGATACATTGCAGTCAGCGAAGAATTATACAGACA
>CABIYQ010000022.1 GCA_902362965.1 Oscillospiraceae bacterium
TTTTCCTCTTGTGGATAAGCAACAAAAACGGCTTTATTTTTTCTACATATACAAAAAAGGCAGACTTGAGTTTTTCTTCCTCAAATCTGCTTCCATTTTCTTTTTATTTTCTTTTGTGTCGGTTCAAATCCCTCAAGTTGCCCAAAATCGCCCAAAAGCATCTATGGTTTTTTTATCTCTTTTTTTTGCTCTCAAAACACGAAAAAAGCCCGTAGATACGGGCTTTACGGCACTGTCATCTATTTTGTCAGTGCATGATGTAAAGCTCTGACAAAATAGATAACATTAATTTTTCTCAATTTTATGCCTTATTTAAATAAAATTTTAATTTTACAAGTATGCCGCTTATCATTCTTATTGTAATTAATTCCGACCAGTAAAACTTCTCCTGAGTAATCCTTCAAGCAATCAGCATATTGCCTTTTCTTGATTTGATCCAAAGCACTATCGGCAGATTTATCATATTTAAGTTCAACGATCATTGCAGGATTACTGTTATTTTTTCTCGGTCGGAAAACCAGATCGGCAAATCCTTTTCCGGCAGACAGTTCTCGTTCAATCGTATAAGTTTTTCGTGCGGAATAGTATGCAAGCGAAATTACACAGGACAGCGAATTTTCATCGTTGTATTTTAAAATCGATGTATTGTCACTATGTGCCTTGTCTATCAGTTCTGCGACTTTTTCTTCGTTGCCGTTCAGAGTTGATTTTAGAAGTTCATCTGATAATTTCAATGAATTAGCAACCTCCGACCATCCCATTACCTTAATAGTACTTGCAAACTGTTCTGAAATTTCGTAGTTTGGGATCGATACTTCCTTTGTATAAAAATCATATGTCAGGTATCCAAGATGAACTAAAAGTGTCAGTACATCGTCTTTTGTTTCAAAAGTTACCATGTCATTTGAGAATGTTGTCGTATCAATTATTGATTTTTGTCCGGCAAGGAGTTCAATAATTGTATCCTTCAAACCGTCAAAATTCATTTCGATATAGACTTTCAATGCCTCGTAAGTTTCGGTGGACGTCCAATAGTTATTAAACTGTCCTCTAAGAATCGATTCAACAACAGACTTCGGATTATAAATAGAAATTCCGTTTAAGTTATATCCATCATACCAACGTTTCATTTCTTCAAAAGGTTTGTCATACTTTTGGCATAGGAGTTTTACTTCTTCTTCGGTAAATCCGGTAAATTCTGAAATCGGATCGGCGTATGTCATGGAATACTCATAAAAAGCATTAATCGCCGAATGCTTTCCATATTTTTTTATTGGCAGAATTCCGGTCATATATGCGAGCGCTACATAGCTTTGATCCTTTAACAGACTCCTTAAAAAATCAAGATATTTTGTTTGAGCGTCAGTATCATTTTTATGTTCTCTAAAAATACAGTCCCATTCGTCTATTATAAAGATAAACGGAATTTTTTTCTCATGAAATATTTCATCAAGTACAGAAATCAAATCATTCCAGTCGAAGCAATCTACATCTCCGTTTTCTTTTTTTATTTCATGAATAAGACGCTTTCCAAGGTAATCCAGCATATCGTCAATAGATTTTGAGCGTTCCAAAAAATTCACCATATTAATATGAATTACATTATATCTGTTCAGATGCTTTTCAAATGTATCAGCTTTTGATATTTTTAAATTGCTGAACATTTCTCCCGAATCACAACCACGGCTATAGTACGCCGTCAGCATATTAGCCGCCATCGACTTCCCAAAACGCCTCGGTCGGCTAACGCAGATGAATTTCTGTTCTGTATAGATGACACTGTTTGAATAATCAATCAGCATACTTTTGTCAACATATATTTTGGAATTTAAGGCCTGCTGAAAATCAATATTGCTCGGATTTAAATAAATACCCATTGCTGCACCTCCGTTCCTTTAATATAAGTATATCAGCTTTTTACTTTGAAATCAAGTATTTGCACTGAAACCTTTTTTTGAAAATCCGGATATTTAAACTACCGTTTTACTCCTGCTGTATCTCATTGAATAGCTGCTGTTATTTTTCTTATTCTGTGCTGCATTCCAAAGTTCTTCGTTTATAATTTGAGGATAGTCGCAATTGCCAATATAAAATTCACGAGCTTTACCTTATATCTCATGCAATTCGTTTTTGCCATGTATCCTTTAATATAAAAAAATGTCATCTGAACATGCATAAGTCAAGTAAATTTAGAAACAATTGGATTTATAGGTTAATAAGTAAAGTATTAATTACTGCGTCAATCAATTCTCTAGGTGTATTGGTGTAATCTTGACCTCCTCGTTTTAATATTTCGTTTTTATATTCTTCTTTACTTGAGCCAGCATAAACAATAAATGGTATTTCTTTATTATTTTTACGGATTTTATCTAACAGAACATATCCTTCATCCTCTCCTTCTTTCCTTCTCATATCCGATATAATAAGTGCAAACTTATTATGCTGCATAAAATCTAATGCTTGCTGTGTTGATAAAGCCAATGTAAAATCTAAACCATATTGTTCAAGAACATTGCGTTCATAAACATTATTTTCCGGTCTATCATCTACCCAAAGAATTTGTTTCTTTTGATTTTTTTTCTTGAAATTATCTAAAGCTTCTCTGCATTCTGTTACAAAACGCAGAAAATCCTCAGCTTCTTTCAATGTTGCAATATAACCCTGATGTACAATATTATTATGTAATGTCATTATTTCTTTATAATAGTCACTATCATAATTGTTCGATATGTATTGATTTATTCTAAATATTTCACAAATAACTCCTTTATCATTTGTTTCAAAATCTGTATGGTGTGAAAAAATATGATTCTCTAGCTCCGAGTAGGCAGAAACAATGCACGCTGAATAATCTTCTTTTTTTAAAAGTTCATACGCATCGGCAAAGGCAACATGCTTATTATTGTTGTTATCATAACTGGTAGAAATAATATTAAAGACACTGCGACACCATTCTTTTAATTCTTTTGAAAAATAATAATTATCCTTTTCGTTAGTTATATCAAATGTATAAGTTAATACTCGTTGATTAATTAAAGAAACAGGTAAAACTGTATTTTTTTCACATAGTATTAATACATTGTTTTTTGGGGTTGTTGATTTAATTAATCCAAGTTCAATCATTACATTAGATGACGAATCTGAAACATCTATGATTGCAGCTTTAGATTTTCTAATCGCTGTTCGTGAAATATCAATCCAATTGTCATACGGCATTAACATGTCATCTATGCGAACCGGTGTAATTCCAAGAGTTTGAAGGGTTGGATTTATAAGATTAGAAAGTTGCGCTATACGAGACATGGAACATGAGATAAAACAAAGTTTATTATCTTCTGCTGGAATTTTCATTTGTTCATTTATTTTTTCATTAGTACTCTTTGTCGTTTTGTCTTTTTCGATACAAATATATTCATTTATTTCAACAAAAAAGTCATGTAATATAGTTTTATAATTTTGAGGTTGACCTTTAAGATTAATAATCCTTATATTTCGTCTCTTATATCTTGCTACTTTTTCAGAGGAGGCACCAACAGTTATATAATATGCAGGTTGTGCCATACGCCCTAATCTGCTATTTATTATCTGCCATACACTTCTAAAATCAATATCATCAAGACTATAGCCTATTAACAGTAATGTGTTTGCGATAAAAAGGTTCGCTACATATGTTGCCAAAACAGGATTTTGATCAAGATAAACATCATAATCATGTTCAGTAATTACCATCTTATCAGGATGATTAAAATCACCATGAAGCTTTACTATCTTATTATCTTTACCACTACCAATAGGTAATCTGTCTTTTGTTACAATAACTGGAATGGGACGGTGTAACAGTGTCATTGAATCTTCAATTAAGGAATCAAAATTAGTTGTACATATGGTTCCTGTGAACAATTCACAAAACGCCTTATATGTAGAACCTGGCTGTACTTTCCCAAAATGAAGTTCTTTCATTAACAGTTCAATCAATTTTGCTCGCGAATATAAGTCTTCATAATATGAAAGTGCATCTATAGCATTATTGTCATAGTGATAATCTGGAATTTCATCTGCAACAATTTTACCCAATTCATTCCAATCAGGCATAGATAATCCATCTGGAATATCAGCATTTTTGGAAAATCCTGCTCCAACAAATGGGATGACTCTACCGTTTACAAAGTCGTTTAATAACGGTTTGGGTATTGACGATATATATTTATATTCCATAGTTGACACTCCTTCTTTATAACTTTTTAAACCTTTTATGGCTGAAATATCTTGACGCTCTACCTTATCAGTTGGGACAACTTGCACATTTCTAAGGATGGATACATATTTTTATTTTAAGGCTTAACTTTTATTTGTGATTCTAAAATAAATCATTTATATTTCTTCTGCACACTGTTTACGCTTATCTTCTATCGTTGCAAACAATGAAACATCTGCTGCTGGTGTTTGACGAATATCACTTAACTCCTTCTGCATTGTTTCTATCTTCCTCAAGTAACATGTTGTATCTATTTCCTGAGTTTTTAACATATAATCGCAAAAATCAATTTCTGCATGAATTCTTTCAAGTGCAAAATTCAACCTGAACATTTGTGGGAATTTTGATGCTTTAGATAATTCATCTCTTTTATGGATTGCTATAGAATATTCAGCTTCAGCATTTTCATTTAAGTTCTTTTTTACTCGAGCTAAATTGTATTTGGCAAATGCTTGAATCACATCCATATTATCACCTAAATTATTGCTGCTTAATTCAATTACTTCCTTAAAATTTTTTTTCTGCCACTTTCAAATTTTCCTTGTTACATGATTTCAACGATGAATTCAAATAACTTAAACCGATATAATTTTTTGATACACATCCAATTATTGGAGCAATTTTACTCAATTTAAATTTTTGCATTTCTTCAAGGATTGCTTTTGCTATATTTGTATAAAAAATAGTACTTTCAATCTGATTTCTTTTTCTCTTATGTTCTTCATATAAATTCACATTCTTGATAATTTTACAACAAGCCATTATATATGAATTTTCTTCAGTAACATCAACAGATAAAAAATCAATTAGTTGACTACCTATAATTTTCTCTGGAAAAAAGGGAAGAAAAACTATTCTTTCAAAAATATATACTATTTGTTCTGCATCACTCAACATAGATTTTTCACTCATCCATATACTAAATATTTCTTTTAATTGCCATTCCAGAGAATATTTTTCAATTGATTCAAATTGTACCTTAGGGAAAAGATTTTCATAATTTGTTTTATATGCTGAATTTAAAACCAAGGAATTAGTTAAATCATTAATATTAAACTCATTCATCTTAACAATATTGTTCTTCATAATATTTAAGAACTTATTAAATAAAGTTTTTAGATCATTATTACTATTATTTGCATCTATTTCTTCTAAGTACTCCGCAGGAATATCTGAAGGCATCATGTATTTATTATCATTTATATCTTTATACGGAAAATCTGAAATAATCCATATTGAATTTTTGTTTAATTGTCCTTTTAAATAACCTAATTCCAGTATAACATTAGGCTTTGATACAAACATATCTTTACTATTAATATATAGATCTTTAGTAAGAAACACAAATGCAAAATCACATTTACTTAAATTATCAAATACTCGTAATTCAATATTTCTTTCTTGATCCAATAAAAAATTGTCAACCATTATTGGTTCAATACAATATCCTTCAGTTCTATAATTTATGATTATTTGTTTTAATTCGTTAGCGTATTTTATCGAGTTAAAACTATAAACTATTCCAATTTTTTTATTTGGTCTTATCATGTCTGATCCTTTCTACCCACAACTACTTTGTTCTCGACGAAGATATTGACATTCGTTACATACAGAAGCTATTAGAGTACAGTTCCATCACAACCACACAGATTTACATTCACGTTGCTATGGCAAAGCAAAAGGAAATCCTCTCTGTCAAGCACCCCAGAAACAAGATAAAAGTCAACGCAGAATAATATACAACTATCAATAGTTCAACCAAATTTCGACCAATATCAACATAATTAGCTGCAGCCTAATCACATTAAATAATAAATAATGAAGTTTCAATAAAAGTCAATACCTAATTCGTAATTGGTATAAATAAATTCGTAATCAGCATTAACATATTCCATTTAATTCCAATCTTATGTTTCTTATTATATAAAATATTTTCCACATTGTCAATATTTTTGGCAATTTCTTATAGAATTTTGTAGAATTATATATAATTAAATAATTCTATTTGTTAATATTATACAATAATATTTGATCAAAAAATAAATGCTTAGAACGCAGTGGTTCACAGCATTACATAATCCATTATTAAATTATTTCTTTGCATAAAGATACCGCTATTCAAACATGGTAGTTGAATAGCGGTATCTTTATTATTTTGATTCATATTGTTCTTTTAATATCTGAATTTTCTTATTCTAAATTACTAAGTTTCATTTCAAATTCATATACTACGGTCTGATCTGCCATTTTTAACACTCCTCTTCTATCATAAAAAATATATATTACATACTATAAAAGTTGATTATTTCATGCTCATTAAACCTTTCAGGTGAATCAGTAACTTTTATTGCCGATGAATTGGGTATCGCAAAAAGCACACTGTACAACTGGATAAAAAAGTTTAAACCGGTTACAGAAGAAAAGAAGTTTATTGCCAAAGATTTTAATAATCTTAAACAAAGAACAAATCGTCAATCTGATATGATTGAGATTCTAAAAACTGTTGAATGCAATGCTCACTCCCCTTTGCAAGAAAAGCTGTGTGAGATTGAAAAGCTGTATGGAAAATACAGTGTTCATGTTCTGTGTGATGCACTCAATATTCCACGAGGTACTTTTTATAACCACATCAAACGGAACAAGCGTGATAATGTTTGGTATAAAAAACGGCGTGAGTATTTCTGCGGTGAAATTAGAAGAATTTTCGAAGAAAACAATCAGATTTTCGGAGCAAGAAAAATCGCCGCTGTTCTGAGAAACAACGGCGAGCAAGTAAGCAATAAATATGTTCGTAAACTCACGGTTGAAATGAACTTAAACAGCATTCGAACTAACTCTAAAAAAGAATATTTAAAAGATAGGCGTAAAAGAAATATTTTAAAACAACAATTCAATGTTGACAAACCTAATACTGCATGGGTAAGCGACATTACATATTATAAATATAACGATAAGTGTTTTTTTATTTGTGCTATTACCGATTTATTTTCAAGAAAAGTTATAGCTTATAAAATCTCAAAAAACAACAGTACTCAACTTACAAAGTCGACTGTTAAAATTGCAATTGAATCACGTCATCCCAATAAAGGTCTTATATTTCACAATGACCACGGTGCAAATTACACATCAGCAACTTTCTCTAAATATCTGACTGAAAACGGCATAACCCAATCATTTTCAAAGGTCAGAAACCCTTACGATAACTCTGTAGCAAAATCATTCTTCTCATCTCTCAAAAGAGAAGAATTGTACAGAAGAAAAATAAAGTCCGAATATGAATTAAAACAAATAATCTGCGACTATATAGACTTTTACAATAATCGCAGACCTCATGCCACTATAAATTACAAGACTCCAAATCAATATGAATGTGAATACTTCGGAAACACCGAAAAAACCTCAGATTGATAATTGGAATAAGGGGTTCAGATTTAGACTTTTTTAATGTTTTATTTTGAAATTCAACTGTTTTTAATTTTAGTCTTAAAAATTACAACTTTTAAAAAAGCCGGAAATCCCCTATAATAAAGGGTTCCCCGACAAAAATTTAACGCCATTTGAACTCGAGGGTTCAGATGGCGTTAGGCTTATCAATTTTATTTTTTAATATTTAATTATGAAATTCAACTACAAAAAAGCCAACCTCCCTATAATAAAGGGGTCTCGACAAAAAGTCAACGCCATTTGGACTTGAAGGTTCATATGACATTATACTTATCATTTTATTAATCATTCTCTTTTAGTAAAGAGTAATGCTGTTAATTTTTTTAATTCCACATTTAATTTTATGTATTCTTTACTTTCTTCTGTTGTCATTTGTAAAATTTTTTCTTCAAGTTGTTCTTGTCTTTCAAGAATCTTTGTACATAGCCATAACTCTCTCATTGGACGCATTTGAAATTTAAACACTATATCACACATATATTTACCTACTTCAGTAATGCCCTTTATTGTTCCATCATCCAAACGAGTTAAATGATTATCATAATCCTCACTAGCAGGATCGACAAAACCAATAAATCCATCATTGCATTTAGATTTATCTTTTGTTGGCCACTTATCAGATTTTTTTCTATTACATGTATAACAAGAATACACTAAATTACTATACTCTTTTTCTAATTCAGGTGCAACAGATTTAGGCATAAAATGATCTATTTCAAAAGCATTTTTTGTGATTTTTTCTGATTTTCCGCAATAACCGCAAATACAGCAAAAATCTTCTCGCAACTCCTGTCGATAATCTTTATAATCTGATTTACTAACTACATTTTGTCGCCTAACAATAATATTGTTTATATGCACTCTCATTGGCTAAGCTCCCTAATTTCACTGATTTAAGAGCTTATCTAGTGATTCTAAAATGTCCGACATTTTTTTCGTAGCATTAGTAGTTAATAATTCAGCTGGTATATCATCCACTTCATTGTAAGCCCTCAATATTTTAAATATATCTATAAAGCGTTCCTCTTCATCTAGAGAAATGGTTCCATTATCCTTTTTTTTCTTTAGCACTTCATACTCATTTACATTTAGTTTCAGTCTATTGTCAAATACATCTACCGCTTGCTTTAAACACGTTATTATTTCTTCAAATTCCGGTGAAGAATAATCAGCATCTAACTTCTCTCTTTCGATAAATAAGTTTTGAATAACAAGATTCTCACTAATTCCTTGATCACAATAATTCGTAAGAATAATACAAGGTAAATCAGGTAATTCACTATTGAGAAATGCTACTAATTCAGTGCCATTAAAATCATACATAGATGTTAATTTATAATCAACCAACATACACTTTATTTCATTTTTTAATATCCATTTAAGAACATCATTCTTTGTAATACATCCATCTACAAAAAACAAATTAATATCTTTACGTTTCAATCTTATCATATAATCATTAATTAACGTTGTATCATCATCTATAAAACCAATTTTATACATAAACATATCTCCTATCGTTTAGCATTAAGAGTTATCTTGGCATAAAATCCAGATGCGTGTTTAATATTTTCAGACAAATCAATATAACCTCCATAATCGTTAACAATTCTATTGATTATCCACATTCCCATTCCTGTACCTATTATTTCACCATTTGCTGAGCGTTTATCACTTTCAAAGGGTTCTAGAATCAAACGAGGATTCTCCTTATATTGATCAATTAATCCTATACCTGTATCAGAATACCTAATCATTATTCCCGTATCTGTCGATTCTATTCTAATATCAATTTCCATTCTATCTATTCTTGTTGTATCATAAGAAGCTGTACTATTTGAAATAAGATTATTTAATATACTTTCAAGTTCATATGGAAAGCATCTCAAATTTATATCTTTTTCAATATTGCAATTTATAGAAATCTTTTTAGGCTCTAATGCCAACTTCCAACTAGTTACCAATTCTGAAATTAATTTGCTTATATCTGTTATTCGCATAGTTCTTTTATCACGCCTTACAGATTCTACAGTGACCTTAAACCAAGATGTAAAGAAACCACGAAATTTATTAGCCTCTAGAATATAATTATAAGCAGCATCTAAATCTTTATCAAATTCAATAGCTTCTTTGGCCATTGTTATTTTCATTCCCAACTTATGAGTAATTCCTTTGATTTCATGAATATATGTGTTTGTAACAATTCCTGTAGTTGCAAGAACACGTAACATTTGAAGTTCTGTCTCAAGCTGCTTGATTGTGGAATCTTTCTTATCAACCAAAACAGACACTTTATTAACTTCTATGAACTCAGGTGAATAGTTAGTGTTTTTCCGTTTCGAACGTTCTCTATTTTGAACATCTTTCTTTATTTTATCATCAAGTTCTCTTTCAATTTCAGCAGTCGGATGCATTTTTTCAAAATATGTATTAAGCTTTCTACATACTGCTTGTCTATCCTGCTCAAAATATTTGATAATATTTCGTAAAAAATCTTGAAGTATTCTAAATTCTTCAGTTTCGACAATCCCTTGTCTATTAGCTTGATCTGGAAGTGTAATATTTGTACGCGATATATAGATACTACCATGCATTTGATCAGCATTGACACGCCATGCTCCCGTAGAATGTGATACAGCAGCTGGTGATTTATTTTTTCTTGCCGACAACATAAGCCAATCAACGGAAGATGATTTAGGATCACCATATGGTCTGACTCTAAATCCATCTCTATAAATTCTTATTCCTCCAAAGGAATCTCTAATATCAGGTCTACCAGTAATATCTTTATAGAAAAATTTTTCTCTATCGACCTTATTAACTGAAAGTTTTGTAAAATATAGTGTTCCTTGAAAATCACCAATTGTATTATCAATTGGCTTCTTATTTCGTAAAACGCTATTAAATGTAGTTTCTATAACTATTGGTGTTCCAGAAAAATAAAGCTTTTCTTTGTCATCAAAACCGGCTTCAGTAGTTATTTTATCAAAGTTGTCACCAAAATCAAATTCTTCACGATTTATAGTAATTGTAACATCGCCATTGCTGTTAGCAAAGAATTTAATTCGATAATCATATGAAAAATCATCACCTTCCTGCAATAAAGCAGCTTCATCAATTGATGTATCACTTTCAAAAAAATAAATATTAAAAATATCCTTAAATTCGGGAGGAATTAATGTTTTTAAATTAGAACGTATGCTGTCTATAATCGACTTATCCCAACTATCTCTTAAGTTTGTTAATTTAAACAATGAACCTGTTTTAGAAAATTCCTTTGTTATCAAATTGACAACTGATTTATTTGTAATTCCATCAACAAATTCGACAAAAGATAAATTACTCTTATCTAAATCTGCCGTTATATCTGTTATTTTTTGTCCAAATGAAAATACATCCCAATCTACATTCCATAACAAATGCTCATCTTTTGATATTGTCAAGAGGCTGCAGTTATCTGCAATCCTATCCAACGCAAACCGACCTATTCCTTTTGCACCTGTTTGTATACGTCCCTTTTGAGTTTTGAAACTAATCTTTTTTGAGGAACTTCCTATAGTCATCCAATGTTTCAAAATGACCTCCTCTGTCATTCCAGTACCATTATCAGCAATGTATAATATATCTGTTTCTTTTTCATAATAAAGAAGACATATAGAAGCATCGGCATCATATGTATTTTTGACCAATTCCAATATAGCTCCATCAAGTTTTGATACATTTTCTCGACCAATAAGTTTTGCTGTATAGGCATCTACATTAAAAGGTATCTTAGCCATATAACTTCCTCCCATTTTTAGTCATTCAACATATCTATTGGAAAATAAAAGTTGTTTATATCTTTAGGTGATATCCTATACGAATTGCCATTTGAGATAACACCTATAGATTCAACATATGAATAAAACAATTCGCTTTCTAAAACATTTTTGGCTTTACAAAGGTTATATTTTTGTTGATTTTTTTGCGGTACAATATATAACCCAGATGTAGGAATAGTGTCTTTATCTAGTAAATATACTTTAGCACTTCCAGTAATTAAAGTAGATATCAGAAGTTTAGATTGATTTAAATGAGTTAAAGCCTGAGAACGACCATACTCAAACCAATTTATACCACTGTCACTTTTCCTTTTTTTCAACTCGCTTCTATAATGGTTAAGATAAACTACCGCTTGTGGATAAAGATTTTCAAATTGCATAGTAGTATATTTTTGTAAACCTTTTTCTGTATAATAGTATGGGAAAATCACCATCTCTTCTTTTCTAAAATTTATAGATCGAGGACTAACTGCTTTTCTTAATAATCCTTTTTCCAATCTATATTTTCCAACAGCTATATAATCACCGCATTCAGAATACTCATCAATTATATATACTTTATTCAATAACGTAGCAATACTACTAACAGCATGAAAAAGATCTCCAAATCTAACCAATTTTTCTTTTGCGGAATACTTTGTACTTTTAAATATCCACTTGTCTTTTAATTTATATTTTTTTATTTGAATGTTGGTTTTATCACTTAAATTATGATAATTCACAAATGATTTGCTTTTACTTTTATCACATACAATTATAGCAGATGCCGTCAATTTTCCTGAGAACAATTTCTGATTTGTGTAATCATAAATGTCAGTTAAATAAGGTAAAAAATACTCTCTTAAATTTTGAGCAAATCTATTTTTAAATATGTTAGTTGGAATTAAATAAGCCAATTTCCCAGTGGATTTTAACGATTTTAAGCTTGCTTCAATAAATGCATAACAATAATCAAATTTGCCGACTGAACAAGTTTCATAGGTATCTTTTATAAACTTCCTATCAGACTTTTCAAGTTCTTTATAAGTAATATACGGAGGATTTCCTATAACGAAATCAAACTCATCTATGATATTTTCTTTTAAAACATCACCCTCTAGTATATTCCAACAAACATCATATATATTATAAGTTTCGGCCAAACAATTTAATCGATTTTTACAATTTTCAATATGCTTCTTGTCAATCTCAGCAGCCCAAATGTCATTTTGCAATCCAATTCTAATATCTTCAATAGACATACATTGTTTTAAACAATTGATAATATACCTTTTTACAATCTCTGTTAAAACATTCCCATCACCACAAGAATTTTCAGCTACTTTTTTTCCATACAAATTATTTTTATATCCTACAACATTCAATAGTTTATTTACATTATCATAAGGGGTAAAAACTTGACATTTAGCATATACAGGCATTATAACGTTCCTCTCATTTCATTGACTTTAAAAGTGAACTTTTTTGTTCAGCAGATAAGCTTGACCATTTTTCCAACATCTCAGATTGTTCTTTTGTAAGTACAACTAACTCACCTTCATTTGCGAAAAATTGAGACAATGTTATTCCAAATGCTTTGCAGATATCCTCGAGCGTACTGATGCTCGGATCATTATTACGACTGAACATATTTGATAAAGTAGATTGAGAAACACCTGATGCTTTTAATAATTTGTACATTGACCAGTTTCTACCATTAAGCAATTTTCTTATTCTTTCCAAAGTATTCAATACTACCCCTCCTATATAAATTATATTATACTACGCAAAAGGGGGTGTAGTCAAGAACTCATTTGTTGATCATTTGGTTTTCATTTGTTTAGTATTAATATGTGTGATTTCACATTTATATAATAAAACACATTTTTATATGAATGAGTTACTAAATTTCAATAGAAAACTGTATGATCAACTGATAAAACAGTAAAACCATTTTCAGCAAAGCAATCAATCCACTCTCGCTTGGAATAGTAATGTACTTTCAGCTGTTGACGTATTTTTGTGAGCTCTTGCCATTAATCCTTCGTTGTGTTTTCAAGAGGATAAAACTGTCTCACGAAGTACTTTTTATAACTACATCAAACGGAACAAGCGTGATAATGTTCGGTATAAAAAAGGCGTGAGTTTTTCTGCGTTGAAATAAGAAGAATATTTGAAGAAAACAATCAGATTTTCGGAGCAAGAAAAATCGCCGCTGTTCTAAGAAACAACAGTACCCAACTTACAAAGTCACTGTTAAAATTACAATTGAATCACGTCATCCAAATAAAGGTCTTATATTTCACAACAATCATGGTACAAATTACACTTCAGCGACTTTCTCTGACTATCTCGCTGAAAACAGCATAACTCAATCATTTTCAAAGCTCAGAAACCCTTACGATAACTCTGTGGCAGAATCATTCTTCTCATCTCTCAAAAGAGAAGAATTGTACTGAAGAAAAATAAAAGCTGAATATGAATTAAAACAAATAATCTGTGACTATATAGACTTTTACAATAATCGCAGACCTCATGCTACTATAAATTACAAGGCTCCAAATCAATATGAAGGATTTCCAAATAAAAAGTTAATACCATCTGGATTTAAGGGGTAAGATGGTATTAAACTTACCACTTTTTCACAACTGTTGTTTAAGAACACATGAAAGCGGATTAATTTTTCATAGTGACAGAGGTGCAAATTACATATCAACTATTTTCCAAAAATATCTTGCATCACACGGAGTTATCCAAAGCACCTCAAATTCCGGCACACTCTGTAATGGAACCATTTTTCAGTTCTTTAAAGCGAGAATAACTATATCATACTGATTTCACTTCTGAAAAAAGCTTTAAGTGAACCGTAGAGAAATACATATCATTTTACAATCATGAAAGACCCCATTCAATGATAAAATATAAAACACCATGCCAGGCAGAAGAAGAATATGCCTAAAACACGATGTTTCTATTGAATAATATTTGGAATATAGGGTTCAGATTTTAACTTTTTTAATGTTTAATTATGAAATTCAACAATTTTCATTTTAACATTCAAAATTACAAAATAAAAAATGTCAAAAACGCCCTATAATAAAGAGTTTCTTGACAAAAAAATAACACCATTTGGACTCGATAGCTCAGATGGCGTTAAACTTATCATTAAGCTAATCCAGATAAATACTCATACAGGATGCTTTGCCCCATTTGATTATTATTAACATTTATATCTTCAACGACAGGCTCACTTTGTATACTGTTACCCTCCGAAACCATTACACTTTGCTTTCGCTTAACATGATCCTTAATTTCTTTGAAAATAACGCTATAATCTTCTGGCTTAATCATTTTATAACGTTCACTAAAACTTTGTGGTACTTTTTCTACTGGAAACATATCTCGTAACCTTGCCATATCAGCTCCTTCACCAATACCTAATGGAAATAAAAACAATTCCCCCTTTTGTACACGTTCTCGAACTTTTGAGAATTCTATACGTGGGTCATCGGTAGGAGTACCATCTGTCATAAATACCAATATAGGAGTGTAGTAATCATTATCTGCGTTTCTAAGATCATTCTGCATTTCATCTAATTGTGCAAGTGATGTACGAATTCCATCACCCATTGCTGTTTCTGCCTTTTCAACAGTACATTTACAAGATTGAATATCCATAGCTTCACAATCAAGAAAATCATATCTTACACTTGCAAAACGACTATAAGTAATAATTGATACTGCAACTTGACGACAAAGCTCTCTATCAAATTTTAATTCACTCAAAAGGCTACACAATGTTTCATTCAATTTGTCAATTTTTTTATAATGTGCATACCCTGGACGAATATCATCTAAATTAAAATAGTTAACACTATGTCCATCAGAAAAACCAGAACCTGTGTTTCTTCTTAATCCACCCTCTTCAATCCACCATTCGTCCATAGACTGACTCACGTCTACGCAAAAGCAGATTAATGCACGAGGATCTCCATTAATGAGCAATCTGCGTTGTTGGTTATAGTGTTCACTTGTATAATAAGCTTCATTTGCCATATGCGTTCTCCTTTCCATGATAATTAATAACGTTTTTTCCTACAGTTAGGACAACGTGTAGGCAGATTATATCCTTTTCTATTAAAATACTCCATTTCCCCATTTGTAATAGAAAAACTTCTACCACAATTACGGCATGATACCCAACGAGCCGGAGAATTCTTCCAAGCCTCTTTCTCTTGTTTTGACTTTTCAATCATTTCTTTAAAACAATTGCCACAGACACTAGTTCGCAGATTTCGTAATCTATCTTCAAATTCTCGCATTTGATAAATTGGTACTTCTCGACCACAATGTCCGCACTTTATTGTCCGTTTTTTACAATCTTTGCACCATCGCTGTTTTTTGAAATCAAAATCACTTTTACCAATTTCATGAAGGACCTTCGTTCTGTTTGTATAGTAAAATGTACGACCACAGCATTCACATTTAAATGACATATTTGATTGATCGCCTGCACATGGAAGACAAATTCTGTAGCCTCTTTCCCATATATCAATTTTTTCCTGTTGCACATGTATACTATGTATAAAATAATAATCTGGATGTTCTTGTCCACAAATATTGCACCTTACAAATACTCGTTTCCCATCATGCCTAAAAGTACGTGGAAACATACTTTGCGAATCAGTTCTATTTGAAGTAATGAGAGTATTGGCAAAGTCCTTAGACATTCTTAACCAATCTGTAGTTTTTAGACGGCATCCAGGTTTAGCATACTTTCCATTTGCATGAAATGTATTATAAAAGCCATCACACATTTGATATGGTAGATGATCCCATACAATTCGCCATATACCACTTGGTCGTTCTGCATCCCGTGAACGTCGCATGCCACCTCCTACACTAAACGGAAAAGACATATCCATAATACTATCACGTTCATTAGCATTTCTCCCTTTTGCATAAGGAAATTTTCCAGGCATCATCAGCATAAAGGTTAATACACCTATCTGATAATTTTCTTGATCCATTGTATAAATCAATTGAGTTTTATTATCACGCAAAAGTTCAGGTGGTGTAAATGTTTGATTACGAGAAAGAGCTGGATAACCTTCAATCTGCCAACAGTCTGTATCAACAAAATATACATCTTTTGTATCTGCAATATATATGGAAGCTGGATTTATACACCCAAATAGCAGACCCAAGTCATGCATCTTGCGAATTTTATCCAGTATAGTCATAGTTAAATCACATAAATCATTTTTATTCCATTGCGGAAAAAACTGCGACAAACCTGTGGCTCCATTAAATACAGAGCGTGTTAACTGAACACCTCGAGAGGCTGGAACAAGAATACCTACAAAATATCCATTATCATCATTAAGTATATCTATAGGCCAACAAACACCAGGAATCTCAATTTTTTCTCGCAACATACGATTTGCTTTATTTTCTAACATGTCTAACCTAAGCACATCCAACGTATATACTTTCGCAAAATAATCTGCATTATCAGTAGCATAAGTTACAGAAATATGATCGGTCATCAAAGCTTCTTTCAGCCAAAGAGGTCTACCATTATATTTTGTAATTACTTTCTTCCCTGTTTTTGGGATATAATTTGGCACTTTAATCGATTGCCCGACAGATACAGGGTTGGTAATTATCTTAAACGGTTTGACACCTTGTGCTGTACTTCCCAACCAATCAGCCGCAGAGTGAAAGGGTACTTGATTTAAATCTACGGATTTTGGGATTTGGTTTGTAGTAGATGTATTAGCATTTCCAACTTCTGCAACATTTGTTTCCCGTCTTCTTTTAAATGAATCTAAAAATGCCATATTGTCCTCCTTTACTATTCATCAAAATATAATAATCTTTTTGTAGCTTCAAGCATATCTTATGTATTAGAATCATGGTTTGGAATCCGTTCTAAATCATGATAAATTTCTTTTGCTTGTTGCCGTGCACTAATAACACCTTCAACTGCCTTTTCGTAATAAAATACCAATAAACATCTGCCTATTCCTTCATGATAGCTGGTTTTCCAAATAGCCTCAGCCTCTTTCAACCATTTTCCTGACATAAAAATGCTATGATCTTTCATAATGTTTTTTATTTGTTTATACATAATCTGAGGCTCATTTATGATATTATCTTTATTATAAATCATAGGGAAAAAGTATCTTTTATCAATGTCATAATAATACGTTGAATCTTCAATAAAGCCTTTTGGTGTCCATCTATATGCTTGGACATATGTATTATCATCATTTCGCCATTCGTAATAAACTATACCAATATCAGAAAATAAATCTCCTGATTGTGGTGCCGATTTAGCACAAGTAATACTTGGAATTGTAATATTAGGGGTAGAGATTTTTGAAATCGGATGGTTTGCATATTTATGGCTATCGCCATGAAGATATGCACTTACTTTTCGACGATCAATAATCCCTTTTACTCTTTCAGCGTAACAAGAAAACAAAGAATCAATACCATGATGTCCTAATATAATTGTTGGTTTATTAAAGTCAATTTTGCATTGAGACAATGCATTAATATCAAGAATTTCTCCATGTTCTTCATCGTCACTAATTAAAGCTGTATTTAAATAAATAATATTAATCAAATTATTCCAATCAATGCAATTTACTCCACTTGGATCAGTTATCCTTTTATCTACAAAATTTGAATCATTATAAAATTTACGTACAAAATTATTATAATCAGAAAATCCTCTATATAATAAATATTTTGAATAAACATTATAATCATTTGCTTTCGAATGTACACATATATCAGAAATAGCGTCTGTTCTTCCTTCATAATTGTTCACATCATGATTTCCAGGCACGAGAAAAACGTCTTGCTTATCAATGTGAAAAATATCAATAAGCAATTCTAAGTAATCCCACGCAAGCGAAAAATCCGTTTCATATTTTTTATGACGAAAATCACCAGTCACAACAAGAAATTGTGGTGAAATGATTTCTGCTAATTCTCTATAATCATCTAGCATTAATGTGGTATCTGCTTCGGGAAATACATGCAAATCTGAAATATGAAGCCATGAAGCTTTTATACTATTATCACTATAATCCATGTTTACCCCCATCACTGTATTACTACATGCCATATGCACTTATACTACAATAAATCCCAACAATCTTTTCTGTTTGAAGAAATGAAATGAACCGTTGAGTTATCTGTATTTTCACACTCACCAGTTCTCAACTAATTATCAATAAGACAACTCTGCACAAAGATCGCCTGACGACTCTGCATACAATCTGCTTGCATATTTTTCGTCATATTTCACATAAATTTCTACCATTTACATTAACAACTCGACATGCTTCATATCTGAAAAATTATTAATTCTAATAAAACTAAATAATTATTTATGTAAAAGATAATATACAATTATCAATAGTGTCCAACCAAATTCCGAATTCGTAATCAGTATTAACATATTCCATTTAATTCCAATTGGTGCTATACTAAAAAAGTGGACAGCAAAAAGCGAAAGATGGTATAATAATAAAAAAAGGAGAGAAACACATGGAAAACACCAAGT
>CABIYQ010000023.1 GCA_902362965.1 Oscillospiraceae bacterium
TGACTTATTGTATGAAATTTATCCTCTCCGGGTATCAGCGACAGTGAACCTCCGCTGTCCCATTTCATTATTAGATTTCCTGCATCATCTATAAAATCTACTGTTCCTTTAGAGCCTGGCGGTATTGGAAACGGATCGTTTTCCATACTGTCAAGGCATATTCTTGTCCCTTTTGGATATCTCTGCCGAAACAGTTCTACCTTTTTTTCATTGTATACCAAATTTTTCCCTCCAAATTTTATTTTTTTATTATTTCTTACTTCCACATTCTGCATCCCTTCTTTCAGACATTAAAAAAAGCCGTTCTTGATTTTGCTTTTCCTCTTGTGGATAAGCAACAAAAACGGCTTTATTTTTTCTACATATACAAAAAAGGCAGACTTGAGTTTTTCTTCCTCAAATCTGCTTCCATTTTCTTTTTATTTTCTTTTGTGTCGGTTCAAATCCCTCAAGTTGCCCAAAATCGCCCAAAAGCATCTATGGTTTTTTTATCTCTTTTTTTTGCTCTCAAAACACGAAAAAAGCCCGTAGATACGGGCTTTACGGCACTGTCATCTATTTTGTCAGTGCATGATGTAAAGCTCTGACAAAATAGATGACATAGTTTTAGTAGGATGAGGGGTTCAGACTCCAACTTTTTTAAAATTTTATTTTGAAATTCAACAGTTTTTCATATTAGATTTAAAAATTCCAATAATAAAAAATGCCTGAAATACCCTATAATAAAGGGTTTCGCGACAAAAAGTTAACGTCACTTGGACTTGGGGGTTCAAATGGCGTTACTCATATCAATAATTATGAGTAATCGGTGTGGCTATGATGCTTATTCATATGTTTTTGTGTCAGTAACTAAATAATATCCCTTTTTAAACTCAAATTCTTCATTTCTAATACTTTCTATATTAATGATCTCTCCTCCTATATATATATAATAGGTAGAGTCTCCTTTATTCTTACATCAGGCACAAAAGTGTTTTTTCTTATGTTGGACACAACTTTGTCTTGTTCCGAAAAGAAATATGCTGAGATGTTATTACTTAAAGCAATCTCTGCCAAATATCTGGTTCCACAGATATTCCTGATTACTTCAATTCTATCATCTATTAAAAACGCAGCATGTATTCCAAAACATAACATATCTATTTTCTTATTATTGATAAGTGTCATTAATGTAATATCTGAAACAATGATAACTTTAAATTTAAGATTCCTTTTGCCTATTTCTCTGCAATATTGAAAACAATCCTTATAGCTACTATTATTTTTCACGCTACACTCAGCTATATAAACCGTGGAAATACGTTGGAATTGTTCATCAAATCCGCTGAGAAAATCCAAAACACGTTCACTCAAGCCGTATAAACCTATTTTTTTTGAGGATATATTATCCTCTATAATTATGCTTGCCTTTCTTGATATACGCTTAGATATAAGCTTACGTTCATCTTGAATATCTTCTATTAGTTCCTTTAAAGCTTTTACTTTATTATTTGATTGATTGCAGCATTCAATAAGTTTATTATAAACAGTATCAAATGCAATATAATGTGGCTTTTGTGAGTAAATTTCCTTAAAGGCTTTGTTAAAGTTTCTTATCATAATTCCTATAGAAGTGTCATTTTGTTGGTTGATTTCCCTTAGCTCACCTTGTATTTTAGATAGGAAAAGATCAATCGCTTGAGTTTCAGTAGGATTTCCTGATATGTCATAAACCCAATCATAAATCTCATTTGGTATCTTTGTTAAGTCATTAGCGGAGATATCGCCTCCATATGTTACTTTATAGAGAAGTTTTAAAAACTTGGTATGGTTCATTTTTATACATCCAACGCTAGAATCTATCGAATAAATCATCTCCTCATCGTCCGTATCATATACTACGATACTAATGAGCCCTGATTGTTTCATGCTTTTTGAATACTTATTGAAAACGTTTTGAAAATCACGCTCATCGCATCCTATAAATAGTATTTTTTTTTGCGAAAAGATGACTTCAATAAATGTAACCAAATCATCGTTCCTACCTTTTAAATCTTCAATGAAATACAAGTCACTATCTCTTTCCAGCGATCCTAATAAGTAAAATAATGGAATTTCCATACCAAATAAATCCCATTTTCTCAAGTCACTTGAACGTGATATTATTTCATAATTTTTTCCTATAGCTTGTAATGCTCTTTCAAGCATGTTGTCGTGAGCTAATGAAACGTATCCGGCAAAATTTAAATTTGAGAGAATTGTATGACTTCTTGAAACGCCTTGAAGATTATTAATATAAAAACCTTTTAGTATGTCTTGTATATATGCAGATTTCCCTTTTCTCTGCATATATTCGCTTCTTGCCATTTCTATATCATTCGTGATTATTGATGGTTCAAGTTCTTTTATTCTTTTTAATAGAGCGAACTCCCCGACTTCTTCAGTGTTTGTTTTAAATTCGTTGATTGAGACCCCCTTCCCATATACTAAAACATATTTTCCATTAAGTATATCTTCAGCAATAGAACGAATTACATTCAAAACAAGCATTTGATTACTGTGTGAATCAGCCCCCAGACATCTAAATACCCAGTTTGCAATCTCTATATATGATAAATCTGAGAAATTACTTGACTTTTCTTCAATATGAGCAGAACCAACAAATAAGTTATGTAATTTCTCAGCTGATTGAGCATCCATACCGTCATATGCATATATGATTGAATGTGATAATACATATTCTGTGCTGTTAGAATGGGCTCGTTTAAAATATCCTAACTCATCATTAATCCAGCGACTAGTCATTCTTCCCCGACTATCTCTTTCAATACTACCATTTGCAACGAGTATAAATAACCTGCTGTTTGATGCAGCGTTCAATGTTATTTCTCCAAAATTGACATGTGTTTGTAGTGTGTGGCAAAAAACAGATAATCCCTTTGATCGCAAATAATTTGCTATATCTGTTGCTTTATTTGATGAACCTTTTTCTGATTCAGTTCCGTGGTATGCAATAAATAAATCATACTCCCAATTATTCAGTACACTTAGATCATTCATGCTCAAATTCGCTTCTATTAGGTGTTTATTATATCTATCAACATATATAAAATCTATTCCCGCCTCAATGGCAGCAAGATAATCATTGATTCCATCTCCGAAATAGAGAGCATTTGATAAATGTACTCCCATTAGCGAAATACATTTTTCTATGGGTTCTTTATCGGGTTTTTGCTTAACTACATCCTCACGTCCAACAATTGCATGAAAAAATTTTGTTACACCATACTTATTTAGAACTCGGATTATACTTTCCTTATCACGATTTGTTACAATTGCTATTTTCTTCCCGCTAGCGTATAATGTTTCAATTACTCTTTTGATTTCAGGGTACAATTCTGTTGTCTCCGAAATGATATCATGTGTCTTTTGGTACAGTAATTTCCTAAACTCTTCAAAAGAGAGAGTAGGATTCTCCATTTCGTTATAAGTTGTTTCAAGAGGAACAGTTAAATAATGAAAAATTCTATTTTTATCGTAAACCGTATTACAACGTCTAAATGTATATTCATAGGCGGTATTTGCTGTTTTAAGAGTATCGGCTATTGTTAAATCAAAATCGAAAATATATGCTTCATATTCATATATATTTTTTTGCAGATTGCTGTCTGGAGTAATATTCATGGTTATCACACTTTCTTGCTTTAAGTAATTGTTTAATATAAATCAGTTGATCCAGCTTATCATCTATACCACCATATTCATTCAGTTCCTTTTCAACATAACTGTATTCAATCTGTACTTCATCCAATGACATCAATTCAAACTTTTGGCACATGTCGATATAGTCAATCTTAGTGATATAATGATTGTTGCCCGAATAGGATAACGCTCTTCAATGGAAATTTTGGTTAGCCTCTCACTTAACGCTTCAGCATATTTTCTTCCGCTGCCTCCGAAATGATGGGGATATCCTTGTATCTTTGAATCATAGTTTGTTTCTCCAATAATGTATTTACCAAATATCCTTTTTCCTATCACTTGGATCCAGATCATAATATGGTTTTAAGCAATGGTGTGTTTTGGCGATATCATCTCTAGGATAACCATATACATAACCTTCCGCACGCATATAAGCATTCCATCTACGGTGTTCCAAACATTGAAGCGAGTCTCTTTCATCAATGGGAAGTGCATCAATGCCATGATTTGGATTATTTAAAGTATCGGTTCCTTTAACGCCACAAATGTCACGTGCTTTTTTATGAATTACGGATGCAACAGACGAGTTGTAATTGTATTCGTATGCCCAGAACGACTCTTCATCTCCCCATTTCTTGTGCCTTTCTAATGCTATTGATTCAAGTTCTGAATTAATAATCACACTTTCTGAATACTCAAGTCGTATATCTCCGATGTAATCTATATTATATGGTTGCCCTTTATAGTTTTTAGAATTGGCAAGGACCTTGGAAACCTTTGGATTTTTCGCAACAGTTTGGATAATTGGAGATAAACCAAACCTTTTCCATATCATTCTCATGTTTGATGCGACTCTAATATTCTCTTCATCAGAACCAAGAGAAACAAAAACAAAAGTTGCTGGATTGGTTTGACTTAATGTTTCAAATATTGTTGTAAGATCAGATGTGTTAACATCTATCTTGGAGTGAATAGTTATTGAATAGTCGCTTTCCCCATTTGTTGTAACACCATTGTAATTTGGAGACAATAAGTCAGGACATAATGTTTTGAATTTAGCTTCGGCTTTTTTATCCTTGTCAAAAGCATTAATGCTCAGTTTATAGTCATCCATTTGACAAAACCAAGCCAAAGCTTTTATCATTTCAATACCATAATCCCCCATACCTAAAACAACTGCATTTATGTGTTTTATCCCATTATTGTCAGGCATAGTAGCTCCACTAAATAGTTTATCGCCTTTTTTATAGAGTGTACGATATATAAGGGATTTCGTCTCATTGACTCTCCGCACCTTAACTTTTCCTTTATCAATTCCAGTTAATGCCAGTTCGCTCTCCCTAGTAGAAGAGAATAAAAATAATCTTGTGTTATTTCTATTCTTATATTTTTCAATAATTGTTAATGAATGATTAATATTTTCAGTTTCATTTTCACCTATTATAAAGAAAGAGATCTCAACACCTTTTCTATGGCAATGAAATTTAGGAGCTAGGATATCCTGTTTAAATAGAATAGCACCAATAGACTTAGCTCTATTTGATAAATCTAGGAATTCTTCCTCTTCTCTATCAACAACATCCGTAAAAACAATCACAAAATTTGGATGATTAGTCTTCAGATCAGATGCTAAAGTGATTGAACGCTCATTCAAATCGGAAAATACATATGCAGTTTTAAGAAAACTGCATATGTATCGCCTTCCTGCACTAAGACTCATTAATGCAGAAGCAAGTGCTCCAACAGTTAAAAGTGGGGCAATAGTACATAAAATCGACATTGTGAGGATATAAGGCTGCTGAAGACAAAACTCTTCTTGTTTATTGATTGTTTCCAGTAACTCTTTTCCGTCCATATCAACTGTGAACACTTGCATAACATTTGCAAGTGACAATGATAATGTTTCAATGATTCTAAAAAGAGGATTATCCGAGAGGTCATCTGCAATATAGTTGATTGGAAACAAGCCACATAAAGTCGATATCACCATACCTACAAATACAACATTAATTGGTTTAGTAATTCCTGTTTTTTTCTTCTGATATGATACAACAGTAGCAACTATTATTACTACAATCCAGAGCCACACAAGAATAATTGTAATATTCCAAAACATAATTATCCCTCTTTACCTTCTTTTGTAATCTTATACCCCATTTTCACGATTAACCGCAAAGTTTCCATAGCCGTATTTCTATCAAAATCCTTCTCTGATTCAGGTAACTCATCATAAGGCACAAGACAGGGCGTAGTTTTAAGCTCAACATTCTTTTCTTCTCCATAAGTCCATCCTTCAGCAATTCTGCCAACAGCCCAGACATCGTGAACATTTGCTGCGATTTTTTCGGTCAAGGAAAGTAAATCCTCAGACAGCGAAACAGCAGAAGTATCAATAGGTTTAGGTAAATACATAATTCATTTCTCCTGCAATCAATCATGAATTTTTTCTTTTGGTAACTCCATAACCTTTCTTATTTCTTCGGCAATGTCGTCATCCATTTTTATATGATATGGATTCCCATATCAGCAGCTCTCTGAAGAATTACATACTTTGCATCCCCAAAGCATAGAAGAGATTAGTGATTACTATGATATTATTGTAGTAACCTCCTCCCAATTGTTCTCCAACAGAGTACAGCTTATATAATCCCTCTGAAGAGAATCTACCGTTCTTACATGAAATGAAGTAAGGTAGGAGTCCGTAAGTAGCAAGAACATCAATTTCATTTGTAGTATCAATCGTTGAATTGGGATCATTAGCATCGTATAATCTGTATATGACCATCGTTCGCCACCATGCTACCAGAATCATCATAGACAGCTGAATTTTTTTCTTAGAGGTACGGACTTCATCACCAGTTTTTGCTAATGCATTAATTGGGAGTTAAATGAATAGCATTATTGTAGATAATATTATTATCAGTTTACTTATTATACATAATCGCTTGGTCATTGTTTTACACTTTTTACGATGTTGTAAAGCTTTTCATAAAGTTTATATCGAGTGAATAATACGAATGGAATCGACGGTGAAATCTAAAATAAGTGCTTGCACAAAAGTATAAAACTATTATTTATATTGCAAACAGCTACAATTCAACTATCCTTCGGAATTGTAGCTGCTTGAATTAATAAGGGAATATATCCAAATAAAACTTTCTGTTGCAATTAGGGTACTGGATCTCAAACTCATCCACATCATCGAATAAATCTGTTTTATTCGTTTTTTTAACATTCTGAACCAGTTTAAGAAACTCTGGAATTGTAGAAGCACTCTCAGGCCAAAAATGCTTAATAATTGTTTCAAGTTTATTGAAATAGAAAAACTCATTATCGTATTTAAACCTATATATATATGCATGAGGATGAATTATATGATATGTCATCTTTCGTCCTCCAAATCTCAAATATCGGATTATAAAAGACAATGCGATTTCCTTTGGGTTAATGCTATGATTATCCAACCATACTAGCTCGTTTGCATTCGGTATACCTTTGAATGTTATTTCATGACATGAGAAACCAATTGGATCATCATATACAGATGTTAAGTTTTCGCATGACGAAAAATCAAAGTCAATTATTGGCGAATCAAGCATTCTCCTATAACTTCCATCTTGAACCATTCTGAGGAAAGCTATTTTCCTGCGTTCATCTGCACCCAAAGTATCTCCATCGTCCTCAATATAATTACCAAGATACAAATCAGGATAATAAATCACCATATTTTTAGTTGTCGAATCCCGAAATGGAACCACCGAGATTTTTTCAAACTCATTAGCAATATACCATAATTCGTTTTTAATCTTTTGTTGGTTCAATTCGAAGCCATATAACTCTGAAAGCATATTGATAATAATAAACAGCTTGTTTTGAGGATAAGGCATTTTGGGTAAACTTGTTCGAGACCAATTTAACAATGACCTTTGGACGTGTATTTGATTAATTAAACACTTATGCAGTATCTCTTCTCGAAACTCAGAAAGCAAATCAGCATATTCTGTGTACATACCTTGAATTTCTCTAATATATGCAAGTAAATTGAATACTCTGATACCATTATAATACTCAATGTCTAAATACGATCCAATTGCATCAGAACCTGAACCTATAACTGAAGGAATATTTTGTAAGCCATCATTTGCAAGATAGGTCATAACATCTATCTCATTCTTAAATTCTTCAATAGATGTACTATATTTTCGTACAATAAAATCAGTATTAGACTGACTTGATGTATCAGAGATTATTTGTATTTCTCGTTGATCTTTGCATAAATCGTCACGGAAAGCTTGTATGGTGGCTTTACTAATTACCATAAGCAATCACCTCATTTTGTGTCATCAATCAGCTTTATGCGAATATTGTTATCTTCAGCGATGATTGTATCGTTTTCGCAAACAAGTTTCATCCCTCTAAAGAACTCACAGAAATCATAGCCGATATTTTGCGTATCTATATTTTGACTTTCAGCCCATGACATAAACTCATATTCATCATAAATTGTACTCTCATGACCATATGATATTTCGTATTCAAAATCGTAGTCATCATCTGAAGCCGTTTGACAGCTTTCAATAGAATTAAATTTTCCCTTTTCTGCAACCACAATGACTTCAACATTAAACTTTTGCGCTATTTCAATAATTGCTGAAGATCCACAAGTATTTATAAAATACACAGGCATATCATTGGATAATAGTACATCATGAGCTCCTAAAACTACTAAATCAACGATGCCTCGTTCTATTAAATTGAAAGCGGTCATGTCGGGGATAATTGTAATCTTAGAAAACATACAATTAGAATCTCTAATCAAATCGCAAAAGTTTTGGGCATCTCTGAATGGTAACTCGCTTTTAGGTCTGCATTCACAAATAAACAATTGACTTTGTTTCTGAAAACTGTCTGTGGTTCCACTGAGAAATTCAATTGCACGTAAGCTTTCTGAAAATAAAAGAATGCTTCTTCCGCTTTCATTTTCACTGAAATCCTCACCTTGTTCTTTTATTCCATTAGTCACTTGATGTCTTTCCCACTTGTAATCTTCGACAATTTTCTTTAGTTTTCTCCTTGTGGGATTAGAAAATAAGTCGCTTTTAATAGATAGCCAACACTTTTCAAAAGCATTAAAATTTCTTTTGATTCGTTTGAGATTATTACAGTTACTATCTGCTTTAGAAATGATTTCCACAAGTTCTAAATCATTTCTGTTTAAGTCGTCAAGTAACTGAGACAAAAACAATTCGATAGCTTGAGTTTCAGTAGGTGTACTAGCAATATTAAATAAATCTGTTATAAATTTACTGTCATCTGCATTGTACCTAAAAGATTTGCTGAAATTCTTGCTGGTAATAAGTCTGCCAAGGAAATCCTCAACATTTAAATTTATGATTCTTAATTCGTTACTTACATCATCATATATTGTAGGCATACCATTACTCTTAAGAACTACAATATTATTTTGTATAGTATAATCCGAACCGAGAATTTTCTTTAGAGCATTTGATATAGCAATATACCCTTTATAGTCTTCGCCATATCCTAGGTATATAACTTTTTTTCCAGTAAGTATCATCTTCAAAATGTCATAGATCAATCCTTCTGGCATAACACAGTCATCCAGATGCAACTCAGTTCTTTTAAACTCAAATACAGGAATTTCTCCCTTTTGAAGATCCAATCCATAAATTGAAGACGAGTCTGTAATAAGTACCGGTTCCTTTTCTGCTTCTACCAATCCTGCATCAATTTGAGTATACTCAACCGTTGTCAGATATGATGTGAATGGTAGTTTAGCTATATGGTGAATATTCTTATGAACAGGGTGTCTGGATAAAGTTTCCAATTCCCTTCTTAGAGCTATATCGCCCTTTTCATGGCGAAGTTTATGGCACTTCGTAAAGAAATTTCCACTTTTATCATCTGGTCTAAAATTTGAATAATTATCATTTAAAAGTGGACCTATCACGACAGCACATTCGCGTCTCATTAAGTTATCTGTAATTTGTTTTACAATATCATTGATATCTATAGTTACCTTTTCTATTTTTTCATCTAACGCAATAACAACTGCTTTTTGTACCCATTTTACTACAACTTCGGGATTAGTAAAAGTACCTATAACATCATTTAGTCTTTGACCTATGTCAACTACCAACGACATTAAAAAATGTCTGACCTCATCTTCCGATTTCCTTTTATCACCATAATAAATGAAATTTATTGTTTGACGGTTAACTTGTCCAGCATTAACCAGTGATCGGAATGTTTCGATCTCTTCATACAATTGATAAGGCTCACAATTTGGCCTAGTTTTTCTAATCCGCCCATATTCATCAGTATAGATATTATCGTTTACTAAAACAAGCATGCACTTGCTTTCTTGAATATGTCTAATTGTATCAGTCCAATCTTCAGAACCACCTTCTTCAAATACATACGGGATAATCCCAACATTTTTCAAGTGCTTCGCTAAATCTTTTGCGTAATCGTATGTTCCATCAGAAGAATAGGTACCATGATAAGCAATAAATACATCATATATATATTTTTTCATGGTAGCCTCCTTACAATATTATAGTCTTTCAAGCGTGATATCAGCAGAATACATGGTTTTCTTCTCAGCTACATTTTGGACAATAGTTGCTGCCACCTCAGCGGGATCCATAAATTTGCTTACATCTGGAGATAATCCACAATCAGGACTCCAGAATGGTGTGTTTATTCCTCCAGGGTATACACCAATAATATAGATATTACTCTTTTTATAGAACGCCCTAAGTGCTTCAGTAAAACCGCGTGCTGCCCATTTTGAAGCACAATACAACGACTCGTTTGCATTGCCTTTAAGTGCTGCTGTTGACATAACATTAACAATAGTGCCGCCTTCGGTCATGTTTCTGCATGCTTCATAAGTTATATTCATCAATCCAATTGCATTAGAATTGAAAACCTCCATTACTTGACTCAAACGCATATCTTCCGGAGCACCAAAGATTCCTTTACCAGCACAGTTGTACAGATAATTTACATAGTATCTGTTTTCTTTTAAAGAAGAGAATACAGAAGTGATAAAACTTTCATCAGAAACATCGCCAGCAAAGTACTGAACATCTCCACCAATCTCGTTTACAGTGTTCTTAATCTTGGTGATATCTCTGGCAATTATACAAACATTCTCTCCTTTTTGAACAAGAAGACGGACAACCTCTTTACCCAGTCCAGAAGCTCCTCCTGTAACGATGCTCACATTTTTCATAGTAATTACTCCTTTACATATAAAATATTATGAAAGTTTTCCGACAATTCAGAAAACTCACTTTCAACTTGATACTCTACAATTCTACTTAAATCTATTGCTGCAAGCTTTGAATAAGTATATATAAACGGCTTTAGTTTTCCCTTATTATGTTGCAAACAGCCTCGGCTAACCCAAAAATGAACAGTTGATGTTTCACATGCTCCAATGTTTATTGACTTTGTAGGTCCTTTAACACCGACCAACTGAATTTTGTTACTGTCCTTGTTGAATTTTCTTCTTTCGCTCAAGCAATCGACCGCATCAGTCATTAATGCTGAAAGATATAAGCATCTTTCAATATCGCTTTGTTCCATATGAGATATATGGTGCTTGCCGTCAAGATAAAGATTTCTTTTTGCGCTATTTAAATGGCGTGTTTTTGTTTCTGCTTCGTATTTCCTATCCCAAAACACAAGATTGTGCAAAAACAACTCTAAAAAATCAGAATAAAAGGCAACATCTGATTCATACAAACTATTAATAGTGATTAATCGAAACTGAACCGCAGGACACACCTGATTAAAAATGTTAAGTATCTTCTTGAATTGAATAGCATATCTTCTTAATTTTTCGTGAGGGATGTCACTTACTATATGCATTATGTCTGCAGAATATGTATAATAAAAACTAATTCCATAAGGATATGTTTTTAATATCTGTGCTGCGTATTTGAGTAGATATGAAACATTAAATACTTCTGCCCAATCCGGCATAAAATCTAAATCTAGTTTATAGGATTTATATGCGCCAAAGGGAACACTAAACTGTAACGGTTCTTTTCTTTTGGAGTAGTATATGATTTTTTCTTTGATGATCTTTCCCATTTCATCAGAAAGTTTGCTTTTGCGAAATTTTGAAGAAATTACTGTTTGATAGACCTGTTCTAGGTCAGTGTCAGGTAAATCACTCTCATTTTTTGGCATGCTGTCAAAATAATAGTCAACATTTAACAGAGAATTAATGAAATTATTAATTTCCAAGCTTTTCAATACAATCCCCCTCTACCATTAACGCCGACAAGTCACAAATAATATTGTCATTTGGTAAACTATTTCTATCTCTGACTACTCTAATTCCTTTAACACATGCATTCTCAGCGAAGATTAAGTCGTTTATAGAGTCTCCAACATATACACATTTATCTGGAGTTGCACCAATTTTACTCATGCACAATTCAAGTCCTTGCGGATCAGGCTTCCTTTTTGTTACATCATCGCATGAAATGATACATCTAAACATAGATGGATCTATCTTATGATGCTTGATAATCTGATTTATACATAATATGTCTTTGTTTGTAACGATAGCCAATATATGTGTTTTACTCAATTCACTCAACACTTTTTTTACTTCGGGGAACAGTCTTGACATAGTAGCCATCTTTTTATGCGAGTAAAAGTAGAACTCCTCCTCAAACTCTTGCTCACTAATTAGAGGATTCCGAATTCTTTCATATGTTTTATTAAGAAATTCTGACATATATACTGAAATCTGTTCCTTGTTAAACTCACCACCAGCTTTTGTTATAGCTTTCTCATATGAATAGATTGAGCCTAGCTCAGTGTCAACTAAGGTCATATCGAAATCAAATATAATGTATTTATATTTGTCCATTGTCATCTTACTGTTCCTCCATAATCCTGCACTCGTATCACATTATAAGGTCTTTTGCGAAAACTAACATAATAATTATAGTAAAGAAAAACTATATATCATACTTTCGCATAAGCTAATATTTTGCATAAGGATCAGCCTTTCTATTCAATCTAATTCATATGAAAATGCCCTGCAAACCACTTGTCGAACTTCAAGTCACTGTACAGCCACTCGAAGTATCCTGTCAACTCTGTATCATGCATATCGAGAACGAAGCCGAGATATTGGATCCCCAACTGTGGAACTGTGTGCATAAGGACATAGTCAGCATTATGGCTACACGATTTGAGTGTTTCTTCAGCAATCTTGTACTCCTGGTGATAAGATAATATACAATTATCAATAGTGTCCAACCAAATTCCGACTAATATCAACATAATTAGTCATATCTTAATTACATTAATAATTAAGTTTCAACAAAAGTCAATACCTAATTCGTAATTGGTATAAATTAATTCGTAATTTGTATTAACATATTCCATTTAATTCCAATCTTATGTTTCTCATTATACAAGATATTTTTAACATCGTCAATATTTTTGGGCAATTTATTATAGAATTTTGTAGAATTATATATAATTAAATAATTCTACTTGTTAATATTATACAATAAGTATTAGATCAAAAAATAAATGCTTAGAACGCAGTGGTTCTAAACATTAGCATAAACTTTTATTAAATTATTTCTTTGCATAAAGATAACGCTATTCAAATATGATGTTGAATAGCGTTAGGTTTATCATTTTAATTCATATTGATCTTTTAAAATTTGAATTTTCCCTTTTAACAAGACATTATCGAGTTCAGAATCATACTCTTTATATAAACTATCAAGTTCTTCAATTAATTCCGGAATAAACATGTCTTCAGGAATTTTAGTTCCTGCTCCCGATAAAGCATACGGATAATGAGTCCCTGTACCTCTTTTAAATTCTTTTATTTCAGTAAGCTTAATTGCAAAATTCAGGTCTGCTCCAAAATCATAAACCATTTTTAGTTTATCGCCTACTGATAAATTAAGATCTTTCAGTTTAAAATCGCATGGTTGAATAGCATTATCGTTATAAAACTCAAAATAAGAATTAATATACCTAACGCTAAATAAATGACTTCCGCTTAATTCAAAACTCGCCATAATTGCATAAGCTAATTTTGCTACTGTACTTACTGAAGTTATTTCAATTCTTCTCCAATACTTATCTTCCAGATTACAAAGCTTTATTTCAAATTCATATACTACTGTCTGATCTGCCATTTTTAACGCTTCCCTTCTGTCTTTACATGATCTGCTTTATTATACTATATATTTATCTGTTTTGCAAGTTGAGTGCTTCATGCTCATCAATCATATGAACATATTCCTTTTCCTCACAGTCAATATAATCCTTGATCAGCTGCTCTGCCTCGTATATATCTTATTTAAGAATTTCAAACCCAACTGCAATCGAAATTTCGTCAAGTTTTAGTTTTTCTTCAGAATCAAATATCTCAACTTCATAACCTTTGCAGCAAATATCACTCCCCTGCTTGTCCTGCCGAATCAAATTATCGACAGATTTTATTTTTATATAAAAACTTTTATATCTCATTTTCACACCTCATTCCATTGTCATCTGAATACCTTCTTCAAGTTCCTCAGATTCTTCGGCAATTTCTTCACATTCTTCCTGTTTAATTTTTTGTTCGTAATCAAATGCCTGTTTTAACGCATCTACCAGATATTTTTCATCAAATCCGTTTTCACGATAACCTTTTACAATCGTGTTATAATATCCTGCTGTTGGCAATGATATTTCTCTGCCGTTCATAACATATGCCATACATTTTTGTGTTTCTCCGTTTATTTCTACTTCTATATCTTCTTTACGATATAAATGAGGAAAGCCCTCATAACGATCCAGACTGAGTTCATCCTGTCCTCCAAGCTCCCAAATAAGTACCGGAACCTCAGAACCTTCTTTCGGTTCAATAGTTGCTACTTGTCTGAACTGTAACTCATAATCGGATAGCATTCCTGTTGTTACAACCTTTGAGTCAGGACATCTAAACGCCATTTGCTCCAGATTTATATTTGATCCATACGCTAAATACAATTTTTTCATTTTCAATCCTCCATACATTCTACATGGACAACTCCATGCCCATTTCTTCTGTTTCTTCTTCCTCAAATTCGCTCTCACAGTCCTCTAAAATTTCATCGGGTGTTACCTCTGATTCCTCTGCAGGAGCCGACAGAATATTATCACTGCGTGAAACTTTTGGCGAGCAATACTTCTTTGTTACGGCAGCATTGCTTATTGCCAATGCCAAGGTCAAATATGATCTTATGACTCCGGCATGTAAAGATGAATTACAGCATCTTATCTCGAAATGCCTTCCCGAAAAGTAACTATGTAAATTAAGTGCCCTGTATCTCGATGAATCATAATGATAGTTTCTTCTGCTTTCTCCGTTATACCAAAGTCTTTCTATTTCCTCTATAGTTTTTGGCTTTTTCTTATTCAACTCTGATAAAAATCTCTGATCTACCTTTTCACAATA
Organism: Oscillospiraceae bacterium; assembly: GCA_902362965.1. Taxonomy (GTDB): domain Bacteria; phylum Bacillota; class Clostridia; order Oscillospirales; family Ruminococcaceae; genus Porcipelethomonas; species Porcipelethomonas ammoniilytica. The sequence goes on from CABIYQ010000023.1 coordinate 15,182, forward strand.
ACCAGAACGCATTGAAGATACTTGCAATGCCTCCCACAGAAAATCTTCTTTGCTTGCAAATATATTTACTAGATTTCTCAAACTTCGGGCGTCAAAATCATCTGCTGAAATATGAATATGAATTCCGCATTTATATTCCGCTCCTGTTACGGCTCCTGCCTTTCTTAATGTTCTCACTACCTCCTGCAGCATCGGTATATCCTCATATGACAGTACAGGAGAATTTAATTCTACACTATACAACCTTGACGATGTTGTATTTCTATTTCTGTCTATACACCTTATACTTCCATCATAAACAATTGACCACTTTCTGTCCTTGTTATCCTTTATAGTATATTTATCATAAGGACCTCCCTCATTGACCGCATAACTTTCTAAGACTTTTGCAACTGCCTTGGCTGCCTGATTTCTTGTAATTCCGGTACACTCAATTTCAATTCCATACCCCCTTGTTTTTATTCCCTCATAATTTCCTGACAATTATTTTTTACCTCCTTTCTTTATAAATAAAAAAACGGTCTGCATTTTTTTGCAAACCGTTATATATAAAACAAGGATACGAGTTTTCATATCCTTGTTCTTTTACATTATTTAATTATTTTTCATTTCTGTGTCAATATCACGCCCGCCGTACATAACGCGGATAACAGTTACAATACCTTTTTTCTCATTAGGAATGTACATTACAACAAAATTATCTATGGGCATTATTCGCATACCTCGTGATTGCCACGGTTCTCTTTCATATTCTCTAAAACGCATCGGCATTTGATTTAATCCCATGATGTGTTCTTCCAATCTGTCAATCTGTCCTGCAGCACTCCGCGGAGAAAGCAAGGTATATGCTATATACTCATAAATTCCCCGCAAATCTGCCTGTGCCTGTTTTGAAATGTCAATCTTATAAGTCATATTCCGTAATCTCTGCGAATGTCATCAAATACTTTGTCGGCTGTTTCGGTTCGTCCTGCAAGCATATCCGCATATCCTTTCTCAATCTCCGTGTCAAGTTCTTCCGCCGTTAACTTATTTATCGACACTGGTTTTGCTACTGGTAGTTTCACATCAAACGGCAGACCTCTCTGTAAAATAATTTGTTTATAAAACATATTGATAGCACCGGACACCGGTATTCCAAGTGCACTCAAGATATTCTCTGCCTGTTCTTTCACATCCGGTTCGATTCTCGCATATAAATTTGCTGTTTTTGATGCCATAATATTAAACTCCTTCCATAAAATATTCTTTCTTATATTATAACCAATTGTACGCACAAATGCAATACAAAAATAAAAAAATTGCTATTCAAATATAAAAACAAGGATACAGCGTAATATTTCCACTGTATCCTCGTTTTTTGGGGTACTCTATATAGCCAATAATTCATTGTTAGCTTGACAACTTCCCTTGACGCACAGTACAACACCGCTCCTGCATTATACAGGAGCAGTTATTGTTCTGCATAATATTAAGGAATAATTTAGAAGCTATTTAACTTTGACCTTGCGTATTTTCTTTATCCACTTGCTATAGACTTTTTTGGTGACATTGTTTTTATCCTTGTATGTCGCATACGCTCTTACTCGGACATAATACTTCTTTCCGCTCTTTATCTTGGAATTCTTGATATTGAGCTTTGCCTTAGCAGTGAATTTCTTGAATACTGGTTTTTTGAAGTTCTTCTTTGCAGATACTTCAACCTGATAGCCTTTAGCCTTTTTGACCTTTTTCCATGAAACAGTTATCTTCTTTTTAGACTTGCTCTTAGTAGTTAGTTTCTTGATTTTTGCCTGTTTCATGACCTTTGTAGCCGCTTTCTTATCCTTTGCCACTGCCTCCGAGCTTCTTGTTGCCTTTGTTGAAGCTGTTGTAGGTTTAGCTGTGGGCTTTTCAGTAGGCTTAGACGGCTCTTGCTTTGTCGGGTTCGGCTTCGTTGGCTCAGGTTTTGTAGGATCAGGCTCTTTTAAATTCTTGATAGCTGTATTGATTGCATTTATCGCTGAATTTAATTCGTCTGCTGTGGATTCGTCTGTAAGAGCCTTTGCCGCTTCAATCGCCTTTGTTAGCTCCGCAACGCTTTCAGCCGTGTATGGAGTTGTGTCAATCGCTTCTGCTTTCTCTATTGCCGTTTTAAGCTCGGCAACGGCAACTATCTGATCGTTATAGCTCTTTACCACGCTTCCGCCTATATTCAGAAACTCTACTTTTGTTATGCCGTATACATAATCCTTTGCATTATCCCATGCATATGTAAATGCACTTAGCTCAACGCTGTCTCCCTCGTTTATTGCTTCAGTCAGCGTTAATTCTTCAGTCCATGTTTCTCCGTTTTGGTAAGAAGAATCTTTTCCTATAAACTTTTTATATGATTCTATTCCTCCTACCATTGCTTTGATTTCTATTGAAGCATTCGGATTGTATGAAACATCTTCCGCACAGTCAAATGTAACTCTTATCTTTGTTGCTTTTGCCATATCCTTATCAGCGGTTGTATTTATAACAGTTGCAGTTCTGCCCTTTTTATAAACCTTTGCAAACGGTTTTCCGGCAGGAACTGTAGGTAGTTCTATGCCTACCAGTCCTTTTAATGCGGTGTTCAGTTTTTCTATTACCGCATTATATTCAGACTTTAATCCGCCATTAATAGCTTTAGCTTCAGTCAATGCTGTTTCAACAGGCGTCCAGCTTTCTTCTGTAAAAATATCGCTTTCCAAAGCTTCTGCCTGTTCTATAAGTTTATCCAATTGTGCTTTTTCCTCGCTTGCATCTGCTTTGGTCACTTTTTCCTGTGCTGCTATTAATCTGTCTTTTACACCGTTTAGCTGCTCTTGGGTATAACTGTCTGATTCATAGTACATTTTTGCAGTGGTGCTATACTAAAAAAGTGGACAGCAAAAAGCGAAAGATGGTATAATAATAAAAAAAGGAGAGAAACACATGGAAAACACCAA
>CABIYQ010000024.1 GCA_902362965.1 Oscillospiraceae bacterium
CATTTTTATGACCTCCATAATATTATATTAATTTTTTGCGGAGCAGTTTTACGTCTTGACCGCTTTCGGACATAAAAATAAGACGTATAATACGTCTTAAAAATTTACAGTTATTGACATTTTGCCTTTTTAAATATATAATAAAATATATAGTTTTAAAATATGAAATGCTTTAAAAAAATTACTGCTGTTTTGTTAACAGCAATAATGTCCGCAGTATCTGTAGGAAGCATGGTTTCCGCCTCAGCCGCAGAAGTATCAGAAAATGCAGTTTATGCAAAGAGATACTATTTTTATGCGTCCAGTAACACATATATCGCTAAGCTCAACGCTAATGTTTCGTATAACCCCAATTTAACAAAATGTACCATAAATAATGTCGGCGAGGTCGGCGGAACATTTAATGTAAACGATATTGAAATAACCGATACGCAAAATATGGTATATATGAACTATACCAATTCAAGTCCTTCCGATAAGTCCGGATATTTGGGATTTGTTGATTTTGTATCAAAATCTACATACCCGAACATTAACGACATTAACATTACCTCTTTGAAAAACGACAGAGGAAATGAGCTTGCAAAAAGTAATATTTATATTAGCGTTTTGGATATGGGCGATGTTAATAGTGACGGGATAGTTAATACAAAAGATGTTGAACTATTAAATAAGTATCTTGTCGGATCATATTATCTGCCAGAAATAGGAAAATTAAAAGCAGATATTGACGGTGATGGAGTAATAGATACATATGATACTATTTTGCTGATGAGATATCTTGAAGGATATTATTATAAATATTAAAATCATATAGAACGCTTTTCCCGTATTTATGGGAGCGGCGTTCTTTTTTATTAAATCACATCTTTAGCATTAAAAGAAATAGCGTCCTCTCTTACTCCTCCGGCAGTATCCAGAGCCATAAGAGGAATGTCGCCTGTAAATACGCAGCCTTTGATTTGAAGCCTCAAAATTAATGTAAGTACCCGGTCTTACTTTTCCTACAGACTTATCGAATGTTCCTCCAGCCATAATTATTTAACCTCCTTGTTCTGCCAATTAGAAATAATTTTCTTCATTTCCGAGACAGTGAATTCACCGCTCAGACCGTATGTCACACCGTCAAAGGTGCTTTGAGTTACACCGAAAAGCTTAAGACTGTTTTCCCTCAGCTTTTCAATTGTAAACTTAGGCGCAGGAGATGCCTGAACCTCCCGCTTTATATCTTCATTTTTGGTTTTCATATTTTACCTCCGTTCAAGTAAAAGTTTTGTATTAACTGCGCTTCTTCGCAATTGTACGGTCTTCTGCTTACCCAGCCGACCTGCATCTGATATGCGCATTCATCTGATTTTTTTAGCTGAACATCCTGAATTCTTATATATTGCCCTGTGGTTTTTCCGTTAATGTCAATCGCGGGGATAAGCTTACGAGCAGCGTTGATACTGTGAAACACAGGCAGTGCAAGCTCATAGGCAAGTTCAGTACTGGTGTGAAAGAAATTCACAAATATATTGTAATCCGCTCCATATGTACTGAAAGTATCGGGTTCAAAAGTGATTTCCGGAGACGGAAAATACACTGACGGAACAACGAAGTTTTCAGGCATGTTATGATAGTAAGGCACAGGATTCCCGGCAGAATCAAGAATAAACTTAATTATACTTGCAACCTCTTTTTCAAGCATAAACCCTCCTTAGTGCATGACCGCACCGGACAAATCGAATTTTATTTTACGGAATCCGTTTTTTATTGGCACGACCATACATTTTTAAAAGTAATTATCCATCCATTGCTGAACCTTTGCTTCAAGAAGTCCGGGTATCATTTTTTCCATGATTTTTATTCCGCTTTCCCAGAAATGTCTCCCCTCAATCCATTTTTGCTTTAACATCATACCGCTTTTAGCAGATGGATCATAAATGAATCTGTTTCCGCTCCAACGTCCGGGGACAAATCTCATAGCCTCTCCTTTGCCGCAAGTCCAATGACCGTCGTTAACGAATTTTGCATATTCAACATTTGTACCCACTTCAACAGTCAAGTCTCCTTCGGAAAGTTCCGCATTTCCGTTATCTCCGATATGAAAACTGCTCAGCAAAAGCCTTGTATCTATAACCTTAAGCCGAATTATTTCATCTTGAATGACTCTTAGGAATTCAAGTCCCAGTCCCTGAACAAATACCGAAAGAGCTTTTTTGAAATCACCGTTTCCGGCAGAACTGCATTTGCCGAAAAACTGTTTCATGTCGTCTGATTCAAACATTTATTTAAGCGCCTCCTGTTCCTTTGTGCGCTTGATATATACAAAAATGTGATGACCACGGATATTTCTAGGTCTTTCAGCTGTATATTCAAGTCCCGTTTCACAGTCAACTACCTTGTCATTAATGCGTATATCCGTACCGATGGACAATGTAAGCTTTATCCTTTCAGTTAATATATTCTGCGGATTTTTCTGTTCAACAGACGAATCAAGAGACTCTACCCCGAAATGGCATGTAACATTTTTTAGATCGGGGACGTCTCCGTAATTAAAAGAAACAGTATCAGGCAAACCGTATCCTACAGTACTTTTAGACTTTTTCAAGTGATAGATATCGCATTTATGGTCCAGAAGATTATCCAATGACATAAATTTCCTCCTCTTCAAATTTTTTCTTTAATGCTGTATTTACTTACCTGTCGAGTTTTATGAAAAATATACCAGTTGACTAAATTCGAATTAAAAGTTTTTTGCTTACTTTTTTTCAAAAAAGTAAGTTATAGCCTCCTTAACCGCATTGTAACGCCGTTTTTGGGTTTTACCTTTATAAATTCCTCAAGAAGCGGTTTAATACCCAGAGTATCGAAGCTGACAATACTGTTTTCAGCCGTATAACTATAATCGTCAAAGGTTTCAGACGTTACTTCCTTTGCAGAAACGACAGAATTATAGCCGTAAGTCTCGGCTAAGAGAATCACGGCTGTTTTTACATTCTGCGGTATTTCCTCATAATCGGAAAAATCATTGTTTGTATATGAAATTACATACTGCTCGGCTCTTGAAATATCAACGGCAATACGTGTATCGTTTCTTTCCTGAACTGATTTAATTTCCGTATAGTCCCGTACCTCTTGAGGAGTTACCCACGGTCTGACTGCCATGTTATCACGCTCTTTCAAAAAATCCGGTTTTCATCAGCTTGTCTGCTATATCCGGAGGAACAGGCTCAAGAACGCCCTTGTTATATACCTTTCCGCCGGATGTAAATGTTGCTCCCTTCGCCAGACGCAGCACCGCTTTGCTGTCCGGATTACCGACAACATCAGACTTTTCTTGAGAAACTTTTTCCTCAGCCAGCGGCGACATATCTTCAGCATAAACGGAAGTATCTTCTGTACTGCTCTCAGCCGGTTCTTCAACGAAGTCCGGCTCTGTTATCTTGTGATTTTCATCGACCTTTTTTCTCGGCATTTTAAAAACCTCCTTTAAGCAGTCTGTTCAGCATCGTCTTTTTTCGTATCGGTCTGTGCTGTAAAGTTTCCGCCGATTACAAACGCGTCAGGATTATTTATTTCCATATCAAAATCCGCAAGCAGGGTGTATTCGTGTCTTGTTTTACGGGGAACAACATCATGGTATACTTCAAGACTCTGACCGTAAATACCATAGATAAGATTTTCATAAGGAGTAACGATCTGAATATCATCGGGAATAAATGCTACAGGTACTATTTCAAATCCGTCATAGCTTACGTTTTTGCCGCCTGTGATAAGTGCGTCACCCAAAGCCGTATTACGGGCCTGTAGCTGCTGTTTGTACTTTCTGTTGACTGTCGGAGAACAGAAAATCTTTATCTTAGATTTATCTTCCTCGGTGTAAAGGCTGTAATATTTGTTAGGCATAGCCGCAAGAAGTCCGGGAAAAACAGTATTTAAATAATCTGCACTGCCCTCTGTGTCAAACTTGTGAGTGTCGCTGTCCTCTTTGGCAATCTTGATCCAGCCGTCATTGATATTGATGAAGTTATCTGTGTCGGATTCGTCTCCCAAAAAGGCAAGCTCCACGGTATCATTGGCAAACTGCTGAGCAAAAAGCTTTGCAAGAGTAGAATTAACGTTTTTACCCTCAATATTTTCTTTCATGTACTGGAATGAAACGTCATAAGGCATCACAACGCCTATCGCTTTAAGAGAACGTCTTTTCTGAGTTACCGTACCTGTTGCGGGATTATCGGCATTCTCAACCTGTCGGCGAAGTGCTCGCTTATTAACTTCAAGACTGTCAAGGTCTCTGGTTGTTTTGGTCATTTTGATAAAATTTACTTTCTTCAGGAATGAAGAATAATCTCTCATGAATGTTATGAACTGATTTGCCTGTTCGGCATTCATTCTTCCGCCGTTACCCAGTGCGGAAGTGTCTACTGCCGCTTTGGCGATTATATTTCTGTTAGATTTCATTTTCTTGTACCTCCTTTATACAAATAGTCCCTCAAAAAGATCGTCGCTTTTGCCTACAGGCTCCGGCTCGCCGTTGAGATTTGTTACTATACCTCTTGCTTTGTACAGAGGTTCCATAGCGCTTTTTACCATTTCAGCAACTTCCTCCTTAGTAACCGATTTATTCTTTTGTGATTCGGCAAGAACTTCCTTTATTGTATCAACAATAAACTTCTTGGTTTTTTCATCAAGCTTATCCGAATTCTTACTGCTTCCGCTTTCGGCTTTCTGAATTTCATTTTTTATGAAATCCATTACTTCTGCTTTTGTCATCTTTTCCTCCGTTTCTCCTGCTTCTTCAAGCAGTTTTCCTATACTTTCATAAATTGATTTAAGACTTGCAATATTTTTTGCGCTGAGAGTTTTTCCGGCTTTCATGACCGTGTCAGTATCATCTGCCAGAATACCCTGAACAATCTCCGAAAAATCTGAAAGACATTCCTTAATTTTCTCAGAATCTGTTTCAATTTCAGAATCTCCGGTCAAGCTATTACGCTTAAACAACGTATCCTGTAAGCTGTAAAAGGCATTCCAGAATTCTTCTGACTTGTTTTTCTGCTTAAACCTTACAGCCACCTCGCTTTTTTCCACGACCTCAAAACCGAACATTTTAGCAAGCTTCTTGAAAAAACTTTTGCCCTCTGATTTGCTGAGACAGTCCGGATCAACATCATCCTCGCTGTAAATACCCGTGCCGCCCATTGAAAATCCGGTTATTTCGCCCTTTTCAACTGCTGCCCAGACATCGGGGTCTGTGATTTCAACGGTCATCAGCCAAGTACCCTTTTTGACTTTTTCCTTACCGATCTCAAAATCCGCTTTGGCTATCCAGTTCTCCACAACTTCGGCTTTTTCAAACTTTTCAAAGTTGTGCTGAATGTCAATACCGTCTCCGTTTTTGGCAAACCAATGCGCTGCTTTGCGTATTTCTTCTTCAGTCATGTAGTCACCCTGTGAATCCTCCGTCATTGGCTCGTAGACAATACCTGTCACATAATGACTGTCGGTATCCGTCTTTACGATTTTACCGTATGCGGAAAATGAAGCTTTACCGTCTTCGGCTTTGGCAATAAGGAAAGACTTCTTATTTGCCGCTTTGTCCACAAGGGATACAAACTGTATCTGTGCGTCTGAAATACTGCGTGTTTTAATTATCTCGCCCATTTTGCACCTCCATTTAAATTTTTAAGCAGTTTTACGCCTTACTTAGGGCAGTGCGTGACCGCACGGGACATATCGGGCAAAGTTAACTTAAATTTCAGTTAACTGCTCGATGGTTTATTTTTGTTTTGGGTATAAAAATAACGCCTTTAAAAGGCGTTTTATATCAACCTTTTGTTATAAAAACAGTGCCTCTTTTGAAGCACTTAATCTTTATAATCAGCAATATCGGCAACTGTTTTTATTAATCTGGCAACGGTCCGAATAATTGCCAAAAACCATGCAGCTATATAGCAACCTGTAGGTATCTGACCTGTATCCAGTGCATAAAGCAGTATTAATGTTGAAATCATAGTATACTTCCTTTCTTATTTTGGATATAAAATTAGCACCTGTTTTACAAGGTGCTTTAAATCATATTAATTCTATGAAATACTTTTTTCATTTCATCACTTGGAAATTTTTCAATTACTTCTTCATAAATCTCACTAAACCATGAAGCAACATCATCTTCAAGACTTTCAAGGTAATCAATAATATCGTCCTCATCTTCGCCAAGCGCATTCAGAAGAGGAATCCAGTATTTTTTTTCTATATCAGGATCGTTTATATGTGCTTTTTTTCTTTCGCTTATAATTTTTTGAATCTTCTTTGCATCTACCATTTAATTCAACTCCTTATGGTTGCTCACTATTATCAGGAAAAATTGTCGACGGAAAACCATCATTATCAAGAAATATACCAACTCTGACTCCATCATATTCTGCAAACTTTGGCATACCGCTATCTTTAGAATGATTAGCAGTATATGTACCGGCTTTTAAAATATCATTGTCATCCCAGTTTTCCGGAAACCATGATTGTCCTATTCCTGATTGTTTGGTTTTTTGCTTATGTTCAGGAACATAGCCCAATCTAACACCGTTGTTATACTTTTTAGTTATTTTATAATCAATACCTTTATTTTTGAGTTCTTCTATGCATTTTTGGGAATGTCCACCATTTTTTAATCTTCCATTAGGATAATCTTTAGAAGGTTTAATATAATCCCCAACCGTCGAATGTCTCAAAGTTTCATGCGGTACTGTCATTATACCATCATTTTTTAGTTCAGTCAACGATTTAAATACTTTTCTAGGACCGTATTTTGTATCGACTGTTTTGTAGAGTCTCTCAAGGTCAGCATCATTCTGAATTACTCCGCTTTCAAACAACGCCCATCGTGAATCGGAACGGAAATACTTTTTTCTTTCTTCAACAGTTTTTTTGTTTCTAAGCCAGTCACATTTAATAGTATCCTCATTAATTCCGGCTCTTGCCTTATTACGTGCGTCAAGCTCTTTTTTCCATTCATCGCCCATTTCATCAATAGCCTGCTGCTGTAGCTTTTTGCGTTCTTCAAGAGGTAAGCCTAAAATTTCTTCCGAGGTGATACTCCTATGAATACAATGACAATTAATTACTTCCGCCGCTGGAAGTGCAGGGTCTTTGGGGAAATCGGCAAGATATGTAACTCCGTCTGCACCTTTAAGCTTAAAATTTTCACTTATAAGTACTTTCTGACCATTCATTCTTACGTGATTCGGTCTGGGTTCAATTTTATGATTTCCCGTATGAATCCATTCCTTATACTCGGACGCCGGACACTGCTGTATTGATTCTTCACGGGCAAAGCTGTGCGCTCTTAAGGTTTCAGTAAGCGCCGCACGTCTTGCCTTGTAAAATTCGTCCCTGATACCGCTTTCCAGAACGTCACGGGCAGTCTCCGCAATTCCTTTGCCGTTTTTCAAGCCCTTGACGAGAATATTTTCAATTTCTTCGTGAGAAGAAAGGTGCATTAGATCTGACAGCTCATAGCTCCATTGTGCTATCCAGTCGGTTGTCTTTTCGGAAATCTGTTCAACAATCAACTCCGAATCCATTTCTTTCATGTAAAAATTAGCCAGAACAGGAACATATTCCGTAAATTCATTGAAGAAAATAGGGAAAAGCTTTTCCCTGATATCATTTGTTGTCTTAAATTCCTGCCATGAACCTTTAAGAAATTCCTCAAGGTCAATACCTTTCTTATCAGCGGATTCAATCAAATCCTCAAAGTCTTTTGATTGCTCCTGCAAAACCTCGGCTATTTTTTCTTCCAGTTCCTCAATATGCTTTACTGTATTTTTGGAATCTGCATAGCCTTCTTCTTTCAATCGGTCAGCAAGATCATTGTCGGCTTTGGCTATGTATGCGTCAATAGCTTTAATAAGTAACTGACATTCGGAACACATAAAATCAGCCCCCTTTGCTCTGTTTCATTAGCAGGGAGCGCACTGACTTCATTACCGCCACAATTTCATCATCGTGATTATTTTCGGCTTTTGCAATCTGCGTTTCAAGACCGTTTAAAGCTGATTGTGTCTTACTATATGCAAGTGGGATATTGCCCCAATCTTCCTCAAAGTCATCACTGGTCTCACCCAGAGCCTTGTACCCGATTTCTTTGGCCTTGTTAGGAGTAAGACCCCCTGCGTTGTTTACAAGAGTAAGTACCTTATACAAGTCATCAGGATTGGTGATGTCCGGCTCCCTGAAATAAACTTCAACATGCTTAAAACCATATTCATTTAGAAGTTTATTATTGATTATCCACGCAAGGGACTGTCTTTCCGGCTGAAACACCTGTTTTTCTGTTACCTCCATTGCGGTCTGAGCTGTAGCACGGTTGAAATCTGTGGTATATCCCACATACAAATCAGGCAAGCGAAAAGCCGACTGTACCTTCTTGCGGTTATTATCCAAATAGTCCTGAAACAGCTCGTCGTGCTGTAAAATATCCGCAAGACTCTTTAATTCAATATCCGGTTGTTTTTCCTCCTGCATACTTGTACTGTTTTCATTTTTTTCAGCTTCAAGAAGCAAAAAGCTATGCTGACCTGCTTCGCCTTTAATGTCGTTCATATAGGTCTGAAGCTTGTCATAGCTTTCGTCTGTCAGAGTACCGCCCTTGATAATTACCGCCATAGGAGTATGCCGACCGTTTTCAAAGTAATTGTTATTCAGATTTTCAGCCTTGCAGCTTCCGTCAACATTCAGCGCCTGACCAATCCAGCGAACCTGACCGTAAGGTCTGGAGCCGAGTTTAAACTCCAGTATCTCATTAGCCCGTTTATCAGAATCCAGCTCAGAAACATATCCGCCTGTTTCTTTATTCATAATTCGTTTGTCTCCGAACTCCTTGAAATACACGGTTTTACTACCCACTGTCTGCTTATACTTTCTGTACCGCTTTTTACGTCTTATAGCTTTTCCTTTGTAAACATATTCAACCTCAACCGACTCTTCAAACAGTCTGGATTTTTGGACGCTGGGAACGTTTTCAATAAATTCGATCTGTACCACTTCGTCCATCCCGTTTCGGATTATCTCCAGATATGCAGTTCCATAAGTTTCACGGGCGGCAATAACCTTCTCAAAAACTTCTTTTGTATCACAGTCCAATGCAAGAAGTTCCACAATATCTGAAAGTCTGTTAAATTCATCTTCAAGCTCTTCCGTGTCTGTAACATCCTCTTTATACCTAACGCCAATACCAAACCCCGCTATATTGGACTTATACGCACTAATGCACTGAGGAAGTATAGAAGAGTGCCTTGTCATATTTTCAAGACCTTTTAAGGTATAGTCCGGCTCAAGCCAGTCTGAATATCCGGAATCTTCTTTTTCTTCCAGATGTGACGGACTATCGGATTTCTTTATCTGAGCTGTTGTTTTTATTATCTCGGCACGAACCTTTCTTTTTTTCTTACTCAAGTTTTTTGCCTCCTTTCTTTTTTGAATTTAACAGGCAGACAGCATAATAAAATACAATCTGCTTCGTCTGGAGAATGACCGCCCCTTTTCTTTATGGCGTCTTTACTCTCGACTCTCTGTCTGGAATCGTCGGTCATTTCATATTTTCGGGTTGACAGCTGCGCTATTAAGTCCGCATCATCGGGAAGAATCAGTTCTACAGGTTTAGGTTTCCCGTCTTCATCATGAGGTGACAAAAGATTTCTGACTACGCTCATCATGTATGTGGTAGAATCATAATAATATGCATGTTTTATTCTCTGACCGAATTTAACGGGGAATATTCCCATTTGCTTAAAACGCTGAGGATTACTCCGCTTCATTTGTCTTAATCTGTCCACAACACCGCCGCCTACGCCGCCGTCATCTATCTTAACAGCAACAGGACGTTTATATTTAGGATATTTTTTAAGCAATTTATCATAATACATCACTATATCGTCAGCTGTCTTCATGGTATCCTGCCCCTGACGTTTGCAGACAATATCTGCCTTTTCATTGACTTTGTGACCAATAACGGTCTTATCGTCCCCGAATCTTGCGACATCACAGCCAATATGGATAAGGTCGGGTATTTCCGGTTCTTCAAAATCTTTCACAGACGATGTTGACGTTAATATCAATTCCATAGGAATGAAAACATCGTCTTCCTGTTTAGGAAATTCTCCGTCAACACGAACACGAACAAAATTTGAATCTTTCCCATATTTGCGCTCCATAGCCGCTATGTTTTCCTTGTTGGTTCTGGAGCTGTCACGGGAAGAAACTCTGTGACATTTATACAACCCTCTGTCACAGGTATGAGAATCATAAAAAGTTCCGGAAGTCTTTGTAGGGTTTCCGCACATCAGCAATTTATTATTTGCGCCGGACAGCGTACCGAGAATCGCCTCCATTATCGGATCGGCAACACCTGAAGCCTCGTCAACGATAAAGAGCATATTGTCCTCGTGAAAGCCCTGCATGTTTTCGGGCTTTGTTGCAGTACGTGCAGTCGCAAACCAGCGTTCTTCATATCCCTCGACAGAAACCTTTGTTTTAGTCCATTTTAAAACCACTTTCAAAAGCGGACTTTTTGACTGCCATTTTGAAACCTCCGCCCAGAGTACGTCATTAAGCTGCTGTTTAGTAGGAGCAGTAGCCACAACACGGGAATACGGGAAACAGGACAAAAACCACAGGCACAAAACAGCTTCACAACCAGTCTTTCCAACGCCCTGACCGGAACGCACCGTAACTTTAGGAAACTCCGCTATATCTGTAAATACCTCTTTCTGCCATTGGTCACATTCAAACTTGCAGACTTCTTGGGCGAACAGTTCGGGGGATTTACGGTATTGTGGGATTCGTTGAATAAAAAATTTTAAGACCTTATCATTCTTCATTTTCATCACCGCTAATCACTGCTTCTACCCAGTTTTTTACAATATCATTTTCACCTGTTAATTGTTTCTCCTTAAGTGCTAGTTCCTTTTTCTTCAAGGCAAGTTCTTCAGAAGAGTTATCTTTGCCAAGAATGTTACGAATTTCTTTTGAAGCTGCAACGTCTCCAGTAGCCGCTCTCAAAAATAACCCTTTAAGTATAACCATTTCATTATCAGATTCCTCAATCGGAATTCCCATAGCTTCAAGCTCTGTTAAATCACTATCACAAGCTGGTAAGGAAAGCAAAAGCTTCATTTTTTCTCTCATAGACTTTTTTTTACGTCTTGCCGCCGCAGAAGCTTTACCCGCTTTTCTTGCGCTTTCTCGGCGTTCACTCGGCGTTAAATCTTCTGGTCGTATCAAATTATTTTCATTCAAGGTCACCACCTACCATAATAAATTTAATCATGAAAAAAGCACCTCCGGGGAGATGCTTATAATTATCTTCTTGTATTAGGACCCAACGCTTCTTTTTTGACGTTGTGTTCCTGATTCTGATTAATATTTTTCTTGGTTTCCTTTGCTTCTGAATTAGACTTAATTTCTTTTTCAATCACATTTATCACCTCAAAAAATAGTTTGTATCTTATCTTCAAAAATATACAAATTATTGGCGCAGTCTGCCGGAGTTGCACCGACTGAAACTACCGACTGCATAACAGCCGTCTAAGTTTCAACGGCTGTAAATCAAGGAATAAAACAATGTAGAAGAGAGGTAGAAACGGGCGGTGCTGCTTTCGCCCTGTTTCTATAGATTAATAATATCATATTTATTATTGTAAGTCAAGGTAATTCATTGTAATTTATTGTAATTTAAAAATTATTACCGTGAATTTCAATGAAATCTTTAATAGCTTGGTCATGATTATTATAAACGCTTTTTATTTCAGTATATTTGGAATGTTCAAATATTTCTTTAAATGATTTGTGTAAAATATATCGATCTGTTAATAATAAACAACTTTTAGGATATTTCAATTCAAGTTGATTAATTTTTTTTCTAATATCAATTTTAATTGCTAACAATCTTTCCTTTTCAGTTAGTACATCTTGCTGTAGTTTATTAATTTTATCTATGTAGTTACACAATTTAAGTTCTGTACCATTTTCGTTTTTACCATTTTCAGTACCATCTGACATTGTAACCTTGCAATCTCTTATCTCATCATAATTCATTTCAATTTCTTCTTCTTTTTGCTTAATTCTATTCAATAATATATCAGTCAGCATTAGATATTCCTTAGCAGTCAAACTTGTCCCTCCTCTCAACCACGAAATCAATTTGATTCAAATTCTTATCCCGTATGTACTGTTCTGCCTTAACTTCGTTGTCAAAAATTCTGTAATTATCCTTGATGTCACAAACTATATGTCCGTTGTATTTGTCATAGATTACATACGTTTGTGTTGACATTTTAATTCTCCTTTGCTTTAAAATACTCATGAAATCCTGACATTTCTGCTTGTAGATTTTTGACCTCTGAACTGTCGATTTTGGCTTTTCGTTCAATAGTAGATTTATGTAACTGTTGTTTAAACGGCAACGGCTTTGGAAGTAACTGCTCCATATCAATACCAATTTCAGCAAGTTCTTTTCCTGCCATATAATCAAATACATTATCAAGACAGTGCTTGTGGTATTCGTCCATAGTAGTATTAAGTGTTAAAAGAAAATCTTCTATCCGCTTTTTCTTCCACCCTGTATGCCGCATAAGTGCAATTAAAAATACTATTCCGTTAGAATTTATACATCGATCTATTTCTTCCATAGCCTCCCCACATAGCCATCCTATTTCCTTTTTGGAATACGTTCTTACTCTTGATTTCACTTTAATCCTCCTTTAAAATAAACGGTAATATTAATCCGATTAATTCATCAGTACTTTTTTCGTAAACAAAAACTCTCCATTCGTCTCCTTTGTAACTTACCCCGGTACCGAAAAATTTTATGTATTTATCGTTTACATATACAGATTTTCCGGAATCAGACTGCAACTGTCTTATTATTATTTTCGGGATTGTACATCTGCAATTGCAAGTTAATTTTAACTCTGGTACTTTGTCCATGCCGTCTAAAACTCTTTTTGGCAAACATACAAATCGACTTACATCAAGCATGAGATCCTCCTGCGGTATCACGACCGCCGTAAATCCGTCTGCCGTTAATAATACCCTGCCATCGTCTAATTTTAACATCCCTACATGGTCGCTCGTCAGTGCCTGATGCTGACATTTTATAAAAATATTATTTTTCATTTTTTAATCCTCCATAAGTTCTTTGTATGAAATACCATCAGTTAATCCCGGTGATTTATCGCTGTCAGTAGGCATATATTTTGCGTTAGTAAATGACGGATATTTGTACTCTATCATGGCAAAATTTGCTACGTCTACAAGATATTCGGTGTTATGGGTTTCCTCATACAGCTCTAAACGTCTTTTTATACTTTTGTAAGCTTGGGCTAATTCCGGATACGTTTGAGAACACCATCCATATTTATAATGGGACACCTCAATAGCATTTTTCATTTTTGCAATAAATTCATTAGAAAAATCTCGCCGTAATATTTGTTCTCTAGTTTCCATTTTCATTACCTCCATATTTCAATTTTACGCCCGTTTTTAGGCGTTATGATTTTAACCCTGTAATTCCATTATAACACATTCAAAATTGATTACAGCGCATTCTAGACGGTGTTTTCAGCGTTTAATCGTCCTCTTTGCATGGAATGATATCATCTAGTTCAAAACAATCGCAGTCATAACAATCTATTTCTTCTTCAACAGACAAAACAGTTAAACCGTCAATACCATCTAGCATGTCGTATGCATAATTGCTAACCTCTCCCCCTGCAGAATCATCAGGATCAGGAATATATTCTATGATATCTTCATCGCACTCAACGGTAATTAAGTGTTTTAATTTAACGGTTTCTTCCACAAAAATTTTATACTTCGGCATTTTCAGTCCTCCTGTTCCAATAATCAATGGATTTTATCGGATTATTATTGCATACCAAATTATCAAAACTCACTGTCGCACCACATTTGTGACACTTGATAAAATATATTGTTTCAGAATTAATAATTCTCTTAACAGCTTCAACGCAGCCACCACAAAACGGACACGGTTTTAATTTTTCATTCATTTTCTTCTCCTTTCAGCAATTCAGAATTATCAAAAACGTTTCCAACTACCTCACAATTTTGCATAGCCACAGGATCAAAAACCCCGTTCGTCAGAACAGCAAGATATCTTGCTTGCTCAGTCGAATATTTTATTTCAAAAAGATTTTCTTTATGTTTTATAATATCCCCCTCAAAAATCTTAACGCCGTTTTTATCGGTCAGACCTGTATATTGTCCTATTGTTTCAACGTCAACCCTAGTCCATGTCATCAATGGCATTAAACACCCACAGTTATCTCGTTCTTGATGTAAAATGCAATGGGTTTCGATATCGGTATATAATGGGTCGATCTTTTTTACTAAATACCCATTGACCCACTCGCCGTTATCAACACGCTTACCCCTGAACAATATCTCTCTATTCATCTTTCAATACCTCCTCAACCTTATCGGCGTATTTCCATTTACATATGCCTGTTTCTTCACAAACAAAACTACAATCATTACACGAATCACATTCCATTGTTCATACAAACTTGATATAATTCTTTCAGTTTCATTCATGGCGTTCTCCTTTTAATTTTTTTCTTCTGCCTTTGTGTAAAACTTGCGTCACCCATCATAATACCTATTACCTCGCACGCCAATACGGCGATATCTTCCGCATTGTCTGATTTTTCAATATCATTAATCAGCGTTCCTGCCTTGCGGACATTATCCTGATACGATTTGTATACCGAACACCATTGTTCATAGGCCGCTTCAAATTCCGTACATTTACCTATTATCTGCTGCTTTTCAGCTTTGGCGTCATTTTTTGAAATCTCGCCTTTTTTGTAATATCTGTATAACGACCTCAACGTTATATAAAAACACGTTTCCGGCATTGTCAGGTACTTAGGCGGCGGAATGTTTTTAGCAGCAGAAAGTTCTATTTCCTTTGTCCGCATAAATACTCCTCCAGAGAATTAACCGCCTCTTTCCAGCCATG
>CABIYQ010000025.1:0-2741 GCA_902362965.1 Oscillospiraceae bacterium
TTTTATAATCTTAATCGCATTCACTCGGCTATTAATTATTTGTCGCCCATTCATTTTGAAAAATCTTTACTTTCTTCTTAATTCTTTTCGCCTTTTTGTGTCCAGATTATTGACTATGGTCCAACATAGCAAAAGCTGAGAAAATTGAGCAAGGCGATTACACAGATGAAAGCTTTGCTGTTCTGCAAACGGCGATAGGAACAGCTAAACTGGTAGCAGATAATGCGGAAAAGGCTGTAATAGATGAAGCAATAGAGGCTTTAGGGAAAGCGATCGAGGGATTGACAACCGAGCCGATCATAGTTACAGGAATAGTTTCGGGCACAATCAAAGTATCTGACGCAAACTCAGAAACTGAAATGACAGTAGTTGCAATATCTTCTGACGGAGCAGAAACTACAGTTACAGCTACAAGCATGGGCACATATACTTTTGAGAATCTCGAAGCAGGAAGCTACACGCTTACAATAAGCGGCGGAAAGTACGCAGATAGAAGCTATGAGATAACAGTTACTGAGGGTGAAAACACGCAGGACGTGGAATTAAATCCGTATGGCGATATAAACGGCGACGGCAAAATAACGACAGCAGACGTTGGAATGGCAAACTCACATGCAAAGGGAGTAATAACTCTCACAGATTATGGTTTTGCATGTGCAGATGTAAAGATTGACGGAAGCATATCGACCGCAGATGTCGGCATGATCAACAGCCACGCAAAGAGCGTAAGTACACTTTGGTAACTGAGAATTCTCCTAGTATAGTGTATGTATAGCAGTAATGGCAGGTTATGTTCTGCCATTATGGCTATATATCATGCGGTGAAATTATTGATAATTAGCTCTTTAAAAAGTTAAGACTTTGAAAACAAGGATATAGATAATTCTATGTCCTTGTTTTTTGTTTAGAAATGAAAACATGTTAAACAGGAGTTTACATTCGACAAAATTCGATAGCTGTATTGCACAAAATAATTGTTAAAATTTGTATATGTATATAAAATAAAAGTGAAAATGAATAAAATTGTTGAATAAGTGCTAAATCAGTGATAAGATATATAATATTGTTAAAACAGAAATTATTCTGTAAGCAATAATATATATGGAGGTTATGTTATGAAGAAATTTTTATCAAAACTGCTGTCGGGCACATTAGCAGCTTTATTCGTGTGTCAGGTTATGATCTACGGTGACGGCAGTTCACAGGGTATAGCCCATGCGGAAACTATCAATCAGATCAAGAAAGATATTCAGCTGTCAAAAAACGCTGACGAGCTTGCACAGGAATTTGACACTGCAATTGAAGGACTTGGAGAAGTAGACTATTTCAGCGTAAATGAAAACAAGTCAAAAGCCGTAAAAAAGGCACAGTCAAAAGCAGCAAGCGGACTGAACATTACAGGATATGTGGGTCAGTACGGTACAAATTCCGACCTTTCAAAAGTAAAAATCCTTATCTTTAATGATTGGGATTTAGCAGCAGAAGCATATGCAAATGCAGACGGTTCATTCAGCGTATCTGCAGGAGGACTCGGAGCGTCAACCAATGTTAAGATTGAATGTGACGGATATCTTCCTCGGTTTTACAAGAACATGGGACACGGCTCATATCAGTTCGGTACAGCGGATAAGCCTGAAATGCTATATCCGGGTGACAGTACATATAACGAGAATGATAATGACCAGTGGAGCGATGAGGTTATAAACGCAAACGACGCTTCATATGTACAAGGCTTTATAGGCAAGCGCAAGGCAACAGGAGATTATGTTGCCGATTTCGATATGAACGGTGACGGCAGCATTGATTCAGAAGATTTTGATATTATCGACCGTGACCATTATGAGAAAAAAGAAGGAGAGGACGGATATATATCCGAACTTGATATTGACGGCGATGGAATTATAGACGCTGACGATTACAATTATATTCTTGAAAATCACAGCGGTTCTTATATAGGCGATGATGACTTCAAGGAATACATGGATAAGGACAAAGACGGAGTTATCACAGAAGCAGATTACAATTGGTTTGCAGGATATGCAAGTCAGTTTGACGGCTATACTCCCGGAGCAAACTATATTTACAATATCAAGCTGATGGGTGACTGCTATAACGAAACGGGAATGTGGCTGTATAACACAAATCTGGATTTGAACGGTCATGAACTTGTTATAGTCGGAAATATGGCGTTTATGACAAGTAATCTTGACTTGTTAGACGGAGTTACACTGAATCTTAATGGCGGTCAGCTGGGTATAATCGGTGAATTTAACTTCGGACAGGCACAGAGTTATGATAAACTGATCATGACAAACTCTGCCGATGTTTTGATGGTAACTGAAAACTGGTACTATACAACTCTTGCAGACTGTGAGGGGTTATGGACTGACGGATTAATTCTGTTTTACGGACAGCACTGGAATGTAAATGAAGCTGCGGGAGAAAAAGCAATATACTCAAGTGGCAATCATTCTATAGTTTTCTATTATCCTTATGGCAAACAGACTATTTTGTGGGACAACCCCGAAACATACATAAACAACGAGGACGGAAGTCTGAATACTCAAAGAAGATTTAACTTTGATAATCCAAACGGACTGATTTTCCCATATGGCTACTCATCGGACAGGTACTGGTTTCGCCCATGGTTCAGACCGTATGACGAGCCTGACTATACACTTTACAGAAAAGGCATGGAAATAGGTGACGGAGTTCACATTGCAACAGGTAACTACACAAAA
>CABIYQ010000025.1:3003-5662 GCA_902362965.1 Oscillospiraceae bacterium
AAATGCCGCACAGTCAAAATATCATTTTACTGCCAAAGGCGAGTTAGATTGGGTAAAGGATGCCGAAGGAAATATCCTGACTATTTCTGCTATGTCCAACAATCAGAGAACTGTAACAGATTCCACAGGCAGAACCTATAAAATCAACTATAACGGTAATAAAGAGCATCTTCGTGTTACAAAGATTGAGGATACAAGCGCCGGAAGAACAGTAACATACAGGTACAACGGAGATTTTCAGTTAATATCGGCAACAAGCGTATCAGGCGGTACTGAGAAGTACGAATATGACGGCAACGGCAGACTCTGCAAGATCACAAATTGCTATGACGAGGTAACAGATCAGATTAACTATCTGTCACACGGCGAAGTTAATTATCTCATTAATTCCGCAGGACTGAAGCAGGAATACACCTATGACAAAGGACAGAAACAGACAGGTCTCAAGGAATTTGACGGTGATACTCTTGTAAAAACATTCACTTATGATTATGATGAAAAATATGCGGTAAAGACAAATACAGTTGAAACAGACGGACAGACATATGAAGTCGACAAAATCACTTACAACATGGTTGACGGAAAGAACAAGTATGATGAAATGTCCGAAAGCGTTGATATCATGGGCAATACTACCAAGTATGAGCGTGATGAAAACGGAAATGTGACAAAGACGATCAATCCTGACGGCACATACACTTTAGCCAATTACAACGATAAAAACAGCCTTATTGCTTCCGTTGACGAAATGGGATATGCGACAATCAAGGCATATGACAAAAACGGAACTAGAATACTAAAGGAAGCAACTAGTGTTAATCCGCTTTCACAGGCAGATATAAATACTGTAACTTCAAGGAATTTTAATCCGATAACATATCTTGCGGCTCATGAAAGCAGCTATGCGATAACAAGTCATGAATACTATGCAGACAGCTATGTAAGCGGAATAGTGGGACTGATTAAAAAGACGACCGATCCTGTCGGTAACATAACGGAGTATGATTATTACAAATCGGGCAACGGCAAGGGACTTCCGAAATCCAAGACAATTAAAGACGGAAACACAGTTGTAAACAGTGTTGAATACGAGTACAATTCACAGCTTCAGGTGTCAAAAGAAAAGACAAGCGTTGATATAGCAAAAGGTGTTTATGCTGTTAAAGAGTATGAGTATGATAAGTTCAACAATGTGACCAAGGTAAAGGATTACGGAACGGGAAATACTGCTGCTGTTACGATTACAGAGTACGATAAATTAAGCAGAAAAACAGCGGAATACAGTCCGAATTATTCAGCAGACAAAAGTCATGGAACACTGACAGAATATTATCCAAGCGGCAGTGTAAAAAAGCAGACTGACGCACTCGGAAATGTGACTTCATTTAAGTACGACGCATACGGAAATGTTACAGAGAAAACCAATCCTGATAAAACAATAAACATAACCGAATATGACGGATTACAGCGTGAAAAGTCAACATGTTTTAAGTGGAAGGCAGAAGCTGAAAAGCAGATTCTTACGTCTACGGAATATGAGTTTGTAAAACACGGATTTAATGTATACACAGCACTAGACAGTTGTTCTTCCAAGTCATGCAGCGGTTTAAAGACTAAAAAGAAAACATATATCACAGCGGAAAAACAGGTTTTGACGGAAACATTTGCCGATTTCAGAGGAAATCCTGTTACTGAAAAGACAAATGGTGAAACCAAGAGAACAAGTGCTTATTACGCAAACGGACAGCTTGCAAGACAGACCGACGCATTAAGAAATACCACAAAATATGAGTACGGTTATTTAAATAAGCTGACCACAACCTATACTCCTTTCAGCGGTAAAGAAAATTATTCGATTACAGAAAATGAGTATGATAAGAACGGTAATATAGTTCTGACAAAACAGACTGTTCAGAAGCAGGATTCAAGCGATAAAAAATACAGCATTACGCAGAATAAGTATAATGCAATGGGATTGCTGGAACAGGTAACACTCAGCGGAACAGATTCAAAGGATAAGAATATTTCAAAGTATTTTTACAACAATGCCGGAGTTCAGATCAAGATGTACACAGGTATGTCATCAGAGAATGACAGCACATATCTGACAACAAATTATGAGTATGATAACTGGCTGAGAGCGGTAAGAACCACCGACAGCACAGGCTACAATTCAGGTACAATAACCTATGACCTTAACGGTAACGTTCTCACAAACACAGACGCAAACGGCAACGTTACAACCAATACTTATGATGCTTTAAACCGTGTACTTACTTCAAAGACTGTAAACTCTAAAGATTCCAAAAAGAATGTCAGCAAATCATATGAATATGACAATATGGGCAGGATTTTAAGAGCCGTAACTAATGATTTGACTACAAACTATGCTTATGATGATTTAGGCAGAAAGAGCGAGGAAGTTGAAGGTAAAAACGGATATTCAACCTTCAAGGGATTTTTCTATGAGGGCGTTTCGCAGTATACAAGACAGCAGATAGTAGGTATTAATAACCTTTTGATGTATTCATACACAAGCTATGAATATGACGGTGAAATGAGGCTTACCAAGGTAAAGGAAACAGGAGAAGAAACAGTTTCATATACCTATGACAGAAACGGAAACAAGAAGTCAGAAACCCTTGCAAACGGAGTAGTT
>CABIYQ010000025.1:5967-14910 GCA_902362965.1 Oscillospiraceae bacterium
TGAAAGCTATGAAACTGTTTACGATTATTCAGTAAACGGCAAGTACACTGCGTTGCTTCAGAAGGAAGTTAAGACAGTCGAGGGTGAAGAAAATTCGCTTGACCTGAACAGCAATGTTAAGCAGACGGTTTACACTTATGATGCAAACGGTAATCAGATTACAAAGACTGCCGAGGGTAAGACTGAGACCAACACTTACGACGGTTTGAATCAGCTTATCGGATTTACTGACGGTGAAACGACTGCAAGCTACAAGTATAACGCAAGTGGTCTCAGGTATGAAAAGACTGTTGACGGTCAGACAATAAATCATGTTTGGGACGGAAATAAGCAGATAGTAGCAGATGTAATTGACAACCAGTTCTACGAGGCTGACTGTTATA
Source organism: Oscillospiraceae bacterium (assembly GCA_902362965.1). Taxonomy (GTDB): domain Bacteria; phylum Bacillota; class Clostridia; order Oscillospirales; family Ruminococcaceae; genus Porcipelethomonas; species Porcipelethomonas ammoniilytica. The sequence continues at coordinate 6,351 of CABIYQ010000025.1, forward strand.
TCAGAGGAACAAATCTTGTTGCAAAGTATAACTATTGGAATGGTGATAAGTCTGAGTATACTTACTATACTCAGAACGCTCATGGCGATGTAGTAAACCTTACTGATAAAGACGGTAAGGTAACAAAGAGTTACAGATATGATGCATTCGGTGTTGAAAAAAACATTGATGAAAATGATACAAATGCATTCCGTTACTGTGGTGAGTATTACGACAAGGAAACAGCTACTGTTTATCTGAGGGCTAGAAATTATAATCCAAGTACTGGTAGGTTTATTTCTAGAGACAGTTATGTGGGTAAGAATGAAGAACCTCTTTCACTGAATAGATATACTTATTGTTATAATAATCCTATAGCTTATATTGATCCAACAGGTTTTGATTCGTATATTTTTTATTTAGAAGAATGGGAAAAAGAAGCATTAGCTGACAAAAAAACTATAGAATCTAGATATGATTCGGAGGTTCATTTAAAACCTGTAAAAAATGCACAAGATTTTATTGAAGAATGGAATTCTATGGGGACTGTCAATAATCAAGCGGTTAGTATAGATACTGTTTTAATTAATACACATGGTTCTGATAATAAAACTATAGGATTTGGAAATGGTAATACATTTGGTGATGATGATTTTGATGAGTTGCAAGATAAAGATATGAAAAGTTTGGTTTTATTAGCATGTACGGGAGGACATCTTGATTATGTTGGAACAAACTTGGCTTCAAGATTTTCTCAAAAAACTAATGGTGCTCCAGTAATGGCAAGTGATGGAACAGTATATGGAAGATGTATATTTGGGTATTATTGGTCACATAGTGATGACTTTTTTAAAAATCAATTAAAAGAAGAAAGAGAATGTCAAGGTTGGGCAGTCTATCAAAGTAATAAATTAGGTATTACGCAAGTTCAAAAAGTAAATAAAACATTAAAATATTTCGGTGAAATGTTAGACGATTTAAATAAATATACATTTGGCACTATTAGTAATAAGAAAAAAACAGATGATAGTTCTAAATATTTAGAAAGGTGGTTAAGTTATTAATAAAATAAGGGTTTCAAAAAAATATTTGGTAATTATTATCATCATAATTCTTATTTTATATTATATTTTTTATATAACTAGACCTAATTATGTAATATATGATCGTATACAATTAAAATTACCTAAAGATTTTGAGGTTACGTATTATAATCATACTATTATTGGTGATTATGTGTACGCTAAAATTAAAATGTCAGAAGAATCGATTGATGGAATTATTAATCAAATAAATAATGAAAAAATATTTCCACAATATGATGATAATAATACATTATTAAATGATAGACCTAACTATAAATATGAATGGTTTAAATTTGACGAAGATGATTTATTATTTATTAAAAGATCATTTAGAACAGATCGTAATTTTAAGGATAAACATATGCATGATATATGGTTTTTCGTATGTAAAGAAAATGGCGAGTATTATTTATACTTGTCATTTTAAAGACAACAAATAGTTTACAAATATGAAATTTTAGGTATATAATTAACATTTTGCGGTGAATACTTTGACAAGGAAACAGCAACGGTTTATCTTAGAGCTAGGAATTATAACCCAAGTACAGGTAGGTTTATTTCAAGGGATAGTTTTGCTGGTAAAAATGAAGAGCCACTTTCTCTAAATAAATATACTTATTGTCATAATAATCCTTTGATTTATTTTGATCCAACAGGCAATGTTATTTCTCTGTCAGGATTACCGCAACAACAAGAAGATACGTTATCTTACTTACAACAATTAACAGATTATCCCTTAGCAATTGATGATGACGGCAACGTGTCAATTAATAAAGATGTTATTTTGGCAGTGAGATATGAGAGCGGCAACGAATTATTAGAAAGATTGATCAATTCATCGCATGTTATAAATATTGAAGTTATTGATGGAAATGATGGTAATGCATATTCTACGGATAATTATGATAATTCAATTAATCCAGATATTGGGAGCGGAGGAACAGTTTATTTCAATCCTATGAAAGATATACAAATTAAAACAGTTAATTCTAATTCCGGATATGTATCGATGAAAAAACGTCCATCTTATATAGGCTTGGGGCATGAGTTGATACATGCTGATAGGGCTGCCAGAGGTGTTAATCTGGGTTCACATAAAATATCATATTTTTATAAGTCACGCATGGATAGAGATAAAACAGTGTTTTCTGAGATTATTAGTACATTGCTTAAAACGACAAGCGTAAGGGAAGCGCGTTCTGCTAAAGAAGAAGTAGCAACAGTTGGTCTTAGATATAATAAGAAAGATGATATAACAGAGAATGATCTTAGATGGGAACATAGATTGGAGTTAAGGGGTGCGTATTAATTTTGGGAAGAAATTAATATTATTTATGTCGATTGTAATTATTATTTTTATTATTATTTATATTGTTATTAATAATTTAAATGAAAATATTAATAATGTTGAACCGAGTGATAATATCATTATTGCTATTTATCCAACTGGTACAGATAGTGAGACCTATTATTTTGATATTAATATAGATGGAAAATTGACTGCGCTATTTGGAACTAGAAAAACTGATAATATTAGTTCTAAAAATTTTATAAGTTATTCTTCTAATGTAGAAGAAAAAGTTGTAAACTTATATCAAAAAGATATAGTACATATTTTAAAATTATTAAAAGAAATTGAAAATAACAAGGATTCATTAAATTATAAAATAGTTTATGATTCATGGGATATAGCAATTTACTATAATCGAAAAAGTTATAAAATAAATTATTATACTGATAATGCTTATGTAAAAGAATTAATAAATTTGCTTATTGATATTTCACCGATTCATGTAGATTTACATGGTTGGTCATAAAAGTTTAGAGTAAAGAAAAATTAATTTTTTCTTTACTCTTATATTTAACCAAGATTGAAATTATGATATACTAAATTTGTTGCAGATGTAATTGACAACCAGTTCTATGATGCAGATTGTTATATAAGAGGAACAAATCTTGTAGCAAAGTATAACTATTGGAATGGTGATAAGTCCGAGTATACTTACTACACTCAGAATGCCCATGGTGATGTAGTAAACCTTACTGATAAAGACGGTAAGATAACTAAGAGTTACAGATATGATGCATTCGGTGTGGAAAAGAATATTGATGACAGCGATACAAACGCATTCCGTTACTGCGGTGAATACTTTGACAAGGAAACAGCAACGGTTTATCTTAGAGCTAGGAATTATAACCCAAGTACAGGTAGGTTTATTAGTAGAGATCCCTATTCTGGAAAAAATGAAGAACCGTTGTCCTTAAATAAGTATACTTATTGTCAGAACAATCCTTTGATTTTTGTTGATCCTAGTGGTAAATATGGTGTAGTGATTTATGGTTCTTATCCTTACGAAGAAAATGCGACTAAGGACAATGAAGAACAAGCTAATATTATTCGTGAAAAATATGAAGTATCTTATGGTGAATGTTATGTTTATGAAGTTGGTACGGCAGAAGAATTTGTAAATGTCTGGAATTCATTAGATGATTCAAATGGAATTGATGAAATACAAGTAATATGTCATGGAACTGCTTATAGAAATACTCCAGATAAAGGTGTTGGATGTATTTATTTTGGAGATTATTCAAGTTTGTATTCTTCTTCGTACACGAATAGTATTGGGGCAAGTGAATATGATAAATCAAGGCGTTTACGAGGACTAAATGATCAAAATATGAACGATGTTATGCAAAAAAATGTTAGAAGTATTTACTTTAGTGCTTGTAATACATCTAATTTGGATTTTAAAACTAATATATCTGAAGCTTTTGCTCAGAAAAACTTTGGTGCAGAAGTAACTGGTTGGGATGGAGGTGTATATTTTAAACGCACTTGGTGGAAAATATTCACGGCAAATTGGGATGAGCCAATGGGAATGAATAGTCAAAGTACATTTAAGTACTTTAGAGACAATTCATATAAACAGAATGCAGAAGAAAGAAATCCATCTAAAGTATCATATCAAGCTTATGGACCGAAAGAACTTGATTCTAATATTTTTAAATAATAAGGATATAATGTATGTTAGCAAACTACAAAAAAATACTAAAAGTAGGTATAATAATTATTATACTGATTTTAGTATACAATATATTTAAATATATAACTATGCCTTCTGGAAAAAAAGAGCATCTTAAGTTAGAAAATACATTGACTATAGAAATAAATGTGGATAAATGGTATTCCGATAGGACAGTAAAGATAAGTAAGAAGGATACAATAGAAGAACTTCAGAATTTTTTAAATTCGTTAGAACTGATTGAATTAGAAAAGGATTATGGAAGGAACAATTCAGGGCATCTGTATATGATATTTATGCCTTATGATGATATTTCAATTAAAGGCGAATATTTATGCGTACACCCAAGTGGCACTGATGATAAGGTTTTTACAGAATATTATATTGTTAATTCTGGATACAATCCAATTACAGGAGGCAGTAAAGTTTCAAGATTTATAGATAAATTGATAGATAATAACTTGGAAGTATAATCACTTAATTTGGAGCAAATAACTTTATAAGTTGTTTGCTCCATTTTTATATATCATTCTACTTCAAAATAGTAGAAAAAATCAATAACTAAAGGTTAAAATATATATAAAACCAAAAAGAACCACAAATCTACAAAAAGCAAGTAAAAAAAGCAATATAATTTAGGAGTAAAACAAGCTTTTAAAGCATTGTTTACTCCTTATTTTTTTATCTCTGTTCCGCTTTAAAGGCGGGATGGAGCTTTTTTATGCCTGTTTTTAAGTGGCAATGCTATATTGCCGAATATCCGTAGCCTTAGGTCTGATTAAAAAATTATCAGATCGGAGGTGAAAGGATGAATAAATACATAATCAGCGTTAGAAATACAGCTAACGGGAAATACGAGAATGTTGAAGTTACCGAAGAAGTATACGCAGCATATATGAGAATAGGCTGGAACAACAAGGATAACGATGACTCGTTCTTTAAGCATCAGATTCAGTTTTCAGCGCTTTTTGGAAATATCGATGACGCTGTTGAAAATTTTAAGGAATTCATTAACGTAGTGGAAGATGTGGCAGAAATAACCGATAAAAGTTTAATATCGGAAACTCTTAAAAAAGTATTTATACAGCTTGATCAGGATGAACAGGAATTAATATTCCTTAAATGGTATAATATGATAAAAATTACTAACAGAGTCTATAAAATAATAAATATAGCATAGAAGAGTTTTAAGATGCAGTAAATTTATAGTAAAACGAAGAAATATAAGTCCTTGTAAATTACTTAGCGAAATAATAAACTGTTAAGAAAAGGGAGGACAAATAGGTTTATGAAATTAAAAAAATTAGTAGCTTCAGCTATGTCATTGCTATGCCTATTTTCAGTTAATATAATTGCAAATGCAGAGGAAATTAAAAGCTTGGAAAATATAGAAGTAATTAATTCTGGAACACAAATACCAGATATATATTGGCAGATAACTTCAAATGGTACTTTTATAATAGGATCAGATAAATCAAGTAAAGGAAGTTCTTCTACCGGAATATGGTATATTGAAAAAAGAAATCCAAATGATGAAATAATAGATATTGTTCCTACACCATATCCATGGAATAATTGTAATAGGCTTATTATAAAGGAGGGTATTGAAACCATAGAAAAGTATTCATTTTTTAAATCAGATTTTGAAACAGTTGAAATACCTCAAGGCATTGTTGGCATAAAAGATCATGTATTTAATCAATGTGAAAATCTTAAATACATTGTTTTTCCAAGCAGCTTAGAATATATTGATGATTACTGTTTTTGTAATGAAGGACCTGATAAATATGTATTTTTAAATGAAAATACATCGATTAGTACTTATTCATTAGGATATAGCGAGACAAATGGTTTGGATAAAGAGATAACTATTTATGGATATGAAGGCGGTCTGGTTGAAGAATTTGCTAATAAGTACAGCAGAATTACATTCATATCCCTGGACGATATAAAGGGAGATGTTCAGACTGACGCAGAAGTGAATACAAGCGATGTTGTGCTGCTTCAAAAATATTTGGTAAAAAATGAAACATTAAATGAACATCAACTGGCGGTTGCCGATATTAATAATGACGGTCAAATTAATGTATTTGATTTGATGTTACTTAAAAGAAAACTTTAATAAAATAAATGTCCCACTTATCATAAGTGGGATACTTTATAGCTGCAGAATAAAGTAAATAATTTAATTTATAATTATTATACATTTTACTATTAAATTTATTAAACGGAGGTCTAATTATGTCAACAAAAATCAAAAGAATTGCTGCGATTATGCTAGCAGCAGCAATTTTAGCAAACAGCAGTATTTTGTTAGCTTCAGGAGAGGAAAACATAACAACACCAAAAGTAGATAATGAAGAATTTCTTGCATCAGCTGAAAGCAATAGTAGTTTTAACTGTCCATGTATGACGATCGACTATTTTGAGCACGAAACCACGGAAAGAATTATTGATATCAAAAGCTTGGAACAAAATAGTATAGCGCCTTTATCTGATGAAAATGAAATCATAGCATATGATGGAAAATGCGGTGAAAATGCCTCATATCATTTTGATATCGAAACAGGAACATTAACCATTTGGGGGAAAGGTGCTATAAGTGATTATAGTTATAGCGAGATGTCTCCATGGTACACATACCGTAAAGATATAGTTAATTTGGAAATATGTGATCAGATTAATCAAATTGGCAATTTTGCTTTTTATGGACTTAATAATCTTTCTGATATTAGAACATTTAAAATAGATAATAATGTTAAAATATTCAAAGGAAACGCTAACGAAATTACATCGAATTTAAAAAATATTGGTATTGCGGCTTTTGGTAATTGTGATTCTCTCAATTCAATTAGCATTAGTTCTGAAAAAATTTTTCAGCAAGCATTTTTTAATTGCAGTAATCTTGAAACAGTAATATTAAGAGAAGGTGTAAAAGATATTGAATATGGTATATTTATCTATTGTTCTAAAATAAAAGATATAACCATTCCGGCTTCCTTGAAAAATATGTGGAAAAATGCTTTTAATGATATGAATGGTTTGGAATGTATTTATGTAGAAAAAAGTAACGCTAATTACTCAAGTGATGAAAATGGTATTCTTTATAATAAGGATAAAACAGAATTAATATTCATACCATCGGCATCACATTGGGAGAATAATGACACGTACTTGAAGTATACTGATTTATCAGGCAACAATTATTTAATCTTCAATAATTGTATATATGATTTCAAAGTATCTGAACTATCTAATGGAATATTTAATACGGAATATAGATTGACTAATTCTGAGGGTAGGTCAGCTGATGTAAAATCTGTGCGTTTAATTGAAAGTAAAGAGTACCTAGATATATATAATATTGTTGTTGGCAGAGATATTGAGCTTTACCATAATACCTTTAATAAAACGAAGTGGTATAATCCAAACGGAATAAATGTCATATATGAAGCAATGTCACCAACATCAAGTACATATAGCAGGTTATATAAGTACAATAAGGCAGATACAAATATAGATTTAAGATGCTATAATGCCATTGAAAATTACGCATTTGAGAATCTTAATTCAGAAAATGATTCTGTTACACTTCAAATGAGCACAAATAGTATAAAACGTATAAATACATATGCTTTTTCAAAGGTTAGGATACAAGAAATTATACTGGATGGAAAAAAGCTGACATACAAGGATTTGATGATTTCCGATGATGATTATAAGGTTCTTTCAGGCAATGATTATGCGTGTACATTCAACGATTGGAATTTATTAAAAAATCAATTTATTCTGGCAATAAATAATTCGTTCAATGATAAAGAAAATGATAATGAAAGCAAGAAAAATTATTTAATTGATAACATTGTAAATGAATTCTGTAATGAGTTAATAGTTGAAAATGAATGGGCCGATTTAGCAAAAGATGATCCATATGAAGCAGTTTTTAAAATTAATAAATGGATTTCATCTAATATAACATATGGATTTTTAGTAGGAAACGGCGATAATTGCGCAGAAGAAATAATTTACACTAATGGACAATCATACTTCAGACATACGTTAACTAATAATGCATTTGGATGTATTGTTTTTAGACACGCAGTATGTATTGGCTATGCCGATTTATATAAAAAAATAATTGAAAACCTTGATTCGAATAATATAACATGTGAGATTATTACTAACGGTGGTATTGATGTTGAGGGCATAAAAGGTAATCATGCTTGGAATTTAATCGGCATTAATAATGTATGGTATTATACTGATACTGAAATGCATCCCAACTGCTTATACGGGCAAAGTGGGATATATGAATCGTATTATGTAGGATATAGAAATGTTGATCTGGAAGAAGGATATATCACGGATATGCTCAAAAAATACAGTATAAACTAAGTTGGACCATAGTCAATAATCTGGACACAAAAAGGCGAAAAGAAAAAAGATTAAAGTAAAGATTTTTCAAAATGAATG
>CABIYQ010000026.1:0-11672 GCA_902362965.1 Oscillospiraceae bacterium
GCAACAGATTATATTAAAAATCAAAGCTCAAGATACAGTAATACGGTTACTTTTGAAAATGCAATTTCCAATTCTAATCTTTCACTTCTGATACCTAATAATAATATTTCAATAACAGTCCCTTCAAGCAATACCATATGGAATATTACTGTAAACGGTACATCAAAATCACTGCAGACAATGCTCAGAGAACAGCTTCAGACATATAATATGATGCCTGATACACTTAAATCACAATATAGTGCTGATGGAGTATCTTATGTTGTATTTATTGAATACAACGGACGTTCTTCCATGATGTGTTTAAGCGATATTGATATCGTATCTCTTGTAAGACCGGGCAATTCTGCTGCTGATGATACTGCAAGAAGTATTACTCACGAGCTTATGCATTGTTACGGAGCACCGGATATTTATGGAGATAGCGTAGCAGCTTACTCACAGGTAAAGTATTATTACGATATTATGAGAGTAGCCGGAATATCCTTAAATAACCTTAACGTTAATACATATGCTGCTTATTGTGTAGGCTGGACTAATACATTATTAACAGAAGATGCTGTTGCTTATGATTTTTCATAATTAATTTAAGAATTCAAACTACTGAAATTCCAGAAGTCTAATAAAACAAAAAGCCCGTCAGGAAATTCCCGACGGGCTTAGTCATTATTTTATTATCAATTTCGGTATGCAGACGTTTAATAAAGTTTTCCCCTGCAATACCGTTTTGTTTGTAACTCCACTGCCCTAGAAGACTATGTACTTAACCACTCCGGAATCTGTTCCGCACTCTGTAAAATCAGAGTGCATATTGACATATCATGTAAAATAATGTATAATTTTTGTTAAGGGCATACCTGAAACGGTAGGCGGTGAAATGCTCCCCTTTTGTTAGACAAAATGGTATAATAGAAATAAACCAAAATGAAGTCTAATGAAAAGGGGGCATTTTTATGCCTGAAAGACAATATTTTCTGCTTTTGTAGGTGTGGCTATGGCAGTCAATGCATTTATGACTATGCCGATTTCTGCTTTTGCATACGAAGAAACTAGTCATACATATACATATGACGGTTATGAAGTTTCGTATGACGTTACAAATGCATGGGGAAATACGGAAGTTGTTTCAGTAACGTTATCCAACACCGGTGACAGTGCAATTGAAAACTGGATGCTGTATTTTGAACCTAATGGACAGGTACACAGCACTGTTAATGTTCAGGAAGCACAAACTTCTGCCGGAATAACATATTTTAGAAACAGCGGATATAATGCAAATATTAATCCGGATTCGTCAGTTTCGTTCTGCTACATGGTTGATGACTGTGAAGGGGCACCAGATAATTTTACACTCTGTCAGACAAGAGAAGAAAAAGAATCGGGTTACGAAGTTTCACTCAAGGTAAACCAAACTTGGGGAGATTCATTTAATGGTGAAATAATTATTCAGAATAACATTGACAAACCTATTGAGTCATGGGAACTGACAGTTGATACTAATTTTACTATTTAAGTATGATCTTTCTGACACTGATATAGAATTATGTGTAAATGCATTTAAAAAATATTTAGAAGATACTTTGGGGGTAGAAATTAAATGAAGAATAAACTGATTAGATTAATTACCATTTTATTAAGTGTTTCAATTTTCACAACATCTTTTAGTCTTCAAATATCAGCTTCAGAGACCATATCAGGAGTTGTGATACAAAATGAATGGGAATATGAATTAAAAGATGATATTATGACATGGACATTTTTAAAAGATGATTCAGATATTGTTATGACAATTGAAAATGGAGTTTGCAATGTTGACGGCAATATCATATCAATCAATATATTTGATTGGAATGAGCCGGATAATTCAGAATCTAATTTTGTATTTGACTGGATGAATAAAAATCCAATTAAAGAAATTAATTTTTCTGATAATGTAACTAAAATAGATACATTATGGTTTTCAACTTGGTATTTTTATAATGCAACCAAAATTTCTTTTGGAGAGAATATTCAATCAATTAGTAATAATGCTTTTGTATCTTCTGAGGTACAAAACATAATTTTACCTGAAAATTTACAACAAATTGGTCTAGATGCATTTAGATGGTGTTATAACTTGAATGATGTAACAGTATTATCACAAAATATTGTTCTCGAAAATTCCGGCATAGGATATGGAGACAATGATGAGCAATTAGAAAATATGATAATACGAGGTTATCAAAACTCTACTGCGGAGATATATGCAAATCAAAACGGATTTACTTTTGTTGCACTTGATGAACATATAACTATGAAAGGCGATGCCAACGGAGACGGAAAGCTTGCACAGTCGTCTATTTCAGGAGAGAAGATAACAGCTGAGGATTATCCGGCTATGGATTTCAATCAGGACGGTAAAGTTACAGCCAAAGATGCGGCAGATATTGCAAGATATTTGGCAGAGCAGTCGATAAAGCAATAGATAATAATCAATTTTCAATAATTTATAAAAACGGAACTGGAAAAGTATATCCAGTTCCGTTTTTTAGTTTATAAAGAATATTTTTAGTTTTCATCAGCTATGTTTAAGCATACTTCTTTGGCTTTGTTATGCATGAGTGCACAGGTGGCTGTTAATGAATTATATCGATATTTCTTAGGTGCTGATTGGTATGATGACTCAGGAGCTATTGATGATTATTATGTAAAAATGTCTGCAGATATCAATGGTCTTGATCAGGTAAATGCTAATACTGTTATTGGTAAAATCTATCTTGTAATCAATGGGGTTATTAATGATATTATCGTTGATCTTATCGCACTTCCGCCTGGAACTGATTTGAATCAGTACAGATCTTAATTGTAATATGTTTTATTTTAATTATTACCTTAAAAATTTATCAACAATGTATTGGTATTATAATATTATTAATTTTAAAGGGTTCCAGGAATGTTTTTAAAATCTTTTAACAAAAGTGAAAAACAATATTTATATAAAACTGTTAAAATTGTATAAAAAATAGTAAATACATTTAAAAATATCTAATATATGTTGTATAATACGAAATTATATTGTATAATATTTGGTAAAAATATACAGTAATAGAAAACGGTAATGAAAGCATTACATTAACATTAAGTGAAGAGTATTTAAAGTCATTTGATGCTGGAAATCATTACTTTACTGTAGACGAAGCGAAAATAATGAATTTAAATTGAAAGGACAGATAAAGATTTGAAAAAGAAAAGGATAGTAATTTTATTTATTTCATTAATGTTAGTTATAGTTGGTACAGTAACAGCAAAATATAAGTATAATAGCATTACTTCTGTTCCAATAAACACTTCAGTTTGGATGAAAACTGAAATTAAAGATGAAGCATATATTGCAAATGGTTCAATTGAAAAATTTGATTTAAATGAAACGATTACAGAATCTGATTATGTTTTTAGTGGTACTGTAATTAACAGAGAAGAATATGAAGTCAAATGGACAGATGAAAATGGTGAAGATTGGGGGCCTTTTCCTAGTTCTATAATAGAAGTTAAGGTGAATAAAGAATACTATGGAACGTCACCTATTAAAGGAAATGTTATAAAAGTATATTATCCATATTCATTTTCAACAATATTTAAAAATTCTTTTTTAATTGAAGACAACAGTGATTATGTATTTATAACACGTGTACTTGATGAAGAATTTGTTAAACAAAAAGAAAATAACAATCCAGAAGATAAATTTGAACAAGAAAAATATGCTGATGTTTATATTACAAATACATATAGTAATTTATTAGTAATAGAAAATGATACGGTTTTTATGTATAATGAATTTTTTAGTGAAAATAAAGATATTATGAATAAAACTATATCTAAAGAATTGGCTGTAACTGATAAAACTATATCTTCTGATGACAATGAAAACGATTGGTTTATAGCACTTGATGAAACTGATTTTAATAAAGCATTTTCGGACTTGTTTAAAAGTCAAGAGGAATTAACAAATACAAGTGATTTTAGTAAATTGCAGGAGGATAAAGTAGAATGAAAAGAATTATTAAAATCTTAACAAATTCGTTTTGTTTATTTATGTTAATATTATTTGTTACTATAAATTCACTTTCAACTACCTTTGCACACAGTCTAACTCCATGGGCAAATTATTATCCTTATGGTTCAGCAGGTGGAGATCATCATTTTAGTATTATGGATTCATATCATATCGATGGAAATACTGTAAAATTTTTTTGGGCTAATACATCTACAAAAAATCTTTTATCAGCAAATTTGACAAATGGTGTTGCAATGTGGGATGGTTTGATTAATGCTGTTGAAACATCTTCGTCAAGTGCCAATTTGAAGATAACATATAATCCAAATTCTACTTATGACAGAAATGCATATACTGATCTTATTATTCCTTCAGGTCATTATGGTGTATATAATGGAGATTTACAAATAGTTTTTACTAAAAATGGTGCAAATTTATCATCAACAATGAGATCTAGAACTATGTGCCACGAATTAGGGCATGTGTGGGGGATTGATGATATTTATAATTTAAATACAGGTTGGCCATATTCTAATCTTGAATCAATAATGAATAGTACAGAAGATTACTCCGCTGCAACAAGACATGATAAAAATGCAATGCGTATATGCTTGAATAATCTATTCTTTGATACTGGAAATGGTTGGAAGTATCAAAAATCTCCAGGAGTATGGGCTAAAGATGAATGGATCAACAAGAGTGGTAAGGCACATTATTTTAATTCAAGTGGTATAAAAGTACACGAAATTCAAGGAAGTATGCCTACTTCAAGTATGAATATTCCAAATGGGGTATATGAAATTCAAGGCAAAACATCAGGGAAGCTAATACACTCAGCAAATGCATCCAATGGAGCTGTAGCACATTTATGGTCGGTAGCAACAAATTCAACTACTATTAAAAATCAACAGTTTAAATTTGAACGTCAAAATGATGGAACATACAAAATTACTGTACTTTCTAGTGGTAGTGCTCTTGATAATAATGGATCTAGTTATAATAATGGCAATCAGCTTAAATTTCATATTTGGCATGGCGGTAATAATCAAAGGTGGTATATTGTAAACTGTGGTAATGGATATGTAAAGTTTATTAATAAACATTCTGGATTAGCTATTGATATATATAATAATAGTGCTGCAAATGGTACATCAGTTCAACAATGGACGGATAATTCTTCAGATGCTCAACGATTTAAGCTGTTACCTACAAATTTACCTAGCAAAAGTATAAATCTTCCTGATGGTGTATATGAAATTCAAGGTAAAACTTCCGGTAAATTAATACATTCAGCTAATTCTTCAAATGGGGCTGTAGCACATTTATGGAATTCAACAACAAACACAGCTACTATTAATAATCAAAGATTTAATTTTGAACGTCAAAATGATGGAACATATAAGATTACAGTACTTTCCAGTGGATATGTTCTTGATAATAATGGTTGGAGTTACAGTAATGGCAATCAGCTTAAATTTCACAATTGGCATGGTGGTAATAACCAAAGGTGGTATATTGTTGATTGTGGCAATGGGTATATTAAATTTATTAATAAGCATTCTGGGTTAGCTATCGACATTAGTAATAATGGTACTGAAAATGGTACTCCAATTCAACAATGGGTTGATTCAACAGTTGGGGCAAGCGCACAAAGATTTAAATTATTACCTACTAATTTGCCTACTAGTAGTATGAATATTCCTAATGGAATATATCAAATACAAGGTAAAACATCAGGTAAACTAATACATTCCAAAAATGCAAATGACGGAGCAGTAGCACATTTATGGAGTGCAACAACAAATCCAGATAATATTAATAACCAAAGATATAATTTTCAACGTCAAAGTGATGGAACTTATAAAATTATGGTTCTTTCCAGTAATAAGGTTCTTACTGATCCAAACTTAAGTTATGAAAACGGTACTCAATTGAGATTTTACAACTGGAGTGGAGCAAACAATCAAAAATGGTATGTGGTAGATTGCGGAAGTGGATATGTAAAGTTTATTAATAAGCATTCTGGGCTTGCCATTGATATTAGTAATAATGGTACTGAAAATGGCACAGCGATTCAGCAATGGAAAGATTCTGCTGTTGGTGCAAGTGCTCAGAGATTTAAATTGCTAAATGAATAAAAATAATAAGAACGGGGATACAGAAAGTGGTATCTCTGTTCTTATTTTTTATAGAATTAATAATTTATGTTAATCATGTTATTTAAATATAAAAATAAACCTTATATATATTTATAGATACTAAAATTCTTTATATTCTATATACCATTTAAGAAAGGATTGATTTTTATGTTTTCATCTTTGCACATGGGTACAAACCACATGCTTGGAATAGATAATTTTGTTCCGTTAACTACTAACAATTTTGAAGTGAGAATTTATAATATGGATGGCTCAGCACCAACCGAAAGTTCCGATTTACTTACGTTATCTACAGACGAAGTAGGAGAAGTTCAAGAGGAGCAAGACAGTATCGTGGTACATTATGGTAATGGTCTTATTAAATTTCCAGGTAAAGTAACCTATGGTGATGTATAACTGGTGCAATAGCGCCTGATTTGGCACAATCAATGACAGATGCTATTTACAAGGCTGCAACAGGTGGTAACAGTTCAAAGATTGTTGTTTTACGTTCATTAGCTGGGATAAATGCATCAAATACTGAATTTTTAAAACAATTAGCTAATGATCCTCAAAAAGTATTTGCTAATTGGAATATCTGCTGATGCATTTGCACGAGTAGATTTTCAATATTTATCTCAGGCAATATCTTCTATGAATTCTAGCAGTAGTGCCTTTGGAATTCAAACCCACAGAGCTTTATTGATGTACCAGATAATCAAGAGAAAGTAACGGCACATTTACTACTTGCAACATTTGATGAAACTGCACAACCCGTTTTTCTTACCAAAAACGGTTACGGAGATATGGTCGTCATGAGCATGGAGGCTTTTGAGAAAATGCAATTTGAAAGCGACATATATTTTAAGCTTGCTGAGGCCGAAAGAGAAGCAGAAGAAACTGGCGAACGTTTTTCCTCAAAGGATATTCTCAGTGAAATGAAAGCCGCGGCGAGAAGAAAATGATGTACACGCTTGAGTATTTACCGATGCCAGACGCGATATGGTCGGCGTTCTGGACACATTAGTAATATAATTGTCCAGAACAACAATTTATATTTTCACGTAATTCTGTAAGAAATATGGGACATAGGATGGAGATAAAATATTTGGTTGGATTAGCAGTGTAGAATTACATATAATATAGAGCGAATTGGTTGAAGTAGGTGTGAATCTTGCAAATGGGAAGTGAAAATCTTAAGAATTATTTGCATGGCTCAATACTCATAATTAATATCCCATAGATGAATGAATTTACATGTAAAAATCCGCATTTGATTTCAAATGCGGATTTTTTATGATTTATATCTGTAAGATGCAATCTTATTATAATAATTGTTTCGAAAAATATTTATATATTAATAAGTTTAGATAAGCATAATAAAATTTTACAAATACAGAGTTTAAAATAAACATAGAAAATAAAATTCTATTATTTAATATTAAATTAGCAAAATCAGTTGCTTTTTTCCATATTTTATGTTAATATATAAACATGGTTTTTACATTTATCATAAAGATTATTATAGTATATATAATTGATAAATGTAATACTGCTATTTAAGTAAAAAACAATAAGGAGTAAGTTGAAAATGTTAAAAGTAAAAAAGATGTTTTCTGCTTTTGTAGGTGTGGCTATGGCAGCAAATGCTTTTATTACCATGCCGATTTCTGCTTTTGCAGACGAAGAAACCAGTCATACATATACATATGACGACTATGAAATATCGTATGATGTTACCAATTCATGGGGAAATACAGAATTTGTTTCAGTAACATTATCTAATACCGGTGAAAGTACAATTGAAAACTGGATGCTGTATTTTGAACCTAATGGACAGGTACACAATACTGTCAATGTTCAGGAAGCACAAACTTCTACCGGTACTACATATTTTAGAAACAGCGGATATAATGCAAATATTAATCCTGATTCGTCAGTTTCGTTCTGCTATATGGTTGATGACTGTGAAGCGGTGCCGGACAATTTTACGCTTTGTCAGACAAGAGAAGAAAAAGAATCGGGTTACGAAGTTTCACTCAAGGTAAACCAAACTTGGGGAGATTCATTTAATGGTGAAATAATTATTCAGAATAATACTGATAAACCTATTGAATCGTGGGAACTGACAGTTGACACTAACTTTACTATTACGGAAATAACAAACAGTTGGGCGGCAGATGTAACAGAGCTTGAGCCTTACAGCTATATGCTGAAAGGTACATATACCGGAACTGTATATCCAAACTCAAGTGTTTCTCTTGGATTTAACGGTGTAAAATCCGGCGAACCGACAATTACTGATTATTCACTGACGGAAGTGGTTGCGGATGAAAAAGTAATTTCATCTTCAGAATTAAATAATGCACCGATATACGATAATTATATAAATAATAAAATTAATGCCGAAGCATTATATGATTCTGAAAATGAAAATATAGATATCTCATGGACAGCAGAAACAATAGGAAGTTCTTTTGAGGTATATGTTTCAGATGATAATGATGAGTATGAATTATATGAAACTGTAGACGGTAATACATTTAATTCTGTATATCATATAACAGGTGACTTTATTATTAAATATTTCAAAATCAAACAAACTTTAGATGACGGAAACATTATTTACAGTAATATATGTTATGCCGTTTATGCTCCCGTAGGTACAGAATGGACGGAATATCTGCGTGATTGGGAAATTCCGACCGATGATGAGATTTTATCTGAAATAAATAATGAAGACAGTCCATATAAACTTTCATTGGAGTTTAATGCAGCTGGTGTTCCGGATATTCATCTTAATGTTTCAGAGAGTACTTATACTAATGCCATAAAGAATAATTATATTTTAGGAGCTGCACCTGAAATTTTCTATAAAGATGAATTATTGACAAAAGATATTACTATTAAGTTTCAGATAAAAGAAAATTTCTTAAGCAATGAACTAGGTACACTCGAAAACAATTCTGAGTTTACCAATATTAAACGTTTTAATATATTTAAATACTTTGAAGATATAAATATGCTTTTGCCTATTGAAACAAAATTTGACTTATCTAATAATATTGTGTATACTGAAGTAGAGGAATTGGGAACATATTGTGTTGTCGATATGGAAAAATGGTTGGACAGTTTAGATGTTGATGCTGAAAGAATCAATAATGCATCGTTATATTCGTCAGCAGGAACTTCTCTATTTTCTGAATTAACTGATACAGCTTCAGATGCTTTTGTATCAGATGAACTTATTAGTGAAAATACAAGCGGCGGTTCAATGATAGTGTCATCAGAAGCGGATGCACCGAACAATATACAAGCAATTTTAAATAACAATAATTTTTCAGATATAACCACTGAAGTAAGCGATGATACAGTTGATATTGTTTTCGTTTTACAATGTGCGGGTGAATATGAATCAAATTATTTAGCTGAAAGACAAATGATACTTGACGCATCTGAAAATATTTTCAAAACATACACAAATGCACACATATATGTTATTGGATTTAAACATAACGAAGCATATTTTCTCAAAGAAAATGAATCTAATGCAGACTATTTTTCGTCAAGGGAAGAAATGGAATGCCTTTACAATTATGAACACGATCAGTTTGAAGGCTATGTAAACAGAACTCCTGCATACGAACTATTAAGGGATCATGTGCAATTCAGAAATGACTCCAAAAACTTTGTATTTACACTGTTAAACGGAAGTACTGACTGTCAGGGTATTGATCAGACTGATATTTGTAATGAACCGAATATGAATATCAACTATTCGGAAGTCTTGTGTGGAGTGGTGTATCTAGGTGCAGAGAGCACAGTATCCGTACTGGATGCAGTAATTAAAAAGAACGGGATTTGTATAATATATGATGAAAATTCAGCGGGAGTAATATATGAGCATATTTGTGATAATATGAAGTTAGAAGTACCTGAAGGATTTGAAAATAAAATATATATGGGAATGGATTGGAGTGAAATGAATTTATCATCTCCATTGCAGGTAAACGGAAAAACAGATACGGATCATGACGATCTTACCGATTGGGAAGAAGTAAATTCTGAATTTCTTGAAAAAAATGGAATTATATTAAATGACAATGAATATATTAAAGATATTGAAGATAAGCTTCCGTCTGCATGGTATATGTTAAAATCAGAATACAATTTTGTACCGTTCAGATTTGTGAATTCAAACAACTTTGGACTATATAATATATTAAACAAAATAAAGGTTCTGCCGGTTAAATCAAATCCATTGAAAGCTTCAAGCGCAGATGATGGAGTAAGTGATTTGGATAAGCTGAAACCGGAAAAGATGTTTAACAATAACATATCAAAATTCTATGATGAAAATGACCGTTACTATAATTACTACAATGACAGTAAATATTATACCGATCATCTAGAAAAACGCTATACAGATAAAGGGGCATTTAAAGCATATACGGTTGAAAGCATATTCACAGAACTTAAAGATCCGACTATAAACAGTACGTCAAATTCGGTTTACATAAAAGCAGAGGGGAATGAAATAACAATATGTCCGAATATATATTTTACAGGAGATTACAATGCAAATGCAATTGACTATTTAAAAACGGAAAATGAGGATTCCAAAAGACTATATGAAGAATTAAAAAATAAATACGGAGATAATGTAACGCTGGATAAAGTATTTTTAGACGGATTGAAAAACAGATGGGAAAAAGAATTTAACGGAACAATATTTGATTTTTATCCTAGTATGAAAATTAAAACAAAAGTAGAATTTAAGTTGTATGAACAAGAACCGCAAAATCAAAATTATATAAATGTTAATATAAATACAAAAGGCGGAATAGCTAATACAGGAATGGGGGGTGTCTTTAGAAATAATAAAATGGAACTATATATAGGCGAAGGTACAGGATATAGCATAGATGTATTTGAAGGCGTATGCGCTCATGAATTTGGTCATACTTTAAATATTACTGACGCTTATCCAGGTATGAATAATAATTTTACATCTGCTTATAGTGATAATCAATTAAATGAATTATATTATAATAAAGGTATATACGGAAGCGTTGGCGGCGGAGAAATAATGCGTGCTAACAGTGATGTACTGCCAAATGATATAGAAATGGCTTTATACGGCGTTATAGAAAATGAAAATCAGCATTTTACTCCTACATATTATAATAAATATGATTGTAAAGTTTCTTCGGCAATAAGAGCAAAACATTTATATAAATATGTCCCTGATGTTGAGAAGCCGGAACATGATATGGTATATAAAGAGGGAGAATATTATAAATGGGTTGACGGAAAAGGTTATATTCCTGCTGAGGCAAATATACAAACCGGCAATATTGATGGAGTAGATCTACAATATTATGAAGAAACATATGACGGAGAAACAACTGTTACAATTTATGGATTATTTAAAAATTCTTATTCTGGAAAAGTAACAATACCGGCAGAAATCAACGGACATAAAGTTACAAAAATATGTG
>CABIYQ010000026.1:12034-13547 GCA_902362965.1 Oscillospiraceae bacterium
AGAACAGCTTTAGAAACAATAAACATTCCTTCAAGTGTTCAAAGTATTGAATCACATGCATTTAATGAATGCAGAGAGTTAAAAAATGTAACTATTTCAGAAGGTGTTGAAGTAATTGGTAATGCAGCATTTGCCGCAACAGCTTTGGAATCAGTAAATATTCCTTCAAGTGTTAAAATAATAGAAACACATGCATTTAATGGATGTAGACTATTGAAAAATGTGGTTATTTCAGAAGGGGTTATGTATTTTGGAGTATCAGCATTCGAATCAACAGCCTTAGAGGAAGTTGTGTTGCCTTCAAGTGTCCAATATATATCTGATTTAGTTTTTCACAATTGCAGTAAATTAAAAAAAGTAACATTTAAATCAAATAATCTTGTTTATTATGGTGATTGGGTATTTTTATCATGCAATAATATAGAAGTGTTTGTACCAAGTGAATCAGTTGATTTTTATTTTAATTGGTTGTCGCAATATAGTAATATAACTATATATCAAATAAATAACGAGGTGAAATAATATGTGTAAAACCAGAAATATTTTTATTAATTTGTTAGCAATTTCCTTTATAATAGTTTTTGCTATTTTTAATAATAATGTCTCAGCTAATCTAACAATTGATGATGGAAATATTTATTATTATGAAATTATTAATGAAGAGGTAAAATTAACCCAATGTCATTTTCGTTCATTTCCTAATGTTAAAATTCCAGAAGAAATCGAGGGATATCCTGTTACTATAATTGCTTCATATGCTGCTGGTTCGGACAGTATGGCAGAAAAAGTTGATAATATAATAATACCTGATAGCGTTGTAACGATTGAAGAAAATGCATTTTTGATGGATGATATATATGCTTGTGATTATATTAAGGATTTTACAATTCCAAAAAGTGTTCAAAATATTGGTCAAGATGCTTTGGGGTATTATTTAAAACCTGAATATAGTTCATGTGGAAGTACCGAAGTGTACTTGAAGTATTATAAAATTGAAGGTTTTGTTATAAGAGGATACAAGGGAACAGCCGCCGAAACATATGCGCTTCAAAACAGGTTTACATTTATTGCCCTTGATGACGAGCCTGTAACAACTACCACTCCTGTTACTACTGATATAACAACAACTGAAACAACAGTTGTAACAACACAAACAACTGCTATTTCTACAACATCAGCTGCGGAAACAACTCCGATAACGACAACGGTTACAACTCCTGAAATAAAAGGTGATGCCAACGGAGACGGAAAGCTTGCAGCAAGCGATGCGGCATTTATTGCAAAAGAGCTTGCACAGTCGTCTATTTCAGGAGAGAAAATAACAGCTGAGGATTATCCAGCTATGGATTTTAATCAGGATGGTAAAATTACAGCCAAAGATGCCGCGGATATTGCAAAGTATCTGGCAGAGCAGTCGATATCAGATAATAAAAAAGTATGATTTATAATATAAACATAATTTAAATAATAGCACAATAAAGCTCGGTGAATAACCGGGCTTTTTGTTAAAAAA
>CABIYQ010000027.1:0-2331 GCA_902362965.1 Oscillospiraceae bacterium
GCGTATTTTTCATATATGTCATCAAACGACTGATTATATGAATTTTCAATTCCTGAACAGCAGTTGTTGTATGCAGCTTCATCATCTGAAGCAATAGCGGCGATTACCCTGCAAACCATGATTTCAGGACTTTCGGCAAAGCTCATATCTTTTTCTTGTTTCTTGCTTTTTTCTGAACATGAACAGCAGAGTATTATTACTCCGGAGGTTAATATTGTTAATAGTTTTTTTAGTTTCATAAGGAGTTCCTTTCTTTAATAAAAATGTATAGCAAACTGTTGACATTGTATATACTATATGATATAATAAAAACAAAGGAGTGTGATATTATGACACAGATTAATTTTAGGGTAGATGAAGAAGTAAAAGAAAATGCAGAACGAGCATTAAAAGCAATGGGTCTGACAATGTCTTCAGCTATTACTATGTTTTTGGTGAAAGTTGGAAATGAACAGCGTATTCCATTTGAAATAACAGCTGATCCGTTTTATTCTGATAAAAATATACGTTATCTTGAAAAAATTGTATGCGATATAAATAAAGGTACGGCAAATTTTTCAGAACATCAATTGGCAGAGGTAACTGACGAATGAAATTGTTATGGGAAGACAGAGCATGGAATGACTATATATATTGGCAAGGACAAGATAAAAAAACATTGAAACGTGTCAACAAACTTTTAATGGATATTAGTCGAAATCCTTTTGACGGTATAGGAAAACCTGAACCTTTGAAGGGAAATCTAAGTGGATTATGGAGTAGGAGAATTGATGACAACGGTAATAGGATTGTCTATTATATAAGTAATGATATTGTGCATATAATAGCTTGTAAAGGTCATTATGAAGATTAAATCATAATGTAAATTTATTACGTGACTGCTGCAGTGGTGCAGCGGTCATTTTTTTGATATAATGTATACCAAATAATGGTTGATATGTTGGAAGTGTGTCAAGATCAACACTGTCAACCTTACAGATTTCCAAATTTAAATTTTGAGAAAACTTGATAAAATCATTTATATCTATGCGGAAATTTTCATTTCCTATCCAAATAACATTATTTATAGTTTTGACGTTTAAAACCATCATTGAACTATTAGAGTATCTGTAAATAACAAGAAGATAATTTTTAAACAGATAAATAGTATCGACGACAAAACAATACAGAATTTTTCATGATGTATCAAAAATTCTTTTTCATCTCTTTTAATTGATAATCCCCAAATATATACACAGCCAACAATTGCATATATTACCATACATAGATTTTCAAATTTATTAACGCCTGAAAAAGAACATAAATTAAAGAAAAACAGACATGGAAAAATTACCCCGCCGAATTGTTTTCCTTTATGTACTCGTTCATAATTTAAGTAAATAATACAACATACAAAGATCCCTACAGTCATACTTACATATTCATTTGAAGGAAAGAATGTAAATCCTAACAGAATACATAATACTGCATAACCTATATGTTTATGCTGATGATATTCTTGTAATAGAACGCTGAAAAATATTACTAATGATGTAATGATTGGCAGTATGAATCTTATAATATCAATAGGGGCATGTAATGCCATGTTTATCAAATCTTATCCCCCATTCTTATATAGATCGTGACTGCTGCAGTGGTGCAGCGGTCATTTGTTTTTGCATAGGTTTTTGCTGTGACAAAGATGGAATAAGCTGCGGATGGTTTCTGTCGGTAAAATTTCTAGTCACATTTTCTGCAATACTGCGAAGCTTATCCAAGTCTTTTTTATTCACTGTGAATGTTGTAAGGTTTGAATAAACCCTGCCGGAGAATGCAACGTTATTTTGCTGAAGCTTATCTGCAATCTGAGAAGCAATAGCGTTTGAGTATTTCAGATAAGACTTGTCCGATATTGCCTTGTATGGAGTATTACCGATAATATCACCGGCAGCTTTAGCAGATTGAATTCTTTCACCGATGGGAATTTCTTTCTTTATACCTGTAATGAGTTCGTGTGTACGTACAGCATTTTCAGCAACCTTATTCAAAGATTCATGATTGTATGTTTTGAAATATATATTATTATCTTTGAGCAGTTTGGTAATATCATTGTCTTTTTCAATTGACTGTTCCAGATTTTGAATTCTGCCTTCCTGTTCAAAGACTGCCGTATTACGTTCAACAACAAAGCAAAAATTATCATATTTATTGAATCTGTCTAATATTTCTTTTGTATAAGCTGTTTTATCGGGAGAATTAAGATAAATGGTATTTAAAAGCAGTGGGGCATCCGTAACAATGAAATCAACCTTTCCCATAAGCATATCCATACGCTTTTGTTGTTCTGCAAGA
>CABIYQ010000027.1:2625-12579 GCA_902362965.1 Oscillospiraceae bacterium
AATTTCAAGAAGTCTTTCGGCAACAGTAACAAGGTAATCTTCATTATCCTTGAGAAATTCCTTGCGCTCATTCATAGGATTGTGCATTAGTTCGATCATTCTGTTGACTGTATAGTCGATACGTTCAAAATTATGAAGATATTCGATAAAGCGTTTATCAAGTATCTCACTTTCAGACTGCGGAGCATAGATTCTTCCGTATTCACGTAGGACTCTGAAATAATCGCAAAAAGCATTATATGCAATCGTTTCTTCTCTTTCAAATTCTTGACGTTCAGTCACAATTTTTCTGGCTGAAATAAATTCTTCTTTAGTAGGTTTGTGATTGGGATCAAGTCCCAGACCAAAATCTTCATTAATTTTCTTAGCAGCGTCAAGGGGATTTTCGAGGTTGAAAAGTTTTTGAACGAATTTAATATGATCTCCGCCTTCGCCGCAGCCAAAGCAATAATAACCCTTTTCCATAATGTGCATACTGGGAGTTTTTTCGGCATGAAAGGGGCATAAACAGTAACCTCTGCGGTTGATTTCAATTCCGTATCCCTGAACTAAATCGGGCATACTTAATCTTGCTTTTATTTCCTTAAAAATGTTATATTCCATTACTTTTCCTTTCCAATTCTCCATTGGCGAATTTTTATTGACAAATTTATTATTTTACTTTAGTAAATCTGCTAAATCTTGCTTTTATGCCTAATTCCTTTCTTGACATTCCACGTTTGTCACGGATTTGCCAGATCATATGATATACAAAGGATTATTATCTGATTGTGAATTTAATAGATAATCCGGCATTCTGTCTGGTAAGCCTATTATCCATTTAACATATTCTTCATAGATTATTTCTTTTTTGTTTAATTGGGTAAACTTTACATCCCATTCTTTAAGGAATTCACTTATAAAAGTGGAATTAAACTTAATATAAACATCACCTTTAAATTTACGAAAATCAATACAGGCTCTTTCGTGAAGATTAAAAAGCATATAAATTGCTGAGAGTTCATCATGTGACGGAAGCTCATTTCTTAGAACAAAGGGGTGAACATTAAGCGCTTTTGCAATTTTTTTCATATCTTTATCTTTTAGGATTTTTTTATCATTTTCAAACAATGAGACTTTACGTTCAGCCGTAAATCTGTTAAATCCTGCTTTTATGCCTAATTCTTTTCTTGACATTCCATGTATGTCACGGATACGACGAATCATTGAGCCAACGTAACTGTTTTTTATACGCTTTTTGGAATTTAGCCTTTTGGCACTGTACTTTATAAACATTATTTTGTTCCTTTATTAATTATTTTATTTTTGTAAATCTAATTCCTTGCTTGACATTCTATCAGGTAAGCTTACTAACCATTGCATATATTCCTTATATGTTATTTCATGTTTAAAGTATCGCTTATACTGTATATCCCATTGGTTAAGGAAGTCACTTATAAAAGTGGAATAAAATTTGATGTAAATATTATCTTTAAATGTACGGAATGTAATAAAAGAATTTTCATGGAGGTAAAACAGCATATAAATTGCCGAGAGTTCGTCATGTGACGGAAGCTCATTTCTTAGAACAAAGGGGTGAACATTAAGCGCTTTTGCAACTTTTTTCATATCTTTATCTTTTAGGATTTTTCTATTACCTTCACACAATGCGATTTTACGTTCAGCCGTAAATCTACTAAATCCTGCTTTTATGCCTAATTCCTTTCTTGACATTCCATGTATGTCACGGATACGCCAGATCATATGACCGACATAGCCATTTTTTACGAATTTGAACTTATACAAAGGATTACCTGATTGTGCATTTAATAGATAATCCGGCATTCTGTCGGGTAAGCCTATTATCCATTTAACGTATTCTTCATAGCTTATTTCCTTTTTGTTTAATTGGCTAAATTTTACATCCCATTCTTTAAGAAATTCACTTATAAAAGTGGAATTAAACTTAATATAAACATCACCGTTAAATTTATGAAAATTAATACAGGTTCTTTCGTGAAGATTAAAAAGCATATAAATTGCCGAAAGTTCGTCATGTGACGGAAGTTCATTTCTTAGGACGAAAGGGTGGACATTAAGCGCCTTTGCAATTTTTTGCATATCTTTATTTTTTAAGATTTTTCTTTTATCTTCACACAATGTGATTTTACGTTCAGCCGTAAATCTGTTAAATCCTGCTTTTATTCCTAGTTCTTTTTCTGTCATTCCACGTATATTACGGATACGCCAGATCATATGACCGACGTATCCATTTTTTACGAATTTGAACTTATTCAAAATTATTTATCCTTTCCAATTCGCCATTGGCGAATTTAATTATTTTGCTGTTCCTGAAGATTAATTAAATTCTGATAATATCGCAGTTTTTTCAGCAATGACGGTCTTTTTTTGACCTGATTATTTTTAACTTCAACTTTTTCAGGCTTGTACTCTAAATCAAGTATTTTAAAAAGATTTTTGTTATCTGAGTCAGATTCATAGCAGTCCAGCAGTTCGTCCTGAATATCAAAGGGAAGGGATTCTATGTACTCTACAGATGTTCCGGTAATATCTGCAATCTGGTACTTTGAAATATATTCACTGACTGCTGCCAAACTGCTTTTATTTGCTTTGTTAAGAGATTTTCCATAACCTTCGGCAGACAATTTTTCACATAAAACCATAGCTGCGTCAAAATCTCCTACAGTATTATAGAAACCTACTACAAGATTCATTTCTTCTGTACAAAGTATATTTTCATAATCTGCTATTAACTGATTAATCATTTTAATTGCCTTTCAATTCGCCATTGGCGAATTTTTTATAACGATACTTCTGGGGTTTTAGTCATATTTTTACCTAAATCAGCAGTTTTGTTTATTTCAGATAGCTTGCCCTGATTTTTGTGAAGTTCGCCAAGGAGTGATTTTGTTTTTTCGTTAAGAGCTGAAGAATTTTCAGCAGTTTTATTAGAATGTTCATGGGCATTAGTTTTATTATGATGTTTAAGTAATTCAGAAGTAACAGCTTTAATAACGGAATGTTCCTCAGCAGTTAAAAATTCAGCGCCGGAAATACAATCCAATTTAAATTCTGGATTTTGATAAGTAATATAAAAATGACCTAATCCCTTACCATCATTGCTAGCTTCAAAGAAAATTCTATTTATATTTTTATCCTGCAAAAAAATTCCATGATCAAATGCAGATTTAGAAAAACGTTCCCATAAAGCATTATTTACTTTTAATTCAATTCGAGCATTGCCATCGTAATATTTTAATTCCTTATCAAACTTAAATACATCTTTTGTTATCTTGTCTGAATTATTAACAGTAATATCGGCACTTTTAACAGATTGTTTTTCAGCAGCAGATTCATTTACTTTTACAGCTTTTTCGGTAATTTCAGAACTTTGAACCGGCTGCTTTTCTGAAATGTTTTCTTTCATGGCAGCAGTTTTTTCTGTCTGAACAGGTTCACGTGAAATATGTATATTCAAATCACTTATAATAGCAGCATTTGATAATACAACACGGTCTGTAATGGAGGATTCCGAAAGATTAGCAACAATTTCAGCAATAGAATTGTTGACGCTTTCGTTTTTACTCATCATTTCTTCAATGTGCTGAGATTTATTTGCAGGAGGTTCAGTTTCAATACCCTGTATACCTTTACTTAATGTATGATACTTATCAAGCTTTGTGTTAATTTTTTCAATTTTCCGTTCCAGTTTTGTGATTTTATTCAAATAAGATTTTTCTTTGGATTGAAGGTATTCAAGCATTTTAGGGTTATTACCAATCTGTTTTTGCATGTATCTGTTAGTTTCAAGCTTTGCAATTAAACGTTCTAATAGGTTTTTTATTTTGTGTAATATGTTTTCCAGCTTAAATTTTGAAGAATCGTTAATAGATTTTAAGCAGTTCATAAACTTGTCATGGCGAAGTTCAGGTTCTTTAATGCTGAAACTATGAAAATATTCTTTTATGTTTTCACAGGTTTTTATTTTAAGCTGTAATTTATATATTTTATTTTCGTTATATTTAATATTAGCTTTGTGTTTTTCCATCTTATTGAACTTTGCAGGAATTTTCTTAGTTTTAAGATTGTGTATCTTATTAATATTTTTATCAATTAACAAATTAATAGCCTTTTCAGACTGGGGATAAGCTTGTGCTATGGATCTAAGAAAGATATTTTGCTTTTCCAGTTTTGCAATTCTGGAGTTAAATTTATCAATTTTGCTTTGATTTCTCTGAATTTTTTCATTGAGAAGTGTATTTTTTTCTTCGAGACTGCTGATTCTGTCATTATAGGTATCTAATTTGGAATCCAGAAAACGTGTAATAATACCACGTTTTAGTTCGGAATTGTTTAATTGAATATTGGAGGATTCATTTGAATCACTGTGCTCATAATTATCCTCATTTTCTTCAGGTGAATACTGAACATTAATATTATTTAAATATTCTTCGTTACTCATTTTTTAATTCCTTTCTTTTCATTCGCCATTGGCGAATAATATTGATTAAAATATTTTTTTCTATAGTTGCGTACATAATCTTTATATTTATTATCTTCGTATGGGTTGAATAAGCCAATAATATGCATAAATATTTTTCTTATAATTTTCAATCTTATCTTTCCTTCCCAATTCGCCAATGGCTAATTTTTACATACGTTTAAAAATCAAAAAAATTAAAGCTTCTACATAGGCAAACCAGATAGCTAAACCAGTGCAAAATAATAATCTTTCGCTTTTATAACGTTTTACTAACTTTTTTTCTATTTTTTCAATGCACTCTTTACATGCAAGGGTATTGTTAAATGCCGTTATATTTTCATTTTTTCCGCAAAACTTACAGATTTCATTTAATTTATTCATTAATTTATCCCACCTTTACAAAATTAATTTAATATGGTAAAATATACCTAAATAAAGTTTGTGAGATGATTATTATGATTAATGTAATAAAGGGATTATTTCAAAAATTAATAGGAAAATAAATAAAATATAAATTACTTTTTCTTATTTTTTATAGCAATAAAAATTATAATCATTGTTCCTGAAATAAGAAGTAATGACGTAGTTAAGGTTAAAAGGTTATTTCCATCTAAGATATTTTGAAATGAAAATTTTTTTAATTCTGATGAAAAGAACTTAAGCATTAATATGTTAATTAATATAAATAACATAAGTTCTGCAATATGACGTTTACATGTTATTTTTGGCTTAATACCAGATATTAACTTATATGAACATTTTTTGCATATCTTATTAACCGGTTCATCATTATTAAGTCCGCAGAATTTTTCTCCGCAGCATACGCAATATTTCTCACAATACTGTTCATCCATAATATTCCCTTTCCAATTCGCCAATGGCGAATTTTACAGAAACTTCATAATTAATGAAACAATTACAGCTTCGAGTATAGCTAAACTGGAAGATAATGCTACACAGAACAGCAATCGTCCTATGTAATAATCTCTTTTTAAACTCTTTTTAAGTTTTTCATAGCAGTCACTGCATATAAATGTGCCTTTATATGTTGTCAGATTTTTGGATTCTCCGCAAAACACGCAAAATTCATTGAAATTATTCATAAATTTGTCTCCTTTAGAAAATGTTAAAATAAACAAAATTCTTAGATAGAGGTTCATGTTATGATAGATATAATAAAAGACTTATTCAAAAAGTGTAGTTTGCCTATACCAATTTTATATATTACAATAATTACTTTTTATATGAGTTTGTGTTTATATGACCACAATACATATGTAGTTGATTTATTAACAAATAAACTATTTAATTCATATGAAAACCTTTGTTTTATGAATTTTTTTGTTAAAAATCTAATTATAATATTCTGCGTTATATATCTTATTTTGATTATTTTGAATGCACTGATTAATCATTTGAATTTAAAACTAATAATATTCAAAATGCAATCAATAATATTGTACCTTTCTGCATTTAAGCTTTTTACTTACTTCCTGATAAATTATAAACGTTCACCAGATGAAAATATTAATGTTATATTAGTATCTTCTGGATCAGTTGTTATACCACTTCTATTTGTTATTATTATCTTTGGAGTGGTTGAGTGGAAAATAAACAAAATCTAAGGTTTCTTTTTTGTTTGATAAAAATTGATAACTGTAAATATAACCATAACAGCACTTGATATAACGCTGATTAAAAGTAAAGAATTATCCAATTTAAACATATTTTTAACTGTCATATCTTTAAAGTAGTGAGTAAATACAATGAACGTCCAGATATTACATAATATGAAGAATATAATTTCCATTAAATAATGATTTTTTGATATTTTAGGGTTAATATGCCTTGTTAATTGTTGTGAGCATCTGCAACATATTTGATGATTTGGTTTATTATCATCAGTTGCAATAAACTCACTACCGCATAATACACATTTTTTTTTAACATCTTCCATAGCTAATCCTTTCAATTCGCCATTGGCGAATTTTACAGAAGCTTCATAATTAATGAAACAATTACAGCTTCGAGTATATAACAATAATATTTTATATAAGAAATTTAATGATCTTTAAATAGAGAATAAATATTTTTATTGCAAGAAATTAAAACATGTGAATCTGATTTATTCAATATATTATAAGTCAATTTATTTTTTGAACAGAATTGACTAAATTTAAAATATTTTTCATTGTTGAAATTTATATTTATCATTTCTTCACCATGTCCTATACCACCAATACGTACATTTTTTGATTTGATATTATTTTTCATAAGTTTCCTTTCCAATTCGCCAATGGCGAATTTTTTATTTAAACTTAAAAGTCACCTTAAAATCTTTATCCAACATAAGATATGCACTAAATGTACCGCTTCCGTCTTTTTTCTTAAAGCCTTTAAGCTTTGCGGACTTTCCGTAATCCAGAAGAGAACGTGCAGCACCTTCCGGAATTGTTTTTCCTGAGATTTTTTTCCAAATAACAAATTCGCACCCGTCCTTACCACTTTCACAACCATAAGATTTAGGATATTCTACAACATTTTTACCGCACTTTGGACATTTGCCTATGACCTTTCGTTCAGCTCTGAATGACAGATCTTTATTTATGTTATCCTCTTTACTGTAAGTATCAACAAGACTTTTAACAAATTCATTTATTTCATTCATAAAATCGTCAGGGGAGTATTCGCCCTTTTCAATAAGCTGAAGTTTACTTTCCCAAATAGCAGTAGTTTTCGGAGACTTTATTTCTTCCGGTACTGCTTCGATCAGACTTATGCCTTTTTGCGTCGGAAAAAGATTTTTACCGGAGCGTTCTACATAACCACGCTTTATTATGGTTTCAATAATACCAGCCTGCGTTGCCTGAGTACCGATTCCTTTCTTTTCGACGTTTTCATCTTCATAGTTCTCGTTTCCGGCACGTTCCATAGCAGATATCAAAGAGGAATCCGTATAGCGTTTCGGCGGAGTTGTCTGATGGTCTGCGATTTTTTCAGTGTGATTTTCAATTACAAGTCCTTCGACAATGTTATCTGTAAATATAGTTTCTTTAACAGACATTTCTTTGCCGGTGAGTAATGAAACAAATTTTAACTGAAATTCTTTCCAACCCATTTGAGAAATTTTCTTTCCCAGTGCGGTAAAATCAGTGTCGGCACAGCTTACCGTTATAGCTGTAGATTCATAAATATGTTCTGGAGAAACTGCATAGATCAGCTGAGAACAGATAAGCCGCAGTATTTTCATTTCAGAATCGGGAATAGCTTCAATATCTGCATTAGAAACAGACAAAGTAGGCAGTAAAGCATGATGATCTGTAACCTTTTTATCATTTATTACTCTGTCTGCGTCAGGCGTAAATGAAATTTCAGCGGACATAATTCCAGATGCAGCAGCGGTCAGCTGAATGATTTTGTCTTTCATGCTTGAATTGACATAATTACTGTCGGTTCTTGGATATGTAATAAGCTTTTTTTCATAAAGGGACTGTGCATAGTCAAGAGTTTGCTTAGCGGTATAACCAAACAGACGGTTAGCAGTTTTCTGTAAATCCGCAATATTAAAAAGCTTCGGAGGCCTAACCTTTTTAGATTCCTTTTTGATTGACTTAATAAATGCCGTACCTGCATTAACATTTTGCAGGATTTTTTTAGCCGTCGGTAAATCAGGAATTCTTGCAGATTCAGCCGTAAATTCTCCGCAATTCAGAAGTACGGTATAATATTTTTCTGATTTAAAATTGTTAATTTTATTTTCACGATCCACAATGATTTTTAATGTAGGAGTCTGTACACGTCCTACAGAAAGAAAATTATTGTACATTGCTGAAAACAGGCGAGTACCGTTCATGCCGACAAGCCAATCGGCTTTGCTTCTTGCGTATCCTGATTGAAAAAGACGGTCATAATCGCTGTCATCTTTCAGATCATTAAAACCGTTTATAATATCATTTTTTTCAACTGAAGAAATCCAAAGTCTCCTGACAGGCTTCGAGCATTTGCAAAGCTTGTACACGTATCTGAAAATACACTCTCCTTCACGTCCTGCATCGGTGGCACAGATAATTTCATCAACACATGGATCATTCATAAGAGATTTCAGGTTTTTGTACTGAGAGCTTGTTTCTTTGATAACGCCAAATTTCCATTTTTCAGGAATGATGGGAAGGCAGTCCGTGATCCACGGTTTGATTTTATACTCTTCTCCATAGGCTTCCGGTTCGGCAAGTTCTATCAAATGACCTACGCACCATGAAACTATATAACCGTTTCCCACAAGATAACCTTGCTTTTTTATATTTGCACCCAGTACGGAAGCGATATTCGCCCCGACGCTATGTTTCTCAGCTATGACTAATTTCATTTACAGTCCTTTCTATTCGCCATTGGCGAATTTTTATTATTTAATAAAAGAGATTGACAAAAAAGAAAAAGTGTTATATAATAAATATAGAGTAAATCCTATATTAAAGGAGCATACATGTGCAGGAATTTGAAATAATATTCTATGAAAAGGAAGATGGAACAGAGCCAGCCAAAGAATTTATTCTTAGCCTTGATAAGAAAATGCGAACTAAAATGTTACGTATCATTGAAATGCTGCAAAATAACGGTTATGAATTAAGAGAACCTTATTCTAAATCCGTAAGTGAGGGAATTTTGGAACTTAGAGCAAAGGTAGGCTCTGATATATCAAGAGTAATGTATTTCTTTGTAATCGGCAAAAAAGCTGTTCTTACCAATGGATTTATAAAGAAAACACAGAAAACCCCAAAAGAAGAAATTGAACGAGCTAAACGCTACCGTGCTGATTTTCTCAGCAGAAAGGAGAATAGACAATGACAAAATTTAACGATTTTCTTAAAGAACAACTTAAAGATCCCGAAATAAAAGCAGAATACGAAGCTCTTGAGCCTGAATTTGCAATAATACAGGCAATGATTGACGCTCGAAAACTAAAAGGAATTACACAAAAAGAACTTTCTGAACGTACGGGTATTGCTCAAGGAGATATAAGCAAACTTGAAAACGGAAACGGAAATCCGTCTATAAAAACATTGCAAAGACTCGCAGCTGCTATGGATATGTCTTTAAAAATAGAATTTGTTCCAAATCCAAATTAAAATATATTAGAGTTCCGGCAGAAGCCGGAGCCTTTATTTTTTAAGGTTATCCAGACAGTTACTGCAAATATGTTTATGATTGTATTCTGTTAAATTTTCTGAATTTCCGCAGAAAACACAGGAGTTATTATGTTTTTTAATAATCATAAAGCCGTTATCTTCAAATATATCTACGCTGTCACCTTTATCCATACCTAATTTATGCCGAATTTGTGCAGGGAGTGTCACTCTTCCCAAAGCATCAATTTTGTTTTCTGATATTAATTTCATATATAAACTCCTTTTTCGCCAATGGCGAATTTTTTAATCGTCAAGATATTCTTCTAAATCATCACTGTTACTTTG
>CABIYQ010000027.1:12870-13054 GCA_902362965.1 Oscillospiraceae bacterium
AGTTTTTTCATTTTCAGTTGCAGATTCAAACTGCTCCATATTTTCAAGAGCATTTTCATTCAATTTGTTATCATTGGAATCTGAAAGCATAGCAGTCAGATCAGCGGTATCAACAGGATTGAGAAAATACACAGAACCGTCTGAGTTTATGATTAAATAGAAAACATCTCCGGAACGTGTAGTA
>CABIYQ010000028.1 GCA_902362965.1 Oscillospiraceae bacterium
ACGGAAAAGTAACAGCGCTGGACTGTGCAGAAATAGCACGTTTTTTAGCAAAGTTAAGTATAATAGAACATACAACGGCGCCGAATGAAAATAAAACAGAAACTACAAAAACCACAGTAAAGCTTAAAGAACCAAACAAGAAGAATTATGACCTGAATAAATTCAGCGGAATAAAGAAGTATGTAAATGATTGCATAAAGTATAAGGCAGCAGCAGAATACGGAATAACAAAGATTATATATGATGATACGGTAGACCCATGGGACGGTTATGGTTGGAATCTTCCTGCTGATTATATTCCAAACATTGAATATTATAAGGAACATAACGATCCTATTCTTCCGGCAGGTATTCTATGGACAGCTGATGAGTTAGTTGAGGATTCTTACTGTGCTTTATATATGATGGTGGAGGAAGAAAAAGCATCACTTATGATTCATCATGGATATAATGAAAAGGAAGTTAAGGAAATAATATCAACATATTATGATATAACAGTTACATGCAAAGAACTAGGTGGAGGAAATTATCAGTTATATATTATGTGGTAAGAATAATTTCTAATAAAATGATGAAATAGTGTTGACTATGTAAAAAATATATGATATAATGTAAATATCAGCGAAAGCTGAAATATTATAAGAAAGCACAAAATATTTTTTCTACGCATTGAAGCTCGGTGAATAACCGGGCTTTTAATGTATAATAAAATAATTTATTGACAAAATATGGTGTGACTAATATAATTAAATGCATAAAATTATTAAGGGAATTAGTAAATGTATATAATAAAACCACATTTTGATTATTGTCCGATACTAGAAAACAGAATATTTTGTCAATGTAAAGTATAAAATAAGCGATGTGAATACAATAATTAAAGACCATTTAAGGAGTTTTTTACTCTTTAAATGGTCTTTTTGTGTTTTGCGTTTCAATCAACAGGTAAAAAAGACGGTAAGGGAAATCTTTCTGAAAATACGATAAAAGATATGAGAGTTGGTGTAATATGGAGTGGTAGGAAATTAATTTTAAACAAAGAAGTATTTTAGTTAATAAAACAGTTGAAAGAATGTCATTAGGAACAGAAATTTATTTTATTCATCTGTTTCAGGAGGTGCGACATAATATGTTATATCTACATCCATGCCCACAAGCCATTGATTTAAAAGTACCAAATCGGCAATTTCAACAAGTCCGTCACCGTTTGTATCAGCAGGACTTGGTGCAAGGACAGGATATTGAAGTGCATTGTCGATCA
The DNA here is from genome assembly GCA_902362965.1 of Oscillospiraceae bacterium. Taxonomy (GTDB): domain Bacteria; phylum Bacillota; class Clostridia; order Oscillospirales; family Ruminococcaceae; genus Porcipelethomonas; species Porcipelethomonas ammoniilytica. The sequence goes on from CABIYQ010000028.1 coordinate 1,262, forward strand.
TATAGCTATTAACTATATATTTTTTTAGTGCTATAGAATCAAATACATTAACCTTTTCATCACCGTTCACATCGCCGGGAATGAAGTCAATATCAGGCTCTGGACCCTTATATTCATAATTTTTCCAGTCGGGAAGTTCGTCTAATGTAATACAGTAATCACTTTGATAAATTTCTTTAAGTGTATCATAATTATTCTTGTTTTTACCGGTAAGGAAATTATCCGAGCCGTTATCGTACCAGATGCAGAAATACAGCCAATGAGCTTTTTCGATAAGCATGTTCTCAAGACTTGGAACTGTATCGTTTTCCGGCATTGCAACAAGTTTTTTGTTATCTGTAAGATTTACAAGATTGTAGAATGTATCTGAAATAGCATCTTCATTAGGACAATCGGAAAGACCGTCAGTTCTGTTATATATACAATTATATTTGTCAAAGCCTACCATGTCAACCCATTCGTCACCGGGATACCATTCAGGCGATGAAGAATAAGTATAGCTGTTGAATTCCCATATAAGATTGTGAAGACCGTATTCTTCAGTAAGGGTTGTATAGAGCTGTTTCCAAAGAGCTTTGTATGGTTCAGGACCTTCCTGTCCCCACCAGAACCATGCGTTTCCAATTCCCGGATTACCTTCAGCTTCATGATAAGGTCTGAAAATTATCGGTACTCCGGCTTCCTGAACCTTGAGAAGCTGTTCGGCAAGAGCTTCAATTGTAAGCATTACATACTCATATTCTTTGGTACCCTCAATAGTTGCATTTGCCACACTGAATGAACTGTTTGGCTTATAGCTTGCCGCTGACCAGTCAACCGGTTCTCCGATTTCATAGTTTGCAAAATCAGTTGGCAGATTGATATGCCAGCAAACTGTAGGAATACCGTTTCGTTCGTTTCCCCATTCAATAATTCTTTCGGTTGTTCCATCGTCCCAGCCGTAAAGAGGATTATAGTTCATCATATCAAATCCTCTGATTGCAGGATAAACTCCGAAATTTTTATTTATCCATTCAAATTCAGATTCATATCCTAAAAGGTCATCGCCGCTGTATCCGGCAGGTTGATCTACCGTATGACCGTTTCCGTAAATTTCCTGCTGACCTGATATAATATGCTTTCCGTACATATCGCAGAGATAATTCATAAGTCCCTGAGTTTCTTTTGTAGCGTTAGGATCAGAAAGAACAGGTTTTATATTAAGTTCAGGCATTACTGCTTTTGTAACAGTAACTGTATCGTAAAGTGCATATCCATATCCTACATTGTCACCGGATTGAATCTTAATTTCATTAGTACCTTTATTAAGCCTTATAAGTCCCATTGAATAGTCAGTAAAAGTATCTGAATGAGGCATTAAATATGATGTACCTTTATTGCCGTTTACGCTATAAGACTGGACTCTTCCTGTTTCATCAAGATATTGCCATGAACGTACCTCAAGATTATACATTCCATCTTCAGGAGCGTCAACTTCAAATGAAAAACTACCGTTACCCTGAATCCATACATAGCCTTTTCCGGAAAAACCTGTATTATATCCTCCATATACATTATCTGTAATTTGAGCATCTCCGGCAAGCTCCAGGTCTTCGCATTCACTGTAAAACAGCGGAGCAGTCACAGCGTTTGCGGGAACAGTAAATACACATGCAGAAGCCGTTACTGCGGCTGCGCTTAATAATGATAGCATTTTTTTTAATTTTTTTATCATATTATATTCCTCCTCTTACGTTTATTTATATAAATTTATTATACTTTATTGATTAATAAAAGTCAATAAATATATGAATTTTTTTCAAAAAAACATACATTATTTGTAGAAATTCAACAAAAAAACAATAGGGTAATTAATTATAATTACCCTATAAAGTTCTTATAAAACCTTTTCAGCGCTTGCAATTTTAACAGCAAGACAAAAGATTTCCATAGCTTTTGTCAATTCGTCGACTGACGGATAGGTCGGAGCTATTCTGATATTTTTGTCTTCAGGATCCTTGCCATAAGGATAAGTGGCGCCGGCGCCGGTAAGCGTTACTCCGGCGTCCTTGCACAGTGCAACGATTCTCTTTGCACAGCCGGGGAGTGAATCAAAAGAGATAAAGTATCCGCCTTCCGGTTTTGTCCAGCTGCCGATTTCAAGTGGCGCTATTTCTTTTTCCAATATTTCTGTTACGGCATTGAACTTCGGAGCCAATAATTTTTTGTGCTTGTTCATATGTTCAAGAAGACCTTCATAGCTGCCGAAATATTTTGCGTGTCTGAGCTGATTTATTTTATCATACCCGATAGTTCTCATTGTCATGACTTTAGTCAGTTCGGAAATATTATTTCTGCTTGTTCCTAAAACTGCCACACCTGATCCGGCAAAAGTGATTTTGGACGTTGATCCGAAAATATAAACCATATCTTCATTATTGTTTTTCTTTAATTCGTCCATAATATTAAGAAGCTTTTTCGGAGAATCAACAAGATGATGAATACAATAAGCATTGTCCCAGAAAATTCTGAAATCTGATGCCTTCGGCTTGAGAGCTGCAAAGCGTTTTACAGTTTCATCACTGTACACATATCCTGTGGGATTGGAGTATTGCGGAACACACCATACGCCTTTTATTGCGTCATCTTCAGAAACTAATTTTTCAATTAAATCCATATCCGGACCTGTTTCAAAAGTCGGAATATTGATCATTTCAATACCAAATGTTTCGCAAATTGAAAAATGTCTGTCGTATCCAGGAACAGGACACAAAAATTTGACTTTTTCTTGTTTATGCCATGGTGTGTTCCCGCATACTCCTTTGAGAAACGATGTAGAGATTATGTCGTACATTATATTAAGGCTTGCATTTCCGCAGACAATTACCTCGTCTTCAGAAACTCCGAGCATTTTTGAAAAAATCGTTTTTGCTTCCGGTATACCGTCAAGAAGACCGTAATTTCTATAGTCATCACCGTTTAAACCGATAAGACTGCTTTGGCTGTTAATAGTATCAAGCATATCCATGCTTAGTTCAAGCTGTTCCGGAGACGGCTTACCCCTTGCCATATTTAGGTTAAGTTTCATTGCCTTAAATTTTTTATATTCTTCATCCCACTGATTTTTCATGGCGTCAAGCTTGCTTTTTTCCATATCTTTAAATCCCATGTAAATCTACTCCTTATTTACCCTCGCACAATTTTTGTACGGTATTAACTGAAATATTTTAAATGTTTACGATTATTATAGCATAAAATTTATAATTTTGCAATACGTCACAAAAAAATGAAAAGGAAATAAAAGAAAGATCATAAAAAATTTTAATATTCACTTGACAAATGCAAATAAATATTATATAATAAAGTACTTTCAAAAGAACGGAGGTATTCACTTGAAAACAGAAAACTTTAAAACTATTTCAGAAAACAGAAAAGCAAGGCATGAATATTTCGTACTTGAAAGCATGGAAACCGGAATTGAATTAATGGGAACTGAGGTAAAATCTCTGAGATTGGGACAGGTTAATCTGAAAGACAGTTGGTGTTCAATTGATAATGGCGAGCTTTTTATTAAAGGAATGCATATATCTCCTTATGAAAAAGGGAACATTTTTAACCGTGATCCTATGAGAGTCAGAAAATTGCTTATGCACCGCAAAGAGATTAACCGTCTTTTCGGTAAGATCAAACAGGACGGACTTACTTTGATTCCGCTTTCACTTTATTTTAAAGGCTCAATCGTTAAAGTTCAGCTTGGATTATGCAAGGGTAAAAAGCTTTATGACAAGCGTGAAGATGCCGCAAGGAAAGATGCTAAGCGTCAGATTGAAAGGGCTGTAAAAAATAATTATTAATGGGGGCGTAAAGGTTTCGACGGGGATTTTGAACTGCAATAAGCGAGTAGAGACGGTGTTCACTCTTTAAATTGCACCACGTTTAAATATAAACGCTAGAAATAATATTACTGTAAGCACAAGAAACTTACAGGTAGCAGCCTAAGTCTGCTACTGTCCTCCTTTTGAGTACCACGGCAAAAGCTTGGGCATCGATTAGTGGTGAACGTTCTTCCGTATTGTTCCGGACGGTATGAATGTATCAGGAACTACTGATACTGACAGCTTGTTTATCGGCGGTCAGTTTAAGGAATTTTAAAAGGTAAACTACACTCGTAGAAAGTTGTACGGATAGATTTTCGGACACGAGTTCGACTCTCGTCGCCTCCACCAAGAAAGCTGTGTAAATATGCTGAAAATGGCGTGTTTACGCAGCTTTTCATTTTGGATAAATTAAAATAAACTAATAAAAACGACTTTTTATGTCGTAGTAGTGTCGTAGTAAAAACAGGTCAATCGTCAATTTTTAGCTGTTTTCTGAGTACTTCAATGTCGTTGTGCACATAAGTACCAGCTGTGACAGAAATATCAGAGTGACCCATGACCTTTTGAATTGTATAAATATCAACACCTTTTTCACGGAGAAGAGTTCCATAGGTATGCCTAAGCTCATGAGGTGTAAGCTTTGGTATATTAAGTTCTTTACTTGCTTTTTCCATAAAACGTTCGAACTTATCAGCGTAAGAATGCGGTACAATAGGTTTGTCAGGTTTTTCACCTGATATTACGTATTCTGATTCTCTGGGAATTAAATTAATTACGGAAATAAGGCTATCACTAATAGGAATATATCTGTTTGATGTTTCAGATTTTGTCTCACCAATAACAATTTTACCTGTTGTTTGCGTGACGGCTCTTTGAATATGAATTGTTTTGTTAGTCATATCAATGTCATCCCACATTAGACCTATAAGTTCAGAACGTCTCATACCCGTTCCCAACAGTAAAATAATATCATATCGATTTTGCTTTATTGCATACTTTTCAAGTTTTTCAACTTCCTGAAAAGTATATACAGGACGTTGCTTTTTTATCGAAACATTTGGGAAATTTATATTCTTTACGGGATTTTTATAGCATAAGTCGTTGTCAATTGCCGCGTCAAAAATTGATTTAAGAATCATTTTGTGCTTATTCAATACAGAATTTGAGAGTGGCAAGTTGCTTTCAAGATTTTTTACTTTGTTGAAATATTTTTGAATGTCAATTTGCTTTATGTTTTTAAGTTTGGCATGTTTGAAAAAGGGTATAAGATATTTTTCAACATTCTTTTTATATGTGAATTCATAAGTATGTTCTTTTACCTTGCCTTGTTTATAAGTATCAAGCCGCTTTATAGCCCATGTATCAAAACATTCTTCTTTTCTCACAAAAGTTTCTCCCGTTTGTTCTGCAACAGCCTGATCGATTTTATATTGTTCAGCTTTTGCTTTGGCGGCTTCTTTACTCACAGAACTGTAAAAACTTTTACGTACTGGCTTACCGTCAAACGTATGACCGACAGTAACCTTTACTTCATACATTCCAGTTGCATGGTTAGGTTTCTCTTTCTTTGGACGTCCCATAAAATCACTCCTTGACATAATATTTCAAAAGTGATATGATTATATAGTCAATCAATATCCTTTTGATTGGAACTACAACTAATAACGCTCTGTATATTTGCAGGGCGTTATTTTTTATTGGGTATAAATGTAAATTTTATTGTTTATCTTGCACAAATAAAACTATATTTTTTCGTGCCCAAAATTTACCGAGACGCAATTTTTTAGTTCCGTGCCAAAACTATTGCAATCTGAAATTTGCCGAGTATAATAATAACTGTAATCCGGATTCGACAAAAAATACGAAAGGTCGTGTTGTTATGATTTGCATTTTATCTAATAAAATTCCCCTCTGACGAGGGGAAGAAAATTTATTTAACACATTTGTTACAAGGTGTAAGACCTTTTTTTATGGCGTCAGCATAAGAACATTCGTAATATGTACCACCATTACATTTACTGTTATAATGATAGCGCTTGCCCGTTTTTGTTATATAAACAACTGACGGAACACTTTTTACCGTTGTAGTCGTCGTTTTTTTAGTAGTTTTAACTGTTGTTTTAGTAGTAGGAGTTGTTGTTTTCTTAGTTGTCGTAACGACTGGAACGTTTTTTGAGGCAAGGTATTTTGCAATTGCAGCGGAATCTGCCGCCGTTATTTTACCATCATTGTTATAATCGGCATTAGGATATTTTGCAATAGTTACTGAATTACCGCTAATTGCTGCTTCAGCTAATTTTTTGGCAATAAATGCGGCATCACTTGCACGAAGATATCCATCACCATTAGCATCACCTTTTACACCTGTTGCAGATACAGTCGAACTTGCCAAAGAACTTGAACCAGTTTTATAGTCTATTTCAATACCAGGCTGTGCATTATAACAATATACATTATAGCAGATACCTTCTCCGTTATCTTCTACAGAATATGCTTCTATCTGTACACCGTCTGCAACAAGATTATTGTCCTCAAAATCAGGAGTAACACGATACAAAACATGATTATCTGTTTCATCTACATAATCATCTACTGCATTTTCAAAAGGAAGCATACCATCAATATTAAGATATCTTGTTCCGGTAATCAAGTTTTTTTCATTTGCATTTTCTCCGGCAAGTTGATAGCCTATTAAATGACAACGATTATATAAGTATTTACCATCAACGCAGTCATATTTTACGCTATGCCAGCCTGACGGCTTTACTGAACCAATTTCCCCTCTTGGTTCAGTTGGCATAATATCGGTACAAACATTAGCATAGGCTATGCCACATCTTCCCAACGAATCAAGTTCACTGTAAATTTCAAACGTATCAGTAGTTATATCAGAATCAGTAAAATAAGGCTTGTTACCATTAATCTCTACATACGGTTCGTCACTAAATTCAGGAACATCTACTACTGATATAATAGTTTTTGGTGAAAATGCATTGACAGGTGTAACGCTCATTGTAAAAGCTGAGGTTAAACAACTAGCTGCCAATAGCACTGTTAATAATTTTTTTACCTTCATATATAACACTCCTAAAATAATTTATTTATTAAAATTGTATCATATATGGTAATATTTAGCAATTAGTGTAATACAAGAAATATCTAGCACTATTTTGTAAAAATGTGACAAAAATTAACAAAAATACGGTTATTTGATTTTTATTTCCTGTATTTAGGAAGTTCCAGAAGTTCATCAAGGCGTTCGTTAAGTTTAGCCTTGCCATCATCATTGAGCTGGTTATACTTAAACATTATTTCACTTACTGTTTTATCTGAATCATTATTATCTAAATAATCTTTATAAAACATTTCTATATCAACATCTAAGGATTTGCAAATCTTAATTAAAACCGAGATATCAATTTTCATATTATCTCTTTCTATGATACTGTAAATTGTTGTGGGTGCAACATTTATATTTCGTGCTAGATCAGTAACTGTTGTATTCCTTTCTTTTAATACATCGGAAAGTATTTTTCCAATAGCCATATTATCACCTCTTGTTAATTATAGCATGCAAAAAAAAGAAATGCAACAATAAAATACGAATTTTCGTAATTTAGTCTAATTGAACAGCGATATTACGTAAAATGTCATTGGTAATTACTAATTATCGTGATAAAATAAAAACGTAGATTACGATAATCGTAATCAAAAAATAAAAATGGAGGGTTTTATATGTATAAAAATCTTGAAAATGTAATTTATGAAAATCATATGACAATTAATTCTGTTGCAAGTGTAATCGGTATGAATGAACGTTCATTGCGATATAAAATCGGACAAAGAAACGTTCGATATTGCCGAGGTTACCTATTTGAATCTAATTGCAACGAAACCAAGTCGCATAAAGGAGATGATATTATTAAAGCGTTAGAAAAAACGGCTATTTGGATAGTGTCAGGCGTATTAGCTGTGAGAGCGTTTATAACAAATGATTTAGATACGTTACATTTAATGACTGCAACGTTTTTGATTTATTGGCAACTTGATTCAATTAAAGAAGATATTGTATACGAAATCAAGAAAAGTAATTAATAATTGAATCGATTATTTCTTTCATTTCTTGTAAGTGTTCCGTAACCCATTCCGTATGTTCTAATGCTTCTACAATAAAAATAATTGCTTCAACAATTTTTTTAGCAGAATTTTTTACGGATATTTTGGAAGTAAAATCGTCTGGAACACATTCACATATCTTTTTAAACTTTTCGTAAATACTTGGTGAAACAGGGATATCTTGGATTTGAATTTTTTTAAGCAGTTCTAATTTAGGAAGTTTTAAATCATCCATTGTAATTCCTAATGAACCTAATTCATACCAAGAAATATCGTTTAAATCATTCCAAGTAAATCCATTATCAGACAATACTCTCACCTCCTCTCAAACAGATTATACCATAATCTGACAAGGAGGGCAAGAAACAGAATCCAAGTCAGCGTAAAGGAGAAAATTATGAAAATTAAGATTGATATTGAAAACAAAGACTAGGAGGTAAAAAATGATAAAAATTGAAATTAAAGCATCTAAAAAGCCAAGACGTTTCAGAAAGAAAGTTAACCCACTTATAAAAGAAATCGTTGAGATTCAAAAAAATTACCCCCATGTCGGAAGCATGGAGATAATTATAAAGTGTTAATCTTTTAAAACAATTACACCCGTTGTGTTTGAATCGGCATAATAAGTAACATTAATATTGTTTCCGATTAATTGGAAAAATCCCTGAGTAGGAAATACATAATTAAAGATGTTTTCCTGCTTAACAGTTTCCAGTGCTGAATAAGAGTTGCCAACTCTTATTTCGTTAATTGAATCAAACATTACTGGTTTGCCGTCTGTTTTTAAGAATTTAAGTGTATACATAATTTCACCACCTTCTAAATTTAATATTACTATTATAAAATATTTGGTGAAATATGTCAATAAATACCAGATAAATAAAGGAGGTGATTATTATGACAGAAACAACAGAATATAAACCCACATTAACAGCTCTGGAACTGTATGAAGATTTAAGAAGATGTGGTGTAAAAACGTCTCCAACAAAAATTAAAGCCCTGATCCAGCAAGGCAAATACCCTTTTGCAGTGTCCTGCGAAATGAGCCATACGGAATTTGAAATATATCGTAAGCCGTATGAAGAATGGAAAGAGAAAGTGGGATTAAAATATATAAATTAAAGGAGTAAACCAATGAACAAGAAAGAAGAATATTTTAAGTATGTAGCCCAAAAGTGGACCATAGTCAATAAGTTGGACAGAAAAAGGCGAAAAGAAAAAAGATTAAAGTAAAGATTTTTCAAAATGAATGGG
>CABIYQ010000029.1:0-5947 GCA_902362965.1 Oscillospiraceae bacterium
ATCAGCGGAAGTCCGAAAATTTGCAGAGGATTTTCAGCAATTATGTAAATTTTTGTAAAAGCGTCCCCCGAAAGATTATGATAACACCAACACGTTTTGTTCATTACAACAAAGGAAATAACTGATATTACCAGAGGAATTATATATTTCTTTTGCAGGAAACTGTTAAAGTGTTCTTTCAATGTTTTCATTTACTTTTTCCATTCCCTTTTTAACACCGTTTTCCATAGTTTTCTCAGCTTCCTTTGCCGTTTCCTTAACTTTTTCCTGATTACCCGCTAATTTCTCTAAAACCGAATCTTTAGCCTTTAAATCATGTTCTTTATATTCCCTAAACACTCGTTCCATAACTTCGTTGTCTCTTGCTTTAAAAAAAATAACATACTGTTTGCTTTTAGGATTTTGTTTTACTGCAAAATCAACGTTATACCGTGCTGCAATATCCCTGAAATTTCTCAGAGATGAATCGCCGCTGATATCCACGCTGCTAAGCGGCTGCTTTTGGAATTGCAAATCCTCTAAGCTTTGTTCGCCGTATTTTGTTAAGATTTTATCTATAACGCTGTTGTCACGGGATTTGAAATATACAGTATGTTTCTTTGTTTCCGGATCATGCTGAATTGCAAAATCCAAGTTATATTTTGAAGCTGTTTTTCGGAATTCGTGAAGCTTTTCGTCTCCATTAACAACAATACTAAGCATAGGCTGACCATGCTGATACAGAGATTGCAGGCTTTGCTCTCCCTGAGGAAGTTCGGGTTTTTGAGGGAGCGTTTTTTTCCCAAAAGCCTTTTTATTTATATAATATGTAGTAAGCATTTGCAGTCCTTGCTTTACGTTATTACATGCAAACATATATATTTGTTTTGATATATCTTCATTTTGCATTCGATCACCTCTGATCTTTAATAAATAAAGAGTCTGCTTCCCGAAAGACGGGAAGCGCTCTTTAAAGGAAAAATAGTTATATATGAGGAATAATTATGATGAAAGAAAGTTAATTATAGAATCAACTTATTTTTTATTCTGCTTTCTGTGTTTGAAAAGCAGCATGCCTCCGAAAGCAGTCAGACCTGTAATGAACACAGCGGCTGGAATCTTTTTGCTTCCTGTCAGCGGTGAAGGATTATTATATGTCACATACGGAACGGTTCCGGATGTAAAGGTAGTTGTTGTAGTGACCGTAGTAGTCGTAGTGGTAGTTATTTTTTGATTTACAAATTTATCTGACAAATCATTGTTTGTGATTTTTACAACTTCTCCGTTGTTTTCAATTTTGAAGTTATAATAATTATCATCAATATAGTATCCGTCAGGAGATTTGGTTTCCTTTAAGAAATAACTGCCGTACGGAATATTTTCAAGCCTGTACAAGCCTGTTTCAACTTCCTCCAGAACTCCGTACTGTTCGCCCTCGTCAAATTTACCGTTGCCGTTTGTATCTGTAAACACGGTAAATTCAGCGCCGGACAGCTTTTCATCAGTAAGGGAATCGTATTTTTCTATCTCAACGATGCCTTTGATTTTTACGTTGACAATAGTAATACTGATTTGAGTATTCTGACTGATTTCCACAGGATAGATCTGGTTAGTCAGAATATATCCTTCAGGAGGCTGTATTTCAGCAATTATATATTTGCCGTATTCTACATTTTCAAAAACAAATTTACCGTTTTCGTCAGTAGTTACAGTACCCAGAGCGTTTCTGTTGGTTAAATCAGATTCGCCGTCGGCGAAAAGACCGATAACTGCGCCGCTTAAAGGTTCATCGGATTCTCCGACCTTAATACCTTCAATATTGCCTTTGATTTTTTCATTACTGATTTTGACAGTAATTACTTCATTATCTGTGCTGACGGAAACAGGGAAGGTTTTTTCTGTAAGAATATATCCCTCCGGCGATTCAATTTCGGCAACAATGTATTTGCCGTATACTATGTCCTTGAAAATAAATTTGCCGTCTTTTTCAGTGGTAACCGTTGCAAGAGCGTTTTCAGCAGTGAATTCGGATTCGCCATTGGCGAATAATCCGATAACTGCGCCTGCAAGAGGTTCGTCTGATTTTCCGACCTTAACGCCTTCTATTGTTCCACGGATTTTTTCATTATGAATTTTAACGGTTATTACCTGACCGTTTTCTTCAATACTTACCGGAAATGTTTCAGATGTAAGTACATATCCCTCCGGAGACTGAATTTCAGCAACAATGTATTTGCCGTATTCAATGTCCTCAAAGGCAAATTTGCCGTTTTCATCTGTTGTAACAGATTTTACAGCTTTATCGGCTGAAAAATCGGATTCACCATCGGCGAACAGTCCGATAACTGCGCCGCTTAAAGGTTCGTCGGATTCTCCGATCTTAATACCTTCGATATTGCCCCTGATTTTTTCATTACTGATTTTTACAGTAATTACCTCGTTATTTTTACTGATAGAAACAGGGAATGTTTCTTCTGTAAGAATATATCCTGTAGGGGATTGAATCTCGGCAACAATATATTTTCCGTATACTATGTCCTTGAAAATAAATTTGCCGTCTTTTTCAGTGGTAACCGCTGCAAGAGCGTTTTCAGCTGTGAATTCGGATTCGCCGTCGGAGAACAATCCGATAACTGCGCCGCTTAAAGGTTCGTCGGATTCTCCGACCTTAACGCCTTCTATATTTCCCTTTATATCCTTATTGTAAAAGTTACCGTCCGCATTGTTGCCGACTTTGACTGTTTCACCGTCTTTCTTAATAGAAAAGGCGTAATAATTTCTGTCGACAGTGTATCCTTCCGGAGCTTTGATTTCTCTGGTGAGATAATCGCCGTACAGTAAATCTTTATACTCATGAATTCCCGCAGAGGATTCGGTCATATTACCTAACAGTTCATCAGTACCGCCAGTAAATTTCTTATCGCCGTTGACGTCCCTGTAAACTGCAAATACCGCTCCGTTCAGAATCTGAGGAGGATTTCCGCTGTCATATTTTGCGATCAGAACATTACCCTTAATGGGCTTGTTGCGGATCGTAATTTCAATGGTCACTCCGTTAACGTTGATGTTGACGTCGTAAATATTTTCAGACAGTACGAATCCCTCCGGCGCTTCGATTTCAGCAACCTTATATTTACCGTAAACAATATCGGTAAATTTGAAACTTCCGTCTTTATCTGACGTTACAGTTTCAATTGCATTTTCTTCTGAAAAATCAGTTTCGTCCGCATTGAAAAGACCGATCAATGCACCCTGTAATTCAGTCTTATCATCTGCATTGATTTTAAGACCGTTTACATTTCCTCTGATAACATCGTTAAAGAATTTATCCGATGATTTATCATTACTTACATTTACAATTTCTCCGTTTTCACGAATCTCAAAGTAGTAATAATTTTCATCGATAACATAGCCTGCCGGAGCAACGGTTTCTTTTAAGAAATATCCGCCGTATTCCACACCGTCAAGCTGATAAATTCCGCTTCCAGTTTCATTCAAAAATCCGTAAGATTTATCGGTATCATTTTCAAATTTTTCGTTACCGTTTTTATCGGCGAAAATTTCAAAAACTGCCCCGTTCAGAGCCTTAGATTTATTTGTTAAATCATATTTTTTGACCTGAACGCTTCCACGGATTTTTTCATTTTTGATGGTGATTTCAATTACGTCACCATCTTCGGAAATAACAACGGGGAACGTCTCATCTGAAAGCACATATCCTGTCGGAGATTCGATCTCTTTGACAAGATAATTTCCGAAAATGATTTCTTCAAAATTAAATGAACCGTCATCGTCTGAAACGACAGTTTCGATTGCATTTTCTTCTGAAAAATCAGTTTCGTCCGCATTGAAAAGACCGATTACTGCGCCCGATAATTTTGACTTATCATCGGCGTCAACTTTCAGACCTTCAACACGCCCTGTTTTGAAAGTATTATCAATAACTTTTCCGTCATTGATTTTAATTTCTGAAACAGCCGTATCCTGACCTAAATATTCAAAATTTACGGGATATTTTGTATCGTCGAGAATGTAATGCTCATCTGTGGAAATTTCCTGAACATAATAACTTCCCAACGGCAGTTTTTTGTTAAACTGCGCTTTCATATCCTCAGTCAGACCGATAGTTTCAATCAGTCCGTTTTCGGGAATGACCGTACCGTCGGCAGCTGTGATTTCTTCAGCAGCGTACAGTCCGAATTTTACGTACTGTGCATAATCTTCACCGTTAATACCGTATTTCTCAGAGGATTCAAGATACTTTTCCAGAGTAATATTTACCTGCTGGTAATTGTTCTTAAAGGACGTACCTGTGTTGGTTACGGCTATTTCCTGTCCTTCGTATTCGAGAGTGACAAGGGTTTCGCCGTTCTCAAGGACGTATCCCTCCGGAGCTTCGATTTCAACAACTCGGTATGTTCCGAGATACAGTTTCTTTGAGGTTGCCGTACCGTCAGAGCCTGTTGTGATTGTGTCCACAACCGTATCTTTTTCGACTTTTAAATTACCGTCCGGAGTGTAAATATCCTCAGCTGCAATAATGTCAAATTTTGCGCCCTTCAAAGAATTTTCTTCAAAGACAGGAGAGTAGATTTTTTTGTTTTTTTCACTTTCAGCAGAAGAATTTTCTTCGCTTTCAACAGATGAAAAAACATCTCCGATTTTTGAAATCGTAATAGTTCCTTTTTGCGGAGTATTCATTTTCTCAACCTGAACGGTAGCGCCGTCCTCGGTGATGGCAAAATCAATCGGGGTTTTGTCTAAAGCATAGCCGTCCGGAGCTTTGGTTTCTATCAACTGATACGTACCGTAAACCAGAGGTTCGGGCAGTAAAATCTGTCCCGATTCATCGGTCACGAATGTATCAGTTTCATTACCGTCATCATCGGTTAAAATTACTTTATTTCCGTTTGAATCAAGTATCTGAAATTCTGTTCCGGGAAGCGGAATATTGTCTCCGGATTCCGAATCCTTTTTGACAATAAGAACACTTGAACGTTTCAATTTATTTTCCACGTCCAAATGAATCATAAGTCCGTTGTCATCAGCTGAAGATAACAAGGAACCTTCGAATTCACCTAAAGTCACATACCTGTCAGGTGCATTTTTTTCTGTAAGAACGTATATTAATTCTTTTCCGTCTTCGGTCCAGAACGGCAATTCAGTCCATGAAGCTTTTCCGTAACCTGAGCCTTGTATGTAGGTGGTTATTTTATCGTCAAAAGTATCATATACCTTACCGTCAGAAGTTGTTGAGTAAAGACCGAATGTGAAATTGGCTTCAGCTTTATCCTCGGTATATTTTGTTACAACAAGATGACCTTTTTTCAGTGTGTTTACGAACAATACATACGCCGTTTTTCCCGCCTCAACTATTACTGTCTTATCACGGACATTTGTGTAAATACTTGAGGTTTTCTCCGAAACCTTGTATGTGCCGGGCTTAAGACCGGGTATTCTGATATATCCGTCTTTGCCTGTGGTGTAGTCTCCGTCGATTCCGTTACCGGTAATATGGAATGTAATTCCTTCCACCTTGTTATCGTCCGGAGAACTTTTCTTTATCCACAGGCTGCCGTTTTCTACGCCCTTTACAGCTGCGTAATAATCACGGGGATCAGCCTGAAGCTTGGTGATAGTCTGATTGTTTGATCCGTTTGTCAGTACGAGCATTCCGCAGCGTTCGCCGGAAGCGTTGACATTGTTTTGCTTCATAGTTATCAATGCTGTTTTATTGGCTTCAGCCTTGATTTTCAGCTGAGTTGCTGATTTTGAAACAACTGAACCGTCCTTGACCGTAACGTCGAAATTATTCAGCTGACCGTTTTTGTCAGTGAATGTGTATGTTCCATCGCTGCCGCAGGCAGCAGCTTTACTTTCAGCTACAGATTCACGAGTAGATGCAAATGAAACGCTTTTCCCATCAGCCTTGATATTTTTTTCATAGGCTTCGTAAAAGCTCTTGACC
>CABIYQ010000029.1:6258-10279 GCA_902362965.1 Oscillospiraceae bacterium
TATCGACTTCCCAGGTTCCAGACAATATGCTATATCTCCGTTGTTTGTGATGATTCGCCATGTACCGCCGGCTTTTATTTTACCGTTCTTGGATATTTGAACATCGGTTTTTTGTCCGTATCCTTCTGGAGAAAACAATACCAAAACTTCATAGCTCGAAGCAGCTGAAACCTGAGTGAATGCTTGGAATGGTATTGTCGAACAAAGCATCATTACAGCTGTTACTATCAGCAGAAGCTTTTTACAGAATTTTTGTTTCATTTTCATTTCCTTTCTTTTCGGCATATGCCGTTAATACGCATTTGCGGGCAATTTACAGCCCGTTTGAAATCGTGCATATAGCATCACTCCCTTCACTGGATTTGCGCATTACAGAGCCTTGCAGACGGCTCTGCGATTAAATACGGAGTGGAAATGAAAATTAAGCGTATGCCCTGAGAGTAATTTTAAGGCGGTTTTTAGGCACTTTCAAATTTAGGGTGTAATTTTGTGAAAAAACTCCTTTCGTTGATTCTGAGGCTTGCTGGTGCCCTCTACGGCGATTTTATAGCTATTTATGAAAAACCATTTGGATTTATATCAAATTACAGTCCGGAAAAAGAATTTGTAAGGGATTTTATTTCTTCTATGTCGAAAGAATACTGTTTGGTTTCAGCCTGATCAGCGTCACGAGCATAATAGCAGTCCATTGTTGACGGAGCGTTGAATAGCGACGTCAGCAGATACGCCCTTATGTTTCTGGGCTTGTTTGCATTTTTATTCAGGCATTCCAGAACATAGGCAATATGCTTGTCCGTCAATTGTTTAAATCTTTGAATGACTTCCTCCAACGGTTTGTTTTCTCCGCCTATGCGGATACTTTGTGAACGGCTTGACATAACGTCTGCCAGAATATTGATAATGCTGTTTATCTGCTTTTTGTCAGCTTTATTCCTGCTGATGAGGTTTTCATAACTTAGCTGTTTTTTTAGTTCAGCTTTGATTTCTTTTCTGTCAATCTTATCAATCGAATCCATTTCATCGCATCTATATGTATTATTAATATTAATATTATTATTATCTTGATAAGATTGATTAGTATATTTAGTATTTAATAATTTAGTATTTAATTGCGTTGGATTTTCCGTTGACGGATTTTCCAATGACGGTGAATTGATTTTTTTATCCGTTATGGGATTTTCCAATGACGGTATTTTTTTGCTTTTTGCAAAATTTGGATTTAATTCCGGTGTCTCATAAACAAGATATTCATTATGAGCTAATTGTCCTTTTTCGTTTCTTAACTGTCTTCGTGTTAAATAACCTAACTTTTCTAATTCTCTAATTCCCGAACGAACTCCGTCAATACCGTCCTTTTTCAGTGATGCTAAACCTTCAAGCGTATAGTCCCATACAGGCGATAGTGCAAGCATAGTTGTCAATAAATTCGTTGCTTTATGTGTAAGCCGTTTATCAAAAAGATGATAGTTTGATATTACGGAAAATTTTTCGGTTTTAAAAACTCTAAAAACTGTTGACATTTTTTTCTCCAATTTTGTTTAATTGTTATTTGTTGGTATGATTAACATCTGTCAAGTTTGGTTCTATCCAAAACATGTTTTGCACTATGGCAACCTTATTTACTGAATAAATTCCATCATTGCTTTTTAAAACATAATGATTTTTGACAAGTTCATCTAAACCTTTTTGTGTTGCATTCAGACTGTCTTTGGGAAACCGTTTTTGAAATTCTTTTAGGGTTATATAATCACATTCTGGTAAATTTACCATTCGTGTTAATATTCCCTGTGCGTCAAGTGATAATGTGTGTACAAAATTTAATTTTAGTCCGATCAGACCATGAACTAAGTATTTTTTTATTTTCATACAAATTCTCCTTTGGTTTATTAATATATTTTAATTATTCTTTTTTCCAAAATTAATTATTTGTGATATAATCAATAACAGAAATTTACAAATTACGGCAAAGCATTATTTGTTCTATTTTCACAGCTGGTCTTCATAATAAAAATTTATTATAATTAGAAATTTGAGGGAAATATGAAAAATAATAATAAAAAAATAATATATTATATTGCAAAAAATGTCGAATTATGTTAAAATAAAAAAGCACTTTGCCACAAGTGCTTTTTTATTCAATATATTGATACCTGTAAAAGTGTTGCAATCAATTTTTTAAGGAGGTCGATATATTATGAATTCGACAAATAAGCAAAAACATAATTTATTAGTAGTTTTAGAGGAGGTGCTAGAATATCGTAAAACTACTTTTTCAACATTAGCAACATATCAATGGGAGAAAAAAGTAAGTAAAAAAATAACAAATTATTTTTCACGTGAAACTTATATTGAGGATTTAACAGTTAAAAATATGCGTGATTTTTTTTCGTCAATAAGA
This sequence comes from Oscillospiraceae bacterium, assembly GCA_902362965.1. GTDB lineage: Bacteria > Bacillota > Clostridia > Oscillospirales > Ruminococcaceae > Porcipelethomonas > Porcipelethomonas ammoniilytica. The sequence goes on from CABIYQ010000029.1 coordinate 8,657, forward strand.
TTTAAAGAAAATGGTGAATTGATGAGCACTAAATATTTGAAATCGGTTAAAACAATTATGCAGGCTGTTTTTAATACGGCAATGCAAGATGGTTATATTGACAAGGATCCATTATACAAGTTTAAAATTCCTACGGGGTCAATGCCTAATTCTACAGAACGTCTAATATCGAAAACGGACTTGGAAAAGTTGTTTATAGCGATTCAGGAAAAGGAAAGGTTTAAAATTATTATTCCAATTTTGCTTTTAACAGGAATGCGTATAGGTGAGTTGCTTGCATTACGTTGGAGTTCTATTGATTATGAAAATCAAATCATACGTGTTAAAGAAGCTGTTAAAACCAAATATATTGAGAAGAACGGAAAGGTTATTCATGATGGTCAAATGTTGGGAAAACCTAAAACAATATCTTCAATCAGAGAAATTCCAGTTAATGAACAAGTTCTTCAATTATTTGATATGTGGAAGGAGTATTTAAACAAAAATCCTTCTGTCTTAAAAAAACAAAAGGAAAATAATCTTGAAGATATTATTTTTGTAAATATGCATGGCAAACTTATGTGTTACAATACGCTTTACAAAGAATTGAAATTATTTTTAAAAAAGCATAATTTGCAGCATTGTGGCATATTGTTTCATAAGCTCCGACACTGTTATGCAACTAATCTTTTTGATGCAGGCGTGGACATTGATGTAATCAGCAAATTGTTAGGGCATTCTAATATCATTACTACCGCAAATTTTTATGTTAAGGTTAATCTTGAACCTAAAGTTAAGGCAATACAAAAATTAAACAAGTTTACCTCTCAGAATTATCAGTTTATTGACGAATTGTACAAGTAAATAATACTTACTTCTATTTTCTCCTCAAGTTGCTTCGAGTCCAACTTGGGGAGCCATGAAACAAGCTCGTAAATACGTCATTTGCGGGCTTTTGCTTGTCTTTGAAACGTTGGTTTAGTTAGTGAACTTGTGTATAATATGTACAAAAACATATATATAAAATAGTGCAAAACGCCAATAAAATTATAATTTTAATTATTGATACTTACCGTGAAAATATTTATTAAAAATGATGATAACCGCACTTTATGTAGTGAGGTATTTTTATATAATTAAGAAAATATACTTATTTTTCCCTATTACAGTTGTGTGATAGGGAGTTTTTTATATATTAGTAAAAACCTAGCGGTGATTAATTGTCAGATAGGATTTACCTTTGTATAGATTTAAAAAGCTTTTATGCAAGTGTGGAGTGCGTTGAAAGAGGATTAGACCCGATGAGTGTAAATCTTGTAGTAGCTGATCTCGACCGTAACTATGGGATAATATGTCTTGCAATAACGCCGGCGATGAAAGCGCTTGGAATCAAAAACCACTGCCGTGTATATGAAATTCCCAAAGAAGTTGAATATATTAAAGCTCCGCCCCGAATGAAGCTGTATATAGATTATTCTGCTGAAATATATGCTGTATATCTTGAATATATTGCAAAGGAAGATACACATGTATATTCAATAGACGAAGCTTTTATTGATGTTACAGAGTTGGACCATAGTCAATAATCTGGACACAAAAAGGCGAAAAGAAAAAAGATTAAAGTAAAGATTTTTCAAAATGAAT
>CABIYQ010000030.1 GCA_902362965.1 Oscillospiraceae bacterium
TAAAGCATGGCTGGACTTATCTTGCTAGCGTTCTGGATGTCTGTACAAGAAAAATCGTCGGTTACAGTTATGGAAGAAAAATGGATCGTTCTCTTGTTATTTCTGAGTAGTTCTTTGGAGATTGCTTTCCACCATGACAATAATCGCTTCGTCACGGGTCAGTTCCTTGACCTCGCATTTCAGCGTTTCAAGCCCCGCAAGCTCACAAGCCTTTTTACGCCTGTGACCGCTGATAAGCTCATACCGCCCGTCCTCTTTCAGACGGACAGTAGCAGGGGTCATTACGCCGCTTCGCTTGATGCTATCGACAAGCTGCTCCATGTCCTCGTCCATTAAAACCTTGAACGGGTGGTCGGGAAACTCATCAATCTGGGAGATTGGAATATCCCGTATCTTGCTTAACTTTGCTTCCTCACGGCTCTGGTCTGTTTCAAACAGGTCATCGTATGCGGTCAGTTTGATTTCTGTTCTTTTGTTTCCCGCCAAGCTCTGCCACCTCCTTTCCGAACTGCTCATAAGCTGCGGCTACCTTGCCGCCTTTGTCATAGGCAAAAATGCTCTTTCCCTCTGCGGTGGCTTCCACCGCACGGATGGAATGGGGTATCTGGGTATCAAACACCTTAATCCTCTGTCCGTAGGCACTTCTCACCGTGGCGGTGATTTCCTTGGAGATGTTCGTGCGGGGCATTACCATCGTCATAAGGATGCCGTCAATCCGCAAAGGGGGATTGATTTGCCGTTTGACTTTCGACACGGAGCGAAGCAACAGCTCTAAGCCTTTGGCAGAAAGATAGTGGGGCTGCGTGGGGATAACCACGCTGTCTGCCGCCGCAAGTGCGTTGATTGTGAGCATACCCAAACTCGGCATACAGTCTATTAAACAATAGTCGTAATTCTTTTTGACCTCGTTCACGCAGGTTTTCAGCACGCTTTCACGGCTTATGGCGTTAATCAGCCTTACTTCCAAGCTTGACAGCTCAATGTTGGCCGGTAACAGGTCAACGCCCTCGCCGTGGTGCAGGATGCTTTTGGAAACATCGACGGATTTATCGTCTATGATGTCCTGCATGATGGTGGAGAGCGTGACGGGTAAATCGTCTGGTCTGTTGTAGCCGAGGGACATGGTTAGATTTGCCTGTGCATCGGCATCAATGAGCAAAACTTTCTTGCCCTGCTGTGCCAGACTTACGCCTAAATTAACCGCCGTAGTGGTCTTGCCGACACCACCTTTCTGATTAGTCAGAGCGATTACTTTGCAATTTGACATAGAATGCGTCCTCCTTTCGCATAGATTTAGCCGCTTTGTCAAGGCGGCTATGTAACTGTACCAGAGGACGCAGGACGCAAAAAAGCCGCTTACTCTTAAACTTGATAAGAATAAGCGGCTTCGTGGTGATGTGCCTTAGATATGTTCAATTTTCATTCTCTTAACAGGGGCGTTGACAACCTTGAAAATGAGTTCGTCAACGGGGTCTGTATATCTGCCCTGTTTGATAAGCTGATTTTTCAATTCCACAAGGCTATGTAGCAACAGCTTTCTTTCCTCGCTGTCAAAATACAAGTGGGTTTTCTTTTCCTTCATAATCGCCACCGTCCTTTCTTGGCTTCATTATACCGTTATAAGGAAACTCCGTCAAAACTGTAACTTCGCATTTCTTGGTATTCTGGCGTATCAAGGCTCAATCCTCAGTAGTAAATAAGTAGTAAACAGGGGTTGCAATCCTCAAGAAATGCGGGGAAATGCTTTATTTTGCGGGGATAATCCCCCTTTTGCTTGATTTTTGGTGTAAATTTAAAGTATAAAATATAAATGTAGTTTGTGACTGTTTACCATCTTTTCATTAAAAGCCCCACTTGATTTATTAAGTTCAAGTGGGGGTTTTAATTTTTTAATTTTGGTTGCATATCCGATAGAAAGTTACTGAACCCAAATCTGGGCTGAGTGAAAAATAAAAAGCCTATCGGGATTTCTCCTGATAGGCTGAAGTTTAAGGGTTGCATTGAAAATGTTACAACCATACAACTAGCGTTGATTCTGATAGCCTTGCTGATCGTTTCATGTTAATGTTAAGTCCGTGTATAAAATAGCGATTAGTTTTTTATATAAGCATTTTATGGTATATGCTTTACTTTGTTTTTTTGGTACAATTGTCGTAGTAAGTGTCGTAGTCGCAATTTCAAATAAAAACAAACGCCGCTTACAATTCCTTGTAAACGGCGTAAATACGGGGATTTGAAATGGTCTGAGTGACGGGACTTGAACCCACGGCCTCTACCACCCCAAAGTGGCGAATTATATTTAATATTTTTTAGTAGTGCGGAACAAACGGCTTGTTTACGTTGTTTTGTTAATTTATCATTTAGTCTTTTTTAGTGACTTTTACTTATTTTTTGCCTTAATAGTGCCCTAATAGTGCCCTCGATTTTTATAGGGCACTATTTTTTTATGCCTGTTTTTTATCTTTTGATTTTTGCGTAATTAACATATCCTGAAGAACATTAGCCGCCTGCTCGTCCGCTTCTGAAATGTAATGAAGATATTTATTAGTGGTCGTAATATCTCCGTGTCCTAAACGCTCTTGTACTTGCTTTATATTTACACCGCCGTATAAAAGCAATGTTGCTGACGTATGACGTAAGCTATGCAATTTACGGTGTTTTAAATGATTCCTTTCAAGAAACTTTGAAAATTGTTTTGTCGGAGTTTGAGGATTCATAATTTCTCCGTTATCCTGAGTGAACAGCCAATCGTGCTCGTGCCATTGATTACCGAAAGTTTCAGCCTGTTTATCTTTTTCGGATCTTAGAAGTCTTACAAGGTCAATGCAGTAAGGATTAACAGCAACGGTTCTGACTTCATAATCTTTAGGGGCTTTTATCTGAGTAGGCTTGCCTTTTAGCTTGACTGCCGCCCTTTCAATAGTAACTTTATTGTTCACATAATCAAAATCACTGAATTTAAGGGCGGTAAGTTCTCCACGGCGTGCGCCTGTCATAATGGCTAATTGTATAAATACCTGAAACTGTAAGTCCTCTAGCTCCAGAAGTGACAACATTTCAGCAGCTTCTTGTTTAGTAAAGATTTCTATTTTTGGTGCTACTACCCTAGGGATTGTCAATTTGTCTGCCTTAGCAGGAGACGTTGATATTAAATCTATTTTAACAGCCTGATTAAATATTGATTGCAAGATAGTCAGGTATCGTTTTATAGTGGCTGGAGACAATTTTCCTGCCGCTGGGGTTTTATCCCGGTTCAATTTTATGTCTCCCTCGGCTAATTGCTTTATGAAAGATTGAATATGAATAGGTTTAATATTTTTTAACCGCAAATGACCCAACGCTGGCTTAAATAGTCTGTCAATAGCACTTTCATACATCTCTAATGTAGTGGGCGATAAACTCTCTTTCATAATATCTTTGTATTTATCACAAAAATCCGCAAAAATAATATTGGTGCTATCCCCAAATTGTCCTCGTTTACATTGCTCCTCAAACATAACAGCTTGCTTGTTAAGCTCCTTTTCAATCTGTTTAGCTGTCATATTGGGAGCGGGCTTGTAGGTCATTTCATATGGTTTTAATTTATTTCCTTTAACATCGTATCCACGAGAAACTCTAATCCTATAAGATATAATTTCGCCGTTTTTATTTTTGCGAGTGCTAATACTTGCCATATCTATTCTCCTTTTTTGTGCAACATACACTAAAAAACATATTTAAAATTGACATTTTGAAACTTCCGTGCCAGGAAATACAACTTCTGTGCCAGACCTATTGAAATTGAAAAAAAGCTGAGTATAATAATAACTGTAATCCGGATTCGACAAAATTTGACGAAAGGATGTGTTATTCTTCTTCATCTTTAGCCAGAAAATTAATATACTTATTAGCCGCTTTTTGACCGAATGGATCTAAACCGTCATACTTATTTATAGTATCTTCACGCAGTTCTTTTAAATACATTTCCTGACGTTGTGCTTCATCATCAGCGGATTGGTTAAGGGTGTTTTCGATATAGAACAATTTTGAAACATTAATATCCAACGTATCAGCTATTCTATTTAAAACATCAATAGGCGGTTGGGATATATTCAATTCATATTTTTGAACAGTTGAAAAACCTTTTCCAATTTTATCAGCTAGTTCTTTTTGCGTAAGTCCTTTTTCTTTTCGATATTTTTTTATATTTTCTCCAATTGACATACTACTTTTTGTTATAGAATCAGTACTTATAAAATTATCAGTCTCTTGCGTTAACTTCTGAACTTCTCGGTGTGAAACTTTTTTCCATATAATTTTACCGCTTCTTGTATCCTCATCTAACTTCTTAGTGTTTTCAATGGCTTCGGTTATTTCTTTGCCATTGAGGACTTCGAGAGGAATACATAACCCATCAGCAATTTTAAAGGCTATATTTAACGCAACGGTTTTTTGCTTTCTGGTAAATATACTTCTGACAGTTGAATCAGATAAATTGCATAATCGTGCGACCTCGGGAATGGTTAAGTCTTTGCTTTTCATAATTTTTTCTAATACTTTATAAAATTCCATCATTATTTCTCCTGTGTGTTTTTTTATATTATATCATAAAAAATCACGCATTGCAAGAAGAAATTTTAGAAAACTATTGACATATCGTGCAAAGCGTGATATACTAATAACATCAGGTCACGCATTGCGTGAGATGGGGGGTGAAACTATGTCATCAAAAATAATGTTTTCTAATTTAAGAGCGGAAATGGCGAGAGAAAATATAACAATACAAGATATCGCCAAGGTTTTAAATCGTTCAAGAGAAACTGTTAGTAGTAAGCTAAGTGGGAAAAGTGTTCTCAATCTCGATGAAGCGTTTAAAATTAATGATACTTTTTTTCCAAAAAGTGATTTACGTACTTTATTTTCAGAACTAATAGTGAAGAATGAAAAGTCCGCATAGCGGCAGAAAGGAAAATTTAAAATGAACGAATTAATCAAAATCAACTATGAGAATGCAGACCGTCCTACAGTATTAGGAAGAGATTTGCATGAGGTTCTTGAAATCAAAACAGCATATAAAGATTGGTTTCCTAGAATGTGTGAATATGGATTTATTGAGGGTGAAGACTTTTGCTCAATTTTGAGCAAAAGTACTGGAGGTCGTCCTAGCACCGACCATCAACTTACAATTGACATGGCGAAAGAAATCTGCATGATTCAGCGAACGGATATTGGCAGAAAAGTCAGAAAATATTTTATTAATGTTGAAAATGAATACAAAGAAATTAAACTGACAAATCTGCGAGAGTCCAGACCAGACAAATCCCATAGTCTGGAGGTCAAAGAAATGAATGCTCGTGTAAGAATGTCAAATCAATACTTAAAATTAGCCGCTGTGGATACAGTTTCGCAACAGTACAAAAACATTTTAGTAGCAAAGTCGGCTGAAATTCTTGCAGGAGAACCATTGTTACCATTGCCAAAATCAGAACAGAAAATGTATTCAGCAACTGAAATCGGAGATATGTTTGGTGTCACGGCTCAAAAGGTTGGAAGAATAGCTAATCTTAACGGCTTAAAAACGGAAGAATACGGTGAATTTTATCGTGATAAGTCTCCTTATTCAAGCAAGGAAGTTGATGCGTTCAGATATAACGACAAGGCAGTTGAAAAATTTAAAAGAATTTTGACATAAAAAATTTCCCCTCGTGAGAGGGGAAGGAGGTCAACTACACATGTACTGTATCTTTTCGCATTTTTTCTGAAACTCTATATTGTTCTGCTTCTGGCAAGTCAATAAACTCTACTGTTTTATCATAATTTTCTTTAACAACTTTTTTTATTTCATCAAGAGTAACATTAAAAAATTCACGTCGTTGATTTACCATGTTTAGCTTTCGATCTTCAAAGGCTTTATGCAAAGCGTTTTCTAGTTTCGGAGCATCATCGCTAAAAATCATAGCATGGACATCAAAATTAAATGGTACAGAAGCATCGCCTAGTTCATACACTCGTTCCATAGGATCAAGTCTACGTGTCATGCCAATTTTATAAACATTTTCACCGAAAGCTCCTATATTAGATATAATATATACATACCCAGCACGTTTATTAGCTTCACGATAATCAACATCTTTAATTGCTTTTTCAGTATCTTCAATTTTTTCTTCCAATTCTAGCTTTTTACTAATCAGTTCTTCTTTTTCAGATTCTGAAGCTCCTGAAAGCTGATGATTAATTTTAGCTAATGCATTTAGATAATGAGTTTGTTCTTTTTCAAGTTTTTTACGAGCCTCTTCAATTTCTTTTTGAAGTTTTGCTTCTTCTCGCATTTTCGCTTTAATTTCTCTTTGCTCTTCTTTTTCTTGCTGCTTCTTTTGGGCATATTCGTATGCAAGTGTAAGCTCTCTGATTCTATTATTCTTATAAACCTCTGTGATTGATACCCCCAATACTTTTCCTAGCTTATTAATTGCGTTAAATGATTTTTCGATTCTCTTTATAAAAGTATCGTAATTATTATATTTTACTTTGCTAATGAGTTCATCGCATTCTGAATTAAATGCTCTTGTAAGCAGTTTTGACATGTCATTAACCATTTTCTTGCCCTTTGAGGCATCTCCGTTAACAGTCCAACTGTTATTATATAAATGAGAAGAAATGTCATTTTTTATAATTGCTTTTCCTTCTTCTCTTATAGACTTTAGTGCATCTTTGTATTCATCAGATGTGGCAAAATCATATGTTGGTTCATATATGCCATATGATTGAAGCAGAACAGTTTCATTTGTTTCAACTATTTGTTCATTAAGTTGATCTAAAGTATTTTGAAGCTCAGCAACTTTATTTTCCCTTAAAGATATAGTTTCTTGTAAATCTCCTGATTTTTCAGTTAAAAGTTTAATACGATCATTTAAATCAGATATTTGCTTATGTTCAGGCATTATAAGTGATTCTAATTCTTTGACCTTTTCTTTTAATTCTTCATTTTCTTTTATAGTCTCTTTACACCTTATAATATCTTTTAACCCCATTATGTCAAACCTCTTTAATGTAAAATATATTGTTAAAATTATACCATACCATATCAAATAAAACAATTCGCACATTATAAGAAGTATTTTACATAATTTTGTTAAAATGTGACAAAAATCAACAAAAACATATTTTTATGATTTTTTTAGAATAAAAGTGTTGTTTTAAATTTCGACACGCTTTTATAACAATTTATGACAAAAATATTGGTAAATACACACAAATTATAAACATATGAATTGTACAAAAAGTAGAAATTTCTGTCACAAGTTCCGCAAAATGCGACAATTCTTGTCTTTATATATAGAGGGGGTAAATTTATCTTCTATATTTGGGTAATTCCAGAAGTTCATCAAGGCGTTCCATTAATTTGGATTGACCTAATTCGTTAAGCTGATTGTATTTAGAAATCAAACTGTTATCCTTTTCATCTAGTTTGTTAATATTTTTATTTTCCCCAAGCAAATCAGACATTTTTATATTTAAAAAATCGCATATTTCTGATACCGTTTCTATATCAGGCGAATTCTTACCTTTAACCCAGTTTGTAACTGCGGCTTGCGAAACGTTTAGCTTTTCTGATAGGGTCTTTTGCGATACATTCATTAAGTCTAAATAATAACTTAAGTTTTTCTTTAAATTATTTCTAATTTCTCCCATGATATACTCCTCCTAATTTGTATTATAACATTAAAAATCTAGTTTGTAAAGATAAAAATAAAGAATTTCTTAATTTTTTCCTAAAAAAGCCTTGACAATTAAGTAAAAGTGAACTATAATATATTTGTACTTAAGAAATTCTTAAGTGAAAAATGAAAGGTGGTGTTAATATGAAAATTACAACCGCAATAGCAAATTACATTGATGAAAAAGGCATCAAGCAAAATTTTCTTGCGAAAAAAACGGACTTATCATGCGATGCTATGTCAAATATGCTTAACGGAAAAAGAAAGCTTGAGGTTGACGAGTACGCAAAAATTTGTGAAGCATTAAATGTTTCTTTTGATTTTTTTTATGATTTAAGTAAAGAAACCAAGTCAGCTTAGAAAGGAAAATTTAAAATGAACGAATTAATCAAAATCAATTATGAGGATAATGCAGACCGTCCTACCGTATTGGGAAGAGAGTTGCATGAGGTTCTTGGTATTAAAACCAAATATGTGGATTGGTTCAACAGAATGTGTGAATACGGATTTACTGAAAATACAGACTTCATATTGGTTGCTCAAAAAAGAGAAACCAATAATCCTAAGAATCCATACACTGTAGTTAATGATCACCAGCTCACAATCGAAATGGCAAAAGAAATTTGCATGATACAGAGGACAGATAAAGGGAAGCAGTGCAGACAATATTTTCTTGAACTTGAAAAAGCATGGAATACTCCTGAAATGGTTATGGGACGTGCTTTAAAAATCGCGCAAAATCAGCTTGACAGTCTTAAAGGTGAAAATTTGAAATTGACTGAAAAAATTAAGGAGGATAAGCCTAAAGTTCTTTTTGCAGATGCAGTTGAAACAGCACATACATCTATTCTAGTCGGTGATCTCGCTAAGCTTATTAAACAAAACGGTGTTGATATAGGTCAAAAACGATTGTTTGAATATCTTAGAGAAAATGGATATTTAATTAAAAATGGCAGTAGTAAAAACATGCCAACACAAAAGTCTATGGATATGAAACTTTTTGAAGTAAAGGAAAGAACTATCAATAATCCAGACGGCACAGTGAGAATTACTAAAACTACTAAAGTTACTGGCAAAGGTCAGACGTATTTTATTAATAAGTTTCTGGGAGAAACCAAGTCAGCGTGAAGGAGAAAACTATGGCTAATAAAATTAAAGAAAAAACTGATGTTCAAGTTGTTTTACTTCGACAGTTAAATGAACTTAGAGAAAAACAACTTAAACTACCAGTTCGAGATGTTAAGCGTTATACAAAACTTTCAAACGCAATTTGCGATACGGCAAAAACTCTTTTGACGTATTTTTAAATAAGCCATTTGCTTTCAGGTTTGTTTTCCTCTAATGCTTTGCTTATCTTTACTGAAAGGTCAATAAACTTTTTTACGTATTCTTCAACTGCCATTGAAGATATGTCGCAAGTTTTTTCTAGGTATGCAAGTGTTAGTTTCTCGACAAGTGCGTTAGAATTAGTCACGGTAATCACCCCCCCTCATAAAATTAATACTTAATTATACCATATTTTAACAGGGAGAACAAGCAGAAGAAACCAAGTCAGCGTAAAGGAGATGATATTATTAAAGCGTTAGAGAAAACGACTATTTGGATAGTGTTAGGTCTATTAGCTGTGATTGCGTTTATAACAAATGATTCAGATACGTTACATTTAATAACTGCAACATTTTTGATTTATTGGCAACTTGATTCAATCAAAGAAGATATTGTAGACGAAATCAATAAAGGAGTTGATAAACATGAAAATTGACGAAGTGCCGGATATGGCGACAATCAAGGAAACGGCTGAAATTTTTAAATTGCCGGAATATTTTGTTAGACAGTTAGTCAAAAGCGGCAAAGTAATTGCAATAAAATCAGGGCGCAAAATATTTGTTAATGTAGGGAAATTTGCCGAGCTATTAAATACCAACATGATTAATGCAGACGAAGACCAAAATGAATTATCATTTGGTATAAAACCTATAAAAGAATAACTAAAAAATCAAGGAGAAAACCAATGAACAATTGAAGGAAGTGAAACCAATGAGGATAAAAAGGGAATATAAAACACTGATACCGCCGTTATCGCCGGAAGAATATCAGTATCTTGAAGAGAACATATTAAAAGACGGTGTAAGGGAACCGTTAGTGGTTTGGGGAGATATCTTGATAGACGGGCATAATCGCTATGAAATTTGCCAAAAACATGGGATTACATATAAAACCGTTAATAAAGATTTTGAATCAGATGAAGAAGCTAAGCGGTGGATCATATTAAATCAGTTCGGAA
>CABIYQ010000031.1 GCA_902362965.1 Oscillospiraceae bacterium
ACTTCTTTCAAAAAAATTTTTTCCATTCCGTACTCGCTCTCTCTCGTTCGACAGCTTTATTATTATATCACCTCTTCCCTCTTTTGTCAACCACTTTTTGCAGGTTTGTAGGCTTGTACATTTTATTTTGCAAATAGTCCAATTAAAATATGCAATTATAACAATAGTATTATTAAATGTTTAACAAGATCGCAAAATACAGCGATCTTGTTAGTAAAATACAATATTATATATCTAAATCCGCTATAACGTTTTTAAGAGTTTTTACAGACGCAATAAGATTTTCCTTTTCGTCATCACTCAAAGGAATATCAAGAACTTTTTCAACACCTGCATTTCCCACAATAGCCGGAACCCCTATACATAAATCATTCAAACCGTAATGACCGTCAATATAGCATGAAACAGGAAGTACAGAATGCTCATCTCGAATTATGGAAAGAACAATACGCATAACTGCCATAGCAATACCATAATAAGTAGCACCTTTCCTGTCAATCACCTTATAAGCACTGTCACGAACATCCTCATAAATTTCTCTGAATGATACATCCTGACAGCTTGCACATAATCCATGAAAGTCCTCCAGATCAATACCGGAAACATTAGCACTGCTCCATACAGCAAGCTCACTGTCTCCATGCTCTCCTATAATAAATGCATGAACACTTCTGCTGTCAACGCAAAGTCTCTGTCCCAAAAGATATTTAAGTCTGGCAGTATCCAGAACTGTACCCGAGCCCAAAACTCTATTAGAAGGAAATCCGGACAATTTAATAGTACAGTAAGTTAAAATATCTACCGGATTAGAAACTACAAGAATGATCGCATCATTATTGTATTTTGTTATATTAGGAATAATATTTTTAAATATTTCAACATTTTTATGAACCATATCAAGTCTTGTTTCATTTGGTCGCTGAGCAGTTCCGGCAGTTATGATTATAAGAAAACAATCGGATATATCACAGTAATCTCCGGCATATACTTTCATAGGATGAGCAAAAGGAAGTCCATGACTTAAATCCATAGCTTCACCTTCGGCTCTGGCTTTATTAGCGTCAATAAGCACCAGTTCAGAAAAAAGACTTTTCTGAGTCAGTGCAAAAGCAATAGTAGCGCCTACCGCACCGCAGCCTATTATTGCACATTTTTGTTTGTCCATAAGTTTCCTCCCTATTTATAATAATTATTAATTTTTCTATTCTATATTATAAACTATTTTTTATTTTTAATTCATCTAAAATTTATAAAAAACACTTGATTAAAGTCGTAAAATGTATTATAATAAATTTATATGCTGTATTAAGGCTGATTATAATCCGCCTTAAACGAAAGGAGTAATTATATGATTTATTCTAATGAAGTAGAAAACATGTGTCCTGTCAGACAGGGCGTTGCTCACGGCGCAGCTCCGATTCCGGAAGAAGCTAAGTGGGTAAAGGCAACTCAGATTACTGATATCTCAGGTTTTACACATGGTGTAGGCTGGTGTGCTCCTCAGCAGGGTACATGTAAACTGACACTAAATGTAAAAGACGGTGTTATTCAGGAAGCTCTTGTTGAAACAATCGGATGTTCCGGTATGACACATTCGGCAGCTATGGCGGCTGAAATTCTTCCCGGAAGAACGATCCTTGAAGCTCTTAATACTGACTTAGTCTGTGATGCTATTAATACTGCTATGAGAGAACTTTTCCTCCAAATTGTTTACGGACGTTCACAGAGTGCATTTTCTGAAGGCGGTCTTGTAATCGGTGCCGGTCTTGAGGATCTGGGTAAAGGATTACGTTCACAGGTTGGTACAATGTATGGTACTTTAGCAAAAGGACCACGTTATCTGGAAATGACAGACGGCTATGTTACAGGTATTGCTCTTAACGAAGATGATGAAATAATCGGCTATCAGTTCGTAAACTTTGGCAAGATGATGGATTTCATCAAAGGCGGAGACGATGCTAATACAGCTTTTGAAAAGGCTAAGGGTCAGTACGGCAGAGTAGCTGACGCAGTTAAGATCGTTGATCCGAGAAAAGAATAAGGAGGATTTGTAAAATGGCTTTATTTGAATCATATGAAAGAAGAGAAAAGCAGATTCTCGAAGTTCTTGGACAGTACGATATCAAGACAATTGAAGAATGTGCTGATGTTTGCAAGGCTAAGGGTCTTGACATATATAAACTTGTTGAAGGTATTCAGCCTATCTGTTTTGAAAATGCAAAGTGGGCTTACACAGTAGGATGTGCAATAGCAATCAAGAAGGGCTGCACAAGAGCCGCTGACGCTGCTGCTGCTATCGGCGAAGGTCTTCAGGCTTTCTGTATTCCTGGTTCTGTTGCAGATCAGCGTAAGGTTGGTTTAGGTCACGGAAACCTCGGTAAAATGCTGCTTGAAGAAGATACAGAATGTTTCGCATTCCTTGCAGGTCACGAATCATTTGCCGCTGCTGAAGGCGCTATCGGTATTGCAGAAAAAGCAAATAAGGTACGTAAGAATCCTCTGAGAGTTATTCTTAACGGTCTTGGTAAGGACGCAGCTCAGATCATTGCAAGAATCAACGGATTTACATATGTTGAAACAGAAATGGACTACCACACAGGCGAAGTCAAGGAAGTTTTCCGTAAGGCTTATTCTGACGGACTTCGTGCAAAGGTTAACTGCTACGGAGCTAACGATGTAACAGAAGGCGTTGCGATCATGTGGAAAGAAGGTGTTGACGTTTCTATCACAGGTAACTCAACTAACCCAACAAGATTCCAGCACCCAGTTGCAGGTACATATAAGAAAGAATGTATCGAGAAGGGCAAAAAGTATTTCTCTGTTGCTTCAGGCGGCGGTACAGGACGTACACTTCACCCTGATAATATGGCAGCAGGTCCTGCTTCATACGGTATGACTGACACTCTCGGAAGAATGCACTCCGACGCTCAGTTCGCAGGCTCATCATCTGTACCGGCTCACGTTGAAATGATGGGACTTATCGGTATGGGAAATAATCCTATGGTTGGCGCTACAGTTGCTTGTGCAGTTGCAGTTGAAGAAGCTATGAAGGGATAATTTAAATACTATATATACATTAAAACCCCCGTAAATCACACATTTACGAGGGTTTGTTTTTTTTGTATACTGAATTTGATTTTCATTAATCGCCTTTTTTAATAAGTCATATAGAAGAAATTGTAACAGGAAGTAATATTTTATTGACAATGTCACTCTTTATAGGAATTTTTTCAGCTATAAAATCAACTATTATATTTTATAATTTACCATTAATTAATGCAACAAATACTGCTAAACCTATTATTGCCAATATCCAATGTGATACCATTCCTGAGCCATGATACAAATGACTAAATGCCGAACTTCCGAAAATCCAGCTAAAAAATAGTATACTAATGCTATAATTGCCATTGTTGTGACTTTTTTCTTTGAAACTTCTTGTGTATCAAGTTCAGTTAGAATCTGTTGCCGTGTCTTACTGCAATTTGAACATGTTTCTTCATTATATTCAAGCATGTTACCACAAATGCATTTTAAAGGACTAATCATTTTAATTTCAGTATTTACTTTATCTAACATTGGAATACTTGCTATTTATTGATTGATATATTTTATTACGTGTTTTTGTATCTTTATATTTATTTGTTGCGACTTTAGTTTCACTCACTCTTAAAGATTCAATGTGTGTTTTTAATGCATCAAGTATAATTTTTCTTGCTGTAAGAATTTCCGGAGACAGTATGGAGCCTACTTATTGTGATGGTGATATACTTCTTGTTGAGGGATTACCATATATTAATATAAGTGATATAGGCGTTTTTGTTGTAAATGGTGACGGGTATGTAAAAGAATATGGCGGTGACCGCGTAAAGGAAGTGAGGAAAATGGAAAAAATAGCAACTTTATTAATTTCTTCTTACCTTGCATGGTTGATAGCAGATATTAAATGCAAAATACACCTTAAACGAATTGACCGTATGAATAATGAATTTATGGACAAATTGAGAAAGGTACATGATGAGTTTTTTTATAATATTAATCAGAAAGGCAAACCTTAATCAATGTTTTCCCTAATGGTGTTAAAGATGCTTTCCCTTTTCTCATGATATATTTAAAAAATAATGACTTGTCATTAGCTTCATTAGATGCTTTGAGGGCTATATTATCTAAGTATTCTTTTGCTAATTGGTATAGGGCTTGATCAGTTACATAGGTTGCATAAGTTATATCAATTAAGCCTAATCTTTCAAGATTACTTAATGATATAGAATTTAATTGTATACTATTTGAAGTTCCAAACAAAAATGTAACATTTGTCAATATTACACTATAACCATCGTCTTCTTTTAAGCGGTATTCACATATAGGTAAGTTAATTACATTTTTTGAGAAAATCGATAATATTTTTGCATCTAATGGTGACATTTGATTTATTATTTGAGCAAGCGAAGGATGCACTAAATTCTTCATATCTACATTCATTGAATTAGTAATTAAGTCAACAAACATTTTGCGAAGTATATCAGATCTAATACAGTATTTTGAATTTTCCAAAGCTGTTCCAACAGTTTGAAAGTCAGGTTCACATAATTTCTCTTCTGGTAGCCGCTTCTTCTTTAGTTTCAAAATATCCTAATATCGGTCTAACTTCTCGACCTTCAAACGGATCATACGTGGCCTTCAACCTTGCCATGTATGGTTTTTTTCGCTTTCGGTCAGTGAGTTTGCATATACTTCCTTGCCCGTTCACACGCCTTGCGCTACGTTTCTTAGTTTTTGTTATTTGTTGTTTTTTCCCGCACCAATTACAAAATGCGGAACCGTCAGCTATTTCTTTTTTGCATTTTACGCATAACATATCATCAATCCTAACTTAAATTATTTAATCAACACTGATTTTTAGGCACGAAACGCATTTTTTTGTAACCGCTTTGTAACAAAGGTTACACAATTAAACCAATAAAGTGCAGTTCGTGCCAAACCTATTGCAATCTAAAAATCACCGAGTATAATAATAACTGTAATCCGGATTCGACAAAATTTGACGAAAGGTCGTGTTGTTATGATTTGCATTTTATCTAATAAAATTCCCCGAGATTAATCGGGGAATATGTCTTAGTTTATGTGAAGACGGTTTTCAAGGGCTTCACGAAGTACCTGAGAAAAATTTAAGCCATGTTCTGCTTCGGCATTTAACCGTGAAGGGATGGTAAGTGTTTTTTTAACAATTTTACCTTTTTTGCTTTTCTCTAAATGGTGGCATATAAACTTCAACGAGCATTATAGTTTGATTGTTTTCAAGTTTAATTTCCATAAAAGGCGTAGGATCTGGAATATTTTCATTATCTTGTTCCATTCCAAAAATATGAAGCATTAAAGCTTCTTTAGCATTTTTAGACGCTTCTTCAATGGTATCGGCACAGGGTAAACAGCCTGGCAGATCAGGGAACTCAATGGAAATTCCATCATTAGAAATATCAAAAACAGCTGGGTAAATATACGTATCTTTCTTATAAAACTCCTTTAGCTTTTGTGACATTGCTTATGGAAGTGAATTGCCTTTGATGTCGTTATTAGTCATTACATAATTTACTCCATACTTTGCTTGTGATTCTGTAAAACCCTCAAAAATAAGCTGATCAATTATTTCTTGGCTAGTTTGTGATGGATAATTATTTTTATAATATTTGGCGGTCTTAACAGCCTGTTCATTCCAGTCGGCTTTACAATTATCAGCTGCATATATCGCTTCTTCGTTGGTATATCCACCACCAATGACAAGAAATTGTATCATTCCTTGATAGGATTTTCCAGATAGTTCAATTGATTTAGACATTTTTATAAAATGACAAGCTAAAGACAGAGCTTCTTTCATTTGAGTTGTAACAATATTTTTATTAAATGTTGCGGATTGTTCCATTGATTCCAAATCTAACAATTCATAATCTTTGATCGATAAAATATCATCTGTTTTTTTAGTTAATTGTCGCTCTTCTCTTAGACGATAAAATTCTGATTTGTAAGGTTCTCCCAAAGCATTCAGTCTACGTTTAATTTTAGCTTCATACTCCAAATCATAAATAGATTTTTTTTGTTCAGATTCTAAAACAATTTCTTTGCGAGCCTGTTCCATAAGTGCACGACTTTCTAAATCATCACACCATAAAGTGTCAAGCTCGTTTTGTGTTTGGTCACGTTCTAATTCAAGTAATTCCTTGTATTCAGGAAATTGCAACACGTCAGAAATAATATCGGGGGATAAAGATGATGTTCTTTTATCCGATGGAATTGCTAAGAGTTTTTTTATGCGTCGTTTAACAGATATTTTTGAATTATAAGAAATAGCACGATTATATTGTTCTAGAGCACTTTGAAAAATATTATGCTTATAGTAACAGTCTCCTAATGCCTTATGGGTCAATGAAAGCTGATATCTTGACATATTCGGATGAAGCGAAGCCGAATTTATTAAAATTAGTGCTTTTTCTTCAACTTCTTGTGAGAAATTTTCGCATAGATGTTCTATTAATTCCATGGCATCTTCGTTCAGTCGATAAGGAGATAATGCTGTATTTAAATATGAATTAACATTTACCTTATTATCCATAACACACACATTCTTTCAATAATTATAATACTTAAATTATACCATATCATATAAAATAAATCAATTTGCATATCACAAGAAGTATTTTATATAATTTTGTTAGAATGTGACAAAAATCAACAAAGCAGAAAATTTGTTCGCAAATGTATTGACATTTTAAAACAAATGTTCTATAATATAAACAAACGTTCTCAGAAAGGAGGTCAAATGAAATGACTGTTAGTGAACGTAACTTGATAATAGATGATATTATATCAATGCTTCAAAAAATGGAGAAAAATAATTCAAAGCAGGAAGAACAAGAAATTAATCTTGCTCCTCGTTTGAATTGCGTTTCCAATAAAGATACTTTACATAATTATGTAGTTCGATAAGTTCATTATCGCTTAGTGAACTAAGCTGAATTCTAAGAGCTTCCCATTTATTATCAATAAAATGGGGGGTTTTTTCTTTTTCCTGAATATATTCAGAATAAAATTCTTCCGGATCACAATTTAAGTATTTACATATACTTAAAAATTTTTCAATTTCTACTTTGTTGTTATCTCTTGAAATAATACTACTTAATGTAGTCTTAGGAATACCAACGGCTTTAGCAAGTTCAGATTGTTTAATATTTTTCTCTTTCATTTTTTTTTCAAGTAATTTTCCAAAACCCATTTAAATCACACTCCTGTATATGAATATACCATATTTTTAAAAGAAAATCAATATTATTGTACGATTATTCGTATTAATCAATAAATATTTGTATAATTTGGCCAAAAACGCGTATATATTTTGTGCATTAGGTAGAAATACGAATTTGCGTATAAACGAAACGAATAAGCGTTCTAAAAATAACGGAGGTGAATAATATGTACGCAAATTTGTTAAGCAGTTTAAATTGTAAGGGAATTTCTGTTAATGCTGCTGCGAAAGTTGTTGGAATGCCAGAATCTACATTAAGAACGAAAATTTATGGACGTAGTTTCGACTTAGAAGAAGCCTTTACGATTAGAGACAACCTTTTTCCAGAATATGATATAAGATATTTATTTGAACGCACAGAAACCAAGTTAGCGTAGGAGGGAGTTGTTTCCAGTGGAAGTATCAAAAGATGAACGAGAAAAAGCCAAAGCCACCGCTTTTAAAATTCTCACTCAATTTCAAAACGATGGCTTGACAACTAAAGAAGTTCATTTAATTACTTTTTAGCTTTGTGAACTCGCTAAAGATTCAATTGAAAAAAATATTTCAAAACATTCTTTTCTCTTGTAGAGACCTAAGAATCCACTTATAAGCATTTTCATAAGCTGAACCAAATTCAAATGGATTGGTATCATCAATAGGGAAAGTTGAATCTTTTGCCTTGTAAGATTCAGCTACATACACAACAGCTAAATCATGGGCACGCTGTTCAATATCAGACATATAATTTCACCACCTTTCTATTATAATTATAGATAAATTGGTGAAATATGTCAATAAATACCAGATAAATAGAGGAGGTGATTAATATGACAGAAACAACAGCGCAGACCGTCATACAAGAGTTTATAGATCAGGATATACAGTTCAATTTTTTACGAAAATGAGGACGATGCGGAACAGTTTGTAAATGACGGTATAGGCGAAAAAATTATAAAAGTACATTTGTCAGACAAATCATATAAAGTGTTAAAGAGAAAAGGAGTTATAGGATGAGTTGCATTTACGATTATGACAGTCCTTGCGAGTGTGATATTGAAGCATGCAGAACCTGTTGTAAAAATCCGAACAAGCCGGAAGTGGATTGCGATTTTATGAGAGATTTGGAAAGGGAGGAGAAGCTATATGGCTGATTTTTCAAGCGGAGTGTCCGGCTATGTAACTGGACGCTATGAAATCAAAGTTAATTTTCCAATCGACCTAAAAGGGCGACCAGATGTTTCTTGCAATCAGTGTCCCTATTATACCATCCTGATTAAAATCCATAGAAGGATAATCCTCAGCTGTTATCTTCTCTCCTGAAATAGACGACTGTGCAAGCTCTTTTGCAATAAATGCCGCGTCGCTTGCTGCAAGCTTTCCATCTCCGTTGGCATCGCCTTTTATTTCAGGAATTGTAGCCGTTGTCGTAACCGGAGTTGTTTCCGCAATCGAGGTTGTAGAAACAGATGAGCTTGTTGCCGTATTTGAAACAGCAGTTGTTTGTGTTGTTACAACTGTTGTTTCAGTTGTTGTTATATCCGTAGTAACAGGAGTGGTAGTTATTACAGGCTCGTCATCAAGGGCTATAAATGTAAACCTGTTTTGAAGTGCATATGTTTCTGCGGCTGTTCCTTTATAGCCTCGAATTACTACATCTTCAATTCGTTTATATGATATATGATCCGAACTTATGCCTCCAATTTCATATCCTATTGCATATGAACCAATTTTTTGTATACTATTTGGAACGGTTATATCTTTTATACTTGATTGTTGAAAAAATGCTTTTTCAACAATTTCTACTGTCGGATAGCCTTCAATTTGAGATGGAATAATTAAACTATTTATATCTGAATCCATTTGATAAAAGGTTATTATTGAATTACAATTTTCAATCTTATATGAAAAAAAACCTATCCCATATAGATGTGTGACTTCTGCACTAATATTTAAGCTTAATAAATGAAAAGTAAGTATTACACTTATTAAAATATTTATTAAATATAACTTTTTTCTTTTTCATAAAATCTCTCCTATCTAATAAGTCAATCTTTTGATTTAAATGTTATAAGTTCAATTTCATGATCATGATACCAACTTCTAAATAATGCAAAACAATTTTCATACATTTCTTTTGATTCCTCTGGCACACATATGGTTATCCAAGGATCATTATAAAGCATTATTTCACTATACTCTATATCATCTTTACGATTAAATGTAATTGTCCCTTTATTATATAGCCAACATGCATTAAATGCACTACTTTCAATTTTCTTTACACTTGTTGGAATTTCTATATCACATATATTTTGACAATAATTAAATGAATATGATCCGATATAGATAACACCTTCTGGAATTGTTACATCTGTAAGATTTGTGCAATGATTAAATGCCCCATTTTCTATTACGGAAATATTAGTAATATTATTTTCATTTACAGGGAATTTTATTTCCTTAAGATTAGTGCATTGATCAAATGTATGCGGTAAAATAATTTTCATATTACTTGGAATTGTTATTTTACTTAAATTAGGACAATTATAAAATGCACCCATTCCAAT
>CABIYQ010000032.1:0-907 GCA_902362965.1 Oscillospiraceae bacterium
TCATTATGAGAAAAAAGAGGGCGAGGATGGATATATATCCGAACTTGACATTGACGGCGATGGAATTATCGACGCTGATGATTACAATTATATTCTGGAAAATCACAGCGGTTCTTATGTAGGCGATGATGATTTCAAGGAATACATGGATAAGGACAAGGACGGAGTTATCACAGAAGCAGATTACAATTGGTTTGCAGGATACGCAAGTCAGTTTGACGGCTATACCCCCGGAGCAAATTATATTTACAACATCAAGCTGACGGGTGACTGCTATAACGAAACGGGAATGTGGCTGTACAACACAAATCTGGATTTGAACGGTCATGAACTTGTTATAGTCGGAAATATGGCGTTTATGACAAGCAATCTTGACTTGTTAGACGGAGTAACGCTAAACCTTAACGGCGGTCAGCTTGGAATAATCGGCGAGTTTAACTTCGGACAGGCACAGAGCTATGATAAGCTGATCATGACTAACTCTGCCGATGTTTTGATGGTAACTGAAAACTGGTATTATACAACTCTTGCAGACTGTGAGGGGTTATGGACAGACGGATTAATTCTATTTTACGGACAGCACTGGAATGTAAATGAAGCTGCGGGAGAAAAGGCGATTTATTCAAGCGGCAATCATTCCATAGTTTTCTATTATCCATACGGCAAACAGACTATTTTGTGGGACAACCCCGAAACATACATAAATAACGAGGACGGAAGTCTGAATACTCAAAGAAGATTTAACTTTGACAATCCAAACGGACTTATTTTCCCATATGGATACTCATCGGACAGGTACTGGTTCCGCCCATGGTTCAGACCGTATGACGAGCCTGACTATACACTTTACAGAAAAGGCATGGAAATAGGTGACGGAGTTCACATTGCAACAGGTAACTATACAAAA
>CABIYQ010000032.1:1206-9051 GCA_902362965.1 Oscillospiraceae bacterium
CGAGGGAAATATTCTTACAATTTCCGAAATGAGTAACAATCAGAGAATAGTAACAGATTCCACAGGCAGAACCTATAAAATCAACTATAACGGTAATAAAGAGCATCTTCGTGTAACAAAGATAGAGGATACTTCTGCCGGAAGAACAGTAA
Organism: Oscillospiraceae bacterium; assembly: GCA_902362965.1. Taxonomy (GTDB): domain Bacteria; phylum Bacillota; class Clostridia; order Oscillospirales; family Ruminococcaceae; genus Porcipelethomonas; species Porcipelethomonas ammoniilytica. The sequence goes on from CABIYQ010000032.1 coordinate 1,359, forward strand.
CATACAGGTACAACGGAGATTTTCAGTTAATATCGGCAACAAGCGTATCAGGCGGTACAGAAAAGTACGAATATGACGGCAACGGCAGACTCTGCAAGATCACAAACTGCTATGACGAGGTAACAGATCAGATTAACTATCTGTCACACGGCGAAGTTAATTATCTCATAAATTCCGCAGGACTGAAGCAGGAATACACATATGATAAGGGACAGAAGCAGACAGGTCTAAAGGAATATGACGGTGATAAGCTTGTTAAGACTTTTAAATATGACTATGATGAAAAATATGCTGTTAAGACAAATACAGTTGAAACTGACGGACAGACATATGAAGTCGATAAGATCACTTACAACATGGTTGACGGAAAGAACAAGTATGACGAGATGTCCGAAAGCGTTGACATCATGGGCAATACTACCAAGTATGAGCGTGATGAAAACGGAAATGTGACAAAGACGATCAATCCAGACGGAACATATACTTTAGCCAATTACAACGATAAAAACAGCCTTATTGCTTCCGTTGACGAAATGGGATATGCGACAATCAAGGCATATGACAAAAACGGAACTAGAATACTAAAGGAAGCGGTAAGTGTGAATCCGCTTTCACAGGCAGATATAAATACTGTAACTTCAAAGAATTTTAATCCGATAACATATCTTGCAACTCATGAAAGCAGCTATGCGATAACAAGTCATGAATACTATGCCGACAGCTATGTAAGCGGAGTAGTGGGACTGATCAAAAAGACAACCGATCCTGTCGGGAACATAACAGAGTATGATTATTACAAATCAGGCAACGGCAAGGGACTGCCGAAGTCTAAGACAATTAAAGACGGAAACACAGTTGTAAACAGTATTGAATACGAATACAACTCACAGCTTCAGGTGTCTAAAGAAAAGACAAGCGTTGATATAGCCAAAGGCGTTTATGCTGTGAAAGAGTATGAGTATGATAAGTTCAACAATGTGACCAAGGTAAAGGATTTTGGTACAGGTTCAACTGCTGCTGTTACAATTTCAGAATATGACAAACTCAGCAGAAAAACAGCGGAATACAGTCCGAATTATTCAGCAGACAAAAGTCATGGAACACTGACAGAATATTATCCAAGCGGCAGTGTAAAAAAGCAGACTGATGCCCTTGGAAATGTGACTTCATTCAAGTATGACGCATACGGAAATGTTACAGAGAAAACCAATCCTGATAAAACAATAAACATAACCGAATATGACGGATTACAGCGTGAAAAAGCAACATATTTCAAATGGAAGGCAGAAGCTGAAAAGCAGGTTCTTACGTCTACGGAATATGAGTTTGTAAAACACGGATTTAATGTATACACAGCTCTTGACAGTTGTTCTTCCAAGTCATGCAGCGGGCTTAAAACGATCAAGAAAACATATATCACTGCAGAAAAACAAGTTTTGACGGAAACACTTGCCGATTTCAGAGGAAATCCTGTTACTGAAAAGACAAACGGCGAAACCAAGAGAACAAGCGCATATTACGCAAACGGACAGCTTGCAAGACAGATCGACGCATTAAGAAATACCACAAAATATGAGTATAAGACGCTTAACAAGCTGACCAAGACATATACTCCGTTTGATACTGAAAACGGTGCTGTAAGATACTCCGTTACAGAAAATGAGTATGACAAGAACGGTAATGTAATTCTGACAAGGCAGACTGTTCAGAAGCAGGATTCAAGCGATAAAAAATACAGCATTACGCAGAATAAGTATAATGCAATGGGACTTCTGGAACAGGTAACACTGAGCGGAACAGATTCAAAGGATAAAAATATTTCAAAGTATTTCTACAACAACGCCGGAGTTCAGATAAAGATGTACACGGGTATGTCCTCTGATAATGACACATCATATCTGACAACAAATTATGAGTATGACAATTGGCTGAGGGCAGTTAGAACCACCGACAGTACAGGCTACAACTCAGGTACGATCACTTACGACCTTAACGGTAACGTTCTCACAAACACAGACGCAAACGGCAACGTTACAACCAATACTTATGACGCTTTAAACCGAGTACTCACTTCAAATACTGTAAATTCTAAAGATTCCAAAAAGAATGTCAGCAAATCATATGAATATGACAATATGGGCAGGATTTCAAGAGCTATAACCAATGATTTAACCACTACATATTCATATGATGATTTAGGCAGAAAGAGCGAGGAAATCGAAAGTAAGGACGGATATTCAACCTTTAAGGGATTTTTCTACGAGGGAGTTTCGCAGTATACAAGACAGCAGATAGTAGGTATTAATAACCTTTTGATGTATTCATACACAAGCTATGAATATGACGGTGAAATGAGGCTTACCAAGGTAAAGGAAACAGGAGAAGAAACAGTTTCATATACCTATGACAGAAACGGAAACAAGAAGTCGGAAACCCTTGCAAACGGAGTAGTATCCACCTATGATTACAATAATGCGAATAGGATAGTAAAACTTGTTAACAAAAAGGGCAATAGTACCATATCAAGCTACGAATATTCATATTATCTTGATGGTTCTGACGCTTGCAAAAAGACTACAGAAAATGGTATAATAGAAACTACGGAATATGAGTATGACGGTTTAAAAAGGCTGACTGAGGAATCCGTTGCTAAGGGAAACAACACAGATACCTATTCATACGAGTATGACGATTACGGCAACCGTTCCAAGATGACGGCGACAGGTTCTGAGAATTATGTAACTGAATACAATTACAATAACGCTCAAGGAAAATACACTGCGTTGCTTCAGAAGGAAGTAAAGACTGTTGAGGGTGAAGCAAATCCGATTGATTTGAATAGTAATGTTAAACAAATAGTTTATACATATGACGCAAACGGCAATCAGATCAAAAAGACTGCTGAGGGCAAGACTGAAACCAATACATACGATGGTTTAAATCAGCTTATCGGTTTTACCGACGGTGAAACGACTGCAAGCTACAAGTACAACGCAAGCGGTCTGAGATATGAGAAAACCGTTAATGGAGAAACGATAAATCATGTTTGGGACGGAAATAAGCAGATAGTAGCAGATGTAATTGACAACCAGTTCTATGAGGCTGACTGCTATATCAGAGGAACAAATCTTGTAGCAAAGTATAACTACTGGAACGGTAAGAAAACTGAGTATACTTACTATACACAAAACGCTCATGGCGATGTAGTAAACCTTACTGATAAAGAAGGTAAGGTAACTAAGAGTTACAGATATGACGCATTTGGTGTTGAAAAAAACATTGATGAAAATGATACAAATGCATTCCGTTACTGTGGTGAGTATTACGACAAGGAAACAGCTACTGTTTATCTGAGGGCAAGATACTATAACCCAAATACCGGTAGGTTTATTAGCCGTGATTCATACGTAGGAAGAAGAACTGATCCGCTTAGCTTGAATCTTTATACTTATTGTGCAAATAATCCTGTATATTTTTTTGATCCAAGTGGATATAGTTATGGAACACTGCCAGATGGAACAAAAATGTCAATTAATAGTGCTTGGGATGCAAAAGTATTTAATGAATTAAGAGATAAACAACTTTCAACTGAAGTTAATGCGAAAAAAAATACATATGCTGATCCTAATGATGCGTTTGGATTAAATAAACAACAACAGGAGGCTAATGCTGAATATATATATAATTATTTGAGCAATGAAGGATGGAGTATAAATGCTATTTGTGGTTTGCTTGGAAATATACAGCAGGAAAGTCAAATGAATCCTGGAGCTTGGCAAATTGGTTTTGAAAATAATAAAAGTAGTTCTAATTGTGGGTATGGATTAATACAGTTTACTCCTGCAGAAGATTTTCTTCCTAAAATAGGGCTTTCTATAGATAATATTGATGAATATGCAGAAAGAAAACCAGGTGAGTTAATTGATTTACAACTAAAATATTTAATATCTTCTTGCCAACCTGATCAATATGTTTGGCTTTCTGAAATGGGGGTAAACATTTATGGGTCACCTTATGAAATGGCCTTTGATGAATTTATAACATCATCAAATAATCCTGGTGAATTAGCATTAGTTTTTCATGGGCATTATGAACGTTCTGCTGATGATGAATTTACTCAGAATAATAGGGTTGAATATGCAAATTATTGGTATAATTATTTTAATAACTAATGTTTATCATTGAATGAAAGGATAAAAATTGAAAAAATTAGTATTAGTTATAGTTGTTGTTTATTTGATATTTTTAAGTGCTTGTGCAACAAATAATATGTTATCAGAAACAATATATGAAATCCATGATGAAAATTCAATATCATTATATGACTATAGTTTATCAGATAATAATTTTGAAGATTTTTCTACTGAGAAATATGATTATTCATATTATTTAAAAAAAACATGGGTAATTAGGGGAATAAATGATTTTATGCCATCAATTTATATAACTAATATAGACAATGGAATAGTTGAAGGTAAATGGTCGTTACATCCTATTTTACCTGATTGCTATGTAAATTCTTTTGAATCATTGGAATATGGTACAATAAAAGGAATTATTAGCAATGGAGAAGCACAGTGTAAATTTGATGATGTATCAGGAAGTGGAATAATTAAATTAATTTTTAAAGAGAATAGTATTATTGAAGCGAATATTGAATTTACAAATAAAGAGTATATCGATAAAGAATACCCTAATGGTAATTATATATTTTATCCATATTCAATTTCAGATTTGAGTGTGTTAACAGATAAAAAAATATATCCAATTGAATTGGAATACTGGGGTAAAGTTAATATCATTACTGGATATATTACAGCTCATCATCCATATGCTGTAGCTTATCTAACTGATGCAGATGATAATATTCTCTATAGGTTTAAGGGACTTACAAATGGTGTTAAAGTTACTGAAGTTGTAATAGAAGATATGAATGATGATGGATTATCAGATATAAAAATTATATTAGGTATGTCAGGAGTGAAAACTAGAGTGGAGTATATATTCATACAGATGGAAAATGGACTGTTTTATAATAGTAAATTAAATTCAAACTTCAATAATCAGTAAAGATAATTAGTATAAGTTATAAAAAAATATAAGAGCAAAACAAGCTTTTATTGAGCGAGTTTTGCTCTTTTTTACATACATTATTCTACTTTAAAATAGTAAGAAAAAACCAATAAATAAAGGTTAAAATATATAAAAAACTAAAAAGAAACACAAATCTACAAAAAGCAAGTAAAAAAAGCAATATAATAAAAGGAGTAACAAGCTTTTAAAGCATTGTTAACTCCTTATTTTTTTAAAATAACTCTGTTCCGCTTTAAAGGCGGGATGGAGCTTTTTTTATGCCTGTTTTTAAGTGGCAATGCTATATTGCCGAATATCCGTAGCCTTAGGTCTGATTAAAAAATATCAGATCGGAGGTGAAAGGATGAATAAATACATAATCAGTGTTAGAAATACAGCTAACGGGAAATACGAAAATGTTGAAGTATCTGAAGAAGTATACACATCATATATGAGAACAGGCTGGAACATCAAGGATAACGATGAATCGTTCTTTAAGCATCAGATACAGTTTTCAGCGCTTCTTGGAAACATTGATGACGCTGTAGAAAATTTTAAAGAACTAATGAATACGAAAGCTGATACTGAAGAAATTGTTGAATTAAATACTGATTTGCAAATGCTTTGTAAAGCGATGAAAAAACTCAGCAAGGATGAATTGCAGCTGATATCGCTGATATATTTTGAAAACAAAACAGAGCGTGAGTGTGCGGAGATATATGCCATTAGTCAGAAAAATATCAACAAAAAGAAAAAGAAGATTTTGTGCAAACTTAACAAACTTATAAAAAACCAAAAATTTTAGGGGTATCAAAACCCCTGCAAATACCCCTATACAAGTGTAAGGGAGAATAAGTCTCTTTCAAAAGGTAACTTGAAAATTGAATAACAGCATCGGGAATACGTTAATCTTGCGGGCGGTCTAAAAATCGTCAGCCAAAGAAGCCATACGCTTGCGGTAAATATGAAGCTTCAAAATCCGGAACAGCTTTTCGGAACGGCGATGAAACGCAGGAGGATAATGATACTTCCGTCCAGTCACAGACACAAGCAATGAGGGCGGCTCTATGAGAACCATAGAGGGATGAGAGTTCCATGAGATTGATAAGCTGTCGATCGTTTCCGATGTTCCGCCGTGACGGGTATTGAGAATAAATATCACGAGTCTGAGAAAATCAGACTTAAGTTAAGGCAAAACGATAAATGTTATACCGCACCGTGAACTTGTTTCTTTAAATGAAAACCAAAATAAGTATCGGTGCGGATATAACTCAAGCGCAGGAAACTCCTGTGTTTGAGTTATATAAAAATAGGAGTGTGATAATTTGAAAGACAAAAACGATTGGGATAAAATCAGATTTGAATTTTTAAGACTTAATGAACAACATTTAGTAAATACAAAAAAGTGTAAAAAATGTGTCTGGGCGAATATTGAATCAGGAAAGATATTTTGTTCAAGGTATAAATGTACGGAGGGAAAAAACTATGTGTAAATATGGACAAGCTGAGTATGCATATAATCTGCTTAAGCAGATTTCAGAAAAAATGTTTGAAAGTGGAATTCTGACAGAGGAACAATTTAAAAGATTGGATGAGATGAATAAGCAGGATTGCTTTAGTCAGTTTTGCACAGTTTTAGAGGTATAAATTTAGTACATAATCAACTGGATATATCAGGGAGATGTGTGGTAATGTGTTGTATGAAAAAAACAAAATAGGAGTAAAAAATGATTCCAAATGTAAAGGTGATAAATCCGACAATAACAGAAGATAAAGAAAGTAAAATCCGAGTAGCTGCATATTGCAGAGTAAGTACAAATTCAGAGGATCAGCAAAATTCATTAATGACACAAATGAGGTATTATGAAAATTTTTTAGCTGACAGTGAAACTGAAAGATTAGTTTCCGTGTATGCCGACGAAGGAATAACTGGAACTCGAATGGACAAGCGTGAAGAATTTCAAAGAATGTTGAAAGATTGTCGGAGAGGTAAAATAGATCGTATTATTGTAAAATCAATAAGTCGATTTGCAAGAAACACGAAAGATTGTCTGAGCGTTTTAAGAGAACTTAAAGAGTTAGGCATTTCTGTTATGTTTGAAAAGGAAAATATAGATACTGCAAATATAACAGATGAGATAATGGTAACTGTAATGGGCGGCTTGGCACAGGAGGAATCCGCATCGATTTCAAATAATGTCCGATGGGGCATAAGGAGTAAAATGAAAAACGGAACAGTTAAGTTCCATTCAGCACCTTTCGGATATAATTTGTATGACGGGGATTTGATAATAAACCCAAGAGAAGCAGAAATAGTAAAAAGCATATTTAAAATGTTTTTAAGCGGAATGGGTTATGATTCGATATGCAGAGAACTGAATGAGAGCAAAGTCATAAAGAATGACAAATGGACCATAGTCAATAATCTGGACACAAAAAGGCGAAAAGAATTAAGAAAAAGTAAAGATTTTTCAAAATGAATGGGCGACAAATAATTAATAGCCGAGTGAATGCGATTACGATTATAAAACCCATTAATATAATCAAAGAGTCTGATATTAGCCTCATAGAAAGAAGAATAGTGTTTGAGGTAGACTTCTTCCTTTTTCAAAACAGAATG
>CABIYQ010000033.1 GCA_902362965.1 Oscillospiraceae bacterium
GCAGCCAAACAAATAGATTTTTCCTAACCAGTAGCTTGCCCACGGATTCGTATCCGAACACTGTTCAAAATACGAAACGGAACGCTGCACATCGCGCTTTTCCTCTGTCAGATACAGCTTGCCAAGCGCATAAAAAGTATACTCGTTCTCATCCGCTGCAAGCAGATATTTTTCTGCTTTATCAAGATCCTGCGCAGTTATTTTACCATCCAGATAGATTTTTCCAATCCTGTAACAAGACAGCTTATCGCTGCTGTCTGCACATTCCGTCAGTATGGAAATACCCTTGTCAATATCCTGTTCCAGAAACTCGCCGCTGATATATTCCAATGCAATAATCAGTTTCGCATGAACATTTCCGTGCTCTGCAGATTGCTGAAAATATGTAATTGCTTTCGGAATATCTACGTCTGTTCCAAAACCATTCCGATACATTTGCCCAATTCTAAATTGCAGGAACGGCTTCAATTTTTTTGCAATTGGCTCGATTTTTAAAAATCCCTGCAATGCTTTCCGATAGAATTCAAACGACTTCTCCGCATCCTTTTTGCCCAGCTTTTCAGCCGCATACAGCTTTCCCAATTCAAACATAGCAAGAGCATTTCTGACTCAGCCTCCGACAGCAAAAGCAGTTCCGCTTGCAGATAATCCTGCAATTCCGAGCGCTTATCGTGAATCATTTCGTAAGCCGTTTTATAATTGTCATTCCACTTCAAATTTGAATCAGCAGGTTCTTTCGGTTTAAAAAAATCCGTATCAATTTGCGGTGGAATCTCAATTTCCGTTTCTGTAAACGACTCCGGCAGTTCCGGTTCTGCAACCTCAATTGCTTCAACAAGGAACTGAATATTTAAAACCTGCTGAACAATCATATTCCGCACCGGCTGAAAGACCTTGTTTTCCCACAGAGGAGGAAACTCCTTTTCTTTCTGAGTATAGGTTTTGTATTTCTGACGCTCAAGCTCGCACCACTTCTCATACAGTTCAGGTACATTTTCCTCCTGCGACAGAATTTTGAATACCTCATCAACCGTTGTCTTGACCTCCGGTTTAAGATATCCATAAACCTTTTTACCGTTTGTACTGTCAAGTTGTTTTTTCAAAGTGAAAATAAGACTTTCAAGTTTGGCATTGTGAAAATTGTTTTCCCTGATTTTTTTCAGCAGTTCTTCCACATACTTTTTTGACTCCATTTTCAGCTCGTCACGCCGAATAGTCTGCTCCATATAAATGCTTTGCAGATCGTCATGAAAAATATCGTTCGCAAACACGGAACGTATCTTATCGATTCCTTGTTTCGTCAAAAATCCCTGCTTTGGACTTTTAGAATACACCAGCAGATGAATATGCGGATGGTGCGTGGTGTCGTGAAAAGCGGCATACCATTTCAAATTGCACAGCGGAATTTTCGTCTGCTCCGCAATGTCAGCAATGTGCCGCATGACCAGTTCACGCCATCGCTCGGAGTTATCATAGCCAAGACGAATCGCATCCTCACGGCGCAGAGAGACAACGTGCGACCACACGTTTCCGGGATGATTTGCAATTTCATTTGCAGCTCTGTCAAGCACAATCGGTTCATCACTTTCATTAAAAAGTCCATGCGCACCGCGCTTCTCAACGCCCGGTCGCATTGCCATGTAACCGACAAAATTCTGACGGTTGCCGATAACATCTGCATTGCGCTCAATGATCGTACTGATAAGCTCAGATGCGTTTTCTACAGTAGGGTTGGCTTTGAAATCTTCGTATTCTAAATATCTTTTTGCCTCGGGAAAATCTGAAAGCAGGTCACTAAGCAGTTCTTGCTGATTTTGAGTAGCGTTATTATTTCTATCAATGGTATTTTGTTCACGCATCTCAACCGTTTCACGTATTGCAATGTATTTTGTATAGTTTCTGCGCTTGTTTTTACTTTTCTGATTTCCGCTTTTCAGATAGCGGCTTGTGACGATAATTTGCGATAAAGCCATGACATATCACCCCCGTTTTAATTTGATTTAATCTGACCGCTGATACCTCACAGCCTTTTCAAAATTAATGATACCATTGATCCGCTTAACTTCATCCGTACACATAGCGCGAAGCTTGATCATTGTATCGTCGTCAATGTCATGCACTGCCGCAAGCATATGTGTAATCGCACCGAGTTCAACAGCAACTTTAAACAAGGCACGGGACAGCCTCTGTTCCGTGCCTTTTACAATTCCCTCCGTAAGCGTTGCAAGCTGCGGAGCAATAAACTCCGTCGCTGTATGCTCTTTATTAAGAAGATATCCGCAGTAAAATCGTACTGCTTTTTCAATAAATTCAGAACGTGACTTGCAGTTATCATGCTCAAAAAGCGTGTCAATAATCCCCATAGTTTCGGGATATATCTTAAGACCGAATCTCTGCTTTTTATCCTCAGAGGCGACTGGGGAAACCTCCGTATTTTCTGCTTTTTCTTTTGTATTTTGTGTAGTATCCGACCGCAATTTTCAAAACCTCCATTCTATGCGACTGCCCGTTAAGGCTTTCAAACCTCTGCAAATTCGGCGAGCTTTGCTCGTCGATGTAATCGGTTGGTCGCCAAGAGGCGACCAAACTTTAACCAGCAATAAAATAAATGACCCTCAAACCCACCCGAAATCACCTGATTTCCGCTATTCCCAAACTCTGCGACAAATGCCCCAGATTCGCTACGACCGTTCTCATAGGGTAGTTATCCGACCTCACCGTCGAAAACGCCAAGCCGACATGGTGCGAACCGGGGCGTATTACTGCTCCGACTGCATTTCCGATTCCGCAGGAGCTGTATTTTTTGTCCTGCGGGACGGCTTCTTCGCCGCCGTCAACTCGATAAATTCACGCACATTGGAGGGTACATATTTCTGATAAAGCTGCTCTGCAAACTTTTCAAGTTCATCTGACAGCTTCATATTTTTCTGTCCCAGATACATTTCCAGTGCGGACAATTTTTCAGAATCAATGCTTACTGTGACTGATTTTTTCATTCAATTTTTCTCCCATCATAAAATATAAAAATTTCTTTAATTTTCCTCGCAGGATTTATACTGCTCTTTCATTGATTTGATGTGTGCGACATGGGTCCAGCGTCACGCTGGTCTATATATGATATATACGGAATCTGAAGCCGGTGCGTCCATTCACGCCCTGCAAGCTTGGTTCTGGTAACACCTCTGAGGGTATTCATGGCTTCGATTACCTCGCCGTTTCCGATGTAAATTCCTATGTGACCGTCCACCCAGACTGCAAGTCCGGGGATTTCGGGAATGGTATCGATCGTACCCTTAACCGTCGCATTTGCGAACATCGCATTCGCTCCAACATCTGCCATACCGTTAGAGCCGACAACAATTTCACCGCTTGCGCTGTCATACCAGCCGTAACCTTTGATCAATCCAACACAGTCGGAGCACCTCTTTCCAAGCCAGTTCTGACGGATGAATTCCATGTAATCTGTAACTTCGCCGCCGAACACAGAGGCTCTGTCCTGCAAAAGCGATTCCGTCAGCACGTTTCCATACGTGCCGTAAACATAGCCCCAGCCATTCTCGTGCGCCTGAATAGCCCACTGCACCAGTCCCAGATTATTTTTCTTCTTTTCGTCATATTCTTCAAAGTGAATCTCATTGCTGAAGCTATTTTCCTCGCCGTATTCGATCCACGGAATTTCAAACCAAGCAGTCCAGCTTCCGGTAGAAACAGGTTCTTTCATAACGCCGTCCGCAGCAGATTTTGCATACACAACATTGCCGTCGCCAACGTAAATCCCGATGGTATCGCCGCTGATCACCGCCGTTCCAACCGTTTCAGGCAGAGAATCAATATCACCCTTGACAGTCGCAGATTGATACAGTTCCTGCACAGTTTCGCTGTAACCCTCCGCTGAAATTGTCCGGTTTTCCGAGTCGTACCACAGATATGACCGCAGCAGATTGTAATTGTCCACCGTCCTGCGGCTCTGCCATTTGTCACAGTCTGTTGTGATTTCATCTGGGTATTTTTCTTTCAGCGCCTTGTATTTTTCCGCTGACAACACATTACCGTCTGTATGGGGAACATATCCCCACTGGGTTTCATAGGCGTTTTCCGCCCAGCGTGCAAGGTCGATATTGTTCATGATCTCTAAATTCAAGAAGCGGTTTTCATCAATGCTGACATTGGTAATCACAGCGTAGGAGCGCATGAACTCCTCGTAACTGATGCTCAATCCATATTTCCGATTCAGCAAATCGATCAGCTTTTCATTGTCGCTTTCCTTGAAACAGCCACAGAAATCCGCAAAAAAGTTCTCACCTTTTTGAACATTTTCAAAGTAGGTGAGATAGATCATCTGCGCTTTGACAATTTGATTTTTCAGGTTCAGCTTTGTCAATTCAGTCTCAATTGCTGTTCCGTCCGATTCCATCTGAGAAAGCTGCGTCTGCTGCTGGGCAGATAGATTCTGCACGTAGGCGGAATAGTCGATGCTCTGCGTTTCCGCAGACGACAACTGATTGCCCATTGCCAGCAAGAGCATTACCGGAAGCAATGCAATTGCTATTACAATTGCAATAATCAATCCGGCTGCTTTCCATGTCCGTTTGTCCGCAGCAAGGTAAACAGAGACCTTTTTGGCAATAGCGGCTACTGTGACACTCATATCAGATACCTCCTGATGATAAAAAAGCAGAGCCAACTGCTTCTCGCAATTGACTCCGAATTCTGTATTTTTTTCTTCTGCAAATTTTTTCCTCCCATAAAAAAGAGCCGCTTATTACTGCAGCTCTCTGTTGAATTACATTGTCATATCGAAAGATGGTTCTTCCGTTTCTTCTTCTGTTTCCTCACACATGTAATTCTGATTCATTGCCAAAATCAGCTTTTCATGTATTTCGTCGTAAAACGACTTTGCTGTATCGTATTTTTTTTGAGAAAACGTGATATACGGATCGTATCGGCTTTTTGATTCCCAGAGTGTCAACGAATCTGCAATGAGATCCAGATTATCGGAAAATGTTTCTCCAAGACTCTTACAATGTTCTGCCAGCTTATCAATATCATGCGTAAATGCCGGCGTTTCTCCATTGTATAAAATAATTGCCTTTAGAGACTTTTCAACTGCTTGCTGTAAATGATACAGTGCAGTCCGAATTGCAAATTCATCCGGGAAATAGGATTCCATAGCCTTACACGCCCGATAGTCTTGCTCTGAAAGTTTAATCATATCAGCAAACCCGGTTGTCATATACATCCACTCCTTTGGTATTGATCTCGTTTAACAGCAATTCACTCTGGATGCTGTTGTAGTGAATGATGTCCGTTTCCACATCTACTGCCCTTTTGATTGGTCGAATGATCCGCAGAAATTCATCTTCATCCGTAATGCCGGGTGCGTCAACTGCGATATCCAGATCGCTGCGCATACCACAGTTCAGCGTTACTGCGCTGCCAAATATGATAATTCTTTGAATGCAGTCAATGCTTTTTATGACATCAATGACCTTCTGCACCTCTTTCTGCATGGATGGAAAAATATATTTCAGTGTATCTGCACCTTCACAGCGCCTTGGAAAAATTCTCATCGTACGCACCTCCTTTTTTTATTGTACCACACTTTTTGTATGCAATCAAGTGTTTTTGCGAATCCGGATTATCTTCCGCCCGCCTTTCCAAACAATTTTTCCTTGTAAACCGGCGCATGCACCTGTAACAGATACCGTTCGTTACCGCAGCGATACAAACAGGAACCGCGCTCCGGATACTTGATCAGCGAGAACTCCGACATCTCCAATTGCAGTGTATCGGTGTACGCCTTTGGCTCGATGTTTCCGGCGTTGAACAGGAACTGGTGGGTGGGAATCGCAAACAGAGGTTTGGTAAATTCCCGTACCTCCGGAATCAGGAAGTCGTCCACATTCTGACTGGCGATCACCATCGCCGACTCCTTTTTGCGGACGCGCTTCATAGCATTGCGGATGTATTCGATTGCCGTCAGATTGCTCAAAAAGAGATAGGCTTCGTCAATGACGGAAACGGTATTTCCAACGCCCAGAAGCTGATTGCTCATGTAGGACAAAATATTGAACAGCAGCGTATCTTTTAGCCGCTTGTTGGTATCCATCAGACCTTTCACGCCGAAGCAAAGAAACTCTCCGTCCTTGATATTCGTATGTCCGTTGAAATATTTCGACTCCGCGCCCCTGCACATGGAGTGCAGTCCCAAGCAGATATTCTGCAAGGTTTCCTCTGTGTACAAATGCTTTTTTTCGTGGTCGAAGATCATAAATTCCTTTTCAATCAGGTCGTACAAATCCTGCATCACCGGATAATCCGTCGGTTTCAGCTTGTCAAAATCCGTCAGATCATCGATGTCAAATCGGGCGTAGAGCTTCATCAGCATGATCTCAATGGTGTCGATTTCGCTGTCGGAAAAGTCCTTGTAGGCGCGGAAAAAATCCTTTAAATAGGAGATATGCTGCGACAGCCTTGTAACTTTCCGAAACGGCTCCGGTGAGGTATCATCCTTTTCTGCTTCGCCAAAACTTTTCGGTTCCAGTGGATTGATCATATATTCACCGGACATGAAATCCAGATAAGTGCCGCCAAGATTGTTCGTCAGATCAGCATATTCCTGTTCTGCGTCCAGAACAATCACGCTCTTTCCGGATTCACGCAGATTCGTCAGCAGAAGCTTCATAAGATAGCTCTTGCCCTGACCGCTGTTGCCGAGAATTAAAACATTAGCGTTGGTTTTGTCATCGCTGCGCTTATCAAAGTCCACCAGAATGTTCGTGCCAAACTTGTCCCGACCGATGTAAAAGCCTTTTTCATCGGTCTTGCCGGAATAATTCAGCGGATAGAGATTCGCCACAGAACTCGCAGGAAGCACTCGTTCATACAGACTTCCAAACGCATTGTACCCGAATGGCAGCGCCGAAATCATGCCCTCTTTCTGCCGCAGAATCAGCCTGTCCACCGTGATTTTGGAGCGCGTTAACTCCATGAGTATATCCGATTGTAACTCCTTTAATTTGTCCTCGTCGGAGGCTTTCAATTCAATAAACACAGCCGTGTGCAGCAGCGGTTCTTTGTTTCGTCTCAGGTCTGCGATCAGCTGCACCACGTCCTGCAAATTGCTCTCCGCAGTCAGAGATTCCGTCACATCGTTTGTTGTGGACATCAGCTTGTTCCGGCGTGTGGCATGCTGGATGATCTGCCGCTGCTCAGCGCTGTCCACAAAGCGGTTGTAAATGCGGAGCGTCACAGAATTCCTGTCCGCAAGATGGGCAAGGATTGCCTGTTCCTCCGTAGTAGGCGGCCATTCCCGAACTGCCCATACGCATTTGTAACTGTTACCGCAGATAAAATGATCCGTAAAAAACCGCACTGTGCTTGGAACAATACGGTCAAAAAATTCCTGAACCCGGATTTCTTCCGCCTGTTGGGGCGTAAGGATTTTTTGTTTTCTCTTAAACATTTTCAATAACCTCCAAGTAATTTTCTCCCTCAATATCGGGCATTTCCTCTCCATTCATGGACGCTTCAAAGTAAATTGCCAGCATCCGCTTGACGTCGGATTTTTCCATGCGCCGCACGTCAAATCCATGCTCCGAAATCACTTTGGAAACACGGTTGATTTGCTGAAAAATCTGTTCGTCTTTTTTGTCCTTGAAACGAATGCAGAACAGAAACTGCCTTGCCGTAGACATCTCCACCTGAATATCGTCCAGAAATGCCATGTCCTGTTCCAGCAGTTTCCGAATATGCGGATTTTCCTCCTGTTTCAGGCGATTCTTGATATGAACCTTGTTGCCATCGAAGCATTCACAGCTGTCCAGACAAATGATTTCCAGTTCCGGAATCATACTTAACAGCATCATCAGATGGTGGATTTTCACATCGATATTTTCTGCCGACAGCACGGAAATGTTGGTTGGCAGCACGCTGAAAAAAGCAAGTCCTGCCTTGTCAGTCAGCAAGCCGTATTTGCCGAATGTCCGCAGTCCGAACAGGTTCTGCGTAGATTTTTTATTCTTCATAATACTCCTCACTTCCAGTAAAATATTTGCTGTGCCGTTATAAAAAACCGGAACGCACAGACCATATAATCGACCACCGTCGTCTCCTCAAACCGAATGCTCAGAAACGCAAACACCGCCGTGATGGCAAAGGGCAGAAAAGTCCATAGCTGCGTTAAAATCACCACTGACAAAATCAGTCCGAGACAGATGATCAGAAAGTCACGGATGCTCCAGAGCCACAGTCTGGAGGTCGCTTTTAAATTTTGCGGATAAATATATGTTTTCATAAAACGCTCCTTTACGCCAGCTTTTTCGCCACGAACTGTCCTGCACGAACAGCCGTATTTACTGTGCTTGTCACACTCATCATGGTGCTATACTAAAAAAGTGGACAGCAAAAAGCGAAAGATGGTATAATAATAAAAAAAGGAGAGAAACACATGGAAAACACCAAGTAT
>CABIYQ010000034.1 GCA_902362965.1 Oscillospiraceae bacterium
ACAAGGTAACGTCCCTGACCTTTATTGTCAAGAATATCAATACATTCAATCTGATAATCTCTTAATTGTATCACAACTTTTTATCACTCCTTTGTATGGGACATGCGGTACATCGAGGGACGGTTGTCCCACTTTGTAAACCTCATATTTATGTGGTTTATAACGTGTTGTGGGACTGTGGGACAAAATCGCGCATTGTTTCGTCAGAAAAATTTTTTATTATTGAAACGGGGAAATTATAATATATTTTGATATATATCTTATATATAGGGGGAAAATGTCCCACAGTCCCACAAGCTTTGTAAATTACGTAAATACGTGCTTTAAGCTTAATATACATGTCCCTCATTTTGCCTTTTTTAGTCCCTCACATGTCCCTTATTACAGTAAATCTTCATAATCTTCAATATTTATTTCGTCTTCACCCACCGGAAGTTTCATTACAACGCATTCCACATTAACGCCGTTAATACGTTTACCACGTGTCATGTTGCGCCCTCTTGTCAAAATCAATCCGTTAGTTTTAAGCCACGAAAGCAACGCCCTGTCGTCAAATCCTGCGTCCTTGACGGCCTTGCGGAAAACCGCTCCGTTTATGTACGCCCAGTTGTCAAGAATAACACCGTATACGTCTGAATTTTCATTGTCAGCTCGGAATTTGTTGGAATTCATCGCAACCCAGTCGCACATATAGCTATAACCTCGTTCTCCGGCTGAAACAGACGCTTTGCTTTTCAAAAATTCTGATATCTGACTGACCGTCAGATGTTTTTCGGTTTTAAAAACAAACCTGTCTGCAAGCTCGTCCGCTGTAAGCAGCATTGCCGCCGCCATTGCCTGTTTTTCAGTCGTACTTCCGGAGGATAGCTCCTTGTAATATTTGCTGTACAACTCCTTGGCTTCGGCTATAACATCATCGTTGAGACTTTCAATAAAAATTCTTCCTGCATGACCGTAATTCATTTTAATGCTTTGAGTAACTTCCATGCCGTTTTTTATTACGGCGTCCTTTGCTTTACACTCAATGTCAATTACACGGTTTACCGCTCCTGCGCCCGAATTATCGGACGTTAACGGCGATTCTCCTGTAGTCAGTATGCATAGATCCCATACGGGGGTCTTATCTATTCCTCCCGATTTTGTACCTCTTGTACGTCCTACTCCCTGAGACAGCTGATATACGTCAAATTTACTTCTGCCGTGACTGTCCTTGGACAATTGCAGCTCGTCTATACACATCGGTATATTGTTTAAAAATGCCGCTGTTTTTTCGTGCCCTACTTGTGTTGCGTTAAACGTCTGGACGTACTGTCCGATTGCAGGATTTCCCCACACCGACGCCGCAAGCATAAGCGCAACAGTTTTACCTGTTCCGGATTCTACTCCCCACAAATGAACAAAAAAGCACAGTCCTCCGATTTTTTTTATCAGTGCGCTTGCAAAGCTTGCCGCAAGCATTATCTGCGCTGTTATATTAGCGTGTCGACATTTGATTGCGGTTTCTCTCCATTTTGCAAAATCTCCGTGTTCCTTGATCGCATTATAAATAGTACTGTAATTTGCGTCTCCGTCAAAAACAAGTCCGTCAACATAAGGTGAAAAATTTCTTCCGTCTCCTATGTAACCAAGTCTTGATACACTTTCACGTTCCGGCAAAGAATCGTAATTCAACGCTTCAATACTGCATAAATATTCAGACAAAAGCTTTGCACTTTTTGAAGTGACTGACACTCCTACTGCCGCTAACTGGATTACTTTTGAAGCATCAAACAGCTCTTTTTTGCCTATTATGATCTCACGCCAATATTTGCCCTTGAAGTACGCTATTTTAAGCTTTTCTTCACCCGTATCAATATTCACGAGACGTTCTGTCGGCATGATCGGATGCAGGCACGCAATCTCATGATTGCTCATAGTGGTTTTTGAAACACCCTCGGCGTCGCAGTCCCATTCTCCGGCTTCCAGCTCTATGGGCTGCATCGGAAAATCCGTTGGATGCGATAGGCTTATATTGGGTTTTACTTTTATTAATCGCAGAGATTTTTCATAATTGTTATATGCCTTCTTGAAACTTGTAAAACCTACCTTTTTAGCTTTTATTGCTGCACTTTCCAGCTGAACCGTTTTCTCAAAAGGGTCTGTATATCTGCTTATTTCCTCGTACGGGGCTGTAGTCGAATAATCTTCCAGACAATAATCATAAGACATATCAATTTGATTCTGTGCAAGATATTCGCAGTTGCTTGCTTTAAAATCAAATAATATACGGTCAAATATTTTCAGCATTTCACTTTTTGCCGCTTTTTCACGCAGTTTACTTAACGTTTGTTTTCTTTCTTCATTATTTTCGTCAAAATAAGCAATATGTTCAATTATGCCTTTTATAGATTCGATTTCAGCTTCTTCAAAATTAACGGCGTCTATTTGTTCCTGTGTTATATTAACACCCCCTCACTAATGGACAGATTCACTGCTGAATTTGCATTAAAATATGCAATTAACTTTATTTTGTAATCAAATTGTAACTTAAAACGGTACGTCTCCATCATCCAGGATTTCTTCATAGTCGGATAAATCGCCGAGCGATTCGTTTGCAGGATCCGGTACAATTGTTTCAGGCTTTGGAACACTTTTGACTATTGATACAAATTCGCAAACCAGATTTTTATATTCTCTGCCGTCGTTTCCTTGATTTATTTCAATTTTACCGACACAAAGAACAGTATCACCTTTTTTTATTGCAGCAGCACATCTAGCCAAATTGTGCCATGCCTGACAGTTTGTCCATATTGCCTCCTTTTCATCGCCGTTTTTCTTTTCGCCTACTTTTACACTCCAGCGACAAAGGCTGGACTTTTTTTCTCCAACGGTCTTAAGTTCAGCATCTCTGGGAACGTAACCGCTGATAATGAAACTACCGTCTTGTAATTTACTGTACATTTATTTGTTCTCCTTTGCTTTTTTATAACAACTATAACACATGCCACCACAGCCATCATATACTTCTTTTGGTGTAATGGTTCTTACAGTTGTACCGTCAGTTGACTTCTGACTTTTTACTTCATTGCCGCATTTAGGACAAATTATTTTTTCAGCACTTTCTTCTTTGTATTCGTTTGTATCTGCGTCCTTGGTATCATCAATATTAAACAGTCCGTTTAATGCATATTTTCTTGCATAGCTTGACGCTGTTCCGGTTATTTGTGAATCGTCCATACCCTTTTTAGTCAACGCTTCACGAGCGCTCGCCGTACTGCATAACATTGCATTACTTTCCATATCAAACAGTGTTACTGTTGCTTCAACATAGTATCTTTCGTTTAAGTTAATAATTTTGTCTGAAATATTAAGTACAACGCTATATTTCTGACATAGCGGTTTAGCAGCTTCGAGTATATCTTCGCAACTGCGGTAATTATATCTACCAAAGGCGTTATACTGATTCTTAGGCGCTTTAAGTTCAGCTTGTATAGCCGACACTCTTTTAAAAAAACTGTCCATTTTACTCTTCCTTTCTTGTCGCCTCATTAAATGGACAAATACGTCCCGTAAACTTTTGAGGATATGGCGTTACCTCTTTTGTTATTAAACATAATCCACTGTTTCGATTGAAAAAATCGCATTGAAAACAGCTAATATCCTTATTACCTTTCCAGTCTACCGGAAAGAAATTTCTTATTTTTCCTTCTGCTTCAATGTATTCCTTTACGCCATCTGAAAAATCAGCCATACTATTTTTCCTCCCTTTCCAAATCTCTCATTAAATCAATATCGGGTTCCGGCTTGTCCGGATTTTTATAACAGGTTCTGCATGCTTCAATATCACACTCGCAAGGACTGTCATAATCGTAAATGCAGCTCATCTTATAACTCCTTTTCTCTTTAACACTTTATATGATTCGTCTGACAAATGTACTTTTATAATTTTTTCGCCTATACCGTCATTTACAAACTGTTCCGCATCGTCCTCATTTTCGTAAAAAATCGAACTGTATATGACATCATTAAAATATGCTATTCCATATACTGTATGGGTTTTCCCTCTGTACATTTTAATTACCTTTCCTCCTTGACATTTCCTCTATTTCATGCTATCATTTATTTGTTTAAATTTTTTCTTTTGCCTGTCCCTGTTGCCTCAGGGCAGGCGGTTTTTTTATACCTCAACAAACTCACCGTCTATCAGTTTATATAACGTATCTTCCTTAATTCGTTCGCCGTCCACAAATTCCGTTTTTACGCATTTTGGAATATAACGTTCCTTTTCCTCAGAATATTCCCATTCAGCCAGCGTAATCCAGCTGCCTTTTTTGGCTTTCACGACTGAATTGTGACCGGCGCAGCAGATAACGCAATCTTTTCCGCTACTGCCTATCTTTGCAAAATTTCCGCTGCTGCCTATCCGTGCAGAATCTCCGCTACTGCCTATCTGTGCAGAATCTCCGCTACTGCCTATCCGTGCAGAATTTCCGCTACTGCCTATCTGTGCAGAATCTCCGCTACTGCCTATCTGCGCAAAATATCCGCTACTGCCTATCTGCGCAGAATTTCCGCTACTGCCTATCCGTGCAGAATCTCCGCTACTGCCTATCCGTGCAGAATCTCCGCTACTGCCTATCTGTGCAAAATCTCCGCTACTGCCTATCTGCGCAAAATATCCGCTACTGCCTATCCGTGCAGAATCTCCGCTGCTTATTTTATTATCAGCAATACATGTTGATGTTTTTTCTATAGCAAAATCAACACAGGCATTTATAAATTTTGATATTGACAGCTTTGCACCTATTTTCAGTTTTTTAGTGCAGAATTTTCTGTTATCATTAGTTTTTTCTTCATCTAATGCTTCAACCTCTGCAAACTCATTGAAATCGCCATTATCATTTGTGAAACCATAATAATCCAATACATCAAACGGGTTTTCACAAAAATGCATTCCACAACTGCATATTTTTGCTTCTTCTTCCTCAAATACTGTATTTTCTGCGTACTGTTTGCCTCGGCATATCAGCCCTGGCTCAAATCCTTTATACCCTTTCATTTTTTATTCCTCTTTTCTTAAATAAATTTTTTAACTGCTCTGTCAACTCTCACTTGTTTCCCCATATTTGTCAACCATGGGCAAACTTCCCTCAGTGCGTTGTACTCTGCATCGCTAGGTATGTAGTCTGGGTTACTGCTACGTTTCGGTTGACCTAATATATCGAATGCAACGCTTGTTTCCTCATACCCTGACCCCTTCTTCAATTGCTTCATTTCTTTCCTCCTTGGTTTTAAATTTTGTCGTCTAACCTGTTGGTTCTTAAATTTTTGTTATAAATATTTAATATCTGTCTTGCAAAACGTGCATCACCTCCATTTGAAAACGCCTTTCCCTCTCTTATGATTATTGCAGGGCTTACTTTTGATAGCTGCGTTACCAATGTTTTTCTTTTATATTCACCTTTATAGGTTTTATAAAACAGATACATACCACCGATTATTTCAGTGTTCAGGCTTTCCGGTATACCCTCCCATGACTCTTTTATTAATGATAATATTTCTATAAAATCAGACGATGAAACGGCTTTAAATACTTTATATGTTTTGGCTACCGCAGTAATACGGTTAATCTTTTTAGATTTAGAAAAATCCATATAAAATCCACTGCACTCAACTAATCTTACCATTTCAACCACATCTACATCTCCTGCAGCATATAAAGCTTTAAACTTTGCAATGCTTTCAACTGCACGGGATATTCCGTTTTGTTCAGCGAACAGTCTGGCTTCATCTTCTTGGGTAAGTCCCTCATAAACCTTACAGTCAACCATCAAACTTGGACTATGATTTTGCATCCTTAATGACGCAAGGGTATGCTGACCGTCAAAAACATAGTATCTTCCGTCTCTGTGAGACACCTTTATTGGATTGACTAGCGCAGGATTAAAATTAGCAACTATTCTCTTTACTCTGTCCTGCTGGATTTCTCTTTGATATGCCTTGTCTACTACCAAAAGTCTGGCATTTAGTTGACAATACTTAAATTTTGTGTTATAATTATTCATAGTTAATATTTCCTTTCATTTTTTGTATTGCTGCTTCTGCTTTCTCCAGAGCAGCCTTTATTTTTTTACCGTTTTCTTCTGTTATTGTTACGTCATATTCCTCTATACATCTGTCAATATCACCAGCGAAATTTGATACTACACACAAAATATCTTCTGCCAGATCATCAGATGTTAATTCAACCGGTGTATTTGTATCGTACAAACTATTAATGATACTGTCTACATCTGCATTTTTTATTTTGTCATCCATAGTTGCAGTTACGTCTCCTTTAAAATCTGTTATAGGTTTTGCCATTCTCTTCTGCTTGTTGCGGCATTGTTTACAAACATTTTTACCTGCATAGAATTCATCGGCGGGCTTTTCATTACCGCATTTGTTACAAACCTTAGTCTCTTTCGACTTAGTTGTTATTTCATGATATATAGCGTTTACAGTGTTCCCCTTACCGCCTGTTCTGGCTCTTTGGATTTGCTCCGGAGAGCCTTTTTCTTGTATCACAGACACTTTGCTAATCGTATCTCTTGACACTCCTGCTATTTTAGCTATATCTTCCCGGGTTTCACCATTCTTTGAACATTCCGCAGAATTCTGCGGAATGTTAAGATCGTTCCGCTTACCTTGTCTCTTCTTAGCCTGTGCCGCAAGCATAGGTTTCAATTTCAAGGCAAGCTCGCTCCGCTGAAATTTTGTAAGATTTCTTCTTCCGAACTGATTTAATATGATCCACCGCTCAGCTTCTTCATCTGATTCAAAATCTTTATTAACGGTTTTATATGTAATCCCATGTTTTTGGCAAATTTCATAGCGATTATGCCCGTCTATCAAGAGATCTCCCCAAAC
>CABIYQ010000035.1 GCA_902362965.1 Oscillospiraceae bacterium
AAGGAAAATTATAGCTCAGTCGATATTGACAATATAGATTATAAATGAAAGGTATGATATAATGGAATTCAGAAGAATAAGAGAAATAAAAGAATCTGTCAAATCCGAAAAAGAAAAGCTTTCCGATACTCAGTACTGGCTGAAATTTTTGCAGACATCTTCTTACCACTACAAGCATTCATTTGACGATCAGATAATGATCAATCTGCAAAACCCTCAGTTTACTGCATGTTCGGACGCACGTTCATGGCGAAGTCTCAGCCGTGAGCCGCAGGGACACGGTGTTCCTACATTACATAACGGAAAAATACGTTATTTATTTGACATCACCCAGACGTCCACACCGGAAGGTACTCCCCTGCCTTGGATCTGGGAAATCAATGACAGTCAGCTGAATATTGATTACAGCGAATCAGTTTCCAAACATCTAACTGAGAAATATAATCTGGATTCTGAAACTCTGGAGGAACAGCTATATGATATTACTCTTATGCGTACGGCAAAGTATTCAAATGATGATAAATCAGACTTATACAAAGTAGTTGCAGAATCTGCCGCATATTCTTTACTTTACCGCTGCTGTCCGGGAGAAGCACAGCCATCACCCAAAAACCTTACCGGATTAAGTAAATATCCGATTGAAGAAATTGGACAGGCTGTAACAGAAATTTCAAAAAGTATTTTTCTTGAAATTGAAAGTATTGTAAGAAACACAAGGCATAATGCAATTGAAGAAATCAGGAGGAACGAACATAATGAAACAAGAGAAAATGATAGACGGAGTGAGACACGTTCTGAACCCCAAGACAGGGGAATATCTTCCGGATACGGAAATCTTAAAGGGATGGACGTACGTTCTGGACGAGGAGAATTTCCGGTATTATCCGATTTATCTGAGGGAAGTTCCTATAGATCAGATATCGGATCAGGAAAGGAAAGAATTTCTGGAGATGGTAGCAGAATCGGAAAGACAATCGGCGGAGGAAAAAGAGATTCTGGGATTCACGGAAGCGGAATTCGACATAGTACCGGAAGAAATGAGAGAGAATTATTACAAGACGGCATTGGGGTACTGGAAACCGATTCCGGAGGAACTTCTTCAGGAGATCCCTCACGGGAAGTACGTAACAATGCGCAGGAATTATCTTCTCAATCAGAATCCCAAGGAATTTATATGGCTGAAAAACAGCGATCAACTGAACAAACATCTGACAGCCATCAATCTTCAGGCACACGAAATGGAAGATATAATAGTGGAAAAACTCAAGGAGAACAGTCCGGAATACAAAGAAGCGGAGAATCAGGGAGATTACCTGAAAACAGTACAGCTTCAGAACAGTTTTCTGAAAACAGCAGAGGAAGAAATTCTGACAGAACTGATATACAAATAATCGGCAATACTCCGTACAGATACATTCCGCAAAAGACTTACAGAAAGTATGATACCGATATTGCTGCTAAAATTGCTGATAAGCTTGGGGAAAGCGGAATAAAATTCTCCGGTAAAATTGCCGGAGAAACAACAACTATTACAGTCAGCAAAGCTGATATTGAACGTCTGGAGGAGATTGCACACAGCTTTACAGCTGAAAAAGAAAAATTCGCCATTGGCGAATTGAGTAAATCTGTCACGGAATTGTCCGAACATAGGAAAATTAAAGAAAATCCAATGGATAGGGCTATCCGGTTAATCAATGAATACTGTGAAAAAGAATTTGGCTCTCCTGGTAACTTTTCAAATATGGATCACATTGAACTGGCATATAAACCGGATGAGGAAACCGGTCTTGCAGGTATTGAAGCTTATGCCGATCTTGAAACATACCGTATCGTAAAAGAACAGGATGGTAGAGTCGTTGATGAACAGCTTTTTAATTCTCTTGATCATATGAATACTGTTCTTAAAAATCTTGATTTTGACAAACTTATTGAATTGTCAGATAATGATAAATCTGAAATAAAAACTACTGTCTTTGAAAACACAGAAAAGAAATCTCCAGACGTTTCTGAATTATCTGTAGGCGATGTGATTCTCTATGACGGTAAACGCAGAGAAGTTGAACAGATCAGTGAAAATAGTATCAGCCTGAAAGACCTTGACGCTCCCGATTTCGGCGGCATTCTGCTCGGTACTTCCGATGTACTTGCATATAACGGCTGGCAGCAGGATATGAATGAAAAGGGATTTGAAATTCTGTCAAAAGCTGCGCCGCAAATTACATCAAAAGATCACCAATATGTACCGTCACAGCTTTCTCTGTTCGGAGAACCTGTAGTTTATGAATCTGACGCAGAAGAAAAAGCAATCTATGCAGCTTTAATGAGAGGCAGCGGATTTCAGGACGGTAAATTCCGTATTGAAGAATTCTGTAAAGAAAGCCACTCTATAAATGAACTTGCCAAAATGCTTAAAGACGAGTACGGTACAGGCGGTCATTCGGGAAATGAATTTTATGCCTTTGCAAATCACAATTCAAAAGGCATTGAAATTATTCTTAACCGTAAGTATGACAATGAGGAGGGCAGAAAAATTTATCTTTCCTGGAAAGAAGTCGCTGAAAGAATTTCAGAACTGGTATCCAAAGGCGAATATATTACCAAAGCCGATATAGATGACCGTATATATCATGCAAAATACATTTTGAAATACTACGATTCAAATAATGAATTCGATAAACCTTACATAAAGAAAGCAAAGAATACCCTTAAAGAATACGGCATTTTATCTGAAAACAATGAAAGCAATAAGGTCATACCTGAATCTGAAATAACATTTACAAAACCTGTTAATAATTCCGATTTAAAAAATAATATTGAAGAATCAGATGCAAAAAATCCTGAAGAAAATAACAAGCCAGATGTTCCGCAGAAGATTACTGTAGGTGACAGATTTCGTCATAAGATTACGGGTAATATAAGCGAAGTTGTTTCTCTGACAGGCGCATTTCCGTGGATAACCGACGAATGTACGGTCACAAGGGACAGCGGCGTTTTTTCTGTCACTGAAAATATCTCATACAACCAACTGCTGAACAGCGATCTTTATGAATATATCGACCATACTGACAGAACCGTTGAACAAGCTAAAAAATCTATGAAGTCTGACATGAAAATTGAAAACTTCAAAATTACTGGTGATTTTATCATCGAAGGCGGCGCTAAATCGAAATTCAAGGCGAATTCCGAAGCTATCAGAACGCTGAAAATGATTGAAAAGGAAAATCGACCTGCAACACCGGAAGAACAAGTAATACTTTCCAGATACGTTGGCTGGGGCGGATTGTCCGCCGCTTTTGATTCAAAAAATGAACAATGGTCTGCGGAATATTCAGAGCTCAAAAATCTCCTTACTGACGAAGAATACAATGCCGCACGTGCTTCAGTTCTTGATTCCTTTTATACTCCCCCGTTCATTATTGAATCAATATATTCGGCTCTTGAAAATATGGGTTTTCACGGTGGTTCTGTTCTCGATCCTTCTACAGGCACAGGAAATTTCCTCGGTAAAATGCCGGGATCAATGTCAGACAACTCACGTATTTACGCAGTTGAAAAGGACAGCGTTTCTGGCCGCATTGCAAAGCTTCTTTATCCTGATGCTGACATTCAGATCACCGGCTTTGAAAAGCGTGACTTCTCAGACAATTTCTTTGACGTCGCTGTAGGCAACATTCCTTTCGGAGGTTTTAAAATTTCAGACCGCAGATATGACAAATACAATTTTGCGGTCCATGACTATTTTATTGCAAAAACTCTGGACAAGGTACGTCCGGAAGGCGTAATCGCTTTTATCACTTCTTCCGGTACTCTTGACAAGGCTAATCCGTCGGTAAGAAAATACATTTCTCAGCGTGCGGAGCTACTGGGCGCTGTCAGACTGCCAAATAATGCTTTCAAATCCTATGCGGGAACGGAAGTCACCTCCGACATTATTTTTCTCCGGAAACGTGAAAAAATGATAGATATTGCGCCCGATTGGGTGTATACCTCAAAAAATCCAGACGGTCTTGTACTCAACAATTACTTCATTGAAAATCCGGAAATGATTTTAGGAAAAGTTGTGGAGGGAAACAAGCTTTACGGCAAAGGTACTATGGTTGTTCCTTTTGAAAATTCCGATCTTAAAGTTATTTTAAATGAAGCGGTAAAGAAAATAAAAGGAAATTATACCGCTGAAAAGTCTGTTATTGCAAAACCCTCCGGAAAGAAAAAGGATAAATTTAAACCTGAAATTCTTCCTGCCGATCCGACGGTCAAAAATTTCTCATACGCTGAAATTGACGGTAAAATATTTTACCGTGAGAATTCTATTATGACTGAAATCCCGTTTACCGGAAAGAGATACGAGCGTGTAAGCGGAATAGCCGCTATTTCAAAATGCGTCCGTGAACTGCTTAATATGCAGCTTGAGGGTTACTCGGACGAAGCTATTATTTCAAAGCGTACAGAACTGAATCAGCTTTATGATGATTTCACAAAGAAAAACGGATTATTAAATGATAAAACCAACAGAGACATTTTCCGTGAGGACGTTTCACTTCCCCTTGTTCTTTCACTGGAAAAGGTCAAGGACGGCAAGCTTATCGGTAAAGCGGATATTTTTACAAAACGTACATTACAGCCTCCTGTAAGGATAACGCACGCTGATACCGCCGCAGACGCTCTTGCCGTTTCCATTTCTGAAAAAGCAGGCGTCGACCTTGATTTCATGTCCGAACTTATGGACGGAAAAGAAAAAAGTGAAATAATTTCAGATCTTAAAGGCGTTATTTTCTTAAATCCTGAAACGTCTGCATGGGAAACCGCAGACGCATATCTTTCCGGAAACATCAGAAACAAACTTGCCGTTGCTAAGAGTGCAGCTGAAGCAAATCCTGATTTTACTGAAAATGTTTCCGCCCTTGAAGCCGCCATGCCAGACCGTATCGAAGCAGGAGATATTACGGCTAAGCTCGGTTCTCCCTGGATAGACGATAAGTACATTCAGGAATTTATGTATGAGCTTTTTGAAACCCCGAAGTTCTCCCGTAATCTGGGAATAGACAATAATTACATAGGAATTCAGCATAACCCTGCAACTGCTAAATGGAATGTTATGAATAAGTCTCTTGATAAGGATAATATCAAGTCTAATACTGCATACGGTACGTCCCGAAAATCCGGATACAGCATTTTTGAGGACAGTCTTAACATGATCGATACTACCGTTTACGATCCTGTTTACAATCCTGAAAAGGATAAAACAGAATACGTGATAAATCATGATGAAACTCTCCTTGCACGTCAGAAACAGGAGCTTATTGAAAACGCTTTCCGTGAATGGATATTCAAAGANGAAAAATACAATGTTTTGTATAATTCTATACGTCCCCGTGAATATGACGGTTCTCACCTGACTTTTGCAGGAATGAATCCGGAAATAACCCTTAAGAAACATCAAAAGGACGCTGTCGCACACGCCTTATACGGCGGTAACACGCTGTTTGCACACAAGGTTGGGGCAGGCAAAACCTATGAAATGATAGCCGCCGCCATGGAGGGAAAACGTCTGGGACTGCACAATAAATCTCTC
This sequence comes from Oscillospiraceae bacterium, assembly GCA_902362965.1. Lineage (GTDB taxonomy): Bacteria > Bacillota > Clostridia > Oscillospirales > Ruminococcaceae > Porcipelethomonas > Porcipelethomonas ammoniilytica. The sequence goes on from CABIYQ010000035.1 coordinate 5,573, forward strand.
CTTGCCGTTCCAAATCATATGACCGAACAGTTTGCAAATGATTTTCTTACACTGTACCCTAATGCAAATATTTTAATTGCACATGAAGACGATTTCAAAAAAGAAAACCGCCAAAAATTGTGCGCCAAAATTGCAACAGGCGAATTTGACGCCATTATTATCGGTCACTCTCAGCTTATTAAAATTCCCGTTTCAAAAGAACGTGAGGAACAGTTCATTCAAGATCAGATCAATGAGCTTATTAATGACATTGCTGAAATGAAAGAACAGAATGCCGAGAGTTTTACCGTCAAGGACATGGAGCGCACAAAACGTGATTATGAAGCTAAGCTTAAAAAGCTTATTGAAAAGCCGATAAAGGACGACATGGTTACCTTTGAGGAAATGGGTGTAGACAAGCTGTTTATTGATGAAGCCGACATGTTCAAGAATTTAAGCGTTTCAACTAAAATGCGCAATATTTCAGGAGTTGCGGCTAACAGAAAAGTTCAGAAAACTCAGGATCTATACATTAAATGTCAGTATCTTGACGAGCTGACAGGCGGAAAAGGTATCGTTTTTGCTACGGGTACTCCGGTAAGCAACAGTATCACGGAACTTTTCATTATGCAGAAATATTTACAGGCTGACTATCTACGTGAAAGCGGTCTTACCCACTTTGACGCATGGGCGGCAAACTTTGCGCAAAAGGTCACAAAGCTTGAATATGCTCCTACAGGCAAAGGCTTCAGGCAGAAAACCAGACTTTCAAAATTCAGCAATCTTCCTGAGCTTATGACCGCTTTCAAGGAGTGTGCTGACATAAAAACCGCAGAGGACTTAAATCTTCCCGAACCTGAATGTGAACGTCACATTATTGCTGCCGAGCCTACGGAAACACAGAAAAATTTAATACAGTCACTGTCGGAACGTGCGGAAAAGATTCACAACAAGCAGGTCACTCCCGATGTTGACAATATGCTTAAGGTTACCACCGACGG
>CABIYQ010000036.1 GCA_902362965.1 Oscillospiraceae bacterium
TGGTGTTTTCCATGTGTTTCTCTCCTTTTTTTATTATTATACCATCTTTCGCTTTTTGCTGTCCACTTTTTTAGTATAGCACCAAATGGGACGTCTGACTGCCGATCCGGATTTAGGACAGACGCCGAATAATATTTCAGTGTGCAAATTTACGGTAGCAGTAGAGGAAGATATTCCGGACAAAAACGGAAAGAGAGCAGCACAATTTATTTCAGTGATAGCATGGAGACAAACAGCAGAATTTGTATCACGTAATTTCACCAAAGGAAAGTTTATAATTGTACAGGGAAGATTGAAAAACAATAATTACGAAAAGGAAAACATAAAACATTACGGAATGCAGGTTGAAGCAAATCATGTTTACTTTGGAGGGGATAAACCGAATAAGCCTACAGCTTCACCTGTGCAACAGGATCTTCCAGAGGAACTTTCAGAATATGAAATGCTGACAGATGAAGAACCGTTTTAATTTATAAAATTCGCCATTGGCGAATTGGAAAGGACTATTTATGTATGAATTAATAAAATATATATTAAAAGCAATTGTTGTTTCAGGTTGTGTTGTTGGTGGTGTTGTCAGTTGTGTTGCTATATTATACGTGATACATAATAAAATATCTCAATGGTTAAAAAAGAATGAAAATAAAGAGAACTAAAAATAAAAGCTATAATATTTCAATAATTAATTTCAATTCGTCAATAGCGAATGTGAAAGGATATATATATGTATGAAGAAATAAAGGAAATTCTGCTGATGTTTTATAATGCTGATTCAAGAGTAAAAGAGATATTTAAAATATTACTGGTATCAGGGTGCGTAGATATTTGGATTATAATTTTGATAAAAATATATGATAAAATTTTTATATGGTTAAAAAATCATGCAAGTAAAAATAAAGAAAATTAAAGGAGATAAAAATGCTTATAATAAGCGTTATATATTGCTTTTTTGTCATTTTTAGTATTCTATATTTATATAGACGTAAAAGAAGTAAACGTGACTATTCTGGTTATAAAGATTTCAATAAACACACTTTTATATTATTTACTCCTACATCTTTAATATTAAGCAATAACTTTTTAGCAATGACAATAATATTTGCATTTTCTTTGATGTATATTTTTATGGTTGAAATTAAATTGGGGGATTATTCCGTAAAGACCATAGCAATATTAGATATTATAAAAAATATATTATTAATTATTCTTATGATATTATTATATTGGAGATGTATTTGTTTGGCTGAGATGTCTGGTGTTAATTTGTTATTTGCAGAATTTATCGCAGAATTATAAAAAATCACAAAAATTGACAAATTTATAATATTGCTATATAATGGAGGTGCAAGAATGTTTACAAATGGAATTATAAACACACATTATATTTTTACAATAATGACAGTTATTTTTATCATATCGACTATATACTGTATTTTACGTATTTATAATCATCGTAAAAGTATTGCTGAAATGAAAAAAATAAAAACTCAGTATGACATGTATATTGTGCTGTTTGAAGGTTTAATAATAATATTTAATAGTTGTGTTTTATATAATGCTATTTATATAAAATTGACAACTACATTTTTCCTTATTTATTTAAATATTGTAAAAATAATATCAGATTCAAAAAAAATATTCTATTTATTAATTCCATTCATTCTTATAATTTGTTTGTTATAGGGTGATTAATAGTGATTTTTTTAAAAAAATGTTTTGACTGTCAGCTTAAAGTACATATTTACTTATATAAAAAATTGTATATTATAAAAGAAATTATTAATTATTTAAACATAATAATGGCTATATTTATTTTCCTTATTGCATTTACAAGAAGCATATTTTTAACATATTGCTTTTTATTCATTTCATGTATTTATCTTCTTATTAATGGTTTAAGTATTATAAATACCACATTTACATCATTAAGAGGATTTTTAAAGTATGGATTTTTTATTGAGTTTTTTTTATCTTTTTCCATAATGTTTGCATCTAGAGAAATATTAGAAGTAAGCCTTCAAAACATTAATAGTACAATGGATACTATGATAATAATATTTTCTACTCTTATTACATGGTTAATTTTAAGTCTTATAGTTAATAATGAAGTTGCAAAAATTACTAATTTGATTTTAGCTACATTTTTCGGGATTTTAGTTTATTTTAAAGATCTTATAATCCTATGTCTTCCAGACCGAGATATTGAACCATATATGATGTACGGTTTGAGTTACACATATAAACAAGTTGGAGAAATTATTTTAAGCATTATATTAACTCCATTTCTAATCACGAATATTTTAGCAACTCTTTTGTGTGAAATTAAGGGCTATTGGATAAATAAATATAATGATGGAATTGACATAAGTATAGAACTTATAAAAAAAGAAATTGAAAAGAATAATTATTAAAGAAAAACACTGTCCCCTTCAAAAAAATTCGCCAATGGCGAATAAAAAAGAAGCCTGTAAAAGGCTTCCATAATTGACAAAATATGACCGTATATGCTATAATCAATATATGGTGACTGCATAACGGTAGGCGGTTTCTCCCGTAAGGGAGGTGATAGCTATGATGACATTTTCTGAATTGTTTCAATTCGTTACAATGCTCACACAAGTTATCTCTCTTTGCTATCTTGTATTCCACAAGAAAAAGTAAAGGTTTCTTACATATAAATTAAGAAACACCGCCCCATCGACCAAATGTAGCGGTGTTTCTTTAACATCAACATTTTGGGAGAACCGCTTATCGCAGTCACCTTTTTCATATATATTATACCACATCTGCTGAAAATGTCAAGTTTAAAATTCGCCATTGGCGAATAGTTTCTGGGGAAAGAGAAAACTTTTATTTGACAGTTAAATCGAAATTATTTTCTTGTGCTACTTTTTCAAGGGCATAAATAATCAGAGCATTAGTAGACATATCCATATTTTCTGCAAGTTCTTTAATTAATGGTTTCATACCTTTTTTTACTACTACATTTAATCTATCATATGCTTTAGCATTATACTTATTTTTACTTGCAGTCGATGTTTTACCTCCCATAAAGTACCTCCAATATTTTTAAATTAATTATATAATATTTAGCGTACTTACACAAGTGGCAAAATGCATAAATAATTATATAAAAGATTGGTGAAAAAATCAATAGACAATACTTACACAAGTATGCTATAATTTAAATATGGAAAAACGCAAAAGACAAATTCGCCAATGGCGAACTGAATGGAGGAGAGAAAATGAATAGAGTACGTCTTGAAAGAAAATACGAGGAACTGGGATTAATGGATTATAAGCTACGCAATCTGAAACAGCTTCAGGAAATACACGAAGTTGACGTTAATCAAATTTCAGGATATAGGCATTTATCTGACAAGCATAAGAAACTGTTTAGTGAAGCGATCATAAACTTTTTTAATGCGTGGGGACTTGATAACAGAAAAACACTTGTTCCTAAATCAATTGATTTTGTATACGAGGTCAACTACAGTAAACAGCTCAGTAATAGCGACGAGTTTTTTACCGATATAGGGCAGGAAGTTTTTGTTCTGGATGAAAAAGGAGGCATTCTACGCAGGCTTCACCGCTACGTTTATGAAAAAGGCATCAGCTTCAAGACTTGTGAAAAAGATCGTTCAAAGCCTTATCTGAGATTTGAGCTTTTAGGTGTATGGTATCATATAATGAGCGCTAAAGAATGGTATTGAGTTGAAAATGATGTTGCAGATTTTGTGAATAACTGCTGATAAGGCAATCATTTTAGGCTTAGAAATACATTTCATGTACGCAAAAGACAAATTCGCCAATGGCGAATTAAAGAAAGGACCAAAAATCATGAGAAAAATAATATCAATAGCAAACCAAAAAGGAGGGGTAGGAAAAACTACCACAACGCTGAATCTGGGTACAGCGCTTGCGTTAAAGGGGTTTAAGGTTCTGCTTATAGACCTCGATCCTCAAGCAAATCTTTCAAGCTATCTTGGATTTGAGGGCGATGAAAATCCTACGATCAGTCACATGATGCTTAGTATTGCAAAGGGAATGAAAGTCAGTAAGGAAGATTTTGAAAGCTGTGTAAGAGTATCAGAAGCAAACAGAATTAGTTATATTCCCTCAGATATCAACCTTGCAAATGCTGAAAGTTACCTGATGAATGCACTGTCCAGAGAAACAGTTATGAAGCGTATCCTTACAAATGAAAATCTGACCGACTATGATTATGTACTTATAGACTGTCTGCCATCATTGGGAATTTTGTTAGTCAATGCCTTGACTGCTTCGGATAATGTTATTATTCCCGTCCAAACTCAAAAGTTTGCATATGAAGGACTGGGAAGTCTTATCAACATTTGTGAACAGGTTAAGGAGACAATCAATAAAAATCTTGAAGTTTCCGGAATAATTGCTACAATGGCAGAAAATACAAAAATGAGCAGAAATACCCTTGAAATGCTTGACACAAACTATAAAGACCTTTTGTATAAAACTGCAATACATAAATCTGTAGAAGCCGCAAACAGTTCGGAAAGAAACAGAAGCTTGTGCCTTAACAAAAGCAAGCTTGGAAAAGAATACAAGGCGCTTGCAGAAGAAATTATGACGAGGTGTTAAAATGCTTGCAACATTTGATATCGGCACAATGATGTCACAGGAAAATCAGATAAAAAATATTCCGATAAGCAGTTTGGTTCCTTATCATGACCATAAATTTCAATTGTACTCCGGAGAACGTCTGGAGGATATGGTTGAAAGCGTTAAGAAAAACGGTATACTGATTCCTATAATAGTACAGCCCTGCGGAGAGAATTATGAGATTCTCTCCGGTCATAACCGTACAAATGCAGCAAAACTTGCAGGACTTGAAACAGTTCCGGCAGTGATCAAAGAACGTCTATCAGATGATGAAGCAGAGATGTACATGATAGAAACAAATCTCAGACAGCGTGGATTTGACGATTTGAAAATATCAGAACAGGCGGCAGTACTGGCAATGCGGCACTCAAAAATGTTCAGCGTGGAAAAGAGTCGTGCCATAAATGAGGAATTAGAAAGGCTAGACGGTAATGAGCCATCCAAAAGCAAGCTTGATATAACAGGTGAGGAATACGGTATGAAAAAGGATTCGGTAGCACGACTGCTGAGAGTTGACAAGCTTATACCGGAACTTAAACCGTGGATAGATTCAAAGCAGCTTGCAGTCAGAGCGGCAGTGGAGCTTTCATATATTCCGGAAGAGGGACAAAAGCTTTTATACAGTATTATAAAAAGTCCTGCTAACGGAATGCTTATAAAGATGGATATCAGGAAAGCCAAACAGCTAAGAGAAGTGTATAAAAATTGTGAAAAATTATCAAAAAGCAAAATGACGGAATTGCTTATAGGGGACTATAAAGCAAAAAAATCAGAAATGAAGTCTTTAAAGCTGCCTTCTGAATTCTACTTAAAGTATTTTGATGAAGATACTGAACCGGAAAAAGTATTGATGATAATTGAAAAAGCATTAGAAAATTATTTTAGTCCTCCGATGCTTGAAGAATAAATTTATAAACTTGACAGTTTATGGTAATAAATAGTATAATAATAAAAAATTCGCCAATGGCGAATGAGAAAGGAAAAAGATAATGACAGATTGTTTTTGGCTTGAATTTGATCCGGATAAATTAGCGATCCTGAAACAGGAAGCATATGAACTGGATTTATCCTTAGAGGAATATTTATCAGAAATGCTTGAAGATATGGTGTCTTTTAACCGAGAGAAAACCGAAGATGAAGCTAACATGGATAAATACAAGACTATAAAATGGAAGGACAGGGAAGTTGAATCGTCTGCAATTGAAAGATTTTCAGAGGAATGGGCAAGTTATATTGAAGAAACAATTGAAGATTATTTCTTTGAAGACGAAGATGATGAAGACAGACCTTTGACTGTTAAAAGTGATGAAGAATGTATCAGATACGTAGTTGATCGATGCGGAGAAAATCTTGAAGAAGATATGGGATTCAGATGTGAATATTTAATTGAAGAAGTAGTAAAGGACTTTCTGAATCACAGAAAATAAATGGTAAAAAATGTATGGTTTATATTGACAAAACAAAACATATATGATATAATATATATAAAGAGAT
>CABIYQ010000037.1 GCA_902362965.1 Oscillospiraceae bacterium
GTGTGTTACAAAGATAAAGTATCTGAGGGAAAATGTAGGAAGAGGCGTCAAGGCTGTTGTTCCCGACTACAAAGCCGACTATGAGGGTATTATTAACGTTACAAATTCCGTTGTAATAAACGGCGTTACGCTTAGTAATGCACAAGCCACAGCGTGGGTCGCAGGTGCGGACGCTTCCGCTTCAAACGTTCAGAGCAACACATATAAAATCTATGTGGGTGCGGAAAGTGTTGCAGGAGCTAAAACCCATGAACAGGCAGTTGCGGCAATCCAGAACGGCGAGTTTTTCTTTTCATATTCCGAAAATGGAGATGTAATTGTTGAGTATGACATAAACAGTCTTACATCGTTTACAGACAGAAAAGACAAATCCTACAGCAAGAACAGGGTTCTGAGAGTATTTGACAGCTTTGCAGAATCTATTAGATTGAATTTCCCGCCTAATAAATACAGCAACAATGAAAACGGCTGGGATATTATGGACGGTATGGGAAGAAGTATTTTAAAGCAATTTTTTGACGCAGGAGCTATCCGGAATGTTGACTATGATTCTGATTTTGCAGTGGTCAGGGGCGAAAGCAAGGGCGACAGTACTTATTTCAATGTAGGAATTCAGCCTGTAGACAGTGCGGAAAAGTTATATTTTACAGTAAAGACCAGATAAGGAGGTTAAGTTATGGAAAGATACAACGATAACCCAATAGCGCTCAGCGAGGGAAAGGTTTTTGTAGACGGTGTGCAGATACTTGACGGTGTTAAGTTTGAATTGAAATTTACACCTGATGTGTATACCGGAAAGGTATTGGGAGAACGTTCCCCAAGCTCGCGCTGGATGGGATATACAATTACGGGAACTATCACAAGAAGAATATCAACTCCATGGTATAAGGAGATAGTTCAGAAATATCAGAAAGACGGAATAACGCCTGAATGCACGATCCAAGGCGTAATGGACGATAAAGGCTCTGATTATTATCAGATGTACGGTTCTGATACTGTTACCGCAGTAGGCTGCGTATTTACAGGCGACATTCCTCTTATGGCTCTGGATACTGCCGGAGGAGTAAGAGAGGACGCTATTTCTTTTAATGCTAAAGATGTGATTTAAGACGTGTGTTAACGTCTTATTTTTATGTCCGAAAGCGGTCAAGACGTAAAACTGCTCCGCAAAAAACTATTATAATATTATGGAGGTCATAAAAATGACAAAGAATTTAAGCTATTTCATGAGAGAACAGAAGGAAGAAATCGTAAATGCTCCTGCACCGGAAAGTTTCGTTGACGAAAACGGAAACCGTCTTGAACTTGAAATTAAAACAATTTCCAATGACAAGATAAGAAAAATTCAGGACAATTACCGCAAGCGTTCTATTGCTCTGGATAATTCAGGAAATCCTTATCTATCGAACGGTGAAGTAGTATTCCAGACAGAAAATGATATCAACAGAGCAATGAGACATATCGTCGCTGAAGCATTGGTTTATCCCGATTTAAAATCTAAGGAGCTAATGGACTTTTATCATTGTTATGATATCAGTGAAATGCCTCTTAAAGTATTTCACAGACCGGGAGAATACAGTCAGGTATTTAATTCCGTTATGTCAGTGCTTGGACTTATAAAAAAGGACGAAGATTCAGACGAAGTTAAAGAAGCAAAAAACTAATAACCTGCAAGGGATCGTTTGAATACTGGGCGCATGTCTTATGGCAGCGCCACGGACTGCGTATGGAAGAGTTTGAGAAAATGCCTAAACGCACAAAACTCTTCTACATTGCGTCCGAATTGTGCGAGTTAAACGACCCTTGCAGGGTAGATATACAAATTTTGCTTGCTATGCTTAAATGCGGGGTGAGGCTGTAATGTCATATGTAATGAATGCCGTATTTAAGGCAACAGACGGGATAAGTCCTATATTAACAAGCATAGGTCAAATCGGAGAAAAGGTTGTTGCCGGTCTTGAAGACGGTTTTCTCGGCGTAAACTCCTCTGTTGGGCAGTCGGCAAAAATGTTTTCGGAAGCCTCCGCCTCAATATCAAAGATTTCCGGCGAAATGTCGGGTATTGTATCACAGTCAGAACAGGTTTCCGCTGCAATAGACGGAGAATCCGAGACATTGAGAAAAAATGCACAGTCATTGCAGCTGAAAGCAGATGAAGCCGAACGTGCGGCAGAAGCTGACAGAAAGCATTATGAAGAACTTTTAAATCAGAGTACGGCCGAAGAAAAAGCTTCTGAATCTATGAGCCAAAGCGTAGAAATTGCACGTCAAAGGGCTGAGACCTCAGAACAAATCGCTGCCGGATTGCGTGAAGAAGCGGATGCTGCCGAACAAGCATATATTAATTTGGATAATAATGCTCAGGCGGCTGTTCAGGCGGCTCAGGCGGAAGATAAGCTTGTCGATTCGGTAAATAAGGCGGCACAATCTGAACAAAAAGCTGCTGATGCGTTGGAAAATTCTGATTCTTCCATGAATCGTACTGCTAAAACCGCAACATCGACGGCAACCTCTTTTGCGAAGCTTGAAGCCAGCACTTCGGGTAATATATCCGCTACAAGAGCTCTTGCTAAAGAATTTTCTAATGAAGCTGAAAAGTTAAGACTGGCAGCGATAGAAGCACATAAAGACGCAGATGCCAAAAGACAAGCTGCGCAAGTGGCAAAAGAGTTGCATGAAAATCTTAAATCGGAGCTTTTGACAGTACGGGAAAATACCGAAGCTTCAAAAGAAGATACAAAGGTTCTTGCCGAACGAACCGAACAAGCAAGACGTTTTGCTAAGGCTAAGGAAGAAGCTGCTAAGCGAGCTGAAAAGAAGGCACAGAATTTAGAATCTGACACTGCCGCAGCTAAAAAAAATGCCGCTGCTTTGGAAGAAGCTGCACAAGCAGACGAACAATTATATAACTCTGCAAACAAAACTGCTTCTGCTGAGCAAAAAGTAGCCGACTCTCTCAATAAATCCGAACAGGAGGCTAAGGAGTACGGCGCCGCCATGATAAAGGCGGCTGATGACAGCGAAAAGCTAGGAGACAAGGGCGGTAACGCTATTTCTGAACTGGAATCAATTATTGCAGGTGCAGGAATAGTCATGGGGCTTAAAAAAATCGGCGAAGCGTTTCTTGATTGCAGTAATTCAGCGGCACAGTTTGAGGCAAGTATTGCAAAGGTTTCAACAATTGCCGATACAAGTCAGGTTTCCTTGAGTACTATAGAATCAGATATTATGGCTCTTTCACGTTCAACCGGACAAGGTGCAGGCGATTTAACAGAAGCTTCGTATCAGGCAATTTCAGCCAGTGTCGATACTGCCTATGCCGTTAAGTTCGTTGATGAAGCCAATAAGCTTGCTGTGGGCGGTTTTACTCAACAGGCAACAGCTGCGGACGTACTGACAACGGCTATAAACGCTTATGGGTTAGCCGTATCAGAAGCGACACAAGTGTCAGATATGCTGATAACAACTCAGAATCTCGGTAAAACAACAGTTGACGAACTTGCTCAGAACATGGGGCGTGTTATCCCTCTTGCAGCGGCATATAACGTTGAAATGGATAATCTTTCTACGGGTTATGCTATTCTCACAAAAAACGGTATTGCCACGGCAGAGTCAACGACATATTTAAAATCCATGCTGAATGAACTCGGTGATACAGGAAGTGCAGTTGCCGGAGTTTTACAGGAACAAACAGGACAGTCTTTTGCACAGCTTACAGAAAGCGGTTATTCACTGGGTGATGTACTGACTGTAATCGGAGACAGCGTAAACGGTGATACCACGGCATTTAATAACCTTTGGGGAAGTCAGGAAGCCGGAATCGGTGCGTTGGCTTTGTTTAATGCAGGAGCGGCAGAGTTTAACAGCACTCTGGGCAAAATGCAGGATTCAGCCGGAGCGACTGAAAAAGCGTACATGACTATGACCAATACCACGGAACACGCTCAGAAGAGAATGCAGAACGCTTTCAGCAATCTTGGTATTACAATAGGTTCGCAGCTGAATCCGGTTATTTCAGATTTGTATAACGGTGTTGCTGATGTTGTAGACGGGTTCTCGGAATTTACCGATGAACATCCGGGCGTGACAGCGGCAATTACAGGGGTAAGTGTTACTTTAGGAATAGGCACTGTAGCTTTGACCGGATACAGCGTCGCTTCTAAGGTGGCTTCGGCGGCAACTAAAACCTTTACCGCTGTTTTACAAGCGAATCCTCTGGTAAAAGGAGCTATGATTGCTGTTGGTATAGCAGGTGTAGTTGCAGGAGTAGCTTCGTTTACAAATGTAATTAAAAGCAATACTGATGCCGTTGAGGACTACAACGGAACGCTTGAACAATGCAGTACAGAAATTGACAATACCAGAACAGCTTATGAAAATGTCTGCAATATGTACGGAGCTGAATCTCAGGCGGCACAAGGTCTTGCTTCTGAACTTGAAACTCTTAATGCTCAGTATCAAAAAGGTGGAGGATTTGCAGCTGATTATGCTCAGCGATTGGAAGAAAGCAAGGAAGCCCTTGCTTCGTTCACTACTGAATACAACAGCAAAATGGACAGTATCGACAAAGATTGGCAAAATGGAATGGTTGCAGTAGCTCAGCTTGAAGCATTATCCAAGCAGTCTGAATTAACCAATGCCGACCTTGATATGATGTCTCAATATGCCGATTACCTTAATAATACATTTAATTGTAATATTGAGGTTGATTATGATACGGGTAAATTAACAGGGTTCGATCCGACTAATATAAATTCACAGATGGCAACATTTGCTCAGGAGAGTATTAAGGATTATGCTCAATCTAAGCTTGCATCAGGAGATGTTTCTACAGAATACCTAAACGCTGTTCGTTCATTAGAGGATTTTGAAAAGAAGTCTAAAGTTCAGATATATGAAGATTTGAAGGAATTGGGCAGGTCAAGTGATTCAATAACTGCTGAAGAAATACAAGGTATGCTGGAAACTGATGAAGACTATGCCGAAACTTACAAAGGATTTATCAATGATGTAAGTAATTATAAAAATCAGCTTTATACATTGTATACTGATGCCGGTTATGAAGATGGTTGGGATTCATATATTGGTTCTCTTGATGATGTAGCCAATGTTTACAACGATTTAGGGAAATCAGCGAAAGAAGCTCAGAAAGCCATGACGCCTGAAGAAGCAATTTCAGAAGTATGGGCAGCTAAAGAAGAAGAGATAAATCAACTCGCTCAGGCTTATGACGAGGCATATACCGCTATAAGAACAGACCTTGACGGTATGTTCGGGTTGTTTGAAGAAGCAAGCATAAATCTTGAAAATACGTTGTCTCTTGATGGTGCTATAGACAATCTTGAAAGTCAGATTGATTATTTCAACCAATATGAAGAAGCTCTAAGTCGGCTTTCTGATATGGGAGTTGATAATTCTATAATTGAACAGTTGGATCCAGAGCAGGCGGTTGCTTTTGCTCAGCAATTGGGTGAAATGGACACTTCACAAGCGGCGGCTAAGATAGAAGAGTTAAACGGTTCATTTGATAAATTATCTGAAACGAAAGATAAAGTTGCCGAGAAAATGGCGGATGTTGAAACGGAATTTTCGGAAAAACTTGATGATATTAAAAAACGACTCGGTGAAGCTGTTGATGACATGGAACTTGGCAAAGAAGCTGCTGATTCTGCAAAGCTTACAATGGACGGATACATATCCCAACTTAAATCTAGTGGAGATACAGCAGTGTCGGAAGCTCAAAACATTGCACGCAGAATCACTGCTGCACTAAATGTTAACGTTTCTCCGACAATATCAACCGATAGTTCCTCATCAGGTTCAACACCGTCAGTAACAACAACGCCTTCATCTTCAGGTACAACTACTGCAACAACAGTTACAAGGAATGCAAACGGTACAACATATGCCGATGATGTTTTTATTGCGGGTGATGAGGGCCCTGAGCTTATTATAGGAAAAAA
>CABIYQ010000038.1:0-4378 GCA_902362965.1 Oscillospiraceae bacterium
ACAATATTGAATCCTGAATGTGAAATATATGATTCATATCTTACAATGTATCAGTTTACAGGAACGATATACGGTTATGAAAACTCTACTGCTCATGAGTATGCTGAAAAGTATGAATATAACTTTTCTGCTATAGATGCAGAACCGGAAGAGACTACAGCTGTTACAACAAGTGAAGATGTGGCAACAACAGTTAGTCAGACAGAAATGACAACTCCAGAAGAAACACAAGTAAGTCAGATTGAAACATCGGTATCTCAAATTACAACGAGTGAACCAGCAATAACAACGGTAAGTCAGGTAAGCACATCGGCTGAAACAACGGTATCAGTGGTTACAACTCCGGAGATAACCAAACGAACAGATGAACATGGAAATATTGTAATAACAGTCGGAGATGTCAATGACGATGGAAGAGTATCCGCATTGGACGCAGCAATAATAGCGAGAAAGCTTGCAGAGGGAAGGAGTTCGGACCTCAATAAATGGGCGGCAGACTATAACGGAGATGGAAAAGTAACAGCGCTGGATTGTTCAGAAATAGCACGTTTTTTAGCAAAGTTAAGTATAATAGAACATACAACGGCGCCGAATGAAAATAAAACAGAAACTACAAAAACCACAGTAAAGCTTAAAGAACCAAACAAGAAGAATTATGACCTGAATAAATTCAGCGGAATAAAGAAGTATGTAAATGATTGTATAAAGTATAAGGCGGCAGCAGAATACGGAATAACAAAGATTATATATGATGATACGGTAGACCCATGGGACAGTTACAGTTGGGATGCGCCAGCTGACTATATTCCAAATATTGAATACTATAAGGAACATAACGATCCTATTCTTCCGGCAGGTATTCTATGGACAGCAGACGAATTAGTTGATTCAGCATATACCAATCTCTATATGATGGTGGAGGAGCTTAAAGGAACTGGTGAATGGGAAGATGAAACCGCTTACTTAACACAACTTATAGTTACATGGAAAGAACTAGGCGGAGGAAATTATCAGTTGTATATTATGTGGCATTAAGTATATGAGAAATGAAGTCATCATGAGGCGATTATAAATTGTATATCGAGGTGCAAAAATGAATTTAATAAAATATATTACAACAGCTGCTGCCGGACTGTTTTGTGTCGGATTGCTTGGTATTGGTGTTTATGCTGATGAACCTGATATAATACCAGATATTACAGAGAAAACTACGAAACAATTTGTTGAAGAAACTACTGTACCTGACGTATCTGAAGCATCAGATGTGACAACAGTTTCTGTTGACATTGATTCAACCATATCGACTGACATTTTGGAAGATCCGAAAACAGAAACCACTCTGCCAGAGGAAAATATGGATGGTTGGCAGCTGAAAGACAATAGATGGTTCTATTATAATGACGGTGTTCCCACAAGCGGTATTGTTGAAATAGACGGTAAATCCTATTTGTTTGCTCCTAACGGTGCACTTAAAACTGGTTGGCAGACAGTAAATTCAATCAGAACATATTTTGATTATGAAACTCATCAACCTGTTTACGGATGGATTTCCTATATGGGAAATGTTTATTATAACGATGAACATTATGGTAAGCTTACGGGTATGCAGGATATAGATGATAACACCTATATTTTTACGGATACCGGAATCATGCATACAGGTTTTATAAAATATCAAGGGTATATATATTACTGCAATGAAAACGGCATTGTAATTAAGGGTGATGATAGGTACACTCCAATTGGTATTGCCGGAACAAGCTACATTATTTCTCCGTCTGGAAAAGTACATACAGGCTGGCAGTCTATAAATGGACTGAGGGTATATTTTGATACGGAAACAGCTGAACCTGTTTATGGCTGGATTAGTTATCATGGTAAATATTATTATACAGATGCTGAAATCGGGAAATATACAGGCGAGCATTATATTTATAATCATCCGTACAGATTTGATGAAAGCGGTATTTTGCAAACTGGACTGCAATCCTTTGCCGACGGTTCAACGCTGTACTATTATGATGATGGTACATGGGCAGAGGGCTTTGTAACAATTAAAAATGACACATATTATTTTAATTCTGAGGGATTTATGCTAACAGGTTGGCAGACTGTAAATAAAAATAAATATTATTTTTCTGAAAACGGCAAAATGGCAGTAGGTTTATTTACATTAAACGGTAACAAATATTACTTTAATAAAAAAGGGATAATGCAAACAGGCTTTACTAAAATTAACGGAAATACGTATTATTTTGATACAAACGGCAAGATGCTGTATAGGTGGCAGACAATTAATAAAAATAAGTACTATTTCGGTTCTGACGGTAAAATGAGAACTGGCTGGCAGTCTATAGACAAAAATAAATATTATTTCAGCTCTGACGGTAAAATGAGAACCGGCTGGCAAACTATAAATAAAAATAAATATTACTTTAATACAAACGGAATAATGTCGGTCGGATTTTTAAAGATAGGAAGTAATACTTATTATTTCGGAAAAGACGGTATAATGCAGACGGGCTTTAAAATTATCAATGGAAAATACTATAATTTCGGCGCAAACGGTATATTAAAACCGATAAAAGTATTTGTCGGAGTAGGTCACGGCGGCTATGATCCCGGAGCTGTCGGTTATATAGTCGAAAAAGAGTATACCCTCAAAACCGCAAAAATTGTTGAAGAATACCTGAAAGCCGCAGGAATAGATTATATACTAAGCCGTGATGCTGACATTGACACGACTATGCAGAGTAAACTTGAATTATGCAATAATTATGATCCCGATCTTATAATTGATATTCATTTTAATGCGGTGGGGGGTCATGGATTTGAGATTTATCATTCTATGTATGGCGGAATGTCGAAAACTCTTGCTGAAAATATAAATGCAGAGGTTTCCAAGATAATGTACAGCAATGGCTGCAAAACATTTATTAATGCCGATGGTTTAGACAGATTTACGATAATAAGGGAAACTCACGCACCGGCAGTACTTATTGAAGGCGGTTTTGTAGATAACTGGTCAGATGCAGAATTTATTAAAGCTAATTATCAAAAGCTTGCCAAAGCTTATGCTGAGGGTGTACTTAAGACCATATTATTAATTTTTAAAGACAGTTAAAAAATATTGTACGCCAATTGGATAAAAATCCTAAAGCAGAAATTATAAATTAATATTATATGGTGAAAACAAAGTAAAAAAATGTTGACTATGTAAAAATTATGTGATATAATATAAATATCAGCAAAAGCTGAAATATTATAAGAAAGCACAAAATATTTTTTCTACGCATTGAAGCTCGGTGAATAACCGGGCTTTTGATGTATAATATAGTAAATAAAAGTAGTTTATTGACAAAATATAGCGAAAGTGATATAATTAAATATATAAAATTATTAAGGGGATTATAGTAAATGTATATAATAAAACCACATTTTGATTATTGTCCGATACAGAAAACAGAATATTTTGTCAATGTAAGATATAAAATAAGCGATGTGAATACATATAAAAAGGTCTCAATGGAATGTGTATATCAGGAGTTTTATAAGCAGAATTGTCCGGAAAGAAATAATTGTCCTATTTATAAATCAGCTGATGTGATTTTAGTGAATAAATAAAAATTCGCCAATGGCGAATTTAAGGAAAGGTCTTGACATTACATAAAAATATTGTTATAATAATAAAAAAGGGGCACACTGATAGACGGTCGCTCCCTCATAAGTGTTTGAATAAACCGCTTAAGTTGGTAGCTTGGGGCGGTTTATTTCTTTATGTTCTTGATTACTTCATTAACAGTAACAAGAAGCAGGATAGTGAGAACTAAATATGTAAGTTCCATACCTATCACCTCCCTGCCAGCTTATTTCGCCTGCCCGTTAGGGGACGATCAATTAGCTTATGGCGTAAGGAGGGAACAACCGCCTACCGTTTAGAGTATGCCCATGTATTAAATTATATCATAGATATCGAATTTTGTCAATTTATTCATAATTCGCCATTGGCGAATGTTAAAACAATACTTGACAATAATAAGAAAGTGATGTATAATAATCATAGAAATGATATTATTGTGCTCCATTTAGGTTCACAAAAAAAGCCAAAGGACTGCTACTCCTTTGGCTTTTGTGCTGACTGCCTTATTTTTTCTTATTATTCCTGTCCAGCCACTTGCAAATATAATTTGCTAATATACTTGCTACAACAGAAATAAAAAAAGATATTATTAACTCCATTTCAGGTTCACCTCCTCCCTGTTAAGGCAGGAGAAAGGCAGCAAATTCATTATACCACACACATCGAATAAAGTCAAAAAAAGGAAGTCTTACTACGTAATGACTTCCTTTTTTGTAATTCGCCAATGGCGAATTGATC
>CABIYQ010000038.1:4685-5885 GCA_902362965.1 Oscillospiraceae bacterium
ATTAATGGCATTGTCAATTCTGGTAAGATTTCCTGTATCACTGCTGCTAAGAGTGATTCTGTAGCTGCCGTTACCCTTAATGTCCATTTTTATGTCGTTTGACAGTGCGTCAAAGAAAATTTCCATACTAAATCCTCTGTACTGTCCGATCTCAGTTCTTGCATTTGGGTTTCCGGTAAGAGCTTTTGCAGCAGCTTCTATCAGAGCAGTTCCGGCTTCTTTTTTGTCTGCATAAGTCTGACCGTTTATTGTCATTCCGGAGAATATAACATTTCTTTCGATATCACGCTTCAGAGGATTTTGCTCGGTAATTTTTGAATCAGCCAGAACGGCATTTAAATTTTCTTTTGCTTTTGCAATACTTTCGGGAATATGCTTTAAAACATTGTCCTCAAGCTTATAACGCTGATTCAGATATGCCGATTTTAAAGTCTGAAGCTTGTGAACTTCTATATCAATTTCCATTTTTTCATGGATAAGCGGATTACCTGCACAAAGTGCTTTGACCTCTGCAAATTCCATTTCCGACTGTGAAACATCCTCGCAGACTCTCACAGGATTTTTGCTTGTCATGATCTGAGAAATAAAGCCTTGCTTAGTTTCAAGGGTTTGGAAACGATATGCGTCAAAGGTATCCTTTGTAACGTAAATGTACTCGTGAACCTTGTCGTTCATATTTCCCTGACGTTTCATACGTCCTAAACGCTGCTCCATGTCACGGGGTTTCCAGGGTGCGTCAAGATGGTGCATAGCATAAAGCTTGTTTTGAATGTTAGTTCCTGCACCCATTTTCTGCGTTGAACCCAGAACAATGCGTATTTCTCCGTTTCTTACCTTGTCAAAAAGACGTTCCTTATCCTGCGGCTTCTCATAATCGTGAATAAAAGCGATTTCATTTTCAGGGATTCCGTTAGCGATAAGCTTGGATTTTACATCATCATACAAATTAAAAGCGTCTTTCTTAGGCGTGGAATAATCACAGAAAATAACCTGAGTGAGACGTTCGCCCGCTGTCTTTTTCCAGATATCGGTTACATTGTTTACGCACATATTGATCTTAGTGTTGGGTTCATCGGGAAGCAGAGGATTTATAAGTCTCTGATCGAGACCGATTTTAATTCCGTCGGTGGTAACCTTAAGCATATTGTCAACATCGGGAGTGACCTGCTTGTTGTGAATCTTTTCCGCACGTTCCGACAG
>CABIYQ010000039.1 GCA_902362965.1 Oscillospiraceae bacterium
AAGTGCTGTTATGGTTATATTTACAGTTATCAATTTTTATCAAACAAAAAAGAAACCTTAGATTTTGTTTATTTTCCAGCAAGCTCTATTAAATGACCTACGCACCATGAAACTATAAAACCGTTACCCTTCATGTAGCCTTGTTTTTTAACGTTTGCACCCAGTACGGAAGCGATATTCGCCCCGACGCTATGTTTTTCAGCTACAACTAATTTCATATGTTTTCCTTTCTATTCGCCATTGGCGAATTATTTACATTTGTTGACATTTTATATTAAATAATATATAATAATAATTTATAAGAGGTGATATGTCATGGAACAAATACTAAATATAATATCTACGGCGTTAACTATAATTTTGACTACTATGTCTATAATTACTTTAAAAAATGATAAAAATTATAATCAGTATATAGACAATAGCATTTTTATACAAGGAGATAATAATGTTGTAAAAAAAATTTATACATATAAAGAAAATGATGTTAATAAACCCACAAAAAAATCAAATACTAGACGAATAATAACTAAAACTGAAAATGACAGTAATGATTTAATATATAGTTTTCTGTTTTTTTATATAGGTTATAGTATTTTTATTCAAAATAAAATACTAACTTTTTGTATGGTTTTAATATTTTTTATTTTGGATTTGATTTTTCTCATTTTTAACAGAGAAAAATATCAACCAATTTATAAGATCATATGCTTAGTAGGACTCTTTTTTTACTCATATTTCTTATTAATTGACATGTATATTATTGGTTCGCAAGATTTATTTGTTAATATTTATATATCAATCTTATTATTATGGTGGACTATACTGTCATTAATCGGTAATCTAAAAGCCATTCTAAAGTATATTTGTTGTAAATACAGCAAAAAATATAAATGTTTATTAAGATTTAATGTGAACTATTCTTCAACTTATAATTTTAGCTTAGTGTTTGCAACATTTGGAACATTTATAAATGTTTGTTTTTATTCATTCGTTGTATAATCATTTCAACATATAACATGATTCTAATAAAAATATTACTAATAGAAAAATAATTTTTTTTATCCTTTTCAAATAAGCCTTTTAAATTTAAATACAGAATATAAGTATCAAAAATAATGAAAATGGCATTTTTATATCCAACTAATATGATGCCGAATATTAACAATCCGGATAAAAATAATAATTTTTGTTCCCAAAATACAAAATTGGAACGATTTTTTGTTGATTTCTCTTTTTTGTATCTTAAAGCACTTAAAATGAAACCAAATAAGGCATCCAATTCATAACAAGCAAGGATAATGCTTGCTAAAGATAAACCTAAAGTAATAAATATATTCATTTTACACTCCTAAATAGATTTTAATAAACAATTGTTTAGAAAGGAATTATTATATGATAGCATAGAAGACATGAATAACGCATTAAAAAATAATTTATATTTTGCTGCATTATCATTAGTTCTAATATTTCCTGATATATGCGGTAAGGCAGAGTATCCAGATAATAAATATATAGGTAATATATACAGAGATTGGTTTAAAACATATGTTGAGCCATCTGATAAATCTATCAAAGATCAAGAATCTATGCCTGAATTTACATGTTTGACTGGAGAGGTTGTATATAGTTTAAGAAATTTTTTTATTCATCAAGGAAAACACCAAATATAAAAATAGAAAAATTTGATCATTTTGAATTTATAATTGAAAGTAAAAAAGAATTTAATGTATATGCTGGTTCTTTAAGTATAAGCAATGATAAAAGAAAAAAGCTTAGTATAAATATACATTATTTATGTTCTATTATTGGAAATAGTTCCGGCAGAAGCCGGAGCCTTTATTTTTTAAGGTTATCCAGACAATTACTGCAAATATGCTTATGATTGTATTCTATTAAATTTTTAGAATGTCCGCAGAAAACACAGGAGTTATTATGTTTTTTAATAATCATATAGCCGTTATCTTCAAATATATCTACGCTGTCACCTTTATCCATACCTAATTTATGCCGAATTTGTGCAGGGAGTGTCACTCTTCCCAAAGCATCAATTTTGTTTTCTGATATTAATTTCATATATAAACTCCTTTTTCGCCAATGGCGAATTTTTTAATCGTCCAGATATTCTTCTAAATCATCACTGTTACTTTGAATTTCCGATGTACTTTTGGTAATATCAGATTCCTCAGCAGCTTCTTCGTATTCAACTATGGAATCGTTATCACTGTAATCAGCGTCTGAATCGTCATCATCAAAATAATCATTATCAAATTTGTTTGTTTGGCGTTTTTTCTTAATAAACGTGAAAACTGCACCTACTATAAGACTGATTATAATAGCGGCAATAATCCATAATATATTTTTTGCCATGCTGGGTTTCTTTTCATTTTTAATTGTTTCAGTTTCAGTACTTGAAACAGTTTTTTCATTTTCAGTTGCAGATTCAAACTGCTCTATGTTTTCAAGAGCATTTTCATTCAATTTGTTATCATTGGAATCTGAAAGCATAGCAGTCAGATCAGCAGTATCAACAGGATTGAGAAAATACACAGAACCGTCTGAGTTTATGATTAAATAGAAAACATCTCCGGAACGTGTAGTAATGGTGTACATTGATTTATTGCTGTAATCAATAGTACTGCTGTCAATTGTCATAGCATTATTGTCAAGATTTTCATTAAGTACCGGAGCATTTTCTTCGCCTACATAAGCGAGTATTTCATCGTAAAAACTGGGAGTAGTAGTTTTTTCTGTGGTTGACGTCGTAACGGCGGCAGTTGTTGATTCTGTAATTGAAGTGGTTTCCTGTACGGTTTTACTGACCTCAGTGACTGCTATTGTGGGCTCTGTTTCCTTTTCAGTTTTTTCCGGTTCTGCAAATACAGTCATAGAAAATATTGCAGAAGAAATTATTCCGGATAATATAAAATATTTGATTTTCATTGTGCTTTTACTTCCTCCTTGATAGGAACAACATTTTGTTCCTTGCTATCATCTGATTTCATCATAGAAATAGTAGTAATTACATCCTCAATGCTAAATCCTGAAGACCTGAACGCAGTAACGATTTTTTCATTTTCCAGAGATTCAATTTGTCCTGAAATATCGGCAGATTTCTTTTTTAGCTTTGAAATATTTTCGTCTACCTTTTTCTTTTCCTGTTTTAATTTATCTATTCTTTTTTCAGTAGAATTCATTAATTATTTTCCTCCTTTTCAGCCGGAGCGCCTGTATACGGACGGATAAATACCAAAGGATCTATGTACTCTCCGTCTTTGACCATTTGCAAATGACAGTGAAATCCTGTAGACCAACCGGTACAGCCTGAGTATCCTATAACCTGACCGTTTTTTACAGTCTGACCGTTCTGTACGGCAACCTGAGACATATGACCGTAAAGAATCAGAGTACCGTTTTCGCATTGTATTTCCACATAATTTCCGAAGCCTCCGTTGCAGCCGCAGCTGCCGTCTTTGGGGTAGTTGTGATTGCAGCCTGTACCGACTTCAACAACTCCGTCAGCTACAGCCAGTATTTCCGTACCGTTGGGAACGCCGAAATCAAGACCCTTGTGAAATTCCGTACTGCCGTCGTCCCATGTCCTGTAGCCGAATGGAGATGTAATAGTATTTGACCAGTCAAAGGCAAAGGGAGAAGAAAAGGCCTTAATAGCGCCGCCCTTGCGTTCGTAATAATTTTTATATTTTTCACGCTGATTCTGGTCAAGATATTTGTTCAGAATCTCGTCCCATGACATTTTTTCAGTAATATTGTAATTTAAAGTAATGGTAGTTACATTTTCTGTTATATATACGTTGCATATACCGTTGTATGTACTCAAAACAGTGTAATTGTCCGGGAGAGGAGAGGGCAATTCATTTTCCGGTATTTGAACGGTTTTAGTCTGCTTTTTTGTTTCAGAATCAAAATTGTATTCTATAACGTACATTTTTGTAAAAATCTGCGTGACGAGATTCTGAACTTCTTCGTTGAAAGTCCATCTTTTTCCCATATAATAAGCGGATATGAATGAAAGTACTCTGTTGTTATCCTCCATAATATCTGCAATTTCGGAATGCTTTTTATCATAATGTCCTGTGACTGTTTCAGGTACCTTTTTATGCTGTTCTTTCAGAGATACGATCAGTGACTGCCAGTGCAGATTTACACGTGTAATGTCGTTTTCATCAGCAGGATAGGCGGCGATAACATCTATTAAATAATCCTGCACAAAATCTCCGCTGCTTGATGTAAATATCATTAAAAATAATATAAGCGGGACTGCTATTAATACGACTGTGAGTGCAGATAATCCCATTACCAATAAAACTTTTCCGCTTGAAAGAACTTTTACAATACCTGCAATGACTTTTTTTAATGCTTTGGCTTTTGAAGCGGCGCTTTTATATGCCTTGACGGTACTGAGACGTTTTCGTTTAGATTTATATAATCTCCGACGGTTTCTCTCATATGTTCGTTTTTTATAATTTTTGTCTTTTTCATTTTTACCTGAAGATGAAACATTCAGAAAATTACTTTTATTTGAAATATTTTCTGCTTGAGAAAGACCGGAGGTATGACTTGTTTTATAATAATTAAAAAAGCAAGCCGTTTCAGACTTCGGCAGCTGACTAACGTTGTGGGCTGCAAAGTTTACTGCTTTGGCAGATGAAAACATAGCATATTGTGAAACATCTTCATTAGCGCTTTTTTTGCTGCTATTATTTGAATGTGCAGTATATTTTGAAACAGCCGTTGGGACTGAATTATAGACTGAATTATAATTTGATTTTACTGACTTGCCTTTTTTACGGTTTTTATAGACATTTTTAGCATATCTTTTGTTCAACGCTTTCTTATTTATTGCCAAGATATCACTTCCTTTGAAAATTCGCCAATGGCGAATTTAAAAACCCCTGAATTAATCATAGTCATTACTTGTTGACATAAGCTTGTATAGCTTGCTGTCTGTAGGAAATTCATCTTTAAACGGAATGATCGTTCCGTGCTGATGTTTGTCGATATAGTAAATAAGACCTTCGCCTACACCGGTATCGGTAATGTATTCCATCTGCTGAGGAGAGATGCCCAGACGTTCCGCAAGTATCTCACGGTCTCCGGCGGCTTGTCCTAACAGCACTATAAAAGCGGAATTTTTAAGAATATTTTCTACCTGATGAGAGAGAAGAACATCTGTAACATTCTGAGTAATTCCGGTAGGTTTACCGCCCCATTTTCTCAGCTCTTTCCACATTTTCGTAGAATATGCGGCAGTCAGAGGATCGTTCAGAAGCAAATGAAACTCGTCAACATAAAACCATGTACTGAGATTTTTGTCTCTGCTGTTGGAAATTTTGTTCCAGACGTAATCTACAATAACCAAAATACCCATTTTATGAAGATGTTCGGAAAGTTTCCTAATGTCGAAACATAAAATACGATTGTTAACATCTACATTTGTTCTGTGATTAAAAACGCTGAGAGAACCTGTTACAAAAATCTCCAAAGCGTCTGCAACGTCCTGCGCATGCAGATTGTTTTCAACGCTTCTCAACGCATTGTACAGATCTTTAAAAACAGGTATATTTTCAGGATTGGGATCGTCCAGATATTTCTGATAGATTTTCCTTATGCATCTGTCAATTATTGACTTTTCGGCAGCTTCGAGGTTTCCTATAGCCGCTTCGCACATGGAAAGAATAAATTGAGATTTGATTGCAACAGGATCATCGCCCTTTTCATAGCTTCTTAAATTTATATCAAAAGGATTTAAATGATGTTTAGATGTTGCGGAAATTTCGATTACAGTACCG
>CABIYQ010000040.1:0-3866 GCA_902362965.1 Oscillospiraceae bacterium
AACTCACTACCGCATAATACACATTTTTTTTTAACATCTTCCATAGCTAATCCTTTCAATTCGCCATTGGCGAATTTTTTATTTAAACCTAAAAGTTACCTTAAAATCTTTATCTAACATAAGATATGCACTAAATGTACCGCTTCCGTCTTTTTTCTTAAAGCCTTTAAGCTTTGCCGTAATCCAGAAGAGAACGTGCAGCACCTTCCGGAATGGTTTTTCCTGAGATTTTTTTCCATATAACAAATCCGCACCCGTCCTTACCAAAGTAATGGAATATGACATTTTTAAGGAAATAAAAGCAAGATTAAGTATGCCCGATTTAGTTCAGGGATACGGAATTGAAATCAACCGCAGAGGTTACTGTTTATGCCCCTTTCATGCCGAAAAAACTCCCAGTATGCACATTATGGAAAAGGGTTATTATTGCTTTGGCTGCGGCGAAGGCGGAGATCATATTAAATTCGTTCAAAAACTTTTCAACCTCGAAAATCCCCTTGACGCTGCTAAGAAAATTAATGAAGATTTTGGTCTGGGACTTGATCCCAATCACAAACCTACTAAAGAAGAATTTATTTCAGCCAGAAAAATTGTGACTGAACGTCAAGAATTTGAAAGAGAAGAAAATATTGCTTTCAACGCTTTTAGCGATTATTTCAAGATTCTGCGTGACTACGGAAGAATCTATGCTCCGCAGTCTGAAAGTGAGATACTTGATAAACGCTTTATTGAATATCTTCATAATTTTGAACGTATCGACTATACAGTCAACAGAATGATCGAACTAATGCACAATCCCATGAATGAGCGTAAGGAATTTCTCAAGGATAATGAAGATTACCTTGTTACTGTTGCCGAAAGACTTCTTGAAATTAGACATGAAAATCGTCAGCAGGAAAACGAAATTCAAACTGAACAAACACAAATCAGCAATTCTTCTCACAAGGAAAGTCCTGTACATAAAACTATCGTTATAAATGCATTCGGCGGTCCCGGCGCAGGTAAAACCACCGCTTGTCTGGACATTACTTCAATGCTGAAAAAACGTGGATTTGTAGCGGAATATGTTCAGGAATATGCCAAAGAATTGGTATGGGATAAAAATTTTGAAATGCTTGACGGCAGTGAAAAGAATCAAAAAATTATTCTGAAAGAACAACAAAAGCGTATGGATAAGCTTATGGGAAAGGTTGATTTCATTGTTACGGATGCCCCACTGCTTTTAAACACCATTTATCTTAATTCTCCCGATAAAACAGCTTATACAAAAGAAATATTAGACAGATTCAATAAATATGATAATTTTTGCTTTGTTGTTGAACGTAATACGGCAGTCTTTGAACAGGAAGGCAGAATTCAAAATCTGGAACAGTCAATTGAAAAAGACAATGATATTACCAAACTGCTCAAAGATAATAATATATATTTCAAAACATACAATCATGAATCTTTGAATAAGGTTGCTGAAAATGCTGTACGTACACACGAACGCATTACAGGTATAAAGAAAGAAATTCCCATCGGTGAAAGAATTCAATCTGCTAAAGCTGTCGGTGATATTATCGGTAATACTCCGTACAAGGCAATATCGGACAAGTCTTATTTGAAATACTCAAACGCTATTGCTTCTCAGATTGCAGATAAGCTTCAGCAAAATAATGTTGCATTCTCCGGCAGGGTTTATTCAAACCTTACAACATTTACAGTGAATAAAAAAGACTTGGATAAGCTTCGCAGTATTGCAGAAAATTTAACCAGAAGTTTTACAGACAGACACCGTCCGCAGCTTATCCCCTCTTTTAAACAGCAAAAAACTATCCAAAAACAAATGACCGCTGCACCACTGCAGCAGTCATGTAATAAATTTACATTATGATTTAATCTTCATAATGACCTTTACAGGAAATAATCCATAAGTTTCCATTATCAATATTATATACAAGACGATTTGCATGATCAATACGTCTGCTCCATGCTTTTCTGTATTTTAACGGTTCAGGATGACCAATGCCGTTTGATAATCCATTTCGTTCTATATCTTTAACCAACTCATTAATTTTTTTTACAACTTTTTTATCCTGAAGCTGCCAATACAAATAATCGTCCCACGCACGGTCTGACCATAGCTTATTCATCGTTCACCTCAATCAGTTCGTGAGACTGCCCATTACCGGAAGAAAGCTGTTCAATTGACCTATCAAGCATTGCAAGATACTCAGCATTTCTTGCTGCTTTTTGCAAAGCATTCCATTCTTCCAGACTAATAAGAACTACATTTTTCTCTCCCTTACGAGTAACAATAACCGTTTCAGATTCATCGGTTACTTTATCACAGTAGGTTTTTAAATTCTCACGAATTGTCGAATAATTAACTGCTAACATATTATCATCTCCCATTATAAAAGTACGCTTTTTTGTACAATTTATTGTACCATATTATTATATGTTTGTCAATAGAAATTTAATCAAAAAAAGAAAGGAACATCTATGAAACTAAAAAAACTATTAACAATATTAACCTCCGGAGTAATAATACTCTGCTGTTCATGTTCAGAAAAAAGCAAGAAACAAGAAAAAGATATGAGCTTTGCTGAAAGTCCTGAAATCATGGTTTGCAGGGTAATCGACGCTATTGCTTCAGATGATGAAGCTGCATACAACAACTGCTGTTCAGGAATTGAAAATTCATATAATCAGTCGTTTGATGACATATATGAAAAATACGCCATGCAGTGCCGTGAATTCGGTATTGATTATAAAACAAAGCGCAGCGCTGAAGATTTTAATTTGTACATATACAACGATAAGCGGGATACCGAAGGTTTCGTTTCATTCGTCGCATATCTTGAAGATTCAGAACTTGTTAAATTCCATATCAAAACTCAGTATGACATAAATAAAAAAGGGTACTGTATTGAAGAAATAATCCCCAGAAATGCAGGTGAAGCAGCTGCGCAGCAGTCATACATAAAGGAAAATTATAGCTCAGTCGATATTGACAATATAGATTATAAATGAAAGGTATGGTATAATGGAATTCAGAAGAATAAGAGAAATAAAAGAATCTGTCAAATCCGAAAAAGAAAAGCTTTCCGATACTCAGTACTGGATGAAATTTTTGCAGACATCTTCTTATCACTACAAGCATTCATTTGACGATCAGATAATGATTAATCTGCAAAACCCTCAGTTTACTGCATGTTCGGACGCACGTTCATGGCGAAGTCTCAGCCGTGAGCCGCAGGGACACGGTGTTCCTACATTACATAACGGAAAAATACGTTATTTATTTGACATCACCCAGACGTCCGCACCGGAAGGTACTCCCCTGCCTTGGGTCTGGGAAATCAATGACAGTCAGCTGAATATTGATTACAGCGAATCAGTTTCCAAACATCTCACTGAGAAATATAATCTGGATTCTGAAACTCTGGAGGAACAGATATATGATATTACTCTTATGTGTACGGCAAAGTATTTAAATGATGATAAATCAAACTTATACAAAGTAGTTGCAGAATCTGCCGCATATTCGATACTTTACCGCTGCTGTCCGGGAGAAGCACAGCCATCGCCCAAAAACCTTACCGGATTAAGTAAATATCCCATTGAAGAAATTGGACAGGCTGTAACAGAAATTTCAAAAAGTATTTTTCTTGAAATTGAAAGTATTGTAAGAAACACAAGGCATAATGCAATTGAAGAAATCAGGAGGAACGAACATAATGAAACAAGAGAAAATGATAGACGGAGTGAGACACGTTCTGAACCCCAAGACAGGGGAATATCTTCCGGATACGGAAATCTTAAAGGGATGGACGTACGTTCTGGACGAGGAGAATTTCCGGTATTATCCGATTTATCTG
>CABIYQ010000040.1:4194-5210 GCA_902362965.1 Oscillospiraceae bacterium
AACAAGCATCTGACAGCCGTCAATCTTCAGGCACACGAAATGGAAGATATGATAGTGGAAAAACTCAAGGAGAACAGTTCGGAATACAAAGAAGCGGAGAATCAGGGAGATTACCTGAAAACAGTACAGCTTCAGAACAGTTTTCTGAAAACAGCAGAGGAAGAAATTCTGACAGAACTGATATACAAATAATCGGCAATACTCCGTACAGATACATTCCGCAAAAGACTTACAGAAAGTATGATACCGATATTGCTGCTAAAATTGCTGATAAGCTTGGGGAAAGCGGAATAAAATTCTCCGGTAAAATTGCCGGAGAAACAACAACTATTACAGTCAGCAAAGCTGATATTGAACGTCTGGAGGAGATTGCACACAGCTTTACAGCTGAAAAAGAACAATTCGCCATTGGCGAATCACATAAGCAATCCCATGAAGTACAACTTTCCCGTGCAGAATTTATAGAATACGCTACGGATAAGCTAATAAACGACATAACAGTAAGAAATGCTCATGAAAATTCGGATTTAGAAAACTTTAATAATGAAATAAACAAAAGTATATCGGAACTTTTCACTGAACTTATTGTCGGAAAAGAACAGATTGAAAATTATACTATTAACGAAATTGCACCTCTATACGATAAATTTCAAAGCGATGAAGCTTTCAGGGCAGACATTTGCAATATCATTTCCGAAAATGTTGATATTTCTCTGACGCAGCTTGAAATTACAAGAGATAAAGCCCAAGAACTTGGCATACCATTTCAGGTCAATGAAATTGTGGAGCTGCCAAAAAAAGAAAATCCAATGGATAAGGCTATCCGCTTGATCAATGAATACTGTGAAAAAGAATTTAGCTCTCCCGGTGACTTTTCAAATATGGATCACATTGAACTGGCATATAAACCAGATGAGGAAACCGGTCTTGCAGGTATAGAAGCTTATGCCGATCTTGAAACATACCGTATCGTAAAAGAACAGGATGGTAGAGTCGTTGATGAACAGCTTTTTAAT
>CABIYQ010000041.1 GCA_902362965.1 Oscillospiraceae bacterium
TGACTTTTTTTAATGCTTTGGCTTTTGAAGCGGCGCTTTTATATGCCTTGACGGTACTGAGACGTTTTCGTTTAGATTTATATAATCTCCGGCGGTTTCTCTCATATGTTCGTTTTTTATAATTTTTATCTTTTTCATTTTTACCTGAAGATGAAACATTCAGAAAATTACTTTTGTTTGAAATATTTTCTGCTTGAGAAAGACCGGAGGTATGACTTGTTTTATAGGAATTAAAAAAGCAAGCCGTTTCAGACTTCGGCAGCTGACTAACGTTGTGGGCTGCAAAGTTTACTGCTTTGGCAGATGAAAACATAGCATATTGTGCAACATCTTCATTAGCACTTTTTTTGCTGCCGCTATTTGAATATGCAGTATATTTTGAAACAGCCGTTGGGACTGAATTATAATTTGATTTTACTGACTTGATTTTTTTACGCTTTTTATAGACATTTTTAGCATATCTTTTGTTTAACGCTTTCTTATTTATTGCCAAGATATCACTTCCTTTGAAAATTCGCCAATGGCGAATTTAAAAAACCCTGAATTAATCATAGTCATTACTTGTTGACATAAGCTTGTATAGCTTGCTGTCTTTAGGAAATTCATCTTTAAACGGAATAATAGTTCCGTGCTGATGTTTGTCGATATAGTAAATAAGTCCTTCGCCTACACCGGTATCGGTAATGTATTCCATTTGCTGAGGAGAGATGCCCAGACGTTCCGCAAGTATTTCACGGTCTCCGGCGGCTTGTCCTAACAGCACTATAAAAGCGGAATTTTTAAGAATATTTTCTACCTGATGAGAGAGAAGAACATCTGTAACATTCTGAGTAATTCCGGTAGGTTTACCGCCCCATTTTCTTAGCTCTTTCCACATTTTTGTAGAATATGCGGCAGTCAGAGGATCGTTCAGAAGCAGATGAAACTCGTCAACATAAAACCATGTACTGAGATTTTTATCTCTGCTGTTGGAAATTTTGTTCCAAACGTAATCTACAATAACCAAAATACCCATTTTATGAAGATGTTCGGAAAGTTTCCTAATGTCGAAACATAAAATACGATTGTTAACATCTACATTGGTTCTGTGATTAAAAACGCTGAGAGAACCTGTTACAAAAATCTCTAAAGCGTCTGCAACGTCCTGCGCATGCAGATTGTTTTCAACGCTTCTCAACGCATTGTACAGATCTTTAAAAACAGGTATATTTTCAGGATTGGGATCGTCCAGATATTTCTGATAGATTTTCCTTATGCATCTGTCAATTATTGACTTTTCGGCAGCTTCGAGGTTTCCTATAGCCGCTTCACACATGGAAAGAATAAATTGAGATTTGATTGCAACAGGATCATCGCCTTTTTCATAGCTTCTTAAATTTATATCAAAAGGATTTAAATGATGTTTAGATGTTGCGGAAATTTCGATTACAGTACCGCCAAGTTCTTTAGTCAGTGTAATATATTCAGCCTGCGGATCGCAGATTATAATGTTATCGTTAGTACGGAAATATTTATCAAGGATTTCACGTTTGGCAGTGAAAGACTTACCTGTTCCGGACATGCCGAGAATCAAAGCACCGTAGTTTATCAGATTATTTCTGTCTAGCGTGAGCATACTGTTGGAAAGAGGGTTAAAGCCGTAGTATGTTGCGTTGGGAGTAAAGGTTTCCTGAGTGGTAAACGGTATAAACGCTCCAAGTTCAACTGTTGTAAACGACCTGTTTATTTTAACTTTGTTTATACCTATAGGCAGAGAAGACATTGCTCCTTCTTCCTGCAGATCGTCAAGGGATTTAAGTTCACAGTGATACTTCTGAACGATGGACTGTATATCCTTCTCAATTTCACAAAGTTCCGAGGGCTTTGCAGCATAAACCGTAACCAGAAGAGTTGTAATGAAGAACCTGTTATTACGTTTAGTTAAGCTGTCATAAATACTGTTAGCTGCGTTTATGTCATCGACAAGATCCAAGGAAAGAATATCACCGTCATGTCCCTGATCGGCTGCTTTGTGCTGCTTTCCGATTTTTACAGCCTGAGCGTTAGTAAGCTTGTGCGATACAAAGCGTAACGCTTTATTCTGATCCAAGGAATGAGTATGTATATTTACTGCGACGTTTCCCTCAACAGTCATAATTTCCTCGATTATTCTGTCGGAAATTTCGGCTGAATCAATATATACATGATAAGCAGCGCCGTAACTGTTTCCTATTCTGAAGCAGTTAAGTTTGCTGAAGTCCATAGAAGTCGGAGCGATACTGTCTTTTACGGAAATACCGGAGGTATATCTTGATTTCCAGTCAAAATTAAAAGGAATCGGGTGAAGCGGATGCAGACTTTCTTTCAGAAGCTTAAGCCTTTCAAATCCGTTTAAAGAATGAACATTAACATTCATACGCTTAAAGATCCGGATAATTTTCAGCTCTTCACGTTCAAGAGAAGCCTTAGCTTTTCTGAAGTTTTTTTCATGAACTCCGAAAGTCAGATATTTTACTTTAACGGTTCCGCTGCTTCTCTTTTCAAATTGACTGTAAAGCATTTCCTGATATTCCTGCCGGTATTCTTTAATTTTGTCAGATTCACCTTTTTTATCGGGAAGCTTGATTTGTTTTCTGAATTCTTTTAAATCAATAACCTTATTCTGAAAAGTAAATTGAATATCAATGTTGCTTTCAAACTGGTTTAAAAAACGACAGTAACGATTGAATATAGCTTCCTGTTCCTCATCTCCTGCGAGTTCATAGTTTATATCGTTAAATTGCAGAGTTTTTGTGTAATAATCGTTTTTTACCATGCATATTCCGTCTTTGCGCATGTCCAGAAACGGTATAGTCTGCTGAACGGTTTTGGGCAGCATGCTTTTTAACTGCTTTATGTTTTTTATCGGAACTTTTAATTCCTTTGTTCCCAGCATTTTCTGAATTCTCCTTTTTTTCAATTATTTCGTAAATATTTTCTGTTTGAAAAGTACGGATTTTAGAACTGCAAAAAATCCTTTTTAATTTATTAAAAATAAGCCGTTCAAATTTGAGTGTATTTTTGTTATAAAAGACAAAAAAACATGCAATTGCCATTATAGGTACTATTATATAAAGCGCCATTCCGGTGGGAATGAATCGTTTTGTGAAATGGAACGACAGGAATGCTGTTAATCCGGATGTAATAAATACAATTATTTCTCTGATCGTTAATCCAAAGAAAACAGTATTACGGATTCTGTTTATGTCCTTTGTAAACTGTATGTACAATTTTGATCACTTCCTTTGAAAATTCGCCAATGGCGAATTTATATATTTTCCAAATGAGCAGACGTTCCATCGGAATGTTCGCTTTCGTTTAACCTTGCCTGATTATCACGAAGCTTACCGAGAAGTGAATTGGATTGACTGCTAATGCTGTGCGGTTTCTGATGAGAAACTGATTTTTGACTGCTGTTCTTATCAAGATGTTTCTGCAAATCTCCGATGCTTTTTTGCAGGATATTTACAGTATTAACCGCAATAAGTCCTTCGTTGCTTAGCAGAGGAGATTGTTTGTAATCCTCGCATAATTTTATTTTTCCGTCAATGCATTGAAGCAGGTCAACTGCGTCTGTTCCGTATCTGTCACGTTCCGGTTTTTCTGCACTATACGCTACTCCAAGCATTGTGTTTACATGCTTTGGATTTTCAAGTACTGTTTTAGAGTAAATCTCCTGAGCTTGTTTCAAGGTCAAATCAATATGCTCATTGCCGTAATTAGTAAAATGATTTTGCGAATCAAAGGCAATTACATAAAAATTGTATTTACCGTGAACACCCTGAACAAAATTATTTTCCATGTTTACCTCCTTTAATTCGCCATTGGCGAATTTTATATTCATTTAAATAGCATTAAAAATAGATTTAGAAATACTGCCGCATTTCCAAAGCAGAAGAACAACAACGATGCTGATACCGGTGCAGTGAAGCAAAGTCCAGTTGAGGGAATCCGAATTAGAAATGATAATATTGTTTATAAGACCATTGTGAATTCCCAAACATAACATCATAGCGAATGCTTGAAATGCAAGAGCAAACAGATTTTTTAAGAAGTTTTGTCCGATATTTCCCCATTCTCTGTTAGTGAGAGTAGCAAAGGGCAGAGGAGAAATAGAGCAGTATATGTAGATTTCGATCATTCTTGATGTTACGATAATTATTACAATTATACTTGCAAGCTTAGTAATAATATCTATTACTATCGCTTCCAGTAAAACTATAAGCATTTGTCCGACCCCAAGATCTTTTATCTGATCTTCAAATATACCGTATAGATCATGTCCCATATGCCCCGTTTCATCTAATATTACATATTCCGTGATCCTGACGGCTTGCTGTCCCAATTGAAAAATACCCATTGTGATGTCAAAAACATGATTCATAATAAAAATGCCGAAACATAATTTAAATGCCATCTTAGCTACAACTTCGATGTCCATTTCACGTATTGACTTGTCCAGAAGCTGTGTAATAAATTCATGGCATATTACTATAGACAGTATGATAACTGCGATCGGGACGATAGCTTCTATTGAAATTTGCTTTACCAATGCAAAAATACCGCTGTTCCATGTCTCTGGTGTCTGTTCCAGCTGATCGCTTGCATAAAGGGAAGCGTCGGTCATATCATCAAATAATCCTGTCAGACATTCTTCTACCGCACTGCGAAGCCAGCCGATAATTTTATTTTCAATTGAATCTAATATATCTCCCAAATAAAATCACCTCTATTCAACTAAAAGCTTACCTGAGTAGATATCATGGGTATCAGAACTTTTCCTATTGTCATTAATCCTATACCTGATGCAAGAAGCAGACCTGAGTGACTTTTTGTATCTGAACTCTGCGAACTCAAGGACATAAATAACTGTGCAGCGCCTATAATAAGTACTATTAATCCGCCCACAAAAAACATATCTCCCATTATTTCAACTGTTTGTATAAAAACGTCCATTTTTGACCTCCTAAATCCTTAATTCGCCAATGGCGAATTTTCAACTGTTTTAATTTCTGTAATTTTATCTTTTTTTCCGATTTTAAAATCGGCGTTTGATCTGTAA
>CABIYQ010000042.1 GCA_902362965.1 Oscillospiraceae bacterium
AAAATTATGATATGTTCTCCGGAAGAGTAAATTGCCTTGTCGCCAGATAATTCGTTTACTTCCCATGTCGGTCCCGCAAAGCGGATTTGTCCTGCCGTCCATTTGCCCTCCATGTCCTGAAGAGTTATGTATGTCCAGTTACCGCCAACATACAGCCTGTCGTCAGCGTTTGTCATCAGAATTGTGTCGTAGCAGTTTGCCTGACCGAAATCGAAGCAGTTGCCGATGTAAACCTCGCCGCCGTTTAAGTTCATCAACTGTCCTGTGCTGCCGCCCCAGCCGTCAGGAGAAGCTGTTCTGAATACAAGATTATTCTGGATAAGCAGCTTACCGCCATTAACGTTCAGAGTTGCTCCGTTGCCCGACCAGAACTGCGGCATATCGGTTGTGAACGACATGCAGTCCGCAACGCTTATGGTACAGCCGTTCAGGTCAAGATTTGTATCGTGAAGATTGAAGCTGTAGGGGAATGCTCCGCTTGCAAGTACTTTCAGATTTCTTTTGAATGCATGATCCCAGTCAAGGTCGCCGGAGGCTGAATATGCTGCTGTAAACCACGAAACATCAGCATTTTCAATTGTACCGTTGTTGTCCTTGTCCATGTATTCAAAATAATTTTCGGAACGGCCTCGTTTCTGTGCATCCGCATTTATTTTTGCAAGTCCCTGTTCGTAATCTTCCTTATTTACGATTACGTCTCCTGTCATTTCATGGTTGTATATGTAAACCCATGTATCCGGCTGACGAACTCCATTAAGCTCGCTTTGAAACGCTGCTAATTCTTCCTCGCTTGCGCCTGAAGCTTCTAAAAGCTCGTAGTCAGTATCGTTGATAACTCCGTCGAGATTAATGTCAAGATCCTGAACACTCTGCGGAAGCTCGTAATATTCATCGTCGTCAAGGCTATCATAAAAATCACAGAATGCGTTGAGGTCAGCCTGACTTATGATATTATCGCCGTCGGCGTCCATACTCGGATTGAAATCACTGTCGCCGCGGGTCGCTCCAAGACAGCTCTGAACATACGCTGAATCGGCAGCATTGATCACATCGTCGCTCCACTGATTTGCGTTATCCTCATTCCATGTAGTATCTCCGGGGACGAGAGTAACGGTGTCCAGTGAATCGCCTGAACCCACTTGAAATTTTCCTGTGCCGAAATCTTTGAGGTAAAATGGCAGATATCCGTCACACTCAAACTTTACATGATATATGTCGGAACCGCTTGCTGAAACCGTATAGTAATTGCCGTCAGCAACTTCTACACTGTTGATCTCCTCCCAGTTTCCGTTGAAAATACGCACAAAAATATGAGTGTCATCCGATGCGGCATGACCGCTGACAACACCCTTCTGTACCTTTCCTGTGATGGTAAGTCCTGTAGCAAAGGAAACTTCATCGCTGAGTTCCGCACTGTATGCAGCAATTTCTGCTTCAGGCGAGCCGAAATATTCCACTTCACCCAGACCTTCAACAGCATTTTCATATACCTGTGCAAGTTCAACCGCATTTTCGGAAAGCTGCAGGGATTCCTTTATCCCGGCAATTGTTTCCGCATGAGCGATACCCTGGGAACTGCCGTCGCCGTAGATCATTACCTGTCCTACGAACATGACGGACAGTGCGCCGGCTACTATCCTGCTTAGTTTTTTGTTCATACAATTCCTCCTTCTGAATAACTAATCAAGAGAATGCATATGTTGAATTTATGCTTAGAATCAAAGAATTTTATGCTATGACAGCATTCTCTTAATTGTTGTCTGTAAATTTTTCGCCTGTCAATCAGGACTTGCGAAGCTTTCTTACTGCTTCAGGCTCCTTCGGCTGATGACAGCCGCCCCATGATGTCGAACCTGCTGCCTTTACGGCTGCATACTTACTTGCTGATGCAAGCTTCTTAAGTATCGTATTTTTCATCTTCTTCATCTTTTTCACTTCCTTTCTCATTATGGGTTATTACAATTAACACGGCTATTGATAACTGTGTAAATGCCATTAAAATAGATGTTTGAACAGAAATTGGATAAATGGCGCAGCTTACAACAGACACCGCTGCAGTTAATGCAATGCCAATATGTCGGTTTTTCTTTTTCTGTTCTTGATCCAACGGTTTATTTTCATTCTCGACCGGTATATAATACCAAACAATCATAAATGATAAAACCAAAAACAAAATATGATACAGCATCATATACACTTTTGTATATACTGCTATTTTAGTAAAACTGAAGACAAGCATTGTTACGACACTAAATGTCAGATTACACTTGAAATATGATTTTGCATGATATCCACCTGTGAATTGACGTATTGTTACGAACATGATATAATACATAATTGAAAGAAGAAACATTTGAAAAATTGTTCCGATAATAATAGTAATAATAAATCCAAGAAGCGTTGAACAAATCGTTTCAAATCCATACTTATATATTTCAATATCATTGTAATCAATTATTCTTTTACGACATAAAAAAAGCGATATCCTTTTACTTAATTCAGAGATCATTTTTCTCACCCTAAGTAAATAATATCGCTCTTTATGTCGAAAGTCAATATTTTGTACCCCAAATGCAGATTTTGTGCCCCAAATACAAATTTGGCATTAAATTTATAATAATGCAAAGGTTATTTGAGCAAAAAAATGGAGCAAAACTTGAATTATAAACCAGGCTTTGCTCTATAAAATAATATCTATTAATTATTCCAGATTAATTATATACAAGAAGTCCTTAGGATTATTTCCGTATTGTGAAACATACAAGTATAACTGCTTCTCACTATAATATAATAATTGATGATTAACATAATCATTTTCACTGAAAAAATTATATGTTTTCAATATTTTTTCTTCAGTTAATGAATATATTGCGACCTGATATTCGTTCATCTCATTTTTACTTGAAGACTTTGATATGATTCCATAAACAGCTGCTTTTGTTCCATTTGGAGAAATATCCAGATCTCTTAGATAATAAGTGCCATTGTCAAGTAACGATGAGCAGTTAATTTCTGTGAATTCATAGGTGTCAAGATTTAACTTACTAATTCCTCTAAAATCAGCTATGAAGCTTTTTGAAAAATACAAATAATTCTCAACTACTTTTTTAGGAATATAGGCTGAATTATCATCACAGACATCTATTCGGTAATCTTCGCCCGTTTCAAGATTATATATTCCTGAACTGCTCATTGTCTCATGGTTAACAATATAATAACCAAATCTATTATTATCAATTATATTCCAAAACACAACATATTTCTCTGTCTCTTCCTTTGGAACCTCAATAAGAAGTTCTCTGTTTCCAGATGAATCTTCAAGATAAAGATTTTTGTCTTCAATAATCCTTCTTCCATCTGATAAAACATATTCATTATTATAGCTAAATGCTTTTTTATATTGAAGATAATTACTGTTTTCGAACAGACTTAAATCCAGTTCCTGAATATTATCGTTTTGAATCAAAAGATTAGCCGTTGTTTCATTAGTTTCAATTTGAGTAAGTTCTGCATGATGGTTTGCATTTGTTATCTGATTTGTTTCATATTTATTGGCACAACTCATTGAGAACAGACACATTATAAATGCAAGAAAAATAACAAGTTTTTTCATAACTTACTCCCAAAAGTCTGGATAATCGTATACATATGTTGGGTCTATTTGATACTGTTGGCGTGCTATACCACCTAAAAATTCTCCTTCAGGATAATCTCCCATTAATATTTCTAAATGCAACATTAATGTATCTTGTTCAGAAATTGTCATTAGTCCTAAAAGTTGTCCTTGTGTAACAGTATCGCCAACACGTAATTCAGTAGATATTTCGCCATATAAAGCAAAATAATCTCCATGATTAATAACAATAGCATCTGTTCCGATAAAAGTACTTGTATAAGCCACCACTTTACCATTTGCCATAGCATATACATTTTTAGGTGTTCCATCAGAACCATACAGATTATTATTTTTACTATCAACAGGATAAAAGTCAATTCCACCATGAGGAACACCATTCCATCGTGAAGAACCATAAGCAGCAGAAGGAGCATCATTTCTATAATCTGCATGTTTAACAGGAGAAGTAATATCAGGACACAAACTCTTCCACTCATTATACAGAGCAATTTCCTTTTCAGTACTGTCGCTTGAGGGCTTTGTTGTAATCTTACTACGATAAATAGCATCACCTTGGCTGTTAACACGTGCAGGAGCATCAAGTATTTGCTTAAATTTATTATCCCAATCAGTATAGAAATGTGCATCCCAAGCACTATTGACTTTGTGAGTTGGTCTTGGACAATTGACCATAAATGATGCAGCGTCAACCGCATCGTGCCCACTCGGATCAACATATCTCAAAGGATTATTCCTGCAGTATGTATAAAGATTCAAACTAAGCGGATCAGATCTTCTTCCTGCGAATGAGTCCCTGCTGATAAATCTGCCCGTACTTGGGTTATAATTCCTAGCTCTCAGATAAATGGTTGCAGTTTCCTTGTCATAGTATTCACCACAGTAACGGAAAGCATTCGTATCTGAATCAACAATATCCTTCTCAACACCAAAAGCATCATACTTGTAACTCTTAACAACAGCACCCGTTGAATCAGTAAGATTTACAACATCACCATGAGCGTTCTGTGTATAATAGGTGTACTCTGACTTGTTTCCGTTGCAGTAATTATACTTCGCAACAAGATTTGTTCCGCGAATATAGCAGTCTGCCTCATAGAACTGATTGTCAACAATGTCTGCAATAATCTGCTTGCTTCCGTCCCAGACGTGATTGATTGTTTCACCATTGACAGTCTTTTCATATCTCAGACCGCTTGCGTTGTACTTGTAGCTTGCAGTTGTTTCACCGTCGGTGAAGCCGATAAGCTGATTTAAACCATCGTAAGTATTGGTTTCAGTTTTTCCGTCAGCAGTCTTTGTAATCTGATT
The DNA here is from genome assembly GCA_902362965.1 of Oscillospiraceae bacterium. Taxonomy (GTDB): domain Bacteria; phylum Bacillota; class Clostridia; order Oscillospirales; family Ruminococcaceae; genus Porcipelethomonas; species Porcipelethomonas ammoniilytica. Next base: position 4,946 of record CABIYQ010000042.1, read on the forward strand.
GCCGTTAGCGTC
>CABIYQ010000043.1 GCA_902362965.1 Oscillospiraceae bacterium
TGGTGTTTTCCATGTGTTTCTCTCCTTTTTTTATTATTATACCATCTTTCGCTTTTTGCTGTCCACTTTTTTAGTATAGCACCAATCGGAAGCACCGATAAATAAACAGACATATTCATTCAGAATTAAAGCAGACGGTCTGACTGCAAAATTAAAAAAGAATAATTCCGTTGTGATTTGTGACGGGGAAAATAAAGTGTTTACTATTCCCGCACCGTATATGTATGACAGCAATTTTTCTTTTTCGGATAAAATAAAAACCACATTAAAAAAAGAAGGAACAGAATATATTCTCACATATAAGCCGGACCATAAGTGGCTTACTGATGAGGAAAGAGCATATCCGGTAACGATCGATCCGACTGTTGATACCAGATCATATAAAGATAAAATAGTTGATACATCGGTTATGAGCGCCTTATCTATGAATATATCAAAAAATTCAAGGCTTTTTGCAGGTGCATATGACAGAAATACAACTGATTCATATATAAAGTTCACAAAACTGCCTCATATAGATAAACAATGGATAGTATCAAATGCGGTACTTTATCTGAAAACAGCGTCAGAACAGGGGAACAAGATAAATGCATATAAAGTAAATTCTGATTGGGATACAAGCTCAATAATAGGAAATCGTCCGTCAGTTGACAGTAAAATACTTGATGTTTTTAATGTCCCTAATTCAAAAGATAAATGGGCATATTGGGACATAACAAATGCGTTTAACAGTTGGTATAACGGAGAAGAAAATTACGGAATAAAGCTTTCGTCAACTTATGTGACTAACAGTGAATCTGCATTTTATTCGTCAGAGGAAGCAGATTCAGAAAAAATTCCGTTTTTAGCAATAAAATATAATATGGTTTCAGCGGCACAGAGGGGAGAAAATAAAACCGTAGACATAAGCAGAGCGGGGAAAGCGGAAATAGATGATTTTTCGGGAAACCTTGTACTGTCAAGAGAAGATATCGGTTATAACGGAAAAGTAATGCCTGTAAATATATCGATGATATACAACCTTAATAACGGAAGTAATCCTACATTCGGATTTGGCTTTAAAACCAATTATAATCAGACAATAAATGCGGTTTATAATTCCGGAAAGCTTCAGTACTATGAGTATGTGTGCGGTGACGGAAGTAAAATATACTTTTATTATAACAATATAGCCGATAAGTATATTGATATGAGCGGAAGAGGATATACTATAAAGTGCAATGATAAAAATAAAACCGGCTATGACAATTTGGTTGTAATCGATTCTGGAGGAAAAGAGTATCATTTTGAAAAGTACGGACGGGTTGTAAAAATAGTAGATACAAGCGTAACTTCAAAGCCGGCAATAGAAATAAAGTATAATGACAGCATTAGTAATTTCTATCAAATAGAGTATATTATCGATGGTGCGGGAAGAAAGTATAAGTTTAATTATAACGGCATAAAGCTGACCGATATCTCATATTACGGAAAGAAAAATACAGTTATACAAAAGGTTTCGTATGAGTATGACAGTAAGTCAAATTTAACTAAAGTTAAATATCCGGACGGAAAATCAGTGAGTTACAGTTGGAATAACCATGATATGATTTCTATATGCAATACAGACGGCTACACGGTAAAATTTAGCTATAGTCAAAATCCAAAAAGACTGTCGGGAATAAAAGAATACGGAACAGCAGGAACAAAGGGGGCAGATATATCAATTGAATATACACCATATCAAATAAAATATATTAATAACAACACAGGCGATACGGAAACTAAGGTGTTTAACAACAGCGGCGATTTAATTTCTTCTTTCAATTCAAAAGGAGATGTAACATTAAATGAATACTCTAAAAATGCAAATGGCTTAAACAGTCTGGTTAATACATATGAGCATACAGTTCGGGATGATAACTTACTGGAAAACGGAGTATTTGAAAACGGTCTGCAAGGATGGTCAATGTCTAATGATACAAATACAATTTGTAATGAAACGGGACACTGCGGAAGTGACAAGGCTGTAAAGCTTATAGGTGAGCCGAATAAAACCTGTTCAATCTCTCAAAGCTTCGGAGGAATGAGTACAGGAGAAACCTTTGAAGTAGGTGGCTGGGCAAAAGCAAATGCGTCTCCGCAGAACCCATTTAACATAACGGTTACTTTTTACAATGCGGCAAGAGTAGCAGATGTTCAGACGATCAAATTTAATCCGTATTGCACCGATTGGCAGTATGCGATAAAGACATTTAAAGCTGATATATTTTATACTCATTTTGTTGTTTCGGTAAATTACTCAAATCAGATCAATGAAGCATTGTTTGACGGAATTGTTGTATATAAAAGTGATTACACATACAATGACAGTACACCAAGTACCGAACCTGATGAAAATGAAAGCAGCAGTACAAATGAAAACTTTTCATCGTCGGTAAACTCAGATAACAGTGTGACTGAAACCATAAAAAAAGACGGAATGAAAACCGTCAATGTGTTTGATAAGTACGGAAATAATTTGAGGAATGAAACTGAAGTTGACGGTAAATCCGTGCTTAAAAGCAATGAGTATACCGAAGATGGAAATTATCCGAAATCATCAACTGATTCGTTAGGCTTCAAGACATCTTACAGCTATGATTTAAATACCGGTTACCTCAACAGCGTAACAGACGCTGAAAGAAATTCAGTCAATTACTCATACAACAACAGCGGAAAAGTACAGAAAGTATCGCAGGGTACGGTTATTGAAAATTCATTTACTTATGACAGCGGAGATAGGCTGAGCAAAATAATTCATAACGATTTTGACTACGATATCGGATATACTGAGTTTGGATTGCTGAAATCAATCAAAGCTGGAAACGGAAATCTTATAAATTACAGTTATGACAGTAAAGGAGCATTGACAAAAGCCGATTACGGCAACGGACAGTCAATAGATTACAAATACAATGAAAACGGAAGCAGTTCGGCGGTAAAACAAGGCGATGAAACTCTTTACAGCTGCAAGTATGACAAAGACGGAAATCTAGAATCAATACAGGATAATTGTTCAAATAGGGAAACAAAATATTCAACAGATAAGGATGGATACAGAGTCACTGAGGAAACAGGCAGCGGAGTTTATCATAAAATATATTGTACAAATGAAAAACTAACAGAAATTATCGGTGAGAAAGAAAAAACACTTCAGACAGATCTAGGAGATAATTCATATAAGATTTACTGGACGCTTGCAGACGATATTTATTCAACCTATTTCAATTCAAAGGACAAATTCGGAAGAAAGTCGGAAGAAGGTGTATATGGCATTTACCGTAGTTCAAACGGCAAAGAGGTTGAACTTTCTAAAAAAGAGGTGTACAATAAGGAATATAGTTATGTATCTAGCAGCCCGAACAGAACATCCGAATTGGTATCCGAGATAAAATATACAGGAGCGTATAACAACACCATACACTATGGATATGACGGGAATAAACGCATTTCCGAAGTAAATGATGTCTGTTACACATATGACGAAGCAGGTCATCTAACGACAGAGGTAAATGTCATAACAAGAACAGGAGTAAATTTTGTATATGACAAAGGTGGAAATGTAGTTGAAATAATACCTTTTTCAAGAGGAAGGTATGGTCAATCTCACACGTTTACATATGGTGATCCTAATTGGAAAGACTTACTGACTGCATACAATGGAAACGAGATAACCTATGACGAGATAGGAAATCCATTGACCTATTACAACGGAACAGAGTTCAGCTGGACAATGGGACGCAGACTAAAATCAGCTTTGAGGTCTGACGGAGTAAAGATAAAATATACTTACAACGCAGACGGACTTAGAACAAGCAAGACGATACACAACGTTAAGTTCAACTATTTTTGGAACGGCGATAAGCTTACAGCACAGACATGCGGTGATAACACATGGTATTTCCGCTATGACGGTGACACACCGATAGGCTTTGAGTACAATGACAGTCAGTATTATTATGTAACAGATTTGCTTGGAAGTATTATAGCTGTGCTTGATGCAGACGGAGAGATTGCTGCCGAGTATAGCTATGACGCTTGGGGAAATTGTACGATTTTAAGTGATACAAATACTATTGCTTATACAAATCCGCTCAGGTATAGGGGTTATTATTATGACAGTGACACAGGTTTGTATTGTATTCAGTCAAGATATTATGACAGCAAAACAGGCAGGTACATTAATGCAAATTCAGCTAATGCAGTTTTACAGGATAAATTAAACTTGTTTGAGTATGACACAAATCCAATGAAGTATGTATCTCAGAAAATCACAGATTTATCCAATATGGGTTCCGGCAATTTAATAAGTTCATCTAATTATTCTGATCTGAAACCACCGACAAATAACATAAAAAAAGTATTTGAAACTTATATATTTACGATGGTAGAATTTTATGATGAATCAAAAATAATGATGATGAATTTAGAAAAATATTTTAAGTGTGTATATGGCCGTGTATATAAGGTTAGATGTGCGGAGTATTTTCATGATTATTGGGACGAAATCGGAAATGCAGATGTAATCGTACTAAATACTCATTCAGGTCCTGATGGTATGTTTAATAATTTATATATACAGGATGTAAGAAAACTAAGGAAAATTAATTGTGAGGCTTTAATAATATTGGGTTGTGAGGCAGGACATTATAAGTACATTTGGGAAAACATAGCGTATGAATTTTCTAAAAAA
>CABIYQ010000044.1 GCA_902362965.1 Oscillospiraceae bacterium
ATAGAAAAGATATCTCTGATTTATTTTTAGACATTGATTTTCTATAAATTATTATGTACAAGTGGGATATAAGTATTTGTTTCAATATACTACCTGTACATAATACCGTTTCGCCATAAATTTCCGATAGACACAGCGCCTACCTCTTGATATAATATATTTCAGGAGGTGCTTGCAATGAAAATAGCCATATGTGATGATGAACCGATTTTCGTTGATAAGTTAAAAAAATTGGTGAACAAGTATTTTAATGACAAAAATATTTCTCATAGCATAGATACTTATTTAAATGGAATTTCGCTATTTACTAATTGTTCTATTAAAAATGTAGCTTACGACCTAATTTTACTTGATATAGAAATGCCTACTATGCAAGGAACTGATGTGGTCGCAAAGTTAAAGGAATGCCACAAAAATATTCCAGTAATTTTTATATCCAGCAAAATCAATTACGGGGATGTTGCTGTTGAACTTCGTGTCTATCGCTACATATATAAAATAAACATTGATCATAAACTGCAGGAAGCGCTCGATTCGATATTACACCATTTAATAAACAATTCTGCCGAAATTGATGCTGAAGATAACGGGAAAATCATTAAAATAAAAATATCAAATATTCTATATTTACAATCGTGCGATAAAAAAATAGAGTGTTATTTAGATAGTGGAAAAATTGTATACATAAAAAGTTCGCTCAAAGACATTGAGAACAACGTCACATTTTTCAGGTTTGTACGAATTCATAAAAGTATATTAGTAAATTTTGACCGTTCGTCTTTTGAGAATAAAAAAATCATTTTAGACAATAACATGACACTTGATATATCAAGGAACAGGAAACAGCACGTTACAAATAGGTATATGGAGTTGATGTCCACGTGAAAATTCTTATGAATGTTTTGGAACTATCTGCTTCAATTTGCGAATGTGTTATGATAACATATTTTATTACTAAAATACTTGGATTTAAGAAAAATGAATATAGAGCTACTAAATTTCTATTGTTAACATTTGCATCAATAATTGACTGCTTATTTTTAGAAAAAATCATTCCTGCATCAATAGCAGAAACTGTTCCTGGATTGCTTGAAATGATAATATGCATAGTTTTTTCTTGTATATTTCTTAACGGTGCAGTATTCTTTAAATGTTATGTTGCCTTTCTGAGTAATTATCTTTTGTTTTTAATTAATACTCCGGTATTAATGATTGCTAGTCATATAGGAAACTCATCGAATTTAGGAGCAATGATTTATTCAGAAGAAACAATTAGGATAAGCATTCTAATTTCAACAAAACTTTTATACTTTATTGCCACAAAGGCATTAATAATTTTTTATGAAAAACAAAAAAGAACAACTGACTACAGGCTAACTAATCCATCGTGGTTCATTTTATTATTTATTTGCGCAGCATTCTTTATGGCAGGGTTAGCTGTATTTCAAAAATCTGTGCAAACTTACAATCCATTTATTATGTTGGTGGCGAGTATTATTGCATTTGCGTGTATTGCATTAACATATTTTATTTTATATATGGCGGGTGTGAATAAAAAAGAAAAAGGGTATTTGCAGCTTCAGCAAAACATGAACGACATGTTACAAAGAGAATTTCATAATTTCAAAGATAGCACAAATAGACTCTTCTCTTTAAACCACGATACTAAAAATAATTATGCTGCACTATTATCAATACTCGAAAATGGAGAAATAGAAAAGGCAGAAGAGAAATTAAAGTATTTATTAAATGCTTATTCTGAAAAAGATGTAAAAGAAGTGCATATTTCCAACGCGGCCGTTCGATCCATTGTTAAAATGAAATTAACAGACTGTAAAAATAAGGGCATAGAATTTTCCTGCAATGAATTCAATGAAAATATTGATATTGATGAACTGGATTTATGCAATGTTTTAGGAAATTTATTAAACAATGCAATTGAAGCCTGTGAGAATATTGAAAACTCTAACATTAAATTATCGTTAATTAAAAATAAAAAATTGTTGTTGATATCAGTGACAAACTCATTAGAAACTTCTGTAATCAATGAAAATAAAAATCTTAAAACTACAAAATCGGATAAAAAATTTCATGGATATGGTATTAAAAATATTCGTGACATAGCGTCTAAATACAACGGCAAAACTGAATTTACTGAGGAGAACGGGCAATTTGTCGCTCGTGTATGGTTGATGGCGTAATTTTATTTTAAGGGTATGATTTCAAATCGCACCCTTGTACTAAAGGGTAACATTTCAAATGTGACCCTTACTTCTATTGCATATCCGACAGAAAGTTACTGACACCAAATCTGGATTGAGTGAAGAAAATAAGACTTCTAAAATTTAACAAGTCCTAATAAAACAAAAAAAGCCTATCGGGATTACTCCTGATAGGCTTAAGTTTTGAAATGTGACTTTTAAAGACATGAAAAAAAGCGGCAAGGAGAGATCCTGCCGCTTTAATTATAAAAAATAGAGCGAAATATTTCTCCCCCGCTCCGCAAAAATGTATAACATTTTTTCCTTGTGCATAATAATATATCATATTTTAAAGAAATTGTCAAGAATAGAAAAGAAACATTTTTCGCTAAAAAAATATATATAATTATCTTTGTTTTTATTGACATCCAACTCCAAAAGAATTATAATTATTTGGAACGCCAGAACAGTAATACACTTATTTCATGTTAATTACTATAGATTAATTGACAAAATTATACAAAATTCAACGAGTAAATTTATGTTAATTTGCCAACATTTTTTCCAGATATTTACAAAATTGGTATAAAATGGTACAATGTAAAAAATGAAATAATAATGGAGTTCATTTAAATGGAAGTAACAAAGATTACGGCTTATCACGGAACTGATAATAAATATCTACATAGTATTTTAAATGATGGTTTTCAATGTAAGACAAATGATGAGCATTGGTTAGGAAATGGCGTTTATTTTTTTATTGAATACGAACTTGCAAAATGGTGGGCTACGAATGAACATAAAAATTTTGGTAATACTATAACAAACCCTATCGTCATTGAATCTGAGATAACATATGACCGTGATTATGTTATTGATCTTCGATTGCTTGAAGATTATAATTGGATTTATCAACAATATTGTGAATTTCATCACTATTTATTAGAAAATGGGGCAGATAAAATAACAGGAAAAAAGTTAAGATGTGCTTTTTTTGATTGGTTAAGAGAAGAATATGATGTACAATTAACTATTGCTGGGTTTAATAAAAAACATTCATCATATTTAAATGGAAAATTAGACAATTTTAATATCCCATATATTGAATATCAAGTGTGCGTATACGATAATTCTATATGCAGTATAAAAGGAGTTGTTTGATATGAAAAAAAAGAAAGATGGAAATAGTTTCGAACGCTTTAAAAAGGCATGTGAAAAAAATGGAATTAAGTTAAATAATAAGCCAACAGATAAACTTATTATTATTGACGAAAATGGGATAGAACATACAGTTGATGAAAGCTTCAATTTATTTAATAATTATGCCTCTTCTTTATTTTATAAAAACATAAGTTATTCAAAAGTTATTATTCCTATGGATAAGAATGATAATTGTTTATTATCAAAAGAAAATATTGACTATAAAAATAATAACAATACAGTTAATATTTATAAATTTGGAAGCTATGTGGCTTAAGGAGTTAATATGAAAGAAAGTTTTTTCCAATTTCAAGATCCTGTTTTATTAAAAATGAATTATAACGAAAATGAAAATTTTAATATACAAGAATTCAAAAAAATGAAAATGGATTTTGAAGTATTTGTAAATAAAAATAAGGACTTTTCTGCATTTGTTTCTTTAGAATTAGAAATTGGTAATGAAGAAAATAACCCTTTTTATATTAATATAAAAATGGGTTCTAAATTTACATGGATCGATGATGTTCCAGACAAAATGATAAATGAATTATTACATGTTAATGCCCCTGTACTATTAACAGGATATATAAGACCTATAATATCACTAATTACATCTTCTTCAAGGTTTCCTACTTTTTATCTACCATTTATTGATTTTACAAATGAATTAGAGCATGAAAAAAAACCCTCAGACACTTAAGTCCGAGGGACTTTTTTACTTATAAACAAAAAACCCGTCAGGAAATTCTCCTAACGGGCTTAACTGTGTATCAGCGGCATAATTATTTCAGCAAATTAATTATACCACACTTTTTTTGAATTATCAATATACATCAATAATTTGTTATGATAAGTTCCTTATATGTACCGCTAGAAAGATTATTCTGTCTTTCAACAGCCGTAATATTGTAGTCCTTGTACAATTCACGTATATATTCATCGTCATTGTAAGAGAGAATAAAACGTCCTTTAATATTGCTTAAAGATCTATTTAATCGTTCGTGGTCATTTTGGGTAAACGGATTATTATAAATTTTTTCTTTAGTATTGTACGGCGGATCGCAATAAAAAAGTGCATTCGGACGGTCATAAACCTTTATCAATTTTTCAAAATCTTCATTTTCAATA
>CABIYQ010000045.1:0-1911 GCA_902362965.1 Oscillospiraceae bacterium
GATGGTTGACTGTAAGGTTTATGAGGGACTTACCCAAGAAGATGAAGCCAGACTGTTCGCTGAACAAAACGGAATATCTCGTGCAGTTGAAAGTATTGCAAAGTTTAAGGCTCTTTATGCTGCAGGAGATGTAGATGTGGTTGAAATGGTAAGATTAGTTGAGCGCAGTGGATTTTATATGGATTTTTCTAAATCTAAAACGATTAATCGTATTACTGCGGTAGCCAAAACATATAAAGTATTTAAAGCCGTTTCATCGTCTGATTTTATAGAAATATTATCATTAATAAAAGAGTCATGGGAGGGTATACCGGAAAGCCTGAACACTGAAATAATCGGTGGTATGTATCTGTTTTATAAAACCTATAAAGGTGAATATAAAAGAAAAACATTGGTAACGCAGCTATCAAAAGTAAGCCCTGCAATAATCATAAGAGAGGGAAAGGCGTTTTCAAATGGAGGTGATGCACGTTTTGCAAGACAGATATTAAATATTTATAACAAAAATTTAAGAACCAACAGGTTAGACGACAAAATTTAAAACCAAGGAGGAAAGAAATGAAGCAATTGAAGAAGAGGTCAGGGTATGAGGAAACAAGCGTTGCATTCGATATATTAGGTCAACCGATACGTTGTAGTAACCCAGATTACATACCTAGTGATGCAGAGTACAACGCACTGAGAGAAGTTTGCCCGTGGTTGACAAATATGGGAAAACAAATGAGAGTTGACCGAGCAGTTGAAAAATTTATTTAAGAAAAGAGGAATAAAAAATGAAAGGGTATAAAGGATTTGAGCCGGGGCTGATATGCCGAGGCAAACAGTACGCAGAAAATACAGTATTTGAGGAAGAAGAAGCAGAAATATGCAGTTATGGAATGCATTTTTGTGAAAACCCGTTTGATGTATTAGATTATTATGGTTTCACAAATGATACTGGCGATTTCAATGAGTTTGCAGAGGTTGAAGCATTAGATGAAGTAAAAACTAATGATAACAGAAAATACTGCACTAAAAAACTGAAAATAGGTGCAAAGCTGTCAATATCAAAATTTATAAATGCCTGTGTTGATTTTGCTATAGAAAAAACATCAACATGTATTGCTGATAATAAAATAAGCAGCGGATATTCTGCAAAGATAGGCAGCAGTGGAAATTCTGCACAGATAGGCAGCAGCGGAGATTCTGCACAGATAGGCAGCAGCGGAGATTCTGCACAGATAGGCAGCAGCGGATATTCTGCAAAGATAGGCAGTAGCGGATATTCTGCAAAGATAGGCAGCAGCGGATATTCTGCAAAGATAGGCAGCAGCGGATATTCTGCACAGATAGGCAGCAGCGGAAATTTGGCAAAGATAGGCAGCAGCGGAGATTCTGCACAGATAGGCAGTAGCGGATATTCTGCACAGATAGGCAGCAGCGGAGATTCTGCACAGATAGGCAGCAGCGGAGATTCTGCACAGATAGGCAGCAGCGGATATTCTGCAAAGATAGGCAGTAGCGGATATTCTGCAAAGATAGGCAGCAGCGGAGATTCTGCACAGATAGGCAGCAGCGGAGATTCTGCACAGATAGGCAGCAGCGGAAATTTGGCAAAGATAGGCAGCAGCGGAGATTCTGCACAGATAGGCAGCAGCGGAAAAGATTGCGTTATTTGCTGCGCCGGTCACAATTCAGCCGTTAAAGCCAAAAAAGGCAGCTGGATTACGCTGGCTGAATGGGAATATTCTAAGGAAAAGGAACGTTATATTCCAAAATGCGTAAAAACGGAATTTGTGGACGGCGAACGAATTAAGGAAGATACGTTATATAAACTGATAGACGGTGAGTTTGTTGAGGTATAAAAAACCGCCTGCCCTGAGGCAACAGGGACAGGCAAAAGAAAAAATTTAAACAAATAAATGATAGCAT
>CABIYQ010000045.1:2191-4222 GCA_902362965.1 Oscillospiraceae bacterium
GAAGCATGTAAAACCTGTTATAAAAATCCGGACAAGCCGGAAGTGGATTGCGATCCAGAAAAGGAGGAAGTAAAAAATGTCTACCATGTATGAATTAACTGATAATTTTATGGCAGTTTTAGAAATGGCGTCTGATCCTGAAATACCGCCGGAAGCCATAGCCGATACATTAGAGGGAATTGAAGGAGAAATAGAACTTAAAGCACAAAGTTATGCCATCATTATAAAAGAGTTGGAAGGAGAAGCCGTAAAGCTTAAAACAGAAGAAACACGGTTGTTAAGTAAAAGAAAATCATTGGAAAATAATATAAAACGAATAAAAGATAATTTGTTCAATGCAATGAAAATTACCGGAAAAGAAAAATTTAAAACAGATTTGTTTTCATTCGGAATTCAAAAAAGTCCGGCTAAGCTAGTTATAGATGATTCGTCATTAATACCTGAAAAATATTATGTTGAACAAGCTCCTAAGCTCGACGAACAACGATTAAAATCAGATTTGAAATCAGGTATTGAATGTGAATACGCCCATCTAGAACAGGGCGAGCATGTAAGGATAAGGTAGGTGATAGTTAATGGCAAATGTAATTTGTATAGCCGGCGAAAGCGGTTCAGGTAAGACCACATCGCTTCGCAATTTAAATCCGTCAGAAACATACATAATAGACGCTGATAAAAAAGGGTTGTCATGGAGAGGTTGGAAAAAGCATTATAGCATTGAGAATAAAAATTATTATGCAACCGATATTCCGAAAGATGTACATGCAACTATGAACGCTATAAATGTACGAAGACCCGAAATAAAAACTCTTGTAGTTGATACTATAGGCTCGATTATGGTTGCGGACGAAATGAGACGAATGAAAGAAAAGGGCTATGATAAGTGGCAGGATCTAGCCCAATGTATATGGGGTATGGTAGACTCGGCACATACGTACAGACCTGATCTTACCGTAATATTTATAGCGCATACCCAAACCGAACGTGATGACAGCGGATTTTTATTCACACGAATTAAAACCAGTGGTAAAAAATTAGACAAAATTTGTCTCGAAAGCAAATTTACCACGGTATTGATCGCAAAGTGTGTCGGAGGAAAATATATATTTGAAACACACGCCAAGAACAGTACAGCAAAATCTCCTATGGGTCTGTTTGAGCCAGACGAGATACCCAATGACATTGTAGAAGTTATAAAGGCATTAAATAAATATGAAAATGAAGAATAACGGAGGTTATAATGATACAGAAATTTAGTGATTACGATAATATTCAAGTTTATGAGGGCGGGCTTGCGCTTGAAGTCGGAGGATACGAACTCATCATTAAAGGCGCAAGAGTCGAGGAATTTAATGACTTTTCAATTTTAAAAATTGCGTTTGATATAATAAACCATGATAAATACGGAAAATTTTTTGAAAATAAATTTAAACAGTCTTTATTGCAAAATCCAAATGCAAAATGGCCTAACACAGGAATATTTGATGTTTTTATCCCAAAAGATGATGGGAGTGAAAAAGACGGGTTAACAAAACAGTTATTCAAAAGATTTATTACAAGCGTTGAGAAATCCAATTCCGGATATGTATGGAACTGGGACGAAAAAAGCCTTATCGGAAAAACATTCGGAGGAGTTTTCGGGCGTGAAGAATTTAAGGACAATAATGGAGAATACCGTTTTGTAATAAAATGTAGATTTGCGAATTCAGTTGAACGAATCCGCAGTGGCAATTTTACAGTTCCAAATGACAAACTGTTGAAAGAACACAGAAACAATCAACATAACAAAAGCAATGGCGAATCGCTCGGCGATTTATCCGACTATGAAGAAATCCTGGATGATGGAGACGTACCGTTTTAAAAGTTACAATTTGATTACAAAATAAAGTTAATTGCATATTTTAATGCAAAATCAGCAGTGAATCTGTCCATTAGTGAGGGGGTGTTACTATAACACAGGAACAAATAGACGCCGTTAATTTTGAAGAAGCTGAAATCGAATCTATAAAAGGCATAATTGAACATATTGCT
>CABIYQ010000046.1:0-3490 GCA_902362965.1 Oscillospiraceae bacterium
ATAACGGCAAGTCGGTATTGTACAATTCAACTTCACAGCTTAAATATATCGGTGCGTCTATACCGAATGAAAGCTCATATTCAATATGCGCCGGAATCTTTTCACTCAAAAGATTTTTTACTTCCTGCAAATAAATCTGCGGACTGTTTCCTCTTTCGGCATTTATGTACAGCTTATTGTTTCCCTCCGAATCAAACGGCTCAAGGCTGCATTTTGCTTCTCCGCCCGTATACGCCTTTATCATATCGGAAATTACAGAAGCTGAAATTTTGCCCGAACCGATCAGTCTTGCTTTTACCAGTCGGCGGCGTTCTTCAATCGGTTTTAAAGAATCCGGAATAATCCCCATAATTTTTTCATAAGAAGAGATCACTCTTTCATCCGCACTGTCTATAAACCGATTGGAAAATACCTGTTCAATACTATTTTGCAGATTGTCAGCAAGTCTGCCCTGAGCCTTGAGAATTTCAACCATTTCATATACTTCACGGTAAAAGACCGGATAATAGGTTATTAGCTCCTCATAGTTGTTTTTGTAATGACTTTCAAACAGCTTCAATTTCAGTCACCCCCAAAATAGGCACACTTTCAGCGTTTACCGCAATATTTTCGTCCGAACCGTTAATGACGAGATTTCTGTAATCTGCTATTTCAGTAACATCGGAAATCACAGCGCCTATTTCAGAAATTCGTATCATAATTTCCTCTGCATCAGAACTGTTCATTACCTGCGTTTTAAAATAATTCTCTATCCCTGATTTTATTGACTCCTTTGCCGCTTCAAAACTAAACCCCTGCTTTACCTCAATCGTAACGGAAATATCTATATACTCACTTTCAGCTGCCGCAGCTGTAAAATGAGCGCCTATAGGAGCGCAGCCCTCGCCCAGTCCCAGACTGTCAGGGTCCACATACTCCTGTACTTCATTTACAATATCTTTTCCGCACGGAAGTCCGTTTAAATCTATAAGAACGGCCTTTACAGTATTGGGGCCGTTCCACAGCGGAAAGATTTTTGCCTTGCCTACGCCGTCAATACTTTCGCACCATATTTTGTAATGCTGTTTGTTTCCGTTTTCTCCCGAACCGGATATTTTGTCTTTCAGACGGCGGCGCAGACTTTCGTCATCTTCCGGCGTTGTACCGTATTCAATTACCGTACCGAATTCTGCTCCTTCAAGTCCCGATATAGTATCAACGGGAACCGCCGCTGTTCCGGGGAAAATATTATTGTATTCCGTTCCTGTTTCCTCGGCTTCAAAGTACCAGCCGGATTCATCGGTTTTAAGTACAAAATACAGTCCATTGTAAAAGAAACGTTCATTTTCTTCTGTAACAGTTCCCGTAATTGCGGCAGTATATCTTGCCTTTTCAGCTCCATGACGTGTAATTCCGTACTCAGACGCTTTGGAATCAAGATATTCTCCCGAAGCGGTTTCTACCTGTGAAAGCGAAAATATCAATTCAAGATCAGTATAGTATTTTGCGATTTTAATAAGGATTCCGGAAACTGCATCATAAAAAATGCTCCCCGGACGTGTGTCAATATCGTCGGGAGCATTATTTAAAACCTCTTCAAGAAGATTTTCATAAGTATAGCTTTCAAACATCATATTACCTCTCTTATCTGAGTTTCACCGAATACGGTATCGGCTTTAAACACAATAAAGGCTTCATCATTCTTAAAACTTATTTCAAAATCATACACATCAAGTATTCGTGTATCCTGTGAAAGCGCGTCCCTGACAAGCTCAGGCAAGGCTGTTTCTATCAGTTCGGGAGTTGATACCTCGTCATAGACCATATCCTTCAGCTCTCCGCCGTAATCGTCATCATAAATAAGGCACTTGTAACGTGCCGTTATTATCGCTTTTCTTATCGCCTGATTTACTGCTTCGATTCCGTCAACAGTACCGATAATTCTTCCCGAATCAAGGTCAAGACGGTATGTGCGTGTGGGCTTTTCCGTCTCTTCTTCAATAGTATCAATGGGAATTTCAATATCTACCGCCATTTACATCACCGCCCTGTCCAACGCATAATACTTTTTGCCGTTATTAAATACCAGTAAATGTACATATTCTCCCGTATGCAAATCGGAAAGTCTTTGAGGGACGATTGGGAGCGGTGTAAGCTTTTCATCATTTATTACCTGTACTCTGACAGGATTTTCAGAAATAACCCTGCCTATTACAATATCATTTCCCTTTGGCAGCATTTGCTGCATCAATCCTTTAATACTTGTTGGATTATCCATTCAGACCTCCTATTCGTTTACGGAATTAAGCGTAAGATTCATTGTATGACTTCCTCCTTTGAAAGTATGAGTATCTTCATCGACATAGAAAGTACGCTTGATTCCCAGTTCGTCAATTATTACATAAACCCCAACTCCTGATATAACATCGGGTATACCCAAAGCCTCAACACTCAGGCTTATTTCGGGAGTACTGATTTCTTTCAGTGTTTCCTTTATATGCTCCTGAAGCTTGGCTTCTGAAAGATCATCGTCCTTTTTTTCGATATCCTGAAAAATACCGATTTTCTTTTCAAGCTCGGTATTCTTCTTAACGGCATAAACCTTATCTTCGTCAGAGAGAATTTTTAAACGTGTCTTTATATCCTCAATACTCTTTTTGTATGTATATGACATAATGTTTCCGCCTGTCTCAAGAACCCATTGAAGTATATCTTCACGACGTTTTATAAGGCTTAAAACTCCCTTTGAGGAATTCACATAATACTTTGTTCCCGTAGCTTTAAAATCCTGAGAAATGGCGTCGAGTATTGCGTCCCATGCAGTTGTTTTTGACTTTGTAAGCTCCGGAATTTTGTATGATGTCTTTGCAACGTCTGAATATTTAATACCGAAACGCTTGCATACATCAATAAAAATATCGTGTACGGTTTTGTTCTCGTACACGAATGTATCTTTATTGTTTGACAGGTAAATACCGTTATCATAGGCGGTAATTGGCATTTTAAAGCTTTCGGACTGCTGTTGTGACATTATCATACCCCTAAATAATTCCTTGCCCTTATAACTGAAAATCAATTGATGACCTTTTGTGACATCTATTCCGCTTTGTGCGCCTTTACAGTCCAGAAGCGAAATGCTTACAGACCGTGCGGCAGAACCCTTTCTCCCTTTCCACTTGATACTTTCCACAAGTTCTGAAATATCGTAGGTTTTGCTGTCACGGTATAAAATCAAATTGATATCGGACATAACTTGCCTCCTTACGGTATTGTTAAGACCTGACCTACCTTTATCAGATTAGGATTAGAGCCGATGATTTTTTTATTGGCTTCATAGATTTTAGTATATTTAGAGCCGTCTCCGTAATACTTTTTGGCAATATTGTAAAGGCAGTCTCCTGATTTTACGGTATAGGTCTTAGGCTTTGATTTGGTATTGACTCTTGCGTTTGTCTTTTTGGGGGCAGACGCTTTGTTTTTGTTGATGTTTATCTGTCTGACTCTTACCGTC
>CABIYQ010000046.1:3828-4214 GCA_902362965.1 Oscillospiraceae bacterium
GATATTTGCTAGAAGTCATAAGAGTCTTCGCCCTCCTCAAATAATTCAGTTGAAATAATATTTATAAGTGCAGGCTTTAAATTTTCTATAAGGATATCCGCCACCTGTTCCTTATCCATATTACTTTTTACGTTTATAGAACCTTTTCCGTTAATGTTGAGATCAACTTCACGGCGTGATACTGATTCGGTTTTGTTTTCAAACTTTTTTACAGGGGATTCGGCAGGGGGAACGTTGAAATGATTATCATTTGTTACAGCATCAATAATTCTGTTAGTTTCATCTGCCGGAAAGACCTTAGCGCCTTTTTTCCTATAATAAGCTCAGGGCCCTCATCACCCGCAATAAAAACATCATCGGCATATGTTGTACCGTTTGCATTCCTT
>CABIYQ010000047.1:0-481 GCA_902362965.1 Oscillospiraceae bacterium
AATATGTTATTTAGCTTTAGAATAATATTGCTGATATTATTTAGTTTACTGCCGATATTGGCTGTATATCTTTTGTTTTGTTACAGAAAAAACAAACAAAATTCTATAGATAATGAAAATGAAAAAGACAGAAAAAAATGGAAGTGCAAGGGATGCATAAAAGCAGAGTATTTTGATAAATCAGAGAATACGTGTGATTATTGTATACGTCAGAGTCCTTTTGGGTTTTATAGTATTTATATCGGATTGATTGCTTTTTCGTTTGGAATGTGGGTTTATATTGCAAGGTTTATAAATATTTTTTAATGAAATTTTCGTGTTACTATAGGAGGATTTGATAATGACAGGCGGAAACATATTAATAGATGTTATTGGTACAATCATAGGAATTTTAACAGGAATATTATTTGTAGTTTTATTATGTTTTTGTATAGATAAATTAGTTATTAAAACGGTTAATGACAAGGAAATTGTAGAAATA
>CABIYQ010000047.1:809-4167 GCA_902362965.1 Oscillospiraceae bacterium
CCAATTGTTATCTTTTGGAATTCCCAAATGTTTAATGCTTATATAGGAAAACCGATTTATATAATTATTGGAGAGCAAATTTCTGCAAATAAAAATATAAAATCAATAGAAATGACAGTCCAAAGTACTAAAATTAAAAAAGGATATATTAAGAAAATTGATAATATAAATGCAGAAATTATACTGTGTGATGGTGGACATATATTTACTGAATTAACCACATGTTATAATACATGGCATGATGCAAATAGAGATTTACAATTAATATAGATTATCGGAAAGGAAATAAAAATGAATAATATACAAGAATTTTTATATGAAAATTCACCGATCAGAATGATTGAAAGTAACGGTGAAACGTGGTGGGTGTTGAGTGATATATGTAAGGTATTAGATTTATCAACACCGTCAAAAGTTGCGGATAGACTTGATTTAGATGAAAAGGGTATGACTTCAATTCATACCCTTGGAGGTAAACAAAATGCAACAATAGTCAATGAAAGTGGGTTATATTCAGTAATTCTCCGAAGTGATAAGCCTGAAGCCAAAGCTTTTCGCCGATGGATTACCCATGAAGTACTTCCGGAGATACATAGAACCGGAGGATACAATGCAATAAATGCTGAAATATTGGAAGATTCAAGTCTGACAGCAGCTTCAAAAACTATATTTATGTACTTATGCAGATGTGCGAAGGGTAAATCAGAGTTTGTAATAAGTCGTTCAAAAGTACTGAACGACTTGAAAATGGGTACAGACATGTATACAAATCATCTTAACAAGCTTAAACAGTCAGGATACATAAGCTCTGAGCCTTGCCGTAATGAAAAGGGACGTATTTGCGGTATTAAGTTTTATATTAATTATCCAAATTCGTACAATAAGCTTGAAAATAATGGTTTTAGAAAACTGGATAATAAATAATTCGCCAATGGCGAATGGAAAGGAATTTAAAATAATGAAATTCAGAGAAATATTTAAAGGGAAATGTTGTATATGCCAAAAGGAATTTAGTACGTCAAAATTATCATTACCATTTAAAAATAATTACATATGTACAAAATGTGCTAACGAATATGAAAAAGAAATACGATGTATTGATAAAAGCATTAAAGTAAATGAAACAGGATTAAAGAAAAAGTTTGAAATGGATGCACTTCTTCCGGAAATTGGGATTGTTACTTCTATAGCTGTGTGTACACAAGAAGATATAGGACTATTTATTTTATTGAATTCAATAGCATTATTAATAAATATTTTTTTGATATGGTTGGAATGTAGAAATTAATGTTTAAATATAAAATTAAATGTAGATTTAATAAATTTTTTTAAGTTCAACATTTTGTCCATGTATTTTTCTAATAACTTATATAATGAAAAAATTATTACATAAAATATTATGTATTTTGGGTCATAAAATTTAAATAACGAAATAAAATATGCAATTATTATAAAATATAAAGTTTTTAAATACTCTTTAAAATAATTTTTTTTAAATTGTTCTTCGTATTCTTTACTTTCAAGATTTAAATCAGTTTTTGTTTCAACTTCTAGGTATTTTAATGTCATGTTATATCTCATTACATATTTTATAAAGGCAAAAATTACTGATACTGAAAATAGAATGTCTAAATATAAATTAGAATTTGGAATTTTATTCAATATTATAGTTATAAAATCTACTCTTTGTTTTGATAATAATAGAGTTATATGTATAGATACTACTAACCAAAAACAATCAGAAGCACTTATTGATTTAATTTTTATTAATTCTTTTATTTCTTTTACAATATTATCCATATTTAAGCTATGACCTCCATTTTTTATATTATACCATAAAATTACAAAAATAAAAAGGAGAAAAAATTATGTTAAAATGTTATTTATGTGAAAGTACAAAAAATGTACAGAAAGTCAAAGAAAAATGTTTATGTGAGAATTGTCGTTATCAAATAGTTTTTCGTAGTTTAATATTTAAAGAAAAAAGACAATCCAATTTGAAAGCTTATATTATGGGAATTTTGGTTTCTCTTTCAGCTTTTGGATTTACATTATTCACTTATTTGATTAATTAAAAATGCTGTCTAAAATTTATAAATAAAAAATTCGCCAATGGCGAATTGAAGGGAAGCGATAAATTATGATTGAGAATCCATGCCGGAACTGTGCAGCAAGATATCCGGCGTGTCATGACAATTGTGTGAAGCACATTATTTACAACAGTATCCGCAGACGGCGTAAAGAGAAAATACAGGAAAGTATGAGGGAGTGTACAGATCATATGTATAAACCCAATAAAAATTCCCTGTTTTCACAGGGAATCTGTTAATTTCCTCCCGGACCGTCGTGACGTTCACGGGTATCAGGTTTGCTTTTCTGGTGAGTGCTTGTCCACTGATTATTACCAGCTGTTTTCTTGTTTTGTTTTTCTTTTTCAGACATTTTAACACCTCCGGTTGTAAATTATTTTATTCAAAATTAAAATATTTTATACATAAAAATAATTCGCCAATGGCGAATGGAAAGGACAAAAAATGACACCAGAAGATTGGAAGAATGTTGAGGATGCTTTATCAAGTCCATACGGCAGTGTAAATTTAAAAATAGACGGCTATGATATAACAATAATGTGCGTTGTGGAAAAGCCGCTGCATTATTGTCTTGGAGTATATGTTGATGGAAAAATTAAAGGTGAATGGATTAGTCAGGACTGTGAGATTCGCCGCAAATTTTATCAGAAGCATACCAGTTCTTTACTGGATTCCAAGCAGAAAAAACGTCTGAAGCGTGAGAAAAAAGATTTTAGAGAGAAAATTCTGAAAGAATACTCTTATGATTGGTATGAACCCTATTGGAAGTCAGTCAGATCAATGAAATCACACTTTATTAAAAATAATAAGATTATAGAATTAGTGGAGGCGGTTTAGAATAATGGAAGAATTACCGGATTGGTTACAAAAATGTTTGAAATGTCGGCATTGTTACACATTGAAAACAGACGATCGTGAATATTATTGCCGTAAACGAAATGGCAAATGTGAATTCAAAGAATATAAATCAAAAAATGGGAGGAATAAAAAATGAGGATAAATATTGTAATTGATGTTGATGTGAGAGAGTCAGGTTTCAGCAGTGAAGATGAGATAAAGGATAATATTGTGGATTTTACAAGGGATCTACTTAATAACGGTGCTGAAAATCAAGGTATAGGTTATACGTTATGTGAAGTTGATTATAATAATTGCTATCAAGTTGTTAACGATAAGATATTTAACAAACATTCAAGCTTTAATCCCAAAAAATACATAAAAGAAATGCTGTTAAATGAAGAAACATTTGATGTAGCTATTTTGACTGT
>CABIYQ010000048.1 GCA_902362965.1 Oscillospiraceae bacterium
GACGCTAACGGCAATCAGATTACAAAGACTGCTGACGGAAAAACTGAAACCAATACTTACGATGGTTTAAATCAGCTTATCGGATTCACAGACGGCGAAACAACTGCAAGCTACAAGTACAATGCAGGCGGTCTGAGATATGAGAAAACCGTTAATGGAGAAACGATAAATCATGTTTGGGACGGAAATAAGCAGATAGTAGCAGATGTAATTGACAACCAGTTCTACGAGGCTGACTGCTACATTCGCGGAACAAATCTTGTTGCGAAGTATAATTACTGCAACGGAAACAAGTCAGAGTACACCTATTATACACAGAACGCTCATGGTGATGTTGTAAATCTTACTGATTCAACGGGTGCTGTTGTTAAGAGTTACAAGTATGACGCTTTCGGTGTTGAGAAAGATATTGTAAATTCAGATACGAATGCTTTCCGTTACTGTGGTGAATACTATGACAAGGAAACTGCAACCATTTATCTGAGAGCTAGGAATTATAACCCAAGTACGGGCAGATTTATCAGCCGTGATTCATACGCAGGAAGAAGATCTGATCCGCTAAGTCTTAACCTTTATACCTACTGCAAGAATAACCCAATCAGGTGTGTTGATCCGAGTGGGCATGATGCAGTGGCAGCAGCACAATATAAGGTTAGCAATAATCTAAATGGTTCAAGACCTACAAAATGTAATAGTGAATGGGATTATAAGCTAATGAAAAAATGGGATACATATTATGAAAAATTAGCGGCGCCATCAAATTTAAATATGAATAGCTCATGGGATGTCCAAATTCGTGAAATGACAATATCGGGTAATGCATCTAATCCTGCAAATCAAGAGCTAGCGATAAAATTGAATAATGCTTTTAAGGAAGCTTGTAATACTGTTGTTGCAAAAGAAGGTAAGACAAATAACGATAATAGAAGATTTAATGCTACAATTACAGTAAATTCACTTAATGGTACAACAACTTCATTTGTTGGAAGTACTTTACCTGATGATTTTAATTATTGGGATAATAATGGAGAACCATCAGTTGCTGTAGATTCAGGCATATATAAAATGGATAAGGTTTATGAAAAGGGAGAACCTAAATTACGCTCTTATGCACAATATTATACGGTTTCAACATTAGATGGTGGAGATGTTTTGCCTAGTGTTTATCTGAATAAATATGGTGGCTTTTCGTATTACCCAGCAACCTATATTTTGGTACATAGAGGTGAAAAAGAATTTGTACCATGGTCGACAGGATGTATAACTATTGAGGGGGTCAATAATATGAATGATTTTGCAGATTTAGTTGGTGATTCAGCAAATTTAGTAATTATAAGGTGATTTGGATGACATATAAATGAAAAAGATATTTGTTTTGTTTTTGGTATTATTAATATCAATAATGTCTGCATGTAGTTTTGATGAATCTTCAAGGCAAGATAGTGTGAAAAATGTCCATGAAACAGCTGCTGTTGAAAGCAGCGAAAAGACTGTTATAACAAAAACTGACACCAAAACTGCACAGACATCCGCAGCTATTCCCAAAGCGGAAAGTCTAAACTTAGGTGAAACAGACGAATGGAGTTTTAACAGCCGTTCAAAATTTATATATTTCACAAACTATGGTCGTTACTATCCGGTTGAAACCAGCGAATTAAAAAATAAAGATTACGAAGATGCTTGTGGAGATATGGCAAGGCATGATGCAGTTTATAATCTGTGTCTTGATGACGGCAGTGAAAAAACGGTGTTAGACAGCACAAGAAACTGCATGACTTATTATTGTGACGGAAATTCTGTTTATATCTATAAATATGACAACTATGACACCCATGATAGTGATGGAATTTATAAGCTTTATAAAGGAGATTTAACCAAGCTGGCAGATTATCCTGATAACGGATATATATCAGCAGTTTGTTTTACGAATGAGCATATATATTACAGCATATTTGATGAAAAAAAGTCAGCCGTTTACAAAATGGATTACGATGGAGGTAATATTGAGCATATTTTTGATAATCCTACTAAGATATGGGATATGACAGTATATAACGAAAAAATTTGGTTTGAGCGCAGTTTTGATATGTATCAAATACATGGATTAGCGTGTTACGATATGAAAACAACCGTTGTTAGTGAACTGAAAGAAAATCATATAGGATATATAAATAATAATTATATGTATTACTCTGAAGGAGAAGCTTTATACAGAATAAATCTTTCTAATTTTGCGTGCGAAAACATTATTAAACTTGATGATCTTTTGATATCATTTGATTTTTATAAAGACTATATTCTTTATTCTTCGGGCAGTTGTTTATACAAAATGAATGATGACGAAAATACCTTGATTTTTTCAACTGAAGATTTTTTTGAAAATAAAGGTTATCAGATCAGGGAAATTCAATGTCAAGATAATCATATCTATATTTTGATCGGCTCTGGAGCATTTTATCAATGTATTATGGAAATTGATATTGACGGAAATGTTATTGAAGTAATCCACGAAGATTGATTTACAATTGGATATTTTTATGGAGCAAAGCTTGGTTTATAATTCAAGTTTTGCTCCATTTTTTTGCTCAAATAACCTTTGCATTATTATAAATTTTATGCCAAATTTGTATTTGGGGCACAAAATCTGCATTTGGGGTACAAAACATTGACTTTCGACATAAAGAGCGATATTATTTACTTAGGGTGAGAAAAATGATCTCTGAATTAAGTAAAAGGATATCGCTTTTTTTATGTCGTAAAAGAATAATTGATTACAATGATATTGAAATATATAAGTATGGATTTGAAACGATTTGTTCAACGCTTCTTGGATTTATTATTACGATTATTATCGGAACAATTTTTCAAATGTTTTCTCTTTCAATTATATATTATATCATGTTCGTAACAATACGTCAATTCACAGGAGGATATCATGCAAAATCATATTTCAAGTGTAATCTGACATTTAGTGTCGTAACAATGCTTGTCTTCAGTTTTACTAAAATAGCAGTATATACAAAAATGTATATGATGCTGTATCATATCTTATTTTTGGTTTTATCATTTATGATTGTTTGGTATTATATACCGGTCGAGAATGAAAATAAACCGTTGGATCAAGAACAGAAAAAGAAAAACCGACATATTGGCATTGCATTAACTGCAGCGGTGTCTGTTGTAAGCTGCGCCATTTATCCAATTTCTGTTCAAACATCTATTTTAATGGCATTTACACAGTTATCAATAGCCGTGTTAATTGTAATAACTCATCATGAGAAAGGAAGTGAGAAAGATGAAGAAGATGAAAAATACGATACTTAAGAAGCTTGCATCAGCAAGTAAGTTTGCAGCCGTAAAGGCAGCAGGCTCGACATCATGGGGCGGCTGTCATCAGCCGAAGGAGCCTGAAGCAGTAAGAAAGCTTCGCAAGTCCTGATTGACAGACGAAAAATTTACAGACAACAATTAAGAGAATGCTGTCATAGCATAAAATTCTTTGATTCTAAGCATAAATTCAACATATGCATTCTCTTGATTAGTTATTCAGAAGGAGGAATTGTATGAACAAAAAACTAAGCAGGATAGTAGCCGGCGCACTGTCCGTCATGTTCGTAGGACAGGTAATGATCTACGGCGACGGCAGTTCCCAGGGTATCGCTCATGCGGAAACAATTGCCGGGATAAAGGAATCCCTGCAGCTTTCTGAAAATGCGGACGAGCTTGCACAGGAATTTGAAGACGCCATAGACGGTCTGGGAGAAGTGGAATATTTCGGCTCACCGGAATCCGGCATCATGCTGATGAACGAAACCGGAGAAGTCGGTATCAATTTTGCAGAGAATTTTACAGTTACAGGATGTGTACAAAAGGGTGTTGTCAGCGGTCATACCGCATTGGATGACACTCATATTTTTGTACGTATTTTCAATGGAAACTGGGAGGAGATCAACAGTGTAGAAGTTGCTGACGGCAATTACTATACGGTTTCAGCAAGCGGTTCCGACATATATCATGTAAAGTTTGAGTGTGACGG
>CABIYQ010000049.1 GCA_902362965.1 Oscillospiraceae bacterium
TAAAATAAAGTTGACATATTTCCATAATTGATGTATAATAATAAAAAAGGGGCATACCGATAGACGGTCGCTCCCTCACTAAATTGTTTATTGAATAAACCGCTTTAGTTTAGCAGCTGAGGGCGGTTTATTTCTTTATATTCTTGATAACTTCATTAAGAGTCACAAGGATTAAGAAGATAATGATTAATTCCATTATCTATCACCTCCTTGCCTGCTTATTTCGCCTGCACTTTCGTGGACGATAAGTAAGTTTATGGCGTAAGGAGGGAACAACCGCCTACCGAACGCAATAGGAAAAGCGTTCGGCAGACTTGCCCTAAAGATGGCAAGCCTACCGTTTCAGGTATGCCCATAAACATTATTATACTATAATCGGCATAATATGTCAATATGCACTCTGTTTTTACAGGATGCATTTTTATATCTAAATTTAAGAAATGAGGTAAATAAAAATGAGTAAAAAAGTATTTATAGGAGTAGGGCACGGCGGAACAGACAGCGGAGCGGTTAAGTACGGTGTGGACAAAAATAAATCGTTTGGCGATGGTACGCTGAATGCTGTAAATTATCTATTAGGTGTATGGGGTTACCAACAAAACGGTATAGCAGGTGAAAACTTTATTAAACGTCTGCATACCGAGATTGAAAATAAAGTGAAATAATAATTTAACCCGTCGGGAATGTTCCTGACGGGCTTTTTTGTATTTAGTAAATCTAGTTTGGCTGGGCGTGTTTTGTTCAAAACAGAGAAAAGTGCTAAAGCGGATTGTGTGATAATTATAATTATGCTATAATATAAAGGATATTGTTTTTTCTTGGAGGTATGCGTATGAATCCTGTATTAAAATATAGAGGTGGGAAATCGAGAGAAATTCCACGTTTTTTACAATATATACCTGATAATTTTAATAGGTATATTGAGCCTTTCTTTGGTGGTGGCGCTGTTTTTTTCTATTTGGAGCCAGATAATGCTATTCTTAATGATGTTAATGAAAGACTTATGACTTTCTATTCTCAATTAAGAAATCAATATCCTGTTATGAGAACGCAACTTGATGGAATACAGGCAGTTTATGAACAAAATCAGGCAGAGTTTAAGCGACTTAAAGCGTTAACTCCTGATGAGCGTGTTCCTAATGCCAATGAAGATCTTTATTATCATATGAGGGATTTATTTAACCATCCTGATGGAACTTACCTAGACGGTGTTACTTATTTCTTTATAAATAAAACTGCATACTCAGGTATGATAAGATACAATAACAATGGGGAGTACAATGTTCCGTTCGGTAGGTATCCTAATCTCAACACACATTTAATTACTCATAATCATAGTGAATTACTTCAACGTGCAGAGTTATTTAATCTAGATTATAGAAGAATTTTCGATATGGCACAGGAAGAAGATTTCATTTTTCTTGATCCACCATATGATTGCGTTTTTAATGATTATGGTAATGTTGATCTTATGAATGGGTTTGATGAAGCTGAACATCGTAGATTAGCTGCCGATTTTAGAAACCTACCATGTCGTGCATTGATGATTATTGGAAAAACACCATTAACAGAAGAGTTATATGGTGAATATATTTTTGATGAGTATTATAAGAACTATTCTGTAAACATAAAGAATAGATTTAATAATGATAAAATGCATATCATTGTAAAGAACTATTGAGGAGCATTTTTATGGCTGTATTAAAAAATAAAGTCCTTTTCTTTACTACTTCTCCGAGAACACCTCAAAAAATGATTCCTGAAATTCGATTGATTCAAGAAAAATTTGAGGGCAAGAAGTGGAATACACATACACAAGAAGCATTTATTGATGAACTCGCTAAGTCAAGTTTTTTTGAAGGTAATGGATCTCCCTCAGATAAAGCGTTTAGTGCAAGAGATAGAATAAATAGAGCACCTAAAGCGTTAGGATTTGTAGATTTAAAGCCTTCCATTGCTTTAACAGAAGCAGGAATTGCATTAGTTTTTGGTAAACGACCACAGGAGATATTTCTTAGGCAACTCTTAAAATATCAGCTCCCTTCACCATACCATACAGAAAATATAGATACTTGTGGTGTATTTTTTGTTCGTCCCTACCTTGAAATTTTAAGGTTAGTTCGTACACTCGAATATTTGACATTTGATGAATTGAAAATATTTGCTTTACAATTGACAGATTATCGTCAATTTGATAGGATTAAGGACAAGATAATTGCATTCAGGGAAGAAAAAGAACGATATAGAGGTAAGTATAAAAAACTGGTTGACAAAACATGGACGGTTGCTATAACAGAACTTTACTCAGATACTATTGCATTGGGCAAAACAAAAACACGAGAAACTAAGGATGCAAGCCTTAAAAAATTTATATCAACCAAAAAAAGCAATATGCGTGATTATACTGATGCTTGTTTTAGATATTTAAGATATACTGGTTTAGTATCAATCTCACATAAGAACAGATCCATCTCTATTTTTGCTGATAAAATGACAGAGGTTGATTTTGTCCTTGCTAATGTTGATAGAAATCCTGTTTTTGTCGATGATGCTACTCAATATAAGCAACACCTATTCTCAACATCTGAGCCTGTTCTTTATACGGATAACAAGGATAATATTATAGATATTCTTATGAAAATAGGTTCTTATACTAAAAGAGAATTGAATGGCATGGAGCTTGAAAAACTTAAAGACTTGCGTGATGACATCGTCCAAAAACACAAAGAAGCTGTTATTCACGAACAGGTAGCGGAAATCAAGTCGTACGCTTTGTATTCTGAAATAATAGATACCTTCAATGAGATTATTTCTGACGGGTATTATGATGCTCCATTAATGTTTGAATACAATACATGGAGAGCTATGACAATGCTCGACGGTGGAGATATTAAGGGGAATTTTAAGTTCGACGATTCCGGACAGCCGTTATCCATTGCGCAAGGAAATATGCCTGACATAGAGTGCAATTACTCAGATTTTTCTATATCTGTGGAGGTTACAATGCAATCTGGGCAAAGACAATATGAAACAGAAGGAGAGCCTGTTGCAAGGCATTATGGTCAGTTAAAGAAACGATCGGGAAAAGATACCTACTGCCTTTTTATAGCACCAAATATCAATCCTGCGGTAGTAGCTCATTTCTTCACTCTAAACAAAACAAACATCTCTTACTATGGTGGAAAATCAAAGATTGTCCCTCTTGATTTAGATTTGTTTATGAAGTTGGTTGAAAACTCATATAATTACAAAATACATCCGAAATCATCAGATATTCGCAAGTTATTGGATAAGATAATCAACAAAGTGGATTCATCAGAAAATGAAACAGAATGGTATGATTATATCCAATCTTGCGCAAGTAATTGGCTTGTTTGCAATTAAAATAGATGTAAAAGAGCTTATTGTTTTTATGTGGCATACCCTTTCTTGTATTTATGAAGCTTTGGCTATGTATGGGATATTTATTGAAATCTGTTGACGATCACATTAAAATATGATATACTATTATGCACAAGGAAAAAATGTTATACATTTTTGCGGAGCGGGGTAGAAATATTTCGCTCTATTTTTTATAATTCAAGCGGCAGGATCTCTCCTTGCCGCTTTTTTTCATGTCTTTAAAAGTCACATTTCAAAACTTAAGCCTATCAGGAGTAATCCCGATAGGCTTTTATTTTATTAATACTCCTTAAGTTTTTAGGAGTCAGCTTAATTATGAAAAATCATAAGCAACAGCATCTTCTGTTAATAATGTATTAGTCCAGCCTACACAATAAGCAGCATATG
>CABIYQ010000050.1:0-342 GCA_902362965.1 Oscillospiraceae bacterium
TCAACGCTATTGACAATTATTGGTATAAATGATATATTATATATACAGTACTGTAAATATTATGAAATAAGAGGTTTACAAAATGAAAGTATCTTTAAAGAAAATTATAACATCATTGTTTGCGTGTATACTTTTTACTGTATCTATGATAAGCAGTATTACGGTAAGTGCAGCATGTCAGCCAAAGCTTTATCTTTTGGCAAATAATATGCGGACTTATACAGCTAAGCCGGGAGAAACTGTAACAATTACTTATAATGTTGACGCTCCAGATCATACTTGGTGTGCTACAGGAGTTCATATCAATTATGATAAGAGACTTACAACAAAACTTGATAATCG
>CABIYQ010000050.1:562-3606 GCA_902362965.1 Oscillospiraceae bacterium
AAAAAAAGATATTATTAACTCCATTTCAGGTTCACCTCCTCCCTGTTAAGGCAGGAGAAAGGCAGCAAATTCATTATACCACACACATCGAATAAAGTCAAAAAAAGGAAGTCTTACTACGTAATGACTTCCTTTTTTGTAATTCGCCAATGGCGAATTGATCAAATCTCCAAATCATAACTTTGGCTGTTTTTCTTTTGTGTGGAATTATGAGAGTTAAGTTTCTGCCTGTCAGCTTCGGTTTCCAGTTCAAAGGACTTAACATTGTCCTTACCCAGAAGATTTTCCTTGTTGTCAAGATTAAGCTGTCTGTCCAGTTCAGACTGCCTTGCAAGTTTTGTTTTCAGTTCCTGTTCTTTTAAAAACGGCTTTGCAAGTTCAGCCTTAGAGTTCTCAAGCTGAGTATTAAGAGCTTCAATTTCAGACTTGTATTCGTCGATCTTTTCGGGAATGTGATTTATTGCATTGTCAATTCTGGTAAGATTTCCTGTATCACTGCTGCTAAGAGTGATTCTGTAGCTGCCCTTACCCTTAATATCCATTTTTATGTCGTTTGACAGTGCGTCAAAGAAAACATCAAGCCTAAATCCTCTGTACTGTCCGATCTCAGTTCTTGCATTTGGGTTTCCGGTAAGCGCTTTTGCAGCAGCTTCTATCAGAGCAGTTCCGGCTTCTTTTTTGTCTGCATAAACATGATCGTTTATTGTCATTCCGGAGAATATAATATTTCCTTCACCGTCACGCTTCAGAGGGTTTTGCTCGGTAATTTTTGAATCAGCCAGAACGGCATTTAAATTTTCTTTTGCTTTTGCAATACTTTCGGGAATATGCTTTAAAACATTGTCCTCAAGCTTGTAACGCTGATTCAGATATGCCGATTTTAAAGTCTGAAGCTTGTGAACTTCTATATCAATTTCCATTTTTTCACGGATAAGCGGATTACCTGCACAAAGTGCTTTGACCTCTGCAAATTCCATTTCCGACTGTGAAACATCCTCGCAGACTCTCACAGGATTTTTGCTTGTCATGATCTGAGAAATAAAGCCTTGCTTAGTTTCAAGGGTTTGGAAACGATATGCGTCAAAGGTATCCTCCGTAACATAACGGTAGAGGTGTACCTTCGGATTTTCGTTGCCCTGTCTGACCGTTCTTCCTGCCCTCTGCTCCAAATCTGACGGACGGTCGAGTAGGTCAGCGGTATTACTACCGCCTTCCCCTCTAAGAACCGTACATGAGAGTTTCCCCTCATACGGCTCAAGCAATTCAAAGCATCTACCAATATAGATGCCGGCTAGTCAACTAACGATTTTGTTTATAGCATTTGTCATGTACGAGATAGCGGACAATCTGTCCATTTTCTTTTTTGTTCCCGTACATTCCACTGTGTTTCGGCAGTGATTGGCTGACCGCATAGCGGACACTTCCTTTCCTGCTTATTCCACATATAAAGCAAAGATTTCCTTCCTTTCAGAGACAACAGCATTTTGTATGTCATTCTCTCCTCAAAATACTCCTTCCACTCTGCATCAAACGGGTTTGCTTCACCCTTGATTTTCTTATGCCGCAGGATTTTAGTCTCAAAGGCAAGTTTCAATGGAAAAATATCTTTTCTTCCATTCTTTTCTGATTCCACAAGGAATCTCCACCGTCTTGTTTTGTAGAAATGAAAGTATTTGTTTGCAATCCAGCGTTTTCCCTTTTTCGGATGCCGCCTTTTCGCCCACTGCCATAATTTGCGGAATATCTGGTCGTCCACTCTCTGGAACGTCTTTGATGACGCTCCGCATCTGTAATAATTCGCCCAGCCTGTAATCTTTGGATTTAAGAGCCTTATCAATGTTTCCTGCCTACAGGACTTATTGCTGTCAATCGTATAACGGATTCCGTCTAAAAACTTCTTCACACATTTCTTTGACGGCTGTGTCAGCAGAACGCCTTTAAACTTTCTGATGTTAAAGCCAAGAAAATCAAAACCGTCGCCAATGTGTGTGATAACCGTTTTTTCTTCTGACAACTCCAAACCTCTTTCAGCAAGAAATTCTACCAACATAGGTTTAATTTCTCTTTCCAAAACTTCCTTTTCTGCACTTGTGATAATAAAATCATCCGCATAGCGTACAAGGTTCACCATAGGCGAATACTGTTTCCCACCTTTGGAATATCGCCTGTACTTTCGTGCGAGAATTGGCTGGATACCGTCTAATGTCATGTTTGCAAGTGTTGGTGAGATAATTCCACCCTGCATCGTGCCTTCTTCAGTTCTATATAATTCCCCTTTGAAGATAACTCCGCATTTCAACCATTTCTTCAATACCCTTTTGTCAGTCGGGATATTTGCAAGCAGCCATTCGTGGCTGATATGGTCGAAGCACCCTTTAATATCGCCCTCTAAAATCCATTGCGGCGAATATCCATGTGACAGGACTGTGTGGCATTGCTGGATGGCATCCTGACAGCACCTTTCTTTTCTAAACCCATAAGAATGAGGGTCTGCCGTCATTTCTGCCAATGGCTCAAGAGCCAGCAGATACAATGCCTGCATTGCTCTGTCTTTCATTGTTGGTATTCCTAACGGACGTAACTTTCCATTCGCTTTCTTAATAAATACTCTGCGCAATGGCTGTGGTTTGTAACCGTTCCTTTTTAAGTCCAGAACGGCTTCATACTTTGCTTTGTCGGTAGACCATAAAACTCCGTCTACTCCCGGTGTTTTCTTACCTTCGTTAGTTGTCACTCTTTTTACAGCGATAGCTTTTGCCGCAAAAGAATGTGTCAGCGTCCACTGCAAAGACTGCACTTTGCCGTGTCTGCCTTCTTTCCTAGCCTTTACAATACGTTCCTGTAGCTTTTTAACCTGTGCTTCGCATTTCTTCCAGTCAATGGATTTCCATGCAAAACCATGGTCAGCAGCCGCACACGTTGTTTGATTAACGTTCATTTGCTTTGCTCCTTTCAAAAGTTCTATAAGCTTCTTGTAAAGAATTACCTAACGTAGAAGTCTGCACCCTTTCGGGTCAGGGCAAATCTTGAACCCCTATCCACTC
>CABIYQ010000051.1 GCA_902362965.1 Oscillospiraceae bacterium
TAGGTATCTGTAGAATTGCCGGTAGTTACGGCTTCTTCTGTCAGTCTTTTCAGACCGTCATACTCATATTCCGTTGTTTCTATTATACCATTTTCTGTAGTCTTTTTGCAAGCGTCAGAACCATCAAGATAATACGAATATTCGTAGCTTGATATGTCAGTATTGCCGGATTTGTTTACGATATTTGTAATTCTGTTCGCCTTGTTGTAAGTGTAGGTCGAAACTACGCCGTTTGCAAGGGTTTCAGACTTCTTGTTACCGTTTGCATCGTAGGTGTAAGAAGCGGTTTCATTGCCTGATTCCTTAACCTTAACAACACGCATTTCACTATCATATTCATATGTTTTTGAAGAATACAGCAGGAGATGATACTGCCCTGTAAGTTCTTTACTTACATACTGCGAAACGCCTTCATAGAAATATCCTCTGAAAATGGAGTAGCCATTTTCGTCATATTCTGTTTCTGTATATTTTCTTCCAAGTGAATCATAAATTGTTGTTGTCGTAAGACCGTTGCTTACTGTCTGAGTGATTCTTCCCATACTGTCATAAGTATACGACTTGCTGACATTCTTGGAAGAATCGCTTGAGTTAACCGTGTTTGAGGTAAGCACACGATTGAGTGCGTCGTAAGTATTGGTCGTAACGTTGCCGTTTGCATCTGTATTTGTGAGAACGTTGCCGTTCAGGTCGTATGTGATAGTGCCTGAATTGTAGCCTGTGCTGTCGGTAGTTCTTACCGGCCTCAGCCAGCTGTCATACTCATAATTTGTTGTCAGATATGAAGTATCATTTTCGGAAGACATGCCCGTGTACATTTTAACCTGCACTCCGGCATTATTGTAAAAATACTTTGAAATATTTTTCTCGCCGGTTACAGTACCATCGCTTAGAGTTACCTTTTCAAGCAGTCCCATAGCGTTGTACTGATTCTGAGTAACGCTGTTTTTGTTGGTATCAACAGTCTGGATTGTCTTGATTACATTTCCGTTTTTGTCATACTGATTTTCTGTAACGGAGTATCTTACAGCGCCGTTTTCAGTATCAAACGGAGCATATGTTTTAGTCAGCTTGTTAAGCTTGTTGTACTCATATTTTGTGGTATTGTTCAGAGCGTCAGTCTGTCTTGCAAGCTGACCATTTGCGTAATATGCGCTTGTTCTCTTGGTTTCACCGTTTGTCTTTTCAGTGACAGGATTGCCTCTGAAATCGGCAAGCGTTTCGGTAACAACCTGTTTTTCAGCCGTGATGTAGGTAGTCTTGATCGTTTTCAGTCCGCTGCATGAGTGAGAGGAAGAACTGTCAAGAGCCATGTAAATATTAAAGCCGTGATTCTTCACGAATTCGTAAGAGGTTTCCGTAAGAATCTGTTTTGCAGCGTCTGCTCCGGATTTAAAATATGTTGCTTTTTCACGCTGCAAACCGTCGTATTCAACGATATTGATCGTGCCATCGGGATTGGTTTTTTCAATCACATTTCCGTAAGCGTCATACTTGAAAGAAGTTACATTGCCCAGTGCGTCGGTTTGTGTTTTAACTGCGCCGCTTTGGTAGTAAGTGTAAAGAGTTCCGCAGCTCTTGTCGGCAGAATAATTAGGCGAATATTCGGCTGTCTTTCTGCTGAGTTTATCGTATTCCGCGATGGTAACTGCCGCCGCTGAACCTGTACCATAGTCACTGATCTTTGTAACATTGTTGAACTTGTCATACTCATATTCCTTTACGGCATAAACGTTGTTTGCAATGTCAACGCTTGTGGTTTCCTTTGAGACCTGAAGCTGTGAATTGTACTCGTATTCAACCGAGTTTACAACGGTGTTTCCGTCCTTGATTTCCTTCTTTATGGGCAGTCCCTTTGCGTTGCCGGAAGTGCCGTAAGTGTACTCTGTCACATTCCCTTCAGGGTCGGTAATTGTGCGGACAAGACCTGCAATTGAAGCGGTCTGACTTGCAGGATAATATGTGTAAACTGTCATTGCGTAATCGGAATAAGTTACTTCATCAAGATTGTAACTGCTCTGTGCAATCGCGTCTGCATTGGAAACAGGACTCAGACTCTGATACTGCTTCAGAACATTGACGCCGGACTCGTCATACTCATAGATAACAACATTCTTGCTCTCGTCAACCTGAACCAGCGGCATATTTTTATCATTGTAGCGTGCTAAAGTATATGTGCCGTCGGGATTGATTTGCTTGATAACATTGCCGTTGTCGTCACGGTCATACTTGGTGGTATTGCCCATGATATCGACGTTTTCGGACATCTCGTCATACTTGTTTTCATCGTCAATCATGTTGTAGGTGATTTTATCGACCTCATATGTCTGACCGTCGGTTTCTACAGTATTTGTCTTGACTGCATACTTTTCATCATAATCGTAAGTGAAAGTTTTTACGAGTTTATCGCCGTCAAATTCCTTGAGACCTGTCTGTTTGAACGCCTTGTCATAGGTATATTCCTGCTTGAGTCCTGCGGAATTTATGAGATAATTTACAGATCCGTTGTCATTGTAAACGATCGTATCTGTAACCTCGTCATAGCAGTTTGTGATTTTGCAAAGTCTGCCGTTTCCGTCGTATTCGTAGGTTTCAGTTCCGCCGGATACGCTTGTTGCAGAAATCAGCTGAGCATCATTGTTGTAATCATAAGTTACAATTCTGTTGCTTTCGGAATCATCATCAGAAATGCTTTCAATACGATTATGTCCATTAACATCCTTGTACTGAATTGTGTAAGTTCTGCCTGTGGAATCAGTTACAATTCTCTGATTATTTGACTTTTCTGAGATTGTGAGTGTGTTGCCGTTTGCGTCCTTAACCCAGTCAAGCTCGCCGTCGGAATTGAAGTGATACTTAGACTGTGCGGCGTTCGTAATTGTATACTCATTGCCCGATTTTGTCATGGTGCTGTGAGCGTTCAGACACTCGAATCCACCGTTGCCGTCGTCCTTAAACGTGGTGTTAGAGCCGTCAGGGAGCACTACCTGATAGTAACCCTGTGCAGGAATCACTATTTTGCTGACGTCAATATTGAAATCCCAGCCGATACCGAATGAGCCTTCTTCATCGCTCATGGAGTTGTATGTACGCACAAAATCAGATTTAACGCCCGGTGATGCGATACTCAGATCGGTGAAGGATTTGGTATAGTTACCCGTTGCAATATGTACGCCGTCGCCGATTTCCCAGCCCTTGCGGTAGAGCGTGTAATCGGGAAGATCGTATGGTCTCCACCACGGTCTGAACCAGAAATTTTCTTCGGTAAATTCCTTGGTTACAAGAATACCGTATTCATAGTCAAAATTTAAACGGCGTTCTGTATTGTAGCTGCCGTCCTCGTTATCAATATATGTTTCCGGATTGTCCCAAAGAATCGTCTGCTTTCCGCCCTCATAGCCGAAAATTATGATATGTTCTCCGGAAGAGTAAATTGCCTTGTCGCCAGATAATTCGTTTACTTCCCATGTCGGTCCCGCAAA
>CABIYQ010000052.1:0-1408 GCA_902362965.1 Oscillospiraceae bacterium
AAGATTTTTATTGATTGTCTCCTTAACCTGTTCACAAATGTTGATAAGACTTCCCAGTCCTTCATATGCAAACTTTTGTGTCTGAACCGGAATAATAACATTATCCGATGCAGTCAAAGCATTGACTAACAAAATTCCCAATGATGGCAAACAGTCTATAAGTACATAATCATAGTCAGTCAGATTTTCATTTGTAAGGATACGCTTCATAACTGTTTCTCTGGACAGTGCATTCATCAGGTAACTTTCAGCATTTGCAAGGTTGATATCTGAGGGAATATAACTGATTTTGTTTGCTTCTGATAC
This sequence comes from Oscillospiraceae bacterium, assembly GCA_902362965.1. GTDB lineage: Bacteria > Bacillota > Clostridia > Oscillospirales > Ruminococcaceae > Porcipelethomonas > Porcipelethomonas ammoniilytica. Next base: position 307 of record CABIYQ010000052.1, read on the forward strand.
TCTTATACAGCTCTCAAAATCTTCCTTACTGACTTTCATTCCCTTTGCAATACTCAGCATCATGTGACTGATCGTAGGATTTTCATCGCCCTCAAATCCAAGATAGCTAGAAAGATTTGCTTGAGGGTCGAGGTCTATAAGCAGAACCTTAAACCCCTTTAACGCAAGCGCTGTACCCAGATTCAGCGTTGTGGTAGTTTTTCCTACCCCTCCTTTTTGGTTTGCTATTGATATTATTTTACTCATGATTTTTGTCCTTTCTCTAATTCGCCATTGGCGAATTAATTTATAATTTTTAAGTCATATTTGCACTTAAGTCCATATTCGTGCATATAATCGTATATTTTAATAAGCAATCCTTCATCAAGACTTTCTTTTTCATCTATATCGGAAACCTTAAAATAAAACTTATCAAACGTTAGAGGATTTTTATTTTCGCTATTATTTAATTCAATCATAACCCTTACTTCATAAAAGTCCATCTGCTGTTTTTCAAAAGAATGATGATGTACTTCAAATACTAGTCTTTTAATACTTTCAATATGCTTATTAACAAATTTACTTTGCGGTGTGATTTTATCCATACTTGAATTTAGTGCATTCATACTGTTACAAAAAGATAAACAATCTTCATAATTCGGACATTTTCGTATATACTCGTATTCTCTGCCCAGTAATTCATGTTCTAACTGGTCAAATGTGCTTTCACTGTAAGCATTTATATATTCCCATACATGATTCATTTTCTCTCCTCCATTCAGTTCGCCATTGGCGAATTTGTCTTTTGCGTTTTTCCATATTTAAATTATAGCATACTGTATACAGTATTGTTAATAATTATATTCAACAAATTTTTATTAACATTTTTGTACATTTCAAACACTGGACACAGTAGTTTTTTTATGATATACTAAAATTATAAACTGCAAAGGAGTTCATTTATGCCTGAAATAAAAAAACAAAAAAAATACTATAACCCATCTCAAAAAGCAGCTACAGCTAAATATAATGCTAAAGCATATGATGAAATAAAATTCAGAGTTAAAAAAGGAGTTAAGCCTTTACTAAAAGAATTAGCTGAATCTCAGGATATGTCTTTAAA
>CABIYQ010000052.1:1720-3416 GCA_902362965.1 Oscillospiraceae bacterium
GAAATACAAGATAGCAAAGAGAGATAACTTGTGTGAGCATTGTAACGAATTGAAACAATTCAGAAAATGTCATCATAGCTATCACCTCCCTTACGGGAGAAACCGCCTACCGTTATGCAGTCACCATATATTGATTATAGCATATACGGTCATATTTTGTCAATTATGGAAGCCTTTTACAGGCTTCTTTTTTATTCGCCATTGGTGAATTATAATAAGCAACATCTCCAATATAATAATATCATAAGAATAATTAATAATATATTTTTTATAATATCTAATATTGCTATGGTCTTTACGGAATAATCCCCCAATTTAATTTCAACCATAAAAATATACATCAAAGAAATATTATAGCTTTTATTTTTAGTTCTCTTTAGTTTCATTCTTTTTTAGCCATTGAGATATTTTATTATGTATCACGTATAATATAGCAACACAACTGACAACACCACCAACAACACAACCTGAAACAACAATTGCTTTTAATATATATTTTATTAATTCATACATAAATAGTCCTTTCCAATTCGCCATTGGCGAATTTTATAAATTAAAACGGTTCTTCATCTGTCAGCATTTCATATTCTGAAAGTTCTTCCGGAAGATCCTGCTGCACAGGTGAAGCTGTAGGCTTATTTGGTTTATCTCCTCCAAAGTAAACATGATTTGCTTCAACCTGCATTCCGTAATGTTTTATGTTTTCCTTTTCGTAATTATTGTTTTTCAATCTTCCCTGTACAATTATAAACTTTCCTTTGGTGAAATTACGTGATACAAATTCTGCTGTTTGTCTCCATGCTATCACTGAAATAAATTGTGCTGCTCTCTTTCCGTTCTTGTCCGGAATATCTTCCTCTACAGCTACCGTAAATTTGCACACTGAAATATTATTCGGCGTCTGTCCTAAATCCGGATCGGCGGTCAGACGTCCCATTATTGTTACTGTATTAAGCATTTTTATTTCCTCCTGCTATTATTTTTCTGTCTGCTTGTCCGGATGATTTCATCAAAGCCATTGTAAATGTACCGAAAACTCCTCCGGCAAATATACCTATTATAAATCCTAACATCTTTATTCACTTCTTTCTCTGATTTTTTCTGTACCTTTAAAGTGAGAATCGCACACTGCTTTTATTACCTGATATGTTTTCTCAGACTGCAATCCAGCACGATATTCTATTTCATCACAAAACAAAATTATAAGATTACACAAATCCATTATTATATCTTTGATTTCTCCATCTAGTTTAAGTTGTATTTGCTCATTACCAATTTTAGTACTTAACATTTTACTTTCCTTTCCAATTCGCCAATGGCGAATTTTTAATTTTCTGAAGAAGCCTTATAAATTATTCCTGTAAGTTCCTGAAACAAAATAGTTAATGATATGATTCTTTGGTGTATACAAGTCCATTTATCATTTATCCGTTCCATAACATACTCTTGGAAGTTCTGATTATTCAATATATCATACAAGTCATGCACACAGTTAAATTTAATTTTATTTACTTGAACATATTTTAATAAGTATTTCAAAATTAACTTATCAAACTGATTATCAAAACTATTTTGTGAATTCTCATTAATCAGCCTAATCTCATCAATACTATTCTCTACAGTCAAAATAGCTACATCAAATGTTTCTTCATTTAACAGCATTTCTTTTATGTATTTTTTGGGATTAAAGCTTGAA
>CABIYQ010000053.1:0-1327 GCA_902362965.1 Oscillospiraceae bacterium
ACAGTCAAAATAGCTACATCAAATGTTTCTTCATTTAACAGCATTTCTTTTATGTATTTTTTGGGATTAAAGCTTGAACATTTGTTAAATATCTTATCGTTAACAACTTGATAACAATTAGTATAATCAACTTCACATAACGTATAACCTATACCTTGATTTTCAGCACCGTTATTAAGTAGATCCCTTGTAAAATCCACAATATTATCCTTTATCTCATCTTCACTGCTGAAGCCTGACTCTCTCACATCAACATCAATTACAATATTTATCCTCATTTTTTATTCCTCCCATTTTTTGGTTTATATTCTTTGAATTCACATTTGCCATTTCGTTTACGGCAATAATATTCACGATCGTCTGTTTTCAGCGTATAGCAATGCCGACATTTTAAACATTTTTGTAACCAATCCGGTAATTCTTCCATTATTCTAAACTGCCTCCACTAATTCTATAATCTTATTGTTTTTAATAAAGTGTGATTTCATTGATCTGACTGACTTCCAATAGGGTTCATACCAATCATAAGAGGATTCTTTCAGAATTTTCTCTCTAAAATCTTTTTTCTCACGCTTCAGACTTTTTTTCTGCTTGGAATTCAGTAAAGATTTGGTATGCTTCTGATAAAATTTGCGGCGAATTTCACAGTCCTGACTAATCCATTCTACTTTAATTTTTCCATCAACATATACTGCAAGACAATAATGCAGCGGCTTTTCCACAACGCACATTATTGTTATATCATAGCCGTCTATTTTAAATTCAACTCTGCCGTATGGACTTGATAAAGCATCCTCAACCATCTTCCAATCTTCTGGTGTCATTTTTTGTCCTTTCCATTCGCCATTGGCGAATTATTTTTATGTATAAAATATTTTAATTTTGAATAAAATAATTTACAACCGGAGGTGTTAAAATGTCTGAAAAAGAAAAACAAAACAAGAAAACAGCTGGTAATAATCAGTGGACAAGCACTCACCAGAAAAGCAAACCTGATACCCGTGAACGTCACGACGGTCCGGGAGGAAATTAACAGATTCCCTGTGAAAACAGGGAATTTTTATTGGGTTTGTATATATGATCTGTACACTCCTTCATACTTTCCTGTATTTTCTCTTTACGCCGTCTGCGAATACTGTTGTAAATAATATGCTTCACACAATTGTCATGACACGCCGGATATCTTGCTACACAGTTCCGGCATGGATTCTCAATCATAATTTATCGCTTCCCTTCAATTCGCCAATGGCGAATTATTTTTAAGCACTGCCTGAATTCGGCATCTCAACGCCACATGAAAACCGTTTATGTGATGACATTTTAATCC
>CABIYQ010000053.1:1577-3112 GCA_902362965.1 Oscillospiraceae bacterium
CATCTCAATAGCATTTTTCATTTTTGCAACAAATTCATCAGAAAAATCCCGCTGTAATATTTGTTCTCTAGTTTCCATTCTTATTACCTCCATATTTCAATTTTAAGCCTGCTTTTAGGCATTCTGATTTTAACCCTGTATAGCGAATTATTCATGTTCCAGTTTTCTAAAACCATTATTTTCAAGCCTTTTAAGTGAATTCGGATAATTAATATAAAACTTAATACCGCAAATACGTCCCTTTTCATTACGGCAAGGCTCGGAGCTTATGTACCCTGACTGTTTAAGCTTGTTAAGATGATTTTTATACATGTCTGTACCCATTTTCAAGTCGTTCAGTACTTTTGAACGGCTTATTACAAACTCTGATTTGCCCTTCGCACATCTGCATAAGTACATAAATATAGTTTTTGAAGCTGCTGTCAGACTTGAATCTTCCAATATTTCAGCGCTTATTGCATTATATCCTCCGGTTCTATGTATCTCCGGAAGTATTTCATGGGTAATCCATCGGCGAAAAGCTTTGGCTTCAGGCTTATCACTTCGGAGAATTACTGAATATAACCCACTTTCATTGACTATTGTTGCATTTTGTTTACCTCCAAGGGTATGAATTGAAGTCATACCCTTTTCATCTAAATCAAGTCTATCCGCAACTTTTGACGGTGTTGATAAATCTAATACCTTACATATATCACTCAACACCCACCACGTTTCACCGTTACTTTCAATCATTCTGATCGGTGAATTTTCATATAAAAATTCTTGTACATTATTCATTTTTCTTTCCTTTCATTTTAAATAAACATCATATTTCTGTATAATAAAATCCTTCGGAAGATACATTTTTACATCCCAAGAATATGTAATATCCATATACGGCTGTTCATCAGCTTCAAGATTATCATAAATTGTCACATCATCATAATAGTATTTTTGCAGTTTTTTACCGCCGTCATCTGTTGCCTGATAAACAAAATAATACTGTTCATCATCACAACTTCCACACCCAAGTACAAAATTTCCCTTGCCGTTGTCTTCTAAATCAACAGAATATATTTCTACAATTTCCTTGTCATTAACATTTTTAATAACTAATTTATCTATACAAAAACGTAATAAAACTGCCAATAATATTCCTGTTAAAACTCCTAAAATTGAACCAATAACACCTATTAATATTTTTCTGCCTGTCATTATCAAATCCTCCTATAGTAACACGAAAATTTCATTAAAAAATATTTATAAACCTTGCAATATAAACCCACATTCCAAACGAAAAAGCAATCAATCCGATATAAATACTATAAAACCCAAAAGGACTCTGACGTATACAATAATCACACGTATTCTCTGATTTATCAAAATACTCTGCTTTTATGCATCCCTTGCACTTCCATTTTTTTCTGTCTTTTTCATTTTTATTATCCATAGAATTTTGTTTATTTTTTCTGTAGCAAAACAAAAGATATACAGCCAATATCGGCAGTAAACTAAATAATATCAGCAATATTATTCTAAAGCTAAATAACATA
>CABIYQ010000054.1 GCA_902362965.1 Oscillospiraceae bacterium
TGATTCGGGCAAAAAAATAAGGCAGTCATAAAGCTTTTCAACAAGCATTTTATGAGCTGCCTTTTTCTCGACATCATCGTATTCAGTTATGAATTCTCTGAAATTTTCAAATGCACCATCCTTACCGCCAATTAGCGCTGAAAACTGTATTTCGTGTTCAAAGAACGAATTATTATTATTTTCAATAGCCCATTTTGTTCTGTTATATTGAATTCGAACTTCTTCGCTTACCTCAACTTCTGCACATTTGCCTGAAATCGTATCATAAACACAAACTGTGTTTTTCTTCATATCCTCACCTCCGTTCGATTTGAAATCAAAGGTCGGCTATGGATATTTAGCAATACTGCATTGCCAGTTTATTGTTAAAAACATGGTTGTCCTTTCTCCAAAATCGGTTGAGGACACAAAAACCTGCATACTATGTACGCAGGCTAAAATCATTTTAATCAGAATATACAAAACAAGAATGTAAAATACTTCGCTTTGTAATTTCTGCAAAACGATTATATTTATATCCTCATTTTTTCTGATTACTTATTAAATTTTGTATGGGTATAAAAAGTCTCCGTTCTGCTTATTGCAGAACGGAGATAGCTAAATAAAATCATTTTATTTAAATATGCGTTTGAGATTCCAAGCTCTTTTGCAAGCTCCTGACTTTCCGCAGACAACTTATGCCTTTGCTCGGATATGAGCTGACCGGATTTGAGGCTGTTGTTCATATTTTTTCCTGAAAATCATTCATATTTATATAGAAAAAATTAATTGTCAAATAACTCCTTATAATTAAATCTGATTTTTTTTATATTTTCTTTTGCAACATCTTTTTCGGTAAAGAAGTCTTTTGTCAATTCGTCCCACTGACTTTGGGTTACTCTGTAATAATGATGCGAGTCCTTTTCTATAGACTGTGATTTAATATCATCCGGCACATCAAGAGCCTTAGAACAGTCTGAAAACTCTGGCAAAGTTATCAAATATTTCGTTTCAGCTTGCAATGGTTCTATATATAAGTAAACAGAATAATCTACATCTCCATTTTCATTTAAACTAAAAAACGCATATTTAATCGGTGAAGTTCCGCTATAAAACCATAGTTTCCTACTACCAAGTAACTCTATCCATGACGAAGATGTTTCATGCCACAATATGAACTCATCAGAAATGGGTAAGTATTTCATAATATAAATATAACCCATATTATTTTCGATGCAAAGTTCAGGTAAACCATCATCATCCATATCGAAAAAATAATAAGTATATTTTTCAGGTTCATACTCTCCATAGATATACTCGTCAATATAATACTTTACTTCTCCAGATTTAAAAGGGAGTCTACAATTCAATAATTTCATATATTGCTCTTTATAGTCGGCGTAAGCGCTTTGATTCCCTGTTTTAAAATTAGATGAAAAATCAACACCCGAATATATATTATTTATATATTCAAACGCTCGGTCATCAATAAACTCACTATATGAATTTGATGGATTTACCCTTGATGACTCAGGAGTTGAAACATAAAAAAAGCAGATCGCCACTGTAATAACCATTAACGATATTTTCTTCAACATATTCAGAAATCTCCATAACATAAATGAACCACAGTATAAAACAGCTTTTAATAAACATTAATCATATACAGTGATTTTTACCAATTTATAATCATTTGGATCAAAGTCGCCTAAATCGCTTTTATTTCCTGCAAATTCTATTGATGAGCCATCTATATTTCCAGGAAAGAAAGCACCTTCCCATTCCACATTTGTTGAATTCGGATATGCAATACCTGTTTGAATTAAACCATTATCAATATCAAATTCAGCATAACCATCTTCAGCATTATAATAACTATATGTATGTGCTTTGGCGCCACTGCGTGTTATACATGGGAATACTTCTTGTTTATTGGTTTTTTTGTTAACTAGCGTAATGTCAATACTTACTGGAAACTCAAAATCATCGCCAAGAATTCTACCTTCATCACTATAATTCGAATCTAATACTTTAGGTCCTACTACGATTCTAAAATAACCAGTTTCTGCATCAATGGAATCTTCTGTACCCTGAAAAGCAAACCAATTTTCTTGTGTTTTTAATGTTATATTTTCACCATTCACTGTACCTTTTACACTTTTTGGCACTTCTATTTCACGAGGAGTGCCTTTTTTCATTTTTACTTTCTCATCAGCAGAAGCTCTACTATATGTTAGAATATTTTGAGCTCTTTGAGCAACTTCACCATTGCCACCATCATATTCATAATTAATATCACCTTTTGCAACGTAATATGCCCAGTCCCATTGAGAATTAACTGTTATATGCCCACTTGGATCAATAAACCTAATAGGGTTATTACGGCAGTAGGTATAGAGATTCAAACTGAGCGGATCAGATCTTCTTCCTGCAAAAGAATCTCTGGAAATAAATCTGCCTGTTGACGGATTGTAATATCTTGCCCTCAGATAAACAGTAGCAGTTTCCTTGTTATAGTATTCACCGCAATAACGGAATGCATTTGTATCCGAATCAACGATATTCTTCTCAACACCAAAAGCGTCATACTTGTAAGTCTTAGTTACTTCGCCATTGGCATTTGTGAGATTAACAACATCGCCGTGAGCGTTCTGAATATAGTAGATATACTCTGACTTATTGCCGTTTCTGTAGTTGTACTTTGCAACAAGATTTGTACCACGGATATAGCAGTCAGCCTCATAGAACTGGTTATCAATTACGTCTGCAACAATCTGCTTGCTGCCGTCCCAGACATGGTTAATAGTCTGACCGTCAACAGTCTTTTCATATCTCAGACCGCTTGCATTGTACTTGTAGCTTGCAGTTGTTTCGCCGTCTGTAAATCCGATAAGCTGATTTAA
>CABIYQ010000055.1 GCA_902362965.1 Oscillospiraceae bacterium
GAATAGCCGAGAATGCAAACAATTATGTACACCCTGAATTTCCCACGTTAAGTTCCGGAATCTATAAAATGCAGGTTAATAACGGTCATGTATCAAGAGCGGTAAAAGCAGAAAAAGCTGATATTCTGGCTTTGGGATTTGAGGATCCTGCTGAAACATATTTGCCGTTGACCGGAGGAACGATAAGCAATGCCGATTATGGGGAGAGTTTGAAGGTAAACAGAGGACCAACGTCAAGCTCTGCGGCATTGTCAGTAATTGATTATTTAATTAACGGAAACCGAGTTGGTGTGATGGGTTTTGATTTAAATTCAAAACTGCACATACGAAACAGCAATAATTCTGAAATGGCTGAAATAGATAAAGACGGTACTGTCAGCGCAAAGTATTTTAAGCAGTCCCAATCGGGAGCACTTCTTGCCGAAAGCTCAACAGATGAAAACAGTCTGACGGTAACCAATGCTGAGATAGCAAAATATTCACAGGTGTATATGGCTGCAAGCTGGACGGAAAGAGAGACGGTAAACTTCTGCGATGTGATTCCGATTTCTGCTATTGTGGCAGGAGCGGTATTTACAAAGCAGGTTTATACGGGCACAAGGATTTACACTTATACGGTCACCTGTACAAGCACAGGAGTATTCACATTAACGCAAAGTAATTCCACAGGTACAGCAGGAACGTTGAGATTAAAATTGTATGTTATTTAGGAGGTGTAACTTATGACGGAAATAATAGTAGCGGCAATATCCTTATTGGGAACACTGGGCGGTTCTCTGGGAGGTATTCTGGTATCAAGCAAAATGACAAATTATCGGATTCAGCAGCTTGAAAACAAGGTTGCGGAGCACAATAATTTTGCAAGGCGAATGCCGGTTGTTGAAGAACAGATAAAAGTCGCAAACCACAGAATTGAGGACTTGGAAAAGGAGATACATAAATGAACATTTTAAAGAAAAATTGCGTAAAGCGAGCATTAAGAACATTTTTACAGACAGCAGTCGGTTATATAGCGGTAAATATCGCCGCAACTGATCTGACTGTAAAGTCCGCTGTTTTGGGACTTTGCATTTCTGCAATATCAGCAGGTATGGCGGCGGTTATGAATCTTAAAGAAAACAGTTGACATATTTCCATAATTGATGTATAATAATAAAAAAGGGGCATACCGATAGACGGTCGCTCCCAGTAGTTTAGCTATTTAAAATAGTCGTCCTAATGGCAAGCAGGGCGGCTATTTCCTTTTATGAAGTATTGCAATAAGGAGTGTTGTGTAAGCAGTGAGGAATAAACCGAACTGTATTAACTCATTCCATGTTACGTAATTATTCATAGTAAATCACTCCCTTCCGGGAGCAGGATTGACCGCCTACCGTTTAGGTATGCCCATAAATATTATTATACTATAATCGGCATAATATGTCAATATGCACTTTGTTTTTACAGGGTGCATTTTTTATATCTAAATTTAAGAAATGAGGTAATAATTATGAGTAAAAAAGTATTTATAGGAGTAGGGCACGGTGGAACAGACAGCGGAGCGGTTAAGTACATAGTCGAAAAAGAGTATACATTAAAAACAGCCTTTGCACTGTCTGAAATTTTAAGCAAATACGGAGTTGATTTCAAGCTGTCACGTACTCAGGATATTGATACGGATATGGACAGTAAAGTCGCAATGTGTAATAAATATGCTCCTGATCTGGTTGTGGATATTCATTTCAATGCTGGAGGCGGACAGGGTTTTGAGGTATATTACAGCCGTGTGGGAGGTACTTCAAAGACGTTGGCAAACAACATTAATACCGAGGTCAAGAAAATCATGTCGAGCCGAGGTGTTAAGACTAAGCTTGGAAATGGCAGTACGGACTATTTTGCGATTATCAGAGAAACGGCAGCCCCAGCGGTACTTTTAGAAGGCGGATTTGTCGACAGTAAAAAGGACGCTGATTTCATCAAGTCCAATTACAAAAAGCTTGCTGAGGCATACGCTAAAGGTATTTTAAAGACGTTGGGTATTTCTACAGCAACAAGTCCTGCAAAGCCTATACTGGACAAAACAGGCTATAAAAAAGGCGATAAAACTATTGGCGTGTTATCGCTTAAAGAACTACTGTTGACAGCCAAAACACTAGGTATTAACAAGTACGGTATGGACAAAAATAAGTCTTTCGGTACTGGTACACTGAATGCTGTAAACTATCTTCTTGATAAGTGGGGTTACCAAAAAAACGGTATTGCAGGAGAAAACTTTATTAAACGTCTGCATACTGAAATTGAAAATAAAGTGAAATAGTTTTTGGAGGTATTTATATGAAAAGCTTTATCCCATGGGTTGGCGGCAAGAGCCGCCTTGCAAAGAAAATCATATCAATGTTTCCGGATAATTTTGACAGGTACATTGAAGTGTTCGGAGGCGGCGGTTCTGTACTTTTTGCCAAGGACAAACATGCTCCGCTTGAGGTATATAACGATATTAACGGTCAATTAGTAAATTTATTCAGGTGCGCTCGTTTTCATTGTGGAGAATTACAACGTGAAATATCAGGCTATTTTAATTCAAGAGAGATTTTTGAAGATATAAAGGCGCAGATAAATGTCAGAGGTATGACCGATATCCAAAGAGCAGCGATGTTTTATGTACAAGTTAGGCTGAGTTATGGAGCAAAATGCAAAGAGTATGACGGTAGTAATAATAGCAGAAAACTTTCATATGATTATTTGACTGAAATTGAAGAACGTCTTAAATCTGGTGCAGGAGTTGTTATTGAAAATGAAGATTTTGAAAAATTGATAAAGGTTTATGACCGTCCGAATGCACTTTTTTATTGCGATCCGCCGTA
>CABIYQ010000056.1 GCA_902362965.1 Oscillospiraceae bacterium
CCGCATTTTCAGAAAGCTGCAGGGATTCCTTTATCCCGGCAATTGTTTCCGCATGAGCGATACCCTGGGAACTGCCGTCGCCGTAGATCATTACCTGTCCTACGAACATGACGGACAGTGCGCCGGCTACTATCCTGCTTAGTTTTTTGTTCATACAATTCCTCCTTCTGAATAACTAATCAAGAGAATGCATATGTTGAATTTATGCTTAGAATCAAAGAATTTTATGCTATGACAGCATTCTCTTAATTGTTGTCTGTAAATTTTTCGCCTGTCAATCAGGACTTGCGAAGCTTTCTTACTGCTTCAGGCTCCTTCGGCTGATGACAGCCGCCCCATGATGTCGAACCTGCCGCCTTTACGGCTGCAAACTTACTTGCTGATGCAAGCTTCTTAAGTATCGTATTTTTCATCTTCTCCATCTTTTCACTTCCTCTCTCATGATGGGTTATTACAATAAAAAGCAGTAATATTTACTTATTTATTGCTTTAAGTAAATATTACCGCTTATTATAGCATAAGTCAATGTTTTGTACCCCAAATGCAGATTTTGTGCCCGAAATGCAATTATATGCCTTCTTTTAACAGCACGCTTACACAAAATTCATTGTTTTCTTCATAAATATCCATCATTCCCTGATGTTTTTCTACAATATCCTTTATGGATTTTAACCCCCATCCATGTTCGTTTTTTTCGGATTTAATCGTTTTCAAATGTTTATTATGCTGCAGAACAGAATTCTCTATCGTATTTTTTATTAGCAGCTGATAGTATGCGCCAAACTTTGAAACTGCCAAAATAATTTGAGATGGTACTTCGTTATGACGGCAGGCTTCTATCGAATTATCCAGAAGATTCGATAAAATTATGCTTATATCAAATTCAAGATTTTCCGGAATTTGCACTACCATTCTGAAAGAAGTTTCAATACCATATTCCTGAGCGTCGCTGAATTTTGAGTTAATGACCGCATTCATTACAGAACTGGAGCATTCAATATGGGTCTGCAATTTTCCGATTTTTCTTTTCTTTAATTGCTCTGCATAGTTTAAAGCATCTTCCTGTTTATTCTGTTGAATCATTCTTGCAATGCAATCAATGCTGTTTCTGAAATCATGTCTGAGTACGGATATTTCCTGGTACTGCTGCTCTAATTGCCGCATTTCATTTTGCTGCTGTGCAAGCTGAACCTGCAGTAATTCTTTTTCTCGTTCCTTTTTGCTTGAAATGTTCATTTTTCTCATAAATACAAAAATAATTATATCCAATGCAGATAATAAAAGAGTTGACGCAAGATAAATATAATCGCTGATTCCTTCGTTTATGATAATTATATACATTGCAAGCCCGATAAGTAAGGTCATTAAAAAAACGGAAACAATAATTATCCATTCATTCAAATTGAAGTAGTATTTTTCTTTCTTACGTATCCATAAGATAAATTGTATTGCAGCAAAATACAGCAATTTTGTAATAAACAAACATACTATGCGGCTTATACTCTCCGATACCGTAAGCTCTGAAATATCTAAATTTGAAATTTTACTTATTAATGCAAGCGTCGGGAAATTAATGCAATAAACCAATATGTAGCTTGTTATAGACACAAAAATCTTTTCGAAATAGTTTCCTTTTAAAAATATTACAGCAAGTGTTACCTCGATTGATAAGCAGCTTAATACTAAAAAGGTTTCATTTTTAATTACAAATGTCCCTAAAAGATCAGATATTGATAATAGGACAAAAAATAATATATGTTTCAGCCAAAACAGGCGTTCTTCCTTCATACCAAAATATTGTATCAATAAATGTGCAGCAAGATAACTCTCTGCCAGTACGGCAATTATTTCAGCAATCATACAAATCATATTTTTCCTCTTTCTCTTACCATCTTCTGATATGCTTTTTTAACAACGTCGATTCTTCCTCTGCTCATTGTCAGCGATTGTCCGTCTTTTAAAATTACAGAATCATTTCTCAGTTCATAAATATATTCACAATTCACTAAAAATGTACGGTGAATACGAATATATCCATATTGATTCAATATGGACTCCAATGAATCTATTGTGTAAGTATGCGTATTAAGGCGGCTTGTAGCCTTATTTTCTTTTACATAAAATATATCGTGTCTGGATGCGTAAAAATACCAGATCTGAAATAAATTTTCAGTTACTTTTTGCTTACATTCCAAGTCAAAAGTCATCTGGCTTGATTTCATTTTTTGCTCCTGACAATACGATGCAGCCATTTCTTCAGTATCGTCTTTTAACTTATCTTTTCTGATAAAACGATATGCCGCATAACGGAATGTTTCAAAAACAAAATTATCATGATTTGATACAAATACCAATGTTACGCTTAGATTTATTTTTCTTATTTCGTCTGCTAAATTAATCCCGGTTATTTCAGGCATATCAATATCAAGGAAAATCAAATTGTATTTTTTATCATGTTGTATTCCTCGAAAATAAAATGCATCGGTATATGTATCAATCTCACATTCAACTTCATACTTATTAAATAATTTCTTTAATTCCTTCTGATATTCTGACACAAAGAATTTATCATCATCCACAATCGCAATTTTAATCATAAAAAACACCGCCAATCCCTTTCATTTGTGTTAAGTATATTTTATCACAAAATACAGGAATTTTCAACCAAATCAAAGCTTTTCCTATCGAATATCTGATAATTTTTATGATATAATAAGATAAAAGGCGATTCTATTTTTTCGTCAATTCCGTCAATT
>CABIYQ010000057.1 GCA_902362965.1 Oscillospiraceae bacterium
CGACAAAGATTGGCAAAATGGAATGGTTGCAGTAGCTCAGCTTGAAGCATTATCCAAGCAGTCTGAATTAACCAATGCTGACCTTGATATGATGTCTCAATATGCCGATTACCTTAATGATACGTTTAATTGTAATATTGAGGTTGATTATGATACGGGTAAATTAACAGGGTTCGATCCGACTAATATAAATTCACAGATGGTTAAGATAGCCATGGATAATCGCAAACAAGCAGCAAGTGAATCTGTGACTAGCGCCGATTTTACTAACGGTTATTTAGACGGTCTTAAAGAGCTTAAAGATTTTGAGACAGAGTATAAAATAGTTAAAGATGAAATAACAAAATCCATGAATGATCCCGGTCATGCCAATATGACAGGCTATACTATGTCGGAAGCTAATGAATATTTCGGCAAAAAAATCGCAGAAGCTCAAAAGGTTGTTGATGGGTATAAAAATACCGCTTTTGAAGCCTTTAGTATAATGGATAATCCCGACGGCGCTGAAGAATTTCTAAAGACTATTGAAGATACTGCAAATGCTTACAACGATTTAGGGAAATCAGCGAAAGATGCTCAGAAAGCCCTGACTCCTGAAGAAGCAATTTCAGAAGTATGGGCAGTTAATGAAGAACAAATCAAACAATTTGCTGAAGAATATGAAGAAGCATATGATTCTATTCGTGAAAGCTTAGATGGTATGTTCGGATTGTTTGAAGAAGCAAGTATGAACCTTGAAAATGCCTTATCTCCCGATACTGCAATTGAAAATATTGAAAGTCAAATAGATTATTTTAATCAATATAAGGAAGCGGTTGCCGCACTTTCCGATTTAGAGCTTGATAGTAATATTATAGAGCAGTTAGACCCTGAACAAGCTGTTGCCTTTGCCCAATCATTTAATGAAATGAATGTTGACGAGGCTAAGGGGAAGGTCAGTGAACTCAATGAATCATTTGGAGAATTAAAAAATATTAAAGATGACACTGCACAAACGATGCTTGAAGTTGACGAAGAAATTTCACAAAGGCTTGATGCAATAAAAGAAAATATGGATAAGTCTCTTGATGAAATGGTCGAAGAGATGAAATTGGATAGTGAAGCGGCAGATGCCGCAAAGCTTACAATGGACGGATACATATCCCAACTTAAATCTAGTGGTGACAATGCCGTTCAGCAAGCCCAGAGCATTGCAAGCAGAATCACAGCTGCATTAAGCATTGACGTTTCGTCGGCAGTTTCAAATGCTGCGGCTGCTGTTCGTGGGTTTACTGCAAATGTGAATGCTTACGCTTCCGGTACGCTATCGGCAGAACCCGGTATTGCATTGGTCGGTGAAGAGGGCCCTGAGCTTGTACGGTTCAAAGGCGGAGAAACGGTATATACTGCCGATGAGACGGAAAAGATCATTAGCGGTTACGCTGATAATCATCTCAATATTCCTCCTGCAGAATCTCCTGTAAAAAAGTTTGAAAACAAAACCGAATCAGTATCCCGCCGTGAAGTTGATCTCAATATCAACGGCAAAGGTTCTATAAACGTAAAAAGCAATATGGATAAGGAACAGGTGGCGGAGATCCTTATAGAAAATTTAAAGCCTGCACTTATGAGTATTATTTCAACTGAATTATTTGAGGAGGGCGAAGACTCTTATGACTTCTAGCAAATATCAAATATGGCTTGAAGCAGGAAAAAAGAAACATCAATTACCTGTGAATCCCGAAAGTATCAAGATCCAGAGAAACGGCAACAATCAAAGTGTAACCATTGCCGGACTTGGAGAAACTACCGTATTACAAGAACCCAAAGCCGTTACGATTTCATTTACGTCCTTTTTCCCTAAGACGTATTTCCCCGGCTGTACTGTGAAAAAACCTCTTTTACCCCATGCGTATATCAATGCAATATCTACGTGGCTTAACGAAAAGACTGTTGTCCGACTGTATATAACTAAATGCGATATTGTATGGTATGCAACGATTGAAAGCTTTTCCTACTCCCAAAGCGGCGGAGACGTTGGTTCTTATGATTATACCATTTCGCTGAAATCATATAAGACGGTAAGAGTGCGGCAGATAAATATTAACAAGAACAAAAAAGCGTCTGCTCCCAAAAAGACAAACGCAAGAGTCAATACCAAATCAAAGCCTAAGACCTATACCGTAAAATCAGGAGACAGCCTTTACAATATTGCCAAAAAGTATTACGGAGACGGCTCTAAGTATACTAAAATTTACGAAGCCAATAAAAAAATCATCGGCTCTAATCCTAATCTGATAAAGGCAGGTCAGGTCTTAACAATACCGTAAGGAGGCAAGTTATGTCCGATATCAGTTTAATTTTATACCGTGACGGTAAGACCTTCGATATTTCAGAACTTGTGGAAAGTATTAAATGGAAAGGGAGAAAGGGTTCTGCCGCACGTTCTGTAAGCATTTCGCTTTTGGACTGCAAAGGCGCACAAAGCGGAATAGATGTCACAAAAGGTCATCAATTGATTTTCAGTTATAAGGGCAAGGAATTATTTAGGGGTATGATAATGTCACAACAGCAGTCCGAAATCTTTAAAATGCCAATTACCGCCTATGATAACGGTATTTACCTGTCAAATAATAAAGATACATTCGTGTACGAGAACAAAACCGTACACGATATTTTTATTGATGTATGCAAGCGTTTCGGTATTAAA
>CABIYQ010000058.1 GCA_902362965.1 Oscillospiraceae bacterium
AATAAGCAGGAAAGGAAGTGTCCGCTATGCGGTCAGCCAATCACTGCCGAAACACAGTGGAATGTACGGGAACAAAAAGAAAATGGACAGATTGTCCGCTATCTCGTACATGACAAATGCTATAAACAAAATCGTTAGTTGACTAGCCGGCATCTATATTGGTAGATGCTTTGAATTGCTTGAGCCGTATGAGGGGAAACTCTCATGTACGGTTCTTAGAGGGGAAGGCGGTAGTAATACCGCTGACCTACTCGACCGACCAAGTGACCTTCAACAGAGAATCGGACGTATCGAAAGACAAGGCAATCAGAACGCAAAAGCGCACGTCTATAACTACGTCACGAAAGGTTCGTTTGATGCTTATTTGTATCAGACTTTAGAAGCAAAACAGCGTTTTATCGGGCAGATTATGACCTCAAAAACACCTGCACGAACTTGTGAGGACGTTGACCAACAGGCACTCAACTACTCCGAAATCAAGGCACTTTGTACGGGTGATGAACGTATCAAAGAAAAAATGATGCTCGATAATGAAGTTAAGGAACTCAATCTCCTGAAAGCCGAACACACCAACACTGTATTCGATATGCAGCAGACAGTAGCCACCACCCCTGCAAAGATTGAAAAGGCTGAAACAAGACTTGAAAATCTCAAATCAGACCGTGAAATACTCCGTCAGCTTCCGATTGATGAGGAAACTAAACTGCCCGTATTCAAAATCACCATTGACGGTACAGAATACACAGACCGCAAGGAAGCTGCACAGGCTCTTGAAGAAGTTGTGCTTGATTTCGTTAAAAGGAGTTCCGACAGTGAAAAGGAAATCGGCGAATTTCAGGGATTTAAGCTGACAGTTAATGCTGTCATGTTCGGCAATGAGCCTGATATTTCCATTATGATGAGTGGCTACGCTGAACATAAGTGTGTACTGACAAGCAGTTTTTCTGCAAATCTCAAGCGTATGGAATCAACTCTTTACAAGATTGACCAGACCATAAACGATGCGCAGAACAGCGTGAACAAGCTGAAAATGGATTTGGAGAATGCACAGCGTATTGTTGCTACTCCATTTCCTCAGCAAGCTGAACTTGAACAGAAAACGGAACGTCTTACAACTCTTACCGATGAACTTAATCAGGCAGCCATTGAAGCTAAGAAAAACGCTCCCGAAAAACAGCGTACCTGCTATTTTGAGAGGGCAAAACTCAAAAAAGAAGCTTTCAAGGACAGGCAGAAACCGGCTAAATCAAAAAATAATAGCAAAGATAAGAATGGAATAGAATAAGAGTAACAGTAACAGGCACGAACCATTACGTTTGTGCCTGTTTTTATTTTGTATAGCAACTGATAAGATTGTTCATTAACATTTCTGAATAAGCAGTTCTTAGTCCTGACGGACTTAAAATTTCCACCTTTCCATTGAATGAAAATACCCATGCAAAAAACGGCTGCGGAAATTCTGTTTTGATTGGAACATGAATAGTAAAATGGTTATATAATTCTTTATCTCTTAGCATAATAACAGATTTGCCGAAGCGGTCAATCACTACATTGCAATATTTGTTTTCAAGAGGAAAACGCAAAGTTACATATTCGCTCTTTCCACCAAACATAGAAAAAGAAGCTTTTATGTATTGTTCCAAATCAAGAGCCTCGTCTGGCTGATTACAAGATAAATTCAATAGTTCGATATTTTTCATACGGTCAAGGCGAAAGTTAGTATAGATATTTGGATATTTTTCATAATGCGATACAACATAGTAATGTTCACCGCACATAACCAATGCACATGGAGAACAGCGCCGTTTCTCTCCATTTCTAAGAACCAATTGTTTATTTATATCGTAATCATAATACTTAAAACTGATTTGCTGATTATTGCGAAAAGCAAAATTTATCATATCGATATTATCAAAAACCTGCTCATTATCCAACTTTATACGATTGGTGAGAGTAATTTTTCTACTGAGTATAGGTGCTTCATAAATACTGCACAGGCTTTCAAGCAGTTTGAGGAGTTTTTCTGAATCCTTAACAGTTAGAAAACGAAATGAAGCAATTGCATCGGCAAGTATTTTAAGGATACTGATTGAAAATGGTCTTTTTTTCAGGTGGTAACCTTTGTTATGAATGTATTCAATGTCCATGCCACTTATCATTAAAGCCTCAATATCGTCTTTAATCGTTACTTTATGTGCCGAATAGCCACAGGAATTTAAGTATTTTTGAATGATTTCTATTGAAATATAATGATTTGAATCTGTATATTTCTCAAACATTTCTTTTAAAGTCAGCAATCTACATTTTGAATTCATTCAGACACTGGTGCTATACTAAAAAAGTGGACAGCAAAAAGCGAAAGATGGTATAATAATAAAAAAAGGAGAGAAACACATGGAAAAC
>CABIYQ010000059.1 GCA_902362965.1 Oscillospiraceae bacterium
ATACATAGAAATAGGGCGAAAGCAGCACCGCCCTGTTTCTACCTCTCTTCTACATTGTTTTATTCCTTGATTTACAGCTGTTGAAATTAGACGGCTGTTATGCAGTCGGTAGTTTCAGTCGGTGCAACTCCGATAGACTGCGCCAAGCATTAGAGTAGTTTCCGGTTGCAACTATTTAGCCTGATTAGGATACGTCCGAAACGGTAAAACCGGCAGTATAAATATAACACCACCGTCAAATAGAGCGGTAGTTGGTATTTTCAGCAAAAATAATTGTTATAAATATAAAAATAAACATATAATATAATATTTATAATAATTATTGACTTTATTGGAAAAATATGTTAATATAGGAGTAAAGTATGATGTTGGTTGGTGATAAAATGAAAGTTTTTATTAGTTGGTCTGGAGATAAAAGTTTAAAGGTAGCCAAAATATTAAAGGATTGGATACCTTGTGTCATTCAAGATATCCAACCTTATTTTTCTACAGAAGATATTGATAAGGGTGCAAGATGGAGTTCTGATATTGCTAAAGAATTATCAGATGCGGATTTTGGTATATTATGTGTAACTAAAGATAATTTAGAATCACAATGGCTTAACTTTGAGGCAGGTGCATTGTCTAAAGCATTGGATAAGGTTAAAGTATGTCCCTTTTTATTTGATTTGAAACCTTCAGAGATATCAAATAGTCCAATTTTGCAATTTCAAATGACAAATGTTGATAGAGATGATATTTTTAAACTATTTAAAACTATGAATAAAGGTTTGGGAGAAAAAGGTTTAGAAGAAACTAGGCTAGAAAAAATGTTTGAACTTTCTTGGCCTAAAATAGACAAAGAGTTAAAATCAATTGAAGATGATATATCAAATTATCCACAGAAAGAATCAAGTAATCAAAATGAAATAATGGAAGAAATGTTGGATTTATTAAGATCTCAACAAATTATTTTAAGGGACCCTGAAAAATTATTACCTATCAAATATCTTGAAATGGTAATGAACTCCAGAACAAATATTGATAAAATTCCACGTAGATTATTGTCAGAATGGTCTTTTTTACGAACACAAGTACTTGAAGGAATCAGTTATTGTGGCGAAGATAATAAAATATCTAGATTTATAGAATTTATAGAACTTACAGATAAAATATTTTCTAGACTAGGATTAATTAATAATATAAGAATGCCATATAAGTTTTTAGAAAAGTCAATTATTGAAAATAATGATTCAGAATAACAACTAAGCATCTCCCCGGAGGTGCTTTTTTCATGATTAAATTTATTATGGTAGGTGGTGACCTTGAATGAAAATAATTTGATACGACCAGAAGATTTAACGCCGAGAAAGCGCAAGAAAAGCGGGTAAAGCTTCTGCGGCGGCAAGACGTAAAAAAAAGTCTATGAGAGAAAAAATGAAGCTTTTGCTTTCCTTACCAGCTTGTGATAGTGATTTAACAGAGCTTGAAGCTATGGGAATTCCGATTGAGGAATCTGATAATGAAATGGTTATACTTAAAGGGTTATTTTTGAGAGCGGCTACTGGAGACGTTGCAGCTTCAAAAGAAATTCGTAACATTCTTGGCAAAGATAACTCTTCTGAAGAACTTGCCTTGAAGAAAAAGGAACTAGCACTTAAGGAGAAACAATTAACAGGTGACACAGGTGAAAATGATATTGTAAAAAACTGGGTAGAAGCAGTGATTGGAAGTGATGAAAATGAAGAATGATAAGGTCTTAAAATTTTTCATTCAACGAATCCCCGAATACCGCAAATCTCCGAATACCGCAAATCTCCCGAACTGTTCGCCTATGAGGTTTGTCAGTTTGAGCCTGACAAATGGCAGAAGGAAGTATTTGCGGATATAGCGGAGTTTCCTAAAGTTACGGTGCGTTCCGGTCAGGGCGTTGGAAAGACTGGTTGTGAAGCTGTTTTGTGCCTGTGGTTTTTGTCCTGTTTCCCGTATTCCCGTGTTGTAGCAACTGCTCCCACTAAACAGCAGCTTAATGACGTACTCTGGGCAGAGGTTTCAAAATGGCAGTCAAAAAGTCCGCTCTTGAAAGCGGTTTTAAAATGGACTAAAACAAAGGTTTCCGTTGTAGGTAATGAAGAAAGATGGTTTGCTACTGCAAGAACAGCCACAAAGCCTGAAAACATGCAGGGCTTTCACGAGGACAACATGCTCTTTATCGTTGACGAGGCTTCAGGTGTTGCCGATCCGATAATGGAGGCGATTCTCGGTACGCTGTCCGGCGCA
>CABIYQ010000060.1 GCA_902362965.1 Oscillospiraceae bacterium
GTAGAAACCGACGGTCAGACATATGAGGTCGATAAAATCACCTACAACATGATTGACGATGAAAACAAGTATGACGAGGTCAAGGAAAGCGTTGATATCATGGGCAATACTACAAAGTATGAACGTGACAGCAGCGGCAATGTTACCAAGCAAATCAACCCTGACGGTACTTTTACTTTAGCACGCTACAATGATAAAAATATGCCGCTGGTTCAGGTTGACGAGAGCAAAAATGTTGTGATTAATGAGTATGATGAATCGGGCGTAAATGTTCTGAAAAAGTATCAGAGCCTGAGTCCTGTTTCTAATGCAGACGCAATTGCACAGAGCAGTTATAATCTTGCAGATGTAACTTATTCCGATTACGCAATGACCGTTTACACATATTATCCTGCAAGTGAAACAGCTTCAATTGCAGGTCTTGTCCGCACTATTACTGACCCTGAAGGGAATGTGACAGAGTACACTTATGGAACTTCCGGCAACGCAAAGGGACTTCCCATTAAAAAGACCATCAAGGACGGAAATACTGTTGTAAACACTGTAGAGTATGAGTACAATTCACAGCTTCAGGTCTCGAAGGAAACCACAAGCGTTGACATTGCAAACAACGTTTATGCGGTAAAGGAATACGAATATGATAATTTCAACAACGTCACAAAGATCAGCGATTATGGCACAGGCTCAACAGCTGCTGTTACCATCACGGAATACGATAAACTCAGCAGAAAGACAGCCGAATATTCGCCTAATTATTCTGCCGACAAGAGTCACGGAACGCACGTCACATATTACCCAAGCGGCGCAGTTAAAACCCAGACCGACGCACTGGGTAATGTAACCTCGTTCACATACGACGCTTATGGAAATGTTACCGAGAAAACCAATCCGGACGGCACAATTAATATCGTTGAATACGACGGTTTGCAGCGTGAAAAGGCAACATATTTTAAATCCGGAGCAGACGCTGCAAAACAGATTCTTACGGAAACCTCTTACGAATTCGTAAAGAATCACGGCTTTAATATTTACACGGCTCTTGACAGTTCTTCTTCCCACTCATGCAGCGGACTGAGAACAATCAAAACCACATACATCACGGCTGAAAAACAGGTTGTTACTGAAACTCTTGCCGATTTCAGAGGCAATCCTGTTGAGGAAAAAACCAACGATGAAACCAAGAGAACAAGCGCATATTACGCAAACGGTCAGCTTGCCCGTCAGACTGACGCTTTAGGCAATACTACCAAATATGAGTACAATTTCCTCAACAAGGTGACCAAAATTGAAGCTCCATTTGAGGGTGAAAAGTATTCTGTCACAGAAAACAAGTACGACAAAAACGGCAACATTATCAAGGTTATTCAGAATGTTGACAATAACAAAAACAGCGTTACTCAGAATCAGTACAACGCTATGGGACTGCTTGAAAAGGTAACTCTCAGCGATGGTACTGTAACCGACGAGAAGAATATTTCAAAATATTTTTACAACAATGCCGGAGTTCAGGTTAAGATGTACACAGGTATGTCCTCTGAGAATGACAGCACATATCTGACAACAAATTATGAGTATGACAGCTGGCTGAGAGCGGTAAGAACCACCGACAGCACTGGCTACAATTCAGGTACGATTACATATGATCTGAACGGAAATGTTCTTACTTCAACCGACGCTAACGGCAATGTTACAACAAATACTTATGACGCACTTAATCGTGTGCTTACCTCAAATACGGTTAACTCAAGCGATTCTTCCAAGAATGTCAGCAAGTCGTATACTTATGACAGTATGGGAAAAATTACTAAGACAGTGAGCAACGGTCTTACGACAACAACAATTTATGACTCGCTTGGAAGAAAATATACAGAAACCGAATATGACGGAAATGGCTACTCCATTTTCAGAGGATATTTCTATGAGGGAATTTCTCAGTATTTAAGAGAAGAACTTACAGGGCAGTATCATCTCCTGCTGTATTCTTCAAAAACATATGAATACGACGGTGAAATGCGTGTTGTTAAGGTTAAGGAATCAGGAGAAGAAACTGTATCCTATACTTACGATGCAAACGGAAACAAGAAGTCTGAAACCCTTGCAAACGGCGTAATTTCGACCTACACTTACAACAAGGCGAACAGAATTACAAATATCGTAAACAAATCCAGCAATACTACCATATCGAGCTACGAATATTCGTATTATCTTGATGGTTCTGACGCTTGCAAAAAGACTACAGAAAATGGTATAATAGAAAC
>CABIYQ010000061.1 GCA_902362965.1 Oscillospiraceae bacterium
CACCGCGCTTCTCAACGCCCGGTCGCATTGCCATGTAACCGACAAAATTCTGACGGTTGCCGATAACATCTGCATTGCGCTCAATAATTGTGCTGATCAATTCAGACGCATTTTCAGCTGTAGGATTATTTTTGTAATCCTCGTACTCCAAATATCTTTTAGCTTCCGGAAAATCTGAAAGTAGTTCGTCAAGCAATTTTTTCTGCTTTTTAGTTGTCGCAGCATTCAGATCATACTTTTTCTGTTCACGCACCTCAACCGTTTCACGGGTTGCGATGTATTTTGTGTAGTTCCTGCGCTGTGATTTTGTCTTTGCTGTGCCAGCTTTCAAAAAGCGGCTTGTAACTATAATCTGCGACATTAGTCACCGCTCCTTTGATAGCGAACCGCTTTTTCAAAATTAATTATTCCGTTGATGCGCTTCACTTCATCCATGCACATGATACGAAGCTTTTTCAGAGTATCGTCGTCAATTTCATTGATCGCCGCAAGCATATGGGTCAGCGCGCCGACCTCCACCGCAAGCTTAAACAATGCCCGTGACAATTTCTGCTCGCTGCCTTTTACGATTCCCTCGGTAATCACCGCAAGCTGCGGTGCGATAAACTCCGTTGCGGTATGCTCCTGATTCAGAAGATAACCGCAGTAAAATCTGATTGCCTTTTCCATAAACTCGGTTTTTGAACGACAGTTGTCGATTTCATACAGCATATCCACCTTTTCCATCGTGTCCGGAAAAACATACAGCGGAAATTTGATTTTTTCCTCTGCGACATTATTTGAAACTGCCGTATTTGCGTTGTTTACGCTTTTTTTATTTGTTTCTGACTCCATGATTTTTGAAAACCTCCATTTTTGACTCCATGCAGATTCGGCGAGCTTTGCTCGTCCGATGTAAATGTTCCGGCGGCTTTGACGCCGGAACTTTAACCAGCAATAAAATAAATGACCCTCAAACCCACCCGAAATCACCTGATTTCCGCTATTCCCAAACTCTGCGACAAATGCCCCAGATTCGCTACGACCGTTCTCATAGGGTAGTTTCCGACCTCACCGCCGAAAACGCCGTACAAGCCGACATGGTGCGAACCGGGGCGTATTACTGCTCCGACTGCATTTCCGATTCCGCAGGAGCAGTATTTTTTGTCCTGCGGGACGGCTTCTTCGCCGCCGTCAACTCAATAAATTCACGCACATTTGAGGGCACATATTTCTGATAAAGCTGCTCTGCAAACTTTTCAAGTTCATCTGACAGCTTCATATTTTTCTGTCCCAGATACATTTCAAGCGCTGATAATTTTTCAGAATCAATGCTTACTGTGACTGATTTTTTCATTCAATTTTTCTCCCATAAAATATAAAAATTTCTTTAATTATCCTCGCAGGATTTATACTGCTCTTTCATTGATTTGATGTGTGCGGCATGGGTCCAGCGTCACGCTGGTCTATATATGATATATACGGAATCTGAAGCCAGTGCGTCCATTCACGCCCTGCAAGCTTGGTTCTGGTAACCCCTCTGAGGGTATTCATGGCTTCGATTACCTCGCCGTTTCCGATGTAAATTCCTATGTGACCGTCCACCCAGACTGCAAGTCCGGGGACTTCGGGAATGGTATCGATCTTACCCTTAACCGTCGCATTTGCGAACATCGCATTCGCTCCAACGTCCATCATACCGTTAGAGCCAACAACAATTTCACCGCTTGCGCTGTCATACCAGCCGTAACCTTTGATCAATCCTACACAGTCGGAGCACCTCTTTCCAAGCCAGTTCTGACGGATGAAGTCCATGTAATCTGTAACTTCGCCGCCGAACACAGAGGCTCTGTCCTGCAAAAGCGATTCCGTCAGCACGTTTCCGTATGTGCCGTAGACATAACCCCAGCCATTCTCATACGCCTGAATCGCCCACT
This sequence comes from Oscillospiraceae bacterium, assembly GCA_902362965.1. GTDB lineage: Bacteria > Bacillota > Clostridia > Oscillospirales > Ruminococcaceae > Porcipelethomonas > Porcipelethomonas ammoniilytica. The sequence continues at coordinate 1,917 of CABIYQ010000061.1, forward strand.
GCACAAGTCCCAGATTATTTTTCTTCTTTTCGTCATATTCTTCAAACTGAATCTCATTGCTGAAGCTATTTTCCTCGCCGTATTCGATCCACGGAATTTCAAACCATGCAGTCCAGCTTCCGGCAGAAACAGGTTCTTTCACAACGCCGTCCGCAGCAGATTTTGCATACACAACATTGCCGTCGCCAACGTAAATCCCGATGGTATCGCCGCTGATCAC
>CABIYQ010000062.1 GCA_902362965.1 Oscillospiraceae bacterium
GAATGCAAACGGTACAACATATGCCGATGATGTTTTTATTGCGGGTGATGAGGGCCCTGAGCTTATTATAGGAAAAAAAGGCGCTAAGGTCTTTCCGGCAGATGAAACTAACAGAATTATTGATGCTGTAACAAATGATAATCATTTCAACGTTCCCCCTGCCGAATCCCCTGTAAAAAAGTTTGAAAACAAAACCGAATCAGTATCCCGCCGTGAAGTTGATCTCAACATCAACGGAAAGGGTTCTATAAACGTAAAAAGCAATATGGATAAGGAACAGGTTGCGGAGATCCTTATAGAAAATTTAAAGCCTGCACTTATGAGTATTATTTCAACTGAATTATTTGAGGAGGGCGAAGACTCTTATGACTTCTAGCAAATATCAAATATGGCTTGAAGCAGGAAAAAAGAAACATCAATTGCCTGTGAATCCCGAAAGTATCAAGATTCAGAGAAACGGCAACAATCAGAGCGTAACCATTGCCGGACTTGGAGAAACTACCGTATTACAAGAACCCAAAGCCGTTACGATTTCATTTTCGTCCTTTTTCCCCAAGACGTATTTCCCCGGCTGTACTGTGAAAAAACCTCTTTTACCCCATGCGTATATCAATGCAATATCCACATGGCTTAACGAAAAGACTGTTGTCCGACTGTATATAACTAAATGCGATATTGTATGGTATGCAACGATTGAAAGCTTTTCCTACTCCCAAAGCGGCGGAGACGTTGGTTCTTATGATTATACCATTTCGCTGAAATCATATAAGACGGTGAGAGTCAGACAGATAAATATTAACAAGAACAAAAAAGCGTCTGCCCCCAAAAAGACAAACGCAAGAGTCAATACCAAATCAAAGCCTAAGACTTATACCGTAAAATCAGGAGACAGCCTTTACAATATTGCCAAAAAGTATTACGGAGATGGATCTAAGTATACTAAAATCTATGAAGCCAATAAAAAGATAATAGGCTCTAATCCTAATCTGATAAAGGCAGGTCAGGTATTAACAATACCGTAAGGAGGCAAGTTATGTCCGATATCAATTTGATTTTATACCGTGACGGCAAAACCTACGATATCTCGGAACTTGTGGAAAGTATCAAGTGGAAAGGGAGAAAGGGTTCTGCCGCACGGTCTGTAAGTATTTCGCTTCTGGACTGTAAAGGCGCACAAAGCGGAATAGATGTCACAAAAGGTCATCAATTGATTTTCAGTTATAAGGGCAAGGAATTATTTAGGGGTATGATAATGTCACAGCAGCAGTCCGAAAGCTTTAAAATGCCAATTACCGCCTATGATAACGGTATTTACCTGTCAAACAATAAAGATACATTCGTGTACGAGAACAAAACCGTACACGATATTTTTATTGACGTGTGCAAGCGTTTCGGTATTAAATATTCGGACGTTGCAAAGACATCATACAAAATTCCGGAGCTTACAAAGTCAAAAACAACTGCATGGGACGCAATACTCGACGCCATTTCTCAGGATTTTAAAGCTACGGGAACAAAGTATTATGTGAATTCCTCAAAGGGAGTTTTAAGCCTTATAAAACGTCGTGAAAATATACTTCAATGGGTTCTTGAGACGGGCGGAAATATTATGTCATATACATACAAAAAGAGTATTGAGGATATAAAGACACGTTTAAAAATTCTCTCTGACGAAGATAAGGTTTATGCCGTTAAGAAGAATACCGAGCTTGAAAAGAAAATCGGTATTTTTCAGGATATCGAAAAAAAGGACGATGATCTTTC
>CABIYQ010000063.1:0-881 GCA_902362965.1 Oscillospiraceae bacterium
ACAGATAAAAGTCGCAAATCATAGAATTGAGGACTTGGAAAAGGAGATGCACAAATGAACATTTTAAAGAAAAATTGCATAAAGCGAGCATTGAGAACATTTTTACAGACAGCAGTCGGTTACATAGCGGTTAATATCGCCGCAACTGATCTGACTGTAAAATCCGCTGTTTTGGGACTTTGTATTTCTGCCATATCAGCAGGTATGGCGGCGGTTATGAATTTGAAGGAGAACTAAATGAATAAATACAGAAAAAAGCCTATAGTTATAGAGGCATATAAAACCGACAAACCTGTTGTAATAAAAACATTTGAAGGGGATATGAAAGCTTCTATAGGAGATTTTATTATTACAGGTGTAAATGGCGAACAATATCCATGTAAACCAGATATTTTTGAAAAGACGTATGAAATTATAAAATAAAGTTGACATATTTCCATAATTGATGTATAATAATAAAAAAGGGGCATACCGATAGACGGTCGCTCCCTCACTAAATTGTTTATTGAATAAACCGCTTTAGTTTAGCAGCTGAGGGCGGTTTATTTCTTTATATTCTTGATAACTTCATTAAGAGTCACAAGGATTAAGAAGATAATGATTGATTCCATTATCTATCACCTCCTTGCCAGCTTATTTCGCCTGCACTTTCGTGGACGATAAGTAAATTTATGGCGTAAGGAGGGAACAACCGCCTACCGAACGCAATAGGAAAAGCGTTCGGCAGACTTGCCCTAAAGATGGCAAGCCTACCGTTTCAGGTATGCCCATAAACATTATTATACTATAATCGGCATAATATGTCAATATGCACTCTGTTTAACAGGGTGCATTTTTATTAAATTAAAAATGAAATGAGGTAAATAAAAATGAGTAAAAAA
>CABIYQ010000063.1:1170-1762 GCA_902362965.1 Oscillospiraceae bacterium
GTCAAAGACGTTGGCAAACAATATTAATACAGAAGTAAAGAAAATCATGTCGAGCCGTGGTGTTAAGACTAAGCTTGGTAATGGCGGTACGGACTATTTTGCAATTATCAGAGAAACAGCAGCCCCAGCGGTACTTTTAGAGGGCGGCTTTGTCGACAGTAAAAAGGACGCTGATTTCATCAAGGCAAATTACAAAAAGCTTACCGAAGCATACGCTAAAGGTATTTTAAAGACGTTGGGTATTTCTACAGCAGCAAGTCCTGCAAAGCCTATACTGGATAAGACAGGCTATAAAAAAGGCGATAAGACTATTGGCGTGTTATCGCTTAAAGAATTACTGTTGACAGCCAAAACACTAGGTATTAACAAGTACGGTATGGACAAAAATAAGTCTTTCGGTACTGGTACACTGAATGCTGTAAACTATCTGTTAGGCGTGTGGGGATATCAGCAGAACGGTATTGCGGGGGAAAACTTCATTAAGCGCTTACATACTGAGATTGATAAGAAAATAAAATAGTTTTTGGAGGTATTTATATGAAAAGCTTTATCCCATGGGTTGGCGGCAAGAGCCGCCTTGCAAAGAAAATCA
>CABIYQ010000064.1 GCA_902362965.1 Oscillospiraceae bacterium
GCTGTAATTTTACCGTCCTGATTGAAATCCATAGCTGGATAATCCTCAGCTGTTATTTTCTCTCCTGAAATAGACGACTGTGCAAGCTCTTTTGCAATAAATGCCGCATCGCTTGCTGCAAGCTTTCCGTCTCCGTTGGCATCACCTTTTATTTCAGGAGTTGTAACCGTTGTCGTTATCGGAGTTGTTTCCGCAGCTGATGTTGTAGAAATAGCAGTTGTTTGTGTTGTTACAACTGTTGTTTCAGTTGTTGTTATATCAGTAGTAACAGGAGTGGTAGTTGTTACAGGCTCGTCATCAAGGGCTATAAATTTAATACCATTTTTTTGAGCATATATTTCGGCGGCTGTTCCTTTATATCCTCGAATTACTTCCTTTGAAATTTTAAAATACTCACAATAAGGTACGTATTCCTCGAATCTTTCGTCATATATATAACTTGTATGTCTGGCATAGCCTATAGATTCAAATCCAATATCAGTTACGCTTTTAGGAATAGTTATATTATGAACTAGATTTTTAGACATTGCAGGGTTTTGTGTTCTTTCTGTACCCTCCTCACAAAAAGCTCTGAATCCAATCTCTCTTACACCTTCAGGTATTATCAAATCCTCATAATAACACCCGTTGACTAAGAATGCGTTATTTGCAATTTTAGTAACAGGATAACCATCTATTTCACTAGGTATTTCTTTAATAAACCCACCTCCAATGAATCCAGTTATTGTTGCTTCACCATTAGTAACCTCATACGAAAAATCATTCACAATATTTATTTCATCAACAGCTGAAACATTATTGAAATTAAATATAATTAAAACTAATAAAAGTAAAACTTCCAATGAACTAATTAAAATATGAGCTATTTTATTCATACTACCCCTCCTCATTATTTATTTCATATATAGTTACATTACTATCCTGAGGCAACCAATTAGAATATAAATCGACTGCTTCACTTGGCACATACAATTTTATATTGTTCTGGCAATAAAAAAATATATTATTAATATAATTCTTAGGATTATTTGATTTAAATGTCACTTCTATAAGATTATTACAATTGAAAAATACATAACTATCTATGTTTTTCACACTTTCAGGAATTTTAATACTTTCTAAAGCTGTTTTTGCAAATGCTGAATATCCAATTTCCTCAACACCTTCCGAAATAGTCACATTTTTTAAGTTTCTGCATTCATTAAATGCATATGTTTCAATTCTTTTAACACTTGAAGGAATATATACCGATTCCAAAGCTGTTGCAGCGAATGCTGCCCAACCAATTTCTTCAACACCTTCTGGAATTGTTACACTTTTCATATAAGGACAGTCACTAAACGCATTGCTTTCAATATTTTTCATTCCTTTGGGTAATATCACACTAATTAATCCACAATTTTTAAATGCTGAATTTTGAATTTTAATAACACCTTGCGGAATGTTTACTTCCGAAAGATTTATGCAATTTTCAAAAGTATTGGCAAAAATATATTTAATATTTGGTATATCTATTTTTTCTAGATTAACACAATTATGAAATGCACTTATTCCAATATAGTATATGTTGTCAGGGGTTCAAAATTCAATTAAACTTATTTGCGAATCTCTGAATGCTCCGTCACATATTTTTGTGACTTTATGTCCGTTGATTTCTGCCGGTATTGTTACTTTTTTCAGAATATCCAAAAATTGTTACAATAATTGTATATATAGTATTAAATACA
>CABIYQ010000065.1 GCA_902362965.1 Oscillospiraceae bacterium
CTCTTTTGAAGCACTTAATCTTTATAATCAGCAATATCGGCAACTGTTTTTATTAATCTGGCAACGGTCCGAATAATTGCCAAAACCCATGCAGCTATATAGCAACCTGTAGGTATCTGACCTGTATCCAGTGCATAAAGCAGTATTAATGTTGAAATCATTTCGATCATCCTTTCTTATTTTGGGTATAAAATTAGCACCTTCAGCTGAACTGAAAGTGCTTAAATTATTAAATTATTAGATCTCTGGAACAGTATCCTTTATTCCTTTAAGCAAATTTGCGGCTTTCTTCATCATTGAATTATCCGATAAATATTCCAACCCTTTCAGCGTTATGTTTATTGATAAAGGTTCTCGCAAATGGGTTGTTTGCTGACCTAGGTTTTTATAGGGTATTAATCCGGTTATATATCCGTCTCTCTGCATTTCCATTAAGAGTTTATTACGACGTTCTTTCGTTATTCCTAAAACCTCTGGACTTATTAAATTATCATCAAATTCTTCATAATCCATTGATTCTTCAAGAGCTTTTAGAATTTTATAAATCACAGTAAAATTATTCATTATTAATCTCCTGTATATCTTATTATTTTTTAGTTCCTTTCAAACAGATACTATTTAAATCTGACATTAAAAGCTTTCTGATAATTTTCAAGATAACGGTCGATTGCCCTATCCATTTTTTTACTTGGAAATTTATCCATTAGTTCATCATATACAGACCACAATGCTGCAAGAACTTCTTCGTCAGCATTATCCATAAATTCAATTATATCATCTTCATCTTCTCCCAAGGCTTCAAGTCTTGGATTCCAGACTTCTTCTTCAAGCCATGGATAATTGTTATCAAGTTTTTTTCTTGCTTCTATAGTATCATAAAATTTTTCTTTATCTACCATTTAACTCAACTCCTTTACGGCTGTTTATCTGCATCTGGAAATATAGTTGTCGGATACCCGTCCTTATCAACATAAAACCCTATTCGGATTCCGTTATATTCACCAAATCTTTTTACATCCTTAGATTTAACAGTATTTGAAACATAAGTTCCGGCTTTTAGCACTTCATCATTACCCCAATCTTCCGGAAACCACGATTGACCTGAATGTAAACATTTACTTTCATCCTTATGCAATTCCACGTTACCAATTCTTACACCGTTATCATAAGTTTGGGTAATTGTGTATGCATAACCTTTGGATTCGAGCAAATCAATATTTGCCTGAGAATGCCCGCCGCCTTTCATCTTGCCGCCGTTTTTACCGCCCGGAGGTTTCTTTGGATTCTTCAGGTTAGTAAAATCCCCAACCGTCGAATGTCTCAAAGTTTTATCCGGTACTGTCATTATACCATCATTTTTTAGTTCAGTCAACGATTTAAATACTTTTCTAGGACCGTGTTTTGTATCGACTGTTTTGTAGAGTCTCTCAAGGTCAGCGTCATTCTGAATTACTCCGCTTTCAAACAACGCCCAACGTGAATCGGAACGGAAATACTTTTTTCTTTCTTCGACTGTTTTATTTTTAAGCCAGTCACATTTAATAGTATCCTCATTAATTCCAGCTCTTGCCTTATTACGTGCGTCAAGCTCTTTTTTCCATTCATCGCCCATTTCATCAATAGCCTGCTGCTGTAGCTTTTTGCG
>CABIYQ010000066.1:0-608 GCA_902362965.1 Oscillospiraceae bacterium
TCGGAACGTTCTCATGGGGAAGAAATCGTATCGGCAAGCGTGCAGAGTATTGTTCACAGACTTGATAATTTTGATCCTGATGAATTTGATGTGATTATAGTTGACGAAGCGCACCATTCAGCCGCCGGAACGTACAGAAAAGTACTGGAGCATTTTACACCGCGTCAGGTAATCGGTTTTACCGCTACACCCAATAGAGCCGATAAAGCAAGATTAGACGATATATATGAGGAAATCGTATTCAAACGTGATTTAAAATGGGGAATAAAAAACGGATATCTTTGTGACATTGACTGCAAAAGAATTGATATCGGTTACGATTTATCGGCGGTACATACACGCTGCGGAGATTATGCGCCCGGAGAATTATCAGAAGTCATGAGCGGTACAGAGGACGCAATTGCAGAGGCTTACAGGGATATGGCAAAAGGCGCAACGCTGATATTTGCCGCAAGCGTAAGTCATGCTGAATCAATTGCTGAAAAAATCCACGATTCGGTCGTTATTACCGGAAAAACGAAAAATCGTGAAAATATCATTAATGCGTTTACCGAAAGAAAAATCCCTTGTCTTATAAACTGTATGGTTTTTACCGAGGGAACAGATAT
>CABIYQ010000066.1:657-1642 GCA_902362965.1 Oscillospiraceae bacterium
CTTGTTGAAACGGTAATTATAGCGCGTCCTACTCAGTCGGACAGCTTATATACTCAGATGGTGGGACGGGGTTTAAGACTTCATCCGGATAAGGAAAAATTAACGCTGATCGATTGCGTTGGAATTACGGGAAAACGTTCCCTTTGCACAGCGCCGTCATTGTTAGGAATAGATATCAGCAATATTTCAAAAGCACAGCAGGATAAGCTTGAGGGAGATTTATTCGAACTGCCTGAAAAAATTGAACGTGCGGCAGATACACCGTCCAGCTGGATAAGAAATATTGAAATTGTAAATCTGTGGGCACGGGAACAGCAGTATAATTTACATGATATTAATTTCTTCCAGATGCCGGACGGACGTTTGATATGTAATCTTCCGGATAGAAAAAAGCTGATTATACCGTGTCCGGACGAACTAGGAAACGTGATCTATAATGGCAGCCGAACTGATATGCAAAGTGCAATTGATACGGTGTACACAGAATTAAATGAAAATTATTCCGATAGTGAATATATCTGGAATCTTGAAAAAGCCAAGCGTTGGGGACGTTATCCTGCGTCGGACAAGCAAAAAAATCTGATAAAAAGAAAATGCAGGAATGAGGAGATTGACTTTGACAGTCTTACTAAATTACAAGCGTCTCAGATATTAAACAGAGTAATGGGAGGTTGATTTTTATGACAGAAGCACAGCATCAGATAAATGTGATCAAATGGACTCAGCAGCCTGGTATACGGCGTAAATATCCGGAACTGAAATTACTGTATCACATTCCTAACGAGCGTAAATGCTCCCAGATACAAGGCAGACAGCTAAAATTACAGGGTGTTAAATCAGGTGTTCCCGACTTACATCTTCCCGTTGCGCGGGGCGAATATCTCAGTCTTTACATAGAGCTGAAAGCCGAAAAGGGGAAAGTCTCGGATAACCAAAATTGGTGGATCACTGAATTGCAGGAACAAGGTAATAAATGCGTTGTTTG
>CABIYQ010000067.1 GCA_902362965.1 Oscillospiraceae bacterium
ATACTTGGTGTTTTCCATGTGTTTCTCTCCTTTTTTTATTATTATACCATCTTTCGCTTTTTGCTGTCCACTTTTTTAGTATAGCACCAAGATAATTCGTACAAGGTTTACTGGACGATTGCAAATAATATTTATTCAACCTATTTCAATTCAAAGGACAAATTCGGAAGGAAGTCTAAAGAAGGTATATACGGCATTTACCGCAATTCAAACGGCAAAGAGGTTGAACTTTCTAAAAAAGAGGTGTACAATAAGGAATATAGTTATGTATCTAGCAGCCCGAACAGAACATCCGAATTGGTATCCGAGATAAAATATACAGGAGCATATAACAATACCATACGCTATGGATACGATAGGAACAAACGCATATCATCAGTACAGGTATGATGAAACAGGTCATCTTACAACAGAGGTAGATGTCACGACAGGCACGGGAAAAGATTTTGTATATGATGAAGGCGGAAATTTAGTTGAAATAAAACCTTTTGTTAGGGAAAATTACGGTGAATCTCAAACCCTTGTATATGGTGACTCAAAGTGGAAGGACTTACTCACTGCATACAACGGTAATGAGATAACCTATGATGAGATAGGAAATCCGCTGACTTATTACAACGGTACTGAGTTTAATTGGACAATGGGACAAAAACTCAAATCTGCGGGAAGGTCAGACGGAGTAAAGATAAAATATACTTATAACGCTAATGGGCTTAGAACGAGCAAGACAATAAACAATGTCAAGTTTGACTACTATTGGAATGACGGTCAATTATCGGCACAGACTTATGCAGGAAATACAATGTATTTCAGATATGACGGAGATACTCCGATAGGATTTGAATACAACAACAGTCAGTATTATTATGTAACCGATTTGCTTGGAAGTATTATAGCCGTGCTTGATGCAGAAGGAAAGACTGCTGCCGAGTATAGCTATGATGCATGGGGAAATTGTACGATTATAAACAACAAAAATGATATTGCCTATACAAATCCTTTGAGATATAGAGGATATTATTATGACAGCGATACAGGTTTGTATTGTATTCAGTCAAGATATTATGACAGCAATACAGGCAGATACATTAATGCAAATTCGGCTAATGCAGTTTTACAAGGCAAATTAAACTTATTTGAGTATGATACAAATCCAATGAAGTGTGTATCTCAGCAAACCACAGATTTATCAGGTATGGGTTCAGAAGGTAAAGTTAATAATTTATCTGATTATTATGATGTTTTGCGGCAAGGATCGTCAACTATTAGCCCACCTATTTTTTCCGAACATAATAAAACATATGATGCTTTGATTTTTTCATTAGATGAATTCATAGAAGGATCAGAAATGATTAAAAAAAGTTTAGAAAATTACTTTAAACGACTTTGTGGATTTGTGTTTAGGGTAGAAAGTGCTAATGAGTTTAAATCATATTGGAATTCAATCACATATGCAGATGTAATAGTACTCTTTAGTCATGCAGGACCTGACACTTTTTTTAATGATTTAAATTTACAAAATATAAGAAAATTAAAGAAAGTTAATTGTAAAGCTTTAATAATATTGGGTTGTGAGGCAGGACATTATAAGTACATTTGGGAAAACATAGCGTATGAATTTTCTAAAAAA
>CABIYQ010000068.1 GCA_902362965.1 Oscillospiraceae bacterium
ACGGCAGTTCCCAGGGTATCGCTCATGCGGAAACAATTGCCGGGATAAAGGAATCCCTGCAGCTTTCTGAAAATGCGGACGAGCTTGCGCAGGAATTTGAAGACGCCATAGACGGTCTGGGAGAAGTGGACTACTTCGGCTCACCGGAATCCGGCATCATGCTGATGAACGAAGCCGGAGAAGGCGGTATCAATTTTGCAGAGAATTTTACAGTTACAGGGTGTGTACAAAAGGGTGTTGTCAGCGGTCATACCGCTTCGGATGACACTCATATTTTTGTGCGTATTTTTAACGGAAACTGGGAGGAGATCAACAGTGTAGAAGTTGCTGACGGCAATTACTATACGGTTTCAGCAAGCGGTTCCGACATATATCATGTAAAGTTTGAGTGTGACGGCTATCTGCCATTTTACCTCAAAGATTTCGGCACAGGAAAATTTCAAGTGGGTTCAGGCGATTCACTGGACACCGTTACTCTCGTTCCCGGAGATACTACATGGAATGAGGATAACGCAAATCAGTGGAGCGATGATGTGATCAATGCTGCCGATTCAGCGTATGTTCAGAGCTGTCTTGGAGCGACCCGCGGTGACAGCGATTTCAATCCGAGTATGGACGCCGACGGCGATAATATCATAAGTCAGGCTGACCTTAATGCTTTCTGTGATTTTTATGATAGCCTTGACGACGATGAATATTATGAGCTTCCGCAGAGCGTTCAGGATCTTGATATCAATCTGGACGGAGTTATCAACGATACTGATTACGAGCTTTTAGAAGCTTCAGGCGCAAGCGAGGAAGAACTTGCTGCATTCAGAACAGAAGTTGAATCTGCAAGAACCGTAAATTCGTGGGTTTACATATACAACCATGAAATGACAGGAGACGTAATCGTAAATAAGGAAGATTACGAACAGGGACTTGCAAAAATAAATGCAGACGCTCAGAAAAGAGGACGTTCTGAAAATTATTTTGAATACATGGACAAGGACAACAACGGTACAATTGAAAATGCTGATGTTTCGTGGTTTACAGCAGCATATTCAGCTTCCGGAAATCTTGACTGGGATCATGCATTCAAAAGAAATCTGAAAGTACTTGCAAGCGGAGCATTCCCCTACAGCTTCAATCTTCACGATACAAATCTTGACCTGAACGGCTGTACCATAAGCGTTGCGGACTGTATGTCGTTCACAACCGATATGCCTCAGTTCTGGTCGGGCAACGGAGCAACTCTGGACATCAACGGCGGTAAGCTTTTAATTCAAAATAATCTTGTGTTCAGAACAGCTTCACCTGACGGCTGGGGCGGCAGCACAGGACAGCTGATGAACTTAAACGGCGGCGAGGTTTACATCGGTAACTGCTTCGACTTCGGTCAGGCAAACTGCTATGACACGATTCTGATGACAAATGCAGACGACAGGCTGTATGTTGGCGGCAACTGGACATACATAACTCTTCAGGACATGGAGGGCAAATGGACGGCAGGACAGATTCGTTTTGCGGGACCGACATGGGAAGTAAACGAATTATCTGGCGACAAGGCAATTTACTCTTCCGGAGAACATATCATAATTTTCGGCTA
>CABIYQ010000069.1 GCA_902362965.1 Oscillospiraceae bacterium
TTTTATAATCTTAATCGCATTCACTCGGCTATTAATTATTTGTCGCCCATTCATTTTGAAAAATCTTTACTTTCTTCTTAATTCTTTTCGCCTTTTTGTGTCCAGTTTATTGACTATGGTCCAATTCCCAAGAAGAGCTGAAAACTGTATCTGATGCTTAAAAAACGATTCATCGTTATCCTTAATGTTCCATCCCGTTCTCATATATGCCCTGTATACTTCTTCGGTAACTTCAACATTTTCATATTTACCGTTAGCTGTATTTCTAACGCTGATTATGTACTTGTTCATCTTTTCACCTCCGATCTGATAACTTTTTAATCAGACCGAAGGCTATGGATATTCGGCAATATAGCATTGCCACTTAAAAACAGGCATAAAAAAAGCTCCATCCCGCCTTTAAAGCGGAACAGAGTTATTTTAAAAAAATAAGGAGTTAACAATGCTTTAAAAGCTTGTTACTCCTTTTATTATATTGCTTTTTTTACTTGCTTTTTGTAGATTTGTGTTTCTTTTTAGTTTTTTATATATTTTAATCTTTATTCATTGATTCTTTCTTATTATTTTGAAGTTATATATAAAGAAGAGCAAAACTCGCTTAAAACAAGTTTTGCCCTAAAAATTATAATATAGTTATTTACTAGATAATTCAACTAATGCAAAATCATCCGCTGCATGATAAGTTGGAACACTCACAACTAAAGAATACGGAGTAATATAAAACTTATATCCCCCCCATTTTTCCTTAAAAGCTTTTAATAACATATCATCATCTTTAGAATTTATTAAATCCATTAATTGTTCATTTGTTGCTGTTGCAACCCCTTCCATCATAGGTATTGTTGTTGCTCTTTTTGCATTCTTTATATTTTTTATAAATTCTTCGTTTATATCTACAAAATCAGATAATTCAAGCTGTAAACCATTTGTGATATTAAATGTCATACTATACACACCATAATTAGGATGCATTCCCGTTTCTATATAACTAGTTCCCAATAGAACAAAACTAAAAATTTCATCTGTATGGAGTGTTACTTGACACTTCATTGTAGTTATCAATTGCAATTCAGGATAAAGTTTTTTAGAATTATAAACTAAATCTTTTAATACTGTATTTTTTATACTTTCATTAATTTTCCTTTCATTATTTCTATTCTGCAATCCATTTATTTGCGGAAATTCAATGTAAATATCATTTTATTTATAATCTGTGTATGTTGCAATCTCAAAATTATAACTTTCATCTCTAACAGTATTACCTTTCATTTTGTACTGAGTATCACTTAAACTTAATAATGTTAAACAAAGAAAATTAACAATAATTACAACAATTTTTTTCATTAAACGGCTCCTTCAAATGATATTTCTCTATATTTTTTTACAACTGCACCAGGGTAAGTCACATATGTTGCTTGACACGCAAAATGCAAAAAAGTGACAAGCAAAGTGCAAAACTTTTGACACGCAAAATGCAAAAAAGACC
>CABIYQ010000070.1 GCA_902362965.1 Oscillospiraceae bacterium
AATATGGTGCGAAAGTATTGACGGCGTAGGCAAGGCAAAAATCTTTCCGCTGTGGAACGGCCCCAATACTGTAAAGGCGGTTCTTATAGATTTAAACGGACTTCCGTGCGGAAAAGATATTGTAAATGAAGTACAAGAGTATGTGGACCCTGACAGTCTGGGACTGGGCGAGGGCTGCGCTCCTATAGGCGCTCATTTTACAGCTGCGGCAGCTGAAAGCGAGTATATAGATATTTCCGTTACGATTGAGGTAAAGCAGGGGTTTAGCTTTGAAGCGGCAAAGGAGTCAATAAAATCGGGGATAGAGAATTATTTTAAAACTCAGGTAATGAACAGTTCTGACGCAGAGGAAATTATGATACGAATTTCTGAAATAGGTGCTGTGATTTCCGATGTTACTGAAATAGCAGATTACAGAAATCTCGTCATTAACGGTTCGGACGAAAATATTGCGGTAAACGCTGAAAGTGTGCCTATTTTGGGGGTGACTGAAATTGAAGCTGTTTGAAAGTCATTACAAAAACAACTATGAGGAGCTAATAACCTATTATCCGGTCTTTTACCGTGAAGTATATGAAATGGTTGAAATTCTCAAAGCTCAGGGCAGAATTGCCGACAATCTGCAAAATAGTATTGAACAGGTATTTTCCAATCAGTTTATAGACAGTGCGGATGAAAGCGTGATTTCTTCTTATGAAAAAATTATGGGTATTATTCCGGATTCTTTAAAACCGATTGAAGAACGCCGCCGACTTGTAAAAGCAAGACTGATCGGTTCGGGCAAAATTTCAGCTTCTGTAATTTCCGATATGATAAAGGCGTATACGGGCGGAGAAGCAAAATGCAGCCTTGAGCCGTTTGATTCGGAAGGCAATAATTGCTTGTATATCAATGCAGAAAGAGGAAACAGTACGCAGATTTATTTGCAGGAAGTAAAAAATCTTTTGAGTGAAAAGATTCCGGCGCATATTGAATATGAGCTTTCATTCGGTATAGATGCACCGATATATTTAAGCTGTGAAGTTGAATCGTACAATACCGACTTGCCGTTATGCGGTCTTTACTCATGCGGACAAATACCATTTTCAGGAGGTGTATAAATGTTCTGGAAAGAAAATATTTTAAATATGCTGAGTTCCACGGTACTTAATACAATAGACAGCTGTCAGTTTCAGATTGACGGAGATCAGTGGAAGTATGCGGAAATAACCGACACCTCGGAAATTGACGGAAAATATGTTATTACAATAACAATACCCGAAGCCGCAGACGGTACAGTAACCGGAATTCAGCTTTTGGGTATGGGTTCGGTTATAGGGCAGAGAGAAGAACATATAGTAAAAAAATCCGGACAAATACTGATTATGAAATTAAAATTCCGTGTATATGAGGAGGGCGAATCATAATGGGATATATTCCGACAAA
>CABIYQ010000071.1 GCA_902362965.1 Oscillospiraceae bacterium
AATACTGATTATGAAATTAAAATTCCGTGTATATGAGGAGGGCGAATCATAATGGGATATATTCCGACAAATTGGAAAGATCATATTCTTTCCGACGATAAGTATTCAATCACTAAAAATAATGACGGTACATATACAATAATACCTCATGGAAGCGTTGTTCAGCAGGGAACTCCTATGTCAGCTGAAAATTTTAATCATATGGAAGAGGGCATAAAAATTGCGTCTGAGTTATCTGACAGCGCCAAAAAGCTTGAAACAGCCCGTAAGATCAACGGAGTATCATTTGACGGAACACAGGATATAACGATAGACGTGACCGGCAAGACCCGCCGTTATGAATTGGGTCCGTATGACAGCGTTTCCAGATATTCGATGTTTGCCAGAACAAGCAATATCAATACGCTTGAAAACTGCGGAGCAACCTTGCTTGTGACAGACGCAGGCAATTTTGGTTCTCCCCAGACAGGCGCATGGCTGATACAATTAAGCAACCGTGAAAGCAAGCCGACTATGTCGGTTACAACGCTGCTGCCGCATAAAAGGGGTACAGTAAATTTTGGATATTATGAGGATAACGAAAACGGTTATTTTTATTTTGGAGCATATACCGGAACATACCGTTCTGTTTTTGCAGTAACGGTTTTGAGGGGAACAAATGTAACGCTGTCAGATTTCGGCGACACCGCGGACGCTCCGAGCAGCTGGACAACGGTAACTCCGAGAATCCTACAGGACAATACCGATTTACAAAGCTATCTTCCATTGACCGGAGGAACACTGATCGGAGATTTAATTGTGCCGCACATAAAGCAGTCCCAATCGGGAGCACTTCTTGTTGAAAGCTCAACAGATGAAAACGGTCTGACGGTAACCAATGCTGAGATAGTAAAATATTCACAGGTGTATATGGCTGCAAGCTGGACTCAGCAAGAGACGGTCAATTTCTGCGATGTGATTCCGATTTCCGCTATTGCGGCAGGAGCGGTATTTACAAAGCAAGTTTATACGGGTACAAGGATTTACACTTATACGGTCACCTGTACAAGTGCAGGAGTATTTACATTAACGCAAAGTAATTCCACAGGTACAGCAGGAACGTTGAGATTAAAATTGTATGTTATTTAGGAGGTGTAACTTATGACGGAAATAATAGTAGCGGCAATATCCTTATTGGGAACACTGGGCGGTTCTCTGGGAGGTATTCTGGTATCAAGCAAAATGACAAATTATCGGATTCAGCAGCTTGAAAACAAGGTTGCGGAGCACAATAATTTTGCAAGGCGAATGCCGGTTGTTGAAGAACAGATAAAAGTCGCAAATCATAGAATTGAGGACTTGGAAAAGGAGATGCACAAATGAACATTTTAAAGAAAAATTGC
>CABIYQ010000072.1 GCA_902362965.1 Oscillospiraceae bacterium
AACAGATGAGCTTGTTGCCGTATTTGAAACAGCAGTTGTTTGTGTTGTTACAACTGTTGTTTCAGTTGTTGTTATATCCGTAGTAACAGGAGTGGTAGTTGTTACAGGCTCGTCATCAAGGGCTATAAAGGTAAACCTGTTTTGAAGCGCATATGTTTCGGCGGCTGTTCCTTTATAGCCTTTTATAATAAAATCATCCATTCTATAAAAGGCAATGTATGTTTCCGAGCTTCCACATACTGGTACCAGTTTCATCTCATAACCTAAAGCATGTTCACCTATATTTTGAACATTTCTTGGGATTGTAATTTCTTTTATATTTTCACAACTTAAGACAGCCTCTTTTTCAATTGTAACAAGTGTCTCTGGCAATGTTATGCTTGTAAAACGAGAACTCAATACAAATGTTCTGTTAGCTATTGTTGTAACTGGATATCCTTCTATTTTAGATGGAATTATATTATCTCCAAAATGCCCTCCTATAATTTTAACTTCATTTTTTTCTATAATATACTGAAAC
The DNA here is from genome assembly GCA_902362965.1 of Oscillospiraceae bacterium. Taxonomy (GTDB): domain Bacteria; phylum Bacillota; class Clostridia; order Oscillospirales; family Ruminococcaceae; genus Porcipelethomonas; species Porcipelethomonas ammoniilytica. Next base: position 521 of record CABIYQ010000072.1, read on the forward strand.
TCTTCTTCTAAATCTTCAATTGCAATTACATTAAAACATCCAATTATCATAGTAATACATATTGATAAAATGGAAAAAAATATTTTTTTCATATATAAAATCCTTTCACACTTAATATTTAAAATGTTTTTATTCTTTCAGTTTTTATATCATAAAAAATGCTATTATTTCCATCATTATCAATATAATTATTTTTAGCTGATTCCAGAACATATATAGTCACATTATTGCAATTCAAAAACATATAATAATCATATTCAAAATCAGATTTTCTATTAAAAGTAAATGTGCCAATCTTTGTAAACCAACACTTATTAAATGCATAAGCTTCTATTTTTTTTACACTAGCAGGAATTTGTACATCTCCTATATTCTGGCAATTATTAAATGCATACGATCCAATTTCCTCAACACCATCCGAAATAGTCACATTTTTTAATTTTCTGCATTCATTAAATGCATATGTTTCAATTCTTTTAACGCTTGAAGGAATATTTACCGTTTCCAAATCTGTTGCAGCGAATGCTGCCCAACCAATTTTTTCAACACCTTCCGAAATTGTTACACTTTTCAGGTAAGGACAGTCACTAAACGCATTACTTTCAATATTCTTTACTCCTCCAGGTATTACTATGTTATTTAAACCACAATTTTTAAATGCAAATTTATTTATTTTAATAACACTTTGGGGAATATTTACTTCTGAAAGATTTGTGCAATTTTCAAAAGTGTTTGTAAAAATATATTTTACATTCGGTATATCTATTTTTTCTAAACTGCAATTATAAAATGCACCCATTCCAATGCTTTCTATATTATCAG
>CABIYQ010000073.1 GCA_902362965.1 Oscillospiraceae bacterium
AGTCGGAGATGTCAATGACGATGGAAGAGTATCCGCATTGGACGCAGCAATAATAGCGAGAAAGCTTGCAGAGGGAAGAAGTTCGGACCTCAATAAATGGGCGGCAGACTACAACGGAGACGGAAAAGTAACAGCGCTGGATTGTTCAGAAATAGCACGTTTTTTAGCAAAGTTAAGTATAATAGAACATACAACGGCGCCGAATGAAAATAAAACAGAAACTACAAAAACCACAGTAAAGCTTAAAGAACCAAACAAGAAGAATTATGACCTGAATAAATTCAGCGGAATAAAGAAGTATGTAAATGATTGCATAAAGTATAAAGCAGCAGCAGAATACGGAATAACAAAGATTATATATGATGATACGGTAGATCCATGGGACGGTTATAGTTGGAATGTTCCTGCTGAATACATTCCAAACATTGAATATTATAAGGAGCATAATGATACTATTCTTCCGGCAAATATACGAAATACTCCTGAAGAATTAGTTAAAAATTCTTATACCAAACTTTATATGATGGTTGAGGAAGAAAAAGCATCACTTATGATTCATCATGGATATAGTGAAAAGGAAGTTAAGGAAATAATATCAACATATTATGATATAACAGTTACATGGAAAGAACTAGGCGGAGGAAATTATCAGTTATATATTATGTGGTAAGAATAATTTCTAATAAAATGATGAAATAGTGTTGACTATGTAAAAAATATGTGATATAATGTAAATATCAGTGAAAGCTGAAATATTATAAGAAAGTACAAAATATTTTTTCTACGCATTAAAGCTCGGTGAATAACCGGGCTTTTGATGTATAATATAGTAAATAAAAGTAGTTTATTGACAAAATATAGCGATAGTGATATAATTAAATATATAAAATTATTAAGGGGATTATAGTAAATGTATATAATAAAACCACATTTTGATTATTGTCCGATACAGAAAACAGAATATTTTGTCAATGTAAGATATAAAATAAGCGATGTGAATACATATAAAAAGGTCTCAATGGAATGTGTATATCAGGAGTTTTATAAGCAGAATTGTCCGGAAAGAAATAATTGTCCTATTTATAAATCAGCTGATGTGATTTTAGTGAATAAATAAAAATTCGCCAATGGCGAATTTAAGGAAAGGTCTTGACATTACATAAAAATATTGTTATAATAATAAAAAAGGGGCACACTGATAGACGGTTGCTCCCTCATATGGTTGTTGATAAACCGCTATGTTTGGAAGACAGGGGCGGTTTATTTCTTTATGTTCTTGATTACTTCATTAACAGTAACAAGAAGCAGGATAGTGAGAACTAAATATGTA
>CABIYQ010000074.1 GCA_902362965.1 Oscillospiraceae bacterium
GCTGAACAGTTCATATGTTATAACCGATCCGAAAGGAACGATTTTACCCGATGTAGGCACATTACTTTATAAAAAGGGAAAGTACGTTATAAAAATACTGAATCTCAAAGATTTCAGCAAATCTTTGCATTATAATCCCCTTGCGTACGTAAAAACGGAATTGGATATTCTGAAATTTTCCAATATGCTCATCGAAGCAACAAAAGCTCCGGACGAAAAACAGGACTTCTGGGTAAAGGCAGAACGACTGCTTTATCAGGCGGTTTTAGGACTTATAATCTTTGAAGCTCCTCCGGAAGAGCGTACCATGAATACCCTTGTAGAGATCATTGACGCTTCCAAAACACATGAGGACGAAGGATATATGAATGCAGTTGATATGCTGTTTGAGGATCTGGCAGAAAGGAATCCAAATCATTTTGCAGTAAGACAGTACAGGAAGTATAAGCTTGCAGCCGGAAAATCTGCTAAATCAGTATTGCTGTCATGCGGCGTGCGTCTCTCTCCGTTTGATATTCAGGATATAAGAGACCTTATGACATATGATGAAATGGAACTGGACAAAATAGGCGACCGCAAAACTGCGCTTTTCGCTATTACTTCCGATACCGACACTTCCCTTAACTTTATTGCATCGTTTATGTATATGCAGATGTTCAATTTACTATGCGATAAGGCTGATAACAGAAGAAAAGGAAAGCTTAAAGTTCCTGTAAGATGTATATTCGATGAGTTCAAGAATCTCGGTAAGATACCGATGTTTGAAAATCTGATCACAACTATCCGTTCAAGAAATATTTCAGCCTGCCCTATCGTACAGACAAAATCTCAGCTGAAAGCAATATACAAAGACGACGCTGAAACTATTGCAGGAGGCTGTGACAGTATGTTGTTTCTCGGAGGTCAGGAAAAATCGACTCTTAAAGATGTGGCAGAGCTTCTCGGTTCTCAGACAATCGATATTTTAAATTCATCACGTTCCTATGGTAGAAATCGAAGCGATACGTCGAATTATCAGAAAACAGGACGAAAACTTCTGGACGAATCTGAAATATTCAGAATGCCCGGTGAAAAGTGTATCTTAACAATACGAGGAGCAAATCCGTGGTATTCCGATAAATACGATATTACCACGCACCCGAACTACAAATATCTTGCGGATTACAATGACCGTAATTATTTTGATATTAAGAAATATATTGCACATTACAGATCAAACGCCGATTTTAAAATCGGAAAAAAAGATAAAATTACAGAAATTAAAACAGTTGAAAATTCGCCATT
>CABIYQ010000075.1 GCA_902362965.1 Oscillospiraceae bacterium
GCTGAACAGTTCATATGTTATAACCGATCCGAAAGGAACGATTTTACCCGATGTAGGCACATTACTTTATAAAAAGGGTAAGTACGTTATAAAAATACTGAATCTCAAGGATTTCAGCAAATCTTTGCATTATAATCCCCTTGCGTACGTAAAAACTGAACTGGATATTTTGAAATTTTCCAATATGCTCATCGAAGCAACAAAAGCTCCGGACGAAAAACAGGACTTCTGGGTAAAGGCAGAACGACTGCTTTATCAGGCGGTTTTAGGACTTATAATCTTTGAAGCTCCTCCGGAAGAGCGTACCATGAATACCCTTGTAGAGATCATTGACGCTTCCAAAACACGTGAGGACGAAGGATATATGAATGCAGTTGATATGCTGTTCGACGATCTGGCAGAAAGGAATCCAAATCATTTTGCAGTAAGACAGTACAGGAAGTATAAGCTTGCAGCCGGAAAATCTGCTAAATCAGTATTGCTGTCATGCGGCGTGCGTCTCTCTCCGTTTGATATTCAGGATATAAGAGACCTTATGACATATGATGAAATGGAACTGGACAAAATAGGCGACCGCAAAACTGCGCTTTTCGCTATTACTTCCGATACCGACACTTCCCTTAACTTTATTGCATCGTTTATGTATATGCAGATGTTCAATTTACTATGCGATAAGGCTGATAACAGAAGAAAAGGAAAGCTTAAAGTTCCCGTAAGATGTATATTCGATGAGTTCAAGAATCTCGGTAAGATACCAATGTTTGAAAATCTGATCACTACTATCCGTTCAAGAAATATTTCAGCCTGCCCTATCGTACAGACAAAATCTCAGCTGAAAGCAATATACAAAGACGACGCTGAAACTATTGCAGGAGGCTGTGACAGTATGTTGTTTCTCGGAGGTCAGGAAAAATCGACTCTTAAAGATGTGGCAGAGCTTCTCGGTTCTCAGACAATCGATATTTTAAATTCATCACGTTCCTATGGTAGAAATCGAAGCGATACGTCGAATTATCAGAAAACAGGACGAAAACTTCTGGACGAATCTGAAATATTCAGAATGCCCGGTGAAAAGTGTATCTTAACAATACGAGGAGCAAATCCGTGGTATTCCGATAAATACGATATTACCACGCACCCGAACTACAAATATCTTGCGGATTACAATGACCGCAATTATTTTGATATTAAGAAATATATTGCACGTTACAGATCAAACGCCGATTTTAAAATCGGAAAAAAAGATAAAATTACAGAAATTAAAACAGTTGAAAATTCGCCATT
>CABIYQ010000076.1 GCA_902362965.1 Oscillospiraceae bacterium
CTGATAATATAGAAAGCATTGGAATGGGTGCATTTTATAATTGCAGTTTAGAAAAAATAGATATACCGAATGTAAAATATATTTTTACAAACACTTTTGAAAATTGCACAAATCTATCAGAAGTAAATATTCCCCAAAGTGTTATTAAAATAAAAAAATTTGCATTTAATAATTGTGGTTTAATTAATGTAGTAATACCTGAAGGAGTAAAGGATATTGAAAGTTATGTGTTTAATTCCTGTTCTTATCTAAAAAATGTAACAATCCCTGAAAGTGTTAATCAAATCGGTGACTTAGCATTTGCAAAAACAGCTTTAGAAAGTATTAAAATTCCAGCAAGTGTAAATAAGATAGATAATTATGTATTTTTTAATTGTAATAATCTTATAGAAGTTACATTTAGAGCAATTAATCTTAAAAATTATTGCAATAATATATTTTTCTGTTGTCAGAATCATTTAAAAATATATGTACCAAGCGAAGCTGTTGAGTTATATTCTAATTGGTTGCCTCAGGATAGTAATGTAACTATATATGAAATAAATAATGAGGAGGGGTAGTATGAATAAAATAGCTCGTGTTTTGATTAGTTCATTGGAAGTTTTACTTTTATTAGTTTTAATTATATTTAATTTCAATAATGTTTCAGCTGCTGATGAAATAAATATTGTGAATGATTTTTCGTATGAAATTATTAATGGTGAAGCAACAATAACTGGACCCATTGGTAGTGGAATTATTACAGAAATACCTAGTGAAATAGATGGTTATCCTGTTACTGAAATTGGAAGTGAGGCATTTTTGAGCAATACTTGCTATTATAAGGATTTGATAATACCTGAAGGTGTAAGAAAAATTGGGTACGCAGCTTTTTGTTATGAGGGAGAATTATTTAATCCTGAAACCATTAAAAGTAGAGGTTATAATATAACTATTCCAAAAAGTGTAACTGAAATTAATGTTGAAGCCATAGGTTATCATAGATTTCAACGTCTTGTATATTTAGAAGAATTAGATGTATATATAACTGATTACTTATATGTTAAACCATATAAGGTAGTAATTCGAGGCTATAAAGGAACAGCCGCAGAAACATATGCACTTCAAAACGGATTTACCTTTATAGCCCTTGATGACGAGCCTGTAACAACTACCACTCCTGTTACTACAGATATAACAACAACTGAAACAACAGTTGTAACAACACAAACAACTGCTGTTTCAAATACGGCAACAAGCTCATCTGTTTCTACAACCTCGATTGCGGAA
>CABIYQ010000077.1 GCA_902362965.1 Oscillospiraceae bacterium
TATCTTTGTGACATTGACTGCAAAAGAATTGATATCGGTTACGATTTATCGGCGGTACATACACGCTGCGGAGATTATGCGCCCGGAGAATTATCAGAAGTCATGAGCGGTACAGAGGACGCAATTGCAGAGGCTTACAGGGATATGGCAAAAGGCGCAACGCTGATATTTGCCGCAAGCGTAAGTCATGCTGAATCAATTGCTGAAAAAATCCCCGATTCGGTCGTTATTACCGGAAAAACAAAAAATCGTGAGAATATCATTAATGCGTTTACCGAAAGAAAAATCCCTTGTCTTATAAACTGTATGGTTTTTACCGAGGGAACAGATATTCCTCTTGTTGAAACGGTAATTATAGCGCGTCCTACTCAGTCGGACAGCTTATATACTCAGATGGTGGGACGGGGTTTAAGACTTCATCCGGATAAGGAAAAATTAACGCTGATCGATTGCGTTGGAATTACGGGAAAACGTTCCCTTTGCACAGCGCCGTCATTGTTAGGAATAGATATCAGCAATATTTCAAAAGCACAGCAGGATAAGCTTGAGGGGGATTTATTCGAACTGCCTGAAAAAATTGAACGTGCGGCAGATACGCCGTCCAGCTGGATAAGAAATATTGAAATTGTGAATCTGTGGGCACGGGAACAGCAATATAATTTACATGATATTAATTTTTTCCAGATGCCGGACGGACGTTTGATATGTAATCTTCCGGAAAGAAAAAAGCTGATTATACCTTGCCCGGACGAACTAGGAAACGTGATCTATAACGGCAGCCGAACTGATATGCAAAGTGCAATTGATACGGTGTACACAGAATTAAATGAAAATTATTCCGACAGTGAATATATCTGGAATCTTGAAAAAGCCAAGCGTTGGGGACGTTATCCTGCGTCGGACAAGCAAATAAATCTGATAAAAAGAAAATGCAGGAATGAGGAGATTGACTTTGACAGTCTTACTAAATTACAAGCGTCTCAGATATTAAACAGAGTAATGGGAGGTTGATTTTTATGACAGAAGCACAGCATCAGATAAATGTGATCAAATGGACTCAGCAGCCTGGTATACGGCGTAAATATCCGGAACTGAAATTACTGTATCACATTCCTAACGAGCGTAAATGTTCTCAGATTCAGGGCAGACAGCTAAAATTACAGGGTGTTAAATCAGGTGTTCCCGACTTACATCTTCCCGTTGCGCGGGGCGAATATCTCAGTCTTTACATAGA
>CABIYQ010000078.1 GCA_902362965.1 Oscillospiraceae bacterium
CATTTTTATGACCTCCATAATATTATATTAATTTTTTGCGGAGCAGTTTTACGTCTTGACCGCTTTCGGACATAAAAACAAGACGTATAATACGTCTTAAATCACATCTTTAGCATTAAAAGAAATAGCGTCCTCTCTTACTCCTCCGGCAGTATCCAGAGCCATAAGAGGAATGTCGCCTGTAAATACGCAGCCTACTGCGGTAACAGTATCAGAACCGTACATCTGATAATAATCAGAGCCTTTATCGTCCATTACGCCTTGGATCGTGCATTCAGGCGTTATTCCGTCTTTCTGATATTTCTGAACTATCTCTTTATACCATGGAGTTGATATTCTTCTTGTGATAGTTCCCGTAATTGTATATCCCATCCAGCGCGAGCTTGGGGAACGTTCTCCCAATACCTTTCCGGTATACACATCAGGTGTAAATTTCAATTCAAACTTAACACCGTCAAGTATCTGCACACCGTCTACAAAAACCTTTCCCTCGCTGAGCGCTATTGGGTTATCGTTGTATCTTTCCATAACCTAACCTCCTTATCTGGTCTTTACTGTAAAATATAACTTTTCTGCACTGTCTACAGGCTGAATTCCTACATTGAAATAAGTACTGTCGCCCTTGCTTTCGCCCCTGACCACTGCAAAATCAGAATCATAGTCAACATTCCGGATAGCTCCTGCGTCAAAAAATTGCTTTAAAATACTTCTTCCCATACCGTCCATAATATCCCAGCCGTTTTCATTGTTGCTGTATTTATTAGGCGGGAAATTCAATCTAATAGATTCTGCAAAGCTGTCAAATACTCTCAGAACCCTGTTCTTGCTGTAGGATTTGTCTTTTCTGTCTGTAAACGATGTAAGACTGTTTATGTCATACTCAACTACAACATCTCCATTTTCGGAATATGAGAAGAAAAACTCGCCGTTCTGGATTGCCGCAACTGCCTGTTCATGGGTTTTAGCTCCTGCAACACTTTCCGCACCCACATAGATCTTATGAGTATTGCTCTGAACGTTTGAGGCGGAAGCATCCGCACCTGCGACCCATGCTGTGGCTTGTGCATTACTAAGCGTAACGCCGTTTATTACAACGGAATTTGTAACGTTAATAATACCCTCATAGTCG
>CABIYQ010000079.1 GCA_902362965.1 Oscillospiraceae bacterium
AAGAATTGACTTAAAACGATTCTGCATGGTTCTTGGCTCAGTCGGCTTGCTTGTTCCGGTGATTATATAAAAGTCATCACCCTTTCTTTTCTGCTTTAATATTGCAAGAACAAAATCGGGAATGGGAACGGTTCTGATTGAGGTTTTGCTTTTCGGAGAGCCTATAACAACCTCAGACTTTCCATGCTTATTAATTCTCTGAACAGTCCTGCATACTGAAACTGTTCCATTCTGAAAGTCAATATCGCCCCATTTTAAGCCGCAAAGCTCTCCTACGCGCAGTCCGGTAAAAAGGCACAGCAGCACAGAAATATTCGTATTATTCTGATTGTGCAGAAGGTAAGTCTCAAGCCTCTTTCTTTCAAAGGCATTCAGCACGTCCGTCTGTTTTTTCTCAGTTTTAGGCATGGTGAAATGTGTTTCTCTAATACCGTACTCCCTTGCAGCATAAGCTTCAATACTTCGGTAAACAGTCATAATGTCACGGACCGATTTTGCAGAAAGTCCGCCATTTCTGTTCAATCGACCATGATTTAATTTGTAATGAATAAAATCATTAAGCTTGCTTGTGGTCAGATTAGACATAAACTCTTTACCTAAAATCGGCAGAATGTGCTTTGTAACAATGTCCTCATAATTTGCATAACTTGACTCTTTGACACGCAGTTTTGCTGAAGAAAGCCATTGCTGTGAAGCATCAAGAACCGTTAATTTCAGGGAAGAAACAGTCTGTTCCTGCCTAACAGAATAAAGCTGTGCCATCTTTTCCTTGACTTCTGAAAGCGTTCTTGCATACACGGACTTATACTTAATTTTTCCGCTATCATTATATCCCACAGGCACACGCCCTTCAAATCGACCGTCCTTGCGCTTGTAGATATTGCTCCCTCTTTTAGCCATAAAAATTCCTCCGTTCCGACTAAAATATGACGGTTTAAAAGCTTGATTTTTAGCTTTTGAAATCAAATTTCAGCCATAAAATTCCTGAAAACTACTTTACATTTACAGAATTTATGATATAATAGGATTAAAATTACTGCAAATATCGTCAAAAAAGCCGTCGCAAATTGACGGAATTGACGAAAAA
>CABIYQ010000080.1 GCA_902362965.1 Oscillospiraceae bacterium
GAAACCTTTGCAATACTTGCCTCAAACTGTGCCGCTGAATTACTTCAATCAAGAAACGCTTCGCCGATTTTTTTAAGTCCCATGACTATTCCTGCACCTGCAATAATTGATTCCAGTTCAGAAATAGCGTTACCGCCCTTGTCTCCTAGCTTTTCGCTGTCATCAGCCGCCTTTATCATGGCGGCGCCGTACTCCTTAGCCTCCTGTTCGGATTTATTGAGAGAGTCGGCTACTTTTTGCTCAGCAGAAGCAGTTTTGTTTGCAGATGATTGTAAATTCTCTTCTGCCTGAACGTTTTTTTCTATTGCAGCGGTAGTTTTATTATGCGTCAAGAACCTGTACTACCTGTTGTTCTGCATGCTTCATTTCATCAATTGAATCGACAAGTTTATCCTCTGTCCGAATATTTTTTTCAACAGTACTTGTAACCTCAGCATGCTCTTGATTAACTTTTTCGAGCACTTCAGCTGCCTGTTCTTCCGCTTTTACTTTTTCAACCAATTCTTGCGCATGCTTCTCTTCTGCAAGTGCAGCCTTTTCAACAGCAGAGGCATTATTTCTAGCAGCCACAGCATCTTTTTCTGCTTTCTGTGCTTTCAATTCCGACTTCTGAGCAGCCTTATCAAGGTCATTGGATAGCTTAAGTGCTTGGGCTGCTTCATCCTTCATAGCTTCAGTTACTTTGTCCACAGACAAAAGTTGCTTTTGTAATCCTTCATAGAATTTTCTTGCCTCAGATGCCGCCTGTGAATCGGAATCCGCTTTCTCACGAGCTTTTTCTGCGGCATGTTCAAGCTTGTTAGCCTGATTCTCAGCAGCATTTGCCAAAAGTCGGGATTGTGTAACTGTCTCAGTAACGTCTCCGGAAAGCTTTGCAATAGACGCCGATGCTTCAGCCGCTGCTTTTGAAGTATGGCTTATCTCTGAACTTACATTTACAAAACCGTTTTCCAGTCCGGCTATGACCTTAGTTCCGGAATCGCCTATATTATTCATGGCAGAGCTTACTTCATCTACTAATCGTATTTTTAAAGCTAATTCCTTCATTACAGCCTCA
>CABIYQ010000081.1 GCA_902362965.1 Oscillospiraceae bacterium
ATAACGGCAAGTCGGTATTGTACAATTCAACTTCACAGCTTAAATATATCGGTGCGTCTATACCGAATGAAAGCTCATATTCAATATGCGCCGGAATCTTTTCACTCAAAAGATTTTCTACTTCCTGCAAATAAATCTGCGGATTGTTTCCTCTTTCGGCATTGATATACAAGCAATTATTGCCTTCCGAATCAAACGGCTCAAGGCTGCATTTTGCTTCTCCGCCCGTATACGCCTTTATCATATCGGAAATTACAGAAGCTGAAATTTTGCCCGAACCGATCAGTCTTGCTTTTACCAGTCGGCGGCGTTCTTCAATCGGTTTTAAAGAATCCGGAATAATCCCCATAATTTTTTCATAAGAAGAGATCACGCTTTCATCCGCACTGTCTATAAACTGATTGGAAAATACCTGTTCAATACTATTTTGCAGATTGTCGGCAAGTCTGCCCTGAGCCTTGAGAATTTCAGTCATTTCATATACTTCACGGTAAAAGACCGGATAATAGGTTATTAGCTCCTCATAGTTGTTTTTGTAATGACTTTCAAACAGCTTCAATTTCAGTCACCCCCAAAATAGGCACACTTTCAGCGTTTACCGCAATATTTTCGTCCGAACCGTTAATGACGAGATTTCTGTAATCTGCTATTTCAGTAACATCGGAAATCACAGCGCCTATTTCAGAAATTCGTATCATAATTTCCTCTGCATCAGAGCTGTTCATTACCTGAGTTTTAAAATAATTCTCTATCCCCGATTTTATTGACTCCTTTGCTGATTCAAAGCTAAACCCCTGCTTTACCTCAATCGTAACGGAAATATCTATATACTCACTTTCAGCTGCCGCAGCTGTAAAATGAGCGCCTATAGGAGCGCAGCCCCCGCCCAGTCCCAGACTGTCAGGGTCAACATACTCCTGTACTTCATTTAAAATATCTTTTCCGCACGGAAGTCCGTTTAAATCTATAAGAACGGCCTTTACAGTATTGGGGCCGTTCCACAGCGGAAAGATTTTTGCCTTGCCTAC
>CABIYQ010000082.1 GCA_902362965.1 Oscillospiraceae bacterium
ACAGAAAATAAATGGTAAAAAATGTATGGTTTATATTGACAAAACAAAACATATATGATATAATATATATAAAGAGATGAAAATATATGGAGGGTTTGATTATGAAAAAATTAAAAGCTTTTATATTAACTGCAATGATAACATTGATGTTCGGAACTTCAGTAATAAACGCATACGAAACATATATTCCTGTAAGCATAAGATATGAAAAAACTGACAGCAACGGTGATGGAGTTGAGGATTCTATAACAATATTGTATGATAAAACATATGTTACAGCTGAAAGTGTTATAATTCCTGATAGAATTGACGGTCTGCCTGTTACAGAGATTTTACCGTATGTATTTTTCGAAAGTCAGATAACAAGCATAAAACTTCCCGACAGTCTGGAAACAATTGGAGAGTGTGCATTTATGTTCTGTGAAAATCTGAAGAACATAGAAATACCGGAAAGTGTAAAATATATATGCGAAAATGCATTCAACAGCTGCACTGCAGCGGAAAGTATCACAATATTGAATCCTGAATGTGAAATATATGATTCATATCTTACAATGTATCAGTTTACAGGAACGATATACGGTTATGAAAACTCTACTGCACAGGAATATGCGGAAAAGTATGAATATAACTTTTCTGCTATAGATGCAGAACCGGAAGTAACAACACCGGCAGAGACTACAGCTGTTACAACAAGTGAAGATGTGGCAACAACAGTTAGTCAGACAGAAATGACAACTCCAGAAGAAACACAAGTAAGTCAGATTGAAACATCGGTATCTCAAATTACAACGAGTGAACCAGCAATAACAACGGTAAGTCAGGTAAGCACATCGGCTGAAACAACGGTATCAGTGGTTACAACTCCGGAGATAACCAAACGAACAGATGAACATGGAAATATTGTAATAACAGTCGGAGATGTCAATGACGATGGAAGAGTATCCGCATTGGACGCAGCAATAATAGCGAGAAAGCTTGCAGAGGGAAG
>CABIYQ010000083.1 GCA_902362965.1 Oscillospiraceae bacterium
GATGTTCATCGGTAAATTCCGAGAACCCGTCTACAACATCAGCAACACCGTTATACAAATCTGAAATAACCGGATTCAACTGCGAACCTATTGTAATACCAAGATTGCCGAAAGCGTTCTGCATTCTCTTCTGAGCGTGTTCCGTGGTATTGGTCATAGTCATGTACGCTTTTTCAGTCGCTCCAGCCGAATCCTGCATTTTGCCCAGAGTGCTGTTAAACTCTGCCGCTCCTGCATTAAACAAAGCCAACGCACCGATTCCGGCTTCCTGACTTCCCCAAAGGTTATTAAATGCCGTGGTATCTCCGTTTACGCTGTCTCCGATGACAGTCAGTACATCACCCAGTGAATAACCGCTTTCTGTAAGCTGTGCAAAAGACTGTCCTGTCTGCTCCTGTAAAACTCCGGCAACCGCACTTCCTGTATCACCGAGTTCATTCAGCATGGATTTTAAATATGTCGTTGACTCTGCCGTGGCAATACCGTTTTTTGTGAGAATAGCATAACCAGTAGAAAGATTATCCATTTCAACGTTATATGCCGCTGCAAGAGGAATAACACGCCCCATGTTCTGAGCAAGTTCGTCAACTGTTGTTTTACCGAGATTCTGAGTTGTTATCAGCATATCTGACACTTGTGTCGCTTCTGATACAGCTAACCCGTAAGCGTTTATAGCCGTTGTCAGTACGTCCGCCGCTGTTGCCTGTTGAGTAAAACCGCCCACAGCAAGCTTATTGGCTTCATCAACGAACTTAACGGCATAGGCAGTATCGACACTGGCTGAAATTGCCTGATACGAAGCTTCTGTCAAATCGCCTGCACCTTGTCCGGTGGAACGTGAAAGAGCCATAATATCTGATTCTATAGTACTCAAGGAAACCTGACTTGTATCGGCAATTGTTGAAACCTTTGCAATACTTGCCTCAAACTGTGCCGCTGAATTACTTCAATCAAGAAACGCTTCGCCGATTTTTTTAAGT
>CABIYQ010000084.1 GCA_902362965.1 Oscillospiraceae bacterium
TGCCGTTAAGAAGAATACCGAGCTTGAAAAGAAAATCGGTATTTTTCAGGATATCGAAAAAAAGGACGATGATCTTTCAGAAGCCAAGCTTCAGGAACATATAAAAGAAACGCTGAAAGAAATTAGTACTCCTGAAATAAGCCTGAGTGTTGAAACTTTGGGTATCCCCGATGTTATTTCAGGTGTGGGGGTTTATGTAATAATTGACGAACTGGGGATAAAGCGTACTTTCTATGTCGATGAAGATACTCATACTTTCAAAGGAGGAAGTCATACAATGAATCTTGCGCTTAATTCCGTAAACGAATAGGAGGTCTGAATGGATAATCCAACGAGTATTAAAGGATTGATGCAGCAAATGCTGCCAAAGGGAAATGATATTGTAATAGGCAGGGTCATTTCCGTAAATCCTGTCAGAGTACAGGTAATAAATGATGAAAAGCTTACACCGCTCCCAATCGTCCCTCAAAGACTTTCTGATTTGCATACGGGAGAATATGTACATTTACTGGTATTTAATAACGGCAAAAAGTATTATGCGTTGGACAGGGCGGTGATGTAAATGGCGGCAGATATTGAAATTCCCATTGATACTATTGAAGAAGAGACGGAAAAGCCTACAAAAACATACCGTCTTGACCTTGATTCGGGAAGAATTATCGGTACTGTTGACGGGATCGAAGCAGTAAATCAGGCGATAAGAAAAGCGATAATAACGGCACGTTACAAGTGTCTTATTTATGATGACGATTACGGCGGAGAGCTGAAGGATATGGTCTACGACGAGGTATCAACTCCCGAACTGATAGAAACAGCCTTGCCAGAATTAGTCAGGGACGCGCTTTCACAGGATACACGAATACTTGATGTGTATGATTTTGAAATAAGTTTTAAGAATGATGAAGCC
>CABIYQ010000085.1 GCA_902362965.1 Oscillospiraceae bacterium
TCCAAGTTCAACTGTTGTAAACGACCTGTTTATTTTAACTTTGTTTATACCTATAGGCAGAGAAGACATTGCTCCTTCCTCTTGCAAATCATCAAGAGATTTCAATTCACAATGATACTTCTGAACGATGGACTGTATATCCTTCTCAATTTCACAAAGTTCCGAGGGCTTTGCAGCATAAACCGTAACCAGAAGAGTTGTAATGAAGAACCTGTTATTACGTTTAGTTAAGCTGTCATAAATACTGTTAGCTGCGTTTATGTCATCGACAAGATCCAAGGAAAGAATATCACCGTCATGTCCCTGATCGGCTGCTTTGTGCTGCTTTCCGATTTTTACAGCCTGAGCGTTAGTAAGCTTGTGCGATACAAACCGTAACGCTTTGTTCTGATCCAGGGAATGAGTATGTATATTTACTGCGACGTTTCCCTCGACAGCCATAATTTCCTCGATTATTCTGTCGGAAATTTCGGCTGAATCAATATATACATGATAAGCAGCGCCGTAACTGTTTCCTATTCTGAAGCAGTTAAGTTTGCTGAAGTCCATAGAAGTCGGAGCGATACTGTCTTTTACGGAAATACCGGAGGTATATCTTGATTTCCAGTCAAAATTAAAAGGAATCGGGTGAAGCGGATGCAGACTTTCTTTCAGAAGCTTAAGCCTTTCAAATCCGTTTAAAGAATGAACATTAACATTCATACGCTTAAAGATCCGGATAATTTTCAGCTCTTCACGTTCAAGAGAAGCCTTAGCTTTCCTGAAGTTTTTTTCATGAACTCCGAAAGTCAGATATTTTACCTTAACGGTTCCGCTGCTTCTCTTTTCAAATTGACTGTAAAGCATTTCCTGATATTCCTGCCGGTATTCTTTAATTTTGTCAGATTCGCC
>CABIYQ010000086.1 GCA_902362965.1 Oscillospiraceae bacterium
ACTTAAAAAAATCGGCGAAGCGTTTCTTGATTGAAGTAATTCAGCGGCACAGTTTGAGGCAAGTATTGCAAAGGTTTCCACAATTGCCGATACAAGTCAGGTTTCCTTGAGTACTATAGAATCAGATATTATGGCTCTTTCACGTTCCACCGGACAAGGTGCAGGCGATTTGACAGAAGCTTCGTATCAGGCAATTTCAGCCAGTGTCGATACTGCCTATGCCGTTAAGTTCGTTGATGAAGCCAATAAGCTTGCTGTGGGCGGTTTTACTCAACAGGCAACAGCGGCGGACGTACTGACAACGGCTATAAACGCTTACGGGTTAGCTGTATCAGAAGCGACACAAGTGTCAGATATGCTGATAACAACTCAGAATCTAGGTAAGACAACCGTTGATGAACTTGCTCAGAACATGGGACGTGTTATTCCCCTTGCAGCGGCATATAACGTTGAAATGGATAATCTTTCTACGGGTTATGCGATTCTCACAAAAAACGGTATTGCCACGGCAGAGTCAACGACATATTTAAAATCCATGCTGAATGAACTCGGTGATACAGGAAGTGCGGTTGCCGGAGTTTTACAGGAGCAGACAGGACAGTCTTTTGCACAGCTTACAGAAAGCGGTTATTCACTGGGTGATGTACTGACTGTCATCGGAGACAGCGTAAACGGAGATACCACGGCATTTAATAACCTTTGGGGAAGTCAGGAAGCCGGAATCGGTGCGTTGGCTTTGTTTAATGCAGGAGCGGCAGAGTTTAACAGTACTCTGGGCAAAATGCAGGATTCAGCCGGAGTGACTGAAAAAGCGTACATGACTATGACCAATACCACGGAACACGCTCAGAAGAGAATGCAGAACGCTTTCAGCAATCT
>CABIYQ010000087.1 GCA_902362965.1 Oscillospiraceae bacterium
GATGACTTTTATATAATCACCGGAACAAGCAAGCCGACTGAGCCAAGAACCATGCAGAATCGTTTTAAGTCAATTCTTAAAGTCTGCGGTATTAGGAATGTAAATTTTCATCTGCTCCGTCACACTTATGCAACTGTTTGCATTGAAAATGGCTTTGATCCAAAGACCCTCAGCGAGCTGCTTGGTCATGCAGACGCAAGCATAACTCTTAACCGTTATGTGCATTCATCGATGCAGATGAAGAAAAATTATGTAAGCCGTTTGCAGCTTACCGCTTAAACTTTAGCCGTCAGAAAGTTGTAGTTAATCATGTTTAAATCACCGATTCTTCGATATTTACAGCTTGTTTTTTACTAATTGACGGAATTGACGAAAAATGCACACTGACTTCAGGCTTTCAAAGCTGAACAGTGTGCATATATTTTCTTCTCTGTATTAAATATATCTTCTATTTTCTACTTAACATTCCCATTGCATCATGACACGGGGCATATAGCGCTTAATAGGACTGTTCCTGATTTTGAAGATGTTCTTCTTTCATGCCAAGAGCCTGCTTTTTATCCTGAATCATTCGGCGAAGCTTTCTGTCAACAGATAGTCTGCCCGATTGAAATCTCTGCTGATAATCTTCAGAAATACACTTACTGAGATTTACAAACAAGCTGAAAATCGTGTTGGTCAGCATTACATTCTCATACTCTTCTGAATGATCGATCATATTCTGTGCATATTCATTTCCTTGTTCAGCGGAAAAGGCAAGGTGTTCCAAAGCTTTTTCCCGATTTTGCTGAACATCGCCGCAGCCAAACAAATAGATTTTTCCTAACCAGTAGCTTGCCCACGGATTCGTATCCGAACACTGTTCAAAATACGAAAC
>CABIYQ010000088.1 GCA_902362965.1 Oscillospiraceae bacterium
AAATTACATCAAAAGATCACCAATATGTACCGTCACAGCTTTCTCTGTTCGGAGAACCTGTAGTTTATGAATCTGACGTAGAAGAAAAAGCAATTTATGAAGCTTTAATGAGAGGAAGCGGATTTGAGGACGGTAAATTCCGTATTGAAGAATTCTGTAAAGAAAGCCACTCTATAAATGAATTCGCCCAAATGCTTAAAGAGGAGTACGGTACAGGCGGTCGTCCGGGAAACGAATTTTATGCCTATGAAAATCACGATTCAAAAGGAATTGAAATTATTCTCAACCGTAAGTATGACAATGAAGAAGGTAAAGAAATTCATCTCAAATGGAAAGAAGTCGCTGAAAGAATTTCAGAACTGGTATCCAAAGGCGAATATATTACCAAAGCCGATATAGATAACCGTATATATCATGCAAAATACACTTTGAAATACTACAATTCAGATAGTGAATCTGATAAAATACATACGGAAAGAGCAAAGAATATCCTTAAAGAATACGGCATTTTATCTGAAAACATTGAAAGCAGTAAGGTCATACCTGAATCTGAAATAACATTTACAAAACCTGATAATAATTCCGATTTAAAAAATAATATTGAAGAATCAGATGAAAAAAATCCTGAAGAAAATAACAAGCCCGATGTTCCGCAGAAGATTACTGTAGGTGACAGATTTCGTCATAAGATTACGGGTAATATCAGCGAAGTTGTTTCGCTGACAGGCGCATTTCCGTGGATAACCGACGAGTGTACGGTCACAAAGGACAGCGGCGCTTTTTCTGTCACTGAAAATATCTCATACAACCAACTGCTGAACAGCGATCTTTATGAATATATCGACCATACTGACAG
>CABIYQ010000089.1 GCA_902362965.1 Oscillospiraceae bacterium
ATAATTATGGCTGGAGGAACATTCGATAAGTCTGTAGGAAAAGTAAGACCGGGTACTTACATTAATTTTGAGGCTTCAAATCAAAGTACGCTGGGTTCTTCCGACAGAGGAACGGTTCTGATTCCACTGATCAATCATTCATACGGTCCGGAAAAGGAATTTATAACTATTTCAAATGAATCGGTGGATTCGGCAATTGACAAGCTTGGTTACAGCGTATATGACGATGATCCGTCAATGCTGCTTATCCGTGAGGCATTTAAAAATGCAAGTACGGTAATTGTATACATTGCCAAGGCAGGAACTAAAGCAACGGGTACAGGCGGAGGCTTGTCAGCTCAGGCAAAGTACGGCGGTTCAAGAGGTAACGCTCTCAGTTATTCCGTTGCGGCGAATCCCGTTGCCGGATTTGACGTTTCCGTTTATCTTGACGGTTCAACTGTTGAAGCGTTTGAGGGTGTTACAGATGTTTCGGCGCTAGTCGACAGTAAGTACATAACATTTACAGCCTCAGAGGGTACTTCTCTTGAAGCAGCAGCAGGGGTTTCGCTTACAGGAGGTACGGACGGTACGGCTGCAAATTATGACATTGCAGCGTTTCTTGACGATATGGAAAGCGTTAATTTCAATACCCTTGCTTTTCCTGTAACGGAAGAATCATTGCTTGCGGCGTGTGTTACAAAGATAAAGTATCTGAGGGAAAATGTAGGAAGAGGCGTTAAGGCTGTTGTTCCCGACTACAAAGCCGACTATGAGGGTATTATTAACGTTACAAATTCCGTTGTAATAAACGGCGTTACGCTTAGTAATGCACAAGCCACAGC
>CABIYQ010000090.1 GCA_902362965.1 Oscillospiraceae bacterium
TTTTTATGTCCGAAAGCGGTCAAGACGTAAAA
Organism: Oscillospiraceae bacterium; assembly: GCA_902362965.1. Lineage (GTDB taxonomy): Bacteria > Bacillota > Clostridia > Oscillospirales > Ruminococcaceae > Porcipelethomonas > Porcipelethomonas ammoniilytica. The sequence goes on from CABIYQ010000090.1 coordinate 33, forward strand.
CTGCTCCGCAAAAAATTAATATAATATTATGGAGGTCATAAAAATGACAAAGAATTTAAGCTATTTCATGAGAGAACAGAAGGAAGAAATCGTAAATGCTCCTGCACCGGAAAGTTTCGTTGACGAAAACGGAAACCGTCTTGAACTTGAAATTAAAACAATTTCCAATGACAAGATAAGAAAAATTCAGGACAATTACCGCAAGCGTTCTATTGCTCTGGATAATTCAGGAAATCCTTATCTATCGAACGGTGAAGTAGTATTCCAGACAGAAAATGATATCAACAGAGCAATGAGACATATCGTCGCTGAAGCATTGGTTTACCCCGATTTAAAATCTAAGGAACTAATGGACTTCTATCACTGCTATGATATCAGTGAAATGCCTCTTAAAGTATTTCACAGACCGGGAGAATACAGTCAGGTATTTAATTCCGTTATGTCAGTGCTTGGACTTATAAAAAAGGACGAAGATTCAGACGAAGTTAAAGAAGCAAAAAACTAATAACCTGCAAGGGATCGTTTGAATACTGGGCACATGTCTTATGGCAGCGCCACGGACTGCGTATGGAAGAGTTTGAGAAAATGCCTAAACACACAAAACTCTTCTACATTGCATCCGAATTGTGCGAGTTAAACGACCCTTGCAGGATAGATACACAAATTTTGCTTGCTATGCTTAAAAGCGGGATGAGGCTGTAATGAAGGAATTAGCTTTAAAAATACGATTAGTAGATGAAGTAAGCTCTGCCATGAATAATATAGGCGA
>CABIYQ010000091.1 GCA_902362965.1 Oscillospiraceae bacterium
CCATTCATTTTGAAAAATCTTTACTTTAATCTTTTTTCTTTTCGCCTTTTTGTGTCCAGATTATTGACTATGGTCCACCACAAAATACTTGGGTTTTTTGGCTTCAAGGATTCTAATATATTCGAGGAACATATTTCCTCTGTCGTCCTCAAACCCTTTTCTGAGTCCTGCATATGACCAGCTTTGGCATGGCGGGCCTCCAACGAGCAAGTCAAAATCCGGCATTGTTCTGGAATCGATTTTTGTGATGTCCTCATAAAATTCCTCTTTTCCCGTATCAAACAATATTCTGTAAGCCTTTTGCACAAACTTATCAATTTCACACCAGCCTACTATTTTAAATCCTCCTACTCTTTCTAATCCGCTTCGGAATCCTCCGATTCCCGCAAATGCTTCAAACACACGAATCATTCATATCTTCTCCTTTCTGCTTTTAGGTACCAAAAAGCGGTTAAGTCTTTTTTGACCTAACCGCTTACATTGACATATCCATTTGTACTTCTTCCGTTATTTCTTCAATTTGATCCTGATTGGCTTCTTTGAGCGCCGATGACACAAGATTGGCAAAACCTTCAGTATCGTCTATCATAGCCTTGAATCGACTCCCTAAGTCCTCCATTAGTGACAGACTGTCTGCATAACAGAAAAATCCGCCTGCCTCACAGTCAAAATAAATCTTACTTAGATTCGGTTCATCTGCAAAGGCTCTGCGAAATACTGTTTCCCACTCATATCCGTTTCCATGTGTATAGAATTGTCC
>CABIYQ010000092.1 GCA_902362965.1 Oscillospiraceae bacterium
GTAGTTGGAAACGTTTTTGATAATTCTGAATTGCTGAAAGGAGAAGAAAATGAATGAAAAATTAAAACCGTGTCCGTTTTGTGGAGGTAAGGCAAATGTGGGGGTAGATGATTTTAATAATAAATATCTGGTTATGTGTGGTGAGTGTGGTGTGATGATGGGAATATCGCTTGAAATTGGCGTAGAAATAATAAATGGTTGGACTGCTGAATTTGAATCAGTCGAATTAGCGATTGAGAACTGGAACAGGAGGGCTGAAAATGCCGAAGTGTGAGAAATGTTATCATACATGCCTCAAAATACCGTCTAGAATGCGCTGTAATCAATTTTGAATGTGTTATAATGAAATTACAGGGTTAAAATCATAACGCCTAAAAACGGGCGTAGAATTGAAATATGGAGGATTAGAAAATGTCAGCACATAAAAGATTTACACGTATATGCGTTTCATGCGGCGTTGAGATGCCGAATTCAGGCAGTTCCAAAAAATATTGTACCGAGTGCGCCAAAGAACGGCATCGCAAAAATAGACGTGAATATATGCGAAATATCAGAAATTCAGGTGAATACATATCGCCTGCAAATGAAGTCAAACGGTCGAGGTCAAATAGCATGAAAAGAATTAACGATATTGCCCGAAATACCGTAAACTATGGAGAATATCAAGCTAAAAGAATGGAGGATTAAAATGTCAACACAAACATATGTAATCTATGACAAATACAACGGACATATAGTTTGTGACATCAAG
>CABIYQ010000093.1 GCA_902362965.1 Oscillospiraceae bacterium
AATGTGTTTTTATAAATGCAGTAATTTAACATATATTTCTATTCCGAATACTATACAAAGAATGGATTCCTGTTGTTTTCAATTATGCAAGAATCTGACTACGGTTTCTTTTGCATCAAATTCAATTTTAACAGAAATCCCTACCGCTACTTTTGCAAGCTGTTCTTCATTAACTTCTATTTCAATTCCGGATTCTGTAAAAAGAATTGGTATGGCGGCATTTGATTCTTGTTCTAATCTTAATACCGTATCTATAAATTATTTATCTTCAAAACTAGAATATATAGAAATGGGAGCATTTACTAACTGCTATAATTTATCAAATGTAGTTTTGCCTAAATCGGTAAAAAAAATCGGTGTAATAGCTTTTGAAAATTGTCGTGGTATTTCATCATTGAATGTTCCTAGATCGGTAATAAACATTTACAACGGAGCTTACCGTGGATGTACTGCATTAACTCAGGTTACATTTGAAGGCAATTCACAGGCTTTTCTTTCTGTAGGTTTAGAAGCCTTCAAAAACTGTTCTTCTTTAAAAACAGTAAATATAAATAAATATAAAAATATAGATTTTGGTAAAAGAGCATTTGCAGATTGTACCAGCTTAACCACTGTAAATTATCCGAAGGCTACATATAACGGTAATAATATCAATGTTCTTGACGGTATAGCTTTTAGTAATGATTGCTTCTTAAATACGCCTTATTATACTA
>CABIYQ010000094.1 GCA_902362965.1 Oscillospiraceae bacterium
CATGACTATTTTATTGCAAAAACTCTGGACAAGGTACGTCCGGGAGGCGTAATCGCTTTTATCACTTCTTCCGGTACTCTTGACAAGGCTAATCCGTCGGTAAGAAAATACATTTCTCAGCGTGCAGAGCTTATGGGCGCTGTCAGACTTCCGAATAATGCTTTCAAATCCTATGCGGGAACGGAAGTTACCTCCGACATTATTTTTCTCCGGAAACGTGAAAAAATGATAGATATTGCGCCCGATTGGGTGTATACCTCAAAAAATCCAGACGGTCTGACAATTAACAATTATTTTATTGAAAATCCGGAAATGATTTTAGGAAAAGTTGTGGAGGGAAACAAGCTTTACGGCAAAGGTACTATGGTCGTTCCTTTTGAAAATTCCGATCTTAAAGTTATTTTAAATGAAGCGGTAAAGAAAATAAAAGGAAATTATACCGCTGAAAAGTCTGTTATTGCAAAACCCTCCGGAAAGAAAAAGGATAAATTTAAACCTGAAATTCTTCCTGCCGATCCGACGGTCAAAAATTTCTCATACGCTGAAATTGACGGTAAAATATTTTACCGTGAAAATTCTATTATGACTGAAATGCCGTTTACTGGAAAGAGATACGAGCGTGTAAGCGGAATAGCCGCTATTTCAAAATGCGTCCGTGAACTGCTTAATATGCAGCTTGAG
>CABIYQ010000095.1 GCA_902362965.1 Oscillospiraceae bacterium
ATATGGATTGCTCCATTCGGATATCTGCGGGTCTTTGTTCGCTTACAACTCGCCGCAGCTTTTCGCAGTTAACCACGTCCTTCTTCGGTTCCCAATGCCAAGGCATCCGCCCTGCGCTCTTATTAGCTTTACCATTTGTCCGTTTTGAGTTCTCTTTAATACATTGTAGTTTTTTTACCCGATTAATCTTTCTTAATCGTGTCGTTTCACTTGATTGTATTTCCTCTTACTTTTCTTATTCAATTTTCAAGTTTCCTTTTTCTATCCTTTTTCAAGAACAGAAATTAACAGATAACTTCTTATCTATTAATTTTTATTCTTGATTGGTGGGCACAAGTGGACTCGAACCACCGACCTCACGCTTATCAGGCGTGCGCTCTAACCACCTGAGCTATGCGCCCAATACCTTTTTGGTGGAGATGAGGAGGATCGAACTCCTGACCCCCTGCTTGCAAAGCAGGTGCTCTCCCAGCTGAGCTACACCCCCAACTCTTCCTCGGTATCTTCAAAATCGAACAATGCTTTCCCTTGTATCTGACCGGAACTTCTCAGATTCTTCCTCTGTTTGCTCCTTAGAAAGGAGGTGATCCAGCCGCACCTTCCGATACGGCTACCTTGTTACGACTTCACCCCAGTCATCAATCCCACCTTCGAC
>CABIYQ010000096.1 GCA_902362965.1 Oscillospiraceae bacterium
ATTTACGAGGTTTGCGGGGCGTGTGGCACTGTGGCACATTTTCCCCCTATATATAAGATATATATTAAAATATATTATAATTTCCCCGTTTCAATAATAAAAAGTTTTTCTGACGAAACAATGCGCGATTTTGTGCCACAGTGCCACAACACGTTATAAACTACATAGATACGTGATTGAATTTGTGGAACAGCAAAGCCACAGTACGCCACATATGCCACATAAAGGAGTGATAAAAAGTTGTGATACAATTAAGAGATTATCAGATTGAATGTATTGATATTCTTGACAATGGACGTTACCTTGTACAAATGGCTACCGGACTAGGAAAAACCGTTACATTTGCAAATATCAGACGTCAGGGACGTATGCTTATACTTTCCCATCGTGAAGAGCTTGTGCGTCAGCCGTTAAAATATTTTGACTGCACAACCGGAATTGAAATGGCGTCGGAACGTTCTCATGGGGAAGAAATCGTATCGGCAAGCGTGCAGAGTATTGTTCACAGGCTTGATAATTTTGATCCTGATGAATTTGATGTGATTATAGTTGACGAAGCGCACCATTCAGCCGCCGGAACGTACAGAAAAGTACTGGAGCATTTTACACCGCGTCAGGTAATCGGTTTTACCGCTAC
>CABIYQ010000097.1 GCA_902362965.1 Oscillospiraceae bacterium
AACGCTGCTGCCGCATAAAAGGGGTACAGTAAATTTTGGATATTATGAGGACAGTGAAAACGGTTATTTTTATTTTGGAGCATATACCGGAACATACCGTTCTGTTTTTGCAGTAACGGTTTTGCGGGGAACAAATGTAACGCTGTCTGATTTCGGCGATACTGCGGACGCTCCGGGCGGCTGGACAACGGTAACTCCGAGAATCCTACAGGACAACACCGATTTGCAAAGCTATCTTCCATTGACCGGAGGAACGCTGACCGGAGATTTAATTGCGCCGCACATAAAGCAGTCCCAATCGGGAGCACTTCTTGCTGAAAACTCAACAAATGAAAACAGTCTGACGGTAACAAATGCTGAGATAGCAAAATATTCACAAGTGTATATGGCTGCAAGCTGGACTCAGCAAGAGACGGTCAATTTCTGCGATGTAATTCCGATTTCCGCTATTGTGGCAGGAGCGGTATTTACAAAGCAGGTTTATACGGGCACAAGGATTTACACTTATACGGTCACCTGTACAAGCACAGGAGTATTCACATTAACGCAAAGTAATTCCACAGGTACAGCAGGAACGTTGAGATTAAAATTGTATGTTATTTAGGAGGTTAATTATGAAAACATGGGC
>CABIYQ010000098.1 GCA_902362965.1 Oscillospiraceae bacterium
TACTTGGTGTTTTCCATGTGTTTCTCTCCTTTTTTTATTATTATACCATCTTTCGCTTTTTGCTGTCCACTTTTTTAGTATAGCACCATTTGGTGCAGCTCCAGTAATTCGAACGACCAGAGAGCGATCACGATCGAGTGCGCAAGTAACAAAACTTCGCCATATGCCATGAATAACACTGTATATGAGAAGCTGATCCAACTCTGCACCGACATCTGCAAGCGCTATAGCAAAACGAAGGTGCTCTGGCTCGGCAGCAAGGAGAAAACTCTTGCGTATACCCCGAAAAGCAACGAAATGGTGCTGACGGCGCACCGCTGGTTTGCAAACAAGAGCTGCCCCGGCGACTGGCTGTACTCCAGATACGGAGAACTCGCGAGCCGGATCAACGCGCTGCTCGGAAGTAGCAGCAACAGCATTTCCGGATCCACTGGTAGCACCGAAAACTCCGGAATTTTAATGACGTCATATACAGTTCGATTTTTTACAAAAATGAGGACGATGCGGAGTTGCAGTTACGTCTCCTTTAAAATCTGTTATAGGTTTTGCCATTCTCTTCTGCTTGTTGCGGCATTGTTTACAAACATTTTT
>CABIYQ010000099.1 GCA_902362965.1 Oscillospiraceae bacterium
GTTTCGTATTTTGAACAGTGTTCGGATACGAATCCGTGGGCAAGCTACTGGTTAGGAAAAATCTATTTGTTTGGCTGCAGCGATGTTCAGCAAAATCGGGAAAAAGCTTTGGATTATCTGACTTTTTCTGCTGAACAGGGCAACGAATATGCACAGAATCTAATTGATCATGAAACAGAGTATGAGAATGTAATGCTGACAAATACAATTTTCAGCTTGTTTGCTAATCTAAGCAAATGTATTTCTGAGGACTATAATCAGAAATTTCAATCGGGCAGACTATCTGTTGACAAAAAGCTTCGCCGAATGATACTGGAGAAAAAACAGGCTCTTGGTCTGAAAGAAGAGCACTCTCAAACTCATGAGCAGTCCTATTAAGCGCTATATGCCCCGTGTCATGATGCGATGGGAATGTTAAGTAGAAAATAGAAGATATATTTAATGCAGAGAAGAAAATATATGCACACTGTTCAGCTTTGAAAGCTTGAAGTCAGTGTGCATTTTTCGTCAATTCCGTCAATTTGCGACGGCTTTTTTGACGATATTTGCAGTAATTTTAATCCTATTATATCATAAAT
>CABIYQ010000100.1 GCA_902362965.1 Oscillospiraceae bacterium
CCTTGTCTTATAAACTGTATGGTTTTTACCGAGGGAACAGATATCCCGCTTGTTGAAACGGTAATTATAGCGCGTCCTACTCAGTCGGACAGCTTATATACTCAGATGGTGGGACGAGGTTTAAGACTTCATCCGGATAAGGAAAAATTAACGCTGATCGATTGCGTTGGAATTACGGGAAAACGTTCCCTTTGCACAGCACCGTCATTGTTAGGAATAGATATCAGTAATATTTCAAAAGCACAGCAGGATAAGCTTGAGGGGGATTTATTCGAACTGCCTGAAAAAATTGAACGTGCGGCAGATACACCGTCCAGCTGGATAAGAAATATTGAAATTGTGAATCTGTGGGCACGGGAACAGCAGTATAATTTACATGATATTAATTTCTTCCAGATGCCGGACGGACGTTTGATATGTAATCTTCCGGATAGAAAAAAGCTGATTATACCGTGTCCGGACGAACTAGGAAACGTGATCTATAATGGCAGCCGAACTGATATGCAAAGTGCAATTGATACGGTGTACACAGAATTAAATGAAAATTATTCCGACAGTGAATAT
>CABIYQ010000101.1 GCA_902362965.1 Oscillospiraceae bacterium
ACTACCGCTAACGGAATAGCGGGTTTAATCAATATTTTGTTGTTAAACAATTATCTATGCGACTTCAAGTCGCACCCATGGCGCATCAAGATGGTGCATAGCATAAAGCTTGTTTTGAATGTTAGTTCCTGCGCCCATTTTCTGCGTTGAACCCAGAACAATACGTATTTCTCCGTTTCTTACCTTGTCAAAAAGACGTTCCTTGTCCTGCGGCTTTTCATAATCGTGAATAAAAGCAATTTCATTTACAGGGATTCCGTTAGCAATAAGCTTGGATTTTACATCATCATAAAGATTAAAAGCGTCTTTCTTAGGCGTGGAATAATCACAGAAAATAACCTGAGTGAGACGTTCGTCCGCTGTCTTTTTCCAGATATCGGTTACATTGTTTACGCACATATTGATCTTAGTGTTGGGTTCATCAGGAAGCAGAGGATTTATAAGTCTCTGATCAAGACCGATTTTAATACCGTCGGTGGTAACCTTAAGCATATTGTCAACATCGGGAGTGACCTGCTTGTTGTGAATCTTTTCCGCACGTTCCGACAGGGACTGT
>CABIYQ010000102.1 GCA_902362965.1 Oscillospiraceae bacterium
ATAATACTTTTTGCCGTTATTAAATACCAGTAAATGTACATATTCTCCCGTATGCAAATCGGAAAGTCTTTGAGGGACAATTGGGATCGGTGTAAGCTTTTCATCATTTATTACCTGTACTCTGACAGGATTTACGGAAATGACCCTGCCTATTACAATATCATTTCCCTTTGGCAGCATTTGCTGCATCAATCCTTTAATACTCGTTGGATTATCCATTCAGACCTCCTATTCGTTTACGGAATTAAGCGTAAGATTCATTGTATGACTTCCTCCTTTGAAAGTATGAGTATCTTCATCGACATAGAAAGTACGCTTAATCCCCAGTTCGTCAATTATTACATAAACTCCCACACCTGAAATTACATCGGGTATACCCAAAGCCTCAACACTCAGGCTTATTTCGGGAGTACTGATTTCTTTCAGCGTTTCTTTGATATGCTCCTGAAGCTTGGCTTCGGAAAGATCATCGTCCTTTTTTTCGATATCCTGAAAAATACCGATTTTCTTTTCAAGCTCGGTATTCTTCTTAACGGCA
>CABIYQ010000103.1 GCA_902362965.1 Oscillospiraceae bacterium
TTTTATAATCTTAATCGCATTCACTCGGCTATTAATTATTTGTCGCCCATTCATTTTGAAAAATCTTTACTTTCTTCTTAATTCTTTTCGCCTTTTTGTGTCCAGATTATTGTGCGGCAACTCGGATTTTTTGTTCTTGTTCCGCTGCAATTGTCGGCTGAATTACCGTCACATTTGGATTCATATTAGCGCCTCCAATCTATTTTTTCACTACATACAATACCACTTTCTTGAGAAAATTGGTATCACCAAACCCAACGAAATTACGCCGCCAGAGCTGTGCAGAACCGACTAAAGCAGTCCTCTTTGTTTAGTGCATTCAGCTGTTTCAATTGTTCTTCTGTCAAGATTCCTTCAGCAAGCAGTTTCTCTGAAATCTGCCGAAGAATCCCGTAAGCGTATTCGGCTTGTCCATACTTGTTCATTTTTGATTTCTCCTTTGTTAAATTGATATATATATAACGCAAATGCAGTAAAGTTTGTTCCCGCACTTGCGTTATATCCGCACTGCATAAATTTGTTCTGTAAAAA
>CABIYQ010000104.1 GCA_902362965.1 Oscillospiraceae bacterium
TTTTTTAACAAAAAGCCCGGTTATTCACCGAGCTTTATTGTGCTATTATTTAAATTATGTTTATATTATAAATCATACTTTTTTATTATCTGATATCGACTGCTCTGCCAAATATCTTGCAATATCCGCGGCATCTTTGGCTGTAATTTTACCGTCCTGATTAAAATCCATAGCTGGATAATCCTCAGCTGTTATCTTCTCTCCTGAAATAGACGACTGTGCAAGCTCTTTTGCAATAAATGCTGCGTCGCTTGCTGCAAGCTTTCCGTCTTCGTTGGCATCGCCTTTTATTTCAGGAGTTGTAACCGTTGTCGTAACCGAAGTTGTTTCCGCAATCGAGTTTGTAGAAACAGCAGTTGTTTGTGTTGTTACAACTATTGTTTCAGTTGTTGTTATATCAGTAGTAACAGGAGTGGTAGTTGTTACAGGCTCGTCATCAATGGCTATAAATGTAAACCTGTTTTGAAGTGCATATGTTTCTGCGGCTGTTCCTTTATAGCCTCGAATTACTACATCTTC
>CABIYQ010000105.1 GCA_902362965.1 Oscillospiraceae bacterium
GGAAATTATAATATATTTTAATATATATCTTATATATAGGGGGAAAATGTGCCACAGTGCCACACGCCCCGCAAACCTCGTAAATACGCCGTTTCTTGATAGACACTTTTGCCACAGACAATGCCACAAACAGTGCCACATTATAATAGGTCTTCATAATCTTCAATATTTATTTCGTCTTCACCCACCGGAAGTTTCATTACAACGCATTCCACATTAACGCCGTTAATACGTTTACCACGGGTAAATCTGCGCCCTCTTGTCAAAATCAATCCGTTAGTTTTAAGCCACGAAAGCAACGCCCTGTCGTCAAATCCTGCATCCTTGACGGCTTTGCGGAAAACCGCTCCGTTTATGTACGCCCAATTGTCAAGAATAACACCGTATACATCCGAATTTTCATTGTCAGCTCGGAATTTGTTGGAATTCATCGCAACCCAGTCGCACATATAACTATAACCTCGTTCTCCGGCTGAAACAGACGCTTTGCTTTTCAAAAATTCTGATAT
>CABIYQ010000106.1 GCA_902362965.1 Oscillospiraceae bacterium
ATTCTCTGATTGTTGGACATAGCGGAAATCGTCAAAGTGTTGCCGTTTGCGTCCTTTACCCAGTCAAGCTCGCCGTCTGCATTAAAGTGATACTGAGACTGCGCTGCGTTTGTAATTGTATACTCGTCACCAGATTTTGTCATTGTGCTGTGAGCGTTCAAGCACTCAAAGCCGCCGTTGCCGTCGTCCTTAAACGTGGTGTTAGAGCCGTCGGGAAGCACTACCTGATAGTAACCGGCCGCAGAAATCACTATTTTGCTGACGTCAATATTGAAATCCCAGCCAATACCGAATGAGCCTTCTTCATCGCTCATAGAGTTGTAGGTTCTTACGAAATCAGACTTTACGCCCGGTGACGCAATACTTAAATCTGTGAAGGATTTTGTGTAGTTACCGGTTGCAATATGTACGCCGTCGCCGATTTCCCAGCCCTTGCGGTAGAGCGTGTAATCGGGAAGATCGTATGGTCTCCACCACGGTCTGAAC
>CABIYQ010000107.1 GCA_902362965.1 Oscillospiraceae bacterium
AGATGGACTTTCAACGAAGAAGTTCAGAATCTCGTCACGCAGATTTTTACAGAAATGTACGTTATAGAATACAATTTTGATTCTGAAACAAAAAAGCAGACTAAAACCGTTCAAATACCGGAAAATGAATTGCCCTCCCCTCTCCCGGACAATTACACTGTTTTGAGTACATACAACGGTATCTGTAATGTATATATAACAGAAAATGTAACTACTGTTACGTTAAATTACAATATCACTGAAAAAGTATCATGGGACGAGATTCTGAACAAATATCTTGACCAGAATCAGCGTGAAAAATATAAAAATTATTACGATCGCAAGGGCGGTGCTATTAAAGCGTTTTCTTCTCCCTTTGCATTTGACTGGTCAAATACAATTACATCTCCGTTTGGCTACAGAACATGGGACGACGGCAGTACGGAATTTCACAAGGGTCTTGATTTCGGCGTTCCCAACGGTACGGAAATACTGGCTGTA
>CABIYQ010000108.1 GCA_902362965.1 Oscillospiraceae bacterium
TATCATAATCTTTCGGGGGACGCTTTTACAAAAATTTACATAATTGCTGAAAATCCTCTGCAAATTTTCGGACTTCCGCTGATAAGCCTTGACAGCAACGATCTTCTTTTCCCCTTCCTTATAGCCTGCATGATATATATTCTCATTGTAACCCGAACTCAAAGGCAAATGAGAACCGGAGAAGAATACGGTTCTTCAAAATGGGCAGACAAAAATGAAATAAGGAAATTCATGGATCCAAATCCATGGAAAAATGTTATTTTGACTGCTACAGAAGGTCTTACCTTGAAGGATTGGCGGATTATTCCTTTTAACGGCAGAAATAAAAATATTCTCATTGTAGGCGGTCCGGGAACAGGAAAAACAAGATTTTTTGTAATTCCAAACCTTATGCAGCTGAACAGTTCATATGTTATAACCGATCCGAAAGGAACGATTTTACCCGATGTAGGCACATTACTTTATAAAAAGGG
>CABIYQ010000109.1 GCA_902362965.1 Oscillospiraceae bacterium
CATGCATCTGATGCTGGAATCGTAAACCACAGACCACTTTCTTCCTTTATCATCGCTGATGTAATATTTGTCGTAACTGCCGCCGAAATACTCGGTCGAACTGCCTAAAACCTTTCCAATTGCCTTTGCAGCTGCATTTCTCGTCAATCCGGTTGGTGCTATACTAAAAAAGTGGACAGCAAAAAGCGAAAGATGGTATAATAATAAAAAAAGGAGAGAAACACATGGAAAACACTAAGTATACAGAGGAATTCAAGCAAAGCATAGTAAGCTTGTATGAATCCGGAAAAAGCAGTACGTAGATATGCAAAGAATACGGAATGAGCAGTTCCACGCTGCATAAATGGATCAAAAAATATACAAAAGTCCAGGTTTCAGAAACTGAAACCATGACCATGGCCGAAATCAAAAAAATGCAAAAGAAATTAGCCTTGCTTGAGGAG
>CABIYQ010000110.1 GCA_902362965.1 Oscillospiraceae bacterium
GATGACTTTTATATAATCACCGGAACAAGCAAGCCGACTGAGCCAAGAACCATGCAGAATCGTTTTAAGTCAATTCTTGAAGTCTGCGGTATTAGGAATGTAAATTTTCATCTGCTTCGTCACACTTATGCAACTGTTTGCATTGAAAATGGCTTTGATCCAAAGACCCTCAGCGAGCTGCTTGGTCATGCAGACGCAAGCATAACTCTTAACCGTTATGTGCATTCATCGATGCAGATGAAGAAAAATTATGTAAGCCGTTTGCAGCTTACCGCTTAAACTTTAGCCGTCAGAAAGTTGTAGTTAATCATGTTTAAATCACCGATTCTTCGATATTTACAGCTTGTTTTTTACTAATTGACGGAATTGACGAAAAAATAGAATCGCCTTTTATCTTATTATATCATAAAAATTATCAGATATTCGATAGGAA
>CABIYQ010000111.1 GCA_902362965.1 Oscillospiraceae bacterium
TTGTTCCACATAGATAACAGCGGGTAGGTTAGGCTCTGTCTACTCCACCGGCGGCGCTTTCATCCGTGTAATCCTACCATGGAGAGGATTATCTGACCGCTTCCCATTTTGGACTGGAGCCTATCAGCATCTTTGGCTCGTTGGACGTTACGATGTTTAAATGACAGTTCACATATGTTAGCCATACTACCCAAGCCTTGCTCCCTAACCGCATTGATGCTCGCAGATTCGCTTCTGCCTCACGGCTTCTGCTTTACCACTTACGTGGAGGGCAACTTTGTCATGCCAGCTTCCCAACACCATCATTGCTTCTGATGCAGGTGGCACTAGACTACCGCTAACGGAATAGCGGGTTTAATCAATATTTTGTTGTTAAACAATTATCTATGCGACTTCAAGTCGCACCCA
>CABIYQ010000112.1 GCA_902362965.1 Oscillospiraceae bacterium
GAACCCCTGACAACATATACTATATTGGAATAAGTGCATTTCATAATTGTGTTAATCTAGAAAAAATAGATATACCAAATATTAAATATATTTTTGCCAATACTTTTGAAAATTGCATAAATCTTTCGGAAGTAAACATTCCGCAAGGTGTTATTAAAATTCAAAATTCAGCATTTAAAAATTGTGGATTAATTAGTGTGATATTACCCAAAGGAATGAAAAATATTGAAAGCAATGCGTTTAGTGACTGTCCTTATATGAAAAGTGTAACAATTCCAGAAGGTGTTGAAGAAATTGGTTGGGCAGCATTCGCTGCAACAGCTTTGGAAACGGTAAATATTCCTTCAAGCGTTAAAAGAATTGAAACATATGCATTTAATGAATGCAGAAACTTA
>CABIYQ010000113.1 GCA_902362965.1 Oscillospiraceae bacterium
TCAAGGACGCAGGATTTGACGACAGGGCGTTGCTTTCGTGGCTTAAAACTAACGGATTGATTTTGACAAGAGGGCGCAGATTTACCCGTGGTAAACGTATTAACGGCGTTAATGTGGAATGCGTTGTAATGAAACTTCCGGTGGGTGAAGACGAAATAAATATTGAAGATTATGAAGACCTATTGTAATGTGGCACTGTTTGTGGCATTGTCTGTGGCAAAAGTGTCTATCAAGAAACGGCGCATTTACGAGGTTTGCGGGGCGTGTGGCACTGTGGCACATTTTCCCCCTATATATAAGATATATATTAAAATATATTATAATTTCCTCGTTTCAATAATAAAAAGTTTTTCTGACGAAACAATGCGCGATTTTGTGC
>CABIYQ010000114.1 GCA_902362965.1 Oscillospiraceae bacterium
ATTCATAACGGCGGGTTTTGCCGGTCACATCTATCGTTATATCCTGTGTTCCGTCAAATGATACTCCGTTGATCTTACGGGCTGTTTCAAGCTTTTTGGCGCTGTCAGATAACTCTGACGCACTTTTTATGCCCTCTTCCATATGATTAAAATTTTCAGCTGACATAGGAGTTCCCTGCTGTACGACCTTTCCCGCAGGAGTGATTGAAACCGTTCCGTCGCTGTTCTGTTTAATATAGAAACGATTGTCGGAAAGAATGTGGTCTTTCCATTTTGTCGGAATATATCCCATTATGATTCGCCCTCCTCATATACACGGAATTTTAATTTCATAATCAGTATTTGTCCGG
>CABIYQ010000115.1 GCA_902362965.1 Oscillospiraceae bacterium
AGTGATATAATTAAATATATAAAATTATTAAGGGGATTATAGTAAATGTATATAATAAAACCACATTTTGATTATTGTCCGATACAGAAAACAGAATATTTTGTCAATGTAAGATATAAAATAAGCGATGTGAATACATATAAAAAGGTCTCAATGGAATGTGTATATCAGGAGTTTTATAAGCAGAATTGTCCGGAAAGAAATAATTGTCCTATTTATAAATCAGCTGATGTGATTTTAGTGAATAAATAAAAATTCGCCAATGGCGAATTTAAGGAAAGGTCTTGACATTACATAAAAATATTGTTATAATAATAAAAAAGGGGCACACTGATAGACGGT
>CABIYQ010000116.1 GCA_902362965.1 Oscillospiraceae bacterium
TACGAACAATACATACGCCGTTTTTCCCGCCTCAACTATTACTGTCTTATCACGGACATTTGTGTAAATACTTGAGGTTTTCTCCGAAACCTTGTATGTGCCGGGCTTAAGACCGGGTATTCTGATATATCCGTCTTTGCCTGTGGTGTAGTCTCCGTCGATTCCGTTACCGGTAATATGGAATGTAATTCCTTCCACCTTGTTATCGTCCGGAGAACTTTTCTTTATCCACAGGCTGCCGTTTTCTACGCCCTTTACAGCTGCGTAATAATCACGGGGATCAGCCTGAAGCTTGGTGATAGTCTGATTGTTTGATCCGTTTGTCAGTACGAGCATTCC
>CABIYQ010000117.1 GCA_902362965.1 Oscillospiraceae bacterium
AAGCGTTGCGGACTGCATGTCGTTCACAACCGATATGCCGCAGTTCTGGTCGGGCAACGGAGCAACTCTGAACGTTAACGGCGGTAAGCTGCTTATCCAGAATAATCTTGTGTTCAGAACAGCTTCCCCTGACGGCTGGGGCGGCAATGCGGGGCAGCTGATGAACTTAAACGGCGGCGAGGTTTATATCGGCAACTGCTTCGATTTCGGTCAGGCGAACTGCTACGACACAATTTTGATGACAAACGCTGACGACAGGCTGTATGTTGGCGGCAACTGGACATACATAACTCTTCAGGACATGGAGGGCAAATGGACGGCAGGACAG
>CABIYQ010000118.1 GCA_902362965.1 Oscillospiraceae bacterium
ATTAGAATTGGAAATTGCATTTTCAAAAGTAACCGTATTACTGTATCTTGAGCTTTGATTTTTAATATAATCTGTTGCTGTTTTTACTTGTTGATTTTTATCAGTCATTTCACTGTCCGACCATGTCTGGTTTGTACCGTTAATTGTTGCGTTTAAAAATACGCTTACAACCAACTGCTTTCCAGTACAGTTTTTAGCAGATCCTCTGTTTACAAGAGAAGGATATACACCTGTGGTACAATTATTAGTATAATAAGGCGTATTTAAGAAGCAATCATTACTAAAAGCTATACCGTCAAGAACATTGATATTATTACCGTTAT
>CABIYQ010000119.1 GCA_902362965.1 Oscillospiraceae bacterium
AACGCCGAGAAAGCGCAAGAAAAGCGGGTAAAGCTTCTGCGGCGGCAAGACGTAAAAAAAAGTCTATGAGAGAAAAAATGAAGCTTTTGCTTTCCTTACCAGCTTGTGATAGTGATTTAACAGAGCTTGAAGCTATGGGAATTCCGATTGAGGAATCTGATAATGAAATGGTTATACTTAAAGGGTTATTTTTGAGAGCGGCTACTGGAGACGTTGCAGCTTCAAAAGAAATTCGTAACATTCTTGGCAAAGATAACTCTTCTGAAGAACTTGCCTTGAAGAAAAAGGAACTAGCACTTAAGGAGAAACAATTAACAGGTGA
>CABIYQ010000120.1 GCA_902362965.1 Oscillospiraceae bacterium
ATTGAAGAAATTGGACAGGCTGTAACAGAAATTTCAAAAAGTATTTTTCTTGAAATTGAAAGTATTGTAAGAAACACAAGGCATAATGCAATTGAAGAAATCAGGAGGAACGAACATAATGAAACAAGAGAAAATGATAGACGGAGTGAGACACGTTCTGAACCCCAAGACAGGGGAATATCTTCCGGATACGGAAATCTTAAAGGGATGGACGTACGTTCTGGACGAGGAGAATTTCCGGTATTATCCGATTTATCTGAGGGAAGTTCCTATAGATCAGATATCGGATCAGGAAAGGAAAGAATTTCTGGAGATGGTAGC
>CABIYQ010000121.1 GCA_902362965.1 Oscillospiraceae bacterium
CATAATTTCCTCGATTATTCTGTCGGAAATTTCGGCTGAATCAATATATACATGATAAGCAGCGCCGTAACTGTTTCCTATTCTGAAGCAGTTAAGTTTGCTGAAGTCCATAGAAGTCGGAGCGATACTGTCTTTTACGGAAATACCGGAGGTATATCTTGATTTCCAGTCAAAATTAAAAGGAATCGGGTGAAGCGGATGCAGACTTTCTTTCAGAAGCTTAAGCCTTTCAAATCCGTTTAAAGAATGAACATTAACATTCATACGCTTAAAGATCCGGATAATTTTCAGCTCTTCACGTTCAAGAGAAGCCTTAGCTTT
>CABIYQ010000122.1 GCA_902362965.1 Oscillospiraceae bacterium
TGTCCTCGCCGGGAATGAGAGAAAGGGAACGTCCGTTGTCCCATTTCATTAATAACTGACCGGCGTCATCAACTGCAATTACCGTTCCTTTTGTGCCTGATGGAATCGGCTGTGGATCGTTTTCCATGCTGTCAAGGCATATTCTTGTGCCTTTGGGGTATCTTTCTTTCATCATTTCAACTTTTCTTCTGTTGTACATAATTCACCTCACATCGTCATGCTCATACCGGGTTCTTCCGTGAGTTTCTCAACTTGAGACAATTCCATTTCTTCTCCTGTTTGCAGCGACCAGTCGTTGCTGTCGTTCCAGAAGCTGACATA
>CABIYQ010000123.1 GCA_902362965.1 Oscillospiraceae bacterium
GGTTATGCTATTCTCACAAAAAACGGTATTGCCACGGCAGAGTCAACGACATATTTAAAATCCATGCTGAATGAACTCGGTGATACAGGAAGTGCGGTTGCCGGAGTTTTACAGGAGCAGACAGGACAGTCTTTTGCACAGCTTACAGAAAGCGGTTATTCACTGGGTGATGTACTGACTGTCATCGGAGACAGCGTAAACGGAGATACCACGGCATTTAATAACCTTTGGGGAAGTCAGGAAGCCGGAATCGGTGCGTTGGCTTTGTTTAATGCAGGAGCGGCAGAGTTTAACAGCACTCTGGGCAAAATGCAGGATTC
>CABIYQ010000124.1 GCA_902362965.1 Oscillospiraceae bacterium
ATACTTGGTGTTTTCCATGTGTTTCTCTCCTTTTTTTATTATTATACCATCTTTCGCTTTTTGCTGTCCACTTTTTTAGTATAGCACCAGTACATGATGCCAAAACGGAAAAGCAGAAAGCAGATCTCTTTGATAAAGTAAATAAGGGAGAAATCAGAGTGCTTTTAGGAAGTACCGGCAAAATGGGTACAGGCACGAACTGTCAGAAAAAGCTGATAGCACTCCATAATCTCGATATTCCTTGGGTGCGACTTGAA
Organism: Oscillospiraceae bacterium; assembly: GCA_902362965.1. Taxonomy (GTDB): domain Bacteria; phylum Bacillota; class Clostridia; order Oscillospirales; family Ruminococcaceae; genus Porcipelethomonas; species Porcipelethomonas ammoniilytica. Next base: position 258 of record CABIYQ010000124.1, read on the forward strand.
GTCGCATAGATAATTGTTTAACAACAAAATATTGATTAAACCCGCTATTCCGTTAGCGGTAGT
>CABIYQ010000125.1 GCA_902362965.1 Oscillospiraceae bacterium
GATCTGGCAGAAAGGAATCCAAATCATTTTGCAGTAAGACAGTACAGGAAGTATAAGCTTGCAGCCGGAAAATCTGCTAAATCAGTATTGCTGTCATGCGGCGTGCGTCTCTCTCCGTTTGATATTCAGGATATAAGAGACCTTATGACATATGATGAAATGGAACTGGACAAAATAGGCGACCGCAAAACTGCGCTTTTCGCTATTACTTCCGATACCGACACTTCCCTTAACTTTATTGCATCGTTTATGTATATGCAGATGTTCAATTTACTATGCGATAAGGCTGATAACAGAAGAAAAGGAAAGCTTAAAGTTCC
>CABIYQ010000126.1 GCA_902362965.1 Oscillospiraceae bacterium
CGGAATACAAAGAAGCGGAGAATCAGGGAGATTACCTGAAAACAGTACAGCTTCAGAACAGTTTTCTGAAAACAGCAGAGGAAGAAATTCTGACAGAACTGATATACAAATAATCGGCAATACTCCGTACAGATACATTCCGCAAAAGACTTACAGAAAGTATGATACCGATATTGCTGCTAAAATTGCTGATAAGCTTGGGGAAAGCGGAATAAAATTCTCCGGTAAAATTGCCGGAGAAACAACAACTATTACAGTCAGCAAAGCTGATATTGAACGTCTGGAGGAGATTGCACACAGCTTTACAGCTGAAAAAGAA
>CABIYQ010000127.1 GCA_902362965.1 Oscillospiraceae bacterium
GAAACCTTTGTTTTAGTCCATTTTAAAACCGCTTTCAAGAGCGGACTTTTTGACTGCCATTTTGAAACCTCTGCCCAGAGTACGTCATTAAGCTGCTGTTTAGTGGGAGCAGTTGCTACAACACGGGAATACGGGAAACAGGACAAAAACCACAGGCACAAAACAGCTTCACAACCAGTCTTTCCAACGCCCTGACCGGAACGCACCGTAACTTTAGGAAACTCCGCTATATCCGCAAATACTTCCTTCTGCCATTTGTCAGGCTCAAACTGACAAACCTCATAGGCGAACAGTTCGGGAGATTTGCGGTATTCGG
>CABIYQ010000128.1 GCA_902362965.1 Oscillospiraceae bacterium
TAAAAAAGGACGAAGATTCAGACGAAGTTAAAGAAGCAAAAAACTAATAACCTGCAAGGGATCGTTTGAATACTGGGCGCATGTCTTATGGCAGCGCCACGGACTGCGTATGGAAGAGTTTGAGAAAATGCCTAAACGCACAAAACTCTTCTATATTGCGTCCGAATTGTGCGAGTTAAACGACCCTTGCAGGATAGATACACAAATTTTGCTTGCTATGCTTAAAAGCGGGGTGAGGCTGTAATGAAGGAATTAGCTTTAAAAATACGATTAGTAGATGAAGTAAGCTCTGCCATGAATAATATAGGCGA
>CABIYQ010000129.1 GCA_902362965.1 Oscillospiraceae bacterium
CCAGTTTCCGTTAAAAATACGCACAAAAATATGAGTGTCATCCGAAGCGGTATGACCGCTGACAACACCCTTTTGTACCTTTCCTGTTATGGTAAGTCCTGTAGCAAAGGAAACTTCATCGCTGAGTTCCGCACTGTATGCAGCAATTTCTGCTTCAGGCGAGCCGAAATATTCCACTTCACCCAGACCTTCAACAGCATTTTCATATACCTGTGCAAGTTCAACCGCATTTTCAGAAAGCTGCAGGGATTCCTTTATCCCGGCAATTGTTTCCGCATGAGCGATACCCTGGGAACTGCCGT